>JAHBXE010000001.1 GCA_019636625.1 Phycisphaeraceae bacterium
GGGGGGGGGGGGGGGGACTCTCCCCCCCCCCCCCCCCCCCCCCCCCCCCCCCCCAAAAAAAAACAACACACACACACAAGTAGAGATGACGGGATGGAATGAGGCAAACGCTGGACTTCGACGTGAGAATCACTACACTGGGTTTCGTGTTTCTCAGAGGCTCAACTCACCTTGCCGCAGTCATTTCGGCGGTAGGAACGCTGGCTGCACTTTCCAGTTGCACCTGTCACGCACCTCAACCACAAAGTCGGTTCGCATCGTGCTCTGATGATTGCGACCGATCAGCGCCCGGTGCTCAATCCAAGCGGCGCCATGCACACATTCTTGATGTGCGTGTTTCTCGGCATTTCGATAAGTCGTCTGGGGTGTTGATCGATGATCCTACCCATTTTAGAATCGAAGGGATACGTCTTGCAGATTTGATCATGTCCGTATGCCACGTTTCTAGTCGGCAGGTCCAGGGACCTACCCGAATCATTGACACTTGCCTCGCGGTCGAGATTCAAGGGTCCCATGCCAAGCAGGCCAGGGCTACGGTACTCTTGTCGGCGGCCAGCGCTGCACTCGGGGTTGAGGTCGAAATGGCGCGAGAGTACTCGGAAGTGATCGTGCTCGGCAAAGACCACGAGCTGCGGGGACCGCCAACCAGCGGATCGAAGGTCCTCTTTGTAAGCGGGGCGGCAAACCGATGGGAGGCAAGAGCAGTGCCGATGGCTGGCATCGTTGAAGCTCTCAGCGAGCGATTCGACGCCGTAGTTATTGACGAGAGCGGGTGTGGTGGCACGTATGACGTGGCCTTGCAGGTGCCGACCGGAGGCAGCTGGAAATCGGATGCAGGGCTGCAAGCTGTTTCTGATCAGTTGCAACTTCGACTCACTCGCACTAAGCGGGTCGTACCGATCGTCCGGGTCGTTCAAGTGTCGAACGAACCGTAACATCTGGCGAGCTTGCGCGGAATGCTCGCCAGGTCAGTTTCCGAATTCCGCGAAGGAGAAGGTCATTATGAGTATCGCAGCCCTCGTACTTGCCCTCAGCACTTTTACGGGGTCGCCCTCAACGCAATGCGACCCCTCGAACGGTCTGTTGTCCGAGGCGGTAGCCTCAATGCAGCTCTCCGGACTGGCAAAGGCACGTCTGGAGGCTCAACTTGCAGGAACGGCCGCCGGCGCGACAAAGCCGACAACCGAACGTACAGCCTTGGCGTCGCTCTGGGATGACGATTACTTCGAGGTCGACGTGGTGTACGTTGATACCGACTCGGATGGCGTGCTGATGTCTTACAAGGCGGTTGACACGCCACCTTTGTGCTTTGCCCGAGCCACATTCAGACAATCAACCCTTGAACTTATCTCTATAAACTGGAACATCTGAACAATACCGCGTGTGTGGTGCGGGGTGAACCGAGGGCATGTGAACTCGATGAGGTCAGGTGCTTGGTTGGAGGAACTTCCCCGCGGCTCACGCCGCTCTCAGGCTCAGGCTCCTCTTGATGTTGCACGCGGTCAGGGTCAGGGCGAAGTCCAGGGCGTTGCGTTCTCGGCCTCGGTACCTCACCCTCCGGTACCCGAGTTGCTGCTTGAGCATCGCCGTGGGATGCTCGACCCGGGCCCGGCCTTTGGACACCAGCCGGTTCCACCGCTCCTGCCAGTCGTAGAGCTTCTTCTGCCCGCGGTTGCGTTTGTAGCAGATGCCGTCGATCACGCCGCGCGACCGCAGCGCCTCCCGGCGTGCGCGGTCCGAGTACGCACTGTCGGCCAGCACCAGCTTGGCCTCCCGATCGGTCAGCTCATCGATGTAGTTGCTGTCGTGCTCCTTGGCCGTGCCGAAGCGGTAGTCCGTCACGATCCCCGACAGGTCCGCCGCGATGTGCCCCTTGTACCCGTGGTGCGGCACGCCGTGCTTGCTCGTGAAGCTGGCGTCCTGGTCGCGTGTGGTTGTGCCGTCGGGACGGGGCCGGCCGCGTGGGGCCTCGATGATCGTCGCATCCACCATCGTCCCCTCCTTGACCAACAGGCCCTGACGCTCGATGTGCTTCACGACCGCGTCGAAGATGACATCGTGGAGGCCGGCCTCGCGCAGGCGGGCCCGGAACTTCACGAACGTGGTCTCATCGGGCGTGGTGTCCGTGAAGGACAGCCCGACGAACTTGCGGAAGCTGATCCGGTCCTTGAGCGCCTCCTCCAGCCCGGGGTCCGACAGGTTGTTCCACTTGGCCAGCATCAGGCACTTGAGCATCAGCACCGGGCTCCAGGCCGGCCGGCCCGCCCCGGTCCCCCTGTACTCCGGCAGCTTCAGGATCGGCGCCGCCAGCTTCTCCCACGGCGTGGCCACGTCGAGCCGCTCCAGCAGCGCCCCCGACCGCGGCCCGCCCAGCTCCACCATCATCGCGTCCACAAAGCCCAGCGACTCGTTCTTCCGCATGCCCATGATCGTCTCCATGCCGCCCGATTCACCCGGCCGCATTCAGGTACGATCATTCTCGCACAACGGTTGCGCGATTGTTCAGAGATTCCAACTGTCAGAATCCTTGCTCCCAACATTGCCAAGTCTGCTTCAAAGCTCTCGCGAACGGATTTCGCTGGGACTGCAAGTGCAACGATGTTGGATGCTGGGGCTTTGAGTGACGCCGGCGTAAACGACGACGAGACTACGTGTGCGTAAGGCGCGTTTGATCGAGCAGCGCGAACGAGCGAGAACGCTCGAAAGACGTCAGCGGAGGCCGTATTCCTTGAGCTTGCGGTAGAGCGTGCGTTCGCCGATTCCGAGCAGCTTGGCGGCGTGTTCGCGGTTGCCATTGGTGAGGCGGAGCGTTTCGCGGATGGCGCGTTTCTCGATTTGCTCGAGGCTGGTGCCCGCAAGGGACCCGGCCGCGGCGCCGGTGTCGGTGGCGGGGGATGTCTCTTCATCGGCTGCGCGAATGTCGTCGGGGATATGTCGGACGTCGAGCACGATCCCGCCGGTGGCGGGCTTGTCGCTCTCGCCGACGGCGATGACGACCATGTTCTGGACGACGTTGAGAAGCTGGCGCACGTTGCCGGGCCAGTGGAAGGCCGTGAGGCGCATCATGGCGGCGTCGGTGATGTCAGGAGTGGGTTGATTGGGGAAGTTGGAAGCGGCGGCTTTGGAGATGGCGTGGCGGACGATGCGAGGTATGTCTTCCCGGCGCTCGCGCAGAGGTGGAAGGAGGATCAGAGTTCCCTGGATGCGGAAGAGGAGGTCCTCGCGGAACTCGCCGCGGGAGGACATGGCCTTGACATCCTTGTTGGTGGCGCTGACGAGGCGGACATCGGTCTTGCGCGGGTCGTTGGAGCCGAGGCGGACGACTTCACCGGTTTCGAGGACGCGCAGGAGCTTGGCCTGCATCTTGAGGGGCATGTCGCCGATTTCGTCGAGGAAGAGGGTGCCGCCGTTGGCGTACTCGAAGACGCCTTCGCGGTCCTTTTCGGCCCCGGTAAAGGCGCCGCGGATGTGGCCGAAGAGCTGGTCTTCGAGGAGGTTCTCGGCTTCCGCGGCGCAGTTGAGCGCGACGAAGCGCTTGGGCGCGCGCGGGCTATTGCGATGGATGGCCTGGGCGATGAGCTCCTTGCCGGTGCCGCTCTCGCCGGTGATGAGGACGGGGAGGTTGGAAGCGGCCACGGTCTTGACCTGACGCAGGATGCGGCGCATCGGCTCGGACCCGGCGATGATGCCGGCGAAGCCCTCGTGTTGGATGAGGTCGCCCAAGCCCGCACCGGAGGCCTCGTGCCGGAGGAGGACGGTTTCGGCGGCGCGGTTGACGAGGTTGCGGAAGACGTCGAGATCGAGTGGCTTTTCAATGAAGTCGTACGCGCCGTGCTTGAAGGCGGCCCGCGCGGTGGGGACATCCCCGTGGGCGGTGACCATGATCGTCTCGGCCTGGGGCTGGAGTGTGCGGCAGGCTTCGAGGACCTTGAGGCCCGCATCGGCGCCGTCGGCGGCGATCCCGGCCTGGCCGCCGGAGTTGGGCATGCGGAGGTCGGTGATGATGACGTCGAAGGCGCCGAGCTTGAGCTCCTCCATGGCGGCCGGGGCGGAGTTCACGATCGTACAGATGTGGCCGGGCTTGCGCAGGGCCTCCGCCATGACTTCGGCGTGGTCGGGCTCATCGTCGACGATCAGGACCTGGGCGCGGCTGGAGCTTTCGGGCATAGACAAGAAGTTTAGGGGACGAACTGCGCCCGTGCCGCGGCGCACATCGCGATCGCGATGGCGTCGGCGACGTCCGGCGGCTCCGGCGCGGCCTTGAGCCCCAGTCGGTCCTTCACCGCTTCCTGCATCTGCTCCTTGCCGGCGTGGCCGTTGCCGGTCAGGAACTTCTTGACTTCGTTGGGTTTGAGTTCGACGAGGGTGAGGCCGGCGCGGCGGATGGAGAGCAGAATGACGCCGCGGGCGTGGCCCATGGAAATGGCGGTGGCGGGGTGCTTGTAGTGGGCGAAGAGCGCCTCGACGGCAACCGTTTCGGGGCGGAGGCGTTCGATGAGGGCGGCGATGTCGGTCTCGAGCTCGAGGAGGCGATCGGAGACGGTCTCGCGTTTGCCCGCGCCGGTGAGGCGGAAGACGCCGGCCTCAATGAGCGTCGGATCGAGCCGTGCGCTCTCGACGCAGCCGTAGCCGGTGATGCGCAGGCCGGGGTCGATGCCGAGGACTCTCACGGTCGGGGCTCCATCCCGGGGGAAGGAATCAATGGGGCGAAGTGCTCGAGGTAGTTCACGATCGTCTTGGCGATGGGATCGGCTTCGATATTCACGCGTTGGCCGGGCTTGAGTTGAGCGAGGGTGGTGAGTTCGAGGGTGGTGGGGATGAGCGCGACGGCGATTGAGCTTCCCGCATGGTTGACGTCGGCGAGGGTGAGGGAGACGCCGTCGATGCAGATGGAGCCCTTGGGCGCCATGAACTTCATAAGGGAGGTAGGGAGCCGGACCGTGACGCGCCACTCGGGGGTGGTCTGGACCCGGCCGACGGTGCCGAGGCCGTCGATGTGTCCCTGGACGAAGTGTCCACCGAGGCGGTCGCCGACCTGGAGGGCGCGTTCGAGATTCACCCTGTCGCCTGAAGCGAGGGAGCCGAGGTTGGTCTTGGCGAGGGTTTCGGGGACAGCGTCGAACGACATGAGGTTGCCGGACGTGTCGACCACGGTCAGACAACAGCCGGAAACGGCGATGGATTCGCCGCGGGATGGGAGCCAGGGGGGGCCCTCGATGGTGAGGCGCACCCCTGCCGGAGAAGGGGAGGCGGAGCGGAGGGTGCCGAGGGCTTGGATCAGGCCGGTGAACACGGTGGAACTGTCGCAGGTTCGGGGTCGCATGTAAAGGGAGGGTGCGGCTTGACCGGCCGCCCGCGCGCCTCGATACTGGTCGGCCCTGCACTTATGCCCTTGGTTTCCCTGTCGGCTTGCTGCCCCCGTATCCTTTGCCCCTTCCGCCCTCCCCCCCGTCCCCCCGTCCCCCCATGCCCCTTCCCAGGCGTCGTTGACGCTCCCTTTTGAGAGGTTCTGACTGATGCGTGCTCTGAACTTGACGTACCGCGGTGGAGTTGCCCTGCTGGCCGCGAGTCTGTTGATGGGGTGTTCATCGGACCCGTACACCGTTGGGAAGGGGATGTCGCCGGACAAGCGTTTGGCGGCGTTCTCGACGGATGCGGGGGATTGGGCGAAGCTCGGGTATCGGAGGGACTGGACGGGGTTCCCGGCGATCACGGGGAACCTGCCGATCCAGTTCATTGCCCCCAAGGCGGATGTGGTGGTGGTGCTGGAGGCGGGAAGCCAGGTGAGCGTGCTGGAGGCATCGACGGGCGCCTCGCGGACGGTCGCGGAGCTGGCGAATCCGCTGACGCGGTTTGTGGGGCTGGAGGTGGATGGGGATCGGGTGTTTGCGATCAGCGAAGCGGAGGTGTTCACGGTGGATGCGCAGACGGGGGTGCTGCGTGATCGGAAGCGGATTGAGAAGGTGGTGGCGACGGAGCCGGCGGTGTTCGGCGGGCTGATGATCTTCGGGACGCCGGCGGGCGAGGTGATGGCCCACATGGCGCTGGGGAGCATCGGGGGTGTGAAGGTGTGGGGCTTTGGGATGAGCGGGCCGGTTTCGCACAAGCCGGTGCTGCTGGGATCGACGGTGGGGGCGGTGGCGCAATCGGGGCAGGTGGTGTTCCTGAACGCGGAGACGGGGGGGCTGATCGGGCGGAACAGCATGTTCGGAGGCGTGGAGACGGACCCGGTCGCGGACAACAACATCATGTTTGTGGCGAGCCTGGACCAGTCGCTGTACGCGTTCTCGCCCTTTGACGGGTCGATGCTGTGGCGGTACCGGACGGCGCACCCGCTGCGCACGCAGCCCACGGCGTTCGGCGGGAGGGTGTACTGCTCGATCCCCGGGGAGGGTCTGGTGGCGTTTGAGGGATCGAGCGGGTCGGTGCTGTGGCGGTGCAAGGACTTCAGCGACGGGGTGGTGGTGGCGATCAACCGGAACCGACTGCTGGCGTTCAACGGGAGCGAGGCGGCGCTGATCGACCCGGAGCGGGGCGACCTGCTTGAGCGGGCGAAGGTGCCGGGGGTGGCGATGCTCAAGCCCGACTCGTTCGTGGACGGCAACCTGTACGCGGTGAGCCGTTCGGGCGTGGTCGTCAAGTTCCTGCGGCGGTGAGCCGTGCCGGACCTCGTGCCCATCTCGCGGGCGATTCTCTCCGTCTCGGATAAGACGGATCTGGTGCCCTTTGCGCGGGCGCTGGCCTCGCACGGGGTCGAGATCATTTCGACGGGGGGGACGGCGCAGGCCTTGGCGGCGGCGGGGATCGCCGTCACGCCGATCGACAAGGTGACGGGGTTTCCGGAAATCATGGGAGGGCGGGTCAAGACGCTGCACCCGATGGTGCATGGGGGCCTGCTGGGCGTGCGGGATGAGGCGGAACACGCCGCGGCGATGAAGGCGCATGGGATCAGGCCGATCGACCTGGTGTGCATCAACCTGTACCCGTTTGAGCGAACGGTGAGCGTGCCGGGAGTTCAGGAGCGGGAGGCGATCGAGCAGATTGATATCGGTGGGCCGAGCATGATCCGCTCGGGGGCCAAGAACTTTGAGTGGGTGACGGTGGTGACGTCGCCGGGGGCGTACGACCGGGTGGTGGGGGAGCTTGGCGCGAACAACGGGCGGACGACGAGGCGGCTGCGGAGCGAGCTGGCGGCGGCGGCGTTTGCGAGGACGGCGGAGTATGACTCGGCGATCGCGGCGTACCTGAGCCGCTCCGGGGAGGCGGCGTTCCCGCAGACGTTGCGGCTGGGGTATGTGAAGGTGGACGAGCTTCGGTACGGGGAGAACCCGCACCAGGAGGCGGCGCTGTACCGCGATCCGGCTTCGACCGGGCCTTCGGTGGTGAATGCGCGGAAGCTTCACGGGAAAGAGCTGAGCTACAACAACATCAACGATGCGGCGGCGGCGCTGGAGCTGGTGAAGGCGCTGGGGCGGCTGCGGCCTGGGGCGGTGGGGGCGGCGGTGATCAAGCACACGAATCCGTGCGGGTGTGCGTGCGTGGTGGAGGGCGCGGGGGCGGTCCGCCGGGCCGTGGACCTGGCCATCGCGGGGGATTCGCTCGCGGCGTACGGCGGGATCCTGGCGGTGAACCGGGTCATCGATCGCGACGCGGCGGAGCGGATCTGCGGGCCCGACACGTTCCTGGAGGTCATTGTCGCGCCGGAGTTCACGCCCGAGGCGCTGGACATGATTCGGGCGCGATGGACGGGTGTGCGCCTGCTGGCGACGGGGGAGCGGGCGGCCTCGACGCGGCGAAAACTGGAGTACCGGTCGGTGCCGGGGGGCATGCTGGTGCAGGATCGGGATGTGCGGACGCCCACGCCGGGGGCGTGGGTGCATGCGGCGGGTCCGGCGCCGACGGCGGCGCAGCTCGAAGCGGCGGCGATGCTGGAAGTGGTGGTGCGGTTTGTCGGGAGCAATGCGGTCGTGATCGGGGGCGACGGTGGTGCGGGGGCGACGGTGCTGCACGCGACGGGCGGGGGGCAGGTGGATCGCGTGACGGCGTGCAAGATCGCCGTTGAGAAAGCGGGGGGGGTGGGGGGGACGGGGGGGACGGGAGGGGCGGGGAACAGGGCGAAGGGAGCGATTGCGGTGGGGGATGCGTTTTTCCCGTTCCCGGATGGGCCGAAGATTCTGTGCGATGCGGGGGTGTCGATGATCGTGCATCCCGGTGGGTCAAAGCGCGATCAGGAGACCTTTGACTTGTGCGCAGCGCGAGGCGTGACGTGCATGACGACGGGGGTTCGGCACTTCAAGCATTAGGCTGCTGGAGCGGCGGCTACCAATCCAACGGTGCCAGCCACGCCTTGGCAAGGTCGTCGGTGCGCATGTCCACGTGCTGAGAAGTCCATGTGAGGCGGCTCGTGCTATCAAGCGCACCCAGTTGCGTGATCGGGGTATTGCTGGCGAGGCTGCGGATGGCGGAGATGTTCTCCGGCGGGACTTCGAGCAGGTAGCGGCTGGGGGACTCGGAGAACGCCGCGGCGATGGGGTCGGGATGCACCGCGGCGAGATCGATGCTCGCGCCGAGGCCGGGGGAGGCGATGAGCATTTCGGCGATGGCGACGAGGAGGCCGCCGTCGGAGACGTCGTGGGCGGAGGCGATGAGGCCCCGCTGGATGAGCTCGAAGATGAGGCGGGCGGTTTGGGGGCCGGCGGAGAGGTCGGTGATGGGGACTGGGGATGAGGGTGTGGCGCACGCCTCGGAGAGGCGTGCCACCTTCTGGTAGTGGGATCCGCCCATCGCGTTTGTCGTCTTGCCGATGAGAAGCAGAACATTGCCGGCCTTCTTCGCATCCATGCTCACGCAGCGGTTGATGTCGGGAACGATGCCGAGGCCCGTGATGAGGAGCGTGGGGGGGATCTCGATCACATGTTCATTGCCGGTGGCGGGGTCGGTGTACTTGAGTTGGTTGTTCAGCGAGTCCTTGCCGGAGACGAAAGGAGTTCGGTAGGCCTTGGCGCCGTCGTAGCAGCCCTCGGCGGCGCGGACGAGCGTGCCGAGGTTTTCCGGTTTGGCGCAGCTTGGCCAGCAGAAGTTGTCGAGGATGGCGATGCGGGAGGGGTCCGCGCCGACGCAGACCAAGTTCCGCACGCACTCATCGATGGCGGCAAGGGCCATGAGGTACGGATCGCCGCCGACAGCGGTATCGCCGACGCCGGTCTGCAGGCCGCAGGCGATGGCGATGCCGCGGCCGGAGCCGGGGATGGGTTCGAGGACGGCGGCGTTTCCGTGGCCGCGGGAGGCGGGGCCGACGAGGGGTTTGGCGACGGTGTTGCCCTGCACCTCGTGGTCGTACTGGCGGATGATCCAGTGCTTGGAAGCGATATTGGGGTGAGAGAGGAGAGAGAGGAGCGAGTCAGCGAGACAGCGAGACAGGGAGACAGGGCCGGGCATACCCGAACCACGCGGCTCTGTGGTGTTACTGAGTCTCTGTCTCGCCACTTCGCAGTCTTGCTTCTTCGCTGCTTCGCAGTTTCGCTGACTCGCTGTCTCGCTTTCTTCACCCTTCCACACCGCTTCCCTGACCGGCTGCGGGATTCCTTCGTGGAGGAAGTGGGTATCGAGTCGGCCGACTTCATGGCCCTTGTAGTGGAGGATGATTTCCTTGGAAGGCGTGCCGAAAGTGCCGAGATCGGCGAGCTCGACGCCTTCTTCGAGGCAAATCCGGCGGAGGGCTTCGATGTTGTGCTGGGGAACGGCGAGGACCATTCGTTCCTGGGCCTCGCTGATCCAGATTTCGGTGTACGAGAGGCCGTCGTACTTCAGCGGGGCGCGTTCAAGGTGGACCTCGGCGCCGAGCTTGGCGCCCATCTCGCCGACGGCGGAGGAAAAGCCGCCGGCGCCGCAATCGGTGATGGCGTGGAAGAGCTGGTCTTCATCGCGCGCGCGGAGGATGGCGTCGAGAAGGCGCTTTTCCTCGATGGCGTTGCCGATCTGGACGGCGTGGGAGAACTCGTCGGCGCTGGTGCCTTCGAGCTCGGAGGAGGAGAAGGTGGCGCCGTGGATGCCGTCGCGGCCCGTGCGCCCGCCCAGGGCGATGATGTGGTCACCCGGCTTGGCTTCGCCCTTGATCTTGTGCCGTGGCATGAGGCCGATGCAGCCGCAGAAGACGAGGGGGTTGCCGATGTACCGGTCGTCGAAGTACACCGCGCCGTTGACGGTGGGGATTCCCATGCGGTTGCCGTAGTCGCGGACGCCGGCGACCACGTCGGTGAGGATGCGGCGTGGGTGGAGCGTGCCGGGAGGCAGTGACGCCGTGACGCCGTGACGCAGTGACGGAGACGAGGCGCAAGGCGCCGGAGAACCCGCTGCGTCACTGCGTGACTCTGTCACTTTGTCACTTCTCCACGCGACGCAGAAGACATCGGTGTTCGCGATCGGCTTGGCGGCCAGGCCGGTGCCGATGACGTCGCGGATGCAGCCGCCGGCGCCCGTCGCCGCGCCGCCGTAGGGCTCGATGGCGGAGGGGTGGTTGTGGGTTTCGACCTTGATGCAGACGGCGTGCTGGTCGTCGAGGGCGATGACGCCGGCGTTGTCCTTGAAGACGGAGAGGGTCCAATCGACGCCGTCGGCAATCAGCTCGAACGTGGCCGCAGCGACGGTGCTCTTGAGGAGATTGTCGATGGTGATGGAGCCGTCGGGGTTGACCGTGTGCCCGGGCCGGCCGGCCCATCGGATCGGGTCGTTCCCCGTCCCGCTTTCCAGCTGTTTCGCTCGTTCGCTTCGATACCGGATCTTGCTCTTGAGCGTCTTGTGGACGCAGTGCTCGGACCAGGTCTGGGCGAGGGTTTCGAGTTCGATGTCCGTAGGTTCGCGGCCCTGGCGCTGGTACTCGGCCTGTATGGCTTTCATTTCGTCGAGGCTGAGGAAGAGGTGGGCCTCGCGGGAGAGCTTGGTCAACTGGGTGTCGGACAGGTGACGGATGGGGATGTGGGTGAGTTTGAACTGGTACGCCTTGCCGCGGGGAAGGGAGTCGGGGGTGAAGGGGCCGGTGTGGACACGGTGGACGACGGGGTTGGCGAGGATGCGGGTGGCCAGCTCTGTGGCCTGGTCGGGGGAGGCGCCGGCGAGGTCGAAGCGGAGGCCGGTGGAGACCGCGGGTTCGATGCCGGTGAGATCGCGGATGGCTTCGCGCACGGACTGCGCCACAGGGTCCATGACGCCGGGGAGGGGGTGGACCTCGATGGTGGCGGCGCCGGGCTGGGAGGGAGTGGCGCCGGTCGCGGCGGACTCGGTGACGGGGTCGGCGAGGAGGCCATCGCGGACCTGGGCGAGTTGAGAGGAGGACAGCGGGCCTTCGATGAGGTAGATGCGAGCGGACCGCACGGAGGCGACGGGAATCCCGATGGCGCGGGCCTGGCGCTCGACGGAGCGTGCCTTGGGATCATCCATCCCGGGGCGGGGTCGGACTTCGAAACGGTGCACACGGGTCGCGGCGGTTTCCGGCATGCCGCGATGATACGAGACGAGTCGGGCTGTCGGCCCGGGGCGGGCGTGGGAATGCGGCCGCGATGAGGGCAACTGTGCTACATTGAGGCCCCATGTCCGCGAGCCAGGAAGGCAAAGCAACGGCCCGAACGACCGACCATGACCGTGCCCCGGCTGGGACGGTCCTGTTCGAGGTGGCGTGGGAGGTGTGCAACCAGGTCGGCGGGATTTACCAGGTGATTCGGTCGAAGGCCGAGACGATCGGGGATCGGTGGAAGGAGTCGTACTGCCTGGTAGGGCCGTACGTGGAGTCGAAGGCGGCGGTGGAGTTTGAGCCGACGAAGGCGACGGGGTGGATGGCGACGCTGCTGAACTCGCTGCGGGATGAGGGGCTGAACATCCATCACGGTCGGTGGCTGATTCCCGGGAATCCGCGCGTGCTGCTGATCGAGCACGGGGTATCGCCGAAGCGGTTGGCGGAGATCAAGTACCGGTTGTGGAAGGACCACGGCGTGGAGTCGCCGTCGGGGGATGGGTTGATCGACGGCGCGGCGTCGTTTGGGGATGGGGTGCGTCGGCTGGTGCAGCGGGCGTGCGAGCTGTGGCCGCTGGCGCAGATCAAGTCCAAGAGCGGATCGAACGTGGGGGGAGAGTCGCGGCGGGTGGTGGCGCACTTTCACGAGTGGCTCGGTGGGCTGGCGCTGCCGATGCTGCGGCATGAGAAGTCGACGGCGGCGCTGGTGTTCACGACGCACGCGACGCTGCTGGGACGGTACATCGCGTCGAGCGAGGACGGGTTCTACGACCGGCTGCCGTGGCTGAACGGGTACGAGCAGGCGGCGAAGTACAACGTCAAGGCGCAGTTCGCGATGGAACGGGCGTGCGCGCACGCGGCGCACGTATTCACGACGGTGTCCGCGATCACGGCGGAGGAGTGCGGGCAGTTGCTGGGGCGTTCGCCGGATCTGGTGACGCCCAACGGGTTGAACATCGCGCAGTATTACGCGGCGCACCAGATGCAGTTCTGGCACGCGGAGTACAAGGAACGGATTCACCAGTTCGTGATGGGTCACTTCTTCCCGAGCTACTCGTTCGACCTCGACAAGACGCTCTACTTCTTCACGAGCGGGCGGTTTGAGCCTCGCAACAAGGGATTTGACCTGTGCCTGGAGTCGCTCGCGCGGCTCAACGCGGAGCTCAAGGCGGCGAACCTGGGGATCACGGTGGTGTTCTTCATCGTGACCAGCCGGCAGACCAAGTCGATCAACCCGATTGTGCTTGAGAAGCGCGGCGTGTTGAACGAGCTGCGACAAGTCACTCGGAAGATCACGGACGGGCTTGGGGAGAAGCTGTTCCGGTCGGGCGCCTCGGGGGAGAAGATCCACCTCGACGACATGGTGGATGACTACTGGAGGCTTCGCTACCGGCGGACGCAGTTTGCGCTGAAGACGAACCGGTTGCCGCTGGTCAACACGCACATGCTGGACGACGACTGGCTGGACCCTGTGCTCAACCAGATCCGGTACCTGAACCTCATCAACAAGCCGGAGGATCCCGTCAAGGTGGTGTACCACCCGGAGTTCATCAACCCGGTGAACCCGCTGTGGGGGATCGAGTACGACCAGTTTGTTCGGGGGTGCCACCTCGGCATATTCCCGAGCCTGTACGAGCCGTGGGGGTACACGCCGCTCGAGTGCCTGGCGTTGGGCGTACCGGCGATTACGAGCGACCTGGCCGGGTTCGGACGCTACGCGATGGAGCACTTCATCGGGCACCAGGAACTGGGGCTGTCGGTCATCCACCGGCGAGGGCGGTCGTACCACGACGCCGCGGCGGAAATGTGCCGCATGATGCTGGACTACTGCATGCAGCGACGGCGCGACCGCATCGCGCTGCGGAACGCGGTGGAGCGGTTCAGTTGGGAGTTCGACTGGTCGCGCCTGGGGCCGGCGTACCACCGGGCGCATGACATGGCGCTGGAGAGGCGGGGAGGAGAGGGATGACGGCTCAGGGATCACAGGGCCAATGAGCGAGAGTAACCTTGCCCGCATGTCTCGTGTGTTCAGCGATCGGGCTCCCAGCGCCGAACGTCGCGCGTTCGGCGGAGCAACTTCATGACCGATGCGTCACTTCCCAAAGTCGAGCTCTACACCGATGGCGCCTGTTCGGGGAATCCCGGCCCCGGCGGCTGGGCATTCATCCTTCGTCACCCGGCAACCGGGAAGGAGATCGAGAAGTTCGGCGCTGAGCTCGAGACCACAAACAACCGCATGGAGCTGATCGGCGCCATCGAGGGCCTCGCCTCGCTCAAGTCGCGGTCGGTGGTGCATCTCTATTCAGATTCCCAGTACGTGCTTAACGGGCTCAAGACCTGGATCAAGGATTGGAAGGCCCGCGGTTGGAAGACCGCGGCCAAGAAGCCCGTGAAGAACATCGACCTCTGGCAGAAGCTCGACGAACTGGCCGCGGCGCACGAAGTGCACTTCCACTGGATCCGCGGGCACAACGAGCACCCGGAGAACGAGCGGGCGGATCGGCTGGCGGTGGCGGCGCGGGAGGCGTTGGTGCGGGAGGGTGGGTCTCGATAACTGGGGGATTGGGTCGGCGCGAGTTGGGGAGGGGGGGGGGAGGGGGAAGAGGCAGGGGAAAGCCTGCGCTGGTCGGAGTCTTTGCCGATTGGGCCGCGGACCTTTCGTGGGCGTCGCCGGCCGCTACAACCGGCACACCTTGTCGAGACTCGCCGGTTTGCCGGGTCAACGCGGGCGGTGCTTCCGCCGATATCACGACGCGACCTTGCGCGCCTGTGACGGGCGCATCGCACGCCCCGCTGGTGAGAGAAACCCGGAGATTCCCGTGAAGCTCAACGACATCCTCAAGGCCGCGTACGACGCCGACGCTTCCGACGTGCACCTGATCGCGGGGCAACCGCCGGTGATCCGGGTGCACCAAGTGATGACGCCGATGGATGCGCCGGTGATCTCGCCGGCGACGGCTCGGCAGATGTTCGAGCAGATGAGCTCGGCGGAGACGCAGGCGACGTTTGACCGTCAGAAGGATGCGGACTTCTCGTACGAGGTGCAGGGCCTGGCGCGGTACCGTGTCAACGCGCACATGCAGCGCGGGGCGGTCGGCCTGGCGATGCGCATGATCAAGACGAAGGTTCCGCCCTTGGCGAACCTCAACCTGCCGGAGGTCATCGCCCGGCTGACGTATCTTCCCCGCGGCCTGGTGCTCGTGACGGGCGATACGGGTTCGGGCAAGTCGACCACGCTCGCGGCGATGATCCAGGCGATGAACGAGCGGTACCGCAAGCACATCATCACGCTCGAGGACCCGGTCGAGTACACGTTCAAGAGCGACAAGTGCCTGATCGAGCAGCGCGAGTTGGGGCAGGACATGCCCAGTTTCGCCAGCGGCCTCAAGCACGCGCTGCGTCAGGACCCGGACATCATCCTGGTGGGCGAAATGCGCGACCTCGAGACGACCGCCCTGGCGATCTCCGCGGCCGAGACCGGCCACTTGGTGCTGTCCACGCTGCACACCGTGAACGCGTCGCAGACGGTCGAACGTATCATCGATATGTACCCCGCGGGTCAGCAGAACCAGATCCGCTCGATGCTCTCGAACACGCTGCAGGCCGTCGTGTCGCAGACCCTGTTCAGCCGGACGGACAAGCCGGGCATGGTGCCGGCGGTGGAGACGCTGCTGTGCACGCCCGCGGTGCGCAACCTCATCCGTGAGGCCCGCACGTTCGAAATCCCGAACGTGATCGAGACCAATAGGGCCATCGGGATGAGCAGCCTGGACAGCTCGATCGCGGAGTTGTACTTCAACGGGATGATCTCGAAGGAAGACGCGATTGCGCAGGCCGCGTACCCGGACAAGCTGGAGCGGCAGCTGGTGGCGTAGCGCAGGATCGCATCGAAGCAGTGATGCCGTCACGCAGGATCGAGCCTCAACGGAAAGGAACTGATGGAGTGAGCAGCGTCGTGTGATCGGGACCTCGGCACTGCTTCATTCCATCACTGCTCACCATGCCGAACTACCGATACCAAGTTCGTACTGCTCAGAACCAGGTCCAGGTCGGCGTGGTGAGCGCTGACACCGTGGCGACGGCGGCGGCGGTGCTGCGAAACCAGGGCGTGCACGTCCTGTCGCTGACGCCGATCAACGCCTCGCTCGGGAACAACAAGGCGCTTCAGAAGCTTCGCGAGCTCAATGCCGGAAAGCCGAAGCAGAAGCACGTTCTCGACTTCACCACGCAGCTGTCGGTCATGATCAAGGCGGGCATCAACCTCCGCGCGGCCCTGGACGGCATCGCGGAGCAGACCGATCACTCGACGTTCAAGAAGATCATCCTCGGGCTTAAGACGGACGTGGAGTCGGGCAAGCAGTTTTCCGATGCGATCGCGCGGCACCCGAAGCTCTTTGGCCCGTTGTACGTGAACATGGTGCGGGCGTCGGAAATGTCCGGCAGCTTCGCGAAGATGCTGGACCGAATCGCCGGCTACATCGCGCAGCAGATCGAAACGCGGAAGATGGTGGTGGGGGCCTCGATCTACCCCGGCGTGATCGGCACCATGGCGATCGCCGTGACGGTGTTCCTGCTGACGTTCGTGCTGCCCCGCTTCTACGCCGTCTTCGAGGGCAAGGAAGAGGTGCTGCCGTTTGCGACGAAGTTCCTGATGGGGATCAGCAAGTTCATGGTCGCGAACTGGCCGTACATTCTCGGTGGCGCGGTGATGGGGTTTGTGGGAGTGTTCGCGTTCCTCAAGACGGAGGTCGGGGCGTTCTGGGCCGACCGGACGAAGCTCACGGTGCCGATCCTGCGGACCATGTTCCGTTCGCTGTATATCTCCCGCTCGCTCCAGACCATGGGCCAGTTGATCAACGCGGGCGTGCCGATGCTGGACACGCTCGCCATAACGGGGGACATCTCGGGCAATCGCCTGTACAAAGGCATGTGGCGGTCCGTGTACTCGAGCGTGAAGCAGGGCAAGAAGATCACCGCCCCCCTGATGAAGACCCGCCTTCTCCCGCGCGCCGTTTCGCAGATGATCGCCGCGGGTGAAGAGTCCGGTAAGCTCGGCGAAGTGCTCGACGAAATCTCGGTCTTCTACAGCAAGCAGCTCAAAGAGCACATCAAGGCCGTGACCTCGATGATCGAGCCGATCATGATCATCGTTATGGGCGGTGTCGTCGGGTTCATCGCGATGGCGATTATCCTGCCGATCTTCAAGATGAGTCAGGTCGTGAAATAGCCGATGGGAGGCTCGTGGCGTGGTGTGCGGGCGCTGGGTGGCGTCCGCGAACCACGTGTTGTCGGGAGGCCGGCAGGAGAGCCCATGCGACTTCGCCGACCGCGCAGTCAAGTCAAGTCACGCCGCGGCTTCACGTTGCTGGAGACCGCGCTGGCCATGATCATCGTCATGGTGGGCGTGGTGGCGATGGTGGAAGCGCACGGGGCGATGATGCGTGCCAATGCCTGGTCCAGCCAGGAGGCGACGGCAACGTACCTGGCCAACGAGATCCGCGAGCGGATGCGTGTGCTCCCGCGGCACGATCCGGTGTCCGGACTTTCGGCCACGGCGGGTCCCGGGCCGGAGGCCAACGAGGTGACGGTCGCGGACTTTGACGACATCGACGATTACAACGGCGTGAGCTTCGGCCCGGGCGGCACGTTCGAGGGGCCGATCGATGCCTTCGGGCGGATCATTCCGGATGTGGACGTCATGGGTGTTGTTCGAGTGGATCCGCAGACGGGTGAGCCGCTGTCGCTGCAAGGCTGGCGGCAGGAAGTCACGGTGCAGAAGGTGGACCCGTACGACTTCTCGACGGTCCGTGCCTGGACGGCGACCGATCCGCCATCGGGCAACTTTGCGGGGCGGGCGGCGGATCACTTCCCGCTTCGTGTAACCGTGTCTGTCTACTTCCAGCCTCCGCTCTCGGCGACGGCCGAGAAGGTGACGGAGGTCACATGGATCGTTCCCGTGCGTTGAGGTTCTTCCCGGAGGCGTTGGAGTTCCCGCGATGGTGAAGCCCTCTTCCCGACTTACACGGCTCTTCCGGCTCCGCCGGTGGATGTTCACGACGCGTCGCGGCGTGGTGTCCGTGGTTTCGATGATGTTCCTGATTCTGTTCGGTTCGCTGGCCGCGGCGATGGCGATCATGAGCAAGGGGAACATCATCACGGCGGCGACGCACCAGCACGTGGTGAGGGCGCAGGGTGCGGCGGAGACGGGGCTTGCGATCGCGGAGCAGCGGCTGTTCGAGGCGGTGGGGCGGTTTGTGGTGGAGAAGGGCACGGTCGATTCCGGCTTCGGGCGCCGGTTGTGGGACGGCACGACGTCGGGGTCGGACGGACAGGTCAGCGTGCTTCCGCCGGTGAGCTACCCGAGCGTCAGCTCCGGGGCGAGCGGCATCAAGGAGGCCGTCGGGCAGATTCACGCGAGGGACACGAACACGGTGGATGTGGGCATCGGCGTGACGTCCGTGACGATCGCCGCCAACTCCGCGGCCGATCCGGATGTCTATGCGAACGCGGACTGGGTGCGGACGCCGGGCGTGGCGTTGCACAACGAGATCGACCCGACGCGGCCGACGGGAACGGCGTTCCAGATTGACTACGCCCTCTTGAAGAACGGGACGTCGATCCGGATCATCGCCACGGGGTACGACTTCGGGTACCAGACGCGGGGGCAGCCGATCACGCGGCGGATCATGCAGGACTACCAGCTCGCCAAGCGTGTGAACGCGGCGGTGCTGAGCCCGAGCCGGATCATGATCGGGAAGAACGTGATGGTGGAGGGCGAGCTGGGAGCGACGTTCACGGACGTGGACAAGCAGCACGGCGACCCGCTGGTCATGAAGTCCGACTTCTTCGGGCTTGAGGCGGGGCTTGATGCGGAGCTCACGAAACTGTTCAATGCGCTGTCCACGTACGACGCCAATAAGGACAACCGGCTCCGCATCGGTCACCCGATCGAGGGCGCGAACCTTCCGGACTACTCGAACCTGGGCTATCCCGGGACGCAGTGCGATGTGACGGAGGACGGCTACCTCGACGAGTTCGATGTGTTCATCATGTACTACGACGGTCGCAACGGCGGGGCACGGGACGGGCGCGTTGTGCTCGGGGGCGCCCTGGCGGCGGGAACGCCGGCGAACGGCATGACCGCGGAGTTTGTGCTTTCCGGCGGGGCGCCGGTGGATGACCAGCTCGCCCTGCTGATCGACTCGAGCAATCCGGACCGCAACAAGAACGGGGTGTACAGCTTCACCGATGCCAACTTCAACGGGAGGTACGACCCGGGTGAAGTGCTGCATGACATGGAGCAGGTCACCGCGTCGGAGGTTCCGGCGAACCTGCAGAGCTACATCGTGACGATGGGCGGCGACACGTATGTGTACCGCGACCAGGTTCTTGGATTCCGCGATGGTTTCATCGACAAGCGGGACCAGTACGCGAAGGTGCGAGGCCGGCTGGTGTTCCGCACGACGGAGAGCGCGTGGATCGCCGGCCAGGGCAACTACATGAACAGGCTGGTTGGGCCGATCGCACCCAAGCCGAGCCAGTCTCCGATTTCGTTCAACGCCGCGACCAGCACGCTGCCCGACCTGACGGCCGCGAGCTTTACCAACTCGGAGACGGCGTTGAAAGCGGCGGCGACGGGGGATGGCAAGACGTTCGAGGAGCAGGTGGCGCAGAACCTGGGCGTGTCGGTGACGCAGCTGGCGACGTGGACGCCGGCCATGAACTCGAGCGATCCCTCGGCGGCGAAGTACAACCCGCTGCTGCCGGACGCGGACAACGACGGGCTGCCGGACAACTGGCAGACGGCGCACTTTGAGAAGATGCCCTTCAATGCGCCGACGTACACGGACTGGTACTACCGGCCGGTGTACGAGAACATGACGTTCCGGAACGTGCGGGTTCCAGCCGGGAACAACGGGCTGTTCAAGAACTGCACGTTCGTCGGGGTGACGTACGTTCGGTCGGAGTCGGGGAACAGCCACATCAACTGGACGATCTACGGCAAGCTCAAGCTCGGCTCGGGCGGGCGGCCGGTGCTGGACCCGCCGCGGTATGTGTACACGGGAACGAGCTTCCCCTCGATGCTGGCCTCGAACGATCGGCCGGTGCTGATGGCGACGACGCCGCTGGACAAGGCGGACATCCCGGACAACCAGATCCCCTACACCCAGGGCTACAACAATCTGCCCGATCCGCTCATCATCAACGGCCTGCGGTGCATCGACACGAAGAAGCTTTCGAACAACATCCGGTTCCACAGTTGCCTGTTCGTGGGGTCCATCGTGAGCGATGCGCCGCAGCGGTACACGCACGCGCGGAACAAGATGCAGTTCACCGGGGCGACGCGCTTCACGAACAAGCACCCGCAGCAGCCGGGGGATCCGCTGCTGAACCCGAACTCCGGCGACATGCCGGAGATCCTGAAGAGCTCGATGATGCTGCCGAACTACTCGGTGGACATCGGGCAGTTCAACTCGCCGCCGACGCAGGATGTGCAGCTGCGGGGGGCGGTGATCGCGGGCGTGCTGGACATCCGCGGCAACGCCTCGATCGATGGGGCGCTTCTCCTCACGTTCCGTCCGCAGCTCGGTGAGATCCCGCTGCGTGATGCGATGGGGAACCCGGTTGGCAATCCCTCGCTCTTCAATGCCTCGCTCGGGTACTTCGGGCCGGAGGATGGCGATGATGAATCGCTGGATCCCCGCACGTTGCCGGTTGTGAACGGCGTGCGGATTGTCGGCTGGGACCTGGACGGGGACGGGCTGCCGGACCTGCCGCCGGATCAGACGCCGTCGGCGGCGCAGATTGCCGCGGGCGCAGTGACGGTGCCGTTCCATGGCTACGGCGCGATCAGCCTGCGGTTTGATCCCAACATGGCGCTGCCGGACGGCATCATGCTGCCGATGCAGATCGATGCGAAGCGGGGCACGTACCGGGAGGCCTCCAAGTGATCCACCGTGATGTGCGTGCAACGCGGGCGACGCTCCGGCGCGGCTTCAGCGTGGTCGAACTGCTCATCGCGCTGATGATCAGTTCGCTGCTGCTGACGGCCTGCCTCGTGGCGCTGGATCGTTCGTTCAAGAGCTACGAGCAGACGACGGAGTCCGCCTCGACGCACGTCGTCTCGCGGCTGGTCATGCACCGCATGCTGGGGATGATCCGTCAGGGGGAAGAGTTCGGGCCGTACCCCCTGGGGGTGCTGCATCCCACGATCATTGATTCCGATTACGTCGAGTTCGTGTCGTTCCAGGATGATGGCACAGGCGAGCGTCAGGTCACCCGGCTTTCAAAGGTGGCCGACCCGTCGCTGCCGGGGATGTTTGTCCTGAACTATCAGCGGCAGGACTTCGTCAACGGGACGCTCCAGGCGCAGTTCAACCACCCGCTGGTGCGGAACGTGCGAGATGTGAAGTTCTCGCTGGAGTATGACATCGGGCCGCGCCTTCGCCAGGCGACTATCGACATGACCATTCAGCCCGACGACGCCGGGAACGATCCGACTCACATCAACGGCGGGATGAACGGCGATGTGCTGCGCCTTATCGCGAGCACGACGCCCCGGCGCCTGGACGAGTAAACCTTCGTCCTTGGTCAGCGGTCCTGAGCCCACAAGACTTCTGGAAGCAGATCCGCTAGTTCCATGGCAAGCATGCCGGCGCCGGCCCGGTGGCGCTGCGCCCAGAGCTCCGCGGCCAGACCATGGGCGTGCACGGCGATCCGCGTAGCGTCGTACAGGTCGAGGGGCTTGGTGGGGGCGCGGCGTGAACCGAGGCTGACGAACTGGGCGGAGAGTCCCGCCACGAGACCTGCGAGGACATCGCCGGTTCCCGCCGTGGCCAGAACCGATCCGCCGCTGGTGTTGATCCAGGTCCGCTGGCCGTCGCTGACGACCGTTCCAGCGCCTTTGAGCGCGACGATGCACCCCAGGCGCTGGGCCAAGAGCTCGGCGGCACGCGGACGGTCTTTCGTCTCGGTCGGATCGGCGCGGATGTTCAGTCTGTCCGCCAATCGCCGGTATTCGCCAGGGTGAGGGGTGAGCACGGCCGCGGCTTTGAAGTCGCGCCAAAGCTCGGGTACCTCCGCCAAGGCATTGATGGCATCCGCATCGACGACAACCGGGCACTCTTCCTGTTGCACGCAACGGAGAGCGACCGCCCGCACGCTCTGCCCACCTCCCATGCCGGGTCCGACGACGATGGCTTGTGCCGCGGCGAACTGCTCATCCATGACGGCCGCCGCCTCGCTGGCGATCATTTCACCGGTGGGATCAACGGCTACGGGGACGCCGGTGGCGGATGGGCAGAGGGTTATGGCCGCGGCGGCGATGGGAGCGGGTACAACCATCTTGGCCAAACCGCAGCCGCAGCGGAGGGCCGCGGTGGCAGCGAGGGCAGGGGCGCCGATCATGAGTCGGCCCGAGGCCCCGTCGGCGCTTGAGCCCGCGCAGCCGCCGACGATGACGACCGTGCCGAAGGTTCCCTTGTGGCCGCGCGGGTCGCGGGGGGGCAGGGGAGGAAGGGGGCTGGAGTCGGCGGCACTCACTCGGCGCTCTCAACGCTGATCTTCAGGCGACCCATGACGAGGACGATGGAGGCAAGGGACTCCTGCGTGTCATCCTCGCCGAGCGAGGCGGTGGCGAGGGCGATGTGCGTGGCGTCATAGGGGATGTTCGGCGGGAGGGTCGCATCGAGATCGACCCACGTGGGCTTGCCGTCGACGTCCAGAAGGGCCTGTGTCCACATGTGGTACGCGAAGATGTCCTTGCCGCCGGCGAACTGGTCCGCGTAGACGACACCGGCGACGACGCGACTCGGGATCGCGTTCGCGCGGAGCAGCGCGGCCGTGAGCACGCCGTGCTCGGAGCAGTCGCCCTGTCTCGTGCGGGCGACTTCCGAGGCGGAGGCGAAGCCGACGTCGAGGTCCTTCTTGTGGATGTGGCGATAGACGAAAGCCCGGATCGCCTCGGCGCGTGCCGCGGGATTGTCCGCGGCCTTCTCGATCGCCTTGGTGAGCAAGTTTCGGATCTCGGGGTCGTTGCAGTTGACGTTGATGGGACAGGCGAGGAAGAGAGGATTGGTGGCGTCGCCTTCGGGGGCGGGGGAGAGTGATCGGGTATCGACGACGACGCGGACGGAGGACGCGTCGACGGGCGACACTCGCTGCGATCCTGTTGCGGGGATCGCGGGGACCTCACCCTCCGCGACGTGAAGCAGGTACGTTGCCTTCTTGGTCTTCCGCGGGTTGGCGATGGGCTTGTCGGGCGTGATGAACGTCTCCACCATGATCTCGGGCGCGGCGAACTCGGCCTTGGCTTCCTCCTCGTTCACGATGCGCATCACCATCTTCATCATGCCCATGCTGGTGTCGGTGGCGAGCGGCAAACCGGCCTCGTCGACCACCTCCGTCGCCTTGGTGGAAGGCGAAGCGCTCGATGTTGTCGTCCACTTCGTGGCCTTGACCTTCTTCCCGGCGACCTCGTAGTCGGTGTCGGTCCGGCCCGAGCGTTCCACGGTCGTCGGCTTGAGCGCGGACATCGGATCCATTCCTGCCAGCGCGGACATCGTGCGCACTGTGATGGAGTCGGCGCCCGCGTGCATGCGCTGTTTGACGAACTCGGATGCGGCGGCGGGCGTCAGCCATGTTCCATCCGGGAGCGGGCGTGTGCTCCGTTCGGTCCGCCCCGATTGCGTCACGATGACTTCGATCTCGTTCTCGCCGAAAGTGGCTTGAAGGGAGGTCGGCTGGCGCCCGAACTTGAGCATGCTGCTCATGGACACGGGCTTGCCCGACTTGGTCTCGACGAACGAGCCGGAGACGGAAATCTTCGCGCCCGCCTGGTCGCGGTTGAACGCGAACTCCATGCGGCTTGAAGTGGTGATGAGGTCGCCGACGGTGGACTGCTTCTGGTGCATCCAGCCCACGCGGTTGCCCCCGAGCTCGACGGCGTACCACCGCTCGTAGTCGTCGATAGAGGCCAGCCCCGAGCGCGACAACGCGAGCACGGCCACGAGGATTGAGGTGAGCCAGAGCGGGAACCGTGTGCTGTCCTTCATGGGGATCTCCGGGGTTCGAGGATTGTAGAAGCGGGCGGGAAGGGGCAGTCGGCTTGGGCGGGTGAGCCACTGCTTCCACTCGAGACCATTCCACCGCGCCACACGTGTGCCGGCATCGCCGCGGGGCTTCTGGTGAAGCGCCTCGCTATCCTCCCCTTGTGATCGACACCCACTGCCATCTCACCTTTCCCGACTTTCGGGATTCCGTTGCCGAAACGCTCTCGGAGGCGGCGAGGCATGGGGTGACCGGCTGCATCACGATTTCGACGACGACCTCGGATTGCCTGGACGCCCTGACGATCGCCCAGCGATACCCGAATGTCTGGTGCACCGCTGGCGTTCATCCGCTGTATTCCGATCAGGGGCTTCACCGCTGGGATAACCTGCTGTCGGTCGCCCGGTCGTCCCGGTGTGTCGCGTGGGGTGAACTCGGGCTTGACAACCACTACGAGACGCCGCACCGGGATGTGCAGGACAGGGTCCTGGCCGAGCAGCTTGCCTTCATTGAGACGGCGCACGCTTCGGACCGTGTCAACTTGCCCATCGTGATTCACTGCCGCGAGGCGTTTGCGGACCTGTTGCCGGTTCTCCGGCGTACACGGCTCGATCCGACAAGGTTTGTGTTTCACTGCTTCACCGGCACTCCGGATGAGGCGAGGCGTGTGCTCGACTTCGGGGCGATGATTTCGTTCACCGGCGCGGTCACGTACAGGAACGCCGCGGACGTGCAGGGCGCGGCGAAGCTGACGCCGGTGGACCGGATGATGGTCGAGACGGATGCCCCGTTTCTATCGCCCGATCCGCATCGCGGGAAACGGCCGTGCAAACCGTGGATGGCGTCTGTGACGGCACGGTACCTGGCCGACCTTAAGGGCATGGGGTGGGAGGAGTTCCACGCCCGGATCAACGACAACACGCAACGGTTCTTCGGGATAGATGCATCGGCCTCGGGTGCCTGACGCCGGTCGGGTCGGCAGACGGCGCGTGCGGCCCGCTACACTCGCTCCATGACGCTCGCGGCCTGGTTCCACACGCTCAGCCCCTACATCTACAAGAACGACTTCTTGCCGGTTCGGTGGTACGGCGTGGCGTACGCGCTGGGCTTCATGGTCGGCTGGATGCTGCTGAAGTTTCTGGCCCGGCGGCGGGCGAGCCTGATCCCGCTTGAACGAGTCGGGGATGCCATCCTCATTGCTGTCGTGGGGGTCGTGGTGGGGGGGAGGCTCGGGTATGTGATCTTCTACGAGCCTTCATTGTTGACGGACTTTGACTGGTCGCGCCCGCCGTGGTGGGGGTTGCTGGCGATCAACCGGGGCGGGATGGCCAGTCACGGGGGCATGATCGGCGTCATCATCGCCGCGTTCTTCATTGCACGCGGGTTCCGGACGACCACGGGCGAGCGGCTGGGGAAGGCGCCGGTGCTTCACGTGCTGGACATGATGGCGCTGATCGCGCCCCTTGGACTTGGACTTGGACGGATCGCGAACTTCATCAACGGGGAGCTTCTGGGGAAAATCGTGGCGATGCCGGGCAAGCCCGCGCCGTGGTGGGCGGTGAAGTTTCCGCAGGAGATCGAGACGGAGTTCATGCCCAAGGGGCACAGGCCCGTGCTCGATCCCGACCAGACGATGGCGTTGCATCAGCTTGTGCAGCCGTACACGCTCCCAGATCACTCGTTTCTTGATGCCTACGGGCGCGTGCTGAATCGCATCTGGGCCGGGGATTCGGCGCTGGCCCGCTCGCTGGAACCGCTGATTTCCGCGCGTCACCCCTCGCAGTTGTACCAGGCGTTCACGGACGGCGTGGTGCTGTTCGTGGTGCTGTGGTGGATCGCGGCTCGGCCGCGGCGGCCCGGGGTTATCGGTTGCTGGTTCCTGATCGTGTACGGGGCGATGCGGATCGCGACGGAGTTCTTCCGGTTACCGGACGCGCAGCTGGAGAACAAGGTGATCGCCGGGCTCTCGCGCGGGCAGTGGCTGAGCGTGGGGATGATTGTCGCGGGGGTGGTGGCGTTGCCGATGATCATGTCCCGGGCGGTGCCGAAACTGGGTGGGTGGGGGCGCCGGGAGGGATCGGTGGCGGGATGACGGCAGGGAAGCAGGCATGAACGTACTGGTGACCGGAGGCGCGGGGTATATCGGGTCGCACGCCGTGCAACGGCTGCTCAGGGATGGCCACACGGTCACTTCGCTGGACAATCTCTACCGGGGCCATGCGGAGGCGATGGAGGCGCTGCGGCCGGCCTCGGGGGGGCGGCTTGAGTTTGTGAAGGGGGACATCGGGGACCGGGCGCTGCTCGATTCGGTGCTTCGGTCGCGGTCCGTTGAGGCGGTGATGCACTTTGCGGCCCTCGCGTACGTCGGGGAGTCCGTGCAGCAGCCGCTGGCGTACTACCGGAACAACACGGCATCGGCGCTGACACTGATCGAGGCGTGCGCGGCGGCGGGGGTGGAGAAGTTTGTGTTCAGTTCAACGTGCGCGACCTACGGCGAGCCGCCGGTGATGCCCATCCCGGAGACGACGGAGCAGCGGCCGATCAATCCCTACGGGATGAGCAAGCTGCATGTGGAGCACATGCTGTTCGACCATGCGAAGGAGAGGGCGGCGGTGGGCAAGCCGTTCGCGTTCGCGGCGTTGCGGTACTTCAACGTGGCGGGGAGCGATCGGACGGGCGTGCTGGGGGAGCATCACGAGCCGGAGACACACCTGATCCCCGTGATCCTGCAGGCGGCGCAGGGGCGGCGGGAGTCGGTAACGGTGTTCGGCACAGACTATCCAACGCCGGACGGAACGTGCATCCGTGATTATGTGCACGTCGAGGACCTGATCGATGCGCACGTGCGGGTGCTCGGGGCGCTGCGGCCGGGCGATCAGCGGACGTACAACCTCGGGATCGGGCGTGGGTACTCGGTCAAGGAGATCATCGATGCGGTCCGGCGGGTGACGGGGAAGGACTTCAAGGTTGTGTACGGGCCGCGCCGGCCGGGCGATCCACCGACACTCTTCGCGGACCCGTCCAAGATCCGGAGGGAGCTGGGGTGGACGGCTGCGATCACAGACCTGGGTGATATCATCGGGTCGGCGTGGGCGTGGTTTCAGAGCCATCCGCGGGGGTACGGGGTGTAACGGTCGGCGCGGCAGGACGGGACGCGAGGCCGAGGGGCCCCGTGTTCGGGATCTTGATACGCTTGGCCATGCACGACGTGATTGTTCTTGGCGTCGGGACGTTTGGGGCTGCGGCCTGCGAGGCCCTGGCCCGCGGCGGCGCGAAGGTGCTCGGGCTCGAGCAGTTCTCCGTGGCGCACAACCGCGGGTCGCACCATGGCAAGTCGCGGATGTTCCGGATGGCGTACTACGAGCATCCGGACTACGTGCCCCTGCTCCAGCGCGCGCATGAGGGGTGGAAGGCGCTTGAATCGAGGTCCGGCGTTCGGCTGTTTCACGAGGTCGGTGCCCTCTATCTTGGGCATCCCCAGTCAGAGCTGATGGCCGGGTCGCTGGAGGCCGCGAGGCGGCATGGGCTTGCACACCGCGTGCTCTCGCGGGCGGACCTTGCTCGGGAGTTTCCGCCGTTTCACGTACCCGACGACCACGCCGGCTTCCTGGAGCGTCGGGCGGGCTTTGTATTGCCGGAGCTTGCGATTGAGACGATGGTGGACCTTGCCCGGCGGAGCGGGGCGACCGTGCTGGAGGGGGCAAGGGTGAAGGGATGGACGGCAGATGGCGGCTCCGTGACGGTGCATACGGAGTCGGCGGCGTACTCGGCTCGGGCGTTGATCGTCACAGCGGGGGCGTGGTCAGGTCGCCTCATCGCGGACCTGGGTGTTCCGCTGGTGGTGACGCGGCAGGTGCTGGGATGGGTGCAGCCCGCGAGCGACGAACCGTTTCGCAATGACGGTGAGGGGAACGGCTTTCCCTGCTGGGCGCTTGGGTACGCCGATGGGTCGTTGCACTACGGGTTCCCGATCATGCCCGGGGAGTCGGCGCTGAAGATCGCCCTGCATGCGCGAGGTGTGGAGGCCGATCCCGATCGCCTCGACAGAACCATCACGCCCGACGATGAAGCCACGTTTCGATCCGTGATGGGCGTATTGCCCGGGGCGCGTGGGCCCACGGTGCGGACGTGCGTGTGCATGTACACCAACTCCCCCGATGGCCACTTCATCATCGATCGCCATCCCCGGCACACGAACGTCTGGTTGGCGTGCGGCTTCAGCGGGCATGGCTTCAAATTCGCACCCGCCATCGGCGGGGCGATGGCCGACCTCGCGATGCGCGGCCGCACCGATCTGCCGATCGAGTTTCTTTCAATGAAGAGGTTCCGTTCGTGAAGGGGCGTCCACTGAGGCTGTTTGTGACCATTGATCCGCCGGAGGGGGCACGGCGGGCGATGCTCGGGCTCTTGGCGGGGCTATCGAT
This sequence comes from Phycisphaeraceae bacterium, assembly GCA_019636625.1. Lineage (GTDB taxonomy): Bacteria > Planctomycetota > Phycisphaerae > Phycisphaerales > UBA1924 > JAHBXE01. Next base: position 27,979 of record JAHBXE010000001.1, read on the forward strand.
CGATCCGCGGCACAAGGTGACGCCGCTGGATCAGGTTCATCTGACGGTGCAGTTCATCGGGGACACGGAGGAACGCGAGCTGCCGAATGTCGTGGAATCCGTGAGGCGGGCGGCCGCCGGCATCGGGACGTTTTCGCTGTCGCCGCAGAGGCTGATCTCGCTTCCGGAGCGAGGACCGGTGCGGTTGGTCGCGTTGGAGACGGATGCGCCGACCGCGCTGCTGGAGTTGCATCGGCGGCTGGCGCACAGGCTTGCCCGTTCGCCACGGGCCAAGGCGGGGGATCGCTTTCTGCCACACCTGACGCTGTGTCGTTTCAGCGGTGAGGCACTGCCGGGACGCGTGGACAGGTCGGTTTCATTGCCCCCGTTTCCCGTCGAGCGCGTTCGCCTGATGAAGAGCTTCCTGCGCCCGCGGGGCGCGCAGCATGTGTGCTTGGAGGAAGTGGCGCTCTGATCGTTCAGTGAGCGGGGAACAGGAACTTCAGGGCGGTGGGGAAGCGCTTCGCCCAGGCGCCTTCATCGTGCACGGCGTTCTCATCGATGAGCAGCATGCGGTGCTCTGTCGAAAGCCCCGCGGCTTCCACCTGTGAATACAAGTCCTTGACGGCAGCGATGAGGGCGGCGTTGGTCTCCGCGTTAGCGGTTTCCTTGCCGCCCATGCCGAGGTACACGCGCTGCGGCCAATGACCCTCGCCGAAGAGGTTGTTCAGTCGCTTGCCGCGGAGGACGAGAGATGGGCTCTCGGCGAGCACCTTGCCGAAGGTCTGCGGGTGTTTGGTGGCGGCGTAGAGGCTGATGAGGCCGCCCAGCGAAGCGCCGCCGATCGCACGGTTCTCAGCGCCGGGGGCTGTGCGGAAAGCGCGTTCGACGCGGGGGACCACCTCGGAGATGAGGAAGTTCACGTACGCCTCGCCGCGGGGTTCGATGTTGTCGAGCGCCGGGATGGGAAGGTACTCGCTGGCGCGTCCGGGTCCTGCATGTGGGATTCCGACGATGATGAGCGGGGTGATCTTGCCGAACTCGATGAGTTCGGTGGCGGTTTCATCGGCCCGCCATTCGGCGGGAAGGCCGGGGAACTGCTCGAAGAGGTTCTGGCCATCGTGCATGTAGAGGACCGGGTAGCGACGATCGGCATTGGCGGGCTCGTCGTAGCCGGGAGGGAGCCAGACCAGGGCGTCCCGGAACGTACCGGGAATGCCGCCGCCGACGACTGCGAGTCGGCGGACTGTGCCGACAGCGTTGATGGTGCGGTACGGGCTCAGGGCCTTGCGGGCCTGGGCCTCGGGGCGTTGGTCGGAGAACCTTTCAACTTCAATCTCGACGATGGCGGGTTGGCCGGGGGCGATGGAGGAGACGTCTATCGCGGGCAGGCGGCGGTTGGGGATGTCGGACATGTCGGCGGCGACTTCGCACGCGTCCCACGAGCCGCGGGTGATCTTGAACTCAAGCGGAGGGAGGTCCTTGGAAGTCGGCTTCAGAATGATCTGCCAGCGCATGTCCGACCGGGCGGAGAGCTTGTAGGCGTTGTCGCCGGGTGCCCAGCCGCCCCAGTTGGAGGCAAGGTAGAGCGGGGATTCGGTGCTGGAGAGACCGGACTTGTCCTTGACGATGAGGATCAGGCCCGTATCGGGGAGTGGCTGCGCCTGGACGAGCGATGTGGCGAAGAGCAACAGAGCGAGGCAGGTAAGGAGTTTCATGGGTGACCTTCTGAGAGCACATGGTACATGCAGACAGTCATTCGAATGGGTCCAGATACGAAAGCCGCTCGCCGGATCGGCGAGCGGCTTGGAGAAGTTGCGGTCAGGGCGGTGAGATCAGGTGCAGCCGGAAGCGAACTTGTTCAAGAAGCACTGGAAGTCGTTGGCGGTGAGCAGCGGGGAGCCGGTGCTGCCGTCGCAGTTGGCGTAGGTGTCGCCGGAGGCGTACTTGTTCAGGAAGCACTGGAAGTCGTTCGCGGTGAGGCGCGGCGAGCCGGTGCTGCCGTCGCAGTTGGCGTAGCAGGTGCTCGGTGCGGCGTTGGTGACGACGATGTACTGGTTGCCGGCGAACTGAGCGAAGTTGACGTTGCGGGTGGCTCCGGGGGAGTCAGGGCTGGGCATGCCACCGATGACCTGATTGGACATCTGGCCATAGCCGCCGTTGGACCCATTGGCAGAATCAGCACTGAGGAAACCGGCAACCTTGACGCTGGTTATTGTGGAAGGGTTCGGGGAGCACGACGCGGGCGAGTTCTCGACACAGGCGAGCTCGGCGAGATCGATTTCAAGCTCGAGGCCGGTGGTGACGAGGGCGGCGCCGGTGATGGTGGTGGCGGTAACGCCCGCGGTGTTCGAGTTGTCGTACGCGACGCGGAGAAGGCCGGCGGGTGGCGCGATGGGCGTGGCGGGGTTAAGCTGGACGGCCGCGCCGGCATGGCGGGGGGCGTAGTTGGTGTAGAGCTCCTGCACGCCGGCCTGGGCGTTGAGGAGCGGGCCGGCGAAGGGGACTGGCTGGTACTGGGCCTTGTCGCCCCCGTCGTAGGCGCCGTAGTCGAGCGGGAGGTCGGTGCCCTGTTGGCGGCGGATGCCGTTGGTGCGGAGCACAAGGGCATTGACGTACTGCTGGACGGAAGGCGGGCTGCCGGCGCCGATGTTGCCGTTGGAGTAGGCCAGCCAGTAGTCGGCGAAGAAGCCGTCGTCGAAGGTGAGGCCGTTGCCGGAGCCGTCGTCGCACATGTTGGCGAAGCCGTTGAAGTCGATGGGGGCGTGGTTGTTCTCGAGGCGGTTCTGCCCACCGGGGAAAGCATCGAAGAACAGGTTGAGCTTGGTGAAGGCGCTGTTGCAGTTGCCGGTGACGAGGAGATAGAGCTTGTTGTTGAAGATGCGGCCGTAGACGGAGTTGATCTCGGAGCCGTTGGCCGTGTTCGGGTTGCCGCTGGGCGGGGGGCAGAAGCCCAGGACGCCCGCGGTGTTGGAGTTATCGATGGTGCAGAGGATGGCGGGCGCGCCGACATCGCCGCCGGTGAGCGTGCCGCCGGTCTGCGCGGAAAAGGCGCCGCAGTAGAACTCCGTGGTGGTGCCGATCTGGCCGAAGTCCACGAAACCGACGTAGTTGCCAGCGTCTTCGTAGCCGCCCACGCCGACCCAGTAGTTGGCGTTGAAGCCGGCGTCGAACTTCAGGCCGGGCTCGGACCCGTTGTCGCACATGGCGAGAATGCGGGAGGGGTTGGTGGCGGTGAGCTGGTTCTGGCCGCCGGCCGCGCCGGTGTCGATGAAGATCTCGAGCTTGTTCGCGTTGGACTCGAGGTTGCCCGGGATGAGCATGTACAGGAAGCCGCCGTTGACGACGGCGTAGACACCGTCGAGCTCAGAGCCGTTGCAGAGGCCGGGGAGGCCGGTGGTGGCGTCGCCGAAGCCGGTGCGGCAGGTCTGGGTTGCCTTGAGGGCGCCGTACGCGATCGCATCGTTCGGGAAGCCGGTGTTGGTCAGCTTGCCGTCCATGGTGGGAGCGAACGAGCCGTTGACGACGCCGGAGAAGAACTGGTTGCCGCCGAGGCCGCCGGCGATAGTCGAAAAGTCGATGAGGCGCGGGTTGCCGAGGTTCGCGGTGCCCTGGGTGGGCGTGCCCGGAGGAAGGCCGGGGAGCACCTGGTTGGAAACAAAGTCGTGGAACTGGCCGTTGATGAACAGGCAGATCTTGAGGTTCGAAGCGGCGGGGTTGCCCAACGCGGAGAGGGGGATGGCGATTTCAACGCCGGTCTGAACAGCGCCGGGGTTTCCGACGACGGTGTTGTCGCATGAAGCGCCGGAGTTGTCGCCGAAGTTCGTGGGCTGGTTCTGCACCCACAAGGGCGTCGTGCCGTAGAACGCGTCGTCGCGGATACCGTCAAGTACGGGCTGTGCGACGGCGTGCCCGGCGAGGCAGGCGAGTGTGGCGGCGGTGATGGCGGGGGTTCTCTTCATGGTGCTTGCTCCCGGTGTCGGCCCGTCGGCGGGCCGTGGATGGTTCCTCTCCAAAGGCAGGGTTCGGCCTGTTCCTCGGGTGCAGGCGATGATAATGAAACGCCGGAGTTTTCCAAGCGGTTTTCGCGAGCTTCCGTTGTTCACGCGCGGGGCGAACCGCTCGAAGGTTCGCGGATTTCCGCGGGGTGGCCGGAGGCGGATAGGGTGTCTTCCCGGTTTTGAGTTATTCACCCTGAAACGATGATCGAACCGCGATTCTCGTGGTATCTCAATCTTGACGATTTCGCGTGTCTTTCGCTAACTTGTCCGTACATGTGCTTCGTCGATCGCGTCGGGCGGACTCCACCGAGGACCCTGCATGAGTTTCAGAACACGCCGAGACAGGGCCTTCACGCTGATCGAGCTTCTCGTGGTGATCGCGATCATCGCGCTGCTGATCGGCATTCTGCTCCCCGCGCTGTCGAAGGCCAGGGCCTCGGCGCAGGTGGGCAAGTGTCTGGCGAACTGCCGGCAGATGGGCCTGGCGCTGACGCTGTACGCGAACGAGAACCGGAGCTGGTACCCGGTGATGCCCGTGGGCGGGGCGCAGACGGCTGCGAACATCTACGCCAACCAGAACCTCTACGGGGGCGTGGCGGGATTGTTCAGCCTGCGGCAGCAGGGGGATACGGTGGACATGTGCTGGGGTGGGTCTTCGCCGACGGGCACCGGGTACTTTCTTCCCAATGGGAGCCTCAACCCGGATGTCAGCCCGCTGATGCGGCCGTACCTTGACAGCTTCGGGGTGCTGGTCTGCCCTGCGGACAAGCAGGATCGCTACTTCGGGACGCCTTACATCGGCAACAACTTGAACTACCCGGGGACGAGCCGCCTCAAGAAGCCTGAAGTCCCGGGCAAGGAAGAGGATGTCATTCACTACAACATCAGCTACCTGTACATCGCGGGTTTCAAGACGGACGAGTCGAACATCATCAATCCCGCCCCGCTGTGGGGAGACGAGACGGACTGTGCGGATGTCGGGACGCGGGCGTGGTATGGGGCGGGGGCCAACGCCCCGAACGCGCAGACGCCGGGTTCCATCGCGGCGGGGGCTCCCTCTGCCGGGCGGTACGGCAAGGTGGACAACCATGGAACCGCGGGGGCCAACTTCGTGTTCACGGATGGGCACGCGGCGTTCCTTAAGGACAACATTCACGATGTGTTCTTCCGCAGCCCGCAGGGCGCGCCGAACACGAATCCTCAGAACGTCAACCTGATCGATCCCACCCGCAGTTCGCGGGTTCAGACCATCGACTGACGCCGCGGCCCGCTCGGCCTGTCCGGCATATGCGCATCGGTACACTGCTGACCCCGTGACAGGCACGCCAGCTTCAATCCGCGCTCAACGCACACGCCCACGCTGGCGGCGGGTGTTGGCCGCGCAGGAGTCGGGGCTGATTGTCGTGATCGCGTTGATGATGCTGGGGCTGACGCTGGCGACGGAGTCGATCCGGCGGCCGCATTTTGTGGCGCCTTCGCCGGGCGGCTCGCTGACGAGCGTGGAGGGTGGCTGGGTGCTCAAGGGGGCGGACGGCCGGGAGAAGAAGTACGCGGCGGCGGACGGGTACGAGCTGCTGGACTCGGGGGGCGAGCCAAGGCTGCGCCGGTTCGTGATGGTGAACAAGTTTCTGAACAAGGAGAATCTCGTCGGGGTCGCGACGGTGTCGAGCTTCATCGCGATCATGGCGGTGGGCATGTCGGGCATCATCATTTCGGGAGGGATCGACCTGTCGGTGGGATCGATCTATGCGCTGGCGGCGGTCGCGGGCGCGTTTGCCATGCAGGCCCTGGGGCCGGGGGCATCGCTCGCGGTGGCGCTGCCGATCGGGTTGCTTGTGTGTTGTGGAGTCGGCGCGTTGTGTGGCGCGGCCAACGGCTCGGTGGTGGTGGGGTTGCGTGTTCACCCCTTCATCGTCACGCTGGGCGGCATGGCGATTTACCGTGGGTTGGCCTTTGTCACGACGCAGGGGCAATCGATCGGTGACTTTCCTTCGGCGCTCACGCTCGGGTTCTTCAAGAAGACGATGGGGGGCGTCAATCCGGTGCCGATGATCTTCATGGTCGTGATCGCGGTCGCGGGAGCGGTGGTGCTGCGGCACACGGTGTTTGGTCGTCGAACCTTCGCGATCGGGGGGAACGAGACCGCGGGGCGCTATGCGGGCATCCCGGTGGGCCGCACGAAGATCATGCTCTTTACGATCGCGGGTCTGCTGGCCGGGCTGGCGGCCTTGATGCGGCTGGGGTACTACGGGGCTGTGGCCTCGGATGCGGGGCAGGGGTATGAGCTGGATGTCATCGCCGCGGCAGTGGTGGGGGGAGCGTCGTTGAGCGGAGGACGGGGGTCGGCGTTCGGGGCGATGCTGGGGGCGGTGGTGATCCAGTTGATCGAGAATGGGATCGTCGTGCTCGGCATCGATTCGAACTACAAGCTGATCATTGTCGGGATGGCAATCGTGGTCGCGGTGGTTGTGGACCAGGCGAAGCAGCGGTTGACCGCGGGGCGGGGGTAGGATCTGTGTATCACGAGCGAATGGCCGGGAAGTCAACACCAACGTTCAGTGGGAGAAGAAGCATGTTGAAGCAATCCGCATCTCGTTTGGCCCGAGTGTTCGCCGGCGTTGCCGCGCTGGGCGTGGTGGGGGTCCTGGGTGCCTGGAGCGGGAGTGAAAGCCGTTCCGAAGGCAAGACGATCACGATCGGGCTGATCGCCAAGAGCCAGACGAATCCCGTGTTCCTGGCGGCGCGGACGGGGGCGAACGATGCGGCCCGCGATCTCGGCAAGCAGTACGGCGTGGAGATCAAGATCGACTGGCAGACGCCTGTCTCGGAAGATGCACAGAAGCAAGCAGCGTACATGGAGCGGCTCGTGGCCAACGGCGCGGACGGGATTGCCGTGAGCTGTTCGGATGCGAAGACGCTGACGCTGGCGATCAACGCGGCGGTGGACAAAGGGGTGCCGGTGGTGTGCTTTGACTCAGATGCCCCGGAGAGCAAGCGGTTCGCGTACTACGGGACAGATGACTTTGCGTGCGGGAAGCAACTGGGCGCGGAGCTTGTCCAGGCGATGGGGGGCAAGGGTGTCGTGGCGATTCTCGCGGGCAACCAGACGGCGCCGAACCTGGCCAAGCGAGTGGCGGGCGTGAAGGAGGAGCTCAAGAAGCACGAGGGCGTGAAGCTCAAGGATGTCTACTTCCACAAGGAGACGGCGCAGGACGCGGTGGCCAAGCTTGAAGAGGTGCAGCGGACGAATCCGGAGATCACGGGGTGGGCCATGGTCGGCGGATGGCCGCTGTTCACGGACAACGCGCTGGACAACATCGCGGGCAAGGCGAAGGTGGTCGCGGTTGATGCGCTGCGTCAACAACTTGTCTATGTGCGAAACGGTCAGGTGGAGGTGCTTCTCGGGCAGAAGGTGTACGAGTGGGGGTACGAGTCCGTCCGCCTGCTGGTGGAGAAGATCGTGAACAAGCAGACCCCCAGCGATCCCGTCGTGCGTGCCGACCTGGTGCGTGTGACACGTGAGAACGCGGAGGAGTACGGAAGGCAATGGGCCAAGTGGCTGGGCGAGGACAAGGCCAAGCCGGGGTCGAAGACCGGTGGATGATGGCGAATGAACCTTGGCGGGCGGGCCTGTTCGGCCCCGCCCGTTGTTCGGGCCCTTCGGTCATGCATTCATGAAGTCACCGAGCGATGCCATTCTGCTGAAGGTCGAGGGCGTATCCAAGCGATTTGGTATCACGCAGGCGCTCGATGAGGTGTCCGTCTCGTTCCGTGCGGGTGAAGTTCATGCGCTCATGGGGGAGAACGGTGCGGGCAAGAGCACGCTCGGGAAGGTGATCGCGGGGTTGCATCGGCAGGACTCCGGGACCGTGACGATCGACGGCAAGATGCTTGCGCCAGGTTCGATCGATGAGGCGTTCGCGGCGGGGGTTCGCATTGTGCACCAGGAGCTGGCGCAATGCCCGAATCTGTCCGTCGCCGAGAACCTCTGCCTGCACGATCTTCCAAAGCGGGCGGGCTTCCTGGTGGATCGGGCGGAGATGAACCGTCGGGCGGCATCGCTGTTGGCAAGGATCGAGCCGGAGATCGACCCTTCGGCGCCGCTGGGATCGTTGTCGCCCGGGCATCGGCAGATCGTGCAGATTGCCGCGGCGCTGGATGAGGGAAAGCCCGATCGCGACGGTGCGGCGGGCCACTCGGCCCGGGTGATCGTCTTCGATGAGCCGACGAGTTCGCTCTCGATCGCGGAGACGGAGCGACTTCTCAAGATCGTGCGTCAGCTGGCCTCCGAGGGGTTGACGGTCATCTACGTTTCGCACCGCATGGCGGAGATCTTTGCCTGTTGTGACCGGGTGACCGTGCTCCGCGACGGGAAGTTTGTTGGTACGTCGAACGTCGCGGACATGGCCGAGGCCGACTTGGTCGAGCAGATGATCGGGCGGCGAATCGAGGCGACGACGAGGCGTGAAACGGTGTCCGCTTCGGATGCTCGTCCGATTCTGGAGGTTCGTTCGCTTTCTTCCCCGAGCAAGCTGTCGGGCGTTTCGCTGACGGTGAAGCCGGGAGAGATCGTGGGTGTGGGAGGGTTGGTCGGATCGGGACGATCCGAGTTGCTCGATGCGATCTTCGGGTTAGACCCAAGTGCGACGGGGGAGGTACGAGTCAATGGGCAGATTGTCCGTGCGGGTTCGCCTCGAGCGATGATTCGGGTCGGGGTGGGGTATGTTCCGGAGGATCGGCGGCTGCAGGGGTTGTTCTTTCAACTGGGATGCGATGAGAACATCGTGATCCCGGTGATGCCGCGCTTGGCGCGGGCGGGCGTGCGCAGCCTGCGGGCGGAGCGAACGCTGACCTCCGCTCGGTTGCGGAAGTTTCAAGTGAAAGCGGCGCACCCTTCGATTGCGCCCGGGGCGTTGTCCGGCGGGAATCAGCAGAAGCTGCTGATAGCGCGGTGGATGAGCCCGGACGTCAAGGTTCTGCTGCTGGACGAGCCGACGCGGGGCATTGATGTGGGGACCAAGTCCGAGGTGTACAAGCTGGTGCGGCAGGCCGCGGACCGGGGCACGGCTGTCCTGCTGGTATCGAGCGAGATGCCGGAGTTGCTGGCGTTGTCCGACCGGATCATCGTGCTCTGCCAAGGGCGGGTGACGGGCGAACTCCATGGCGAGGCGATGACGCAGGCTGGAATATTGCGGCTGGCAACCAAGGAGTCGGCCGCCTGACCGGGGCGGAGCAGGGCTAGACCTCAACGCGCTCGAAGTCGATGCTGCGATCGCCGACCCGAGCGAAGTACGCCTCAATGGCCTCCAAGCCCGTCACGCGATGAACAAAGGCGGTGGCTCGGACCAGGTCCGCCCGCTGGACCAGTTCGAGGCGTGGCTCCTTCAACTCCAACCGAGAGGCGTAGAAGGCGCAGCTTTGATGGGCGATGAGGACGATCCGGGTGAGCTTGTGCACCTGAACGAGGAACTGAAGTTCATCCACGACGCCCTGCTCTTCCAGATGGGCCTGCGGATGGCCAGCCAGACAGGCGGGGCCGCCGGGGAGGGCGACACGGTCGTACCGGGGGAGTTTCAGGCCGTTCTGAAGGAAGTCGTCGAACTGCTCACCCATGCGGCCATCGGAGCAATAAATGGCCGCGGCGTGGATTCGGCTTCGTTCGTAGGCGATGTTGCTCTGGTAGCGGATCGGGGGGGCGGTCATGGGTCAAAGGTACCGGCTTTTGACTTGTTCGGCAAACGTGACAGGCGGGGGGGCAGGGAGCTATCCTTGGGCCTCGGCGGAAACGTCGAGCAAGGGGCGCATAGCTCAGTTGGCTAGAGCGCAGCTGTCACATAGCTGAGGTCACAGGTTCGAATCCTGTTGCGCCCATTCAATCCTGCCTCTTCCGTGCGTGATTCGTGCTTTCTCTCGCCAGTCTGGCCGTGGAGGTGAGCATGCCTGCGGAGCCAACTCAACCAACGAAACGTCGCCGTCGTTCCGCGCCCGGAACACCGCCGCCAGTCGTTCGTGCACCGTCGCTTGGGGTCAGGTCGGGCTCGGAGGGTGTGCCGCGGTTGATCGCCGGGCTGGGGAACGATTCGGTCGACGTCACCCATCCTTTGACTGCCGCGGTCGCGCACGCGATGTGGCAGCTACGGGGCGGAGAGGACATTGCGAACTGGGTGGACGCGGAGCGGCTGGTGGACCGGTTCCTGCGTGCGTGCGAGCCGACCGAGGGCCGGGTTCCGGAGGTGGTCATTCCGGCGCGGCGAGCCCGCGCAACACGCTGATCACCGCGTGCCGACCTTGAGTTCGGCCATGACAGCCTTGGTGAGGTCGTCGACCTGCCCGGAGTTGACGATGGGTCGGGCGAGGAGTTCCTGAAGGGTTTGCGACATTGTGGTCGTCGTGATCTTGCGGGTGTACTCGCGATTGGCAAAGACATGCGAGTAGCCTTCGCGTTGCGCTACGGTCTCGACGGCCGCGCGGATCTTGGAGTACGCCTCGATGAGCTGGGAGGAGTTGATTCGTTCGAGGTCCGCCGTGCGGTCGGAAATGACTTTCTGGTAGTCCTGCTGCTTCACTTGGGCGCGCTTGATGACTTCCTGGGCCTTTGGGTCGTTCTGAGGGAGGATCGACAGTTCGGTGTCCAGTTCCTGCAGGTCCTTCAGGATTGCTTCGGCTTTGGCCTGCCATGAGGCGTAGGCATCGGTCCGGATCTTCTTGAGGTCGTTGGCTTCCATCATTCCTTCCGCGATGACGAAAATGTCAACGACACCGAACTTTGTCGCCGCCGTCCGGCTCTCGACCGAGGCGAAGGCTCGACCGTCGCTCATTCGTCCGGAAAGGCTGATCAGGATCGCCGCGGCCACTCCACCCAGCACGAGAAACCGTTCAATCGGACGCATGATGACTCCTCGGAAAGACGCTCGGTTGAAACGCGGGAAAGGGTAGGGTTCCACCGGGCGTCTTTCGAACCTCTCGTCCTGCAGGGATCGACGTTTGAGATGGTGCCGGGTTCCCGGGGGTGGGCGCATCACCGTATAGTGCCGTTTCACGAGGACCCAACGCATGCCTGACCCCCGTTTGAACCAGCTTGCTGACGTGATTGTTCGCTATTCCACGCGGGTCAAGCCGGGGGACTTGGTCAACATCCATGCGGAGGCTATCGCGATGCCGCTGATCGAGGCGGTCTGGGTGGCGGTGATCCGCGCCGGCGGGCACCCGTTCTGGACGCCGCGGTCGGAAGCTCTGCAGGAGCTGTCGCTCGCCCACGCGACGGAGGAGCAGTTGCGGTTCGTTTCGCCGATTGATGTTCACAAGACGGAGTCGATCGATGTGCACATCGGGCTCTGGGCCGACATCAACACGAAGTTCCTCGGGAAGGTTGACCCGGCGAGATCGGCGATGATGCAGTCGGCGCGAAAGACGACGATGAAGCGGTTTCTGCAGCGGGCGGCGGATGGGGCGCTCCGCTGGTGCGGCACGTTGTACCCGACGCACGGAGCGGCGCAGGATGCCGAGATGTCCCTGCGCGAGTACGAGAACTTCGTGTTCAACGCCGGGTTGCTCCACCTGCCCGATCCTGTCGCGGCGTGGCAGGCGATCCATGAGCGGCAGCAGCGGGTGTGCGATTACTTGCGGACCAAGCGGGTGCTCCGCTTTCGCGCCCCGGCGGCCGAAGGGCATGACGGCACGGACCTGACCGTTGACGTGAATCCCGATCGGTCACGCTGGGTCAACTGCGCCGGTCACGAGAACTTCCCGGATGGCGAGGTGTTCACGGGGCCGCAGGGCGTGGACGGGCATGTCAACTACACGTTCCCCGCGGTGTACCAGGGGCGCGAGGTGGAGGGTGTGCGCCTTGTGTTCAAGGCGGGGCGTGTCGTGGATGCGTCGGCCCGGAAGAACGAAGAGTTTCTGATCAAGATGCTGGACCAGGATGCGGGCGCCCGAACGCTCGGCGAGATCGCCATCGGGACGAACTACGGGATCACCGACTTCTCGCGGAACACGCTCTTTGATGAGAAGATCGGCGGGACATTCCACGCGGCGGTCGGTGCGGGATACCCGGAGTCGGGCAACAGCAACGAATCGGGGCTTCACTGGGACATGGTGTGCGACCTTCGCCGCGGCGGGACGATCGAGGCGGACGGCGAGGTATTCCACAGGGACGGCGCTTTCACGCGCGCCGAGTGGCCCGGAAGGTGACGACGTGGATCAGGCTGCCTTGGCGCGGCCTGCGGCGAGGTCGGCGATCTGTTGCAGCGTGGCGCCAACATTCAGGCACAACTGGGCCTTGTCGAAGTAGCCGAGGGAGCCCGCGCGGCTGGCGGCGTCTCGCTGCTCTTCATCACCCCGGGCGGACATGGCGACGCAACGCAGGTCGGCCAAGTCAGCATCGGCGCGGCAGGCATGCATGAACTGAGAGCCGGACATTCCCGGGAGGCTCATGTCGACCATGACCAGTCCGGGCCGCACGCCCGGCACCCCGGAGCCGCCTTTGAGCAGATGCAGCGCTTCTTCCGCGGAGCGGGCCACGAGGGCCTTGAACTTGCCGTGCTTGGTGAGGAGGACTTCGAGCATTTTGGCGGAAAGGGCGTCGTCTTCGACGAGCAGAACGAGCGAGGCGTCCGCGGGCTTGGGCTGCTTCGCATTCGAGTTCGTCGCTTCCCAGGCGCAGCAAACACGGTTTCGTCCGGACTTTTTCGCGGCGTACACGGCTTCGTCCGCCGCGTGGACCAGACTTTCCCAGGACGTGTACCGCCCCGCAAGGTTGCTGGAGACGCCAAGGCTGATAGTCTGCCGGACTTCTTTGGCAGATAGGTCGAGGTGGGATACATCGATGGGCGACGACTCGATGGCGCACCGAAGCCGTTCAGCAAGGTTCCTGGCGGCTTGCGGGTCCACCCCTGGCAGGACGACCGCGAACTCTTCCCCGCCGTACCGGCACACGGTGCCCGTGTCTCCGATTGTTTCGCGCAGACGGCGTGCCACCTCTATCAGCACGGCATCGCCGGCCTGGTGTCCGAGGGTGTCGTTGACGGACTTGAACTTGTCGGCGTCGGCAAAGAGGACGGACAGTGCAGAGCCGGCGGCGGCAGCGTTGGAAAAGGCGCCGGCCATCACGCCGTCGAAGTGCTTCCGGTTGAACGCGCCTGTCAGTGCATCGGTCACCGCTTGCCGCGCGAGTTCCGTCTGCCGACGTTCCATTTCAACCTGGTGATGGATCAGTTGTTCACCGGCCTCGGCGAGGATCGCGCCGACGTCCGGTGGCGATCCGGTGTCCAGTTCAAGCATTTTCGAGAGCGCCTTGGCGGCCTCGCCGGTCTGGTGCAGCAGTTCGTCCGCGGTCTTGCCGTCGACGTTGAACCACTCGCGCATCCGGCGGCGGAAGGCCACGACGTGCGGCTGGGTTTCCGGGGCCACCAGGGCCGCCGCCGCTTCACCCGATGCGGCGACCACTTTGACGATGGCGGCGTGCGAGGCCGCGGCTGAGTCCGGGCGGTGGTGGAACTTGGTGCAGGCGATGATGTGGTCGGGCAGTCGCCACTTTTCGGCGAGCCTGGAGCCGACTTCGGCGTGGTCGAACCCGAGCTGGTCGCGCTCCTGCGAGGCCAGGTCTTCGTGATCGCTGACCGCCGACATGATGGCGCCGTAGGTCGCACCCAGGGCTGAGTAGCTGGCCAGCATGCCGACATCCTGAAGCAGGGCGGCAACGAACACCTCATCCGGGTCGCAGTCATTCGCGATCTTCGCGATGATCCGTGCCGCTGCCGCGCTGTAGACGCTCCGCCGCCAGTAGGCGAGGAGGTCGAATCCAGAGTCAACGCTCCGGCCGACGTCGACCAGACTGAGCCCGAGCGTCAAGCTCTTGACGGTGTTCATTCCCAGAAAGGACACCGCACGGGAAATGGTCGGGCATGGCTTGCTGAGTCCGTAATAACTCGAGTTCACCGTCTTGAGGACCTTCGACGCCAGAGCCGGATCATTCTGAATCAGGTTCGCGACCTTGTCGGCGGTGCAGGAGGGCTGTCTCAGCAGTTCCAGCATGGCCACCGCTACGCCCGGCAGGCTCGGCAGGGTCGGGCAGTTCAGCACTCGATCCAGCATCTTGGACGTCATTCACTCAATCCTGTGCAACACACCCGGCAGCGGCCCTGCGGGGGAAGGGAAGGCCATCCCCTGAACAACTTGCGCCATGGCAGCTATGGGTTATCCCTCTATCGACCCATGGAGTGTCTCGCTTCAGCCGCGCCGATCCGTGGAAGCGTGGAAGCGCAATATCGACCATGAGCAGGCCGCAAGGCTGAACCAGACTGAACTGTCCGATTTAAGAGAACCCGCGTGCCGTGGTTCACACGGCGAGTATGAAGCGAGACTGAAGAGTCATGGCCCCATCCAGAGGTAGTACACCCCGCCATAACCCAATCCCGTCAGCATTCCCGCCCGGATCTGCACGAGGTTGATTTCCATCCCCTGCTGAGCTGCGCTGCCGGCGTAGGGCGTCCGCGGCCTTGCGCTGCCCTCGGAGAAGTACTTCACCAGTGTCGCCGAGTCGATCCCCGCCAGCCCCTTGGCGATGGCGAATGCCTCGGATACGCCGCCAGTCTGGTCGACCAGCCCGAACGCCGCGGCGCGTTCGCCTGTCACGACCCTGCCGTCCGTCAGATCATCGACACGGGACATCTCCAGCGATCGCACACCGGCCATCGCTGGGCGCGTCCGTCGCTCGATGACCAGTCCTTTAAACCGTTCGTAGAACTCGTCCACTGTTGCCTGCAGAACGGCGTAGTGCTCGTCGCGCATGGGCTCCAGCGGGTTGGCCAGGTCCTTGTTCTTGCCCGACTTGATTGACCGCGAGTGGATCCCGATGCGGTTGAGCCCCTCGCTGACGTTGAGCGTCGGCATGATGACGCCAATCGACCCTGTCACGCTTGTCGGCTCGGCGATGATCCGGTCGGCGGCCAGCGCAAGGTAATACCCCCCGCTCGCCGCAACCTCGCCCAGCGATGCCACGACTGGTTTCCTGGATTCCGCCGCGAACCGGCGGACCTCGCGGTACATGATGTCGCTGCCCGTTACCGTCCCGCCGGGGGAGTTGATGCGAAGGATGACGGCCTTGACGCTCGAATCCTCCTCCGCCTTTCGCAACCTCACCGCCAGATCATCCACCGACACACCCGTGCCCCCGAGCAGCCCCCCCTCGGCCTTCTCAGCGATCACTCCTCGAACATCGATCATGACGATCTTGGCATCGCGGGCGTGCTTGTCCCGCTGGACTTGGCTCTCCACGAGCCGAGAGCTGTCCGCGAAGAGCGTTACGGAAAGCGTCACCGGCGAGCATCCGGCCGCCGCGGCGGCGCACGCGAGGAAGATCAGCTTCTTCATGAATGCCAGTGTACCCTCCACCGACCGGAGCGCACGCCCCGACTCCTCGATGCTCGCTTGAACTCTCCACGGCATATTCCCGTCCTGCTGCATGAAGTGGTGGAGGTCCTCGCGCCCCGTGCCGGGGAGACCTTCATTGACGCCACGGCAGGTCTCGGCGGGCACGCCTCCGCCATCGCCGCCGCCGTATCTCCGGGTGGAGAACCTCTTCGTGTGGTGCTCAACGACACCGATCCGGGCAACCTGATACACGCGGAGGGAGTTGTGCGGGTGGCCTCGCCCACGGCCACGATCCGAACGCTTCGCGGGAACTTTGCCGATCTTCCGCGGCGTATCGCTGAACTCTTAATACCGGGCGACATGCTGCTGGCCGACCTTGGCTTCTCCTCCAATCAGATAGAGTCGGCGGAACGGGGATTCTCATTCCAGAGGGAAGGCCCGCTCGACATGCGGTTGGACCCAGCAAGTCCGACGTCCGCGGCGGACGTGATCGCCTCCTCAACAGAGGCCGAACTGACGCGAATCCTGCGCGAGTACGGCGAGGAGCCCGCCGCGCCCCGCATTGCCCGAAAACTTGTCGAAACCCGGCGCTCCGCGCCGATAGTCACGACGCGCCATCTCGCGGACATCGTGCGGTCGGTCACTGGGCCAAAGCGGGGGTCAACCGGAGGCGGATCCGGTCAGATCGACCCGGCCACCAAGACCTTTCAGGCCCTTCGGATCGCCGTCAACGATGAACTCGGAAGTCTCGACGCCCTGCTGTCGGGCCTCGACCGTCCGCGAGGTTGGCTCAATCCCGGGGCGCGAGTGGCCATTATCTCTTTCCATTCTCTTGAAGACCGGCTCGTCAAGCGAGCCTTCGCCGCGCTGGTTGCGTCGGGTCGCGCCGAGCCTGTTGGCCGTGGCGTGATTGAAGCTTCCCCGGCGGAGCTGGCCGCCAACCCCCGTTCCCGGTCCGCCAAGCTTCGAGCGATTCGGTTGCATTGACCCCCGCCCGGCTGAGCAGGCCGGACAGGGACTTGGTATCTTGATTCCAGCGGGTCATGGCCGACCCGCAACCCGGGCCGCCCGACCCACGACGGGGAGGGCCAATCGCAAGGATGCGCGGCGTGACGCGTGAACAAAAACTCGCTCTGATTGTTGGTTTCGCCCTTCTCCTCCTGGTTGGTCTGCTGATCAGCGACCATTTCTCCGGGGCGAGCAAGGCCAAAATCGCACGTGTCGAACCGGACTCCTCGCAGCCGGCGCCTCCGCCCCTCTCGCTCAATATTCCAGCCCCGGGTCCGGCTGCTGAAACGCATGTTGCGGCGCCCGGCCGGTCAACCTCCGATGATGTGCTTCAGTTGGTCGTTGCTCCGCCCGCAACGACGCCCTCGCAGCCTGAGCCGGCGCCCCAAGGTCTCGCGCCTTTGACGCCGGATCCGGATCGGGTGGCGTCGGGTGCTGGATTGTCTCCATCGCCGGATCCCAGCAGGCAGGATGCCGGTTCACTCCAGGACCAGATCACGCGAGGCGGCGGGCGACTCTCGCGGGGGCCGGACGGGACGTGGGACATTCACCTCCCCGGCAACACCATTCGCGGCGTGTCGTCCACGCCTCAAGCCCCGGCGACGCGGGAGGCAACCGTTGTTGCTCCGAACTCGCCGGATCCGTCGCGCGACAGGAAGATCGAGACCGTCAGAACTCACACCGTGAAGTCGGGCGAGACGCTGTACCAGATCGCCAACAGGTATTACGGCAACGGGAACCTGTGGAACCAGCTTGCCAAGTTCAACAACACGGACAAGACGGGAACGATCCGGGTCGGCGCGACGTTGCGGATCCCGCCCAAGGAATCGCTCTTGGGGAACGCTGCCGCGGCCGCGTCTTCCAATCCGCCCGTCAGGACGATACCGCCACCTCAGCCAAAGCCGACGCCCCGCCTTGCTGAGCCGGACAAGACGTCGAAGCCCCGAATCGAACTCGCGAGCTACACGGTTCGCAAGGGTGACACGTTGGGCACGA
The DNA here is from genome assembly GCA_019636625.1 of Phycisphaeraceae bacterium. Lineage (GTDB taxonomy): Bacteria > Planctomycetota > Phycisphaerae > Phycisphaerales > UBA1924 > JAHBXE01. Next base: position 45,336 of record JAHBXE010000001.1, read on the forward strand.
TCTCCCAGAAGACTCTTGGCACCGCCAAGCGGTGGCAGGAAATCGCCGAGTTGAACAAGCTGGACGATGAGGATGCCATCGTTGCCGGAACCGTACTGAAGATCCCGGCCAAGCGGAGCTGAACCGGTTGACCCCGCGTCGGAGTTGTCTGTGTTCGGGAAGCTGGCTGTTCTGATTGTCGCGCTTGGCCTGATCGCCGCATCGCTCCTCGCGATGCGGCAGATGCGGACACAGGCCGCGCACGAGCTGGCGCAGGCGCGTCTTCGGGCGGTGCGGATCGACCAGGAAACCGCACGCTTGAGGGCGATGATCTCGACCCACGTGAATCCCGAGCGAGTGATCGAGATGGCCTCACGGAGTTACCTTCTGAAGCCGCTCCTGGCCGAGGAGGAGGCCGCGCGGGGAGCGTCACGGGTCGCCGTCCATCAGGAGCCGTCCCGGTGATGCGTGCGACACGGACGGACATCGCGGCCCGGGCGATCGTTGGTGTGGTCAGCGCCGGCCTGCTGATCATGGCCGCTCGGGTGGGCCAGTTGCAGCTTTCGCCCAGTCCCCGTCTGGTGCAGCACATCCAGCCTCGGACATCTGCCGTTTCACTGCCGCCGGATCGAGGGCCGATTCTTGATCGGCGTGGACGGGAACTGGCAACTTCACGCTTCGGATGGCAGGTGTTCATTGATCCGACGGAGCTGCCGCGCGACAAGAAGACCGGGCAGATCAAGGACCTGGATGCAATCATCGGGAGTTTGGCCGAGGCCATGGGAGTGCCGGCGGACGAGTTCGGAGAGAAGTTGCTGCTGGTCATCGCGGAGAACGGACGGCGTGCCGCGAATGCTCCGGTGATGCCTGAAGATGGTCCCCCTTCGGTACGGGAGTTCGTGGGCGGGCTGTTGGGGTTCAAGCGCGAGCCGGAGACGTCCACCGTTCTGGTGTCCATGGACGACGAGGACGACGCGGCCGAGCAGGGCGGGCCGATTGTTGAACCATACAAGAATCCGATCCGGTATGTGCGGGTTTCCGGAGTCCTGGAGAAGGAGAAGGTCGACAAGGTTCGGGCGCTCAACATCAGCGGGGTCCATCTGGAGCAGCGGCTGGTCCGGGAGTACCCGGGCGGCGCGCCGGTCGCGGCGATCATCGGGCGGCTGGGCGGGCAGCTCGACCCCCAGAGCGGCGCCGAACGTTCCCACAACGAGTTGCTGACGGGCGAGCGGGGGCGTGTGTCGTTTGTCCGGGATTCCACTGGTCGGCCCATCTGGATGAACCCGGATTCGTACGAGCCGGCGACCCCGGGCAAGTCCCTTCGGCTTTCGATCGACCTCGAACTCCAGCGGCTTGCGACGGAGGAGCTGGTTCGCGGTGTGTACGAGAACAATGCCGCGGGCGGTCGGTTGGTGCTGATGGACTCGATGACCGGGGAGATTGTGGCGATGGCGGATGTGGTTCGCCATGTGCCGGAGGCGGTGCCGTTCCCGTGGGCGAATGCGGATGGGAGCATGGATGTTCCGGTGTCGCACGGTGACCGGTACATCACGATTTTTGAGGACACGATGCGTGCGATCGACCCGGCACTTGGTCGGAACCGGTGCGTGCAGGATGTGTACGAACCGGGTTCGACGTTCAAGCCGTTCGTGTGGGCCGTGGTGACGCAGCTCGGCGTGATCGGGCTGGAGGAGCACCTGCCGACAGGAAACGGGCAGTGGCGCACGCCCTACGGCCGCACCATCAACGATGTGAAGAAGTTCCCAAGTCTGGCGTGGCAGGATGTGCTGCTCCACTCGTCGAATATCGGGATGACGCAGGGGGCAATGCGGATCTCGCGTGATCAGTTGCGCAACGCCGTGCTGAGCTTTGGGTTTGGATCGAAGACCGACATCGGGTTGCCGGCGGAGACGCCCGGTATCGTGACGTCTCGCAAGGACTGGACGCAGTGGACGCAGACGTCCGTGTCATTCGGGCAGGAAATCGCCGTGACCCCGGTGCAAATGGCGAGGGCGTTCTGCATCTTCGCCAGGACAGGGCCGCTCGCGGGGACGCTTCCGACGGCGCGGTTGATTGCGCCCGAGTACCCCGATCGGCCCGAGCTGTTCCGTCGCGTGGTCGACCCCCGCGCGGCGGAGGAAGTGCGGCGAATCCTCTCTGCTGTAGCAGCGCAGATGGAAGCGAGGATGGCGGAGAATGACAAGTCGGAGAGCCACTGGAAGTACGCGATCTTCGGCAAGTCGGGCACAGCGCAGATCCCGCTCGGCAAGGCGCCCAAGGGCAAGCGACGTCCGCCCGGAAACAAGGGGTACTTCGAGAAGCAGTTCAACTCGAGCTTCATCGCGGCGGGCCCCACCGAGAATCCGAGGTTGGTGTGCCTGGTTGTGATCGATGATCCAGGGCCGGAGCTGCGGCCGCGCCTGCGTCACTTCGGTTCGCACACGGCCGGGCCTGTCGTGCGCCGGGTTCTGGAAAGGAGCCTGACGTATCTGGGGGTACCTCCTTCGCCGGAGTCGTCGCGGGTCGAAGCTCCGGCGGGCCCGGTGGCCGAGTGAGCCGAGTCTCGATCGTGCGGCGGAGCAAGGGAAGCGGCGCCGAATCAGGTGAGATGGCGAGTGAGAACGATCACGGGCGCGCGATGGTCGTCGTTCGTTCTCGGCAGGGCGACTTCAGCAAGCGAGAACGGGTTCATCGCGGAACGACATGGATCGCCGGGGCCTTGATATGGGCGGTGACCATGGCGCCGGGCTGAAGGCCGAGGTCCGCGGCGGCGTTTCGGGTGACGAGGGCGACAAGGTGAAAGCCGCCGTCAAGGATCACGCGGACGACGGGGCCTTCGTGTTCAAGGGAGATGACTCGGGCGGGGATCTGGTTCCGCGCGCTGGTTGTGCCGCCGGCGCCGGTGTAGAGAGAGACATCTTCGCCTCGGATGCAGAGCCAGACACTTTGCCCCGCGGGAAGTGGCGAGGTGACAACGAGGCGGGTCTTGCCGCCTTCGACTTCGAGCGTGGCCAAGCCATTGTCGGCGTGGACGACCTTGGCAGGAATCACGGACTCAATGCCGAGCAGCCGGGCGATCTCGGTGTTCGCAGGTCGTGAGAAGACCGCGTCGAGGGGGCCGCTCTGGTGAACTGTGCCTCTGAGGAGCACCATGAGCTGGTCGCCCAGGGCCATCGCTTCATGCCGATCGTGGGTCACGATGAAGCACGGGATCCCGAAGGAAATCAGCAGTTGGCGGAGCTCGCGCCGGAGCGACTCCCGGACGACCGTGTCGAGCGCGGAGAGCGGCTCATCGAGAAGGAGGAAACGCGGGCGGCGCACGAGCACCCGGGCGAGGGCGATGCGCTGCTGTTCTCCGCCCGAGAGCGTGCGCGGGCTTCGACGTTCAAGACCGCTGAGCTGCATCATGTCCAGCATCTCGCTGACGCGGCGTCGCCGCTCAGCACGGGAGAGACCACGGAGCCCATAGGCCACATTGGAGCCAACGCTCAGGTGAGGGAAGAGGGCGTAGTCCTGGAAGAGGAAACCGACTCCCCGTTGCTGAGGTGAGACGAAGGCTCGGGTGGAGGTGTCGAGCCATGTTGCATCGCCGCAGCGGATGACGCCGCGGTCTGGTCGTTCCAGACCGGCGAGACAGCGGAGGATGGTGGTCTTCCCGCATCCGGATGGACCAAAGAGAACGGTGACGGAAAAGCGATCGGCAGGGGTCTCAAAGGCGGCCCGGATCGTCGGCCCACCCCGGAAGCGTTTCTCGATGTCGCAAAAGAGGAGGCTCACAGGGGAAGGGCCCTTCGCTGGATGGCATAGGGAATGCAGAGTGCCACGAAGGCGAAGGCGAGGAGGACGATGGCGGTCCGGTGGGCCGCGGCGTAGTTGAGGGCCTGCACATCATCGTAAATGGCGATGGAGATGGTCCGCGTGACGCCGGGGATGCTGCCACCAACCATGAGTACGACACCGAACTCGCCGACGGTGTGCGCGAACGTGAGGACGAGGCCGGTCAGGATGCCGGTCCAGGACATCGGCAGGACGACGCGGAGAAAGGTCTGGAATCGGGAGACACCCAGGCACCAGGAGGCTTCGACGAGGCGGCGGTTGACGGCCGCGAAGCTGGAGGCAAACGGACGCACGGCAAAGGGGATGTTGAAGAGCACGGAGGCGAGGAGGATCCCCGCGAAGGAGAAGGGGAGCATGCTGCCGGTCATGGACTGGTACGCCTGGCCGAGCGGGCTGCGGGGCCCGGTCGCCCAGAGGATGTAGAAGCCGATGACGGTGGGTGGGAGGATGATGGGAAGAGCGACCGCGGCCTCCACGAGAAAGCGTCCACGGAAGCGTGTCGTCGCGAGCCAGTACGCCAGTGGCAGGCCGAGGAAAAAGAGGATGACCGTGGTGCACGCAGCCAGGCGGAGGGTGAGCCAGATGGCGGTCCAGTCCATGGGTCACTCTCCCGGGAGCATGAAGCCATAGGACTTGAGGATTGCCCGGCCCTCGGGGGCTGTGACGTACGAGGCGAACTGGCGGGCTGCGGCTCGATCGGCGGCCCAGGACAGAATGACCCCGCCCTGCTCGAGCGGCGGGTACATGTCCAGAGGGATGAGCCAGAAGCGGCCTTTGTCGCGCATGGAAGGGGCGAGGGCGAGGGAGAGGGCGACAATGCCGATGTCGGCCGCTCCGGACTCAACGAACTGGGCTGTTTGAGCGATGTTCTCGCCGAAGACGAAGCGGTCCTTGACCTGATCGTGGATGCCCAGCGAGGTGAGCGCCGCGATGGCGGCACGTCCGTAAGGTGCGTGCGCCGGGTTGGCGACGGCAATCTTGCGGATGGAGGGGTGGTTCAGCGCCTGGGCCCCAAGCGAGCCGACATCGACCGACGAATCGTTGCGGACCCAGATGACAATCTGCCCGATCGCGTAATCAAAAAGGGAGTCGGGGATCGCGTGTCCGGCGTCGATCAGCTTCCTTGGATATTCGATGTCCGCGGAGAAGAAGAGATCGAACGGGGCCTTGTTTGAAAGCTGCGAATAGAAGTTGCCGGAGGAGCCGTAGGAGACGCTCACATTGATTGCCGGATGAGCGGCGGAGAACGTTGCGATAACGTCGTCGAGGGCGAACTTGAGGTCCGCGGCGGCGGCGATGCGAACAGAGGCGGAGGTATGGGCCGTCCCGCCGCCGGGTTTCTGTTCGCAGCCAAGGAGGGCGAAGGCGACGGTAACAAGAGCGATGGCGAGCCGGGGTAAGGCCATTGGCCCACTATACCGCGTCCAGTGGATGTGTTCAGTCGAACGGTCGCTGGCCCGCGAGGATGCGGTCCTTGGAACCCCGCACGATAGCTTGAACGTACGCGGCATAGGCGTGCTCCGCAGCGGGCAGGTTGGGCGTGAAGTACGTGGTGAAGGCCTCACTGCCGCGGCGCTCGCGGGCGAGAAGCTGGGAAGCGCCGGGGCCGTGGCGGTGGTCGATGGCCTGACGGAGGTTGCCGGCCGCGGCGTCTTGGAGGATACGGGTGAGCGGCATCGAAGTCGGGAGGCCTGTGTCGATGGCATGGGGATCAACGAGGAAGTGGGCGAGAGCCCATGTTTGAGCGTAGTAGGTGAGGGCGAGATCGGTGTCGGAGGCGAGGAGGGCGGCGGGGGAGATGTCAAGCAATCGGGAGAGTGGGATGAGCCGGCCGGAGGCAGCGGCGCCCGCGAGCTGCTCGAAGCGTTCGGGGTTGGCCCATGGACGGAAGAGGGGGAGGTGAATGTCGGAGGGGTCGGGGATGAAGCCCTCCATGTAGGCCGCGAGGCCCTCTTCCAGCCAGACGGGGAGTTCGTGCTTGAAGGTGCGCTGGGTGTACTGGTGCCAGCCCTCGTGGGCAGCAATGGCCAAGGTGTCGCGATGGCCGATCGTGAAGAGCAGGGCACGGCCGCCGGAGGCGAATCCGCCGCGCTGGATGCGGAGGTAGGGCCCGGCATGGATCCCCATGATGTGACGGGTGAGGGCCTGCCACTGGGCGCGGTCGGCCATGAGGAAAGTGTCGAGCTTGAGGTCGGGCGTGGGGAGCGGCGTGATAGCGGTGGTGTAGTGGTTGAGCGCGCGTTCGAGGAAGACCGGGAGAGCATCCCGCAGGTTGGGGTCGGTTTCCGTTGTGAACACGCGATAGTGGTGGGTGCGGATGAGCCGGCCCTCGGCGGATTCGAAGGCCCACGATTCGGTCGACACGACAGCGGTGTTCGCCGTGACGGGAGGGCTCAGTACGGCGGGAGAGCCGGACGGACTTCGAGACGAGCACGATGAGAGAGTGACGAGCAGGAAGAGGGCCGCGAGCCGGGCGAATCGTCCGTCATCCGGGCGGACGATGGAGCATCCTGGTTGGCGGTGCGGAAAGTTCATCAGATCAGAGTCGGGCCAATGCGGCTTTCGCAGATTCGCGATCGGCCTGGGCCTTGGCAAGCTGGGACTTCGTCTGCTCGACCATTGCGGGGGGTGCCTTCTGGGCGTAGCCGGGGTTGTTAAGTCGCCCCTGGAGGGTGGCAATGGCCTTGTCGGCATCGGCAATGGCCTTCTCGAGGCGGGCGCGTTCGGCGGCGGAATCGACGGCGTCGGCGAGATTGGAGACGCGGAGTTCCAGGCCCTCGTGGATGAATGGCGCGGAATCAGCGGGGGCGATCTGCGTGGTGATGCTCTCTACGCCCGCGAGGGTTTCGATGAGGGCGGATTCCTCCGGAGAGAAGGAGGTCGGCGTGTGCAAGGTGATGCGGCGTTTGGGGGGAACGTTGTGCTGCGCACGGACCTCGCGGATGGCTGTAACGAGGGAGCGGAGGCGCTCGAACTGCGACTCCGCCTCGGCATCGCGGAGCGATGCCTCCACCCGGGGCCATCCGGCGGTGGCGAGCGTGCCGGCGATGCGCGCGGGGGAGAGCTCGACGCCCGGGATCGGTTGAGTCTCGATGTCCTTGAGGCGCTCCCAGAGGGCTTCGGTGATGAAAGGGGTGATGGGGTGCAGGAGTCGGACGATGGACTCGAGCGTGTGGGCGAGGACGGCGCGCTGGTACGTGCTGGTGGAAATGGTCGGCTTGACGGCCTCGATGTACCAGTCGCAGAAGTCCCGCCACATGAGGTCGTACAGGGCGGTGGCGTAGTCGGAATACTCGTAGTTGGCGAGCGCCGTGTTGATCTGTTCCACCGCCGCGGCCAAGCGCGAGAGCATCCATCGATCGACCAGTGACTTCTTGGTCGTCTCGGTGCTTCGCCGGCTGGCCGCCTGGCTTCCTTCGAGCATGGTGAGGGCGAAGCGAGAGGCGTTCCAGAGCTTGTTGCAGAAGTTGCGGCCGATGTCGAACTTGGGGCTGGTGTTCTTGCCGTTGGGGCCCTTCTGAACGGGCATGCGGACGTCCTGGGTCTGCGTGGTCATCTGGCAGAGTACGAAGCGCATGGCGTCGGCGCCGTGGGATTCGATGATGTCGAGGGGATCGACGCCGTTGCCGAGGGACTTGGACATCTTCTGGCCGTCGCCGTCCATGATGAGGGCGTGGATGAAGACGTCGCGGAAGGGCAGGGGGCCGGGAACGAACTCGCCTTGGGTGGCAGCATCGCTCCGCGATCCGCCCGACGAAGTATGGGAAACAGCCTCACGAACTGGACCGTTGCGCCCGCCGCGGAGCGGCAGGCCACCCGAGGCAGCCAAGTCTTGGCCGCGGAAGTAGCGGTTGAACATCACCATGCGGGAGACCCAGAGGGTGATTATTTCGCGGGCGGTGCAAAGTGTGGAGGATGGGTTGAAGGCGCGGAGCAACTCCGTTTCCTTTGGCCAACCCATAGTTGAGATGGGCCAGAGAGCGGAAGAGAACCAGGTGTCGAGGACGTCGGGGTCGCGGCGGAAGCCACAGAGTTCAATCCGTCTCTGGATGAGCAGGGCGTCGCCGTCGAGCTCAGGCTGGCGCCGTAGACAGACGAACGTGGAGTTGTCGACCCGGGTCAGGTAACAAGTCTCCCCTGCCACGAGGCGAAGCCAGTCCAAGCAATCCTGTGGGGCGTCGGTGCACGACCAGACTGGTATCTGGTGTCCCCACCAGAGTTGTCGGGAGATGCACCAGTCGCGGATGTTCTCGTGCCACGTTTCGAAAGTCTTGGCGTAGCGGGATGGGTAGAACGTGAGGTCGCCGGTGGAGGCGGCGGGAGTTGAGGCGGGGCCGTAGGCGGTTGTTGGCTTCCGCTCCGTTATGTTCGCGGTCCCGTTGGAGGTGGAAGCGTGGGTTCGCTGTTCGGGGTTCATGGCGGCCAGCGCGCTGCCGCGCAGGCGGTCGTCCGTGACTTTGACGTACCACTGGTCGGAGAGGTAGGGCTCGATGACGGCCTTGGAGCGGTCGGAGTGCTTGACGCTGTGGCGGTAGGGGACAGACTTGGCGAAGAGGGGGGTTGTTCCTTCGCCGCCGACGGTGTGGGCCTCGAACTCCTTGATGACGAGTTTGCGGGCATCGTCGCGCTTCAGGCCGAGGAGCTTGTGACCGCCCTTGAGCTCGGTCGGATCGGACCAGCCGTGCTTGTCGCTGATGGTGGCGTCGGGGGCAAAGATGTTGATGTGAGGCAGATTGTGACGCACGCCGATCTCGTAATCGTTGGGGTCGTGCGCGGGGGTGACCTTCAGGAAGCCGGTGGCGTACTTCGCCTTCGGGTCCTTCGCCGCGTCGTCGGGATCGTCCTGCATCGCCGCGGGGAGGACGACGTAGTCATCTTCGATGACGGGAATGATGCGACCGATGAGGGGGAGCTCGACGCTGAGGCCGCGGAGGGCCTTCGCACGAGGGTCCCTGGGGTTGATGGCAACGGCGGTGTCGCCGAGGTAGGTTTCGGGGCGTGTCGTGGCGACGGTCACCCAGGCTTGTTTGTCGTCGGCGTGGTCGGCGTCTTCCGGAGCGATGTTCGATGGCCAGCCGCGTGCGCGGAGTTCGGACCAGGTGACGGGAACGGCGTCCTGGGTGGCACGCCTCTCCGAGGCGTGCGCACTCACGCCTCGGAGAGGCGTGCCACCAGGAAGTGAGCTATGGACGAGGGGGTAGCGCAGGTAGTAGAACTGGGCGTCGATCTCTTCTTCGTAGCACTCATCGTCGGCGACCGCGGTTTGCAGGACCGGGTCCCAGTTGACTAGACGTTTGCCCCGGTAGATGAGGCCGTCCCGGAACAGGCGGAAGAAGGCCTCGTAGACGGCGGTGGCGCACTGCTCATCCATGGTGAACCGCTGGCGCTGCCAATCGCAGGAGCAGCCCATGGCCTTGAGCTGACCGGTGATCGTCGCCTCGTACTCGTCCTTGAAGGACTGGACGATGGCAACGAACTCCTCGCGCCTCATGGATTCGCGCAAGGGGCCCTTGAGCTTTCCTTCCTTTCGGAGGCGCTTCTCGACCACGGCCTGAGTCGCGATTCCGGCGTGGTCGGTGCCGGGCATCCACAGGGTTTCGTAGCCCATCATGCGGTGGGCGCGGATGAGAACGTCCTGGAGTGTGTTATTGAGGGCGTGGCCGAGGTGGAGGCGGTCGGTGACGTTCGGGGGGGGGATGACGATGCAGTAGGGCTTCGCCTCGCCGCGGAGCACCCGGCTGGGGTCCGGATGGAAGGCCCCAGAAGCCTCCCATTTCTGGCGGATGCGGGGTTCGTGGTCGGTGGGTTTGTACTGTTTGGGCAACTCCGCCCGCGCGGAAGGTGCGCCATGGGCGGAGGAAGTTGGGATGGCTGGATCGGGCATACACCTTGAGTTTAGTCGTGCCGATACGGAGGTATGGGACGCTCCAAGCCAACGTTGTCTGATGCTGCGCGCCGGTGGAATCGCTCGCCGATCCCGACGGGGCCGATGATGCCCGAGCGGGATGAGGAGACATTGCCAAGCCGGGCGATTTCGGGCGGGATCATCATGGCCTTGCTGGTCATGCTGGGAGGGATCGTGTGGGTTTGGCAGTCGGGCCCGGCGCCGGCCACGGCCAAGGGGCCCGTCGCGGAGTCACCCGCGGCGGTCGGGGAAGCGCTGGCGACGGCGAGAGAACTGATGGAACGCGGCGAATGGGCGAAGGCAGAAGCGGTGCTGATCCCGGCGACCGTGCGGCATCCGATGGAGCAATCGCTGCGGATGGCCCGGGCGGAGTGCCTTTCCGCGGTCAAGCGGTTTGCTGAGGCGTACGACCAGTACGAGAAAGCGCTCGCGATCGGGCCGCGCGAGGCCGGAGTCGAGTTCGCGGCGGGCGTGGCCGCGCGGGAAGCGGGGATGATGGACCGGGCGCTGGAGCACCTGGCGATGGCGCAGACGCTGGACCCTTCGCGAGCGGAATACGCGCTGGCGCTAGGGCAGGTCCAGCGGAGGACGGGGAGTGTGGACGCGAGCAAGGCCAGCCTGCTGCGTGCGGTGCATCTGGACCCGGACAATGCGTTCATCTGGGGCACATTGGCGGAGATCGCGCTGTCGGAGAACAGCGCGAATCTGTGCCTGCAGCACATCGGAAAGGCGCGGGCGCTGCAGCCCGAGGTGGCGGAGTGGCGCCTGATCGAGGCCAAGGCCCTCAAGCGGCGGGGCGAGCCGGACAAGGCGCTGCGTGTGCTGAGCGGGATCGAGGCGCGTCAGAGGAAAGAGTCGTCCGTAGCCCGCCTGATCGCCGAGTGTTACGGCATGCAGGGCCGCCCTGCGGAGGCAGCGCAGATCCTGGGTGAAGCGTTCCTGGCGTCGCCGGTGGACGGCGTGCTGGCCTACGAAGCGGCACTGGCGTATGACCGGGCGGGGAACCGGGAGAAGGCGCTTGAGCACGCGAAGTACGCTGTCGCGCTGGGGCACGAGGGGGCAGGGAGACTGCTGGAGCGGCTGAGCGGGCGGTAGTTGGACCCCGCGGCTTGTTGGTCTTGGCGTCAAACTCGCTTAAGAAAGCACCCGCGCGCCAGTGCAGAGCTTTGCGGCATGGCGCATCGCACGCCGGGTGTCAGGTTGGGTACTCCCATGGCTGACCAGGCGTGTATTCGATCAGGCTGTAGAGTTGCTGGCGGGTTTGCATCTGGCCGATCAGCGATTCCACCGAGCCATAGGCTTTCAAGACCTCCAGCGCTCGCGTGACCGCGCCCATGGCGACTCGCAGCAGAGAGACGGGGTAGATGACGCACGAGTACCCCATCGCGGCGAATCGGGAGAGCGGGATCATGGGGGTCCTGCCGAACTCGGTCATGTTGGCGAGCAGGTAGGGAGCAGCGACCGAGCGGAGCGACTGAGCGAAGGCGGCGAACTCCTCTTCGCTGGTGAGGCCCTCGGGGAAGATCATGTCGGCGCCGGCTTCCACGTATGCATTGGCGCGTGAAACGGCAGCGTTGAAGCCTTCGACGCCTTTGGCGTCGGTACGCGCGCAGATGATGAAGCGGTCGGACACGCCTCGGAGTGGCGTGCCACCATCACTGTCCTTCGCCGCCTGCACGGCCCACTGAATCTTCTCGACCATGTGATCGACAGGAACGAGCTCCTTGCCGTCCAAGTGACCGCAGCGCTTGGGGAACTTCTGGTCTTCGAGGTGAAGCCCCGCGGCGCCCGCCCGGGCGTAATCGATGACTGTCCGGCGGACCATCTCGGCTTCGCCAAATCCGGTATCAGCATCGGCGAGGATTGGGAGGCCAGAGGCGTCGGCCGCTTCACGGATGACGCGGCAGAAGTGTTCGAGCGTGAGAAGGCCAATATCGGGAACGCCGGCGGAAACGCTGGTGGCCGCGCCAGAGATGTAACAGGCCTGGAAACCGGCTTGGCGGATGGCACGAGCGCAGAGGGCGTTGAACGCGCCCGGAATGGGAACGCAGCCGGCGTTCATCGCGGCACGGAGGCGGGAGGCCGGGGTGGAGGGGGCGGAAGTGGGGGTGGACATGCTCACATGGTAGTGATCCGGCGCGCCCTTGCCCCGGTTTGAGCACCCATTTTGCCCTGCCCGGGCGAGAACGCCCCGGCTTACTCGCGGCGTCAATCGCGGACAGCGGACTCACGGCCGGTCCGACGCGGACCCTTTGGGCGAGCGGTGGTTTGTTGGGTAGACTGGCGGCATGAACACGCTTCTCGCCGCCGCGTGCCTTGGGTTGTTGTCTCCGCCAACCGCGAAAGACGTCATGTCGCGGATTGATGTGGAGTACGTGAAGTCGAACAACTACAAGTTGTCATCGTTTGGGACGCGGCATTCGCTCTCCGATGCGGCGCACCCGACGCGGGGTATCGGCGCGGCCCGAAACTGGATCAAGGCGGAGTTTGAGTCGTACAACGCCTCGGGCGACGGCGAGGGTTTACTCCAAGTGATGTTCGAGGAGTTTGAACCGCCCGTGACAGGCCGGGTTTCGAAGCCGACGAAGTTTGTCAACGTAGTCGCGGTGCTGCCGGGGACCATGCCGGAGGCGGCGGGGCGGCGGTACTACGTCGTGGGTCATTACGACTCGATGCCGACGGATGTGATGGACCCAAACAGCGATGCGCCGGGGGCAAACGACGATGCCTCCGGGACGACGGCGGTCATGGCGATCGCGCGGGCAATGGCGAAGACGCCGTGCGAGTCGACGATCGTGTTCTTGTGCACCGCCGGGGAGGAGCAGAGCCTGATCGGGGCGAAGTACCACGCCGACCAAGCCGCGGCCAGGAAGGAAGACATCCGCGCGGTGCTCAGCAACGACATTGTCGGAGACTCGATGGGGCCGGGGGGTGATCCCGCGAAGGCCACGCCGACGCTGATACGCGTGTTCTCGGAGTCGATCCCGCGAAATCCGAGCGCCGAGCGACTGCAATCGATCCGGACGCTGGCGGCCGAGAGCGATTCGGCGAGCCGGCAACTGGCCCGGTACATCGCGGAAGTGGCCGAGTGGGAGAGCACCGTGGTGAAGCCGATGCTGGTGTTCCGGCAGGACCGGTTCCTGCGCGGCGGGGACCACAGCGCGTTCAACGATGTCGGTTTCGCGGCAGTGCGGTTCACCGAGGTTCACGAGGACTACCGGCATCAGCACCAGACGCCGCGGATCGAGATCGTGGATGGGAAGGAAGTGCAGTTCGGTGACCTGCCCGAGTTCGTGGATCACGTGTACCTGGCGAACGTGGCGAAGTTGAACGCGGCAGCGCTGGTGCACCTGGCCAACGCGCCGTCCGTGCCGGGTCGGGTGCGGGTGATCACGGCGAAACTGGAGTATTGGACGACACTGCGGTGGGAAAGAAGCCCGGAGCCGGATGTGGCGGGGTACGAGGTCGTCTGGCGGGAAACGACCTCGCCGGTGTGGCAGTTCTCGAAGGATGTCGGGAACGTGACGGAAGCGACGATCGAGGAAAGCAAGGACAACTACTTCTTCGGCGTGCGGGCGTATGACAAGGATGGGTACAAGAGCCCGGTTGGGTTCGCGGGCGCGGCGAGGGAATGAGCCACCCCGATCGCTTCAGTTCGTGCGTGGCGCTTCGGGAACGGCGGGTGGCGACGGAAGACGCTGGCGTTCGGTCCAGATCGGCGGGCGGCCAATGAGGCTCTGGGTGTTCTCTTCGAGGATGATGGGGAGTGTCGTACGCGACAGGACCGCGAAGCCGTAGTCGGTGGTGTCGATCCCTTTGTCTTCACCCTCGAAGGACGCAGTCTGAAAGGCGATGCGGTCGTAGCGAATGACCGTATGGCCCTCGCGGGTGAGCACCTCGGTAACCTCGATCCCGGCGCCGTTTTTCGCCGTTCCCGTGAAGGCGGCAAAGACCATGCACCGCTGGAAGTCAACTTGGGGGATCACGTCGAATCCGTGGGCCGTTCTTTCGAGCGTGCGACCCTTGTGCTCCTTCCAGACAACCTCCCAGCGATCGGGATCGGTTATGACTTCAACCCGGCCTTTGGTGACGGCGCTGGACGAGCCTTGAAGAGAAACCAGCGGCTTCTCGGTGGGAGCGGGTCGGAGCCCGATGCCGACGAGGAAGAACAGAGGCGCCACAGCGGCGATGAGCAGGATGGTTCTCATAGACGCTCCTTCGGCGCGAGTGTACAGCCGGGATTCGCCGTGTGGTGTCACGAGTGTGTAACGGCAGCCGCGCTGGATTCGTCAGCGCCTGTCCACGAGTCTCGGGAGTACCTCTCCAGCCTTGCCGCGCAGGGAGAAGTCGACGAGGCGAGAGATGGGCGTTGGCTCGGGGTTGATCTCGACGGTGGTAGCGCCGTGCTGGGCGGCGACCTGAATGAAACTCGCGGCGGGCTGGACGACGCTGCTCGTGCCAATGGAAAGGAAGAGGTCGCAGGATTCGAGGGCTTCATCCGCAGCGCGGAGTGCTTCAAACGGAAGCATCTCGCCGAACCAGACCACATCGGGCCGGAGAATCGCCGCCGAATCGTTCGGGCAGCACGGGGCAGGCATGGGGAACTGCGGCAGGGGGTCGGGTCCGGGCGTGGTCTTCGTTTCGCACGAGGTGCAACGCCACTGGATGATGGATCCGTGAAGTTCGACCACGTTCGTGCTGCCGGCCTTATGGTGCAGGCGGTCAACGTTCTGGGTAAGAACGGTGAATCGGGCCGTCCGGGAGGCGGCCCGGCGTTCGAGTTCGGCGAGGGCCATGTGGCCGGGATTCGGAATCGCCGCGAGACAGCCGAGGCGTCGCCAGTCATACCAGCGGGACACCGCGGCCGGATCGGCGTCAAACGCCTCCGGCGTGGCCAACTTCATGGGATCGAACTCCTTCCACAGTGCCTGCATGTCGGCCGGAAGGTCGGCATGCGAAGCGCCGCGGAAGGTGCGGAGCCCGGACTCGGCGGAGATCCCGGCGCCGGTGATAACGATGGTGTTCTTCGATGTGGCGAGAAGGTGGGCGATGCGGTGTTCCATGCATGTCACCACAAAGGCGCAAAGGCGGATAGCGGTGTAACTGCAGTCACAACACGAACTGGGGGCAAATGCTCAATGAGCACGATCCTGCTTCGGCTCGTGCTCTGTGCCTCCGCGCTTCGGCGGAGTGTCGAACGGGGCTATTCGATTCTCGAGGCGGATGACCAGTCGAAGGCCCGACCATGTGCCATCGATGGCGCAGACCTTGTTGTCCACAAGTCCCGCGGCAAGAGCGAGGTCGCGGACGATGTTCTCGTTCAGGTCGGTCTCGATTCCGGACGACTTCTTCGGCCACGCGATCCAGAGGCCGCCTGTCTGGGCCATTCGGTCCCTGGCCTGTGCGAAGCGGCCGTTGAGGGACCAGAGGTTCTCGCAGAAGAGCAGGATCACGTCGTATGGGGCGCGCCCGGTGAGTTTGAGGTCGATCGGCCCGGTCGCCGCCAGTTCGGCGATCACGGGCATGGTGCCGCGGGGGGCGTCGATGACGGCAACCCGGGAGCCGGGCTTGATGCCCAGTTTCTTCGGGAGAGGGGTTCCGGAGCAGCCGGCCATGGTGGCGATCCTACCTGCCCCGCATGCGAGCGAGGTCGGCTTCCGCGGCGATAGAGCCGAACGCGGGCCAGTTGTTCGCTCCAACGATCGCTTCGAAGTCCGCCCGGGCGCCCGCGGTATCGCCCATCAACAGTTTGCGTACGGCAAGACCGTAAGCGATGGCAGAGTTCGAGGGGCCGTCGGCCCCTTCGCCAACCTCCTCAGGGCGGAGATCGCCCTTGTAGCACAGGCAAAGGCGGTAATATGAGTGGTTCTCGATGACATCCATGCCGAGTCGTATGTCGCGGAGAGCGGCGGCGGCGCCCGCGTGGTCACCGGCTCGTTTGCGGGCGAGGTAGAGCCAGTACGTGGCGGAGACGATCTGATCGTCGTTGTCGCGGAAGAGAGCCAAGCGGTCGGACCATGCCTTCGCGGAGGCGGCGAAGTCGCCCTTCAGGTAATGGGCCAAGGCGAGGTGGTAGGCGATGTTGGACTTGAGCGTGGAGCGGGGGATGTTGCGTGCGTTGGGGGCGCCGTCGGGCTCGATCTCATCGGGCTTGCCGGAGGTGAGTTGGGCAGCGCGGGAGAGGTCGGCGATGGCGCTGTCGAACTGGCGGAGTGTGATGGAGCGGTGCCCGCGATGGCGGAGGAGCTTGGCGGAGTCGGGAAAGCGCTCAAGGCCGCGAGAGAAAACCGCGACGGCGTCGTTGTAGCGTCCAAGGTAGGCAAGGCGGCGGCCAAGCCAGACCGTGTTGTCTTCGGAGGAGTCCTTATCAAAGGCGGCTTGAGCGGCGGCGAGGTCGGCCTCGAGTCGTTCGCATTGCGGAGCGGCGATGGAAGGCCGTGCCAGCGGTTGACCGAGAAGCGAAGTCGCTTCTGCACGGGAATGAGCCTGGCGCGCGGGAGCACAGCTCGCGCAGGTCAGGACTGAACCGAGCAGCAGAACGCAGAGCGAGCCCAAAGCGATCCGGGTCATGGGCGCAGTGTAATACGTATTAGAGATGGCCGCCGATTCGCACGAAGCGTCAACCCCGCCGATCGATCACTCGAAGCGGCCCCGATCCAGGATGTCGAACTTGTACAGGTGGGCGACGTCCGTCGCGGACTTCCTCTCCAGGTTGGAAATCTGCGAAATGACGGGTTCCGGCTTCTCGAACGCCAGCGCCCCGAGCATCTTCCACTTGTGGTTCAGGATGTCCTTGAGATCCGCGGTCGTGTTGCGGGCGTGGCCGGCGGGGTACATGACAAGGCCCGAATCGTGGGCCGAGCCGGAGTCGTCGGTGATGACGATGGAGGTCGGGATGCCGTCGGGGTACTTGGCGTCGTACTCGGGTCCGCCCCACTCGAAGGTCATCTTCGCCATCAGGGCGCGAGTGACTGGATGGTTGATCGCGGCCTTGTCGAAGTCGTGCGGCCCGAGCATGAGTTCCTTCCAGTCAAGGCGGTGGCCGACCTGGGTTTCGCCGCCGGCCTTGTGGAGTTCGAGGGCCTTGCGCAGCATGGTGCACACAAGGTAAAGCATGGAATGGTCGGCAGATTGACGCGTGTGCGGGTCGCGCTTATGAGGGTCGCCGATGATGCCGAAGGCGGGCTCGTAGGCGCGGACCATGATCTTGCTGATCCGGTCGCCGGGTGTGGCCCGGCTGGAGAGCAGGGAAGGGTGCTTGCGGAGCAGGTCGATGAGGCCCTGCAGCGCCCCGGCGGATTGGTGTTCGTACAGGCCGAGCTTGAAGTGCATCCCCATGACGGTGAAGTCCGCTCCCGCGCGGCTCAGCACCAGATCGAAGGGCGACTTCTTGCCCTTCTTCACGGCTTCATCGTTCTTGGCCTTGCCTTCGAACAGGCAGAAGATCGCCTCGGGGTTGCGGAAGATGTCCTTGGGGCCGATGAAACCCGCCATGCTTCGCTTCATCGCGAGGATGGCGAACTCCGTCGAGATCGCGGCGGATGCGCCCTTGGAATCGCTGAGTTGGTGGCCGTGGCGGATGGCGCGGAAGGGGATCGCGTGGGCGACGACCATGCCGATGGCCGACTCGATCTGCTCCGGCGTGGCGCCCATCATGGCGCCGAACGTGGCGGCGGACGCGATGGCGCCGTGGACCACGTGGTCGATCTTGTACGTTTTGAGAGAGAACACCTCGGCGAGTCGGCCGCGGATCTCGTCGGTGAGGACCATTCCGCGAAGGGCGTACGCGCCGTCCTTGCCCATGAGCTGGGCCGCGGCAAGAGGAACGGAGTAGAAGTCATTGTGGCCGAACTCGCCGGCGCGGTGGTGTGTGCGCTCGGCGGAGTAACCGAAGTTGGTGCCATTGCTGTCCCATTCGCGGACGGCGCAACAGTTGGCGACGATGGCCTTCTCGACTATGACATCGGTGGCGGAGCCGAAGACGGGGACGCCGGGGCGTGTGGCCGGGTACTTGCCGGAACCAAGCACACCGTCGCGGCCGTTGCCTGACACCTGATACTGGGCGGCCTCGCGTCGGAGCACAGTGGGGGCGTTGGTGCCCAGCGAGATGGCCGAAACACCGCAGAGCACAGCGTCGATGTGGAACATGTTGGTGCGTTCAAGGACGCGAGGATCGGGGTTGCCGGCCTTGTCCGGGCCACCGTTCATGAAGTCGACGGCGAACTGGCCGAGGCCGAGGGCCTGGTTGGAGTCAGCGGGAAGGGTGATGCGGTCGGGCATGGCGAGGTTCCTTGAGGGGCGGAAGGGTAGGACAAACAGCCGCCCGTGAGGATGGGCGGATCGCGCGGGTGTCCGCGGAGCCGGCTCCCCCTGACCGGTAAGTCCTATTGCACCATGCCCTTGGTCAGACGCATGAAGGCCGTTTCCAGGTTGACTGCCTCTTCGCCGAATCGGGTGATGCGGAAACCGCCGTTGATCAGGATGTTGGGGATGTCGGTGTAGCTGCGTCCACCCGCCGCGGCGTCTTCGAAGGTGATGTGGATGAGCTGGGAACGGGTCTGACCGTTGGGGGTACCGGTGGTGTCGGCATCGACGAGGGCGACCTTCTTCACGCCGGGCACTTTGGCGAGCAGTTCGGCCGCCGCGGCGGCGCGGTCGGTGACGCCGACGTGGATGATGTGGCCGAGCTTGGCGCGGGCGAGGGCTTCCTTGACCGTACCGGAGAAAAGGAGCTTCCCGCGTTCGATGATACCGACGACGTTGCAGAGTTCGGCGAGCTCGTGGAGTATGTGGCTGGAGATGAGGATGGTCTTGCCCATCCGCTTGAGTTCCTTGAGGAGTTCGCGGATTTCAATGCGGGCCCGGGGGTCGAGGCCGGAGGCCGGTTCGTCCATCAGCAGGACCTTGGGATCATGCAGGAGAACGCGGGCGATGGAGAGCCGCTGCTGCATGCCGCGCGAAAGGCTGTTGACCTCGGCGGTGGCCTTGTAGGTGAGGTCGGTGAGTTCGAGAACGTCGGCGACGACCTTCTTTCGCTGTTGCCCGTGGATGTTGTACGCGCTCGCGAAGAACTCGAGGTACTCGGTGACGACCATGTCCTCGTACGCGCCCATGAAATCGGGGACATAGCCGATCAGGGGTCGGATCTGCCGGTTCTGGTAGCCTATGGTGAGGCCGTTGATCTGGGCCTGGCCGCTGGAGGGCTTGAGCAGCGTGGCAAGGATCTTGATTGTCGTGGTCTTGCCGGCGCCGTTGGGTCCGATGAAGCCGTAGCAAGAGCCTTCCTCGATGGACAAGTTGAGATTGTCGAGCGCGACGAGTTCGCCGTAGCGCTTCGTGAGGTTGATCGTTTCGACCATCGGCACGGGTGGAGGCTCCGGGGCTATTCGGGGTCGAGGGCCGGCGATGGGGACGGCTCGGGGAGGGGGTCCGAGGCCGAGCCCCACGCGGGGGGTCGGGGAGGGAGAGGGTACACCCATCGCACGAACGTCAGCCCCTCGGTGGGGACGTCGCGGTAGGTGCCGCCGACACTGATCTTGAGGGGGACGGGGCTGGGCGTTTTATCCGGGCCGAGAACGCCGACGATGATGATGCAGGGCTGCGTAAGCCAGTGCGACAGGTCCCAGCCGTGCGTGGCGCTTCGTCGCACGAGCGGGCGAGGCTGATACGTTGAGCTGCGGTCCTCTGGAGCGGGAGGTTCAAGCTGGCCCATGAAGCTCATGGCGTACATTTTGCGGATCATCGCCGTCAGGCCGGTCGCGCCGGCAGAGCCCTCGATCCCATCCGCGAGCGGGTCCAAGTCGCGCACCAGTGTGCCGAAGTACCCCGGATTGGCCCCCTGAACGGTCCCATCGGCCCGGCTGAACCGGTTGGCCGGGATGGCGGACAGATCGAGCGGCACGCCGGGCTTCCAGCCCGTCAAGTTCGCCGCGAAGACCTCGGACGACATCCGCCATGCGGCGCGCCCACTCAAAGATCGACTGATTGGTCGCTGTCCGAGGCTGACGATGAGTTGGAACTCCGCGATGTCCGCGGGGAGCTCGTGGGTCAGCGATCCGGAAAGTGAGACGCCCGCCTGGCCACCCGGGAGGTCCACCCGCTGCGCAGTGAGCGGAACTGTGTTTCCGGCGGCGTCGGCGCGAGGGCTCGGCATTTTCCACGTCGGCCCGCCGGCCCAGTCCGCCTGGAACTGTTTGACGGTGGAGCGCGTGGGAATGGTGTAACTGTCGGGCGTGCGGCTGGGGATGCGGTAGGACCTTGCATCCGGGAAGCCGGCGCTGGACTGTCGATCCTGTTCCCATGGTGCCAGCAGATTGGTGAAGCGGCGCGTGCCGGCTCGGCCCGGTTCGCCGATCGAGAGTGAAGCATCACCGTACTGTGGGATCAGAACGCTCAGCCAGGCGCGGGTGCGTTGGACGCTCTGGCCCTCGGGCGAGTACACATGGTCGAGGATGGAGAAGTGCTCCGCGCTGGTGCGTGCCGGCCGCAGGAATGAGGCGCCACCCCACGCGACGGCGGTGAAAAGTCCGGAAGCCAGCACGAACGCCACCCAGGCATGGCGCTGCCGGCCCGTCTTCTTCAGGGCGGCATACCCCAGCGGGCCCGCGGCGAGCCAGTACACCACAAACACGACCAGCCCGAGGAGCACGCCTGCCCCGGCCAATGTTGTCTTCGCGATCTGGTCGGCGATGCCGTTGTCGACGGTGATGGGCTTGCGCGGGAGCGAAACGTTGCCCGCGGGATCGCCGGACTCGCGCGAGACCATCTGGCCGCGGCGGCCGAGGATGCGGTGCCAGAAGAGCTCCGGGTCGGGCAGGGCGCGCTGCTCCATCCAGCGGCTGGCGGCATCAAGCCCAATCATCGTGACCATACCCTGTCCCACCAAGCGGCGAACGACAAGCCACTCCGTCTGGCCGTCCGCATCCGGACTTGGCATGGCGATGACGCCAAAGGCTTCAGAAGGCAAGGCGCCCTGAAGCGGGCGGAACGTCTGGATGACTTCGTTGGAGGGAAGCTCAAGGCGGTTCCGTGCGTCTCCTGCTTCCTTGGGCAGATGGGTAATGAGCGGTCGCAGAGGTTCCAGGTCGAAACTCTCCCGACGCCGTACAGACACGCGTGGGACGATGTCATGAAGCGGATTGCTGGCCTCATCGGTCCACGTCTGCGCGAGTCGAGGGAGAACCACGATGAGGTGCCCGCCTCGCGTGACCCATTCACGGATCGCCTGACTCTTGTCCGTGCCCAAAGCGCTCGGAGGCGGCTCGTTCCAGATCAGCGCGGCGAACGGCATGAGACCCATCCAACGATCGGGCAACGTGTCCGGGTCAAGACGGTCCGTGAACTCCCAACGTTCGTGGCCAAGGGGGAGCGATGTCAGATTTGGTTCGCCGCCGTACCGTCGAAGTCCCATGTTTCGGTTGCCGACGATTCCGATCATTCCCTCGCTTGGCGATAAGAGCCTTTGTGATTGAAAGACCGTGGAGCCAAGCTGCCGACCGGCCGTCGGGGCGGGGGGCAGGCCCGTTGCGATTGGAGGGCCCTCAACCGCGGCATAGACGAATGCGCGGAGGGGATCGCTGGCCCGAAACGTGGCGGGCAGGCGGAGATAAGTCCAGACAGGTTGGTTGACTCCGGGGTTCGTGGTGAGGGTGGTTTCCCACAGTGGCTTGTCGCCATCGGGATCCTGCGTGGCGATTCGGATGAGAACCTCCCGCGGGCGGTCGTTGCTGTCGTTGACGCGAAGCTGGATGCCGGTCCACTCTCCGATTCGGGCCTTGTTGCCAACGCCGAACCACTCGCAACGAATCGCGACCTCGCCTTGGCTGCCCTCTTGAAGTGCAGGGGACTGACCGCTCGCCGCGAAGGGAAGGCCGCCGATGATCGCCACAAGGACGGTCAGGAGCCAGCGGTGAAGAGTCGGTGGATCGGGGGCTTCCAATCAGGGTCCTTTGGGGCTCGGCGTGGAGTTTACCACGGCCGGGCGTGCGACAATTCTACAGGACCTGAAGGGGCAAAGTTCTTCCGCCGATGACAGGGCAATGGGTTCGATGCCGATCGAAGCGTGGGTGGCGGTGGGGGTGATTGCTGCCGGAGCGGTTCTCGCGATGCTCCACGCCCTGGCTTCAGCGGTCCGGCTGGAGACTCACATTCACGATACCAAGGTCCAGGCGGCGAAGCTCAAGCGCGTGTACGCGGAGCAGGTCGCTGCCATCGAGGCGGCCCGAGAGCTCAACAACGGTGTTGAGATCGTGGGTCAGGGAAGCGCTTCGCGATCCCAGGCGGCCTGAACGCCGCTACTTGAGCAACTCCGCGATCAGAAGGGCGTGCGATCGGGCGCCGAGACGGTAGCAGTCCAGCTCGAACTTCTCGTTCGGCGAGTGGACTCGGTCATCATCGAGGCCGAATCCCATGAAGATCGTTTCCAGCCCGAGCTTGGCCTTCAGAAGACCCGCGACAGGAATCGAACCGCCGGACTTGATCAAGGCGGGCTTGATGCCACCGGCCTTCTTGACAGCGTTGGAGGCCGCGGCGAGGTAGGGGGACTTGATGTCAACGGTCACACCATGGCCGCCGTGATGGTCCGTGAGCTCCCACCGGCAACCGGGAGGGGTGTGCTTCTTGAGCCACGCGAAGAAGAGCTTGGTGATCTTGGCGGGGTCCTGGTCCGCGACGAGACGGAAAGAGACTTTGGCGCTGGCCTTGGCGGGGATGACAGTCTTGGCGCCGGGACCGGTGTAGCCACCCCAGATGCCGTTGACCTCCGCCGTGGGGCGGCCCCATTCACGTTCGAGCGAGGTGTAGCCCTCCTCGCCAACATCCGCGGCCTTGCCAAGGCCAATCTTCTTGAGTGCCGCCGCGGCGTTGAACTTGAGCTTCTTCCACGCGGCCCGCTCGGCCTTGGACAGCGGGCGCACATCATCGTAGAAGCCGGGAATCGTGACGCGCCGCTTCTTGTCCCAGAGTTGTGCCAGAACCTTGGCCAGTTCGGTGTTGGGGTTCGGGCACCGCCCACCCCACAGGCCAGAGTGCAGATCCTGATCGGCGGCGTGGAGTGTGATTTCGGTGTAGGCGAGGCCGCGGACGCCGTACGTAATGGCGGGCTGCTTGCGGGAGAGCATGCCGGTGTCGGAGATCAGGCAGAAGTCGCAGGTCTTGAGGGTGTTCTTGTGTTCCTGGACGAAGTGGGGGAGGCTGGTGGAGCCGCACTCTTCTTCGCCCTCGATCATGACGGTCATCTTCACCCCGCCCGCGGCGAGCCCGGAAACTGCTTTCCAGGCGCGCATGGCTTCGAGGAACATCATCACCTGCCCCTTGTCGTCTACGGCGCCACGGGCAACGATGCGCTCACCCGGGCCGCCGGGAACGGCCGGCTTGAGCACGGGCTCAAACGGCGGGCTCTCCCACAGGTCGATGGGATCAACCGGCTGAACGTCGTAGTGGCCGTAGAACAGGACGTGCGGGCCTTTGTAGTCGGGCGCGCCGGGAGAATGGGCCAGGACCATGGGGTGGCCCTGGCGGCCCTGGCCGTCCGAGGTGGGCACCACGTCCGCGGAGAAGCCCGAGAGCCGAAGATGATCGGCGCACCAGTCGGCGGCGCGGCGCATGTCGGCGGCGTACTTCGGGTCGGTGGAGATGCTCGGGATGCGGAGCCAATCCATCCAGCGATGGATGGCGGCACTTTCGTTCTGTTCGAGAGCGGCAAGGACGGCGGCAGTGTCGGGCATGGGTAGCTCCTTGGAAAGCGAGGGTAGCGTACGGAGACCGGCGGGAGACGGAGAGTGAAAGGAAAGACGCCCGTGCAGGGGCACGGGCGTCCGGGTGGACTGCAATGGGATTGAGACAGCTTAGCGGCGGCGGCGAAGGGCGATGACGCCCCCGAGGCCGAGCAGAGCGGCGGAAGAGGGGGTGGGTACGGGAATGAACCGCACGCCCCGGAGGTTGGTGTTGGTGGTGGATTGGTAGAGCGTGGTGAACGAAGAACCCGCACCGGTATCGACAACGGAGACGAGCTTGGTCGCCGTGTCAGAACTGATGGCGAAGAACGTGCCGGTGGCGGGGTCGATGGTGAGGCTGCGGAGGCCAGCAGTGAGTCCGGTGTTGAGGGTGTAGGCGAGAGACCAAGCGGAGCCATCGAACGTCCACTTCTGGAGGCCGCCGCCATTGGCGAGCGTCCTGTCATCGGTGACGTAGCACGTGCTGGCATCGGTGAAGAGGAAGTCGTAGGGGCTGGGCGTGCCGGTGCCGGAGGTGCCGCCGAAGAGGTTCGTCGCGACGCCACCGGACAGAGAGTTGATTCCAACAAAGGTGCCGGATGCGGAACTGACGTAGAGGTTGCCACCGAAACTGTTCAGCACGCGGGCGTTGGTGAGCGTGCCGGACTCGCCGTTGGTCGTTCCCGTCGCACCGAACGGACCGGAGCGGACGCCGTTGCCGGCGCCGGAGCTGTAGGCCGTGCCGCCGTCGATATAGGCCGAGCGGATGTTGTTGGCCGAGTGCGCATCGGTAAAGGCCGTGGTGGAGTCCACATTCATCGACAGGTCAATCCGGGCGACCACGCGGTTGACCGCGGCCGATGTCGTTCCGGCGATACTCGCCGTGCCGGGCGCGGCGTCGTAGCCCTGAAAGACCAGGGCGTTGGCCGAGGGGGAGAAGTTCAACTGCGCTTCCGAGGTGGCCGTGCCGGAAACAGTCAGACGTCGGTGAAGCCCGACCAGAGCTGTCGGCATGGTCACGTTATCGCCAGTGAATACGCCGGCCGTGGTGATCTCGCGGAGAATCACGGTTGTGGCAGCGCTACTCAAAGCGGCGGAGCCATCGCCGACCTGCGACACCACGAGATTGCCGACGTTGAAGATGCTGTCCTGGGCGACGGCGGGAAGGGCCAATCCAGCGGCGAGAGCGAACGCGAGTCTTCTCATGTCTCTGTCTCCTGTGAACGAGCACGAAAGATCCGGGCTGAGGTGTCGATGCAAAGACACAACGCCCGCACCTGCGGAAACCACCGAGTTCGGCTCAGGTTGCGGCAACACGTGCCGCGGGTCTTGTCTCTCCTTCGCCGACTCCTACGGGGGCAAATATAGCGGCGTCACGAAGGGAGTGCGTTTGGGCGAAAGGTTTCTTGCAGTGAAGAGTTGGTGAAGTCAGGGGATGACGGGGCTGCGGCCGGGGGTGTTGTAGTAAGCTGTGGCTTCGGGCGTGGCGACGCCGCCGGGGTTCCAGCGGCTGCCGGAGGGGTACCACGGCGTGGCGTCCGTGAAGGCGTCCTCCATCTTGATCGAGCCGCCGTGACCGTCAAAGTAGGCAACATCGATTCGCTTGCCGGGATGGCGGAACGACAGGATGTGTCGTCCGGGTGCGGCCTGACTGCTGGCCCCGCGGCCGTACGCAGCGCTGCCGTGGAAGATGGGGCCGGGATCGATAAAGGAACCGTACCACTGGGGCGTGCAGTCGATGTCAAAGTCCAGCACCGCGCCATTGCCCTGGGTCGCGAAGTACCGGGTGCCGTCGGAAACGAGGACCTTCTTGCTCAGGTCAGTCCCCACGAGGTCAAGTCTCGGCTTGTAACCGGAGCGGACGCTGACAGGTTCGTTGAAGCCGATGGTCGCCTGGTTGTTGCACAACTGGTTGAGTCGAGTGCGCTCGGCGGCAGAAAGTGTGCCCGGCCAGTAGTGGAACGCGGCGGGCGCGAGGAAACTGATCTGGCGAATTCCCTCTTGCGCGATGATGATGTCAAACTGCGATTGATCGGGCATGCCGGGGTTGAACACGCGGGCGTTGTAGTTCCGGGCGGACGGGCAGCCGAAACGATTGAAGAGCTGTGCGGTGCGCCGGGCACGGTTCGAAGCCAGTCCCAGCGACTCACCGAGCGTGGGGCTCAACCAATCCATCGTTGAAGTCGGAGTCTCGGACGACGTGTCGTTTATGTACAACTGATTGCCGGCTTGACCGACCTGTCCGCGGTACCCGCTGGTCGTCGGCCCTGCGATGAAGTCCTTGTTGGACGAGGCGTACACGGACTGCCCCTGGGCTGCGCTGCGCGTGGCGGACGAACACACCACCTGACGTGCAACCTCCCGGGCGCTGCCGAGCGCTGGGAGCAGCAGCGAAATCAGAATGGCGATGATCGCTATGACGACCAGCAGTTCAATCAGCGTGAAGGCCCTGTGAGCTCGGTGGTAACGCATCATGACACTCTCCGTCAACGTCCCTTTTTGGCCTTCTCGCTGGTCACCCTGACTTCGCCCGACTTCCGGTCCACGATTGCGTTGTGGTCGCCGGGAATGTTGGGCAAGTGCGCGCCCAGCTCACGACCATCCACGATCCATCGCCCACGTTCATCCTTGTAGACAGACAAGAGCGTCTTGGTGCCCGTCTGGGGGTTGGTTTCCGGAGCGATCACCACCTGGCGGCGCCCCACAGGAAAGGCAAAGAGGTCCCCGGTATTGACATCCACCATCAGAATCTCGTCCGCAAACTTGACTTGATCATCCCCCGTAAACGTGAAGTACGCTGACGCCGCCACCGCAACAACGGCGAGGACCATGACGACGATCTGCCACGGCTTGATCTGGCCCATGCTGGTGTCCCGGGAGCGAAGGAAGAAGGCGCGTGTGGGTTCGGCGGATTCGCCGCGGGGTGGAGTATACCTGAACAACCACCTTCCTCGCCACTGGACGGGACTGTTTACCAGTGCGGGACGCTGTCGGTTGAAGGTTCTCGGGCGGGGGAGGGGGTGGTGGCGAGAGTTTCGAACACTGGGCCTTGCTCGCGGGTTGCAGGAGTCTACAGGTGGGGTAGCAGCACAGGCTGAGCAAGCGGGAAGTGGCTACGTACGATGTGGGCAGCGTGCGAATTCTGTTGACGAATCCCAGGGGTTTCTGCGCCGGCGTGGCAATGGCGATCGATGTGGTGGACCAGGTGGTGAACCTGTTCCCGGGTCGGACGATCTACGTCTACCACCAGATCGTGCACAACAAGCACGTGGTAGGGCGGTTTGAGGACCGGGGTGTCGTGTTTGTGGACTCGCTCGATGAGGTGCCTTCGGGCCAGATCGTGGTGTTCTCGGCGCACGGGGTGAGCCCGGAGGTTCGCAAGCGAGCAGAGGCACGCGGCCTGACGGCGATCGATGCGACCTGTCCACTGGTGACGAAGGTCCACTCCGAGGCCGTGCGGTACGCGCGGCAGGGGTACCAGATCCTGCTGGTGGGGCACGCGGACCACCAGGAGGTGGTCGGCACGCGGGGCGAGGCGCCGGAATCGATCCAAGTCGTCGAGACGGTCGACGACATCCCGAAACTGTCCATCAAGGACCCTGAGCGGCTTGTTTACCTCACGCAGACGACCCTCTCGACCGACGATGCGGGTGTGATCATCGCGGCACTCAAGAAAGCGTTCCCGAAGATCAAGGAACCGCCGTCGAGTGACATCTGCTACGCGACCACAAACCGCCAGCACGCCGTGCGGCAGGTCGCGCCGGAGTGCGACGTGGTGCTGGTTGTGGGGTCGAAGAACTCGAGCAACTCGGTGCGGCTGACGGAGATCGCGCAGAACGTGGGAGCCAAGGCGTACCTCCTTGACGATGTCTCGGAGTTGAGGGAGGAGTGGTTCGAGCTTGCGGCGAAATCGGATGCGAAGTCTGAGGTGAAGTTTGAAGTGAAGTCTGAGGTGGCACGCCTGTCCGAGCCGTACGCCAAGTCTGTACACGTCTCGGAGAGGCGTGCCACCAAGGACCGGGAGCTGACGGTGCTGCTGACGGCGGGCGCTTCAGCGCCGGAGGACTTGGTGGCCGGGATTTGCCGCGAGCTGGTTCGGCGGTACGGGGCCACGATCGAGACACGGGATGTCTTCGATGAGGACGTCGAGTTCGCACTGCCGGCGGCGTTGAAGAGGTTGATGCGGGAGCAGGGGATCGAGCCAGCGTCGGGGGGAATCCGCGTGGGGAAGGCGAACGTGACGCCAGAGGCCTATGGGGCTGTGGCATTGACGGTGAGTGCCAAGAGTGGTTAACGACTGGGTATGACAACTGGCGGGCGTTCGTGCCGCCTCTTTCGCGGCAGCAGCCCTTGGGGCCCTTACGATTGTCCGTGCGTCATCCGCCCAACCATATCTTCGATCACACACTCGACTCTCTCAAGGAGTGGTGCGCTGCGCAGCGAATGCCGGCGTTTCGGGCGGCACAGATCCTCGAGTGGGTCTACGCCAAGAAAGTCATTGACCCCGCGGCGATGTCAAACCTGTCTGCGTTGAACCGGGAACAACTCGCCAAGGGAATGACATTCCTTTCGGGGCAGATCGTCGCGCACCAGGCCGCGACCGATGGGACCCAGAAGCTTCTGATTGAATGGGATGATGGTGGGGGGAGTGAAGGTCCAACGTCAAACGACGTGAGCGTCGATCACGGGGGGGCCACTGAGCCGCACGGGCTACACGTTGACCGGCTGGACGGGCTTGCGTCGCGGTTGCGGATCGCGGGTCAGCCGGTGCTCGGGGTGTTTGAGGGTCCTGAGGGCGACACACGGCGGCAAACGGAATGCGTGATGATTCCATCGGACCCCGAGCCGGGCTCAGAAGGAACGCCGCGCCGCACCGCCTGCATCTCGTCGCAGGTCGGTTGCCCCGTGGGCTGCCGGTTCTGCGCATCAGGTCTTGGCGGTCTGGATGGAAACCTCTCGGCGGGCCGGATCGTGGAGCAGGTCTGGAGGTTGGGCACGCTCGAGGGCGTGAAGCGGATCACGAACGTTGTGTTCATGGGGATGGGCGAACCCCTCTCGAACTTCGCGGCTGTCTCGAAGGCGATTCGAACGCTGACGGCGCCTTGGGCCACGAACATCTCCGCCAGGAAGATCACCATCTCGACCGTGGGGTTGCCGAAGGCGATTGAAAGACTCGCGGCAGAGATGGAGCTTCCGGTGACCCTCGCGCTCTCGCTGCATGCGCCGAACGATGAGCTGCGCCGGAAGTTGATCCCCTGGGCGGAGTTCACGACAATCAAGGACCTGCTCGCGGCATGCCAGAAGTGGTTCGAGAAGACAGGGCGGGAGATCACCCTGGAGTACACGTTGCTGCGGGGCACGAACGACAAGCCCGAGCACGCGGCCGAACTGGCCCAACTGGCCAAGACTCTGCGGGCCAACGTCAATCTGATCCGATACAACGAGGTGGAGGGGCTGGAGTTCAAGCGGCCGCGGACGGAGGATGTGCTGGAGTTCCAGAGGGTGCTCCGCGCGCGGCATGTCAACGCCCACATCCGTCGGAGCCGAGGCCGGGATATCGCCGCGGCGTGCGGGCAGTTGAGACATGAAGGCGCCAAGGGGTAGGCCGTCGCGGCAGAAGACGGTGATGATTCGGCAGGCTCAACAGGTTCAGCGGCCAAAGGGGCCACGATGATTCAGGTGATGCTGGCGGAAGGAATGGATTGGGGGCGGCAGTTCAGGCCGTTCACGCTGTACCACCTGCTGATGACCGTGTCATGCGTGCTGGCCATGGCGGGGGCCTGGGTGATCGGGAAGCGGCTGGAGTCTTCGGCTGCGGAGGCGAAGTTCCGCATCAACTGGGGCTGGTGCGTCCTGGCGTACAAGATCGTTGAGACGGCTTGGTACAACTGGCCCGGGAATTTCGACATCGGGGAGAGCCTGCCGCTGCAACTGTGCGACCTGGCGGCCTTCGTCGCGGCCGCGGCGATGATCACGCAGAAGCGTGTATTTCGGACCCTGCTGTACTTCTGGGGCATCGGGCTTTCCACGCAGGCATTCTTCACGCCGATATTGACCGTTGGATACCTCGCGCCAAACTTCTGGTTTTTCTGGGTGTCGCAC
Source organism: Phycisphaeraceae bacterium (assembly GCA_019636625.1). GTDB lineage: Bacteria > Planctomycetota > Phycisphaerae > Phycisphaerales > UBA1924 > JAHBXE01. The sequence continues at coordinate 74,871 of JAHBXE010000001.1, forward strand.
ACGATGATCATCGGATCGGCGACGTACGACATCATCGTGCGCGGCTACCGGCCGGCGGTGAAGGATCTGCTGATCGGGTTCGGACTGACCGTGGCCTACGCCGGCGTCGTGACGGCGGTCAATCTGACCTGGGATGTGAACTACGGATACATCGGGAACACGACACCTGAGAATCCGACGATCATCGACAAGCTGGGCTCGTGGCCGCTGCGTGCGTTCAAGGTGGCCGGCTTGGTGGCGGTTTTGTTTGTGATCCTGTGGGGCGTCTGGCCGCTGGCCAAGAAGTTGGGACTGGTCAAGGGGCGGCGGCCCGATTCCGGCACGTGTCCCACGTGCGGCTACGACCTGACAGGGGCAGCGGCTGGATCGCCTTGTCCGGAGTGTGGAGCTACCCGGCAAGACGCCATCCCGTAGACTCCTCGCGATGATCTGGCTGTGCCTGATGTTGATTCCGGTCGCCGCGGCGGTGTCGTGCCCGCTCACGGCGGCGATGATCCGGCTTGGACATCGGCTCAAGACCTTTGACTCGGCGGGTGTGCCGGGGCAGGTCAAGGCACCGGCGCGGAAGGTGCCGAACACGGGCGGAGTCGCAATTTTCTGGGCGATCGTGGCGCCGATCGCGGCGGGGCTGGCCGCGGCGAACTTTGCGAAGGGTGACGTGGGGAACTCGGTGCTCCAGGCGCTCACCCCCCATCTGCCAGGCATTCGGGAACAGACGCCGCTGGCGCTGTTGTTGCTGGGCTGCATGGCGGTGCTGCACGTACTGGGCCTGATCGATGATCGCCGCCCGATGGGGCCATGGGTGAAGTTGGCGGTGATGGCGGCGCCGGCGGTGGCGGTGGTGGGCCTGTTTCCGGAGACCCGGCTCCTGACCATGGTGGATTCATACGTCGGGGGGCGGTGGCTGTCGGTGCTGGCGACGGTGCTGTGGTTCCTCGTGGTGACCAACGCGATGAACTTCATGGACAACATGGATGGGCTGTCCGCCGGTGTCGCGGCGACCGCCGGGGCGTGTTTCCTCGCGGCGACGATGGTCCAGCCGCAGCCACAGTGGTTTGTCGGTGCTGTGCTCGCGCTGATCGTCGGGGCTTGCATCGGCTTTCTGGTGTTCAACTTCCGGCCCGGACGGGGCGGCGCACGCATTTTTATGGGCGATGGGGGATCTTTGGTCCTCGGATTCCTGCTGGCGTTTCTGACGGTCCGAACTACCTATTACCACGGGGGCGAGGGGATGGTGGGGAAGGACGGTGGTCCCTCGGGTGGGTGGTACGGCGTGTTCATGCCCCTGGTGGTGCTGGCGGTCCCGATGTACGACTTCATCAGCGTGTGCGTGATCCGGATCAGCCAGGGACGGTCGCCGTTTGTCGGTGATCGGCAACACCTGTCACACAGGCTGGTGGGGCTGGGGTTGTCGGAAGGGTCGGCGGTGGGGGTGATCTACGGATTGACGGCGGTCACGGGGCTCTCGGGAATCCTCCTGAGCCGAGCGCTCGAGTGGCAGGCGGTGCTCATCGGTGTTCAGACCTTGGTGATCCTGCTGGTTGTTGCCATGTTCGAGTACTCGAGGAGCCACAAGACCGGGGATGTGCCGTGACGGCGGCGCCCGCGGCTGGCCAGTTCGCAACGGGGACAGCCATCGCCTTGCGACTTGGTGGCTGGTGGGTGGTCGTTGTCGCGGCCCTGGTTCGTTGCGTGGTTTCGCTCGAGCCGTTCCCGCACTGGGCCATCGACCCCGCCAGCGTTGTGCTGCCCACCACGGGCTTGACGCCCGCCGCGGCGATGAGCATCGACGCAGTCATGCTGCTCGGATGCGGGATTGCCATGCTCGGGCATGTCATGGCTGGCGGTTCGGTGCTCTGGCTGCCCGTCCTGCTCTGGGCGCTGGGGAGCATCGGCGTCGCGGTGAATGCGCTGGCGATCCGCGCGGGCACGGTCGATGATGCGAGGATTGGTTCGGCCTGGTGCGCGGCCATGGGGGCCGGGGTGTGTGCGATGCACGTCTGCAGCGACGCTCGCGTGCGGCGGGTGACGCTCGCCGCACTGTTCGGGATTGTGGGCGTCCTCGTCGCCAAGGGCGCCGTGCAGACGTTTCATGAACACCCGATGACGGTCGCGAGGTACCGCGCCAACCGGGAGCAGTTCCTGGTATCCCAAGGGTGGCTGCCCGACTCCGCGGCAGCACGCAACTTTGAGCGGAGGCTGAACCAGCCGGATGCCACGGGGTGGTTCGGTTTGTCGAACGTATACGCGACGTTTGCCGCCGCGTGCCTGACGGGCATGCTCGGTGCCGCGATCTTGGCCTGGCGAGAAGCCCGAGTAGCCAGGCGGATGCCAGACGGATGGGCGGGGGTGTTGACGCTGGGCGCTTTGGCGGGGGTTGCGGCGTTGTGGCTGGCGGATTCGAAGGGCGGTGTGGCCGCCGCGGGCGTCGGGGTGGTGCTGCTCGCGATGATGGCGGCGGTGTATCGGCGTGGATTGGCCGAACGTGTTTCGAGACCTCTCGCGGGCGGAGTGGCCATCGGGATTCTGATCGCGGTGCTGATCGGCGTGGTCGCGCGCGGGTTGATGGGCGAGTCGATCGGCGAGCGGAGCCTCCTCTTTCGTTGGTTCTATATGCAGGGTGCTGCAAGGGCCTTTCTAGACAGCCCGCTCTTCGGCACCGGGCCTGATGGGTTCAAAGAGGCGTACATGCTGTTCAAGCCCCCGCTGAGCCCGGAGGAGGTAACCAGCCCACACAGCGTGTTGCTGGACCTCGCGGCGAGGCTCGGCGTGTTCGGCGTGCTGTGGGCGGGACTCTGGGTGCGTTGGGTGTTTGGCGTCGGCGCAGCGTTGTTCCAGCCGCAGCACACGGAGGTCGGAAGCGACCGGCGGGAAGTCTGGCTCGTATCGCTGGCCGCGGCGGCGCCCGTGTTGATATCGACCTATATCGAGCGGAGCATGGGGGATCCGGAGCAGGCCGCGGCGAGGCTGGGTGGATTGGCGGCATGGGTCGGTATTTCCCTCGCCATGCTGGCGTTGCTCCGGGTGTCGAGGGTCGCCGTGGGCGTGCTCGGAGTGGGGGCGTTGGTGGTCGCCGTGCACGGACAGGTTGAGGTCACGCCCGTGTTCGATTCGAGTGCGGCGTGGGTGTGCGTGCTGCTGGGCGCGGTGAGCGCTCCGCGAAGGAGCGAGTCCGGGGGCAGCGCGGGTGGAAGGGGGTTGCTGGCGACGGCCGTGCTCGTGGCCGCGTCCATCGTCGTGGCATGGTTCGGTGTCGTTCCGGCATCGCGATGGGAGAGTTCACTGGCCGATGCGGCGGCGAGCATGCGGCCCATGGCACAGATCCGCACCGTTCTGACGGAGGAGCGAGACCCGGCCCACATCGAGAGCACGATGGCGGAGCTGGCGCGCATGACGGGCTTGCCCCCGCCGCGGAGCGAGGCGGAGTTTCAGACTGCAATGGCGCGGCTGGCGCATTGGTGCGCCTCGGAGGCGATGCCGCACCTGGAGCGGGCGGTACGCGAAGCGCCGGGACACCTTGGGACCCGTGAGGCGATGGTCCGCGTGCTGATGGAGGGAGCCGGGACGGCTGAGGTGGCGGGCAGGCCCGACGTGAAAGAGCCCAGCATGAAGCGGGCGCTCATGCACGCGAGGGAGTTGGTCCAACGTCGGCCGAGTGCTTCAACGTGGGGCCTCGTGGCCAATGTCGAAGTGACGTTCTGGCGGGCCACGGGGGATTCATCCCACCTTGACGCGGCCGTGGAGGCGTGGGAGAGGGGGGCGAGGTTGGACCCCTACGGCCTGTCGATGCCGCTGCAGCAGTTCCGAGCGATGGTCAGCGCCGGTCGTCCCGTGGGAGAACTTGCCCGAAAGCTGCTGCAACTTGATGCGCTCCAGCGGCTGGACCCCATCCGCGGGCTTTCTCCGGCGGATCGGGCGGTTGTCGAACGGGCGGCGGAGGGCCGGTAGGCCCGAACAGGTCCATATCAGCCAATCTTGACCCCTTTGGGGGCTGGTCTAAACTTACGGTCTTGGCGGGGGTTGCCCGCCAGACTCAGGCCGCGGTTCGCGGCGCCGGAGGTTCGGCCATGGACTCTCAGGAGGATCCGGGCCCCGGGTAAGAGCGATCGCTCCGCATCGCTTTTCCCGCGGAGCCCGAGATTCAACAAGCCCCCCTGAGCACCGCGATCAGCGGCTGCTCCGAGGTGATCAGACCCGCCACGACAGCCCCTCACCACCCCGCCGACCACAACGGCGAGTTCGATTCGAGACAGAACCATGCCCACCGACCTTTCCCACATTCGCAACATCGGAATCTGCGCCCACATCGACGCCGGCAAGACGACCGTCTCCGAGCGCATCCTGTACTACACCGGCAAGACCTACAAGCTGGGCGAGGTGCACGAGGGCACGGCCACGATGGACTTCCTGCAGGATGAGCAGGAGCGAGGCATCACGATTCAGTCCGCCGCGACCACCTGCCCGTGGGAACACAATGGTCGGGAGTACAAGATCAACCTGATCGACACGCCGGGCCACGTTGACTTCACGATCGAAGTCGAACGGTCGCTCCGCGTGCTCGACGGCGCTGTGGCGGTGTTCGACGGCAAGGAAGGTGTGGAAGCGCAGTCCGAGACCGTGTGGCGTCAGGCCGACCGGTACCGCGTGCCCCGCCTGTGCTTCATCAACAAGATGGACAAGCTGGGCGGTGACTTCGAGTTCTCGTTCAAGACCATCAAGACGCGCCTCGGCGCCAACGGCATCGCGATCCAATATCCGATCGGGCAGGGCAACCAGTTCAAGGGCATCATCGACCTGGTCACGATGCGGGCGTTCTACTTCGATGCGGACGAGAAGGGCGCCGTGGTGACGGAGAAGGACATCCCCGAGGACCTCATCGACAACGCCCGCGAGTGGCGGCACAAGCTCGTCGAGGCCGCGGCGGAGCTGGACGATCATCTGACCGAGAAGTACCTGACGGACGAGAGCGCCATCACGGCGGATGAAATCCGTGCGGCGCTCCGCAAGGGCACCATCGCCCGCAAGTGCTACCCGGTGCTGTGCGGTGCGGCGCTGCGGAACATCGGCGTTCAGAAGCTGCTGGACGCGGTGATCGAGTACCTGCCCTCTCCCAGCGAGGTCGAGGAAGTACAGGGCACGAACCCCCGGGACTTCGAAGAGAAGCTGAGCCGGCCGCACGATGAGGCCGCGCCGTTCTCGGCGCTGGTGTTCAAGGTCGTGAGCGATCAGCACGGTGACCTCACGTACATGCGTGTCTACTCGGGCAAGCTGGCCAAGGGCACGCGGCTGCTCAACCCCGGCAACGGTGAGCGTGAGAACGCGAGCCGCATCTACGAGATGCACGCGCAGAACCGTCTGCCGCTGGAAGAGGTCGGCGCGGGGAACATCGTGGCCGTGGTCGGCATCAAGAAGAGCTACACCGGTGACACGCTGTGCGATCCGGAGCACCCGATTCTCCTGGAGCGGATGGTGTTCCCGGAGCCGGTGATCTCGATGTCCATCGAACCCAAGACCAGCGAAGACAAGCGGAAGCTGTCGGAAGCGCTGATGACGATCCGGCGCGAAGACCCGAGCTTCCGGTTCCATTACGACGACGAGACCGGCCAGACCATCATCAGCGGCATGGGCGAGCTTCACCTCGACATCATCCGGACCAAGCTAGTCCGTGATATGAAGATCAACGTCGAGGTGGGCAAGCCCCGCGTGTCGTACCGCGAAGCGATCACCCGCAAGGCCGAGTACGTCCGCGGAAAGTTCGTCAAGCAGACCGGCGGTCGCGGCCAGTACGGCGATTGCAGCATCAACTTCGAGCCGTTCACCGCCGAGCAGGCCAAGGCGGAGGACGTTGACTTCACGGACAACATTGCTGTCGTCAACGAGGTCGTCGGCGGCGCGATCCCCAAGGAGTTCATCCCGTCGGTCGAGAAGGGCATCCGCGACACCATCAAGACCGGAGTTAAGTGGGGCTACCCCATGATCAACGTCAAGGCGACGATCGTGGACGGCAGCAGCCACCCTGTCGACAGCTCGCAGGTCGCCTTCGAGCAGGCCGGGCGTCTGGCCGTGCAGGAGGCCACCGAGAAGTGCGGCCCCGTGCTGCTCGAGCCGATCATGAAGGTCGTGGTCACCGTGCCCAACGACTACCTCGGTAACGTCACCGGCGACATTTCCAGCCGGCGCGGCATGATCCTGGACACCGAGGACCGGGGCGTCGTGAAGCTGGTCACCTGCGAGGTGCCACTGTCCGAAATGTTCGGGTACACGACCTCGCTCCGCGGCATGTCTCAGGGCCGGGCAAGCTCCACGATGGAGTTCCTGGAGTACCGCCAGATGCCCACGAACATGATGCGGGAGCTGCTCGAGTCCGAGGGCGCCGGCAAGAAGTAAGTCTGTTTCCACCGGGTGGCGGCCGCCGGTGGAATGCAGCTGAAATGGTTCGACCAGAAGTGTCCCAATGCCCGCTCACCTGCTTGGAGAGGGGGCGGTTCTGAGCGCAAAGTCGGCCGTGCTTTGGGCCGATGAAGCGGGCGGAACCCGGACGTATACTCCGCCGCGGAGGCCCGCATGAGTGTTCGCTACCAGACCGTTCTGCTATTCGGTGCCCCCGGCTCGGGCAAGGGGACACAGGGCAAGATCCTGGGCAACGTCCCGGGCTTTTATCACCTGTCCTGCGGCGAGGTGTTCCGGAACCTCGACACCGGCTCCGAACTCGGCAAGGTGTTCATCGAGTATTCGAGCAAGGGTCTGCTCGTTCCCGACGACGCCACGGTGAAAATGTGGCACCAGAACATGCACGCGCGGACCGTGCTTGGGACGTACAAGCCCAACGTCGATCTTCTCGTGCTCGATGGAATTCCGCGCAATGTCGCGCAGGCGAAGCTGCTCGAGAAGCACCTGAACGTTCTGCAGATCATCCACCTCGTCTGCCGCGACAAGGAGGACATGATCCTCCGGCTTCGCAAGCGGGCGCTCAAGGAGAACCGGGTGGACGACGCCAAAGAGGAAGTCATCCGCAAGCGGTGGGATGTCTACGAGCAGGAAACGTTCCCGGTGCTGGAGTATTACCCCAAGACGATCGTGAAGGAAGTGGACGCGACCGGCTCGCCGGCGAAGGTGCTGCAGCACATTCTGGAGGCGGTGGTGCCGATCCAGGAGTCGCACTTCAAGAACCCGCTTCGTTGATCGATCGAAAGCCGGGCCTGCTATGCCTGCGTAGCCTCTCCGTGTGAACAAGCCGTCTGTATCCGCTTCGGAGTTTTTCGGCCAGATGGCCGCGAACTACGACTCGCTCATCCGGCGTGCCGTCCCTCGGTACGACGAGATGATCGAGAGATTGGTGTCGCACCTGCCCGTGGACGCCTTGCGGATACTCGAACTGGGGTGTGGAACCGGGAACCTGACGCTTCGCTTGCTGGAGCAGTTTCCCTCGGCCCGCATCGTCACCGTGGATGCAGCGCCGGAGATGACTTCGCTCGCCGCGGCGAGGGCTCGCGAGCGGGGGTGGGGCGCGCGGCTCGAATGTCTGACGGCCAGGTTCGAAGACTTGAGCTTCGCCCCGGGCTCGTTCGATCTCGTGGCGTCGTGCATGAGCCTGCACCACGTGAAGGACAAGCGGCCGTTGTATCGCGGGATCAATGCGTGGCTTCGGCCCGGCGGGTGGCTGTGTTTCGCGGACCAGTTGCTCGGGGCGACACCGGAGATCCAGTCGGAGTTCTGGCGAGCGTGGCTCGCCTTCTGCCGGGAGCCGGGGCATTGCACGGAGGAGGAGATTGCAAGCCTTGAGGCCCACGCCGCGGCGCACGATCATTACGAGCCGCTCACGAGCCACTTCCGCATGCTGGAGGAAGCGGGGTTCGCGACGATGGACTGTGTGTGGCGGAATCACATGTACGCGGTGGTGGTCGGCGGGCATCAATGAAAGTCCCTTGACGCAAAGGTCAACTCGCTCATCTGGTCATCCAGGCTTTCCAGGTGCTGCGCATGAATGTGGATGACGCTGTCCTTGCGTTCGATCTTGCCCCGGGCCAGCAGCACTGTGCTCAGCCGCACCACCCGCCGGTACTGTTCAAAGGTTGAACTCCAGATCACCAGGTTCGCGATACCCGTCTCATCTTCCAGCGTCGCGAAGACCACGCCGGAGGCGGTGCCCGGTCGCTGGCGGTTGAGCACGATCCCCGCCACGGCGACCTCCCGTCCATTCGGGCAGGTGCGCTCATCACGCAGGTCGCCGGCGGGAATCACCCCGCGGCGGTCGAGATCCGGCCTGGCAAACGACATCGGGTGTGCCTTGAGGGAAAGACCGGTGGACTGGTAATCCTGCATGACCTGTCGCATGGGGGAGAGGCGCGGAAGCGGGGCTTCGGGCTCCTTGACTTCCGGGGCGTGCTCGAAGAGTGGGAGGGGATCATCGCGCAAGGGCCGGATGAACCACAGCGCCTCGCGCCGGTCGATCCCAATGGAACGGAAGGCATCGGCATTGGCAAGACGTTTCAGGGCGCGTACGGAGCAACGGCTGGTGCGCCAGAGGGATTCGATGGTCCTGAAAGGGCCGTGCCGCCGGACGGCTTCGGCGATCCGGTGCGCATCCTCCTCGGGCAGGCCATCGACAAGGCGAAGGCCGAGGCGGATCGAGGTGGCCCGCACCTCCGGGGGGGGCATTGAACATGCCTGCTGCATTGAGAGTTCGGATGGCACGATTGCCGCGCACGCCTCGGAGCGGCGTGGCACCATGGGCTCCAGCGTGCAATCCCACTGGCTGTGGTTTACGTCGATCTCCTGCACGTGGACGCCGTGTTCCTTCGCATCGCGGATGATCTGGGCCGGCTGGTAGAAGCCCATGGGCTGGCTGTTGATCAGCGCGGCGGCGAAGGCGGCGGGCTCGTGGTGCTTGAGCCAGCAGGAGACGTACACGAGCAGGGCAAAGCTCGCCGCGTGCGATTCGGGAAAGCCGTACTCGCTGAAGCCCTTGATCTGCTCGAAGCAACGCTCGGCGAACTCGCGCGGGTAGCCTCGCTGCATCATGCCCTCGATGAGTTTCTGGCCGAAGCGGTAGATGAGGTCACCCTTGCGTTTCCAGGCGGCCATGGCGCGGCGGAGCTGGTCGGCCTCGTCGGGCGTGAAACCCGCCGCGACGATGGCGAGCTGCATGGCCTGCTCCTGAAAGAGTGGGACGCCCAGCGTTCGGCCCAGGACCTTCTCAATCTCGGGCGTGGGGTACATGAAGGCCTCTTCGCCGTTGCGCCGGCGGAGGTAGGGGTGGACCATCTTGCCCTGGATGGGGCCGGGGCGGACGATCGCGACCTCGATGACCAAGTCGTAGAACTCCTTGGGCTTGAGTCGGGGGAGCATGGACATCTGCGCCCGCGATTCGATCTGGAACACGCCGACGGTGTCGGCCCTCTGGATCATCGCGTAGACGTCGGGGTCTTCGGGGGGAACGGTGGCGAGGGTCAGGTCTCGCCCGCGGTGCTGCCTGACTAACTCGAAGGCCTTGCGGATGCAGGTGAGCATGCCAAGGCCAAGGACATCGACCTTGAGCATGCCCATGGCGTCGATGTCGTTCTTGTCCCACTCGATCACCGTGCGGTCCTCCATCGCCGCATTCTCGATGGGGACGAGTTCGGACAGGGGCGTGCGTGTGATGACAAAGCCCCCCACGTGCTGCGAGAGATGGCGGGGAAAGCCAACAAGTTGGTCGGTGAGCGTGAGGACGTTCCGGATCGTCGGGTCGTTTGGGTTGAGACCGATCTCGCGGACGCGGTCCTCGTTCATCGATTCATGCCACCCGCCGAGGTTCTTCGCCATGGCATCAACGGTGTCGAGCGAGAGGCCAAGCGCTTTGCCGACGTCGCGCACGGCGGATCGCCCGCGGTAGGAGATCACCTCGGCCGTGAGGGCGGCGCGGTCGCGCCCGTACTTGGAATAGATGTACTGGATGACCTCCTCGCGCCGCTCGTGCTCGAAGTCGATGTCGATGTCCGGCGGTTCATTGCGGGCGCGGCTGACGAAACGGGCAAAGAGCAGGCTGAAGCGGGCGGGATCAACCTCCGTGATTCCCAGGCAGTAGCACACGGCGGAGTTGGCCGCGCCGCCCCGGCCTTGGCAGAGGATTCCCTTCGACCGCGCGAAGGTGACAATGTCGGCGCAGGTCAGGAAGTAGGCCTCGTACCGGAGTTCCTCGATCAGGGCGAGTTCTTCGTTGACCTGGCGGCGTGCCTTGGCGGGGATGCCGCCGGGATAGCGCTTCGCCGCACCCTGCCAGGTCAGTTCCTTCAGGTACGCGATCGGCGACCGCCCCGGCGGGCATGGTTCAACGGGGTACTCATACTTGAGTTGATCAAGGTTGAACGCGACGGCGCGGTCGGCGATTTCGACGGCACGGGCGATGGCCCGGGGGTGCAAGGCGAAGAGCCGGGCCATTTCAGCGGGGCTCTTGAGGTGGCGTTCCGCGTTGGCGTGCAGACGGAACCCGGCTTGCTCGATGGTGCAGCCGTGGCGTATGCACGTGAGAACATCCTGCAGCGGCCGGCGGTCGGGGGTGTGGTAGTGAACATCGTTGACGGCAACGAGCGGGATGCCCGTCTCCTCGGAGAGTGTCACGATGCGGGCAAACTCGGCCTCGTCATCAGTCCCGTAGCGGCGGGCGATGGCGAGGGAGAGGCGATCGCCGAAGATGTCCCGCAGAACACGGAGAGAAGAAGCCGCCTCGCCGGGAATCGCGATCGCCAGCAGATCCGGGGGCGCACCCGCGAGATCGTCGAGCGTCAGGTGGCACTCGCCCTTGGGCGCCCGCCGCTTGCCCGTCGTCAGCAGTCGGCACAGCCACGCGTACGCCCCGCGGCTGGACGGGTAGACGAGAACCTGCAAGCCCGCGGGCTCGGTCAGCACAAGACGGCACCCGACGATGAGAGGGAGTCCCTGCTCCTTGGCCTCCGCATGCGCCCGCACGATCCCCGACAGCGTGTTCGTGTCCGTGATCGCGATGGCGTGGTATCCCAACGCCGCGGCACGCCGAACGAACTCGTCCGGATGGCTGGCGCCGGTGAGAAAAGTGAAGTTGGATGTCACACAGAGTTCGGCATACCGGGTGCCCCGATGCGCCGCGCCCGGCGATTGTCTTGTGGTGGCACGCCTCTCCGAGGCGTGCGGAGCGTCCGCCGGAGGGGTGAATCGAAACGGCTCGGATGCTTCCGGCAGCCCCGGTTGTTTGGCCGCGGGCGTCCCCGGCGCGAAGCCGTGCCCACACCCACCCTCCCAGATCTTGGCCCTGAAGTGACCTTTGAACGGGCGCGGGAGCGATGGGGATGCGGAATACGACAAAGCGGAGGGCGGCTGTTGTTCGAGGCCAAAGACCTCATCGTGAGTAGCGGAGGGCGGTTCTTGTTCGAGGCCAAAGACCTCATCGTGAGTAGCAGAGGGTGGCTCTTGTTCGAGGCCGAAGGCCTCATCGTGAGTAGCCGGGGGTTGCCGCGCAGCGGCACCCCCGGAAGAAGAAGGCCAAGTGCTCTCCCGACCCTGAAGGGGTCGTCGTGGCGTCACCGTGTCACTCGGTAACCCCTTGGGTATCTGGGTCTCAAGGCAAGGCGTTCCCGACGACAAGCCCTTCGGGCTGTGGGCCGTGGCTTTCGAGGCCAAGAACGCGGCGATGGCGAGATCGCTGCCCGATGGCTCACGAGACTCGCGCGCCCGCTTGCCCGGATGCGGCACGATCTTGGGGTTGGGTGAATCGTCTGGCATGTTCAGGCCCACACGCCGTGCACGAACCAGCCTGTTTCGTCGCGGTACACCCACAGCCAGCGTCCCCGCGTGTCCTGGAGGCGGAAGTAGTCGCGTGGTCCCCCGCCGGAATCGCCGCGGGCCTTCCACCATTCCGGCTCGATGCGCTCGGGGCCGCGGCAGAGAACGACGCGTTCATCCTCGTTCCGCCAGCGGAAAGCCAGGACAGGGCCGTCGGGAGCGAGTGCGGTAATGAGGATGGGTTCGGGGCGCGGGAAGAGGAGGGAAGGGCGGGAGGATGAAATGTTCACACGTGCACACTTCCAAATAGCCGCATCAGAATCGGTACGTTCCTGTCGGCATGTGGCCATGTGCACATGTGAATCTGTGGAAATGTCATCCCCCCTCACCGCTCTTTCCGGTAGATGCGACTCCACCAGCGCCGCTCGTTTGACGCGATTGCCGAACCGGTTGGCCATCGTGTCCAGCCAGGCGTGCCGGGCGGATTCTCGTTCGCGTGAACGACCATCGCCCCAGCATGTGTTCTGGCGGTGGGCGATGCGCACCGTGCGGGTGGAGGTGATGGAGATGCCCTCGACGCCGAAGCCGAGGTTGGCTTTCTCGAGGCGGGGGTGCACGAGTTTCCAGAGGTGCTTGGCGTCACGCGCGGGGGCGCTGAGCGCGAACCGCAGGTTCAGGGGTTCGGTGTCGGAGCGTTCGAGTTGGAGGGTGAACCGCGTCGTGCCGCTTTCGCGCTGCCGCAGGTGATCGCACAAGTCGCCCAGCAGATCGCGGACGGTGAGCGTGATGGCCTCGAACTGATCGGAGGGACCGTCGAAGAGGCGGTCGACCCGGATGGGGTCGGTGGTGTGGATGGGGTCGATGGTTTCCATCGCGTGGCCCAGGGCCTGGTCCAGGCGGAGGAGAATGTCCTCACCGAAACGCGCGGGGAGGACAGAGCGTGGAATGGCCATCACCTGACCGATCGTGTCGAGGCCGACCTCGTGCAGGGCCTCCTCGGTACCGGGATCAAGGCGCAGCGCCCGGATCGGCAAGGGGTACAGGGCCTGCCGCTGCGCGCCGTCAGGAACAATACGGGAACGCCCGCAGCGGACGACGGCCTGCGCACAGCCGTATGTCGGCGCGATCGCGGCACGCACGTGAAAGCCCAGATCCGTGAATCGGCTGATCGCGGCACGGACCAAGCCCTCTTCCCCCCCGAACACCCGGGCGCACCCGGAGACATCGGCGAGGATGCCATCGGGCGCCTCGGCGGAGGTGATGGGCGAGAGTGATTGTGCCACCACGCTCAGCGCGCTCAGGGCGCGGGCGTCGCGGGCCGGATCGTGCGGTTCGATGCGAACGTGGAGTGTCGGCGGCAGGATCGCCCGGGCCTGCGTGATATTCAGGCCGGGCCGGACGCCGTGCTGCGCGGCGAGGGGGCAGCAATGCGAAACGATCTGTCCGCGGGCCGCGGTGGAGATGAGCAGCAGGCACCCCTCTGGGTCAGGCGGTGACGGTTCGCGCAATCTCCGGCGTCGCGACAGATCGATGGGCAGCATCGGAAACCAGATCGAGAGTGCCCGTTTCATGGTTCAACTCGAGGGTCCAGGTGGTGACATCGGGGAGTTTGCCGCCTTTGAGGCGGAGCAGTTCAAGGTTCCAGCGAGGCGAGACGAGGGATGGCGCGGGGGTCACGAGCCACCGCGTGTGCGCGGCGGAAAGCTGGCGGAGATCAGCGTGCGGACGGAGGATCAGGCCAAGCCCGCCGCTCTCCGCTGCGGCCAGTTGGAGTCGGCGCGTGATGGACATGCTGAAAGCCGAGCCGTCCACGATGACCGCGGCCAGCGCTCCGGAGCGGAGCGAGACATCCGCCGCCCAGGCGCGTTCGGGAAGATCCTTGGTATCGATGAAGATCGACTGGTCGAGCAGATCGGGGCAGGCCACGGGATACGGCCAGACGCGACGACCAATCCAGGCCAGAAGCCGGGGGGAATCGGCGGAGGCAGAGACGGGAGAGTGGGCGATGGCTTGGCGCGCGAGATGGAGAACGGGGGAGAGGGGAGGAAGCCAGGGAGGTGCCGAACGGTGCGTGCCGGGCGTTGGATCGGCGCTGAACCACTCATGAACGGCGGCTCGTGAAAGGTGGGAAAGAGCGCTGTGGGTCCAGCGGGTGGGGAGGGGGGGATAGGTGCCGCGCGGAGAGATGCACGACTCCTTGATGCTTCGGGCCAGATCATGCAGTGAGAGGGCTGGCATCTCGCAGTTCCATATGGTTTTTATTAGGGTATATGTTTGTACGGGTTTTGTCAAGTCAATGTGCAACGTGGGGTGGGGGGTAGGGGGAGAGGGGCAACGGTCAAAACGGGCTTCAAATGGCTTGAAGGCGGGGATGTGTCCAGCGTGACACTCTCCCTGCGTGAGGGCCGCGGCGGGAGACACCGAAAGCAAGGGGCTTCCCGGTTTATGCCGGTCCCATAGCGCAGAAATCGCGCTGGGAATGATGCGCAAATTCAACCTGTTGAAGAAGCACGACGATGCGAAACGGCCCAACGGGCTGTCCAGATCTTCGCACTGGACATCCGCCCGGTACGGAAGCCGGGGTGACCCGCGAAAGCGGGTACAAGGAACCAGGGGGGCCGAGCGAAGCGGCCTGAAGCCGGGCTGTCCAAACCAAAGGACGACCGTCAGGCCGCGTGGAGGATGAAGCAGTGAGTCGCATCAATACGAACGTTCAGTCTCTCATTGCCCAGCGGGTGCTCGGACAGAACACCAGCGGGCTGGCTCGTTCGCTCGAGCGTTTGAGCACGGGCTACAAGATCAACCGGGGCAAGGACGATCCGGCGGGTCTGATCGCCTCGGAGAATCTTCGCTCCGAGCTGCGCTCGACCAACGCGGCCATCGCCAACAGCGAGCGTGCCGACCAGGTCGTCAACATCGCCGAGGGCGGCCTGCAGGAAGTCGCGGGGCTTCTCACCGAGCTGCAGGGTCTGGTCACCTCGAGCGCTTCTTCCGCTGGTCTCTCGGCATCCGAGAAGGCCGCGAACCAGCTCCAGATCGATTCGATCCTGCAGACGATCGACCGGATCAGCTCGGCGACGAGCTTCCAGGGCGTGAAGCTGCTCAACGGCAACTTTGACTACAAGGTGTCCTCGTTGGCCGCGGGCGTGTCGGACCTGCGGATCAACGGCGCCAAGTTCACGGGTTCGTCGCAGGCCGTCAACGTGCTGGTGACGGCGTCGGCGCAGCAGGCGGGCATGTACCTGTCGATGGGCGGCACGGGCCTTGATCTCGGCGGCGCCACTTCGGCGTTCACGATCGAGATTTCCGGTGCGCTGGGCAGCCGCGAGCTGACCTTCACGTCCGGCACGACGATGACCAGCATCGCCGCGGCGATCAACACGTTCACGGACATCACGGGTGTCCAGGCAACGGTGGTGGCCTCGGGCACGAGCAACGGCATCAAGCTCAACAGCAAGGAGTTCGGCTCCTCGCAGTTCGTGTCGGTGAAGGTGATCGACAGCGGCGGCATCAGCACGACCGGCCTTGGTCTGTACAAGATGAACGCCACCGACTTCAATGTCCTCGACACGTCGCGCGTCACGGACTTCGCCTCCTCGACGGCGAGCAACGGCGTGCGGGATGAAGGCCAGAACGTCGGCGCGACCATCAACGGCATCTCGGCGACGGCCAACGGCAAGTCGGCCCGCATCAGCACCGACTTCCTCGATGTCGAGTTGACGCTGAGCACGTCCGCATCGCAGGCCCTGGGCGCTGTCGGCTCTGGCGCCGCGTTCCAGATCACCGGCGGCGGCGCGGACTTCCAGCTCGCCGGCCAGGTGGATATCGGCGGCAAGGTCAGCATCGGCATCGGCGACGTCGCCATCCGCAAGATGGGCAAGGTGGAAACCTCCACCTCGGGCGTGTTCAACACCCTCAGCGACCTGGGCTCGGGCAAGGCGTTGAATGTCGTCGACGGCGACCTGACCCAGGGGCAGCGGGTGATCGCCAGTGCCATCGAGCAGGTCTCGGGTCTGCGTGGGCGCCTGGGCGCGTTCCAGAAGAACACGATCGGGTCCACCATCCGGAGCCTCAACGTCGCCGCCGAGAACACGGCCGCGGCCGAGAGCGTGATCCGCGACGCTGACTTCGCGGCGGAAACCGCGGGTCTGACGCGGGCCCAGATCCTGGTGGCGGCCTCGACCAACGTGCTGGCCCTGGCCAACACGGCCCCGCAGAGCGCCCTGTCGCTGCTGGGTTGATCGGCGAAACCGCGGCCCGCGGGTGGCGGGCCAGATTATCGGAGCTTCTCTGGACGCCCCGGCCCTCAAGGCTGGGGCGTTCCCTTTGGCAAGGTCTTTCCAGACGCTACAGACGGCACTCCCGAAAGCCCGCCGCCAGTTGATTCATTCAGGCAACTTGCCTCCTTCCCGATAGTCCACACCGGTCGCCGAAGTCGCGCGACCCGACTTCCTGGTCGAACACGCACGGATGTCAAGGTTGGCCGGGGCGACGCCCCAGAAAGTGAAGAGGGGAACTCACGATGAGCCGCATCAATACGAATGTCCAGTCTCTCATTGCCCAGCGGGTGCTCGGTCAGAACACCGGCGGGCTCTCCCGCTCGCTTGAGCGGTTGAGCACGGGCTTCAAGATCAACCGGGGCAAGGACGACCCGGCGGGTCTCATCGCGTCCGAGAACCTCCGCTCGGAACTCAAGTCCACGAATGCGGCCATCGCCAACAGCGAGCGTGCCGACCAGGTCGTCAACATCGCCGAAGGTGGCCTGCAGGAAGTGTCGGGCCTGCTCACCGAACTCCAGGGGCTGATCACGGCGACGGCTTCGAAGGCCGGCCTGTCCGCCTCGGAACGCGCGGCGAACCAGCTCCAGGTTGACTCCATCCTGCAGACGATCGACCGGATCAGCTCGGCGACGAGCTTCCAGGGCGTGAAGCTGCTCAACGGCAACTTTGACTACAAGGCATCGTCCGTCGCGGCCGGCGTGAGCGACTTCCGCGTCAATGGCGCGAAGTTCAACGGCGCTTCGCAGTCGGTCAACGTGCTGGTCACGCAGTCGGCGCAGCAGGCGGGCATGTACCTGTCCATGGGCGGCACGGGCCTGGATCTGGGCGGTGCGACTTCCGCGTTTACCCTCGAAATCTCGGGCGCCCTGGGCAGCCGCGAGCTGACCTTCACGTCCGGCACGACGATGACCAGCATCGCCGCGGCGATCAACACGTTCACGGACATCACGGGTGTTCAGGCAACGGTGGTGGCCTCGGGCACGAGCAACGGCATCAAGCTCAACAGCAAGGAGTTCGGCTCCTCGCAGTTCGTGTCGGTGAAGATCGTGAACGCGGGCGGCCTCTCGACGTCGGGCCTTGGCCTGTACGGGATGCAGACCGGCGACTTCAACACGGTCAACACCAGCCGAATCACGGACTACTCCTCGACGACGGCGGCCAACGGCGTCCGCGACCTCGGTCAGGACGTCGGCGCCACGATCAACGGGATCACGGCGACCTCGAATGGCCGCACCGCCCGGATCAACAGCGACTTCCTCGACGTCCAGATCTCGCTCGACACCAGCACGGCGCAGTCGCTGGGCTCCGTCGGCGGGACCTCGGGCGCCCTGCAGATCACCGGCGGCGGCGCTGACTTCCAGCTCGCCGGCCAGGTCGACATCGCCGGCAAGGTGAGCATCGGCATCGGTGACGTCGCGATCCGCAAGCTCGGCAAGGTCGAGTCCAACACCGCCGGGGTCTTCAACTACCTCAGCGATCTGGGCTCGGGCAAGGCGTTGAACCTCGTCAACGGCAACCTCACGGACGCCCAGCGGGCCGTGTCCGCCGCCTCCGACCAGGTCGCCAGCCTCCGCGGCCGACTCGGCGCCTTCCAGAAGAACACCATCGGGGCCACGATCCGCAGCCTTGGCGTCGCGGCAGAGAACACCGCGGCGGCCGAGAGCGTGATCCGCGATGCGGACTTCGCCAGCGAGACGGCCAGCCTGACGCGGGCGCAGATCCTGGTCGCGGCTTCGACGAACGTGCTGGCCTTGGCCAACACCTCGCCGCAGAGCGCCCTGCAGCTCCTGGGCTGATTCCGCCCGGATAATCCGGGTTCGGACCCTGAACAAACCCCTGCACCCCGGCGGTAAACGCCGGGGTGCTTTGTTTTTCTCACCGAGTCGAAGGGAATTTCGGACGCAGTCCTTGAGTCCGCTATCCCGAACTCCGATAGCTCGTGGCATCGTCACACGCCTCAAGGCCGTCACAGGTCTTGCGGCAGGAGAAAACGTCAGACTCGCCTTCCCCTGAGAACACACCATGAGCCGCATCAACACCAACGTGCAGTCGATGATCGCCCAGCGGGTTCTCGGCCAGAACACCTCTGGCTTGTCCCGCAACCTGGAGCGGTTGAGCACGGGCTTCAAGATCAACCGCGGCAAGGATGACCCCGCGGGTCTGATCGCCTCCGAGAATCTCCGCTCGGAACTCAAGGCCACCAACGCCGCGATCGGCAACGCCGAGCGCGCCGACCAGGTGGTGAACATCGCCGAGGGCGGCCTTCAGGAGGTCTCGAACCTGCTGACCGAGCTTCAGGGGCTCATCACCAACACGGCGAGCAACGCCGGGCTGGCGGCGTCCGAGAAGCAGGCCAACCAGCTGCAGATTGACTCGATCCTGCAGACGATCGACCGCGTCGCTGCGGCGACGAGCTTCCAGGGCGTGCGTCTGCTCAACGGCAACTACGACTACAAGGCCTCATCGGTCGCGACCGGTGTCACGGACTTCCGTGTCAACGGGGCCAAGTTCACCGGGCCAACCCAGACGGTCAACGTGCTGGTGACGCAGTCGGCGCAGCAGGCAGGGCTCTACCTGTCGATGGGTGGGCCGAGCCTCGATCTTGGCGGGCCGAACTCTTCCTTCACGATCGAGATCGCCGGCTCTCTCGGCAGCCGCGAACTGACCTTCACGTCGGGCACAACGATGGACAGCATCGCCGCGGCGATCAACACGTTCACCGACATCACGGGCATCCAGGCGTCGGTGGTGGCCTCCGGCACGAGCGAGGGCATCAAGCTCTCCAGCAAGGAGTTCGGCTCCGGCCAGTTCGTCTCGGTCAAGGTCGTCAACTCCGGCGGGCTCTCCACCACGGGTCTGGGTTTCTACAACTGGAACACGGGCGACTTCAACACGCTCAACACGTCCCGCGTCACGGACTTCTCGACGGTCATGGCCGCCAACGGCGTTCGGGACCTGGGGCAGGATGTTGGCGCGACGATCAACGGAATCACGGCCACCTCGACCGGCCGCACGGCCCGGATCAACACCGACTTCCTCGACGTGCAGCTCACGCTCGACACCTCCCTGGCGCAGTCGCTCGGCAGCGTGGGCGGCTCCAACGGCGCCTTCCAGATCACCGGCGGCGGGGCGGACTTCCAGCTCGCCGGCCAGGTTGACATCGCCGGCAAGGTGAGCCTCGGGATCGGCGACGTGGCCACCCGCAAGCTCGGCAAGTACGAGACGAACACGCCGGGAACGTTCCGATTCCTCGCCGACCTCGGCTCGGGCAAGGCCCTCAATGTGGTCACCGGCAACCTGACCGATGCACAGAAGGTCGTGTCTGGGGCGATCGACCAGGTGTCCAGCCTCCGCGGCCGACTTGGCGCCTTCCAGAAGAACACCATCGGCGCCACCATCCGCAGCCTCGGCATCGCCAGTGAGAACACCGCCGCAGCCGAGAGCGTGATCCGTGATGCCGACTTCGCCAGTGAGACGGCGGGCCTGACCCGGTCGCAGATCCTCGTGGCCTCGTCCACGCAGATCCTCGCCCTGGCCAACACGGCCCCGCAGAGCGCCCTGCAGCTCCTCGGCTAAGCAACCTCCCTTTCCAATCCGACCAAGACGCGACCGCCCCGGGCAAGGACGCCCGGGGCGGTTTTTCAGTTACTCAAGAGGCTGAAGCGGTCGTGGCGGAGGAACGCCGGCTCTGAACGCTGGAATGTGAACCCGGTTCGGGGGCCCCGCCGATGGGTTACTTCACATGGCCGCGGCCCCGTCGTCATCCAAGTCAATCCCGCGCAATCCACTCCCCGAGGCGTTCGAAGACCTTCGGGCCAAGTTTCTCGCGTTTATCCGGGTTGAGTGCGGCCTGGCGCCGAACACCCTGGATGCGTACGACCGCGACCTGCACGACTTGCTCGACGACTTGTCACGCCGATCAGTCGGCGGGGCGGAGGACATCACGCCGCGGCATCTCTCCGAGCACCTGGCCCGTCTGAAGACGGATCGAAACATGGAATCCTCGTCGGTGATCCGACACCTGGCCACGATCAAGGTGTTTGGCCGCTGGCTGACGGCGCGCGGATTCGTGAAGGAGAATCCGGCGGAGGTATTGGACCGGCCGCACCGGTGGAAGCGACTTCCGGGTGTCATGTCGCCAACGCAGTTGAAGGCGCTGCTTGCCGCTCCAAAGCCCGGCCGAGCAGAGGACGATGGGCCACCGCTGTGGCTGCGCGACCGGGCCATGCTTGAGCTCATGTACGCCAGCGGCCTGCGGGCGTCCGAGGTTGGCGCCGTGGGAACGACCGACCTTCACGAGACGCTCGGCGTGGTCCGTGTCACGGGCAAAGGACGGAAGCAACGGCTGGTGCCCGTGGGCAAGCCCGCCGCCGCGGCGATCAAAGCGTACCTGTCCGACTGCCGCCCGCACCTGGCCAAGGCGGATGGCCGCGACCGGGGGCGGCTGCTGCTGTCGCGTTCCGGGCGGCCGCTGGAACGGGTGGCGGTGTGGCAGATCGTGAAACGGAACGCCGCGGAGGCGGGACTCAAAGGGGTTCATCCGCACATGCTCCGTCACAGCTTCGCAACGCACTTGCTGGCGGGCGGCGCGGACCTTCGCGTTGTGCAGGAGTTCCTCGGGCACGCGGATATCGCGACGACGCAGGTCTACACCCACGTCGACCGTTCGCGGTTGAAGGATGTCCACCGCAAGCATCACCCGCGAGGCTGAGCGTCGCGCTTGAAAGACGTTGAAGTTATGATGAACGGGTGCGACGTGCGCTGAGCGTCATCGCTGTACTTGGAGTGGTGCTGGCCGTTCTGGCGTTGCACTGGTCGCCCGGGGCGCGCAATGCCGAGCCGGGGGACGTTGTTCCCGCGGGTGATCTGACGCACTTCCGCCTGGCCGAGTCCGGGTTGAGGATCGAACTGGTCGCCGCAGAACCGATGGTCGTCGCGCCGGTGGCCATGAGCTTTGATGAGCGGGGGCGGCTGTGGGTGGTGGAGATGGACTCCTTCATGCCCACGATTGATGGACGCGGGGAGCTGGCGCCCGTCAATCGGATCGTGATCTTGGAGGACCTGGACGGTGACGGGAGAATGGACCGTTCGACCACGTTCCTCGATGGGCTGGTGCTGCCGCGGGCGGTGCTGCCGTGCTACGGGGGCGCCTTGGTGCTTGCCCCGCCGCGGCTGCTGTTCTGTCCCGATGCGGATGGAGACGGACGGGCGGACGGGGTGATGGAACTGCTGGAGGGATTCGGCGGACTGGACAACCCCGAGCACGCGGGCAACGGCTTGTTGTACGGGATCGACAACTGGGTGTACCTGAGCCAGCATCCGCTGCGCCTGAGATTCGACGGATCCCGGGTGGAAGTTCAGAATACGCCGGCCAACGGACAGTGGGGGATCACCCAGGATGCACGGGGTCGGATCTACTACACCCCGAACTCGGATGCGCTCCGAGTTGATGCCGTTCCACACCATTACGCCTCGCGCAATCCCCACATGTCGGGGCTTGCCGGCGTCTTCGCGGCGTCGGCCCGCGATCAAACGGTGTGGCCGGTGCATGCAACGGCGGTGAACCGGGGTTACCAGCCGGACGTGCTCCGACCGGATGGGTCGCTGCGCGCGCACACGGCGGCCTGCGGCCCCGCGATGTACGACGCCGACCTGCTCGGGCATTCCTTCCGGGGCAACGCGTTCGTGTGTGAGCCGGCGGGCAACCTGGTGAAGCGGTTGACAGTGAAGGATGACAACGGCATTCCGCGGGCTTCACAGGCGTACCCCGACCGGGACTTTCTTACATCCACGGATTCACGATTCCGTCCGGTGAATCTGGCCGTGGGACCGGACGGGGCGCTCTACATCGCGGACATGCACCGGGGCCTGCTTCAGCACAAGAACTTTTTGACGGACTACCTGCGTGACCTGACGAGGCAGCAAAGGCTGGAGCGTCCAACCGGGCGGGGGCGGATCTACCGAGTTGTTCCCAGCTCGCACAATGGCGGCGGCGTTCGAGGGCACGTGATCGGGAACGCGAGCAATGAGGAGCTGGTGGCCACGCTGGGGCATCCGGATGCCTGGTGGCGGCTTGCGGCTCAACGACTCTTGATCGAACGACGAGCCAAGGGGTTGGCCGGTCGCTTGAGGGAGATGATGGCGACAAGCCACGAGGAATCGGCAAGGTTGCATGCGCTGTGGACTCTTGAGGGTCTTTCAGAGGTCACCGTTGAGGACGTGCTCCGAGCGATGGAGAGCCCCCAACCGGCTATGCGAGCGGCCGGTCTGCGTATCGCGGAGAGGTGGTCCGACGAGACGCGAGTCGTCCGCCGCATGGAAGACCTGACGAACGACCCCGATCGAGTCGTCCGTACTCAAGCTGTGCTCTCGGTCGGCGCGATTCCCAATCGAGAGCGCGTGTACGTAGACGTGCTCGGCCGTCATGATGCCGATGCGTTTATCCGGGGCGCTGTCGTTTCCGGGCTGGCCGGCCGCGAGTTGGCCTTTCTGGACCAGATGATGCTGGCACCCGAGTGGCCGAAGTCCGGCGCGCAGCGTGAGTTCGCCAGTCTGTTGGCGGACTGCGTCTTGCGGTCCGACGATGGCCAGCGGGCCGGTCTGGTTGAGTTGATCGTTCGGTTCGCCTCGGCGTCTGATCCTCGTTCGACGATCGTCATGTCCGCTCTTGGCCGAGCGCAGCGGATCGATTCACAGGCCCCGCGAATGCTCTCGCTGGCTCGAGAGCCCCGCGGCTGGACAGACTTGATGAACTCGGGCCACCCCTCGTCCAAGACAGCGGCGGAGTCGGATTGGTTTCTCACCTGGCCCGGAAGGCCGCACAAGGACCCGCCCCGAAAGCTGCGGCCGCTGACCGATGCGGAGAACGAGCGGTTCAATCGAGGCCAGTTCCTGTACGGCGACTGCCACGCCTGCCATGGGGCGGACGGCAAGGGTGTGCCCGGTCTTGGCCCGCCGCTGGCGGGATCGCCTCGGGTCCAGGGGCCGGCAACACGTCTGGGCCGGGTTCTGCTGCACGGGTTCGAGGGCGAGATTCAGCGTGAAGGGGTGACCTACAACGGCGTCATGCCGGCGGCACCCAGGTCCAACGATGCGGACCTGGCGGCGTTGATGACGTACATTCGCCGGGCATGGGGGAACGGGGCGGACCCCGTCACCGAGGAGATGGTCGGTCATATTCGCATGCTCTCCAAGAACAGGAAGACACCATGGACCACCGAGGAGTTGGATGCCGTGAAGTGATCATGGCGGCAGCGGCTGCCGTGTTGGCGGGAGGGCTGGGCGCCTGCGCCCCGACGCAGCAGCAGTTGTTCGACGGCCGGACATTTTCGGGATGGGTCAAGCGCGGCGGGAACGCCCAGTTCACGGTCGAGGACGGGTGCATTGTCGGCACGACCCGACCTGATCAGCCCAACACGTTCTTGTGCACGATCGGTAACTACAGAGACTTCATCCTCGAACTCGAGTTCAAGGTGGACCCCGAACTGAACTCGGGCGTGCAGGTCCGCAGCGAGTCACGCCCGGACTACCGCGGCGGCGTGGTGCACGGGTACCAGGTCGAAACCGCTCCATCATCCCGGGCGTGGACCGGCGGCATCTACGACGAGGGTCGGCGCGGATGGCTGGCGCCGCTTGACGGCAATCCCGCCGCGCAGGCGGCGTTCAAGCAAGGGGAGTGGAACCACCTTCGGGTGGAAGCGCGTGGCGACCGGATTAAGACGTGGGTCAACGAGGTGCCCGCGGCGGACCTCCGCGACGGCATGACGCGATCGGGGTTCATCGCGCTGCAGGTGCATGGGGTGGGGGGGAGGCAGGAGCCGCTCTCCGTCCGCTTCCGGAAGATCATGCTCACACGCTTAAACTAGCGGGTGTTGGAGGCGCCGATGCACCGGAGGACGCGACAACGCGAGGCGATCATGCAGGCGCTGAGCAAGTCCGCGCGGCCGTTGAGCCCGGCCGAACTGCTCAAGGCAGCGGGGAAGCAGGTCAAGTCCCTCAGTCTTGCCACGGTCTACCGGAACGTGAAGTCCATGGTGGAGGAGGGCCTGATTCACCCCGTTCAACTGCCCGGGGAACCGCCCCGGTACGAGCTGCATGAGGCCGCGGCGAGGCATCACCACCACTTCCACTGCGAAACGTGCGACCGGGTGTTCGACATCGCCGGCTGCCCCAAGGGGCTCGAATCGATGGTGCCGGTCGGCTTCTCACTGCGGGCGCACGAACTGGTGTTGTACGGCAGGTGCTCCGGCTGCTCAGGGGCCGCTCGGTCGTAAAGCCCTCGGCCTGTTGTTCATCTCGTTGCCGGACGTATCACTCTGTCGGCAGGCCCTTGGCCTTCCAGAGGTCAAAGAGCTTCGTCAGCGTTGTCGGGGTCCAGATGAGCTTCTGAGCCGCAAAGACCGTGTGCTGCAGTTCGCCCTTCTCGTTGAACGTCGAAACCTGCGGCGGGCGTTCGTCGGTCTGAATGGTCGTCAGGATCCACTTGTTCGAGTCGTCCGTCGGGGCGGTCAGAATGTCGCGGCGCATCGAGATCGGCAGTCGCTCGTTCTGGGACTGGTAGACATAGAAGGCGTATTCGCCGGCGGCTTGGGACTGGGCGAGCAGCGTGGGCAGCAGGAAAGACTGCACCTGTGTGATGTACCCGACCTTTGGAACCTCCGGCTTGATGCGGCGGTTCTCCTGCCCGGTCCCGGAGAGGGCGACGGACATCTGATCGCCTTCGCGTGCTCCGGTCTCCGTGACAATGGCCGGGGTTTTCCGCTTCGGGTCGCGAATCGCCTGCTGCAGGCTCCACGCCTCCGATCGCGCATCGAGAGACATCCAGTAGGTTCCGACGACGTCCACGACCACGCCATCCTGCAGGTACCGGGCGTCAAAGCGAACCACGATGCCCGCTTCGCGGTCGGCCTCGGTCCACTTCTCGCGGCGGGAGCTGGTGTCGATCTCGCCCCGGGAGCCGCGCTTGGCACGGATGCGACGGTACGCGATTTCATCGGCATCCTTGTCGTCGCCCGTCGCCGCGGGTTTGGCAAGGCGATACCAACGATCGTTGAGCTGGGCGATGGCCGCGTCATATTCGGGCGCGGCCAGACGGGACAGGAACGAAACACCGGCGTTGATCGCCGCACCCCGCTGCATGGAGACCGCGGCGGCATCGGTGAAGCGAGCGGTGGCGAGCGTTGCTTCGTAGATCGCGCGGGTTGTGGCAAAGCTCGGCTCGGGCGTGGAGAGGTCAAACGTCACAAACTCACCGGGGCCGGTCTGGAACACGGTGTAGCCTCGCACGAGCGAGCTCTTGTCGTCGCGGGGAATCCGGATATAGAAGCGGGCGGCGGGGCGTTCGAACACCGCCTGCTCAGCGCGGACCACCACGTTCTTGATCGGCTCGATGATGGTCGCCCGTGTCTGGACAACTTTCTCGATCACGTTGCCGGATCGGTCGCGCTGGCTGCGATCGACGACGCCCACAGAGGCTTGAAGCTGCTCCATCACGCGCTGCGCCACCGACTCCGGGGTTTGCGCTGTGTCGCGGCTGCGGGCGGTCCTGACTTCGATCAGCCAGGCGCCCGCCCCGCCGGCCTCGATTTCCTTCGGGGTGATCTTGGCGGAAATGGAGCTTCCTGCGGAAGAAAGCTGGGCCATGGCACCCATCGGGAGGTACATCGTGAGGCCGGCGGACTCCAGCCGGAAGGCCTCATCTGACATTTCGATTGCACCAAGGGTGAGGGTCACGGTTTCGAGATTGGACTGATTGGCCGGGGCCGTCGCGGGTTTTGGCTGGCTTGTACCGGGTTCCCCCTGCTTTGGCGCGGGTGGCTTGCTGATCCTGGTCGGCTGGGATGATCGGCTGGGCTGGCTCTGTGCCAGGCAGGGGGTTGCCAGAACGAGCATGCCGGCGAAGAGAAAGCGGACCATCAGACCCTCCTTGAAGGTGCAGCGTATTCCGTTGCCAGTTGGATCGACCGCTTCGACGGGGGTTCCTGAGTTTGTTGGCGAGTTAGTGCGGATTTTGATAGGGAGCAACCGCAATGGGTGCGGGGTGGGCACCGCAGGGTGAACGGGGTGGGGGGGAGCTGGGCATCGGCAGCGACAGCGTCTCGGCTCCGGTGGCTTTGGCAAAGAGTTGACATCCCGTTTTGGGTTCGTAAGCTTGTCGGCTCGATTCGGTGTCCCGTGGATTGGGACTGGTGGGGCGGAGCCTCGACCGAGGATTCGCCAAGTCTCAACCTCACGTCCAGAGAGTTGGGAGAGTCAGCAACCGGCGGCGGATCGCCGGGAAGGGTTCACGCCCGAATGGTTCGGGCGGGTTTGAGTGTCGAGTGGATGGTCGGTCGGAAGAAGTGAGCACGCAATGACTGGCGGCAAGATTCGAATTCGGATGGAGGCCTACGACCACCTGGCCCTCGATGCGTCTGCGAAGGAAATCGTGGACCACGCGAAGCGCACCAACGCGAAGGTCGCAGGTCCGATCCCGCTTCCCACGCGAATCGAGCGGTACACGGTTCTGCGTTCGCCGTTCATTGACAAGAAAAGCCGCGAGCAGTTCGAAATCCGCACCCACAAGCGGATCATCGACATTCTCGAGCCCAACGCGCGCACGGTGGAAGCGTTGAATCGGCTCGTGGTTCCGGCCGGTGTGTTTATCAAGATCAAGGCATGACGGACGGGCGCTGAAAGGCGCCCGTTGGCGTTTTCGGACAGCAAGACTTCCTCTGAACCTGGGGCGGCGTACAAGCCGGGATCACGAAGCGGGCCTCTTGAAGGCCAGTCAGGACAGAAGACCATGCTCCTCATGGGAACCAAAGTCGGAATGACGCGGCTGCTTCAGCCCTCGGGCGAGAGCGTGCCGGTCACCGTCATCAAGGTCGGTCCCTGCGTGGTGACGCAGGTGAAGACGGCCGACAAGGACGGCTACTCGGCCGTGCAGATCGGTTTCGGGGCGATGAAGGCCCGGAACTCGACGCAGCCGCAGATCGGGCACGACGCCAAGGCCGGGAGCGACCCGCTCCGGTTCCACCGTGAGTTCCACATCAAGCCTGAAGAGGCGAGCAACTTCGAGCTGGGCAAGGCCCTGACGGTCAAGGACCTCGAAGGCCAGATGTACGTGGACGTCATCGGCACGAGCAAGGGCAAGGGCTTCCAGGGCGTGATGAAGCGGCACCACTTCAAGGGCATGTTCGCTTCGCACGGCACCGAGCGTAAGCACCGCTCGCCCGGCTCGATCGGCTCGCTCTGCTCGAACCGTGGTTACGGCGGCGGCTTGGTCAAGGGCAAGCGCATGGCCGGCCACATGGGCGATGAGCGGGTCACCTGCCGCAGCCTGGATGTGATCAAGATCGACGCTGAGAAGGGCCTGCTCCTGGTCAAGGGGCCGATCCCCGGCGCGAACAACGGGATGGTGATGGTGCGGCCGGCGACCCGGCTGTACAAGAGCAAGGCGAAGAAGGTGGCCGCGGCGGCTGCCAAGTAAGAAGAGTCGAAGCAACGGAAGGCCGGCGGTTCTGAGTGAAGGGGTCGCCGGGTTCGGAAGGTCGGGAGGCGTGAGCCGATCGAAACCACCGGACGAGAACAAGGAAGAACGTGCCCCGCGTGAGCGGGGTGAAGACAGCCGAGTCGATTCCGAGCCGCACCACTCAGGCCCAGGAGGCCAAATAGGAGGCGAGCCGGATAGGCGAGGTAGGAAGCCGGGACCATTCCCGGAGAAGGCGTCTGACGAGGTAAGACACAGATGGATGTCCCCGTCTACAACATGAAGGGCTCCGAGGTCGGGAAACTGACCATCGATGAGAAGAGCCTGGGCGGCGAAGTGAACGCCGCGCTGATCAAGCAGGCGTACGTGCGGTACCACGCGAACACGCGTCAGGGATCGGCACGCACGAAGAACCGGCACGAAGTCGAGGGTTCGACACGCAAGATCTACAAGCAGAAGGGCACGGGCAACGCCCGGCACGGCGACCGCAAGGCGAACCTGTTCAAGGGCGGCGGCCACGGCCACTCGAAGAAGCGGACACGCGAGGACTACCGCCTCGACATGCCCAAGAAGATGCGCCGCAAGGCCAACCGCAACGCGCTGCTGGCCAAGCTCGTGGACAACGAGGTCCGGATCGTGGACCGTCTCGAGATGGCCACGCCCAAGACCAAGGACTTCACGGCGTTCCTCGAGGCCCTGAAGATCGACCGGACTGCCCTCGTTGCCCTTCCCGTTGAGGGGGACAAGGCGGCCAACGCCCGTCGCTCGGCCCGGAACGTGGACAATGTCACGCTTTGCCGCGCCGATCAGCTCAACTGCTTCGACATGCTCAACCACCGCTACCTGGTGATCGGCAAGGCGGAGCTGGAAGCGTGGCTCAACGGGCCGACCTCGCAGACCGGTAAGGATGCGAAGGTCAATCCCCTCGGCCGCGTGAAGGAG
Organism: Phycisphaeraceae bacterium; assembly: GCA_019636625.1. Classification (GTDB taxonomy): domain Bacteria; phylum Planctomycetota; class Phycisphaerae; order Phycisphaerales; family UBA1924; genus JAHBXE01. The sequence continues at coordinate 103,299 of JAHBXE010000001.1, forward strand.
GGTGCGTGATGCACGACATCCACATCATCAAGCAGCCGATTCTCACGGAAAAGAGCACGTTCGCGATGAACGAGCAGAAGAAGTACTCGTTCCTCGTCGCGCGTGAAGCCAGCAAGGACCAGATCAAGCAGGCGGTCGAGCGGCTGTACAAGGTCCGTGTGACCGGTGTCAACACGCAGAACCGCAAGGGCAAGGCGAAGCGGATGCGCTACGGCGTGGTCCAGGAGCCGACCACCAAGAAGGCCACTGTTACCCTCCACGCCGACGACGTGATCGAGTTGTTCTGAAGCAGAGACCAAGCCACACGAGCACACCCATGCCGATCCGAATCTACAAGCCGACCAGCGCCGGACGCCGAAACGCGTCGGTCAACATGCACGCGGAGGTCACCAAGTTCGAGCCCGAGCGTGCGCTGCTCCAGCCCCTGCCCCGCAAGGGCGGGCGGAACAACAAGGGCATCATCACGTCCCGCGGCATCGGCGGCGGCGTGAAGCGCATGTACCGCATGGTTGACTTCAAGCGGAAAGACCGCGAGATGATCGAGGGCAAGGTGGTGGGTATCGAGTACGACCCCAACCGCACAAGCCACATCGCGCTGATCGAGTACAAGGACGGGGTGAAGCGGTACATCATCGCTCCCATCGGCCTCCAGGTCGGCCAGGAGATCATCTGCTCCCGCAAGCAGGCGGTGGAGCCGACGGTCGGCAACGCGATGCCGCTGCGGCACATCCCCGCGGGTCTTGATGTGCACTGCGTCGAGCTGTTCCCGGGCAAGGGCGGCCAGATGTGCCGCTCCGCCGGCACCTTTGCGAAGCTTTCCAACAAGGAAGGCGCGTACGCCACGCTCGTGCTCCCCTCGGGCGAGCAGCGTCGTGTCCCGATCGACTGCATGGCGACGATCGGCCAGACGGGCAACCCCGACAACCGTCTCCGCCGCTTGGGCAAGGCCGGGATCACGCGGCTCAAGGGCCGCCGTCCGATCACCCGCGGCATGGCCAAGAGCCACCACGCCCACCCGCTGGGCGGCGGTTCGGGCCGTTCCAAGGGCAACCGCCCCCCGTGCGGTCCCACCGGCGTGCTCGCCAAGGGCGGTCGCACACGAAACAAGAAGCAGCACAGCACCAAGCTGATCATCCGTCGGAGAATGACCAAGCGGTTCGGACAGGTTCTGTAACAGGCATCGAGGTACGAAGACATGGGACGCAGTCTGAAGAAGGGACCGTATGTGGATGAGCGGCTCTACCGGAAGGTGGAGAAGCTCAACCAGACGCGCAAGCGCGAGCCGCTCAAGACGTGGGCGCGTCGGTGCACCATCGTGCCCGAGTTCGTGGGCCACACGTTCAAGGTCCATAACGGACGCGCGTTCCTTGATGTGTTCGTGACCGAGGACATGGTCGGGCACAAGCTCGGCGAGTTCTCGATCAGCCGCACGTTCCGCGGCCATACGAACAAGAAGGAAGGCATCGAAGGCGGCGAGAAGGGCGCGGCCCCGTCCGGTGGCAAGAGCTGAGCAGGAAAGGTGAGCACGTGAGACTCCGAGGCGAACATCTCAAGCAGTTGGCAGCGCAGCGCAACGTGTCGCGCGAGCAGCTCGCCCAGGCGATCGAGCGGACCGGTCTCTCCGGGGACCGTGCGCTCTCCGCCATCGACAACTGGATGAAGGGCCGCGACCATCCGCGCTGCAAGGCCGCGGACATCGCGAAGCTGGCCGCCGCCGTCGGCGCCGCTCCCAAGGACATCGCCCGCTTCGTGAGCGAAGTCCGTCACCACCGCGGCAGCCCGCGCAAGGCCAAGCTGCTCGTGGACCTGGTCCGGGGCAAGAGCGTGGACGAGGCCCTGAACCTCCTCACGTTCACGACCAAGCGCGCCGCTGTGAACGTCAAGAAGGCGCTCAACGCGGCCATTGCGGACGCGGAGCGTGCCGAGGCCGACGTGACAGCGCTGTACATCGTCGAAAGCCGCGTGGACGACGGCGGCATGATCAAGCGTTTCCAGCCCAAGGACCGCGGTCGGGCGCACCCGATCGAGAAGCGGCTGAGCCACATCACCATCGGACTGGAGGAGAAGGCCAGGGCCTGAGTACCACCATGGGACAGAAGACACATCCATTCGGTCTGCGGGTTGGCATCACCGAGGCGCACAAGAGCCGGTGGTACGCCCCCAAGGCGCTCTACGGCGAGCTCCTCGTTGAGGATCAGCGCATCCGCAAGTTCCTCGATAAGCGGCTCAACCGGTCCAAGGACCGCCCCGTCGCCGCCGTGTCCGACATCCACATCGAGCGCACACGCGAGGAACTGGTCATCGTCATCAAGACGGCGCGCCCCGGCGTGGTCATCGGCCCCAAGGGCGCCGAAGTGGACCGAATGACGGAAGAGCTGCAGCTCATGACCGGCCGCAAGGTGAAGATCTCGATCATCGAGATCAAGAACCCCGACCTCGATGCGCAGCTCGTGGCGGAGAGCGTCGGCGAGCAGTTGATCAAGCGGGCGGCGTTCCGCCGCGTGATCAAGATGCGTGCGGAGGCCGCGATGGCCGCCGGGGCCAAGGGTGTGAAGATCCAGATTTCCGGGCGTCTGGGCGGGGCGGAAATGAGCCGGCAGCTGGACATCCGTCTCGGCTCGCTCCCGCTCTCAACGCTGCAGGCGAACGTGGACTACGGCTTTGCCGAGGCGTTCATGAGCTACGGCGCGATCGGCTGCAAGGTGTGGATCTACAAGGGAATGTACGGCAAGGTGGCCTCTGAGGAAGAAGGCCAGAGCAACGCGGCGGGCGGCCGGGCGCGTGCGCGTGGACGGCGGTAAGCAGGAACTTCCGGCGAAGGTTGCCGGTGCTGGAGTGTGATCGATGGCGTTGATGCCAAAGCGAGTCAAGTTCCGCAAAGAGATGCGGAGAGTGCGCCCACGAAAGGCGACCAAGGGCAACTATGTCGCGTACGGCGACTACGGCCTGCAGGCGCTCGAAGGGTGCTGGCTGAAGGCGACCTGTATCGAGGCCGGTCGCGTCGCCGCGATGCACTTTGTCAAGCGAGAGGGCAAGCTCTTCATCCGCGTCTTCCCGAACAAGCCCATCAGCAAGAAGCCGCTGGAGACGCGAATGGGAACGGGCAAGGCGGACGTGGATTACTGGGCGGCGCGGGTTAAGCCCGGCACCATGCTCTTCGAGATGGCGGGCGTGCCCGAGGTGGTCGCGAAGCAGGCGCTCGTCCGCGTCGCGATGAAGATGCCCGTGAAGACACGTTTCGTTTCCCGGAGGACGCAGGTATGACGGGCAAGGAAGTACGGGGGCTGACGGCGGAGGAGATCGGCGTGGAGCTCAAGCGGCTCCGCGACCGCCTCTACCAGCTGCGGACCCAGGCGGTGACCGAGAAGGTCGAGGACAACTCCCAGTTCCGGAAGGTGCGGCGCGATATCGCGAGGCTCCTGACCGAGCGCAGGAGTCGGGCGGCGGCGAAGTAACCCAAGAGGAAGCACATGAGCGCAGCAGCACAGACATCCAAGGCCCCCGAGAAGACCAAGAAGGTCGTCACGCTGATGGGCCAGGTCGAGTCCGACAAGCGGGACAAGACCCGCACGGTCGTCGTCCGCTACCAGAGCCGTCACCCCAAGTACGGCAAGTACATCCGGCGCCAGACCGTCATCCAAGCCCACGACGAGTCGAACGCCAGCAAGATCGGCGACACCGTCGAGATCGGTCCCTGCCGCCCCGTGAGCAAGACCAAGACGTGGAAGGTGCTGCGCGTGGTGCAGGTCGCCGCGGCCCCGCAGGTGGTGTTGAAGGACTGAAACCATGCTCCAGCAAGAAACCAGATGCGAAGTCGCGGACAACTCGGGGGCGAAGATCGCCTACGTGATCCGTGTGTACGGCGGCTCGACCAAGACCGGGAAGTTCACGCGCCGCATGGCGGGTGTGGGCGACCGCGTGTTCGTTTCGATCAAGAAGGCGCTGCCCGGGTCGGAGGTCAAGCAGGGCGACAAGTCCAAGGCCGTGGTCGTGCGGACGACCAAGGCCACGCGCCGGCCGACGGTTCGTACGTGAAGTTTGACAGCAACGCGGTCGTGCTGATCCAGGACGACGGCAATCCCAAGGGCACCCGCATCTTCGGACCGGTGGCCCGTGAACTCCGCGACAAGAACTACATGAAGATCGTGTCGCTGGCTTCGGAGGTGGTGTGAGATGGCAAGGCACGTTCGCAAGGGAGACACGGTCGTGATCACCGCCGGCAGCCACAAGGGCACCGTCGGCGAGATCCTGCGTGTCATCCCCGACAAGAGCCAGGTGATCATCAAGGGCGTCAACCTGAGGACCAAGCACCTCAAGCCGACGCGCCTGAACCCCCAGGGCGGCATCATCACCAAGGAAGCCCCCGTCCACATCAGCAACGTCAGCCCCGCCGTCGATGGCAAGCCCACGCGGGTTAGGTTCCAGACCAAGCCCGATGGCAGCAAGGTCCGCATTGCCGTCAAGGGCGGCGGCGTTCTCGGCGAGGTTCGGAAGGCGAGCAAGTAAGCACGAATGGGCCGTCAGCGGCCTGATGAAAGTCAAGCGAGCAAGCAATGGCGAAGGACAAGGACAACCAGAACAAGCCCGAGGGCGCAGACGCGGGCGCCAAGCCGGAAGGCAAGGGCAAGCCGGAAGGCCGCGAGGGCAAGGGCAAGTCCGCGCCAAAGGGCGGCGGCGGCGGGAAGCACAAGTTCTCCGACGCGGTGGTCACCGAGGCCTCGAAAGTCTCCGGTCCGCCTCGCCTCAAGGTGCTCTTCGATGAAAAGATCCGCGGCGAGGTGGCCAGCAAGTTCGGCATTAAGAACCCCATGGCCCAGCCGCGTCTCCAGAAGATCACGATCAACGTGAACATGGGCCGCCATCTCGACGGCACCAAGATCCCGCCGAACGTGAAGACCACGGTCCTTGACACCATCCAGAAGGTGTCCGGTCAGAAGCCCATCGTCCAGAAGGCCAAGAAGAGCGTCGCGAACTTCAAGGTTCGCTCGGGCGTCGAAACGGCGGCCATGGTCACCATGCGTCGCGAGCGCATGTGGCACTTCCTCGATCGCCTCATCAACCTCGCCACGCCCCGTATCAAGGACTTCCGCGGCCTGCCGCGCAACAGCTTTGACCGCCAGGGCAACTACGCGATGGGCCTGCAGGAGCAGGGCGTGTTCCCCGAGATCAACATGGCCGAGGCGGTGTTCACGCACGGCATGAACATCAACTTCACCTTCAGCAACTCGACGCCCGAACTCTCCCGCTTCGTGCTGGAGCAGATGGGCATGCCCTTTGCCAAGGAAGGCGAGGACCTCGGCGGCAAGGACGACAAGAAGAAGAAAAAGAAGAAGAAGCGGACGGAAGGAGCGGCCCCCGCCGCGGCATGATGAAAGCTGATCCGGTTCGGGAGTACGAGGACTCGGCAAGCAGGAAGAAACGATGACGACCAAAGCTCAAATGGCCAAGAGCAATCGGAAGCCCAAGTTCAGCACGCGGACCGTGCGCCGTTGCCAGCTCACGGGGCGGGCGCACGGCGTGTACCGCAAGTTCCGGATCAGCAGGATCATGCTCCGGAAGCTGGCGCTGGAAGGAAAGATCCCGGGTATGCGCAAGGCGAGCTGGTAAACAGGGAACTGCAATGGCTGTGAACGACACGATTTCGGACATGCTCACTCGGATCCGCAACGCCACGCGGAACAAGAGCAAGACGGTCACCTGCCTCAACAGCCGGGTGTGCCGCGGCATTGCGGATGTGCTGCAAGCCGAGGGCTACATCCAGGGCTACGACGTCATCGACGACGGCCGGCAGGGCCAGATCCGTGTGAAGCTCAAGTACGGGCCGCGGGGCGAGGTGCTCATCCACAAGATCGAGCGCCGCAGCAAGCCCGGCCGGCGGATGTACACCGGCGTGGGCGAACTGCCGCGACCCCTGCAAGGGCTGGGTATCGCCATCGTCTCAACGAGCAAGGGCGTCAAGAGCGACCGCGCCTGCCGGACCGAGCGTGTCGGTGGCGAGTTGCTGTGCGTGATCGAGTAAGGAACTGAGCGAGTCGGTATCGGGCACCAGGTAGAGGCAGAACCATGTCACGGATCGGGAAACAACCAGTTCAAGTCCCCGCGGGGGTCAAGGTCGGCGTGCAGGGCCGCAAGGTCACCATCGGCGGCGCCGGCGGCAACCTGACGCTCGACTGCCCCGAAGGCGTCAACGTGAAGTTCAACGAGGCCGACAAGGCCATCGTGCTGACCATCGCCGATGAGGACAAGGACAACGCCCGGGTCAAGGCCCTCTGGGGTTCGACCCGTGCGCACCTCCGCAACATGGTCGAGGGCGTCACCAAGGGCTACGAGAAGACGATGGAAGTCGTCGGCGTCGGTTGGACCGCCGCGGTCGCCGGGAAGAAGCTCAAGCTGACGGTCGGTTTCGCCAATCCGATCGAGATGAACATTCCCGACGGCCTGAAGGTCACGGTTGAGAAGCAGTTCGTGAAGATCGCCGGCCCGAACAAGCAGCAGGTTGGCGAGTTCGCCGCCTCGATGCGGGCCCACCGCAAGCCCGAGCCGTACAACGGCAAGGGAATCAAGTACACCACGGAAGTCATCAAGAAGAAGCAGGGCAAGCAGTTCGGCGCCACCGCCTGAGCCGCGGCCCCCAAGGCAGAGGTAGCACGTCATGGACAAGAACAAGCACAAGGACAAGCGCAGGGCCCGCCGCCGGGCGGAAATCCGCCACCGCGTCATCGGCACGCCGGAACGCCCCCGCCTCTCCGTGTACAAGTCTCTCAACCACTTCTACGCCCAGGTTATCGACGACCTGGCGGGCAAGACCCTTGCCGCGGCGTCGTCCCGCGTGGGCAAGAAGAGCGGTGGGGGAGCGGCAGCCGCGAAGACGGGCAACGCCGCCGCCGCGGCGTCCGTCGGCACCAAGCTCGCCGAGAAGGCGAAGGCTGCCGGCGTGACAAAGGTCGTCTTCGATCGCGGCGGGTTCAAGTTCCACGGTCGGGTCAAGGCCTTCGCGGATGCGGCGCGCAAGGGTGGGTTGCAGTTCTAAGGGCGGGATCGAAGTTCAAGGGAAAGTCATGGCAGAACTCATCGACGAATCAGGTCAAATCGAGTCCACGACGGTCGCTGTGCAGCGCACCTCGGCCACCGTCAAGGGTGGCCGTCGGTTCAGCTTCGGCGCGCTGGTCGTTGTTGGCGATCGCCGCGGCAAGGTCGGGTACGGCTACGGCAAGAGCAACGAAGTGCCCTCCGCGATTGAGAAGGCACAGAAGTACGCCCGTCGCGCCATGGTCCCCGTCCCGATGGTGGGCACCACGCTCCCGCACGAGGTCGAGGGCTCTTTCCGGGCCTCCAAGGTCCGCCTGATCCCAGCATCACCGGGCACCGGCGTCGTCGCGGGCCAGAGTGTCCGCGCCGTCCTCGAAATGGCCGGCATCACCGACTGCCTCACCAAGTGCTACGGTTCCACGAACTCCGTCAACACGCTCAAGGCCGTCTTCGCTGGCCTCGAGAAGCTCCGCACCGCGATGCAGATCGCGGAGCTTCGGGGCGTCGAACTCGGCCGCAGCGAAATCGAAAACAAGATCGAGAAGGGCAAGGCATTCGTCGTCGCGGTCCCCAAGATCCGCAAGGCGGAGCCAAAGCCCGAGCGCGGCGGCAAGGGCCGCGGCGGGCCGGGTCGTGGCGGTCGCGGCGGCAAGGGCCGCGGCAAGCCCGAGGGCGAGTCCGAAGGCGGCCCGCCCACGGCAGCCGAGGGCGCCCCCGCCTGACGAGGTCGCGAAGCACAAGCCCTGAGCACCCAGCACTCAGTATCCAGGACACTCGCTCATGATGATCCACGAAATCACAGCCCAGGTCGGCAAGTACAAGGCGCGCAAGCGCGTCGGCCGTGGCAAGTACGGCGCCCGGGGCAAGACCTCGGGACGCGGCCAGAAGGGTGCGGGCTCCCGCTCCGGCACATCCACCCGCTTCCAGTTCGAAGGCGGTCAGATGCCGTTCTTCCGGCGCATCCAGAAGTTCGGCTTCACCAACGCCCCCTTCAAGCAGCAGTTCTGGATCGTCAACATCGGCGATGTGGTCAAGCATCCCGCGTTCGCCAAGGGTGGTGAAGTCAACGCCGAGACGCTCATCAAGGCCGGCCTGGTCCGCGATACCAGCCGCCAGCTCAAGGTTCTCGGCGGCGTTGGCGAAGACGGCCTCAAGGCCAAGCTCAACGTCACCGCGGCCCGTATCTCCGCCCCCGCCCGCAAGCTCATCGAGGGCGCCGGCGGCAAGGCGAACGAGACCGGCACCCGCAAGGACAAGGTCCGCGGTATCGATCGAAACAGCGACGACAAGACCCCCAAGAACCTGACCAAGAAGCTCAAGCAGGCTCCCAAGAAGGCGGCCCCCGCCGCCGACTAAGCCAGCGCACCCGTTGCCCCGCGATGGATGCGAATGTTTGATGTCGGGCGATCGGGCTGGTCCCCGCCGGGCCACCGGCCGCCAGAGAAGAAGAAGCTGAATGATCCAGGCCCTGATCAACGTCTTCAAGATCCCCGAGCTGCGGAACAAGGTGTTGTTCACGCTCGGGTTGCTTGTTGTCTACCGGATCGGCTTCTGGATTCCCATGCCCGGCATCGACCAGGCCGCGATGTTCTCGTTCTTCGAGAAGACATCCACCGAGGGCTCCGCGGCCGGTCGGGCGGCGAGCTTCGTGGCCATCTTCTCGGGTGGCGCTCTGCACCAGTCCACGATTTTCGGGCTGGGCATCATGCCGTATATCTCGGCCTCGATCATTTTCCAGCTCGTCACGGCCGTCTCGCCGCGACTCAAGAAGCTGCAGGAGGAAGGCCCGACCGGCCGTCAGAAGATCCAGGAGTGGACCCGGTACGCCACGCTGCTTTTGTGTGTGTTCCAGGCCATTGGCTTCCTGTCCTTCCTCTCCGCTCAGGGCTTCGTCCAGCCTACCTGGCGGGGAAGCCAGTTGTGGTGGGCCATGGCGATCACCGCGCTGACCGCCGGCACGATTTTCCTGATGTGGCTCGGTGAGCAGATCGACCGCTACGGCATCGGCAACGGCGTCTCCATGATCATCATGGCGGGCATCCTCACCGGCATGCCCCGGGCCATCGAACTGGTGGTGAAGAACTGGAACCCCGGTGAACCCGGCAAGCTCGACTTGCTGTCCGTGCTTCTGCTGGCGGGAGGCTTTGTCCTGGTCGTTGCCGGGTCGGTCATCCTGACGGTGGCCCAGCGACGCATCCCCGTCCAGCAGGCCAAGCACACGCGCGGCCGGCGCGTCTACGGCGGCCAGAAGAGCTACCTGCCCCTTCGCGTGAACCACAGCGGCGTAATGCCCGTCATCTTCTCCTCCTCCTTGATGATCTTCCCCGCCGTCATCTTCAAGAGCCTTTCCGACTCGGCCCGGGCCAATGAAATGGCCGGCTGGTGGGTGAGCCTGACAACATGGCTCGGGGACAACTTCTCCCACGGCGAGTTTCCCTTCCTCGTCTGCGAACTCGTGCTGATCTACTTCTTCAGCTACTTCTGGATCACGGTCCAGTTCAACCCCGACGACATGAGCAAGCAGCTCCGAGACCATGGCTCGTTTATTCCCGGCCTGCGCCCCGGCCCCCGAACCGCCGAATATCTTGAAACCGTGATGTCCCGCATCACCTTCGTCGGCGCGGCCATGCTCGCGGTGATTGCCCTTCTCCCCATGGTCGTCAACAAGAGCATGAACATCGACTTTGCCGTAACCCAGTTCCTGGGCGGTACGGGCCTGCTCATCGTGGTGTCCGTGACGCTGGACTTCATCCAGCGGATCGAGGCCAACCTCCTCATGCGCAACTACGCCGGCTTCCTCGGCGGCAGCGACGACGGCAAGGGACCCCGTATCCGCGGCCCCCGGGCCTAGCGGAAGGCGGCCAGAACCGCGGTTTCATGCCAAGTCTTCGTCGAGGGCCAGTGGATTCCGGGCCGCGACAAGGCAAGACTCTGGTACATCCCGGAGCCGTCCGGGTGGTATCAGGTGTCCCCGGAAGCATGTATGCCCAAGCAGCAGGATGACAAGTTCACGTTCGATGCGGTGGTCACGGAAGCGTTGCCGAACGCCATGTTCAAGGTTCGGCTCCCCAACGAACAGAAGACGGAAGTGCTGGCGTACGTGTCCGGAAAGATGCGGATGAACTACATCCGGATTCTCCCGGGAGACAAGGTCACGGTGGAAATGAGCCCCTATGACCTGACCAAGGCGCGGATCACCTACCGGCATTGATCCCTGATGGCCGCCCTCCAGCGGGGCGATGCACGCGAAAAACCGGGGGCGGCGGCACCTGACGATGGCCGGGATGCCGCCTAGTATTCCGACCCTCGGCCAGGGTGGGCCGGTGAACATTCACGTCCAGATTAAAGCCGGCGGCCCGGAACAGGCCGGAAGGGTTGAGTGTCAGATGAAGGTCAAGGCAAGTGTCAAGCGAATCTGCGGTCAGTGCCAGGTTGTGCGCCGCAAGGGCAAGGTGCGCGTGATCTGCAAGGCCGATCCCAAGCACAAGCAGGTACAGGGGTAATCAGACGTGCCACGTATCGCGGGTATCGACGTTCCGGACAAGAAGAAGATCCTCTTCGCGCTCCAGTACATTCACGGCATCGGCCCCAAGTTCGCGGCCGACATCCTGAAGGAAGCGAAGATCAATCCCGATGCGCGGGCCAACGAGCTTGATGAGAACGCGCTGGCGTCCATCAACGCGCTGATCGACGCCAACTACCTGGTCGAGGGCGCCCTGCGTCGCCAGGTTCAGCAGAACATTCAGCGCCTCAAGGACATCCGCAGCTACCGGGGCGAACGTCACCGTCGCGGCCTGCCCGTCCGTGGCCAGCGCACCAAGAGCAACGCCCGCACACGCAAGGGCAAGAAGAAGACCGTGGCCGGCAAGAAGGGCGTCAAGGCCAAGGCCTGACGCCGGCATCAGGCATCAAGCACACAATCGCGGGTAGGGCGAAGTTCCCGATGATCCGCGGAGGAAAGCATGGCGAAGATCAAGAAAGTGCGGAAGAACGTGGTTCGGGGCATCGTCCACGTCAAGGCGACCCAGAACAACACCATCGTCACCGTGACCGACATGAACGGCGAGACCATTGCGTGGGACTCCGCCGGAACCATGGGATTCAAGGGCGCCCGCAAGAGCACCCCCTTCGCCGCGACCCGCGCCGGCGAGTCCGCCGGCCAGAAGGCCCGCAAGCTTGGCATGTCGGAAATCGAGGTTCGAATCCGCGGCGCCGGCTCGGGCCGCGAATCGGCGGTGAACGGTCTCGTATCCACCGGCCTCCGGGTTACGGCGATCGAGGACCACACCCCGGTCCCGCACAACGGGTGCCGTCCGGCCAAGCGCCGGCGTGTCTGATCGACTTGTCCCGTCCGCCGGGCAGAAGGGCGCTGCGCGACCTCAGCAGCACGCAGCCTGCCCGTGAACCGGCGACGGAGTTCGCGTTCGATGGCGACTGCTGAGGGATGGGAAGTCTGGTATGCGAGTTCGCTGGCGTGGATTGGAACTGCCCTCCAAGGTCGTTCCCGATGCAAAGTTCAAGAGCGACACGTTCGGCCGGTTTTTCATTGAGCCCTTCGAGCGTGGCTTTGGCACCACCGTGGGCAACGGCCTCCGGCGCGTGCTTCTCTCCTCGCTGGAGGGCGCGGCGGTCACCTCCGTCAAGATCAAGGGCGCTCAGCACGAGTTCAGCTCTCTGCCCGGCGTGATGGAGGATGTCACCGACATCGTCCTCAACATCAAGAACCTGGTCGTCAAGATGGAGGGCGATGAGCCCAAGACCATGAAGCTCGCGGCCATCGGCCCGGGCGAGGTCACAGCCGACCTGATCGAGGCCGATCCATCGATCACCATCCTCAACAAGGACCTCGTGATCGCCACGCTCACCGACAAGCGCGAGTTCGAGATCGAGCTCCGCGTCGCCAAGGGCCGGGGTTACGTCCCGGGCAACGAGCAGTTCAACAACAAGGACGAGCAGGAGATCGGCCTGATCCCAGTGGATGCGATCTTCAGCCCGGTGCAGCGCGTCCGCTACAAGGTCGAGGACACCCGAGTCGGCCAGCGGACCAACTACGACAAGCTCACTCTCGAGATCTGGACCAACGGCACCGTCACGCCCGAAATGGCGCTGGTCGAGGCCGCCAAGATCTTCCGCAAGCACCTGAACCCCTTCGTCCAGTACTTCGAGCTCGGCTCCGACCGCGTCACCGACGAGGCGGCCGCCGCGGCGGGCGTGGATGAGGATCTCATCCGCAAGCTCAACATGCCGATCGCCGAGCTGGAGCTCTCCGTCCGGGCGAGCAACTGCCTCGAGTCGGCCAGGATCGAAACGGTCGCGCAGCTGGTGTCGCAGTCGGATGCGGAGCTCCTGAAGCTCCGGTCTTTCGGTCGCACATCGCTGCGTGAAGTCAAGCGCAAGCTCCAGGACATGGGGCTGGAGCTGGGCATGGAACTGCCCGAAGGTGTGAACGCGACGCCGCCGGCGCCGCCGCAGGCTTAAGCAACTTTGATCCGGGCAAGAAGCAAAGCCCGGGAGGTGGGATATGCGTCACGGTCGAGCAGGGTACAGGTTGGGGCGGAAGACGGCGCACCGCACGTCCACGCTCCGTCACATCGCCTACGGGCTCTTCGAGCACGGCCAGGTGGTCACCACGATCCCCAAGGCCAAGGCGGTGCAGCCCATGGTCGAGAAGATCATCACCATGGCCAAGGAAGGAACCCTCGCCGCCCGGCGGCGCGTCATCGCCAAGCTCGGCGGCGACCGCCAGGGCTTTGAGTGGCTCTACCTGCCCAAGGATGCGTCCGACGCCGAGAAGGACAAGGTCAACAAGCAGCGCGACCACGCCGCTCAGTTCTTTGACGTCCCCGAGTCCTCGGCCGTCGAGCGGAACCGCTACGGCGAAATCCGTAAGTCGCCCAAGCTTGTCAAGCACATCTTCGAGAACGTCGCGCCCCGCTTCCGCGACCGTCCGGGTGGCTACACCCGGATCGTCAAGCTGGGCAAGAACCGTCTCGGCGACGGCACCGAGCTGTGCGTGATCCAGTTCGTCGGCGCGGAAGAGGGCCCTGAAATCGGCGGCAAGCCCAGCACCCGCCGCCGTCAGGCCGATCGCCGCACCGCTTTCGCCGCCAAGGTCCGCAAGGAAAAGGCCGCCGCGGCGAGCTGACAACACCGGTCCCGGGTACCGTCTCCATGCCGGCCACTTGCCTTCGAGCAGGCCGTTCGGTATTCTGGACCGATCGGTTGTTTTATCTCGTTCAGGAGTGGGCCATGAAACTTCGGACTGTGCTTGGGATCGTCGCCTCCTGCGTTGCTCTGGCCGCCGTGTGCGGGTGCGCCTCCACGGCCAAGAGCGGTGAAGCCAAGGCCTGCTGCGCTTCCTGCGGGGAGGGCTGCAAGTGCGGCGGCAACGGCGCGTGCTGCAAGAAATGACCGCTTTGCCGCGGCCCGCAAAATGGTGAAGAGCCGGTGTGGCGTTGATTCCACACCGGCCCCCAAGGAGACGAAGCTCGTCTCGCGCGGCGACTTTGGCCGCGGCAATCAGTCGTTGTGATTCTGGTCGTTCTGGTCGTTCGCCCCCGCCTGCCGGTCGAGAAGCTTGCGGAGGTACTGGTTCTCGCGCCGCGTGGCTTCCAGATCGAACACCAGGTACTTCACGGACAGCCGAAGGTAGTCGAGCGACTCCTGCAGCTCACCGATCGTCTTCTTCATCCGGTCGTGCCGGTTCTTCGTCTCCTCCGCAAGCTTGAGGAGATCGGTCCGGTCGCCCTCCGGCACGTTGTTGATCTGGCTGATGAGCTCTCCGAGCTTTGCCTGAAACTCCTGCTCGTTCATCTTCTTCCTCTCTCTTGGTGTGCAAGGCCGGTCGCAGCCCGCGGCGGCGACGCCAAGAGCGGAACAACTCCGGTACCGATCGGGACCGTTCCAGCGTGCCAACCGCCAACGTCCACTAAGAACGTGGATGGCGCAAAGGCACAGAAGATCCGTTCGTCGCGCGGGGGTCGGACGGCAGCCGGCCAGAGGGCGGACTGCGCCGGGCGTTGCCGAAAGTCAACGAACCCCGTCGGCCCGCTTCAACGCTTGTTTCTCGTGGGGAGCCGCCGTCGCCGCGACTTCCGTCAGCACCGCCGGCTCCTGCTTGCGAAGTTCCAGGACCAGCCGTTTGAGGTGAGCATCCAAGGCCAGGCGGAATCGCTCGAACAGGACCTCGAGCTCGTGCCGCGTGAACTTGGTAAGCGGGTCCTTGAGGCCGCTCTGCATCGCCGCCCAATCGAGGAGTGAAGAGCCGGTGCCGGTGAAGCGGTAGAGTTTCAGGGTGGATTCGAGGCGTGCACGTCGCGTCTTGAACGGGTCGCTGGCAGCCTCGGGAACCCGGGTCATCAACTCGTCCACGGAGCCGGCCTCCGCACGGGCGAGCCAGTCAGAATCCGCGTCGCCATCGGAAGCGGAGGGGACATCCGGAACACGGGGCATTTCATCGGCCGGGCGAAGATCGGCAAAAGCGCTGGCCAGGGTCTTGACGCCCGCCCGCTCGAAACGGATGGTGAGCCGCTGCGACGGCACTCCCTCCTGGACCGTTCGCTCCGCCCCGCGGACCTCACCGATCCCCCATTCGGGCCTTCCCGCGTGCATCAGGCGGTCGCCGAGCTTCCATTCACGCTTGATCATTCCGGATGTTCCCGATCGGCCGCGGTTTCTGAATGGCCGCGGCGGCTTCGCTACGAGTCGGACGTGTCTTCAGAGGGTTCCGCCAACGAGGGATGGCCCGTTCCAGAGCGGCTCTGCGCCCCACCCCCAATCAGGGCCTAGTATACCTGTTCCTACGCAGCAGGCGACCGGGCTGTTGCAAGGCGACCCAGGGGCACCCGGCGGGCAAGGGTATGCAATGATCGAAGCGCTCAAGAGCGACACGATTGCCGAACGCGCGGGGGGACGATTCAAGCTGTGCGCGTTGATCCAGCGGCGCATGGTGCAACTGATGGAGGGCGCTCGGCCGCTGGTCGAGCGGAACGGTCGATCCGACCTTGAACTGGTGATCGAGGAGATCATGCAGAACAAGATCGAGATCGAGTACGCGCCGGAGGCGCCGGCGCTGCCGGAGGCCGAGACGGCCGCGCTGCCGGATTGAGCCCGCCATGGGCGGCCAAGGTGGACAACCCGTGCCGATCACCGGACTGGAAGCGGTCCGGGGCAAGCGTCTCATCGTCGGTGTGACGGGCGGAATCGCCGCGTACAAGACGGCGATGGTCGTCAGCCGCCTGGCGCAGGCCGGCGCGGAAGTGACGGTGGCGATGACGGACGCGGCCACGCGATTCGTCACGCCGCTCACATTCCAGGCGCTCTCGGCACGCCCGGTGTATACAAGTGCGTGGGAGCATGTCGAGTCCAAGGACCCGCAGCACATCAGCCTGGCAGACAAGGCGGACGCGGCGATCGTCGCGCCGTGCACGATGGACTGCATGGCCAAGCTGGCGACGGGGCGGACGGATGATGTCGTGTGCCTGATCCTCAGCGCTGTGGACCGCACGAAGACGCCGGTGCTGCTCGCGCCGTCCATGAACAATGTGATGTGGGCGCAGCCGAGCACCCGGCGGAACCTGAAAACGCTGGTCGAGGACGGGTTCCGGATCATCGGCCCCGGGGAAGGCTGGCAGGCGTGCCGGCACGTGGGAACGGGGCGCATGGCGGAGCCGGAAGTTATCTTGGCGGCGGTGGCGGAAGCAGTGGGAAGCGGGGAGGGTGGGCGGCCCGAGCTGCGGGGGAGCCGCGCCAGGAACTAGAGCAAGAAGGGGGCGGCGAAGCGTGGGGCCGCGGGCAGGCGACGAACGGACCGGCCATGGGGAAGCGATCAGGGCCGAGCCCTGCGGCGCTCCGAGTAGTTTCGTGATGCAGCGAAACAGATACCCCGGGCGGCGCGCCCAGCGACAAGAATGTTTCTCCCGCACAACGCGCCGTGGGTCGGGGTATCACGGCTTGCTCATGCGTATCTCAGCCCATGGCAGCTGAATCCGTCCCCATGCTCCCCGCGAAACCGAGCCTAAGGCCCGCGAAGGCAGATGGGGCATGGTGTCGTGCATGAACCGAGCGTTGATGTGGTTTCGAGCGGACCTGAGGATTCGTGACAACACGGCGTTGTCCGCCGCGGCCGAGTGGGCGGACGATGGCCTGGTGGGCGTATTCGTGATCTGCCCCGGTCAGTGGAAGCAGCACGACTGGGCGGCGGTGAAAGTGGACTTCATCCTGCGAACGCTGCGGGAGTTGTCGACGTCGCTCGCGAAGGTCGGAGTACCGCTGGTGATCGTGGAGGCGGAGAAGTTTCGCGATGTGCCGCGGGCGTTGGCGGGAGTGGCGAAGGAGTGGGGCTGCTCAGGTCTGTTCTTCAACCGCGAATACGAGGTGAACGAAGCGCGACGGGATGAACTGGTCGTTGAGGATTTGACGGCGTCGGGGGTGGATTGCTTCGCGTTCGACGACCAGTGTGTCCTGGCGCCGGGGACGGTGCGAACGGGAGAGGGGCGGGCGTTCACGGTGTTCACGCCCTTTCGCAACGCGTGGTCGAAGAAGGTCGAGGAAAGCGGGGGGATCAAGGTAGGAAGAACGCTCAGAACTCAAACCACCCACCCCAAACCGGCAGCCGCGCGGGGTGATGCCGGACCCGCGCTCGGCACGTCGCGCTTCACGACCAAGGTGCCCGAGCGGGTGGCGGGATTCGAGGCTTCGGTGGATCCGGGCCTTTGGCCCGCAGGAGAGCGAGCGGCGGAGAAGCGGCTCGAGACATTTGTCGATCAGCGGATCGGGCGGTACAAGACGGACCGGGAGTTCCCGGGCGTGGATGGCACCAGCACCCTCTCGCCATACTTGGCGGTGGGGGCGATCTCGCCCCGGCAGTGCCTCAAGGCGGCGGTGGAGTGGAACAAGGGGAAGTTGAGCGGGGGCAATCCCGGCGCGGATCAGTGGATCGCGGAGTTGATCTGGCGGGAGTTCTACCGGCACGTGCTGGTCGCGTTCCCGCGGGTGTGCACGGGGCGGGCGTTCAAGAGTGAAACCGACCGGATCCAGTGGCGTTATGACGAGAGGGAGTTTGCCGCGTGGTGCGAGGGCAGGACGGGCTATCCGATCGTGGATGCGGCGATGCGGTGCCTGAACGCGACGGGATGGATGCACAACCGGCTGCGGATGGTCGCGGCGAGGTTCCTCACCAAGGACCTGCTGATTGACTGGCGCTGGGGCGAGAAGTACTTCATGCAGCGTTTGGTGGATGGAGACTTCGCGAGCAACAACGGCGGATGGCAATGGTCTGCCTCGACAGGGACGGACGCAGCGCCGTACTTCCGGATCTTCAATCCGCTGAGCCAGAGCCGGAAGTGCGATCCGGAGGGGTTCTTCATCCGCAAGTGGGTGCCGGAGCTGGCGGGGGTATCAGGGGATGAGGTGCACGATCCTTCCGAGTTGCCGCCGCTGGTTCGGGCGGGGGTGCGTTACCCGGAGAAGATGGTGGATCATGGGGAGGCGAGGGAGAGGGTGATGTCGGCGTTCGCGGCAATTCGCGGGTAGAGCAGATGTTGGCCGCGGATGGCGCAGATGAACGCGGATGAGAGTCAGGAGATCTGGAAGAAACTCAAGTGCAGCTCGGCGTGCCGCAGGTTCATGAGCGTCCACTCGTGTGCGGTGACAGGTCCGAAGGCGGGGTCGGGATGGGTGGGTTCGGAGGTGCGGAGTCGCGCCGCGGCGGCTTCGAGGCGGGGGAGTGCGATGCGAGTGGGAATAATCTCGGTGGCGAAAGTGCCGGCCGGCGGGGCGGCTGGGCCCGGGAGGTTCTCACCGGGATTCATGGGTTGCATCATCATGCGATGTTTGATGGTTCGGGCGTTGGCTTTCATTTCCTCCGGAATGACGAGGCCCTCCGGGTAACCGAGATAGGGGTAGTCGATCCAGGCGGCGAGGTGGTTGAGGGCCTGGCCGAGGGTCCAGTTGCCGAGTTGCCTGAGTTTCGGGGCTGCGGCGAGAGAGCGGGCGTCAGCGAGCATCTCGTCGATGGAGTTGAAGCGGAGGGTTCGGCGATCTTTGACTTTCGTGGTGTCGAGCATTCGGGATGGTACGGAACGCGCCCGACGATCGCGCAGAGATGAACTGGCCGCGCGCGGGTTTCGCACGTGAAAGAGGAGCGAAAGGTGGGCCGAACAGGCACGAGCAGGCGAATCAGAGTCCGACGAGTCAGGACACGCGAACAGTGACTCAATGCTGGAGAATCGGTGTCATCTGTGGCCGTCTTCTCTCTGAAGCAGTTCCGCGATCTTTACGGCCGTCAGCGCCGCGCCCGTGCGGAGTTGATCGCCGCAGATCCAGAGATTCCAGCCTCGGTACGCCGCCCCGGCATCGCCCGCGACGACTTCCTGTGTGTCGTCGGGGCGGATGCGGCCGACGAGGACATTGTCGCCGCCGGAAACCTTGAGCGGGGTTGGAAAGCTGTTGTTGGAACGATCGTCGATCAGCGTGAGACCAGGAGCGCCCGCGAGCACGGCACGGAACTGGGACTCGGTGGCGGGCTGCGTGAGGGTCAGGCACACGGACTCGCTGTGGCCGCGCATGACGGGGACGCGGATGCAAGTGGCGTTGACTTTGACCGTTGGGTCGTTCCAGATCTTGCGGGATTCGGTGGTGAACTTCTGCTCTTCGGAGTTCTGGCCGGTGGTCGGGTTCATCGCAGAGTCGTGGCTGAAGACGTTGAAGGCGCAGGGTTCTTTGAAGATCCTGGGCTGTGCGGACTTGCCGGCGAGGACGTCACGGGTCTGGGATTCGAGCTCTTCCATGGCAGCGGCGCCCGCGCCGGACGCCGCTTGATAGGTCGATACGACGATGCGGTCGATGCCGAAGGCTTTGCGGATCGGGGTGAGTGGGATGAGCAGGATGATCGTCGAGCAGTTTGGAACGGCGGCGATGCCTGACTTGCCACGGAGCGTTGCGAGCGCCTCGGGATTCACTTCGGGAATCACCAGCGGCGTATTGGGGTCGGCGCGGTAGGCGGAGGATTTGTCGATGACGGTGCAGCCCGAGGCGACGGCGATGGGCGCGAAGGCTCTGACGGTGTCGGCGCCAGCGGCGAAGAAGGCGAGCTTGACGCCTCGGAAGGAGTTCGGGCCGAGTTCTTCGACGGGGAGCTGCTGGCCGCGGTAGGGGATCGTGGTGCCGGCGGAGCGGGAGGAGGCGAGGAGCTTGATTCCATCAGGGCCCTCGGCGTGCTTGAAGTTGCGCTGCTGGAGGATGGAGAGGCACTCGCGTCCTACGGCTCCGGTGGCACCGACGATGGCGATGGATGGAGGTTGCATGGCGCTTTGGTGGGAACAGGAGGAGCAGGAGACTTCAAGTCCGGAATCTCAAAGTGCAGGTCTCAAGACGCAAGACAGGAGCAGCGAGTGATCAGAATGTGCGGGTGATGACAGCGTCCGCCATGGTGAGGAGGAGGGACCTGGCCGTGGAGTCAGGAATCTGAGCGAGCTCGGTCTTGCCTTCAGCGATGAGACGTTCGGCGGTTTGGCGAGCGTGGGCGATGGAACTCGAGGAATCGAGGGAGTGGCGAAGGCGGGCAAACGCTTCGGGGCCGGTTCCTGAACGAGAGCTTCTCGTGGCAGACTCGAGGAGCAACAGCGATTCGGCTCGCCGCGCCGGTGGGATGCAGGCGAGATGGTGGATCATGGGGAGAGTGAGTTTGCCGGCGGAGACATCCTGGTTCGCGGGTTTGCCGAGGGTAGAAGTCTGGCCGGTGAGGTCGAGCAGGTCGTCCTGGATCTGGAAGGCAATGCCGAGTTTGCGGCCGAAACGTTCGAAGCGAGCGGCGGTGTCTTCATCGGCATCGGAGCATTGCGCGCCGAGTCGGCAGGAGAGGCCGACGAGGCTGGCGGTCTTGCGATCGACGATCTCGAAGTAGGTGGTTTCGTCGAGGGAGAGGTCGTTGCGGTGGCTGAGTTGCAGGAGCTCGCCGGCGCACAGGGTCATGGAGGTGTGGGCGACGAGCAGCGCGACCTTCTGAGAGTCGAGCTGGGAGCAGAGGTGGTAGGCGGAGGCCAAGAGGTAATCGCCGAGGATCACGGCGGCCTCGTTGCCGTGCAGCCGGTTCACGGTCTGGCCGCGCCGGCGGATATCGGCTTCGTCCAGGACATCGTCGTGGACGAGGGTGGCCATGTGGATCATCTCGCAGACGGCAGCGCAGGTGATGTGGGAGGCGAGAAGGGTCGGAGTGACGGAGCGTCGGAGTGAAGGCAAGGAGGCAAGACCGCACGCGAGAACGAGGGTGGGCCGGAGCATTTTGCCGCGGTAGTTCTCGATGTGTGACACGAGGCGCTGGACAGGGGGCAGATCAGAGCGGAGCTGCTCCTCAAAACGCCGCGTGACTTCCTCAAGTCCTTGCGCGATTACGCCTTGGACAAGAGAAAGGTCGGCATTGGCGGCAACAGGGTGCATCGCGTAACAGTAGGTTCGGATAGGCGCCGAGATGCCCGAGCTTCAGCGTTGCGCCACGATGTACGCGATGAACGCCTTGCCCGGCTCACCGTGCTTCTGGGGTCGAAAGACTCCGTTCCCGCCACCCCTGTCATCGTCACCTTCCCAGTACACGGTCGTCCGCGAAAACCCGGCATCGGCAAGAACGTCGCGGACTTCCGGAATCGTCCAGATGCGCCAATCGTAGGTGAAAGCCTTCCGGATGGAACGACCATCGGGGAATCGGAAGTGGATGTGGCACAGGGTTTCGTTGGTGATATGGTCGACTCGCGCCTGATCCCAGATGTACGTGAAGCCCCGTTTCCTTCCGCCGATGGTTCGGCGCTCTCGGAGTTCTTCGAGCGAGTCTGGCCCGCCGTAGATGTCAAGGATGAACACGCCGCGACGGGCCAGGGAGCGATGCACGGAACGAAAGTAGCGGAGAAGCGTCGGGCGGTCCTTGAAGACCCAGTAACTGAAGTTGAGTGCGAGAATCAGGTCCATCGAGCCTGTGCCCGGACCGGGAGAGAGGACGGAACGATTCAGGAGGGTCACGCGCTGGCGTGCATTCGCTGGGAGCTTGGCCAGGTGATGGGTCGCACCCCAGTCAAGCGTGGGGCGATGGAGATCGAGCCCGACCGCTGTGTTGGAGCGTCTGCGGCGTACCCACTGGCACGCGATGGCGGCTGTGCCGCAGAAGTCCTCGCGGAGTCGGCTCGCGGGACGGCCGTTCAGACGGCGGTACACGCGGTCGGCAAAGGCAGCCTCGTGATGCGGTGTCTGGACAGCCCGTTCGTAAAGAACGTGCTTGTGCGGCAGTGGTTTGAGCTTTCGGGAAGGTTGAGCCATTTTCGATGGAAAGGGGGAGACGGGGGAGAAGGTAGTCAGATGAACACGGGAAAAGGGGCGTTGGGGGGAGGGAAGGGGGGCCGCGGTTGGGGGAAAGGCAGGGGGCGGAGTGTACCGGGTGAACCCGGTTCGGGCGGCGGCCGTAGGGTGGCCGCGGGCTTCAGTGAGGGATCGAAACAGCCGAGATTATCGGGTCGGTGCTTATAGTCCGCGCCCCGATCGGGAATCGAGCGGGGCTCACGTCGGTCAAGGAGCAGGTATGCGTCTCACAATGGTCGGAACGGGGTATGTCGGGCTGGTGACCGGTGTGTGCTTCTCGAACACGGGCAACCACGTGATCTGCCTGGACGTCGATGCCGGCAAGATCGAGAAGCTCAACAAGGGCGTATGCCCGATCTACGAGCCGGGACTGACGGAGCTGATGGAGCGGAATGTCGCGGCGGGCAGGCTCGAGTTCACGACGGACAAGAGCAAGGCGTACCGCGATGCGGACATGATCTTCATCTGCGTTGGAACGCCCAGTGATGAGCGAGGCCACACCGACCTGAAGTACGTGCACGGCGCGGCGGACGATATCGCGGATGTGCTCAAGAGCCTGGGGCCGAAGCAGACGCCGAAGGTCATCGTGATGAAGAGCACGGTGCCCGTGGGCACAACGCTGGCGGTGAGGGATCGAATCCGAGCAAGGGTCGGGCCGGAGATTCCGTTCAGGGTCGCCGACAATCCGGAGTTTCTCAAAGAGGGCGCGGCGATCGATGACTTCAACAAGCCGGATCGCGTGGTGGTCGGCGTGGAGGATGAAGCGACAGGCAACGCGTTCAAGGACCTGTACGATCCATTTGTTCGAAACGGGCACCCGATCTACCTGATGGACATTCTGTCGGCCGAGATGGTGAAGTACGCGAGCAACAACTTCCTCGCGACCAAGATCAGTTTCATCAACGAAATGGCCAACCTGTGCGAGGCGTACGGGGCGGACATCAACCGTGTCCGCGAGGGAATGTGCAGCGACAAGCGGATCGGGAACGCGTTCCTCTACCCGGGGCTGGGCTACGGCGGCTCGTGCTTCCCGAAGGACACGCTCGCGTGCATCATGATGGGCGAGACGCGGGGGCTATCCGTCAGCGTTTCGAAGGCCGTTCACGACACGAACCAGAAGCAGCGGGACCGCTTCTTCGACAAGATCCAGGGGCACTTCAAGAGCCAGGGCGGCTTGTCGGGCAAGACGCTGGCCTTCTGGGGCATCGCGTTCAAGCCGAGGACGGACGACATCCGCGAAGCCCCGGCGTTGACGCTCATGCGCAAGGCGCTGGGCTACGGCGCCCTCGTGCGAGGGTTCGATCCCGTGGCAAACGAGAACGCCCGCCGCGAACTCGGCTCCGGACCAGTGATCCTCGAAGACATGTACGAGGCGGCCAAGGGCGCCGATGCGCTGGTGATCAGCACGGACTGGGACGAGTTCAAGAGCCCGGACTTTGGTCGTCTGGCTCAGATCATGCGCGGGAAGGTGATCTTTGACGGTCGAAACCTGTACCGCCGGGGGCAACTCGGCGAGAAGGGTTTCTGGTACTACTCCGTGGGCCGTGCGCCGGTGAAGCCGGCGTAAGCCCCCGGATCAAACACATCGGCGTCAACCGCAAAGTCGTGACTCAGCTGCAGCCGCTGGCGTACTTGTTCAGGAAGCACTGGAAGTCGTTCGCGGTCAGCAAGGGGCTCCCCGTGCTCCCGTCGCAGTTCGCGTACGTGTCGTTGGCGGCGTACTTGTTGATGAAGCACTGGAAGTCGTTCGCGGTCAGCAGCGGGTTGCCGGTGCTGCCGTCGCAGTTGGCGTAACACGCCGGCCCCGCGGAAAGTTCAACGAGGGCGTAGACCACGAGCGGCGGGCTGTTGCTGTTGTCATTCCAGAAGCCATTGCCGAACATCTCGACATAGTTCTCAATACCGCCGGAGTTGTTCGGCTCGCCGCCGCTCCAGTTGGTGTACGTGACGGGCTCGCCGCTGGTCCACACGAACGTTCCTTCGGACTTGACATCGTTGAGGCCGATCCAGGCACGCCGGTCAGCACCGTCAAACCCAAGCACGTTCGCGCGGACCCACTCGTTCTCCGCGGCATCGTTGATGGTGACGAGATGGCCGCCCATCGAAACCGCGGCGGCTCGGGCGGCGGTCCACGTGCCGGGGCCAAGCAGGAAGTATTCGTGCCCGTTGGCGGGATTGACGATCGGACCGGCAATGACGGCGCTGGCGACTTCGATGTTCCCGACGCCGAAGGCGGTCTGCGAGTAGCTGCCGAGCCGGATCATGTACGTCTGGCCTGCCACAGCGTTCCACGACACTTCCGTCTGCAGGGAACAGTTGTCGTCACTGCACGCGACGATCTCCGGCCCCGTGGGGCAGCCGCAGCCCGCGTACACGGCCATCTTCGTGTCGAGAGAAGTCTGGGCGCAGGTGCGAACACGGGTTGGACCGCCCTGCGTCGCGGTCCAGCAGTACCACACATCGTTGTAGATCTGGTCATTCCCGAAGAACGCGCACAGCCCATCGGGCAGGCCGTCGGTCGTGGCCCCGTTGCTGTCGAACGCGAAGAAGCCGAAGCCTGATATGGCCGTCGGAGAGGTGCAGTTGTCGTTGGCCGGCTGCGCGACGGCAGCCCCGCAGAATGCGAGCAGAAAAGCGATGGGGGATCGGCGCATACAACCTCCTTGACATCTCGGTGAAGTCCGCCATCCCACGAAGATACCAATGTACCAATCCCCGGTGCCGATGCAAGGGGGGATCAAAGCAGTCGGCGTCAACCCTCATTCACTTCGGATTGTGCCATGCCCGTCCATCGCGGGCCAGCAGGGCATCGGCCGACGCCGGGCCCCAGGAACCGGGCGGATAGGTCTCGATAGACGCCCGCAAGGCCTCGCTTTCGAGGAGCGGCTGGCAGATCCGCCAACTCTTCTCAACCTCATCGCGGTGCTTGTACAGCGTCCGATCCCCGCGCATCGCGTCGAGAATGAGAGGGCCGTAGGCCTCCACCTTCTCGCCCCCGAAGCGATCGAGGTAATCCAGGGCAAGATCAGCCGAATCGATACGGAGGCCCGCGCCGGGAACCTTCCCCTGCACCAGCAGTTCGATGCCCTCCGTGGGGGCGATGTTGATCGTGATGCGGTTGCCCGGATTGCGGTCCACCGCGTTGCCAAAGCGCTGGAAGAGGTTGATGGGTGGTCGCTTGAACTGGATGACAACCTCCGTCACCTTCGCGGCCAGTTTCTTCCCGCTCCGCAGGTAAAACGGCACGCCGGCCCACCGCCAGTTGTCGAACTCGACGCGCATCGCGGCGTACGTCTCCGTCCCGCGAGCGGGGTCCACGCCGTTCTCCTCGACATACGCGGGCTCCGACGCCGAGGCGCCGTATCGACCGAAGGCCGCCGCGTGAATGGCGTTCTCCACCGAGACGGTCTTGGCCGAGTTGAAGAGTTTGATTTTCTCGCGCATGATCGCCGCGGCCTCGTACTCGCTCGGCGGTTCGATGGCGATCAGCGCGAGGACCTGGAGCAAGTGGCTCTGAACCATGTCCCGCAGGGCGCCGGCGGTGTCGTAAAAGTTCGCTGCCCGAGAGCCGACGCCGAGTGTCTCAATGGCGGTGACCTGCACATGATCCACGTAACTGCGGTTCCACACCGGCTCGAATATCGTGTTGGCAAATCGCATCACCAGGCTGTTCTGCACCAGTTCTTTGCCGAGGTAGTGGTCGATGCGGTAAACAGCCTCTTCCTCAAAGACGCGGCCGAGAGCCATGTTCAGCGATCGGGCCGAGTGCAGGTCGGTGCCGAAGGGTTTTTCGACAATGATCCGCTGCCACGGCGTTTCGGAGGGGTTGAGTGAGCACCAACGCTTGCCCTCCTCGACGAGTCCGGCCGAGCCGATGCAGGCGATGATGGGCTCGTAGAGGTGAGGGGAAACGGAAAGGTAGAAGAGCAGGTTGGGCATCCCGCCAGACTTGTTCAGCCGCCGCGCCCCGCCCACGGCCTTGATCTTCTCGATGAGGCCCGGGTAGGCGTCGATGCTGGCGCCGTCGCCCGGGTGGTAATGCAGGCACTTGGCGAAGGCTTCCCACCCGGCGGGGTCAAACGAAGCGGCGAACTGTTGCGCGGAATCACGCATCTTGTCGCGGAACTGCTGGTCGGTCATCGGCGTCCGCGAGACGCCGATGATCGCAAAGGGCTCGGGGAGTTCCCCGTGCGACCCGCCGCGAGAAAGCTCATACATGGCTGGAATGAGCTTGCGGTGGGTGAGGTCGCCCGAGGCGCCGAAGATGACCAGCACGCAGGGATCGGGCGTGGAGTGGGGGGTCATGCCCCCATGCTATCGACCAACCCGAGGGTGTCGGTGGAGTCGGAAGCCCCGGATCCCAGTCCCAAGCCGCAACGCACCAGAACAAGGGGAGGCGACGCCGGGGGCCGCGCCGGCCCAGTTCAGACCCTTGTTGAGCCGTGCGGTCGCAGGGCAGGGCCATCCATCTACCATTGCCCGTGACCGAGCCAATTGGCCTGTACCGGATGATCGACGCCAATGCGAATCGCGTGCGGGAAGCGCTCCGCGTACTGGAAGATATCGCCCGCTTCGCGTTTGACGACGGCCCGCTGTCGCGCGAGCTCAAGGAGTTTCGGCATGAGTTCCAGGGGTCGCTGACGGGGCTGGATTCCGCCCGATTGCTCGCCGCAAGGGACACGAGCGGCGATGTCGGTACGAAAATCGCCACGGACAGGGAGATGGTGCGAGCGGACACGCGGGCGATCGCCGGTGCTGCCTGCGGGCGCTTGACAGAGGCCATGCGCTCGCTGGAAGAAGCCGCAAAGGGAGTGGGGGCCCCGGACGTATCGGTCCGGATCGAGTCCCTCCGGTACCGGGCGTACGAACTGGAGCGCCGTGTGATGCTGGCACTTCCTGCGGGGAAAGGTCGGCAGTGGGGTCTCTGCGTCCTGTTGACCGAGTCGCTGTGCACACACCTGCCTTGGCTGGAAGTGGCGTGTCAGGCCGCCGCGGCGGGCGCGGCGTGCATTCAGCTTCGCGAGCCGGAACTTGGCGATCGAGAACTGCTGTCGCGGGCGGAGCGGCTGAGGGAAGCGCTGCCGCGGGCGTGCGACTTGATCGTCAACAACCGTCCGGACATCGCGGTCCTCTCCGGGGCACAGGGTGTACACCTGGGGCAGACCGACACACCTCTCGAGCGTGTCCGCGAAGTCGTGGGCTCCCTGCTCGTCGGTGTCTCGACATCGTGCATGGAGGAGGCGCGGCGAGCAGCGCTCGGCGGGGCGGACTATTGCGGCGTCGGGCCGATGTTTGCCACGGCGACCAAGCGCAAGGATCGAATCGCAGGGCCCGAGTACCTTCGGGAATACCTCAGGGAACCCGCCACCGCGTCACGCCCGCACCTCGCCATCGGCGGCATCAACCTCGAGACGATTGGAGAACTGGTGCAGGCCGGGTGCCGCGGCATCGCCGTCTCTTCGGCGGTGTGCGGCGCGAGGAAGCCGGGCGACGTCTGCCGCGCCCTGATGGAAAGTTTGAATTCCGTCACGGAGGGCCGGCCGCCCGCTCGTATTCCTTGAGGCGGGACTCCATTTCCTCGCGATAGCGCTGCTGCCCTTGGGGGAGAAGATCGACCGCCCGGCGTTGACTCTTCGCGGCAGCGACGGGGTCTCCCGTCCGGGCCTGGGCCATGGCGAGCGTATCGAGATACTGCCAGAGGTTGTGCCCGCCAAGAGCCGTGTCGCGTTCGACCGCGCGCTGCGCCGCTTGCAGGGCCAGGGAAGGGTCGCGAAGGCGCTCCGGTTGAAGCGTGAGCAGGTACCAGCCGTAGGTGTTGAGGTCATCGGGCGTCGCGTTGTCGCCCTCGGCCGCGCGCCGGATGATGGGCAGGACTTCTTCCGCCAGGACGCTCGAGCGATCCGGCCAGTCGAGAACCTCGTACAACCCGAGCAAATCTCCGGCGATGCGAACGGTGTCGCCGTGCGAATCGCCCAGCACACGACGGGCCGCTGTCAGGGCGGCCAGCGTCTCACGCTCGGCGTCGTCCATTCGGCCGGCGGCGCGAAGAAAGAGGCCGAGGAGAGAACGAGCGGCGATGGTCTGAGGGTGCGATTGCCCGAGCACGCGCTCACGGACTTCAAGAACGTGGCGGGCGAGGGTTCCTCCCTCCGAGACCTTCCCCGTTCGCCGATAGAGCCCGGCAAGGTTGTATTCCGCCAGCAGCGTGCGGGGATCTTCGGGTCCCCTGGTTCGCCTGAAGCCCTCCACGGCCTGGTTGAGAAGCGTCATCGCTTCCTCGAGGCGGCCGAGCTCCTCACACATGCTGGCGAGGTTGATCGAACAGCCGAGGGTCCGTTCGTGGTCGGGGCCGAGCAGATGGCGATAGCCGTCCACGACCTCGCGTTGAACGGAGGCGGCCGCCTCGATGTTGCCGCGCCGCGCCTGGATCAGCGCGATGTTGTTCCGCGCGCCGAGCGATCCGGATCGATTCCCGATCGAGGCAAACCCGGCGTCGGCCTGTTTGAACAACCTCTCTGCTTCATCAAGCCGGCCCTGGGCAAGACGCAGCGCCCCCAGATTGGATGTCAGCCGGAGCGTATCGGCGTGCGTCTCTCCCAGGACCCGCTTTCGAATCTCCAGCGCCCGCGGAAGTTGCTGATCTGCTTCAGCCAGAAGCCCGAGTGCAACGTACGCGTTCCCGATCGTGTGTCGGAGCCGGGCCTCGACGAGGGGCGCATCCGCGAACGCAGCGGACAGAGAGCCCGCGGAATGGTCCAGGATGGCGCGGACGGTGACGTCGCGGCCGCGGATACCTGGATCCACGGACTCGAGCATGTCCGAGAGGAACGTGGTGACTCGTTCGGCCTCATCCCGAGCCTTGACGGCGGCGTCCGCCTGGGACCTCGCGTTGGCGCGTTCATGAAGCGCCCATGAAAGGCCAACGCTCGTGCCGATCAGCCCGATGATCAGTGCGACGCCGATGCCCGCCGCCGCGGCGACGGCGCCGCGGTGCCGTCTGACAAACTTCCTGGCGCGGTAGCCGACGCTTGGCGGGCAGGCGAGCACGGGCTCATCGTTCAGGTACCGCTGGAGGTCCCGGCCGAGAGCGCCGGCGGAGTCGTAGCGCCGAGCTCGCTCCTTCTCGAGGCACTTGAGGACGATCCAATCGAGATCCTCGCGAAGGCGGCGTGAGAGCGTCGTCTGGTCCGCATCCCTTCGCGGGCCGCTGGACGGCGCCTGTCCCAACGTGGTGACCCGCTCGCTCGGGCGCAGCGGCTGGGTCTCTTCGATGGTGCGCTGGATGTGTGCATAGCCGCCGCGACGAAGCTCGCGGGAATCCAGCGGTGGAACGCCGGTGAGCAGTTCGTACAGGATGGCACCAAGGGAGTACACATCGGCGCGGGTGTCCACATCCATCAGCGACCCGCGGGCCTGCTCCGGCGACATGTACTCCGGTGTGCCGATCATCTGACCCGCTTCGGTGACCATCGAAGCGTCGGTCAGTGGCCGGTGAAGCGCTTTGGCCACGCCAAAGTCAATGACCTTGGCGGTCGGTCTGCCATCGACCGTCGCCACCAGCACGTTGGCCGGTTTCAGGTCGCGGTGGATCACCCCCTTCATGTGGGCATGCTGCACCGCTTCGCAGACCTGCACCATCAGCGACACGCGATCTTCGACCGAAAGGCGACCTTCCCGGCAGAAGCGGTTGATCGGGGCGCCCGGCACCAGTTCCATGGCAAAGAAGGGGCGTCCAGATTCAGAAACGCCCGCATCAAAGACCTTCGCCACGCCCGGGTGGTCCATCATGGCCAGCGCCTGGCGTTCCGCTTCGAATCGTGCCAGCACCGCCCGGGAGTCCATCCCCGGCTTGATGACCTTCAAGGCCACGCGCCGCTGAATCGGCTGCTGCTGTTCCGCCAGGTAGACCTCGCCGAAGCCGCCTTCTCCCAGCAGGGAGACGACGCGGTAGCGTCCGATGAATTGATCGGCCGATGGACGGCCCGCCCCGGTCGACGGAGCGGGCGAATCGATGGTGGGTGAATCCTCGCTCACAACGGGCGGATTGTAGAGGTCGTCCTACGCAGGTCGCGGACGAGATCCCCTACTGACAGCCCGCCGCGTACGCATTGAGGAAGCACTGGAAGTCGTTGGCGGTCAATGCCGGCGTGCCCGTGGACTGGTCGCAGTTCGCGTAGGCGTCCCCCGCGGCGAACTTGTTGAGGAAGCACTGGAAGTCGTTGGCGGTGAGAATGGGCGAGCCCGAGGAGCCGTCGCAGTTGGCGTAGCACGTGACGCACGATGGAGAGGTGAAGCTGCCCGGCGTGCCCCGGTCGCCGCCCGATGAGGCCCACGATCCGTGGACATCCCCGATGGCGGAGAGGACCCATGTCGCGATGGTGTTCTGCCCGACATTCTGGCGGCAGGTCTGGCCGCTGGCATTCTGCGCACGAATCGTGCCGGGGAAGGTCTGATCGCCGTAGGTCAGGCGGTCCACGAGTTGGCCCGTGTTGTCGTAGAGGTTGATCTCGTCGTTGCGGGCGAAGTTGTTGCCGCTGGTCGCGCCGAGCTGCCCGATGATCTTCACGCTCGGCGACAGGCCCCATGCGGCGCGGAACGTCTCGGCGTTGGCCTCCGTGACAATGACCGACTCGCCGGGCTGGACCGTGCCCAAGGCGCTCAAGCTGAAGGCGCCGGGCGTCGCGTGGTCGTCGTCCATGCTCCACCCCGTCATGTCAACGGGGGACTTGGAGCGGTTCGTGAACTCGACAAACTCACCATTGGTGCCGGAGTACATGTACTCCGTGATCCGCATGCCGCCGCTGGCGCCGAACGTGTACTCGATCTTCAGCGGTGCCCACTCGGTCCGCGCGGGGAAGAAGGACTGCGACAGGTAGGTGTTCGCGGAGACCGCGCGGACGTAGTAACTGACGCGCTGCCCGGGGCTGGCCGTGATGGGCAGAACAACGCTGTAGTTGCCTGAACCAAGGTTGTTCATGGCGACGCGTTGGAACGTTCCCGTCGGCGACGGTCGGTAGTACAGGTCCACGCCCGATAGGGGGCTGCCGTTTGGCGCAACGACCGCCGTGATGGTCACGGGATTGGCAGGATCCGGGCTGGTGCTCGACGGCGTCACGGAGGAAATGGTCGGGCCATTGGCGACCAGCTCCGCCTGCGAGTTCAGAAAGGTCGCGCGCTGCTCGACAAACTGCTGCAGCCCGATGATCGAGCCGCCCGCCAGACCCGAATACGGCATGGTCACCGTCTGCGTGAAGTTGTTCTGGAAGAGCGTGTACGAGTACAGCTTCTTCGGGTCCGCCTGCACCGCCGCGTCGATCAGGTTCCGCATCGCCGTGAACTTCGGCCCGAAGTACGCCCACGTCATGTCCTGCTTGACCGTTCGGTAGTGGGCCATGTACCGCTGCCGGTTCTCCGCGACCGACAGCACGCGGCTGAGCACCGGCTTGTTGGTGGCGGTGAAGTTGCGTGTGATCGCCCAGGACGTCTGCGTGAAGGTCTCGTTGGCGTCGGTCTGCAGGAGAAACGTGCGCGAATCTGTGGGGTTGCGGTACGTCATGAAGTCCGCCCCCTTGTTGATGTAGCTGTCGTCGTCGGTGAGGTAGTTCTCCAGCACAACGGACCACGTGGAGGGATCAACGGCAAAGAGCGGGTCGATCGTCGTCGACCAGTTCGCCAGGTTCCCGTTCGTCACCGCGTTGCACACGGCGATCAGCGCGCCCCACGGGTCGGCCAAGCCGCCGTCGTCCTTGATCTCGTACCCCGAATAGCCCGCCGGATTCGTGCCGTTGTACGTCAATCCCGGGCCGTTGGGGTTGTTCGCGCACTTGATCCGCAGCCCATTCGTGTCCGCGAAGTGCGTGCTGAGCATCTTCTTGTTGAACTGCTGCACGTTCACATACACCCCCCAGTTCGCGCCGTTGAGCGTGACCACCACCTGGTTGGCGCGGGGATTGGGGATGAACTGCGAGACGTACGTGTTGTACATCGCTTCACGGCAGAACGTCGGATCGCGCCAGCCGTTGTTCAGGTTGAGAGAGCTGTACCCCTGGATCGACTGGTTCGGGTTGACAAAGTCCACATCCACATTGAGTGAGAACTTCTCCGAGCCCGCGGGAAGCGCGGTGTACGACGTGTTGCCTCGAATCCGCACCCCGACGCTGTTGTACGTGATGCCGTCGACGGTGAGGTCCGCGAGGATGTTGGTCTGCGAGACATAGTTGTTGCGGAGAAGCGTCATCCAGTTCGGATCATGAAACTGGAACGCAAACGTCCGGAGCACCGTGGGGTCGTAGAGATCCTGCCCCAGGGCCGAACCCGTCAGGCCTAAACCTCCCGCAACCGCGACCACCGAAGCAACCGATCGATGAAAAACGCTCATAGCACCTATCTCCGCTCAGGGCACGACTTCCAATGCAGACGGCTTAACGCAACCTTGACATTCGTATTGTCAGGTAACAGCGAAAATGGGACACGGTTCCCTGATTTCGCCCCAAAAGCCCGCTTCTCAACCCAAACAAAGTCCCTCCCCCTTCCGCACATGCGATGCTCCGGGGTGCCCGCTCCGGGGTGTTCTAGAATCGGGGATGCCCGACACCGCCTCCCCAGCCCGCCTGTACGTACGCGACCTCCTCGATCCCAAGACGGTGCCCAGCCGCGTCGCCGGGGCCTATTCGATCGCCAACGCCCAGCTCGGCAAGACACGGACGGACAAGCTCTACCTCCGCTGCCTGATCGGCGACAAGACCGGCGAGCTCCCTGCCCGCATGTGGACGATCGATGAGGCCAAGTTCAACGAACTGCCCACCGACGGCTTTGTCTGGCTCGACGGCGCCACCCAGCTCTACGACGGCGGGGTCCAGCTCATCATCCAGATCATCCGGCCGATCGAACCATCCGCCGAGGAGATCCGGGAACTGCTTCCCTGCTCGCAACGACCCCCGGAAGAAATGTTCGCCGAGCTGCGCACCCTTCTCGGCACGCTCAAGCACCCCTCCATGAAGGCACTCGCCGAGGCCTACCTCGCGGATGAACTGCTCATGGACCAGTTCAAGCGCTGCCCCGCGGCCAAGTCGATGCACCACGCGTACATCGGCGGCCTCCTCGAACACACGCTCTCGCTCATGAACCTGGCCGACAGGATCTGCCCGCTGTACCCCAAGATCAGCCGAGACCTGGTGATGATGGGCCTGTTCCTGCACGACATGGGCAAGACGCGCGAGCTGTCGTACGACCGCACATTCGGCTACACCGATCGCGGCGAGCTGGTCGGGCACATCGTCGAGGGCGCCATGATCCTTCGCGACAAGGCCACCAACTTGATGCGCGAGCAGGGCATCCGCTTCCCGCGAGGCTCCATCGTGCTGCTCGAGCACATCATCCTGTCCCACCACGGCGTGCCGGAGTTCGGCGCCGCGAAGATCCCGGCCTCTCCCGAGGCCATCATGGTCTCCATCCTCGACAACCTCGACGCGAAGATGCAGATGTCCCTGGCCGCCGCCCGCCCCGATCACCCGCTTCCCGATGGCGGTAACTTCACGGAGAAGCTCTGGGCGCTGGAGACGAAGCTGTACCGGCCGGACCCGTTCGCGTCCTAAGATTGGCCGATGTCCGAAGAATCGATCCAGGTCAACTTCGGCAAGCCCATCGCCCTGTTCCCGCTCAACAAGGCGGTCCTGCTGCCGCAGCAGGTGTTGCCGCTGCATATTTTCGAGCCGCGCTACCGCCAGATGATCGCCCGGGCGCTCGACGGCTCCGGCCAGATCGCGATGGCCGTGTTCGCCGGAAACCGCTGGCGCAAGGAGTACCACGCCCGGCCCCCGCTCCGGCCCGCCGTGTGCATCGGCCAGATCATCGAGCACGAGCGGTTGCCGGGCGGGGAGTTCAACATTCTCGTGCAGGGTGTGTGCCGCGCACGGATTGTCGAGGAGCTGCCGCCCAGTTCGGAGCGCCTCTTCCGTGCGGCACGGGTGGAGCCCGTCGGGATCGATTCGCACGCCGAAGCCGCGCTGGAGGGTGTCCGCGAACGCCTCACCGAGATGCTGGCCGAAGAGCCCTTGTCACGTCTCATCCGTGCCGAGTGGGTCGTGAAGAACATCCAGAACAGCGCCATCCCCACGGAAGTGATCCTCGAGCTCGTCTCCTTCGCGCTGCCGACATCCAGCGAAGGCCGCTACAAGCTCCTCGCGGAGGGCGATGCCGGCCAGCGCGCGGGGCTTGTGGAGCACGAGCTTCGCAACCTGCAGCGGCTCATCCGGACCGCCGCGGCACAGCACCCCGAAGCATGGCCCAAGGGTTGCAGTTGGAACTGAGGATTCAGAAGCCAAAAGCATCGCTCGCCGGCGGGCGATGACGCTGCTCGGGAGGAAGACTCTCGATCGCCGCCTGTCGGCAGGCCTCTTCCAGCCGTTGATGCAGCTTCTCGTGATCCGGGTGGACCGACAGCACCGTCATCAGGTCATCGACACGCCACGCCGCCGGCTCGTCGAATCGCAGCTTGGCGATCGCCGCATCGCCCAGCGCCTCCGCCGCCGCTTCGAACCACGCGGCCGACGGTGGGGGAGTCCCGGTGTAGCCGTCCTTGGTGATGCCGGTCTCGATGCGTTGCAGCGGCACCGGGGGCGGCACCCGCGTGCGAAGCGCGACTTGGCCCACGGCGACCAGGGGCCACATCCCATCCCGAGTCATCGGCTCCCGGCAGAGCACAAAGGTCGGCACACCCCGGGCATCGGCTTCTTCCCGGAAGTTCCGAGCGTCGATGCCCAGGAGCGGCGGCTGAAACAGGTAGCAGCCGGGCAGGATGTCCTGCACCATGGCCATCATCATGTCAGACTCAGCCAGAACGACAACGCGCCCGGAGTCCACGGCGAGCTGTCGCTTCTGCCGGCGTGCTTCTTGGAGTGGCAGCACGATCCTCGCCATGCGCTCGAAGTCGCCCTCGGCGTACGCCTTCTGGAGCGCCTCCTTGCAGAACCTCTCGGCCTCGAAGTAGCGAGTCTTCTCGAGCGCGACGCTGGCGCGCTCCATGAGACGATCGATCGGGTTGCTTCCCTCGGTCTTCACCACGGCTTGTCTCTCTCGGCCACCCCTGGCCCGATCACGCCGTCCGTAACCCATCCGCCAGCGATCGGAGCATCTCCTGCCAATCCTTCACCTGCGTCGCCATGTCGTACGCGAGCAGATCCGCCAATCCCGACCAGTCGTCCGCCTCAAGGGTCCGGCGAACCTCGGTCAGGCTCACCGCCAACCCGTCCACCACCTGCGACAGGTTGCGATCGGCCGCGCCCGTCGGGCTGCTGATCTTCGCGCTCAGGGGAATGTCCAGCAGCGAGGCGCTCTTCTCCACGGCGTCCCGCACGGCCTGCCACTTCATGATCGCGCTCTGCAGCAGGGGCATGGCCCCCTCCGGCCGGCCGGATTGAATCTCCTCCGCCGCCTCCGCCTGCTCCTGTCCTGCCTTGTCCAAGGCCTCCACCGCATCCAGCAGCGTTTCGCGCACCAGCAGGCGCGGCTCAACCGACACCAGCTTCATCTCCGCACCGAGAACCTCATCCGGCGGATCGCCAAGCAGCGTGTCCGACACCATCGCGCCATCCACGTACACCTCGACAACGACCCGTCCGCGGCGTTGCGCCGCCTCAGAACCCGCCCGAAGCCCGGATGCGAGCGTCGCCCGTTCCACCGCCAAGGGCTGGCCGTCGAGGTAGACCTTCATTCCCCGAGTGTAACCGGGCAGGTCCAGTTGTGCCGCACGCATCGTCCACCGCCTCCGCCGCCCCCATCAAGCTACCGGCGCAGGTTCCGCGCACCACCGCGAGACCCGCCCTTCGCCTCGAGATCCACCAGCCCGAGGCGTGCCTCAAGATAACCCATGTTCAGACGAGCGCCAATCCCCAACGCGAAATCCTTCGAGCTTCTGGACGAACTTCGCGCCAAGTCCGCGCCTGCACGGAATACCTATAGTCGTCCGAACCACAGGAACACCCGAATGCACCCCAGAAACCCGGATTCCGGGCCTCGGAACATCAAGCTGCGGTACATCCTCGAAGACCCGGAGGGCCTCACGGTTTCCGGTCGGGCCGAGCACGAGATCATGGCCGCCAAGGGCGAACACCTGCTTGAGGTGGCCCTCGACCAGGGGATCAACATCGAGCACGCCTGCGGCGGGGTGTGCGCCTGTTCGACCTGCCACGTCTATATCGAACAGGGCATGGATTGCCTGAGCGAAGCGACGGAAGCGGAGGAAGACCGGGTGGAAGAAGCCCCGGGCCTTCGCCGCAACAGCCGCCTGTCGTGCCAGTGTGTGATCCAGAAGGAGGGCACCATCGTCATCCGTGTCCCCGCGTGGAACCGAAACGCGGTCAAGGAAGTCCCGCACTAGCGGAACACCGGAGTGTCCAGTGCCAGACAGACCGTTCGGATGGCTGGAGGTGGAGTTGATCGGGGAGATGCTCGCCGAGCGTAACCCGGATGTCGACCCGTACCGCATCGGCTTCCCGCAGCTACGGAAGCTCGTGACGGATTTGCCGGGCTTCCGTGAGGAGCCCGGCCATCCCTCCAATGAGAAAATTCTTGAGACCATCCAGCGCATCTGGATCGAGGAACGAGAAGACCTGCCGAGGGAAGAGGACTGAGCCGGGGGCACGTGTGTTCTGAGCCATTCCTTCATCCCTCGCCACCTTGCATCACGAAACGTCCACCCGCCAGCACATCCATGCCCCGCCGCGTCCTCCACGACGAGTTCTTCAAGAAGGCAAAGGCCGAGGGGTATCTCGCGAGGTCCGCGTACAAGCTCAAGGAGATTCAGGAACGAAGGCGGCTCTTCGGTCCCGGCTCGCGCGTGCTTGATCTCGGCTGTGCCCCCGGCGCGTGGGTCCAGGTCGCGCTTGAAGCCGTCGGGCCGCGGGGCGTCGTCGTCGGGATCGACCTCAAGGAAGTTCGAGAGAACTTCGGTCCCAACGCCTTCATCCTTCAGGGCG
Source organism: Phycisphaeraceae bacterium (assembly GCA_019636625.1). GTDB lineage: Bacteria > Planctomycetota > Phycisphaerae > Phycisphaerales > UBA1924 > JAHBXE01. Next base: position 139,646 of record JAHBXE010000001.1, read on the forward strand.
ATGTCTACGCCACGCCCGCCGCCACGCTTCTCGGCCAGTCCGGCATGAAGTTCGATGCCGTGCTCTCGGACATGGCTCCGGACACCACCGGTCACGGCGACCACTTCCTCTCTGTACGTCTCTGCCGCCGGGTGCTCGAACTCCTTCCCTCCCTCCTGAAGCCCGGAGGAAATCTGGCCATGAAGGTCTTCGAGGGAGAGGAGTACCCCGCCCTGCTCAAGGAGACCTCCAGGATGTTTGCCTCCGCCAAGGGGTTCAAGCCCAAGGCAAGCCGCGATGTGTCGCGGGAGATGTACATCATCGGCGAAAGGTACCGACCGCCCGGCCAGCCTCGGCAGGAGACGATCTCCCCAGACGGGGCCGATACCGCGCCGCCCCGCTCGCCATGACCTTTCTCACGCCCATCCCGGCGCTGATCGCGGCGGCCATCACCGTCCCCGCGTTGCTGGTGCTCTACTTTCTCAAGCTCCGCCGCCGCCCGATCCGCATCAGCTCCACCCTTCTGTGGGATCAGGCCTCGCACGACCTTCAGGTCAACGTCCCGTTCCGAATGGCCAGGCCCACGTGGCTGTTGCTCCTCCAGCTCCTGATCCTCGCTTGTTTCCTCATCGCCCTCGCCCGCCCGGCCATGGACCTGTCCACCGTTCAGGACTCCCGCATCATCATCCTCATCGACCGTTCCGCCTCCATGTCCGCGCAGGACGGCCCGGCGGGGCAGACCAGGCTGGAGGCCGCCAAGGCCAGGGCGATCGAACGCATCCGCGCGTTGTCAAGCTCCGGGTCCACGTTCGCCGTGATCGCCTTTGCTGCCGAGCCGGTCCTGTTGGCCCCCCCTTCAGACGCCGCGGCCGCCAGGCAGGCCGTCGCGTCCGTGGCAGCGTCGGACCAGCCCGGCGCCCTTGCCCCCGCGCTTCGCATGGCGGGAACGATCGCGCAGGGCGAAGTGTCGGAAGATTCGCCGCGACGCCGCGGGCTGGTGATTCTCCTGAGCGATGGCGGCTTCGCAGAATCAGAGCCCTTCGTGCTCGCCGGCGCGGACTTCCGATTCGAACGCGTTGGCGGGCAGCGAGAGGGGGAACCGGGCCTGGACAACGTCGGCATCGTCGCGATGTCAGCGCGCCGGGAATGGGATGATCCCGCCGCGGTTCGCTTTTTCGCCAGACTGCAGAACGCACTCGACCGACCGGTGACGGCGCCGGTGTCCCTGTTGATGGACGGCCGCGAAGCAGCCTCGACCATTGTGACGATCCCCGCCGCAGGGAGCCAAGGCCCCGGATCCGCCCCGGTCTCATTGTCCACCGTCACCCGGGAAGGCGGCGTGGCCACGATCCGCATCGGCCGTGATGATCTCTTGGCGACCGACAATCAAGCGTCGGTGGTCCTCTCGCCAGCGACCAAGCCCCGTGTTCTCGTGGTCGTTCCGGATCCATCCGATGGGCCAAGAACCGAGTGGATCATCACGAGCATCATCGAGGAGCTCCGACTGCCGATGCGGGTGATGAACGCTTCTGTCTTCGCCCAGGAGACGGGCACGCCCCGCTTTGACGTCGTCATCTTCGATCGGGTGACGCCGGCGAGGCTCCCGGCGTTGCCGACGCTCTCGTTCGGAGCGGGCTTGCCCGGGCTTACGCTCTCCAAGCCGCCTCAGCCCGGGACATACTTCGTTTCATGGCAACGCAACCATCCCGTGCTCCGGCACGCCTCGCTGGACTCTGTCTATGTCTCTCGGCCGCTTCAACTGCCGGAATCTCGACCGGAGGATGAAATCGCCCGTGGCGCCGACGGCGCCCTGATCATCAGCCCTTCCGCCCCCGGGCCGCGTCGGATCATCGTGAGCTTCGACCTCGCCGACTCCAACTGGCCGGTGCAACCCGGGTTCGCAATCTTCCTCGCGTCCGCCATCGACTACCTGACGCTTCGCGCGGAGGAACGAGCGGGCGAGGCGTTCACGACGACCCAGCCCGTGCAAGTCAACGCGGCTTCCGGCGTCTTTGACGGCCCACGCCGGGTCACGGTTCCCGAGTCCGCCCAGCCGGGCCTCCCCGTGAACCTTGGTGTGCTCGATCTTGCGGGCGTGTACCGATTGTCCAACGCCGCCGAGGGCGCCACGTCGGCCTTCGCCGTCAACCTCCTCGATCCCGACGAAAGCGCCATCGCTTTGGCCGAGTCTCTCCAGGTTTCGGGCGAAGCCGTTCCCGCCTCAACTGGCGATGGCGGCCCGCGTGAGGTCTGGCCCTGGTTTGTCGCCGCGGCGGTGGCGCTGCTCGCGATCGAGTGGCTCCTCAACGCGTGGATGATGCGGGTGTGAGTCAGCCCGCCGGAAGACGGCAAGGTCCGCCCGTCTCGAATGACACCCAAGCCCGACGCGAAGACGACGGACACCAGAGTGCAGTTCTGTTCGCGGTGGCGCACGGGTCAACCCCGCCGACAGGATGCGTGCGCGAGCTTCAGGCGACCGGTCTTACCGCTGATCCATCGGCACGTACGGCGCCTCGTGCGGCCCGATGTAGTTGGCCTTGGGCCGGAAGAGCCGGTTGTCCGCGAGCTGCTCGATGCAGTGCCCCGCCCACCCGCTGATCCGCGACATCGCGAACATGGGTGTAAACAGGTCGAGCTTGAGCCCGATCGAGTGGTACGTAGTAGCCGAATAGAAGTCCACGTTCGGGTAGATGCCCTTGGCCCCGACCTCCCGGGCCATGATCTCCTCGATCTTCGACGACATTTCGTAGAGCTTCAGGTTGCCGGTGTCCGCGGCGATCTGCTTGCTGAAGGTCTTGAGGAACGTCGCCCGCGGGTCGATCGTCTTGTACACCCGGTGCCCGAAGCCCATGATCCGCGCCCCCTCGTGGCGCCGGGCAAGCTTGTCCATGATGTAGGGCTCGATCACCGCGGACGTGTCCTTGCCCTGCTGCTTCGCGAACGCCTCGATCTCGTTGAGCATCTCCATCACTTCCTCGTTCGCCCCGCCGTGCAGCGGCCCGCGCAGCGAGCCGATCGCGCCGGTCAGCGCCGAGTACATGTCCGACAGCGTCGAGATGATCACCCGCGCCGTGAACGTGGAGTTGTTCAGGCCGTGGTCCGCGTGCAGGATCATGCAGATGTCAAACGCCCGCACCATCGCCGGTGTCGGCTCCTTCCCGTTGAGCATGTACAGGAAGTTCGCGGCAAACGAAAGATCGCTCCGCGGCTCGACCAGCGGCAGCCCCCGCCGGTGCCGATCAAACCACGCCACGATCGTCGGCGTCTGCGCGAGAATGTTCAGCGCCTTCTCCCGGGCGGTCGGGACATCCGTCGCGTTGGGGTTCGGGTCGTACAGCGACAGGCTCGACACCGCCGTCCGCAGCACGTGCATCGGCTGGGCGTCCTTGGGCATGTCGAGGATTCGCTTCCGGAAGTCGCCCGGCAACGCATACCGCGACCGGATCTGCGCCGAGAAATCAACCAGCTCCGCCTTCTTCGGCAACCGGCAGTTCCACAGCAGGAACACCGTTTCCTCGAACGTCGAGTTCCGTGCCAGGGCGTCGATCGGGATACCAACGTACTCCAGTATCCCCTTCTCGCCGTCGATGAACGACATCCGCGTTTCCGCGGCGACAACTCCCTCTAGGCCCTTGGCAAACGTACTCATCGGTGTCGGTGCTCCGAGCTGGTTGGTTCCAGGCGATTCCGTGAAGGCAGGTCCGGACGGCGGGTCCGCAAGGATGCGCCGGCCGCGAAGGGTCGAAACTATAGAGATCCAGCCGTTGGCCAGCAACGTTTCTCCACCAACTTCGTACCATGGCGTGCGTGCTGATACCGCTGAGCACAAACCGCCCGCTCCGCCGACCCACGATCGTCACGATCGCCCTGATCGTGGCCAATATCGCCGTCTACGGCACCGGCCGGGTGCTTGCCGAAGCCGACCCCGATGCCGCCAAGTCCCTCACCGAGCTCATGGCACTCAAGCCCTACGCCTTTCGGTGGTGGGGCCTCATTTCCTACGCCTTCGTCCACGCCGGCCTCTGGCACGTGCTGGGCAACATGATCTTTCTCTGGGTATTTGGCCCTAATGTCGAAGACCGCTTCGGCCGGATCGGGTTCCTCGTCTTCTATCTTCTCGGCGGGGCCGCGGCGGGCGGGTTCCACGTCGCCTTTGAACACGCCTGGGTCATCGGGGCCTCCGGCGCCGTCGCCGCCGTGACGGGGGCTTACCTCGTCCTATTCCCGAGAACAACGATCCGGACCCTCTTCATCGTCTTCATCGGCGTCTTCGACATCCCCGCCTGGTGGTTTATCGGCGGGCGCATCGCCTGGGATCTCTTCGCCACCGGATCAGGGCTCTCCGGGAACGTGGCCACGGGCGCCCACCTCGCGGGGTACACCTTTGGCGCCGCGGTCTCGTTGATCCTGCTCTGGACAAAGCTCCTCCCCCGAGAGATGTACGACCTGTTCTCGATCTCCCGCCAGGCCGCCCGCCGGCGCCAGTTCAAAGAGGTCCAGTTTCAGCAGCAACGACCCGCCGCCAAGCCCGGCCTCGACGAGGCCAAGGCCGAAGAACTCGCCCGGCTCCGGGCCGATGTGCTCGATCGCCTGGCATCTGGGGATGCACCCGCCCTCGCCGCGGCCTACCGCAGGCTCCTCGACGCGTTCGGCGAGGAGTCCTCGATTCTGAGTCGGAAGGCCCAGTACGACGCCGCCAACATGCTGCTCCGAAGCGGCGAACACCAGACCGCCGCCACGGCCTATCGCTTGTTCCTCAAGGGCTACCCCAATGACAGCGAGGTGCCCCAGGTCCGCCTGATGATGGGCCTCATCAACGCCCGGTACCTCAACGACCCCGTCCAGGCCAAGCGAGATGTAACCGATGCGCTCCCGGGACTGAAGAGCGAGCCGGAACAGGAGCTCGCCAAGGAGTTGCTCAGCGAGCTGGGATAATCCGCTGCCTCTGCCCGCGAACGAACACGACTCCCGCGGCGAGCGCTGCACCAATCATGTTGCAGACCAGGTCCCAGCCCGTGTTGACGTAGTCGCCGACATTGGTCTCCATGAACCGTGTCGCGACGAACTCGATCACCTCGTTGAGCGCACCCAGGCCCATGCCCGCCAGAAAGCACGCCACCGCGAGCCCGGGCGTAATTCGAAACGCGGAGATCGGCTGCCCCGCATGGCCTGTTACGGCCGCGCGAATGGCCTCGAACGACGCGAGCGTCGCCGTGAAGAAGCCGTACGCATGCACGATCTGGTCGTACTTGGGCATCCACGCCACGGGTCGGAAGTTGTACAGCACCGTGACCGCGTTCTTCCCCGGCGGGGGAACCCAATCCACCGCCCACCGCGCCGGGACCGGCACGTTTCCGCCCGCCATGTGCAGCAGCCCCCACACGGCCAGCAGCCACAGCACGAGCGGCGAGAACCCGACCCGGCGATGGACCACCAGCGTCCCCGCGATCAGCACCACCATCACCAGCGCGTAGAAGACAAACTCGCTGTTCCCGCGCAACAGCGCGTAGCCGGTGAAGCCCACCATGTAGAGGACGACGAAGACACCCAGGCACAGAATCCTGCCCGAAATCGCCATGGTCTCACTATCGGGCCGACCAGGCCCCGGCCGTTACCACGCGGGTGCCCTGTCCGGGCGGTAGTCGTGGTCGTCCCACCGCTTCAGGCTCGTCATTTCTTCTGTCCTCACGCCCACGGCATGCCCATCGAGGAAGATCGCATTGGCCCCGTTCTTGTGCCGCTTGGGCGCAACCCGCTGGCTGTGCGTGGGGGAGTTGGGCATGGTCCCCGTCACGTTCTCCGCGTGGTGCATGTCGTAGTACACCGCCAACTGGAAGTTGGTCTGCCCCGTCGTGTACCACGAGTTGGCGTGCACCTGGTTGGTGTCCTCCGCGAAACACGCGATGTACATCGTGTCCCACGGGCGTGGGTACCTGCTCATCTTTGTCGGCGGCTTCGCGTACGAGTTCACCAGGTTCGGCGCCCGGAACGACAGCCCGTTGACCACGTAATGAATGTTGTGCCGGTCCCGGGGACGGCTCGGGTCACGGTACACCTCCATCCGCGTGTACAGATCACTCACCGGGTCCGGGCCGCCGTGCGGGTCCGCGCCGGGGTATCCGGGGGGCGAGCCGGCCGTCGCCGACGGATCCAGGAACGGCCGCAACGAGTACGCCCACGGCGGGTTGAGCCTCGATCCGGGCCGCTCGCTGAACCCGCTCTCCCGGGGTGTCCACTCCTTGTTCGCTTCCGCATACCCCATCAGGGCGATGCCGATCTGCCGCTGGTTGGACAGGCACTTGGTCCGGCGTGCGTTCTCCCGCGCCGATGCCAGCGCCGGCAGCAGGATCCCGATCAGAAGCGCGATGATCGCGATGACCACCAGCAACTCAATCAGTGTGAAGGCCCGCGCGCGGGTCATGCCGGATTCCCTCCAGAGCGCATCCACGACAGCACATGTCGCTTCCGCTTGAAGAGCCTGCACAGCCTATCACGATTGGAAACGGAATCCAACCCTTACCGGGCGACCGGTTCCGCCGGCGGAACCGGCGACTTCGGCACCGCTTCAGCATTCTCCCGCAGCGAGACATCCAGCCGCCGCTGGTTCGGCCCCGGAACCGGCATCGAGTTGTCCAGTTCCCCGTACCGGGTCCCTGCCGGCATCAGCTTCCACCGCATCAGCGCCGGACGTGCCGCGTTCTTCGCGTTGTAATCGTCGTAGAACCGCACCACGAGCTGCTGCCCCACGGGGACTTCCACGTGCAGCAGCTTCTCCCCGGTCGTCCAATCCACCACCGTGACATTCTGCGGGAAGTTCGGCGTGCTCTCGTACGTGTACAGGTCACGCGACGCCATCGAGCCGCCCGGCGAGTACCCGGGGTACCAGCACCCCGCGGAAACCACCATCGCGGCGACCATCAGACTGGCAATCGTGCGGCGTGTCGGCATGAAGACGCTCCAACCAATGTGTTAGGGCTTTATTCGCCCGCTGCTCTGCCCGGCCCGGTCGCCGCGGCAGTAAAGTGTATCGTCCGATAGGGCGATCATTCCCGACCATTTGGAGTCCCCAATGTCCAATCAGGTCCCGAACATTCGTATCGGGCATGGCTACGACCTCCATCGGCTTGCCCCCCTCAGCGGCGCAGGAGAGCGGGGCCGGCCCATGGTCCTCGGGGGAATTCGTTTCGTCAGCGAAGTGGGGCCCGTCGGCCATTCCGACGGCGATGCGCTGCTGCATGCCGTGACCGATGCGATCCTCGGGGCCCTCGCGCTTCCCGACATCGGCCAGCTCTTCCCTGACACCGACCCCAAGTGGGCCGGCGCCAACTCCGAGACGTTCCTCGCCGAGGCCCTCAAGCTCGCCGCCGGGTGGAAAATCGTCAATCTCGACGCCACCGTCATCCTCGAAAAACCCAAGATCGGCGCCAAGAAGGAAGAAGTCCGCAAGAACCTGGCCCGCATCCTGGGCGTCGATCAGGGCCAGGTGAATATCAAGGGAAAGACGCACGAACGTGTGGACGCCGTCGGCGAGGGACGGGCGATCGAGGTCCACGCCGTGATCCTGCTGTCCCGCGTCTGACGATCAATCCCGCGGCTTGCGGTGCGCGTACCGGTTCAAGCAGAAGTCCGTGAACCGCGCCGAGAGATTGGTCACCGAGAACACCGTCTTGCCCACCCACGTGGTCCACACCTCCGGCCGCGGCCGGCGCAGGCACCGCACGATCGCGTCCGCCACCCGCTCCGGCGGCTGCACGGCCCAGCGAGGCGGCGAGTTCTGCTCGACGCTCGTCCCCGTCCGCGCCGCCTTGGACTCAAAGAACTCCGTCGCGGTTCCTACCGGGTGAACGCTCGAAACCTTCACGCCCCGGGACCGCATTTCGATCCGCATCGCCCGCGCGACGTGCTCCTGCGCCGCCTTGGTCGCGCTGTACGCGCCGTGGTAGGGCATGGCCAGCTTGGAGAGGCAGCTCGAACAGATCAGGATGTGCCCCCTCGACGCCAGCACGTGCGGCAGCGCCGGTCGCAGCGTGTTGAGCGTGCCGAAGTAGTTCACCTCAAAGATCCCGCGCATGTCCGCGTCCGACATCTTCTCGATGCGGGCCTCATGCCCGATCCCCGCGTTGGCGAAGATGCTGTAGAGCGAACCGAACTCGGCGACCGCTCGCTCCACGAGCAGGTCGCAGTCCGCCTGGTGCACGACATCCGCCTTCACCGCGATCGCCCTGCCCCCCGCATCGCGGATCTGCTTGACCAGGTCGGCGAGCCGATCCTCCCGCCTCGCCGCGACGGCGACAGGCATCCCCGCTTTCGCGCAGGCAAGCGCCGTCGCTCTGCCGATACCCGAAGATGCCCCCGTGATCGCGATTGGTTTCCCGGAGAGGTCGATCATGGGCCCATCGTACCGGGTTCAGGTCGGCCGTCGCCTCGACAGCAGCCATCCCAGCTCGTGGCAACCCAAGAGCCTCGCCGAAACCACGAACGCCACGGCGCCCACACCGGACTTCACCAGCAGCGAGGCCAGGCTTCCAGTCCATCCCGGCGGCCACGGCATGAATCGCCCGACGGCCCACACGACTCCTCCCATCACGCCCGCGGCCACGGCGATTCGTGCCATTGCCAGTCGCGTCGAGGCGTCCAGGATCGGTTCCGGCAGCACCCGCCGGACGAGCACGAACAGCGCCGCACACTGCACCGCCGCGCAAATCGCCGTCGACCAGCCAAGCCCGGCCTCTTTCAGCTCCCAGATCAGGGCCAGGTTGAGAGCGACGTTCAGCGCGACCATCGCCAGCGACACCCGCATCGGTGTCTTCGTATCGCCGAGCGAATAGAACACCCGCGTCAGCACGTGGTTGAGCGAGTACGCCCACACGGCGAGCGCAAACCCGCCGAGCACCGCCGCGCACCGCTCCACACCCGTCGCCGAGAATCCCGTTGATCCTCCCGAGTAGGGCACGGCGATCGCCTCGTGCCGGACCAGAAACAGCCCGACACTCGCGGGCAGACCGATGAACAGGCTCAGGCGGATCCCCCGACGCAGCGTCTGCACAAAGTGGGCCGGCTCCGCCCGGTGCCGCGCCAGCAAGGGGAAAATCGCCACGGCCACGGCGATGCCGAAGACACCAAGGGGGAACTGGTACAACCGCGCAGCGCCCGCGATCAGCACGTTCGACCGCTCATCCAGCGGGTACACGAACCCAAGCAGCGTCGGGCCGACCCAGATCGGCCACATCGCCAGCAACGTGTCGATGAACGTGTTGATCTGCAGCGAGCCCAGGCCAACCGCCGCGGGAACGAACCGCCGGAAGGTCCTCCGGCCCGCCTCCCGCGCCCCTTCGTACGCCCGGGTCCACTTGACGCGCGGCGAGAGCAGCCTCGCAAACCACGCGCACTGCGTCACCCCGCTGGCCACCACCACGCCGCCGAGTATGTACGCCGTCGTCGCGCTCCCCAGTTGCCCCGTCAGCAGAAAGTACAGCCCCATCGCCACGACCATCGTGTTCATCATCAGCGGCCCGGCCGACGCCGCCCCGAACCTCCCGTGCACCTGCAGCATCCCGCCCATGATCGCCGCCACACAGACAAGGGGCATGTACGGCAGCATCGTCATGATCAGGCCGAGCGAGAGATTCCGATCCGGATCGGGCGGCAGCGCCACCAGCGCCACCAGCAGGCCCGCCTCGATCACCAGCGTCAACGCCGTCGTGACCAGCAGCAGCGCCGCGACAACCAGCGAAGCGAACTGATCCGCCAGATGGGGATCGTCCTTCTGGAGCGTCGTGTACTCCGGGATGAACGCGGCGGAGAGCGCCCCCTCGCCAAAGAGCCGGCGAAACAGGTTGGGAACCTGGAACCCCGCCGCGAAAGCCGAGCCGATCGCGGTATCGCCGAAAATCCGCGCCGTCAGCACTTCGCGGGCCAGCCCGCCCAGCCGGGAGAGCAGCGTGGCGCCGGATGTTGCCCGAACGGCGGAGGACAGCCCGCGATCGTGCGGCGCCGCCGCGGAAGTCGAGGTGTGGGCAGCGGTCGGAGAGACCGGCGAGGACTGGGTTTCGGGTGGGGGCGTCAACGGCAGGCTCGCGGCGGCTGGGAGAGCATCGGATTCTTGGCCCCGCCGGCGTGAGTCCGTCAACGAACCAGGATCAGCGAGTGGGCGACAAGAACGGGCAGCAGAATCAGGCAGGACCGACCAAGGTAGCCGAAGAAACCCGGCATCCGTACGCCGGAAGCCTCGGCGATCGCCTTGACCATGAAGTTCGGCCCGTTCCCGATGTACGTCATCGCGCCGAAGAACACCGCGCCCGTGGAAATGGCGTTGAGGGTGTCCTGCCCGCGCGGGGTGCCCAGGAAGTCGTGCATGCCGCTGGGCGTAATCTCGGCTTCACCAAACGCGACTTGAAGGAAGCTCAGGTACGTCGGCGCATTGTCGAGAACCCCCGAGAGCGACCCCGTGCCGAAGTAGAACGCGAGCGTGTTGTTCAGTCCGAGCGAGCCGCTCTTGGCCGCCAGGAAGCCCAGCGCCGGCACCATGGTCAGGAAGATGCCCGCGAACAGCAACCCGACTTCCTTGACCGGGCCGAACGTGAAGTCGTTCCCCTTGAGCAGCTCCTTGGGGGCCAGCATGTAGGACGCCACAGCAACGGCAATCTGAAACCCCGCGCCGATCATGAGCCCATCGATCTTCGCCACGGCCTTGAGCACCGGCGGGATGAACACGCCCACGAGCATCAGCGCCAGGCACACCAGCCCGACCCAGCCGCGAATGGAAACGCCGGACTTGGGCTGTTCGCCGTGCACCCAATCGGCCGGAGCATCGAAGTTGCCGATCCACTTGTCCGCCACCAGGAACGCGACCAGCAGCGAGCCCACGACGAAGAACCAGTCCATCCACAGGTTCAGAAGCGTCCACTCAAAGGGAACTCCCTTCAGGTACCCAAGGTACAGCGGAGGATCCCCGATCGGCGTGACGCACCCGCCGCAGTTGCTCACGATGAAGATGAAAAACACGATATGAAGCGGCGAGAGCCGCCCCCGGTTCAGCCGCATGAACGGCCGGATCAGGAGCATCGACGCCCCGGTCGTCCCCACGATGTTCGCGATGACAGCCCCGACCGCCAGGATGGCCATGTTCGCCACCGGCGTCGCCTTTCCCTTCACCTCGATCAGAATCCCACCCGACACGACGTACAGCCCGCCCACCAGCGCGATGAACGAAACGAACTCCTCCCCGGCGTGCAGGATCTTCTCCATCCCGTAGGACATGGCGTGATCCGGCGCCGCCACGCGGAACTCGGCGATGTAGAACGCCGCCACCATGAAGCCGAGGAACAGCGCGATATCCGGGTAGTGGTGGTGCCAGAAGCGGTTGGCGATGAACGGCATCAGCGCGATGCACGCCAAGAGCCCCGCAAAGGGCAGCACCATCCACGCCTCGATCGTGGGATGGTCCGAAACCGGCAGCGAAATCACCAGAGATGTCAGGTAGCCCAAGATGGCCCCCGCCACCGCGGAAGCCGCCCAGACCTTCGGGCCGTGAAGCCCGCTCTGCGAGTGTTCAGTTGCCATCATGCACTCCGCTCGCCCGGTTCTTGGTGAGACCTATAAACGCCCCCGCCCCCAGACAAGTCAAGCTGGCCAGAACGATTCCAGAGACGTTGGCCAAATAATCGTCCCAAGCCGCGGTCCGCTGAAGCGCTGGGATCGCTTGGGTGCCCTCATCGAACGCGGCATACATCACCGCCACCGCGCCGCTGATCAGGACATTCCTCACCGAAAATCGCGGCCCCCAGAACCCCGCCAGGTTGAGCGCAAGCGTCCACAGCCCGAAAGCCGCGAGATGCACGATCAGATCGGGCCGTCCCGATCCCTCGATGCGCAACGCCGGCCAATGCGTCGCCCCAAACAGGACAACGGCGTACAGAAAGAAAGCGGTTCGCAGCACCCATCGCCAGGACTCAGCCCGCATCAGCGAACCTCGGTCACGGCGCGTTCAACCACCACGACGTCCGCGGCCGTCGGCACGGGGCCCGCCAGCATGGCCTTGGCCAGCGCCCGGTAATCCGCTGCGCCCGATGCCGTCGGGGCATAGTCGAAAATCGACTTGCCAAAGCTCGGGCACTCGGCCAGCTTGATGTTCCGACGCACCGGCGGGCGAAACACCCTCGCCCCGGACCACGGCACCGCTTGCTCCTTGGCCTGCTCGAAGTACGCCTCGATGTCCGCCACCACCTCCTGCGAGAGCGTCGCCGCGGCGTCATGCATGCACAGCACCACGCCCGCCACCCTCAACCGGGGATTCAGCCCCCCGGCAACCAGCGACACCGTCTCCATCAGCTTTCCGACGCCCTGCAGCGCCAGGAAGTGGGCCTGCATCGGGATCAGTACCTCATCCGACGCCGCCAGGGCATTGAGCGTCAGGATTCCCAGCGAGGGAGGGCAATCGATCAGCACGAGATCGAACGCATGCCCCACCCGGTCAAGGACGCGACCGAGCCTCCGGTGCCGGTCTTCAACCGTCGCCAACTCCGATTCCGCCGCCGCCAAGTCCGTTTCACTGGGGATGACCGCCAGGTTCTCGTTGATGGAGTGAATCGCTGCCGTGGCATCGCCATCGGGATCCAGCAACAGGTCGTAGATGGAAGTCTGCAAGCCCTGAGGCTCAACTCCCAGGTGGAGCGAGGCGTGAGACTGCGGGTCCAGGTCAATGACCAGCACCCGCCTGCCCTCCAGCGCCAGCGCCGCCGCCAAGTTCACGGTTGTTGTCGTCTTCCCCACCCCGCCCTTCTGGTTCATGAGCGAAATCACGCGTGGGCGACCGCCGCGCGTTGCGAAGGAGTGGGGGGGAGATGGAACCGGGGCCGGGCTTCCGTGCTCGGACATGGCGGGAGTATACGGGCTCCTACCGCTGGCCGACGGGTTCCGCCTTGTCGGTTCCGTTGGCCGGCCCGCCGCCCACCGGCGCCGCACCCCGAGGAACCGGCCCCGACTTCGCCAGACGTCGCGCCTCGAACTGGGCCGCGTGCTCGTCAAGCTGCTTCTTCCGGGCGATCTTGACCGCCGTCACGACGATGAAAGACCCCAGCACCAGCACCAGGGCGTACACCACCCGCGCCCGGCCAAGGCTCAGCGCGATGCCCAGCGCCGCGAACACCGCGCCGATCCCGTACATCGCCAGCACCGCGCCCTTGACCCCCAACGCTCGCTTGAGCATGTGGTGCAGGTGCTGGTCGTCCGCTTCGCTGATCCGCTTGCCGGCCAGGCGCCTCCGGATGATCGCCAGCATGGTGTCCATGATCGGGATCGCAAAGATGATCAGCCCGGCAAGCACGAGGTGGGTCTTCCCCGTGTCGCCGAGCATCAGGATGATCGTGATTGTCACGAACCCGATCAGCAGCGACCCGCAATCCCCGAGGAAGATCGTCGCCGGATTGAAGTTGTGCGGCAGGAACCCCAGGCACGCCCCGAACAGCGCCATCGCCAGAACGATCCGGGGCGAATCGCGCGGCCCGTCGTCGTGCACCGCCAGCGTGAGCGCAATGACAAGCAGCCCGCCGGCCACGATCGCCGTGTACCCGGTCAGGAGACCATCCAGACCGTCGATCAGGTTCGCCGCGTTGCACGCGCCGAGGATGAACACGGCGATCACCGCGGTGCCCAGCCAATACACCACATCAATCGGAATGGATTCCGCGCCGAACATCGGAACAGGGAGCGGAATGTGGACGAGGATCGTGTCCGTTCCGTTCACCAGCGTCGTCGAAACGCCGACCGCCTTGGCCAACGGCACGACCACGCCGTGCGCCACTTTCACGCCGACATCCGTCGCCGCCAAGGCCGCCGCGGCCATGAGCTGCATGCCAACTTTCAGCCTCGGCGAGATCCCGTTGACATCATCCACGAGTCCCGCGATGGCGATCAACACCATCCCCAGAACAATCGAGAAGGGCACCGTGTGCGGTCGCCCCTCCGCGTCCAGGTATTGCGTGGTGTGGAACGACATCCATCCCGATGACACGGAGGCAAAGTAGCTGTACGCGATGGCCGCGATGATCCCGAGAAACACCGCCGCGCCGCCGAGGTAGGCGATCGGCATCGTGTGAATCTTCCGGGCCTGGCTCGGCCGGTCGACGATCCCCTTGGCCAGCGCCAGCTTCCGGACCAGCGGCGTCGAAATCAACGTCACCAGGAACGCGATGACGAAGATCGGGATGTACCCGTGAAAGACGTCCAGCCGCGTCACCCGCGCCGCCTGCGACATCCCCGCCAGTTCCTTGATCTCGTCAACCTTGGCCCCCAAGGCCCCGATTTCCTGCCCCAGCGACTCGATCCGGCTCTTGATCCCAAGGGGGATGTCCGGCGCCGTCGGCGTCGGCGCTATCTGTCCCAGAAGCATCAAGGGCAGGAAAGTCATCCCCGCACCTCCGACCGACCCGCGATGAACGACGCCACGTCTTGGATGGTCTGCTCAAGCGGAATTTTCGGTTCGAACGCCACCGCGCCCCGAAGGCGCCGCAGGTCCGGCTGTCGCTGCTGCAAGTCCTCGAACCCTTCCGGATACGCCTCGCGGTACGGAATGAAACGCACCGTTGAAGCCGATCCCGTCACCCGGATGACTCGGTCCGCCAGTTCGCGGATCGACACGGGCTTGTCCGATCCGACATTGAACACCCGGCCGCGGCATCGCTCCGCCGATTCCACCGCCATGAGCCGGGGCAGCAACTCGACGACGTCCCGAACATCGCAGAAGCACCGCGTCGCGGTCCCCTCGCCGTACACCGTCAGCGCCGCCCCCTGCAGCGCCGCCTCCACAAACCGTGGCAGCACCATTCCATAGTCGCCCACCTGCCGCGGCCCGACCGTGTTGAAGAACCGCACGATCACCGTCGGCACGCCCCGCTGACGGTGGTACGCCAGGGCCAGGTACTCGTCGATGGCCTTCGAGCACGCGTACGACCATCGCCCGACGGTTGTCGGCCCGTACACCGCATCGTCATCCTCCGAAAACGGAGACTTTGACGACTTGCCGTACACCTCCGAACTGGACGCAATCAACGTTGGGGTGCGAGTCACCGCCGCGAACCGCAGCAGCGCCGAGGTTTGCTCGATGTTCGTCTCCACCGACCGGATCGGCTCGCTCATCACGAGCTTGACACCAACCGCGGCCGCCAGGTGATAGATCTCGTCGAACGTCTCGCCCCTGCCAAAGGCGCGGAGCGCCTCGCCGAGGTCCGCCTCGATGAACCGGAGCCCGGTGTGCGCAGAGGGCAGGTTGCTCCGCCGTCCGGTGGAAAGATCATCCACCACCGTCACCGCATCGCCGCGCGCCAGCAGCCGCTCGCTGAGGTGGGAGCCGATGAAGCCGGCGCCACCGGTCACCAACACACGCCGCGGCATCGCGGGCGTGCGGCCGGAATCAGCGCCGAGGTGAGAGGGGTTGCTGGACACGGATCTCGGTCCCGTTCACGGGCGTGAGGCTCAGGCCTTGACCGCTTCCTCCCCGTTCTTCGACCCGCCGTGGTACTCGTGAGTCGCCAGGATGTTGCCCTTGAGGTACCCGCCCGCAGAGGCGCGGACCGCATTCACCACGACACCCAGGAACTCGGCGCGGCACTCGGACAGCTCGGTCCTCAACCGGGCCACCATGCCCCGCTTCTCGCCAAGGGCACGGACAACGAGCATCGAGGCGTCCGCCTTGTTGCACAACCCCGTCGCATCACCGGACACCATCGCCGGCGCGACATCGATCAGGACGATGTCGTACTGGGCGCCGGCATCCTTGAGCAACTGCGACATGGCCGTGCTCGTGAGCCGTTCGTACTGCCGCTTGTCCGGCGAGCCGGCCGTCATCACGGCCAGGTTCGTGGCGCCAACATCCCGCGCCGCGCTCGCCAGCGTCGCCCCGCCCGAGAGCACATCCGCCAGCCCCGGCCCCTCCGCCAGGCCCAGGTGACGGTGCACCGCCGGACGCCGGAAGTTCGCGTCGATGAGCAGCACTTTCTGTTCCGCCGCGGCCAGCGAGAACGCCATGTTGATCGCGACGGATGTCGCACCGGAGCCGGGCATGGCCGACATGCACACCAGCGACTTGTGCCCGCCGGCCTGCATCCGCTTGAGCAACGTCCCGCGAAGTTGCCGCACATTTTCCGCCATCACGCCCGAAGGCTGATCCCGGAACACGGTCTCGACCTTCGCGGGCGCCGCCGGATCCTCCGCCGCGTGCGGCAGGTACCCGAGCAGCCTGGTGCGCGGGATCATCGCGATATCCCCCGGCCCCTTGACGCGCTGGTCGACCACCTCGAGCAGGAAGACGACGCCCGCCGTCAGGGCAAAGAACAGCACGGCCGCCGCGGGAATCATGATCACCAACCGCGGCATCGTGACGACCTTGGGGATCTGGGCTTCCTGGAAAAGGGTAACGCGAGTGACCTGCTTGGCGCTCGCGGTCAGAATTTCAAGGTCCTTGAAGTCGGCGGACAGCTTTGCCTTCGTGCCCGTAAGCCGATCAATCTCGTTGGAGATGTCCTGGACTCGCGCCAGGGTCTGTGTCAGGTCCACGGCTCGCTTTCTCAGTTCCTCGCCGCTCTTGATCAACGTCTCTTCCTGGGCAGCGAGGGATTGGAGCGATGTGCGATACCGGTCCAGCCGGGCGTAGAACTGCTGCGTGCATAGACGATCGACTTCGGCGGCCAGCTTTTGGCGAGTGCCTTCAAGCCGTGTCTCCAGACGACGATAGTCCGTGTGGTTCCGGTCGAGCCGTGACTGCATCGCGAGCAGCTCGGATTCCAGCAGGTTGACCTGCTGCTTGAGCTGCGTGATCGCGGGTTCCTTGTCCACATACTCGCGGATGTCGTCATCAAACTTGACGCCGAGCGGGTTGCGGAGTTCCTCTTCGTACCGATCGCGGAGCACCGTCACGGACTTGATGCTCAGGCGAACCTGCACCAGCTCCGTCTGCGTCTTCTCGAGTTCTCGATTGACAGACGAGACCTGCTCCGTCAACGCATCGGCGTCCACGTCCGCAAGGATGCCCTGCCGATCGCGTTGACGCTTCGCGATCTGCTCGTTCGTATCCGTGATGGCCTGCGTGATGAACTGCTTGAGTTCGCTGATATCCTGGCTGCCGACCAGACGCCGGTCACGCTCGAACGTCCGGCAGAGAAGCTTCACGATAGCCGCCGTTTCCGCCGGATTGGTCCCCCACATCGACACGCGAAGAAGATTGGACTGGCCGGCGATGCTCACGGAGAGTCGCTTCTTGAGCTGCTTGGCGGCTCTGGCCGCGTCAAGCGAGCCATCCCGGTTCTTGAACTGCGAAGCCCACCGCGGAGCATCTCGCTCCAGGGCCGGATCAGCCACGGTCCGGTCCACGATGCGGTCCGAAGTCAGCACCAGCGCCTGCGTCGCCATGAACTTGTCAAGCTCATCCTTCGACGGCGCCACCGGCGACAACTCCGTGACCTTCTCATTGCGAGGGTGGCACTCGTACATCGCCACCGACGTGAAAATCGGGTACAGGTTGAGCCACACGTAGTGCGCGATCGTCCCGACCACCATCCCCGCGACCACCGACGCCAGCAGCAGCCACTTGTGCTTCTTCACCAGCTTCACGGGGTCCACGGTTGGGGCCGCTGTCGCCGCGGCGGGGCTCGCCGCCGCAGGCCTGGCCATCGCTGGAACCCCGGGACGAGTTGTTGGAACGGTGGTCATGTCAAATCCTTCCAAACTGCTTCCGTCGTGCCTTACCGGACCGACGCTCCGATCTCCTGAACCAGTGCTTCATACTCCGACTTCACCGCATCTCGCAGCGCCGGGCTGTCCGTCAGCCATTCTCGGACCCGATCCGCCATCGCACGCGATCCCTGAACATCCCCCGCCTTGTACTTCCAACTCGCCAGCTTGATCGACAATCGGCACTTATCGACTTCGGATTGCACCAGCCTGAGGGCTTCCTCCATCTTCGAGAGGGCCTCCGCCTTGGCTCCAAGGGCCCAATGGGCCGCCGCCAGCGTGTCCGCCACCTGCCAGATACCCCGATTCAGGGCGTACGCCCGCTCCGCAAACGGAAGGGCTTCCTGCGGGCGGTTCAGGTGCTCGTTCAGAATCGCCGCGGCATTGTTCAGCAGAATCCAGTCATTCCCGCGGTACTGCAGCCCGAGCCGGATCTCCTCGATGGCGTCCTCCCACCTGGATTGACCCATCCTCGCCCCCGCAATCGCGACCTGCGCTTCGCCCTTGAGGGCGACATCGCCCGACGAATCACGCAAGGCCCGCAGGGTGTCAATCGCCGTGTCCACGCTTGCCTTGTCCTCCAGCGCCATCCGCGCTCGAACCAGCGTCATCCACTCCGCGAGCTGGGTCGGCGGACGCAGCGCGCTCAGGAACTGGAGCCGCTCAAGGAGACCCGGATACACCTGCGACACATCCGTGGACCACGCCAGGAACGAGCCCACATCCGTGCTCAGTTGCTCGAACGAGGCGAGCAGGTCATCCCGCGCCGCCGCATCGCGCCCTTGACGCTTGCGGAGAATGGCCCGTGCCGTGAGAAGCCGCCACGAGCGATCCACCCGGAGGGCCGGCGTGGTCAGCACTGTCTCCGCTTCGCTCAACCCCGGCGGCGTCGAGTTGAACAGCGAGTTGCACAGGTTCAGCGCGGAGTTCTCATCCTGAAGCTGGACCCACAGCATCCGGTAGTACTTCGTCGCCCGCGCCCATCGACCCCCGCGAGCGAACATGCTCGCAAACTGCGACATCATCCGGATGTCGTTGGGCCGCGTAGCCAGCGCCGCGTCCGCGGTATCAACCGCTTCGGACTCCCGCCCCAGCCGAACGAGGTAGTCGAGGTACTCGAGCCGGAGGTCCTCGTTCGCAGGGTTTCGGCTTACCGCCTCGCGCAGGTCGTTCAAGGCGTCATCCACCCGTCCCTCGCCCATGGCGATCATCGCCCTCGTGCGCAGCGCCTGCCAGAACCCAGGCCGCAACCGGATCGCCGTCGCGAGGTCCGCGGCCACATCCTTCGACAGCGCCGGGTCCATCATCGCCAGGCGCGCCCGGCGGAGGTACGGCATCGGCTCCTCGGGGTACTTCTGGATTGCCCGGTCAAGAATGGACTTCGCCCGGGCCGTGTCCCCCATGCCCCGGGCGATGCTCGCCCGTTGAGCCATGAGCTCGACATCGCGATCCGCGTCGGCGCCCAGCGAAGCAAAGATGGCCTCCGCCTCAGCGAACTTCTGCATCTGGTTCAGCGCCTCGATCAGCTTCTTGCGGATCGTGAACGAAGGGTCCGGCACCCCCGCGTCCAGAACCTTGCGGTACGACTTCTCGGCCAGGTCAAACAACCCGGCGTTGAGTTGCACATCGCCGATCAACTGATCGACGGTCATGACTTTCGGATCCTGGTGTGCCGCCGCCTGGCGCAGCGCCGCCAGTCCCTGTTCCTGAAGCCCACGCTGCAACAGGAACTGCCCGAACGCGACGAACGCCTCCTGCTTCGCCGGGCCATCTTCGACAGTCCCCACGAACGTCCGCATCACCTGAATGGCCGACTCCAAGCTCCCCCGATCGCCGTGCCACCTCGCATCCAGCATGGCCAGGCCAAGCGTGTCCTTCTCCTGCCGAAGCGTGTCGATCAGCGCCCGCGCCTTGTCCCACCGCTTGGCCTCGATGTACAGACCCGCCAACGCCGCCGCGTTGGCACGGTCCTTGGGGTTCCGCTCCAGCACCTGCTCGCGCCGCGAAATTGCGAACTCCGTCCGGCCCGCGTCCGACTCGAGCTGCAGCCACATATTGACGAACTCGGGGTCAAACCTGGCCACCGGTTCCACCCGCCGCGCAACGCCAAGGGCCTCCGCTCGTTCCCCAGCCGTCACGAGCACGTTCATGAACAGCTTGACCGTCGGCAGATCGTTCGGCACGAGGTCCAGGGCGCGTCGGAATGCGAGCACAGCGTCCTGCGTGCGCCCAAGTTCCGCCTGCACCAGGCCCAGCAACCGGAACACCGCCGCCGGCGCATTCCCTCGTTCGACCGTTCGCGCCAACGTTGCCGCGGCATCCCGGTACTGCTTCTGGGCGATCTGCAACCGCGCCCTGTACGTGTCGCCATCCGCCTGGTCCAGATTCTCCTTCGCCGCCACTTCCACCAGCCGGCTTGCCGCGACAAAGTCCGGCTTCGACAGAGCATCCATGAACCGCGCTTCCACGACGCGAACATCCTTCGGCGAAAGCCGCTCCGCGTCATCCAGAGCCTTGCTCGCTTCCTCCTTCTTGCCAAACTCCAGGTACGCCCGATACTGCCCGAGCTTCTTATCTAGCTCGGGAATCTCCAGCCGGTTCAGGAACTCGAGCGTCCCCTCCAGCGACTCGGTCGCCGAAATCTGGTCGGACAGTTCTCGGAGGCGAGCAATGGCAGGTGAAGTGTCGCCGCTTCGCGCCGCAATCGCCGTCGCGACCGTCTGCTTGGCGCCCTCCCGATCACCCCGTTGGAACTTCGCCCTCGCCAGGGTCTGCACGATCCGCGGGTCGTACCCGTGACGGACCATCGCCTCCTCCAGCAGCTTCATCGCCGCGGCATCGTCGCCCAGCTTCTCCGCCGTCCCCTTGGAGAGCCGCTCCGCATCCACCAGCGCCTGATCCACCGGGTCGTCGAGCTTCCCGCCTTCCATCACCGCCCGCAGCCTCGCCAGTTCGGCCTTCGCCATCTCATGGTCAGGATTGATCTGCAGCACCAGGCGGTATTGCGCCGCGGCACGCTCGTATTCCTGCAACGCGCGCTCAACACCGGCCAGCGCCATCCGATACTCGGTGGCGTTGGGCCGGAACTGCAACGCGTGCGTCAGGTGCTCGCGTGCCAGACCAAGCTCTGGCGGCACAAGCCGCTGCCCGATGTCCGCCATCATCAGGTGGGCTTCCAGGATCGAGGCCGCGCCCGTGTCGCCCGGCTTCTTCAGAAACTCCGCCAGCAGCCGCCGCGCTTTCGGCAACTCGCCATCGAACACGGCCATCTTCGCGTCGAGGAACTGAACCTCCGGCGAAGACTCCAGCACGTGCTTAGCCAGTTCGTTGCGCTTCTCGCGAGCGGTCGCCGTCGCCCGGCGACGCTCCTCCTCGGACAGGTTGCTCCCCGCCATCATCGACATCGCCACGGAGGCCTGCGCGAACCGAGCTCGATTGCGCGTGCCCAGCAGCCGAAAGCCCTCGAAGGAAACCGGCTTGTCCGGCAGATCGATCACCGCCTGGAAGGCCGCCATGACGACTTCGGGTTTCGCCGGCTCTTCAGGCGGCGGCGGTGACGTCATGAGCAACTGAGCCCGCATGAGCAGCAGATCCATGTCGTCCGGCCGCGCCTTCAGCATGTGGTCCACCAGCGACTTCGACAGCGACAGCCCATTTTTCAGGTCAATCCGCGGCGCCACCGCCACGACCCGCGAAACGACGAGCGAGGAGACATCCTTCGGGTCCATCGTCATCATCTGGTTGACGACCTCGCCCACGCGCGGCGCCAGGGCGTCCATCGCCGCCGTCTTGCGGCGGATCACCTCGTCCGAGCTGAGGCCCGCCGTCGGCATCAACTCAATGTCCCCCGCGTCCATCGTCAGGATCGCGATGGGCAGCAAGGGGTGCGGGAGGCCGCCCTTTCCGTGCGCACCCGCTCGGCTCGCTTCAGCCATGACTTCACGCGACCGGGCCCGATGTTCCCGCGCCGCCGCATCGTCGCCCGACGTGACGGCCCGATCCGCCATCTGCCGGTGCCACGCCGCCAAGCCGTAGGCCGCCTCACCATCCCCCGGGTTCAGCTTCAGCGCCGCCTCGAGGTCCTGCCGGCACAGGTCGATCCGATCCTTGGTGATCGTCGGGTCCGACATCAGTTCCGTCAGGGCGATCCCGCGGTACCGCCTGATCTGCGCCGGCGCCGGGTTCTCCGGGTCGTTCTCAAAGTACCCCAGCACCTCGTCCACCCGGTTGGCCAGATACTCAAACCCGCCCCGCGAGCCCGTGAACAGGCACTCGTTGAGCACCGCTTCCAAGGCCTCGCAGTGCGCCGCGATGTCTGTCTTCTTCGCCTGCGCCAGGTTCCGCAGGATCCCCTGCAGCATCTGGTACTTCGCCTGGTACTCGTTCGACGGCGGGACCACTTTCTCCCGCGCCGCCCGCCACTTCGTCAGCCACGCGACGTTGTACGGCTCCTTGCCCACCGCCCGCTCGTACCACTTGTCCGCCGCGTCGATCTTCCCTTCCGCCATCGCCTTGTCGCCCATCGCGACATAGTGCTCCCCGCTCCGGCTCTTGACGAAGTAGTACGCCCCGCCCGCGCCGACGGCCGTCAGCGCAAGAAACCCCGAGAGCATCAGCACAAACTTCTTGTTGACTCGTGACGCCATCGCTTGATCCTCGATTGCCTCAGGGCTTCCCACCCTTGGCCGTTCGCTTCGGGTTATCCGGCGGCCACTCGCCGCGCTCCACCTTCATCCAGTCCGGCACGCACGTCATGATCTCCCCCAGCAAATCGTTCATGAGGCTCCCCGCCACCTCCGCCAGCTCCTCCGGACTCGAAACCGACGCACTCCCGAACTGCACCTTCGCGTAGTACGCGTAGTCCTGCCGCAGGTCGAACGACAACAGCCGGACCTCCTCCGCGTTCGAAACCCACCCCCCGTTGCCCAGGAAGAAGTACCCCGCGTAGTACGCGCCCCGCTTGTGCGCATCGTACTGCGTGATCCGCAGCTTCAACGGCCGCTCGGGCGTCAGGTCGATCGGGAGCGTCACCCGCCGCCCCCCGCCCGCCGTCGAATACTCGTTTGAAAGCCGGGTCGTGAACACCCGCCCGGCAAGGTCCGACGGCACATCTCCCGCCGGAACCCAGTCCGAGGTGTCCAGCGCCAGCGGCAGCGTCCAAGGCCCGCCCACCAGCGACACCCCAGCGCCCGTAAAGCACCGCTCCGCGACGTGCGGCACCGTGTCGATCGATCCCGTGTAGTACGCCGCGTGCAGCTCCACAGACCTCGCCGGCCGTCCCGCCGGCGGGTTCTTCTCCACGTACACCCGCGTCAGGTAGTTCGACGTCCCCAGAACCTCCAACTCCTCGGGCGGCACCAGCAGGTCCATCCCCTGCCGAACCCACCGCGCCGTCTCCGTCGGAATCCCCCGCAGCACCCGCTCCGCGTCACCGACCGGCTCCGCATAAATGGGCTTCTTCTGCAAGTAGATATTGAACCGCTCGATCCCCGTCTTGATGCCAACCCCCGCCGCCCCGAGGGTCAGCACGGCCGTCAGAAACGCCGGGTTCAGGAGCGTCCGCATGTTCATGCCGCGCCCTCCGGCTTGATGATCTTGTTGAGCGCCCAGATCACCGCCATGAACAGCATCAGCCCCGGCACCAGAAGAAACGTCCCGATCGCCGTGTGCGCCTCCCCCGACGCCAGGTTCGAATCCCACAGCGACAGCAAACCCAGCACCGAAACCCGGACCGTGTTGATGATCAGCGCCACCGGCGCCGCCAGCAGCATCAACGCCACCCGCTGCCACCACAGCTTCGTTCCCAGCAGCGCCGTCGCACCCGCCAGCGCGAAGAACGCCACCACCATCCGCATCCCCGAACACGCCGCGGCGATGTTCAACGGGTGCGCCACGCCCGCGCTGTCGATGATCTCCAGCAGGTTGCCCTTCACATCCACGCTGAACCCCGCCACCGCACCCACCAGCGACAGCACGAAGTACCCGCCCTGCGACGCCGCCAGTTGCAGCGGAAACGTCAGTTCAATCATGATCCGCTCGGACACCGTCACCGAGAACACCAGGAACGCGATCGGCAGGAACAGGTACCGCGCCATCGCCGGCCCCAGCATCAGTAAGGAAAGCCCCATCACCGTCAGGATGATCGAGAACCCCTGGAACATGTGGTTCTTCACGCCCACCACGCCCCAGAAGTAGCACATGATCCCGAGCAGGAACGGCGCCAACCCGGGCCAGAACACCCGCGCCGGGATCGCCGCGATCTCCGCCCGGTGCTTCCACACCATGTACCCGCTGATGAGCGGGATGAAGTACGCGTGCCCCCAGTCCTCCATCTGCGTCGAACTGATCAGGTTCTGAATCTTGAACCAGCGGAAGAACAGCCCCACAAACGCCCCCAGCAGCACCCCCGCCATCACCGCCCCTTCAGGCGTGAACAGCCCCAGCACCCTCGACGGCGACGGTGGACTGGCCGTGGCGGCACGGGTTGGATTCACCGCGGTGGACATCTCTTCAGGACTTCCAGGACCAAGGGAAATCGCCAGACCCGGCGCCATACAGGGCCGGCCGTACTACGACCATCGGGCATGGCTGTTCGCAACCCCCTCCATGAGGCGTGCCCGCGGCCGCGATCATACGGCTTGAGCGGGTTGTACCGGAGATTCCGCCCCCCGGCGTTCCGTGCTTATTGGCCCTTATTGGCCGAACCGGTTCGCCGGCGGCGCCCCGAAGATGTCGTTTCCGAAGTTCCGATCCGCCAGGAACCCGAACCCGTACGTCATCCGGAACCCGTTCCTCGCCACCGCCAACGGCAGGGCCCAGAACGATGAACCGACGTTGACGATGTCGTTCCCGCGAAGGAACAGGTCCGGTTGCGTCCCTTCCTCAATCGCCCGGAGGTTCAGCCGGATCGTCGCCTGCCGGTCCGGGCCGATCATCCGCGTCAGGTCGACCTTCTCCGGCGCGGAGATCGAGGTCACCCCGCCGGCGGAAGGGATAATCCGCCGGAGCGTCAGCTTCTCCGTCAACCCATACGCCCCCGGCCGGCCAACCTGCCCCGCCAGGTAAATCGTCCCCGGCGGTGTCGGTGGAATCCGGATCACATCCCCGGCCCGGATCACGATGTTCACGCTCGCATCCCCACGCACCAGCCGCTGCATCGGCACCCGGATGATCCGCTGCGTCATCAGCGTCTCCCCGGCCTCCGGTCGACCAAGCGGCGTCAGCGTCTCAGGTCCCGCCGCCTTCGGACGACGCACCTTCACCCACTTCCCATCAATGTTCACCCACGCCATCTCGCCCGCATCCATCGCCGCGGCGTCCGGCTGCGGCGGCTGCTTCGGCTTCTCCCCCGGCGCCGGCGGAAGCTCAATCAACTCCGGCTGCGCCAGCGGCCGCATCATCCCCGGAGATCCACCGGGCTTGGGGGTCTCCGCCGGCTTGGTCTCTTCCGGACGCGTCAGCCGGTTGATAGTCTCGATCAGCCGCTCCCCCGACGGCGGCTGCGCGTTCGGATCGCCCGTCGGCGCAGGCTGCGCCGGCCCGGGCTTGGCCGAGGCCGCATCCGACAGCGTCACCTGCCGGATGATGTAGATGAAGTCCGCCTGCTCGCTGAAGTTCCCCGACGACGCCAACGCCTCGAGCAACCGGAAGTTCGCCGTCGGAATCCGGAAGTTCCCCGGCGTCTGCACGCCACCCATCACGCTGTACCGTTCCGACCGCCGCCCCGCAACGAGGACCGATGCCATCGGCCGCGCGATCAGCGCCTTCATCGCTTCCTTGATCGCCTCCTCCGCACCCGCCGAGGTCATTCCCGCGATATAGACCTGCCCGAGCTGAGGCAGCTCGATCATGCCCCGTGGGTCCACCTCGCGCTGGTACTCAACCGTCCGTCCTTCATCCGGAAGGTCAAACACGTTGACGACCAGCACATCCCCCGACCCGATCCGGTGCTCGTACACCTCCGGCACCAGGTCCGCCTCGGTCGGGTCCGTGTAGTCCAGCAGCTCTTCCCCCTGCCCTTCAATCGAAACCAGCCGCGACAGGATCGGCACCGTCGTCGGCGTTCGTTCCCACCGCCCGAGCACAGACGGGTCGTATAGGTAGCTGTCCGTCTCCGCGCACCCGCCAAGACCAAACGCCAACCCGGCTATCGCCGTCATCGCCAACCGCGACCGACTTCCAAACATTCCTCGAACGGGGTTCATCGTCACGGCTTCGCTCCTTGCCGACTCGGCACCTGTCTCAAGCTGAGTTCCAAGACCATCCGCCCTTCCCGGGCGCTTTCTGCTGCTTTCCATCGGCTTTCCGGGCCCTCAACGTCCCAATACCGGCACAATCTACTCGCGGCGGGCATTGAAGGTCCGCCCCTCCCAAAGGGCAAACGACAACCCGCACCTCCGCATCAACCCCGCCAGTACCGCCCTCCCTCCGTCTACAGTTCGACATGAGTCCGGGCCAATCCGCCAATTCTCCGCTTTCCTCCCCGCCCCCTTCCCCATCCAAGCCCCAGCGCCACCCCCGCCCCCTCGGCGGCGACCCTCTCCGAAACATCAACCGGCCCCTCCTTTCCCTCTCCATACTCAACAACTCCCCCGACCAGCCCCACCAACTCTCCATCAAGAAAAAGCCCCCGTGGCTTCGCGCCAAGATGCCCGGCGGCCCCGAGTACTCCCGCCTCAAGTCCATCGTCGATGAGCACCGCCTCCACACCGTCTGCCAGGAAGCCTCCTGCCCCAATCTCGGGGAATGCTGGGCCCGCGGCGTCGCCACCATCATGATCCTCGGCGACACCTGCACCCGCGCCTGCGGCTTCTGCAACGTCAAGACCGGCCGGCCCGCCACCTTGGACAAGGATGAACCCCGGCGCGTCGCCGAGGGACTCCGCCTCATGTGGGAGGGCACCAACGGCGGCCTCAAGCACATCGTCATCACCAGCGTCAACCGCGATGAACTCCCCGACGGCGGTGCCGGCATCTGGGCCGAGACCATCATCCGTTCCAAGGAAGCGTGCCCCGGCATGTCCATCGAAGTCCTCATCCCCGACTTCGAGGGCAACTGGGCCGCGCTCCAGATGGTCATCGACGCCAAGCCCCACATCATCAACCACAACCTCGAAACCATCCGCCGCATGTACCCCGCCGTCCGCCCGAGCGCCAAGTTCGACCGCTCCCTCGAACTCCTCCGCCGCGTCAAGGACCAAGGCTTCGTCGCCAAGACCGGCATCATGGTCGGCATCGGCGAACGCGACGAGGAAGTCCTCGCCCTGATGGATGAAGTCCAGGCCGCAACGCGGACGAGCGAGACAGCGAAACAGCGAAACAGCGAAACAGCAAGAGACCAAGGCAGGGAGGATCTCAACTCCGACCCTGTCTCGCTGTCTCGCTCTCTCGCTGTCTCGCTTCCCTCCACCGACATCCTCACCATCGGCCAATACCTCCAGCCCACGCGCAACCACCTCCCCATCGACCGCTGGGTCAAGCCCGAGCAGTTCACGATGTTCCGCGATGAAGGCCTCCGCCGCGGCTTCAAGGTGGTCGAATCCGGCCCCCTCGTCCGCTCCAGCTACCACGCCGACCACCAGGCCGACTCCCTCACCGACATCACAGACGAACGCGACCGCCACAACCGCGAGCAGATGAACCAGCTCCTCCAACGCACACAATAGTTGATTTCCCCCAGCCCAAGAAAACGGCCCCCACGCGGCCCAAAGGGCGACTCTCACGCAACCCCAAGGGCGTCTCTCATGCAGCCCAAAGGGCGACTCTCATGCAACCCCAAGGGCGGCTCTCATACAACCCAAGAGGTGGCTCTCATGCAGCCCAAAGGGCTGCCCGAAAGTAGCCGGGGGTCGCCGCGCAGCGGCACCCCCGGAACGCCCCCGCCCCCGGCGCCGCACCCCGAAGGGGTGCGAGAACCAGAAGAACCCAACCCCGCGTCGCCCCCCACACCCCACCCGCTTACGCCACCCCCAACCCTCCTCCCGCGCAACCGCACACAAACGTATGCCATTGAACGGGCACGTTGCCGCCGGTGCCTCGACGCCCCCCAGTACACACCCATGGTGAACCTCGACACCCGTGAAACGGGTGCACAAACCATCCCCTTTCACCCCGTCCCAGGGTTTCCCGGAAGCCGGAGTGACAACGTCATGTCACTCCCGGTCCATTTCTGCGCCTTGCTCAATCGCGACGCGGCGGTACCGTCTCATCATGACCTCCGCCGCCCAACTCCCCGCCCTCTCCGAAGCCGACGCCGCTTTCCTCAACGCCTACTTCACCTCAAACGGTGATCCCGCTCGCCTCGGCCCCGACCTGATCTCCATCTACCAATGGGCCACCCAACCCCACATCCAGACCTGGCTTGCGTTCCACGAATCCCAACTCGAAAAAGCCACCCGCCTTCGAGCCATCCGTGCCCTCGAAGTCATCGCCGAAACCGATCCCAACCCCGTCGAACGCCGCCGCGCGGCCACCCGCATCCTCCTCGCCCTCATCCGCTTCGAACAGCCCACGCGCCGCCGCCCAGAACCGCCTGACGACGACCGGGACCCTCCGAACAACAAACCCCGCGGCAACGGCTCAGAGCCCCGTCATGTCACGGATCAAGCGGTCCACAACGGGATCCACCGGCATGACGCTCAGCCTCCCGTGCGTCACCAACAGGAACTTCGCGAACCGCGCATCCCCCTTCATCGTGCCCAGCGTCAGCGGCGTCGTCGTCGCCCGGACCGGGACCACGTCGACCACCGCGAACTTCGGCTCCCCCGCCGGCGTCCTTCCCGGCTTCTTCGAATCCTCCCGAACGCCCGAAACGACCCTTGCCAAACCCACGATCGCCTTCTCATCCCCCGTGTGGTAGATCAGGACCTCGTCCCCCTTCTTCACCGACCGAAGGTGAATCAATGCCGCCGCGTTCGTCACTCCGCTCCACTCCGCCTTCTTCTCACGAATCAGGTCGGCGAAGGAGTACTCGGTCGGTTCGGTCTTGAAGAGGAACGTACCCATCAACTCACATCGTACCGACTTCAATCGTCCACTCGACCCTCAGCGACTCGCCGCGCCCAAGCCCGCGCACCCCCGTCCCCTCCTCGCCCCGCGACGCCAGGTTGAACCCATCGTTCACCATCGTCACCGGCTCCAGGCAGAAGCTCCCGGCCATCCCCGTGAACACCACCGTGTGCCCAAGCTCGTCCGAGCACCGGTACCGCACGCGCACGCCGCTCCGCCGCCACAGGATCTCCGCCCCATGCGCACTCCCCGCAAACACATCATCAAGCGTCACCGCGCCAACCGGCATCTCCGCCGCCAACGACCGGCACACCTCATCCTCCGCCGCCGCGCCCGTCGGGATCATCCCCTCGCACGGATACCGGCGCAGCCCGCCGATCCGCATCTCAGCCTCATCACTCCCCCCGTCCAGCGAGCGAAGCCAGAACGGATGGAACCCAGCGCCCACCGGCATCGGGTCCGCCGATCCGCCCTCGTTCCGAACTTCCAGCACCGTCCGCAGGGCATCCTCGCCCACCTCGTACTGCACCCGGACCAAAAAGCCCCACGCCAACTCCCCCGGTTCAACCCGGCACGACAGCACCGCCGCGCCCGCTGACGCACGCTCCACCGACCACGCCCGATCCTTCACCAGCCCGTGGATCGCCGTTCCATCAGGCCAATCCGGCGTCACCCGATGCCGCGCCCCGCGCCATGCAAACCCACCCCCCGCGATCCGGTTGGACCACGGTGCGAGCAGGTAGCACGACAGATCATTGAACCACGCCACCCCCATCGGTGCGGGCCGCAGCAGCGCCCGATCGCGCCACCACAAACCCGTGAGCCCCGCGCCCAGCCGCGGCTCGATCCCCACGCGCATCCCGCCGCGCACGATCTCCATGCTCCAACCCTATCAGCACAGCGGCCCTTCCGCATCCCCGAAAGGAACGCGGAAGGGCCGCTGATGAAGTCAAACGATGCTGTCAGGCGGAGCTTACTGGCCGCCTTCCTTCTTCTCACCCTCGCAGCCGCCGCAGCAGCCGTTCTTGCCATCGCCCGTGCAGCCGTCGGTGCCTTCCTTGCAGACCTTCTCGGTCTTGGCCTCGGACGAGCAGCACCCGTCCTTCTTGGCTTCCGCCGCGACCGTCTTCACGGCCGCTTCCTTGGAAGCGCAGCACTCGGTCTTGCCCTCGGCCGCCACCGTCTTCACCGCCGCTTCCTTCGAAGCGCAGCACTCGCTCTTGGCTTCTGCCGCGACCGTCTTCGTCTCCGGGCAGCAGCCCTCGGACTTCGACGCCATCGTCGACTCGCACTCCTTGTGCCCCGTGCACAGCGCACAGTCACCGTGGTCCTCGCCGGCGACATGCACCACCGCCGCCTTGACGTCCTTGTCCACGCAGCTCGAGCAGCCGCCGCTCAACACCTTGTATCCCACCGTGCCCGCGGCCACGAGGCCCGCGATCGCCAGGATGGGGGTCAGAAACGTTCCGCCGATTCGACAGCTCATGGGGCGCTCCTTCGGATGAATCTCTCTGGTGATATCGACCTTGGACGCTCAAGGATACGCCCGGGTTCCACCCCCGGTTCAACCCACCCGCCCCTATTCCCCATCCCCGGCAAGTCCGCTCCGTGGTTACAGGCCCCCGCCCGCATAACCCGCCCGTCCCTCTCCCGCATTCCCGGACCGCGATTCAGACCCCTTCACCCAGCGTCGATATCCCCGTCGGGTACCGGTGCGCGGCGGTCAACCGCACCATTTCACCAGGGAGACGGCGATGAGTTCCGACCACTCGGAGCAGGTTCATTCGACTCAGCCCGCGGGCAATGCCGGCGAGGACGACCTCCTCGGCGTGATCGCCGATGTCGAGCGCCAGCTCGAGAGCCTCAAGTCTCACCGCGCCGAGCGAGACGCCTTCCGCCAGCGCCTCGAAGCCCGCGAGAAGGAACTCGACCAGCGGGCCAAGGACCTCGAAGCCGCCGAGACCGCCCTCAAGGAACGCCAGAATCTCCTCCAGGTCCAGGACGACCAGCACGCCCAGCGCCAGCGCGACCTCGAAGCCGCCGAGGCGGATCTCAACGCCCGCCGCGAGAAGCTCGAGCGCGACTTCGCCGCCCTGGCGGAGGAGCAGCGAAAGGCCTCCGACGCCGCCGCCCGCGAGGCCGCCGAACTCAAGGCCATGTCCGTCGCGCTCGAGCAGCGCGAGCAGCGGCTGGCCGACCACGCGGCCAACATCTCCCGCCAGCGCGAGTCCTTCGAAGCCCTCGCCGCCGAGCTGACCCGCCGCCAGGAAGCCGCCGAACAGGAGGCCGCCGAGCTCCGCAACGCCCGCGAAGAAGCGGCCCAGCTCCAGAGCCGGCTCACCGAGTCCGAGCGCCAGAACGCCTCCCGCACCGCTCAGCTCGACCAGGCCCAGGGCCGCATCGCCGAACTCGAACAGCGCATCGAGGAGCTCGACAGCGCCGTCGAGGAAGCCAAGTTGCAGTACGACGAGCAGAGCGCCCGTCTCACCGAGGAGCTCCGCGTCGCCCGCGAGGCCGTGAAGCGCGCCGGCGAAGCCCAGAGCGCGCTCATGGAGGAAATCCAGAAGCGCGACAAGGCCGCTGCCGAGTTCCAGCGCCAGACCGAGCTCTTCAAGAGCGAGGCGGCACGCAAGCAGGCCGCCGCGACCGAAGCCGAGGCCCGCGTCGCCGACTTCAAGCGCCAGCTCATCGAGCGCGACGGCCGAATCCAGGAGCTCTCCGGCAAGCTCGCCGCCGCGACCACCAAGTTCCGCGAAGTGTCCCAGACCCTTCAGGAGCAGGCCTCGCTCGCCGAACAGGCCCACTCGCTGCAGGAAGAACTGCGCCACCGCGACCGCGAGATTGCCCGGCTCAAGGCCGCGGCGTCTCAGTCCGGCGACGCCGAAGCCCACCGCGCCGACATCGAGGCGCTCGAGCAGCAGCTCCAGCAGATGCGACAGCAGTTGGAGGAAGCTCGCGAAGCCAACCGCGAGCTCAAGTCGCGAGCGGCGCACGCACCCGCTCAATCGGGCGGCGGCATCCCCGAGGAAATCGGCGAGGCCGTCATGACGCGCTGGCGGCGGCTCCGCCTCATGCGAGACCTGCTCAAGGAGCAGGGCGAGAAACTGCGCGAAGCGGGCGAGGCCGTCCGCGCGCGGTTCGCGCAGGCCGAGCAGATCCTGGCCCAGCGCGAGCAGCTCGTGCAGGCGCGGGCCGCGATCGCCTCGCAGCAGGACAAGCTCCAGAAGCTCCAGGCCCGCGCGGCGGTCGGCAAGGCCGGCGTCGCGATGTTCTACTTCGTGGGCGCCCTGGCCGGCCTGGCCGGCCTGAGCTGGGCCATCTCGGGGGAGGTGACGCCCTCGACCTACGCCGCCCGAGCCGTGATCAACGCCGACACCCGCGGCCGCCAGACCAGCGACGACCAACTCGCCGAGTGGCAGAAGTACATGGAGTCCGAACTGGCCGACCCGCGGATGCACGAGGTGACCGCCGAGCGCATGGCCCGCGCCGGCATCGTCTCGCTCGCCTCGCCGGGAAGCGTCGCCCAGCGGCTGGAGAAAGACTTCATCGTCGATTCCCCCGTTGCGGGGAGTCTCAAGCTGGAGCTCCGCGGCACCGGCAAGGCCAAGACCGTTCGAGAACTCGACACGCTCGTCACGGCGCTGGCCAGCCAGGCCAACGCGACGCGCGAACGCCGGCCCGATGGCCTTGGCGTGGTCATCGCGGAAAAGCCGAACGCCGACGCCGGGCCCTTGAACAACAGCCGGGTGCTCTACGCCGGCGGCATCTTCGGCCTGGGCCTCTTCCTGTGCCTCGGGCTCGGCAGCGTGGCCTATTCGCGCCTGGCACGGGCCAAGGTCCGGCTCGAACAGGAGCAGGACATCGACGCCATCCTGGACAACGCCAACTGGAAGGCGGCGGAAGAGAAGATGCGCGAGGGACGATCGGGCCGGGCCTGAGCGAAGGCGGCAGGATCGTGTACACTCCCGGCTCGGGAGGTGCACGTGGATCGAAGGTCATTTGTTGCAACCGGATTGGCCGCGGCGGCGCTGGCGGGCGGTTCACGTCCGCTCGGAGCCCAGCCGGCGGAAGGCAAGGCGGTGCTCACGGGGCGGGTGAAGCACTCGGTGTGCCGGTGGTGCTACGGGTCCATGTCGGTGGAGGATCTGTGCAAGCAGGCCGCGGCGATGGGGATCGCTTCGGTCGAGCTGCTGTACGAGAAGGAGTGGGGGATCCCGGCGCAGCACGGGCTCACGTGCGCGGTGGCGATGGGGCCGAACCCGATTCATCGGGGGTGGAACCGGGTGGAGCACCACGATGAGTTTGTGAAGGAGTCGGAGCGGCTGCTGCCGCTGGTGAAGGCGGCGGGGATCCCGAACATGATCGTGTTCTCCGGCAATCGCGCGGGGCAGGCGGATGCGGAGGGTGTGGCCAACTGCGTGAAGGGGTTCCGGCGGATCGTGCCGCTGGCGGAGCAGCTTGGCGTGACGGTGATCATGGAACTGCTGTCGAGCAAGGACCACCGGGACTACCAGTGCGATCGGACGGCGTGGGGCGTGGAGGTCGTGAAGGGGGTGGGATCGGACCGGTTCAAGCTGCTGTACGACATCTACCACATGCAGCGGATGGAGGGCGATGTGATCGCGACGATCCGCGAGAACATCGCGCACATCGGCCACTTCCACACGGGCGGTGTGCCGGGGCGGAACGAGATCGATGAGACGCAGGAACTGAACTACGCGACGATCTGCAAGGCGATTGTTGAGACGGGCTACACGGGGTTCATCGGGCAGGAGTTCATCCCGAGGAAGGACCCGATGGCGTCGCTAAGGCGAGCGATTGAAATCTGTGATGTGTGATCGGGGATTCTGGACATGCGCATGACACTCTTGCTCGGGTTGATCGCGGTCTTCTTCGCGTGCGTGATGGCGGCGTGGGCGCAGCCGGAGTCGAAGGAGCCGGCGGTGCGGGATGATGCCGCGGCGGAACGGCTGGGATGGAAGCTGGGGACGCAGGCGTGGACGTTCCGCGATCGGACGGCGATCGAGGCGATCGAGACGGCGGCGCGGCTGGGGCTCAAGTACATCGAGCTGTTTCCCGGGCAGGACCTCGGGAAGGACTTTCCGGGAGCCAAGGTGGGGCCGGACCTGTCCATGGAGCTGCGCAAGGCGCTGCGGAAGGAGCTGGCGGCGCACGGTGTGACGCCAATGGCGTTTGGCGTGGTGAACTTCCGGAACGATGAGAAGGATTCGAGGCGGTACTTCGAGTTCTGCCGAGACATGGGGATCCCGACGATCACGTGCGAGCCGGAGATGGCGGCGTGGGATGTGGTGGAGCGGCTGGCGGAGGAGTTCGGGATCAACGCGGCGTGCCACGACCACCCCAAGCCGAGCACGTACTGGAACCCGGACACGGTGCTGGAGGCGATCAAGGGGCGGTCAAAGCGGCTGGGGGCGTGCGCGGATACGGGGCACTGGACGCGGAGCGGGCTGGTGGCGGTGGAGTGCCTGAAGAAACTGGAGGGGAAGATCATCTCGCTGCACTTCAAGGACATCGCGCCGGCGGAGATGAAGGGAATCGATCGTCCATGGGGGACGGGCGAGGGGGATGCGAAGGCGATGCTGAAGGAACTGCACCGGCAGGGGTTCAAGGGGTTGATTTCGGTGGAGTACGAGACGGGCCGGGGCGCGGAGTTGGAGGCGAACGTGGCCAAGTGCATCGCGTGGTTTGATGAGGTGGCGAGGGAGTTGGCGCCGGCGGAGTGAAACCTGCCCGGTCGGTACACTGCGGGGATGAACAAGGTCGCGATTCTGTCGTGCGTGGTGCTGTGCTCTTCGGCGCTCGCGGACATCAAGCTCCCCGCGCTGCTGTCGGACGGCGTGGTGATTCAGCAGAATGCGGGAGCGCGGTTGTGGGGGTGGGCGAGGCCGGGGGAGGAGGTCTCCATCGCGCCGAGCTGGCAGAAGGCGCCGGAGGTGACACGGGCGGACGGGACGGGGGCGTGGCGGGTGCACGTCAAGACGCCGCCGGCCGATGGCGTAATGCACACTATTGTGTTCTCCGGGGATAACCAGATCGTGGTGAAGGATGTGCAACTGGGGGAGGTGTGGGTGTGCTCGGGGCAGTCGAACATGGAGTGGCCGCTGCACGCGACGGAGAACGCGGAGCAGGCGATCCGTGGCGCGGCGAACCCGGCGATCCGGGTCTTCACAGTGGAGAACACGATCTCGGTGGAGCCGCGTTCGGACTGCCGCGGCCGGTGGCAGGCGGCCTCGCCGGAGTCGGTGCGGAACTTCTCGGCGGTGGGGTACTACTTCGGGCGGGAGATTCAGGGGAAAGTCGGCGTGCCGGTGGGGCTGATCGCGTCGGACTGGGGAGGGACGCCGGCGGAGGCGTGGACCAGCGAGGCGGGGCTGCGGGCGCACGGGGAGTGGGAGGAAGCGCTGGCGGAGGTGGCGCGGATGCGGGACGATCCTGATGGCCTGGAACGGGAACGTCAGGCGGCGGTCCGGGCGTGGTTGAAGCAGTTTGACGAGGCGGAGCCGGGGAGTCGGGCGGGGGCGCACTGGGGTGCGATGGATCACGATGACTCGGCATGGCCATCGGTGGAACAGCCGGGGGCGTGGGGCGGGGCGCTGGCGAGCCACGACGGGACGGTGTGGGCGAGGCGCGAGGTGGATGTGCCCGCGTCGTGGGCCGGGAAGGAGTTGAAGCTGGAGCTTGGGCCGATTGACGACAACGACACCACGTACTTCAACGGTGAGGTGGTGGGGGAGCGGATGGGGGAGGGGAACTGGAACGTGCCTCGGGTGTATCGCGTGCCGGGGTCGCTGGTGAAGGCGGGGCGGGCGGTGATCGCGGTGCGGATGCTGGACACCGGCGGACCGGGGGGCATGATGGGCCGGGCGGAGCAGTTGAAACTTAGTGTTGAGGGCGGTGATTCGCTGTCGCTCGCCGGGGTGTGGAAGCTGAAGGCGGGGGCGAAGCTGGACAGCCTGCCGCGGCGGCCTCGGATGCCGGGGGTGCAGCCGGGGACGCCGACCTCCTTGTACAACGGCATGATTGCGCCGCTGACGCCGATGGCGATTCGCGGGGCGATCTGGTACCAGGGGGAATCGAACGTCGGTCGGGCGCTGCAGTATCGCACGCTGTTTCCGGCGATGATCCGGGATTGGCGAGCGGCGTGGGGGATGGCGGACAACGCGGCGTTTCCGTTCTACTACGTGCAGATCGCGCCGTTCCGGTATGGCGGGGACAAGGGCGAGGCGGCGGAGCTGCGCGAGGCGCAGACGATGGCGATGGCGGTGCCGAATACGGGCATGGCGGTCACGATGGACATCGGGAACCCGGTGGATATTCACCCGGTGAAGAAGCGGGAGGTGGGCGAAAGGCTGGCGCTGTGGGCGCTGGCGAAGACGTACGGAAAGGACGTCGAGTGCTCGGGTCCGGTGATGAAGTCGTTTTCGGTCAAGGGCGGCGCGGTGGAAGTCGTGTTTGAGCACGGCGCGGGGCTGAACTCGGGTGGGAAGGAAGTCACGCACTTCACGATTGCGGGAGAGGACCGGAAGTTTGTTCCCGCGAGGGCGGTGGTCGAGGGGGAGCGGGTGGTGGTGTCGGCGGAAGGGGTCGCGGCGCCTGTCGCGGTGCGGTTCGCTTGGGGCGCGGCGGATGAGCCGAACTTGAGGAACGGAGCGGGGTTGCCGGCGGGGTCGTTCCGGACGGATGACTGGTCCGGGGTTTCGGAGAAGCCGCCGCGGGCGCGATCGCGGCTTGACGTTCGGGATGGGGTGATGCACCTGGCGGCGCCGATTGAACGGTGGGACGAGGCGGTTCCGCTGGGGAACGGTCTGGTCGGGGCGCTGGTGTGGGGCGGAGGGCGGACGATCAAGGTGTCGCTGGATCGCGGGGACTTGTGGGACCTGCGGGTGCCCGAGGCGTTCAACGATCCCCGGTGGAACTACGGGTCGATGCAGGAGATGGTGGCGTCGAACGATGTGGGGACGTTTCGCGCGTTGTTTGATGTGCCGTATGACACGGTGCCCTATCCGACGAAGCTGCCGGGGGGGCGGGTGGAGATAACGCTGCCGGAGGGGGTTGAGGCGAGGGAGTTCCGGCTTGATCTGCGTCGGGCCGAGGCGAGGGTTGGACTGGGAGAGAAGAAGGCCGGCGATGTGCGGGCGGTGGTTGTCTCCGGCCGGCCTTTGGTGCTGATGCGATTTCCGGTTGGGGCCAGGCCGGCGCTGCGGTTGGTTCGACCGGCGGGGCTGGACCGGTTGGGGTACGGCGGAGCGAAGGAAGGGGCGGAGGGGGAAGTGATGTGGATGGAGCAGCGGGCGGCGGGCGACTTGACGTACGCCATCGCCGCGGCGGTGAGGTCGGGGGAAGCGGGTCACACGCTGGCGATCTCGGTGGCGACGAACGAGAGTGGAGGGGATGCGCTGGGGAGGGCGCGCGGCGAGGTGGAGCGGGCGCTGACGGGAGGGTATGACGAGGCCTTGGCGGGGCACGAGTCGTGGTGGAGGGAGCACTGGTCTTGTTCGAATGTCTCGGTTCCGGACGCGCTGATTCAGTCGCACTACGACCTGTGCACGTACTTGTATGGAGCGGCGTCGCGTCCGGGGTTCCCGCCGATGCCGCTGCAGGGGTTGTGGACGGCGGATGAGGGAGGGCTGCCGCCGTGGAAGGGGGACTACCACAACGATCTGAATACGCAGATGACGTACCTGGCGTATCTGGCCACGGGACTGTTTGACGCGGGGGCGAGCTGGACGGAGTTCAACTGGAAGCTGCTGCCGCGGTACCGGGATTTTGCGAGGTCGTTCTACGGTGTTGAGGGTGCGGTGGTGCCGGGGGTGATGGGGCTGGATGGGGCGCCTCTTGGGGGATGGGGGATGTATTCGCTCTCGCCGACCAACGGTTTGTGGGTGGCGCAGGCGTTTGATTTGCATTGGCGGTACACGGGGGATGGGGGGTTTCTGTCTGAGCGTGCCATGCCGTTCTGCGCGGAGGTGACGAACGCGGTGGTGGCGATGATGAGGCCTGATGGGCGGGGGATGCTGAAACTGCCGCTGTCGTCGTCGCCGGAGATTCACGACAACTCGTTTCGCGCGTGGCTGGTTCCGCACTCGAACTACGACCAATCGCTGATCAACTGGGGCGTGCGGGCGTGCGAGGAGATGGCTCGGCACGTGGGAGCGGAGGGCGCGGCGGGGCGCTGGTCCACGCTGTCGGGGAGGGTTGTTGATGGGCTGGATACGGATGAGACCGGGGCGCTCACGTTCGCTCGGGGGGAGCCGTACCGCCAGTCGCACCGGCACTTTTCACACGCGATGGCGCTGTACCCGCTTGGGCTGCTGACGATCGAGGGGACGGAGGATGAACGGCGGATCGTGGAGGCGACGTTGGACGCGATCCATTCCCATGGCACATCGGCGTGGGTTGGGTACAGCTTCGGCTGGTTCAGTTGCATGCTGGCGCGGGCCGGGCGGGCGGAGATGGCGCTGGACTACCTGGAGCGGTACCACCGCGGGTTCATTCTGCGGAACGGGTTTCACTGCAACGGGGACCAGTCCGGGACGGGGATGTCGAGTTTCACGTACAGACCGTTCACGCTGGAAGGGAACTTCCTGGCGATGCTGGCGGTGCAGGAGATGCTGATCCAGTCATGGGGTGGCACGGTCCGCGTGTTCCCGGCGGTCAGCGAGCGATGGGGGGATGTGTCGTTTCGGGATCTGCGGGCGGAGGGCGGGTACCGGGTGTCGGCCGCGCGCGAGGGGGGAAGGACGGTGCGGGTGGAAATTGGGGTCTCGCGGGATGGAACGTTGCGGGTCCGGGACCCATTTGCCGGCTCGGGTGAGTGGAGCCGCGCGGGGGTTCGGAAGGGGCGAGATGTTGAGTACGCGGTGAAGCGCGGCGACGTCATTCGTGGGTGGCTTCGGTGACGGAGAGGGCGAGGCCGCGGGTGTCGATGTCGAAGTCAACGACAGCAGAGCCGGGCTGGGGAGAGTGTGCGAGCATGGCACGGATGTGGGTGGCGTGGCGCGGGGAGCGGGCGATGAGCAGGAGGAACCCGCCGCCGCCGGCGCCGGCGAGTTCGTAGCCGGAGAGGTGGGGGAGAAGGGGGGCGAGGATCTGTTCGATGCGGGCGTTGGTCGAGCCGGGGTCGATGGCCTTCTTGAGTTCCCAGTTGCGGAGGAGGCCGGCGGCGAAGGCGTCGATGTCGCCCTCGGCGAGGTCGCGGGCCATGCGTGTGGCCGCGGCCTTGAGGTCGTGGACGATGCGGAGCGCGGCGGGGTCGGCGGCGAGGTAGCGGCGGACGACGCCTTGGAGGATGTCGCGGGCGAGGCGGCGCTGGCCGGTGTAGTAGAGGATGGTGCGGGAGCGGAACTCGCGGGCGGCGGCGGCTGGGAGCGTGATGGGGGAGATCCGAGGGATCTGGCGCGGGCCGGGGGAGGTCCGGAGGAGTTTGAGGCCGGGGGTGAGGCCGCCGGCCTGGTCCTGCCAGCCGCCGGCGGTGGACATCATTTGCTCGAGGATGCTGGTGCGTTCGATGAGGGAGCGGGCGGAAGAACGGGAGAGAGGGCTGGAGATCGAGCGGCCGCAGAGGCGGTCGAGGCAGGCCAGGACGGCGGCACCGAGGATGGAACTGGTGCCCAGGCCGGAGCCCTTGGGGACGTCGACGGAGAGGGTGAGTTCGATCCCGCCGCCGAAGGAGGCGAGGCGGCGACGGAGGGAACCCCGGGAGGGGGTGATTCCGGCGAGGAGGAGGGCGGCCTTGGGGAGGGCGGCCCAATCGTGTGGATCGTGGTGGGAGCGGGCCTCGGTGGTGGAGATGATGGTGCAGGCGCGGCCGAGGTCAAGGCTGCGAAGGCGGAGAACGGGCTCGGGGATCAGGCGGGCGCGGACCTCGATGGGATGGCGGTGGCGGAGGGTGATGGCGGAGTTGACGACGGTGCCGCCGAGTTCGTGGCAGATGGGAGGGGTGTCGGACCAGCCGCCGCAGAGGTCGAGGCGGACGGGGGCGGAGACGGTGACGACCTGGGAGGGGGAGATGGCGGCGCGGGGAGCGGGGGGCGGTGCTGGGGCCTGTGTGGCAACGCCTTCGGCGATGGAGGCGAAGGCGAGGGTGTCGTGAGCGGCGGCTCGTGCGGGTTGCAGGATGGAGGCGAGGTGGTGGAGGCGGGCGACGGTGAAGGGGTGGCGCTCAGCTTTGAGGCGAGCATTGAGCAGAGCGAGAAGCGGGGGGCGGTGGGAGGGCAGAAGGTTGCGAACGAGGTGAGCGGGTGGGGGTTGGTTGGCGCGGAGGAGGCCCGCCGCGTGCGCGGCGGCGCGTTCGGATTGGAGGGTGTGGCGGTGGGACAGGAGGCGGTCGATGTTGACGCGGGGGATGAGGTTGGCGAGGCTCGCGAGATGGGGGCGGGAGGAGGGAGGGGGAAGGGACGAGCGGGAGGCGGCGAGACGCGTGGCCCAGGTGAGCACGGACTTGAGTGGGCCGACGGGCCAGCACCTGAGGTCCCAGAAGGTCGTGAGGGAGTTGTGCTTGCCCAAGACCTGTGGCGGTGGGCTTGCGTTCAGGAATGTGCCGCCCCGCTGGAACGGGGTCTTGAAGTCGTCGTTGACGCCGAAGGCGATGGCGGCCCAGTCGGCGCGGCCGATGGGGAGGAAGGCCATGCCGATGTGGTCGGGGATGCGGATGGGCATGCCCCCGGGGAAGCCGACGAGGAGGCTGTTGTTGCCGAGGCCGGAACGGTGCGTGATGCGGGAGGATTCGATGAGGGAGGATGGGTGCTGCGTGAGGGGCGCGGCGATGATGGAGTTGAGTTGGGCGGCGCGGTGTGACGTGGAGTTGTGCGTGGTGGCGATGTGGAGGAGTTCGCGGGTGCTGCCGATGTGGAGGAAGTCGCAGGAGGGGACGATCGCGGCGTGGAAGGGGAGGCGGAAGGCGTTGAAGAGGGTGTTGGTCGAGGTGCGGCCGTAGAGGGCGGGGAGGAGTTGGGCGTAGAGATCGATGGATTCGCCGCGGCCGACTTGGAACTGGCGGACGAGCGTGGCGCTGGCGCGGGCCCATTTCAGAGAGGCAGCGGAGTCGAGGGAGAGGAGGCCGGTGTCGATGAGGAGGCGGCCGCGGTGGTCGAGGGCCTTGTGGCGGCGGGCCGTTGGGAGGTCCGGTTTCTGAAGAAAGTCGGTGACTTCGGCGCGGCGGTTGCAGATGTAGACGCCGTGCCGGGAGCCGACGTCGGGGGAGCCGGGAAAGGCGACGCCGACCGTGCCGGGGGCGGAGAGGTCGGGGTTGTGCTGAGCGATGCCGAGGAGGACATCGCCCGTTGCGATCAGGAGGCGGCCTGGTCGGACCAGAGGGTTAAGGTCGGCGAGGATGAGGTCGAAGAGGGTGGTTGGTTCGTCGGCGTGGGAAAGGTGCGGGTTTGGAATGGGAACGAAGACCTTGCCCTCGGCGGCGTAGGCGGGGAGGCGTCGGCTGTCGCCGCCGGAATGGATAAGGAGGATGCGTTGGTTGGCGAAGGGATTGGCCGGGGACTTGGCGCGGCGGGTGGAGCGAAGGCGGCGGAGGAGTTCGTGGAGGACGACGAACGTGGAGCCGCCGGAGCCGATGCGGCGGTCGTGGGGATCGGGGATGACGAGGTATCGGGCGACGCCGGGGAGGCGGCCGGTTGCTTGGCGGAGGCGGAGTTGGGCGCGGTAGCCGCGGGCCTGGGCGCGGTTGGCGGCGGTGAGGATGAGCCAGTCGATCGCCGGGGGGTTCATGCGGCGGGGTTCCCGGAGCGGCGGCGGCGCCACTGGTCGACGGCGACGGCGGCGATGATGATGTGGCCGACGACAAGTTCCTGCACATAGTTGGGCCAGCCGACGGCTGTGCAGCGGTTGTCGAGGAGGGCCATGAGCAGGGCGCCGCAGAGAGCGCCGGAGATGGAGACGTAGCCGCCGGCGAAGGAGGCGCCGCCGATGACGACGGCCGCGATGGCCTTGAGTTCGAGGCCGACCTGGATCGTGGGATCGCCGGAGCCGCCCAGGCGGGCGAACTGAACCACGCCGGCGAGGCCGACGAGGAGGCCGCAGGCGGCGTAGGCGAGGACTTTGGTCGAAGTGATGGGGATGCCGGCGCGGCGGGCGGCTTCTTCGTTGGAGCCGATGGCGGTGAGGCGGCGGCCGGGGATGGTGAAGTGGAGCGCGGCGGCGACGGCGGCGGCGAGGAAGAGCATGACCCAGACGACGGGGGCGAAGAGGGTCCACGCGAGGGGCCCGCGCGGGGAGAGATCGACCCAGGAGGCGAGGGCGCCGGGGCGGGAGTAGACGGGGGAGGAGCCGGAGGTCCACTTGGCGACGCCGCGGAAGAAGCCGAGTGTGCCGAGGGTCACGATGAACGGCGGGAGTCGGAGGAGGGTGATGAGGGCGCCGTTGTAGAGGCCGCAGAGGAGGCCGGTGGCGGCGGCGGCGAGGACGGCGAGGAGGGGCATGAGGCCTTCGCTGCTGCCGGAGAGGACCCGTGCGGCGACGACGCCGGCGAGGGCGAGGGAGGAGCCGACGGAGAGGTCGATGCCGCCGCTGACCATCACGAGGGTCATGCCGAGGGCGACGAGGCCGACGATGACACTGTGGAGGAGGATGAGTTTCAGATCGAGGAGAGAGAGCGGTTTGTCCGGGGCGTAGAGGTAGAAGAGCGCGGCGACAGCGGTGAGGCTGATGAGCGGGGCGAGCCGGCCAAGCGTTTGCCTGATGAGCTTCGGGCGGGCGGGGTTCATCGGCCCAGGAGCGCCTTGATGTCCGGGTTCAGGAGGTTTTTGGCTTCGGGTGTGTCCATGGTCTCGCGTGTGACGATCATCACGCCGGTGTCGATGTGGCTGGGGACCTTGCCGGTGCGGATGGCTTCGATGGCGGTGCGGACGCCGAGCTCGCCCATGCGGATGGGGTTCTGCAGGATCAGGGCGTCGACCTCTCCGCTCCGCATGGCTTCGACGGCGGCGTCGCTGGCGTCGAAGCCGATGAACTTGACCTTGCCGGCGAGGCCGCGGCCGCGCAGGGCGAGGAGCATGCCATAGGCCGAGGATTCATTGGGGCAGAAGACGCCGTCGAAGCGGGGGTTGGCGAGGAGGAGGTTCTCGGCGGCTTCCTGTGCGGAGCCGCGGGTGGGGCCGGCGTAGCGCTTGGGGTCGATGAGCGTGATGCCGGGTGCCTTGGCGATGGCGTCGATGAAGCCTTGCTCGCGGAGGGCGGTGCTGGCGGAGCCTTCCTGGTAGCGGAGGAGGAGAACGGAACCTTTGCCGGAGAGGGAATCGATCATGCGTTCGCCGGCCATTTCGCCGCCGCGATGGTTGTCGGTGGCGATGAAGGAGACGAAGTCCTGGCCGGGGGTGGCGTCGAGGCCTGAGTCGATGATGACGACGGGGATTTTGGCGGCGGTGGCCTGGCGGACGGGGCCGACGAGGGCTTTGTCGTCGAGAGGGGCGAGGACGATGGCGTCGTACTTGCTGCTGATGAGATTCTGGACGAGGGAGACTTGCTGCTCGCGGTCGTCTTCCTTGGCGGGGCCCCGGAAGGTGACGCTGACGCCGAGGTCTCTCTCGGCCTTGCGGGCGCCGGCTTCGACGGACTGCCAGAAGATGTGGGTTGTGCCCTTGGGGACGACGGCGATGCGGAGGGCGCCCGTGGGCGTGGTGGAGGTTGAGGCGGGCGGGGTGGGGGAAGGTTTCTCTTCGCAGCCGGAAAGAGCGACGGAGAGCGAGGCGAGCAGGGAGAACAGAAGTTGTCGCACGGGAGACTCCTTTGGGCCGCGGCGCTGGAGCAGCGAGGGCGGGGGAGGTTGTATGGTAATGGGAGGCGGGCTGAACAGGAATACCCCATGAAGTCGTATGCGCAGGCGATTGATCTGGTGGACGATCCGGCGCTGATCGAGGCGTACCGGGCGCATCATCGGGCGGTGTGGCCGGAGGTGACGGCGGCGCTTCGGCGGATCGGGATCCGGCGGATGAAGATCTACCTGCTGGGGACGAGGTTGTTCATGTACTTTGAGGCGCCGGATGGCTTTGAGCCCACGCGGGATTACCAGTCGTACGCGGCGAACCCGCGGGCGGCGGCGTGGGACGCGTTGATGAGGCCGTTTCAGCGAAGGATCGCCGGGGCGAAGGAAGGGGAGTGGTGGGCATCGATGGAGGAGGTGTTTGACCTGGAGTCGGCGGGCTAGCGGCGGGAGGCGATGATCTGCTCGCAGCGCTGGGCGTCGATCGGGTTGGACCACAGGCCGTCGCGCTTGATCCAACTGCCGATGATCAGGGCGTCGGCGCCGGCGTCGAAGAGGGCCTTGACGGAACCGGGGTCGACGCCGGAGCCGACGAGGACGGGGAGGCGGGTGGCGTTGCGGACGGCGGCGACATCGGCAAGGGAAGCGGGCTTGCCGGTCGCGGCGCCGGTGACGATGACGCCGTCGG
This sequence comes from Phycisphaeraceae bacterium, assembly GCA_019636625.1. Classification (GTDB taxonomy): domain Bacteria; phylum Planctomycetota; class Phycisphaerae; order Phycisphaerales; family UBA1924; genus JAHBXE01. The sequence continues at coordinate 183,774 of JAHBXE010000001.1, forward strand.
CGCTGAAGAACTCGGCGGCCTGGGCGGCTTCGGCGATGGAGACGTCGGCGGTGAGGGCGTGGGAGGCGTGCTTCTTCTTGATGTCGGCGAAGATCTTGATGTTCTTCGCGTTGATGGAGTTTCGGTATCGGAGCAACGGGCCGGCTTCGGCGCGGGTGAGGAGGCCTTCATCGGCGACGTGCGCGAAGACGAAGTTCTCGCAGCGGATGAAGGCGCCGCCGGTGGCGTGGGCGATGGCGAGGGCTTCCCGGTTGCCGCCGGAGAGCACCTGGACGCCGCGGATGAGGCGGGGCGCGGCGTGGGCAACGGCGTGGGCGACGAGGGACATGGCGGCGACGACTTCGGGGGGTTGAGTGCCGTGGAGGTAGGGCCGGTCGTGCATGTTCTCGACGATGAGGCCGTCGAAGCCGGCCTGGTCGAGGAGTCGGGCTTCCTCGGCGGCGGCGGCGACGATTTCGTCGATGGGGCGTGAGTGGTGGGGGGTGCCGGGAAGGGCGGGGATGTGGATCATCCCGATGAGGGCGCGGGTGGGGAGCATGGGGGATGATACGAGAGGCCGCGGAGGTGCCCGAGGGGCGAGGGCTGGAGTGAGCGGCGGGTCGCTAGACTGCGGATCATGCTGTCCGCCGCCGCGAGGGAGTTGATGCACGCCTGGGTTGGGTCGGAATCGCTGCGTGTGCACATGGAGTGCGTGGGGCTGTGCATGCGGGCGTACGCGGAGAGGATGAGTCCGGATCAGGCGGACCGGTGGCAGGCGGCGGGAATCCTGCACGACTTTGACTATGAGAAGCATCCGACGCCGGAGGAGCATCCGAAGGTCGGCGTGGCGCACCTTCGGTCGATGGGGGTGGATGAGGAGATCCTGGAGGCGATCCTCGGGCACGCGGCGGAGCGGACGGGCGTGGCGAGGGTTTCGCCGATGGCCAAGGCGCTGTTTGCGTGCGATGAGCTCTCGGGCTTCATCGTGGCGTGCGCGAAGGTCCGGCCCAACGGCATTGCGGACCTTGAGGCCAAGAGCGTGAAGAAGAAGTTGAAGGACAAGGCGTTTGCGGCGAATGTGAGCCGGGAGGACATCGCGGTGGGTGTGGCGGAACTGGCGGCGCTGCTCGGTCAGGAGCCCGGCGGGTTCGAGGCGGTCCACATCCAGACGTGCATCGACGCGATCCGCGCGGGAGGGTTTGGGCGATGATGGGTGGCACGGATGTGGGCCGAGGCTGTCCTGCGTGGGGACAAAGGTTGGGTGTTGTGTGCCGCGCGTTCTGGGCAATCCTGGTGGTGTGTGTTATGACGACTCTTGGCAAGGCTCAACAGATCGAGTACGTGGTTTCCATCACGAAGCCGCAGACGCAGACGGTCACGGTGCAGTACACCGTGCGGGGCGTGAAGGGGGACTCGCTGGAGGTGGCGCTGCCGGTGTGGAGGCCGGGGCGGTACCAGGTGCTGGACCCGGCGGGGTCGATCCGGTCGATGACGGCGCGGGCGGGCAACGGCCGGCCGCTGGCGATCGTGAAGATCGAGAAGTCGGCGTGGGTGGTCCGGACGGCGGCGCCGGAGGACGACGTGGTGACGGTGTCGTACGAGGTGTACGCGAACTCGCTGGGAGACCGGACGCGGCACGTGGACGACACGCACGCGTTTTTCAGCCCCGCGGCGGTGTTCGTGTATTCGCCGGCGCTGCGGGACTTGCCGTTGTCGGTGAGGATTGAAGCGCCGAAGGACTGGAAGGTGGCGACGGGGCTTGACGCGTCGGCGGGGGACCCGCGGGTGCTGAAGGCCCCGAACTACGACGTGCTGGTGGACTCGCCGATCGAGGTGGGGCTGCACGAGGCGTTCGAGTTTGACGTGGCGGGGACGCCGCACCAGGTGGTGATGTGGACGGGCCGCGCGCCGGCGCCGCCGGGCTTTGACAAGGACCGCCTGGCGAAGGAACTGGCGACGATTGTCCGGTACCAGCGGTCGATCTTCCTGGGCGAGCGGGAGCCGTTCCCGTACTCGCGGTACGTGTTCATCCTGCACTGCTACCCCGGCGGGCGCGGCGGGACGGAGCACCTGAACTCAACAGTGTGTCAGTTGTCGCCGTCGCGGTTTGCGACGCCGGAGGGGTGGCGGTCGTTCTACGGGCTGCTGTCGCACGAGTACTTCCACACGTACAACGTGAAGCAACTGCGACCGGCGGGCTTGAAGCCGTACGACTACCAGCGGGAGAACTACACGGAACTTCTCTGGGTCGCGGAGGGAACCACGAGTTATTACGACGACCTGACGCTGGTGCGGGTGGGGCTCACCCCGGCGGAGGAGTACCTGAAGACGCTGGGGGAGGCGATCGATGCGTACCGGCGCAGGCCGGGGGCGCGGGTGCAAACGCTGGAGGACTCCAGCTTTGATGCGTGGATCAAGTTCAACAAGCCGGATGCGGACAGCGTGAACTCGACGGTGTCGTTCTACGACGTGGGCTCGCACGTCAACATGCTGATTGACTTTGAACTGCGGCGCGTCAGCCGCGACCGGGTGAACCTGGACATGGTGATGGCGGACCTGTACCGGCGTTTCCCGCTTTCCGGGCCGGGGTTTACGACGGACGACTTCATCAACACGTGCCAGCGCCTGGCGGTGGATTCCGGGGCGGCGGCGGATATGCGGTCGTTCATTCTGAAGGCGGTACGGACGACGGAGCCGCTGGAGTTTGACTCGGCCCTGGGGCTGGCGGGGTTGGAGATCGTGAATGATGCGAAGAAGGAGGAGGGGTCGGAGCTTCTGAGGCAGCGGGCGTTCATCGGGGTGAACGTCGAAGCGAAGGATGGAGCGGCGGCGGTGACATCGGTGCTTTCGGATGGGCCGGCGTTTGCCGCGGGCGTGATGGCGGGGGACCAGATTGTGGCGATCAACGGGTACCGGGTGCGCAGCCAGGCGGAGGTGGACTCGGTGTTGAAGCATGTGAAGCCGGGGGAGGTGGTGAGGCTGTCGCTGTTCCGGCACGATGTTCTTCGGCAGCTCGACTTCAAGGCCGATGGGCGGCCGGATGGGAAGTGGGTGGTGCGGCGGGTGAAGAGCCCGACGGCGGAGCAGAAGGCGATGTATCAGTCGTGGCTGCATCAGCCCTGGGAGAAGGCGGAATCGGGTGGGAAGGAGGCCAAGTGAAACACGCACTAGTGGCGATGGCGGCGGGGGTGATGGTGGGGTGTGCCGGGCACACGCGGGTGGAGAAGGAGCCGGCGCGGGTGACGGTGGATCAGACGTTGAATGCGTTCCATGCCGCGGCGGCGAACGCGGACTATGCGGGGTACTTTGCAAACTGGACGGGGGAGTCGGTGTTTCTGGGGACGGATGCGACGGAACGGTGGGAGGGGGATGCGTTCAAGGCGTTTGCGAGGCCGTACTTTGAGAAAGGGCAGGGGTGGACGTACCTGCCGCGGAAGCGGAACGTGTCGGTCTCGGAGGACGGGCGAACGGCGTGGTTTGATGAGTTGCTGGAGAACGAGAAGTACGGGGAGTGCCGGGGGAGCGGGGTGCTCTTGAGGCGCGGGGAGGGGTGGGTGATCGTGCAGTACAACCTGTCGTTTCCGATCCCCAATGCCGTGGCGGGGGAGGTGATGCGGCGGGTGCGTGCGGCCGGAGGGTCGGTCGAGGAGTGAGGCGATGGGACGGCGGATGGCGGCGGTGGGCGTGGTGTTGATGGTGTTGGCGGTCGGCGCGGGGTGCGCGGGGTCGCCACAGGTCCGGTCGATCTCGGGGCCGCCGGGATTGGAAGGGGACGCCTATTACCTGAGTGAGTGTGCGATGTGCTGGGGGATGCTGGGGGGCAAGGGGGACACGGTTGACCGCGAGGTGGAGGGGCGGGATGTTCGGTTCTGCTGCGCGCGGTGCGCGGACGAGTTCGAGTCGCGGCGGACGTTTGGGGCCGTGGATCGACGGATGGCGGAGGATCAGCGGCCGCTGTATCCGCTGCGGGTTTCGGTTGTCTCCGGAAAGGCGTTGGGGCGATCACGGGTCGAGGTCATCCTCGGGAATCGGTTGTTTGTGCTGGCGGAGGAGTCGGAGGTTGCGGCGCTTGAGCGAGAGGCGCCGCGGTGCTTTCGCCTGCTGGATGAGGCGGTGATTGAGGCGCAGTCGCCGGGGTATGGAATGAAGACGAAGTGCCCCGTGCAGGGTGACATACTGGAGAGCGACACGCCAATCGACATCGTGATCGCCAATCGCATGATCCGGCTGTGCTGTTACCGGTGCGTACGGGTGGTGCGGGCGCGTCCCTCGCAGTACCTGGGGATGGTGGATTACGCGAACCGGGCGGCTCGGGGTGGGATTGATAGCGAATGAGGGCGCTGGATCGAAGCAGGCGGATAGGTGTGTTTGGGCGGGAGCGATGGTGGTGGAGGCTGGCTTTTCGAGGGAAGGCGTGCGGGGAGCGGGGGAATCTGGTACGCTGGCGGGACATTTTCAAGGAGCGACCCATGGAGCGAGTTCTTCGTCATCCCGAGTCGCTGGGCGGGAGCGGTTCGCCGATCAACAAGCCGTTGATCACGCCGCAACGCCCGGTTGTGTTGCAGCCGGGTTCATCAGGGATTTCGAGCGGGGGCGCGGGGGGAGACGGCGGGGCCCCGCCGACGGCGCCGGGGTCGAGCGGGAACCCGGCGGTTTCGGCGGAGGGCGCTTCCAAGATACGGGCGTTTGACCAGAAGCTGACGGGGAGCGCGCGACACGAGGGCAACTGGAACCGGACGCCGAATGTGACGGGAATGGGGGCGATCCACGTCAAGAGCTTTCACGCGAAGCTGACCGGGGAGAGCTTGGAGTTCCTGGACCGGCAGATCAACGAGTGGCTCGATGCGCACCCGCAGTACGAGGTGAAGTTCGTCACTTCGACGGTGGGGGATTGGACGGGAAAGCTCAAAGAGCCGAACCTGATTGTGCAGGTGTGGGTCTAGCGGCTGGCCGCGTTGGCTTTGACTTGACTCCCGCGGCGAAGTCGCCACACTTGCGGTACGCGGGTGTAGCTCAGTGGTAGAGCGTCAGCCTTCCAAGCTGAATGTCGAGGGTTCGAATCCCTTCGCCCGCTTTGCGGATGGTGCGTTGGTGGGGCGCGCCGTGGCTATGGGGCGGTTCTGGGCGTCCGTTTCCAGATGCCGGTGGAGGGGCCGCTGAGGTACCGGAAGAGACCGACCAGGAGGGCGGCGTTCATCGCGGCGAACATGGCCCCCAGGCGGACGGGGCGAGGGAGGCGGGCGCGGCCGGGCAGGGCCAGGGCGATCAGGCAGATGGTGATGGCCAGGAGCTGCGCTCCCGCGGCGGCGGCGAAGAGCGGCTTGTGCGAGAGGAGGACGCTTGTCGCCAGGGCGGTGAGCATGAGCAGCGGACACGCCCAGCGCATGACTTTGTGCGACCAGAGGGCGACGGCGGTCCACCCCCAGGCCGGGCTCAGCAAGGGCCACAGCACCCGAAGGGACTGCCACGCACCCGCGCCGATGCGGACACGTCGGCGGAACTCGGCGGCGATGCTCGGCGCGGCGGCCTCGTGGGCGGTGGCGTCGGGGTCGAAGAGGATTCGGCAGCCGGTGCGGAGCCTTGCCGTCAGGGGGGCGACGAAGTCGTCGACGATGGTGTCTGGTGCGAGCGGGGAGAAGAGGCTCCTTCGCATCGCGTAGATGGCGCCGTTGGCTCCGAGCAGTCCCCCAAGGCGGCTCTCCGCCGCTTTCAGGGACGTCTCGAAGCTCCAATAGGCGCCGTCCATGTTTCGATCGCTGGGGCCCTTCGTCACCACCAGACGGCCGCACACGACACCCACCTGATCGTCGGCAAACCAGCGTACCAGGCGGCGGATGGCATCCTGGTCCATGGTGGTGTTTGCATCCGAAAACACGAGGACGTCGGCGTCGATCGCGGCCACGGCGTCGTTGAGCGTGCAGGCCTTGCCGCGCCGGACCGGGAAGGCGAGCACGGTGGTGCGGGGATCGGTGCGACGGGCGATCTCCGCGGTGCCGTCGTCGCTCCCGTCGGAGGCGATCACGATCTGCAGTCGCTCGGGAGGGTAGTTCAGGGCGAGGGCGTTTCGGACCCGGTTCTCGATGACATCGGCCTCGTTATGCGCGGCGATAATCAGAGCCACGCGAGGAAAGGGGTTCACGGGCCCCGAGGTTGGGGGTTTCGGAAGAGCGTGTGGACGCGGGCGGAGCCTGGCGAGGGTCATCGCGAGGATCGGGTAGCCGAGATAGGTGTACGCCACGGCACCGATGCTCACCCAGAACGCGGCTACGAGGAGCGGTTCGACACTGGAGAGGACGCTCGTCATGCGGCGATTCTCAATGAATCGGTCGGCGCGGCGCCGCGGCGGGGCGCGACGCGGGCCGGGATGCCGACGGCGGTGTGGTTCGGTGGCACATCGTTCAGGACCACGGCGTTGGCGCCGATGCGGGCTTCATCTCCGATGTGGACGCTGCCGATGATCTTGGCGCCCGCGCCGATGAAGATGTTGCTGCCGAGCGTCGGCGATTGGAGCCGTTCTGCGCCGATGGTGACCTGGTGCTCGAGGTAGATGCCGCTGCCGCCGGTGACGGCGCCGTTGATCACGACGCCGGTGGAATGGATGAGCACGAAGCCGGGGCCGAAGTCGGCCCCGCGCCCGATGATGCAGTTGCAAACGACGGCGTTGAGCTTGTTGAAGACCATCGCGAGGGGCCAGAGGCCGCGGCGGTGCGACCACTGCATGAGTCGGTAGAGCACCATCGCGGCCGTGCCGTCGGTGCACAGGGCTTTGACGATCGATCGTGGACCGTCGCTCTGGTAGCACCAGCGGGCCTTGCGGCGGATGTCGTCTTTGAGGATGGTGAGGAGCGAGGCCATGGTCTATGCGGCGAGGCGTTCGGGATGCGACATTCCGGGCATTCGATGGGAAGCGATCGAGGCGATGAGCCCTTCAATGTCCGCCAGGCGTGCTTCCCAGCTCTCGCTGCGCATGGCGTCGCTGAGACTCTGCTGGGGTCCGGGCTGGGCGAGGGCTTCGGCCGCATGAACGGCGAAGCTGGCTGCGTCCGCGGCGATTCGGCACAGGCCTAGGGCCTCAACTTCGGGAATGGCGGTGGAGATTACGGGAAGCCCAGCGGCGAGGTACTCCCTGGCCTTGAGCGGGTTGGCGTTGAGGGTCGCATCGCTGATGGGGAAGGGGATGAAAGCGGCGTCAAAGCCTCGGCAGTATTCCGGGAGCGAGCTGTAGGGCCGGTGGCCGAGCAGGTGGATGTTGGGCATCGCGCGGAGGCGGGTGACATCGGTCGTGATCTTTCCGATCATCACGAACGAAACGTTGGGCATGCGTCGCGCGACGGACTCGATCAGTTCCTGGTCCACCCAGTCCGAACCGATGAGGCCGAAGTATCCGAGGATCGGGCCTCGGATCGAGGCGAGGTCCGCGGGGACCGGCGTGCGGGGGTCGAGGGCGCGGCGGAAGTGCTTCCAGTCCACGCCGTGGCGGACCAGGAAGGTCGCCGGGTTGGCGTGCCTCTTGGCGCGCCAGAGGCGCTCGGCGGAGGTGATCACGAGGTCGGCCTTGGCGAGCAGGTCTTCCTCCATCACTCGGAGGGCTTCTGCCCGGACGCCGTGGAAGGCGGAGTATTCATCCACGCAGTAATAGATGAGCATGTCCTCGTTGAGGGTGCCCGCGACCACCGCCGCGGCGGGGTTGAAGACCCAGTTGATCGGGCGTTGGAAGCCCAGGTTGGTCATGGCGCTGCGCACCTGGTGCTGGAGGAGCCAGCGGTTGAAGGAGCGCACCCAGGGCTTGCCGTGCGCCGGTACGGCGATGGGGTTGAGCACGAAGAGGTTCGGTTCGGGTTCCTGGAGCGGAGAGAGCGCGGCGAGCGCCTTTTTCACGACTCGTCCGGCGTCGCGGCGGGAGATGGAGGGAGCTCGGTAGCCGATCGAGTTGACCCACAGCACGCGGTTGCGGCGTGCGAGCAAGCGCATGAGGTGCGTCTTGGAAAGGGGATCCCCGTTCCAGTCGTGGCTGAAGCACAGCATGTCGCGATCACGCAGCGTCGCGTGACCGTCGATCGTGGGCTCCATGCGACTCTTCTCCGGATATGGCAGGATTGGAACGGTCTGAGCGAGCCAGCTCCATGTTTCCGGAGACCAGCTCGATGTCTTCTTCACGCGTGTGCGAAAGTGAGGAGAGCACGTTGGCGACGAGGGGGCCGAGTTCGCGAACCTTGGGCGGCCAGGCCCGCTTTCGGGTCTTTTCAGCGGCCTCGCGGGCTTTGACATCGATTGGAAGTTCCGACGGGTCCGCCTTGTTGAAAACGGCCGCGGAGAGAGAAGTCCCGAGCATTTCGAGCTGGCGCACGGCCTGGCGGACGTGCCCGGGCTGCTGGCCGTTGGCAACGGCGAGGATGACGCCGTCGCTCTGCGGGGCGATGACGGAGGCCGTGATGCCGGTCAGGATGGGATCGCCGACGATGAGGATGACGTCGAACTTCTGGCGGAGCGTGGCGAGCACGCGGCGCAGGGCGGCGGCATCGAGCATGCAGGCGTCGCGGGATGTGCTGAGCCCGGAGGCGAGCAGTGACGGGCCGGAGCGGATGCGCTGAATGAACGGTTCCTGGCCCGCCATCGCCTCGGTGAGGCCGATCGAATCGCCGGCGCCGAAGGCGACGGATACGCCGCGGGAGGTCAGGTCGCCGTCGATGATGATGGTGCGGATGCCGGCGGCGGCGAAGGAGAATCCGAGGCCCATGGCGAGGGCGCCCTTGCCTTCATCGGGGGAGGCGCTGGCGACGAGGTACACGCGGGCCTCGCCGCGGACCTGGGGCTGCAAGCGGGCACGGATGTCGTGCACGCAGCGTGCGGCCATCTGGCCGATCGCGCCGGGCCCGGTCACGTCGGGCAACACGGCGACGAAGGGCGCGTGGCCCGCGAGGTCTTCGGCGAGTTCCTCGCCGGATCGGTAAGTCCTTCGTACGAGCCCGGCCAGAACCAGGAGTGACAGCGGCGCGAGCCCGCCGACAACCATGCCGGCGGCTGCCATCTTGGCCCGGTTGTCGACCAGCGCCGTCATGGGACGGTTTCCGCTGCTGACCACCATCAGACGGCCGCCCATGGAGGCCTCCGTGGCCAGGGCGTCGAGCCGAGCGGTCGTGTCGGCGAGTTGCTGGCGGAGCACGCCGGCCTGCTCGTCGAGTCGTTTGACGTTCTCACGTTCCGAGGCCAGCAGCCGCATCTCGTTCTGCGCGGTGACGAGGAGCTCCTTGAGCCCCGCTTCGCGCTCGAGCAGCAGTTTGGGCACAACGGTCGCGGCTTGGATCGGGGTTGTCGAGGGCGAGGAGGATTGGGGCAAGGAAGCCAGTCGTTGGCGGCAGGCTTCGATGGCGTTTTCCAGGCGGATCACCGTGGGGTGCTGCTGGAGCAGGCCGGCGCTGGTGGCCCGGAACAGTTCGCGTTCGAGTTGCACCAGTTGGGCGGAGTACCACGCCGCGGGATCGTTGGAAGGCCCTGTTCCCGCGCGCTGGTCCACGGATTCCCAGACCTTGGGATACAGCTCGGGGCCGCCGGCGATGGCGACCTGCACATCCGTCAGCGCCCCGCGAAGCTTCTTGATGCGCTCGGCGACTTCGGCGCAGAGGGGGTCGATTTCGGTCAGGGTCCGTCCGCGCGAGGCCTCGGCGATCTGGGACTCGAGCCGGGCCAGATCGTTGTTGAGCGCGGCACGCCGATGTTCAAGCGCCTCCGTCCGTGAGCGCTCGACGCGGTCCTGTTCGCGCGTGAACACCGTCTGGTAGGCCTCGATGATCGTGCGGACGCCGGTGGCGGCGATCAGCGGGTCCTTGTGCGTCAGCTTGACCTGGAGAAAGTCGCTTCGGGGCCTTGTTTCGACCTTCAGGCCTGCGGCGAGTTCTTCGGGGCGTGGGGCCTTGCCTCGCTTTGACAGCCCGGACCATTCATCCTGTTGCAGGGCGGAGTCCAGGACGTCGCGGCCGGACATGACTTCGCGCTGGGCCTGCAAGAAGCCGTCGAAGTTGGCCATCGGCCGGTTCTGGTCGGTTTCGCGGAGGACTGCCGGGAGCGCGGAGGCGATCCGTACCAGCCCGGTCGCGGTGTAGAGACGTTTGCCGAGCATCAGACCGGCGCACCCACCGGCCGCGGCGCCGAGGCAGCACAAGGCGACCACCACGCGCACCCGGCCGCGGACGACTCGTGCGGCGAAGCGCCACAGGTCGAACCCCGGCGGCGCGGCGGCATCGCCACGGCCTGCGCCGGCGGGAACTTCTCCCGATGTGGATGCCTGAGGTGTCAACGTCGCCTTCCTGGTGATTCAATCGAGGGCGGAGAACGTGTGCCCGCGAGTCAAGTGTCCAGTTACGTTTATCGGTTTGCGAGTTGGGAGGGTGAGGGCGACTTCACAGAACGCGCAGGTTTTTCCTGATTGAGCGTGTTATCGGGACGCGCCAACGGGCCGCGCACCTCGAAGTTGAGCGACTCGGCGACGGAACCGGGGAACCCGGACTCTGCCGCTTTGGCGAGGTTGTACATCTCGCGGGCCGTGACGTAGTGGAATCGGAAGCTCCGATCCCGTCGTGCTCGGTCCTGGAGTGCCGTGTGGAACTGGACCATCGCACTTCCGAGCAGGACTCCGGCGTTGGCCTCGACGGCGCCGTGCGTGTGCAGTTTGACGAATCGCCAACCGGGCCGGCCCGGGACGCCGACACCCGCCTTGATCCACTGATCGAGGCGCTTCAATGTCGGAACCTGGTTTGCCTGGAGACACCCGTTCTCGATTCTGGGGAGAAGGCCATGGGGCCACCAGAGGCGAAGGGGGCCCTGGATCAGCATCAGGCTGTCAGAGGGCGCGGGAGAGGTGCCGACCTGGAGGCCGCGATCGTGGGACTTGCGACTGCCCGTGCAACCCTTGGCGTAGTAGATCGAGTTGATTGTGCGGGTTTGCGTCGGGTCGGGAGCCGAGGGCATGGTGAAGTCCGCGTAGCACCCGGTGTGTGCGAGCACTCCGAGCTCGTTGCTTACGCCGCACCAGCGTCCATCGGGGCGGGAGTTGTCCAGAGCCCAGTTGCCATGGATGAACCCGTAGGCGATGCGGCCGTCCGGCCAGCGGCCGAGGAGCCCGTGGCGGTGGGCGAGTCGCTCGGTCCAGGCCCGAAGCGTCCGTTCGAGGTTCTCGGCCGTGTCGTTGTCGTGGTGAAGGTGAATCTCGACTTCGCCAAAGCCGGCGCGGCAGAGACCGGCCAGCGACTCGACGCAGCGCGCATCGTACTGGTCGATCGGGTAGAAGAACGTGTGACGGGGCGGGCGGCCGTCGCTGTCACGGAAACCGCCCAAAGCGATTGGGTACTCGCGGATCCACTTCTCCACACGGGATGTCGCCACTTCATCGCCCACTCCGCCCCAGTGGGGCTCGAAGTGGTCGGCGATGCAGAGGATCACATCGATCTCGTTCGGTGATGACCGGATCGAGGCGAGGCGACGGACCTCATCGAGGCAATAGCCGGGGAGCCACAGGTGCATGTGCCGCCGACGAATCGCCCGGGCGGTGATCACTGCTGCCGCGACAAGGGTGAAGGCAGCGATCAAAAGGGACCAGATCACGCGGCGGCCCTCCGCTGGCTATGGGACAACGCCACGGCGGAGAGAACATCGCTCAGTTCGGACGCGGAGTCAGCCCATGAGCGAGCCTTGGGTGGATCTGCCAGCACTGGAGGGTCGTCGAGCCAAGTCTCAAGGCGGGCGGTCAGGGCACGTGCATCTCCCGGGGGGACCAGCCCTTCGGCGGCGACGACGTCTGATACCCCACCGACATCCGAGGCGATGACCGGGAGTCTGCACGCCGCGGCTTCCATCGCGACGTTTGGCACTCCCTCGGATCGGCTCGGGAGCACCAGCAAGTCGGCCGCCCGGTACCACTGGGCCAGTTCCTGCTGAGTACGCGGCGGCACGATTCGGAAGTTGCCTTGCACGTGTGCCAACGCGATGCAACGACGAAGCCGCCCCAGCTGCGGGCCGTGGCCGATGATGACGCACCGCCAGTTGCGGTGTGGGAGCGAGGCGAGAGCGCGAATGAGAATGTCGTGGCCCTTTACCGGCGCGAGGTTCCCGACGCTCAAGATGAGGGGTGATGCTTCTTCGTATCCAATGGCACGTCGCGCGGCGGACTTGTCGGCGGGTGAGAAGACACTGGTATCGACGCCGTTCCGTATGACCCACGCGCGCCGTGCATCTACCCCGAGGGTGATGGCGCGGTCGCGCAGGTGCCGTCCAACAGCGATGACACCATCCACCATTCGAAGCGACTCGAGGGTTCGTCGCGGGCGTCCGGCATGGACGCGGTGTGGGTCGATCAGCATAAGGTCTGAGCCGTGCACCTTGAGAGCGACGGGCAGACCCGCTTCGCGTGCCAGCGATGCCGCTGCCCACCCATCTGGGTAGGCCCAGCAACCAAGCACGATGTCCGGAGCGAGCGATCGCACGGCGGCGTGGAAGCTGGTGCGAATGCTCGTGGCCATCAAGTGGCCGTAGCGGCCGCGGAACGACTTTGGTGTGTAGAAGTAGGGGATGTGCGTGACGCTCAGGTGCGGTGCCGAACCGGGCTCGGGGCGTTCGTGGCCCAGGGCGGGAATCGGCCGAAGGGCGCGGGCGCCGGAAGTCCACGCTACCGGTGCGATGACGTGCACCCGATGGTGCAACGCCAGCGCTGTGAACTGGTGAAGATTGAACATCGCGCGCTGAGGCTGCGCCGCGTTGGGGAAGAGATTGGTGACAACGAGGATGCGCATCAAGCCGCCTCCCTCGTTCCGGCGGTGTTGACGACAAGGCGAAGCTTGCCGGCTCCTGTCAGCGGGATGTCGTTTACGGGCTCAAAGCGAACGATCAGCGTCGGGCCCGTCGCATCACGAATCCTTTGTTCCAACTTTTGTCGAGCCTCGGGCGTGAGGTTGGGAGCAACCAAGCGGATGTGAAGAGAGGTCGGCGACTCCTGCACGACCTGAAACCGGCGAACCTCGGCAAAGTCCTTCATGAGATGCGGGAAGAACTCGCCGGGCAGGGCGCGGCCATCGGGCGTGCGGATGATGTCGAGTTGTCTTCCCACGACTGTCCGAAGGAGCGGAAGGGTGCGTCCGCACGGGCATGTGTCAAAGCCGGCGATCGCGCGGTCGCCGGTGCGGTACCGTATGAACGGCATCCCGAGATTGGTCAGGTCGGTGACCACGATCTCGCCTTCGTGGCCTGGGGAAGCCGGCCTGCCGCGGTCATCGACGATCTCGACGATGAGGTGTTCGGCGGAGAGGTGCAGGCCGCTGTGTCGGTCGCATTCTGCACCGATGAGCATGAACTCACGCGAGCCGTACGTTTCGAAGACGGGTGCGCCGAACACCCGTTCGATGCACTCGCGCTGGAAGGGGTGGAGCTTCTCGGCGCCAACAACGATTGAGCGGGGCCGATGCCGGAGCGACCGGCCCGAGGAATCGAGGTCTCGGGCGACGGCGTACAGCGGGTTCACGTAGGCGACGATGGCGTCGGGCTTCCGACGTTCGAGCTCCGCTGCGAAGCGGATCGCGAAGTCTCGCGGCATGTCGAAGCAACTCATGACATGACGACGGTGGAGGGCGTGATAGAGACGGTCCTTCAGGCGGCTGGCGCGGGTGCCGTCCAGGCGAGTGCCCCACAGATAGAGCTGCTTCGTGCCGGGGCCGGCGCCGGCCCAGGAGTAACCGCGGTGCCACGCGGCGGTGCGTCGGTCATGGCTGTCAAGGTCAAGGTCGAAGTGCAGCGGCTCTCCCGTGGAACCGCCGGTCGACTTGGAGATCACGCGGCGTCCGGTGCGCATGGCGGATCGATGCTTGCGCACGGTCTCCCGATCGATCAAGGGCCAACGGCCGAGGTCGTCCAGTGAGGCCAGCGTGCGCGGGTGGAGCCCGAGCTTCGTCCACTCTTGCCGGTAGTACTCGCTGTGCTCGTGGGCGCAGGTCAGCAGCGCTTGCAATCGCAGATGTTGAAGGCGGCGAAGTTCTTCTGAAGAGAGCCACTGGCTCCTTTCCAGTTCGTCCCAGTACCGGAACGTGCGGCGACGTTTCCATCCTGACTCGAAGGCCGGGAGGATCGCGTGCCGGAAGATGGGGCGGAGGAAGTTCACGCGGCCATCACCTGCTTGCTTCGGAGAAGGTTCTCATACAGCGCTTCGTAGTGCGCCACCATGGTCCGGACGTCGAAGTGCTCTTCGACGCGACGCCGGGCTTCGGAGCCAAGTTGCGATCCTCCCACTGGATGATCGAGGAGAGAGAGAACGGCCTCGGCCATCCGCTCGGGATCGGAACAGGGGACGAGGAGCCCCGTTCGTCCATCGGCGACGACTTCTCGCACACCGCCCGCGTCCGTGGCGACCACCGGCAGGCCGGACGCCATGGCCTCAAGCACGGTGACCGGCAGCCCTTCCGACCTTGACGGCAGGATGAACATCGAGGCGCCATTCAGCACGGACGCCACATCCGCCACCTCGCCGCGCCAGTCGATGTGTGATTCGATGTGGTGCTGGCGGATCTGGGACAGCATCAACCCCCGGCATGGTCCATCGCCCGCGATCCTCAACTGGAAGCCGGGTCTGCGTTGTGCGATCAACGCCGCGGCCTTGACGAGCGTCGGCAAGTCCTTCTCAACGGAAAGCCGGCCGACGAACACGGCGGGGCCGGCGGGATCATGGCAAGGCGACCATCGCCGCGGGTCAACGCCGTTCCAGATCGTCATGGTTCGTGCTGCTTCGATGCCCTCGGCGATGGTCAATCGCATGCTGTCGTGGGAGACGCAAACGAAGCGGTCCGCCGTGCGGGCGGCGAGTCGGAACAGGCGTGTCTGTCGAGGGGTGGCGTTGCAACGCTGGCCGTGACGGGTGTGCACAACAACAGGCACCCGTGCCAACCGGGCGGCTGGTCCGGCGTACAGCAAGGGCCTGGTGTTGTGCGTGTGCACCACCTGGATGTCCTGCTCGCGGAACAACCTGGCGAGGGCGAAGAGCAGGCTTGGCTTGATTCCGCCGCTCGACCCGAGCGCGAGCACCTTCCAGCCGGCGGTCTCGATGCTGGCGGCCATCGGCCCTCGGGTCGTGAGCGAGATGAAGGACGGCTCGAACCGCGTACGGTCCGCGTGTTGCGCGAACTCGGTCAGTAAACGCTCCATTCCGCCGCGCTCCAGTTGCAGCGCGACGTGAGCCACCCGCACGCGAGGGTGAGGGATGGGTGGGCGTGCGGCGCCGGAGTCGATGGCGTTCTGTGGGTCGGTTCTACGCATGGATCATTGACGCGAGGCAAATCGATGTCCGTCCGCAGGGAGCGCCGAGCGGCACCGCGGCCCCTTCTTATCGGCCTATGCGAGGTGCGACTGAGATGCATCGTTATCGGAACACGAAGTCTGCCACGAGCGGGCGGTGGGCCGCGTTGACGTCCGGCCCCACCCAGCAACTTGTGAACTCGATCGCCGCATCGCCCAGGATGTGATCGATGCGGAGCTGGGTCGTGCGGATGATGTACGTGAAGCCGAAACCCGTGCCGCGGCTCAGGAAGGCATCGTTGAAGCCTTGCCAGGCCTCGCGGAAGATGGGGCTGTCGGTCGGCGTGTTGAAGTCGCCGGCAAGCACCAGCGGCCCGCGTGCCCGTTCGGTCAATGCTCTGACCTTTGCCGATTCTTCGCGTCGGCGATGGATGTTGCCCGCGAGGCGGTCGCCGCGGTCGTTCCACATGCTCTCGAGTCCGGCGTGAGGGGAAGCGAAATGGAGGTTGATCAGGTGCAGGACGCCCCGAGGGGTCTCGATCTCGTAAAGTCCCGCGGCGCCTTGTTCACCGTGCGCGACGTCGTCGTCCACCTTGAGCTCCAGCACATCGGTCTGCTTCACGGGTGTTCGGCTGGCGATCAGCAGCTCTCCGGCGCGGAGCACGTGCCAGCCGCCGCCCGCAAAGAGGGACTCGTGGTGCATGTCACTCCAGCCTTGGAAGGCGATTACATCAGGCTTGACGGAATCGAGGAACGCGGCCATCTTCGCCGCGTCAAGGTGCTGGCGATGGATGTTCAGTGAAACGAGTCGCACATCGCGGCGGTTGTCGGATCCCCAGTTGATGCACAGGCCCATGATGGGGCCGGCCAGGATGCCCGCGGCAATGAGGCACGATCCGACGGCGAGCCATCGTCGGAGCACAAGCGCCACAGGCACGATCGCCAGCAGCGGTAACCCGTAGATCCAGCGGGGCGAGAACAACATGAGGGTGCCGATCCAGTGCCGGTCACCCATCAGTCGCAACGCCGACAAGATGCCAAGCACGCCAATCAAGTAGAGCACGCTTGCCACCACAACCCACCCGCCGCGCCTGCGCGCAGAGCGTGGTAGGCGACGCGCTCGCGGGACGGACCTGGTGGCTCCTTGCGTTTCGATGATCATGTCGCTACGCCGCCTTTCCGAGGGCGCCGGGCTGGCATGCCGGGTTGAGCACTGCGTGGTGGGTGGATGTGAGCACACGCCGCATGATGCTGGCGAGGAACAGGGCGCGGATCGCCGGTCGCACGGCCATGGACCAGCACGCTCCCTCCAGGCCGAACGTGGTCACCAGCACGATCGAAAGCAGAAGGCAGAGGCCGGCCGATGGCGCGGCGAGCTTCGCTTGCGCCGCATCCCGACCTGCGGCGACCAGGGAGTAACCGAGAACCAGTTCCGCGGCGATCAACGGGACCGACCAGATGGTGATGCGCACAACGTACGCGAACCATGCGGCTTCCACGGGGAGCAGCAGCCTGCCAAGAGGAGCGGCAAGGGCTGTGCAAACCAGGGCCACTGCGATGCCCGTTCCCAGGCCGATGGCCAGGTACCGCCACATTGCGGCGGCCCACTCCTGCGGGCCTTGACGCCACGCCTTCACCAGCACCGGATACGCGGCGGCGCAGAGGGCGTCTGGCAGGGCGATGAGTCGTTGTCCCAGCGTGGCCCCTGCGGCGAACACGCCGAACGGGCTCATGCCCAGCAACTTGGGGAGCATCAGGGCTTCGGCATGAGCGCTGCCCGCGAAGAGCAACTGGTGTGCGGCGAGGAACCTGGATTGCCCGAGGAGTCTGCGGAACATCGCGGGCCGCCATGCCGCGTGAACCCGACCCACAGCGCGCCGTGCCGCTGCCCCCAAGACGAGGGTCGAGTTCAGTGGGCCCGCCACGTAGGCCGCCGCCATGGACACGGGACCGAGGTCCAAGGCGGCAACCAGCACGGACAGTGCCGTCAGCACGAGGCCTGCGACCAGATTGGCCGTGGCGATCGTCTTGAGTTTCTGAAGCCCTTGGAGCAGGTCGGAGAGCGTGGTGGCCAGCGATGTCAGCAGCAGGCCCACGGCCCCGAGGGTGGCGCTGCCGATGACCATGGATGAGTAGCCGAGCAGAGCGCACGCGAGGATGGCGATCAGGCCCGCGAGCCCCGCCAGCGTGAGCCGGAGCCCGAGTTGGTCGGCGAGGGCGGCGCCGGCGAGGGATGGATCGCTCGCGACGGTGCGCACGAAGGCCGGGCGCAGGCCGAGGTTGGTGACCACGGTGAGGACCGTCAACACCGACACCGCGGTCATCCACTGCGCGTACCCGACAGCCCCAAGCTGGTGGATGATGTACGCCATCGCGGGCACGCTGAGGGCGTTCAACAGCAGAGGCTGGATGGACAGCACCGCCGCGCCGGACAAGCTTCTCCGGACGGCCTTGGACGTGGGAAGGATTGGTGCGTCGAGCGGCTCCGACGCGGTCGGCTCTGTTGATGGAGAAGCGGTCCCGCTCATGCGGCGGCACCCGAGCGGAGTGGGGGGGACGTCTCGAGCTGGCGAACCACGCGGGCAGGATTCCCGGCGACGATGCTCCCGGGTTCGACATCGCGTGTGACCACGGCCCCGGCGCCGATGACGGCGCCCTTGCCGATCCTGACGCCCTTGAGGACAACCGCACCCGCCCCGATCCACACATCGTCGCCGATCACGACCGGCCGGATCGTGTCCGGCGTTGGGGCTTCGTTGCGATTGCGCCGAGCAGACTCGGTGGGATGTCCATCGTTATCGCGAATCGTGACTCTCGCGGCGATCAAGCATCGCTGCCCGATGTCAATCGACCGACATGCGAAAAGGCCGCAGTCGTGGCCGATGAACGTTCCGTCGCCGATGGTCACGCGCGGGAGCGTCTTGCCGCCGCGGCCGAAGCTGAAGCCGGACTTGCCCGACAGGCGCACATCACGGCCGATGACGATGCGGCCCCGACCCGTGATGTACGGCAGACGCTCCATCCGGAAGCGCGGGCCGACGGTATCGCACTGGCTCCGGAACAGCGGCTCGAACCAGAATACGCGCAGTCCCCAGGCGACGGACTCACGAGCGACAACGTGCAGGCGGTAGAGCACACGGAACAGGGCGAGCGTCGGTCCTGCCACAGGGAGGTGGAAGGTGAGCGCAGCGCCGCGGCACATGCGGGCGAAGCGACACCAAACCGCGTCGGAGGTGCGAACATACTCCCGTATGCTCATGGGGCCGCCCCCCGGGTGGTGCCGCGGCTCAGAAGCCATCCGGACAACACCCGCGCCAGCATCCGAAGCCTTGCCAGGGGCATGCGCACCTCGTCCGGCTGAAAGGGCAGCGGGTAGAGCGCCATCGAGGATACAAGGCGGCGCAAGGCCTGGCTGTACCAGCCCGAGGCGCTGTACATGTAGGCGCACGAGTACTGCGCGTGGCTCAACGCCCTCCGTCGGAGAAGCGGGCGCGAGGCCCAGGCCTTGCGTGCATCCAGTTTGGCCATGATGCGCTGCAGTCCCTGCTCCATCGAAACGGGACGTCGTCCGAGGCTGTCTTCGATCGCGCGGTAACCGACCAGCGGCGCCTTGATGAGGCCGATGCGCCCTCTTTCAGCGATGCGGAGCCATAGATCAAGGTCTTCCGGGCCGTGCAGGTGTTCATCGAACGGCGCCGGCCCGGGCAATGCGTCGCGTCGCACCAGCACCGATGATGTGGTGAGGCGGTTGCGAACGACCAACTGCGACCACGTCACCGGGTGCACCAACGCGGTCGCATGCACATCCGGCACTTCGCCGGGCCACGCGAACGTGTGCGTGCCCACAAGGGCGAAGGATGGACTCGCCGCGAGGGCTCGTTGCTGGATCTCCAGCTTGCGAGGGTGCCATACATCGTCGGCATCCAAGAAGGCGATCAGCTCTCCTTCAGCCATTGACGCGCCACGGTTGCGTGCAGCCGCGACACCGCGGTTGACCTGTCGAACGTACCGAACGCGCGGCCCGAAAGCGGCCACGCGGGATGCCGTGTCGTCCGTCGAACCGTCGTCGATGACGATGATCTCGTGCGGTGGGGAGGACTGGGCAAGAACGCTCCCAATCGCGTCCGAGATCCACGCCGCGCTGTCGTACGTCGGGATGATTACACTGACGCGGGGGGTGGGCTGGGGTCGGGGTGAGGGGGTTTGGGAGCGAGGCTGCTCACGCCCCGTGATTGCGTGGTAGTAGCTGACAATCTCGTCCACGACCGCGACTTGGCCAAACTGCGCCACGCAGTGCCGTCTGGCCTCGGCTCCGGCCCTTTGCCGGCGCGGCGTATCGGTCGCCAGTTCGAGCAGTGCACACGCGAGGGAACTGGTGCTGCGAATATCGCGGGCGAGGGCGCTTGGACCCGCCACCCAGCGGAGCACAGGATCGTCGCTGACGACGCAGGGAAGACCGCTGGCGCTCGCCTCGAGCACAGCGATGGGCATCATTTCCGTCAGGCTCGCCAAGGCGAAGATGTCGGCGCTGCGGTACAGGCTTGCCATGCGGTGCCGTGGAACATCGGCGAGCACGCGGGCATGATCGGCGAGCTGTTCGCGTGCCAGCCGCATCACTTCGTCCGTGTCCGGCTCTCGCCCGCCGGCGGCGACGAGGTACACGGGCAGATCGGGCTGCTCCGAGCGAAGTCGGGCGACGGCCTCGATCAGCACATCCAGCCTCTTGTGCGAGCGTTTCAGCGCGGCGACCGTCAGGATGACAATCGCATGCAGGGGAATGCCCAGTTCCTTCCGCCAGTCATCATCGTGCCCGGGATGGAACGTGGCTGTGTCAACAAAGTTTGGTATGACCGTCCAACCCGATCGCCAAGAGCCCGCCTCTCGGCACCGTTCGGCGTGCGCCGGAGCAAGGTGTTGCACGTGTTCGAGCCTCGCCAGAAAGGAGGTGGGCTCTTCGGTGCCGTGGGCGAGCACGACCTGCGCCCGGTGCAGCCCGAGTCGCTTCGCCCGCTGGGCCCACAAGGCCACCATGGGATCCTGCACATGCAGCACATCCGCGCGCCATGTTCGGAGGAACCAGACCAGGCACCACGCGAACGTTGCCTGCTCTACGCCATAGGCCGAGGCCAGGCCTGCCCGCCAGGCGAGCGGCGAAGGCAGGAGAAGGCGTGCCCAAGCCGCAAGCGAGCCGTCTCGGCGTGCGCAGGGTAGCACCCGTTCAAACGGCTCTGTCGGCTTGCCAAAGCCCTTGCACAAGGTGACGCACAGGCCGCGATCGTGCAGGGCGCGGCCGAGCGAAGCGGCCCACGTCTCAATCCCGCGCGATACATGGCCGAGGCCGCTGGATGCAACCACAATGCGCGGGCCCGAGGCCCGGGCGGCCCCCTGGTGCGCCGTGTCCGCATGCGGTCGGGCTTCTGCGTCAGAATGGCTCATGGCACCGGCTCTGGCTGTTGCGATGATCGTGGTCCAGTTTGCGAAGCGCGATGCACCTGCCGTGCAGCGCCAGTTCCTCGTCCGGTCGCAGGAAGTCCGGGCGAAGCTTGGATCCGAACCTGGGGAGGGCGCGCCCGAGCCGTCGAATGAGGCGTGCGCTCATCGTTGGCGTCGGTGGGCGTGACTCGATCACGACTTCCGGGTGGGCGACCTCGTACGCTCGGTTCGCCAGGATGTACCGGATCGCCTGACGCACGGCGGGCCAGTCCGAGTCGTCAAACACGATGAGGCCGCCCGCGTCCAGTACACGGTCGATGCAGAGGAAGTCCGCGATCACGTAATCGAAGAGGTGCGCCCCATCGACGAACGCGAAGGTGCAGGAGTATCCATCTCGTTCGAGGTCCGCGAGCGCCCGGTGCGAGTAGTCCGCGATGTGCCGCAGGCGGTGGGAGAGCCCGGCACGGTGCACCAGTTCAAGGCCCGCGTTCCCCCAGTCACACTCCTGAAATGGATCGATCGCGGTGTGGGTCCCAGAGCCGTTGGCTTCAAGCCCCGCGGCGATACAAACCGTCGAAAGCCCGTTGGCCAGTCCGACTTCGATTGTCCGCGATGGGCGGTAATGCCGGACCAGCGAGTACAGGTAGTCGCCCTGCTCGCGCGGGATGTACACATTCATCGGCGCGGAAGCGCCGCCCGGCAGCGGCACACGCCTGGATGCGTAGACCTCTTCGATCAAGGGATGTGGACAGGTGTCGCGTCGCAAGCCGACTGTTTGGGCCTGCGGAGCGATCGGGGGCACGGTTTCGAGAGGTACCGCGGTCACGCGCACCTCCGCCCTGATGCCAGGCGCCGGTACAGCACGTGCTTTCGCCAGCGCCTGCCGAGGGACATCGGCACGGGTTCCGTGAGGTCGCCGAGGCGGCTGGCGCGCTCCGCGTACAGGCACAGCTCATCGATGATGCGGCCCTCGTTGAACTCCAGAACTTCACAGGCGCTGACGGAGCCCTCCCATCGCAGTTGCACCGTGGCGTACCTCGCGCGGATCTTCCGTGCGGGCGGCACGTTCTGCACGATTGCTTCGTCGACAGCGTGCAACATGTGCGGCTTGTGCCGGAACTCCAGCGTGCTCCCCCGTCGGGAAACGAGCCACCGATGATGGCAGTAGCCCGCGTAGGCGGGGCTCTCGACGCCGAGGGATTGCTCCACGATCCGCGATGGGGTCTCGATGTACCCTGCCTTGGCGATTCGGGAGAGCTCGGAGCACACCCAGATCGGGTCTCGGACATCTTCCAGGACATGCGAGCACACGGCAAAGTCAAATGACTTGTCCGCGAACGGCCACGGCCTTCTGTCGCACAGGTCCACCTGTGTCCACGATGCCCCTCGCAACCGCCCGGCTCCGCCGTTTCCCGGCACCCCGTCACTCCCCGCACCTGCCTGATCGGGAGAGAGCGCATCGATCACATGGTCGGCCCGCACAAAGGGCGCAGCGCCACCGCCGACATCCACCACGCGGGCGGTGCGCGGCAACTCCTGCATCAATCGTTTGCTCTGAGCAGGGTCCATACGGGGGATATCGGTCCTTCGGGCGCCCGTCTTTGGACCCGCTCACATGCCGCGGCTCAGCATTATCCGCACGGTGATGTATGTTCCCGCCAGGAACGTCATGCCAACGAGCATCACGAATCGGGCCGTCCGGGTGTTG
The DNA here is from genome assembly GCA_019636625.1 of Phycisphaeraceae bacterium. GTDB lineage: Bacteria > Planctomycetota > Phycisphaerae > Phycisphaerales > UBA1924 > JAHBXE01. The sequence continues at coordinate 206,161 of JAHBXE010000001.1, forward strand.
AGCCGCGGAACCCCCATACCGCTCGACCGCGTAACCAGCGCCAGGTAGGCAGCGCCCAGGGCCAGCACGAGTTGCGTCGAGACCGTGTAGCAGCGGGTCAGCGACATCAGTCCCGCGGCGTACCCGGCGACCGCCGCCAATACGTACGGCCGCAGCCTGGAAAGGTCCGCATCTGAAGATCGGCACGACCATAACCCCTTCAGGGACACCGCGAACGCCCCGAGGAACGCCAGTCCGCCGAAGAGACCGAGCTCAGCGAAGGCGTGCAGGTATGAGTTGTGCGCGACCTGGCCGATTCGCTCCACCAGCCCGCCCCGTCCAACCCCAAAGAGCGGGCTGGACCGGAAGGCGTCCAGTGAGGAACTCCACAGTTCGAGTCGTGCCTGGAAGGTGTCGTTCGGGTCGGAGAGGTTCCATTGCGTTTGACGGCCGAGCAACGGAGAGAGCGCCAGAAGCGCCAGGAGGAGGAGCGCGGGGACGACATTGCGCCACCTGTACCTCGCGCCCAGAAACGCCACGAGGCCTGCGACCGCCGCGACGAGTCCGCCGCGGGATTGAGTGAGGAGCAGGGCGTGACCGAACACAAGCATCGGGACGAGGGCGAAGTAGCGACGCGGGCCAAGCTCGCGCCATGTCGTCACGGCGGCGCACACGATCATGCACAGCACGAGGATCAATGAAAAGTCGTTCGGATCGTTGAAGATGCCTGTTCCGCAGAGCCGCTGGAACAGCACCCCTTCCTCGGCCCGCTGCGTGACGGTCTGGATCGCTTCCACGCGGATCGCGCCGTAGTAGTTGAGCGCCGCCACAGCCGTGACGGCGAGGACGCTCGCGGCCACGGTGCTGAGCACCGCCCGCAGCTTGGCGGATGAATCGGAGTGGCCAACGATGAGCAGGAACAGCACGCCCGACTTGATCGCATCCATCGCATCGTGGCGTGCCGACCAGAAGTCCCCGCCCCACACGTGCGACACGAACACAGCGGGGGCCAGCAGCAGGGCCATCGCTGTCACGGGAGCAGCCTTCAAACGCCGCCATTGCAACTGCGCGGCGATGCGGGGCAGCGAAGCCAGCAGGCACGCGGCGATCAGCGATTCATAGAGCGAGGCGCCTTCCAAACCGGGAACCAGATCCATCGGCCGCAGGAGTAGCGCGACCAGCGAGAGCAGGAGCAGCAGAAAGCCAGCACAATCCGCGATGGCGGCGAGCCTGTGCTGGACGGTGGCCCCGTGCTTCGTGCTTCGCGCCTCGCACGAGAGCAGGAGCCCCGATGGCTCTGGCAGGGCCGTATCACGCGGGAAAGTCACCGCTCACCTCGGGACTTGACGGGAACACGATGTGACGAGAGCCCGTGTTGCCGAGGGAATCTGGTGAACTCGCAGAACATGGCTCAGGCCGCCTTCGAAAGGACCGCGGGGGTGTTCGTTGACGGCAGCTCGGACGGTCCCAGCGGCGCAGTCAACCGGAGCCGGGGCATCGAGTGCCCTGTTTGAACGGGTTGGCGAGGAGCGCAGCCGCCCACCAACACCCTGGCCGCCTTCGCCCCGGGCATGGTCAATCCGAGCATCGTGGCCGCGGCGATTCGCGCGTCCAGCAGCGGCCCGAGGCGTCGTATGTATTCGAGGTCGTGAGCAAGCTTCAGGCAGACGGTGTCCAGGTCTGCATCGGGTGGGCGCAGCACCTGCGCCAGGCCGGTTATGCCCGGTCGGACGAGCAACCGATGCCGGAACTCCGGCAGCGCGCGCTCGATGTGCTCCGCGATCTCCGGGCGCTCGGGACGTGGGCCGATCAGGCTCATGTCTCCACGTAGGACGTTCCACAGTTGCGGGAGCTCATCGAGATGGGTGACCCGCAACCACCGACCGATCTTCGTTGCGCGGGGGTCACCTGCGATGGACCAGACCGGTCCGGTCTCCGACTCGCAGCCGTGCGACATTGTGCGCAGTTTGTAGATGCGGAAAGGGCGTCCGTGCTGACCCAGTCGCATCTGCGTGTACAGCACCGGCCCAGGCGAGCTGATCTTCAGGAGCACCGCAAGCACCGTCAGCAGCGGCAGGGCGGTGATGAGCAGTACCAGCGAGACCGCCCACTCTGCTGCGGCTCGCAAAGCCAGATAGGCTGTGCAGAACCGTCCGCCCACGTTCGGAGCCGGATCAGCGCGACGATGCCCCGCCGTGTCGGCGTCCTCCGCCCGCACTGTCTGCGCTTGAGCCATCCGTGCCTCAAGTCCAGTATCGTCCCGCCATTACGGCGCGTTGAGGCATTGGACACTGATGTTCTGTTCGGCTCAGCACCCGCCTTCGAGCACCCGGCCTAGCAGCGCCGGAAAAAGGGGGGTTTCTGGCTTTGAACAGCGGCACTTGGAGCGGTTCAGCACGGCCCGGGATGGCGGCACCATGGAGGCAACTTCAGCCGATTGACCCCCGGCTCGTGATGCAACGCACCGGAACGGCCGATAAGGCGTGCCGAGTCGGCGTGTCCGTATCCGTTCACACGCCGCGCTTCTGCCGCTTCGCCGGCAAGTCCGCGCAGGCCACTTTCCAATGGATTACGACCAGACACTGGCTTCACGAGTTCAATCCGGACAGGCCCTTATCGGAGTGATCGGTCTGGGCTACGTCGGGCTTCCATTGGCCCACGCCCTCCATGAAGGGGGCCATCGGATTCTCGGCTTCGACACGGATGCCCGGAAAGTCGAATCGCTCAATCTCGGCAAGAGCTACATCAAGCACCTTGGCGATTCCGTCGCGCAGGGACTATCCGAAAGCGGGCGGTTTGAGGCCACGGTCGAAATGGGCCGCCTTCATGAGCCCGATGTGCTCATCGTGTGCGTGCCCACGCCGTTGGGGGAGCATCAGGAGCCGGACCTGTCGTATGTCGTCAAGTCCGCACGCGACATCGGGCGCGTCGCCCGGCCGGGGCAGCTCGCCATTCTGGAGTCCACCACGTACCCTGGCACGACCCGGGACGAGTTCGCGCCGGCGCTTGTCGCCGCGGCGGCCGAGGCAGGAACATCGCTCAAGATCGGGGAGGACTTCTTCATCGCCTATTCCCCCGAGCGAGAGGATCCTGGGCGCAAGTCCCACACCACCCGGTCCACGCCGAAGCTTGTCGGCGGGTTGGAGCCGCACTCCGCTCGAATCGCGGCGGCGGTGTACCGCCGGGGTCTTGATCATGTCATCGAGGTGTCGTCGGCCGAGGTCGCGGAGAGCGCCAAGCTCATGGAGAACATCTTCCGCGCTGTCAACATCGCCATGGTGAACGAGATGAAGGTGCTGCTCAGCGCCATGAACATCGACATCTGGGAGGTCATCGGGGCGGCTTCCACCAAGCCGTTCGGCTACATGCCGTTTCAGCCCGGCCCCGGTCTCGGAGGGCATTGCATCCCGATCGATCCGTTCTATCTCACGTGGAAGGCCAAGGAGTATGGCAAGGCGACCCGGTTCATCGAGCTTGCCGGCGAGATCAACACCTCCATGCCTCGGTATGTTGTCGAGCAGACGGCCGCCGCGCTCAACCGCGCTCACAAGCCGGTTGCTGGCTCCCGCATCCTCATTCTGGGCCTTGCGTACAAGGCCGATATCGACGACCCGCGCGAGTCGCCCTCCTTCGAACTCATACGGTTGCTGCGCGACATGGGCGCCCATGTCGACTACTCCGATCCGCACATCCCGGCCACATGGCCCGCCCGCAAGCACGATCTCGCCATGAAAAGCGTTCCTCTTGCGCCCGAGTCGGTTGCTTCCTATGACGCCGTCATCATTGCCACGGCGCACAAGGCTTTCGACTACACCATGATTGCGGAATGTGCGCAGTTGGTGGTCGATACGCGCAACGCGATGGCCCGGCATGCGGCCGACATGCAGGATCGCCTGGTAAAGGCGTAAGAAACGCCCGTGCATTCAGCCCGCGCGACGGAACAGGTCCAGGAATCGATCTTCGTACTGCTTGAACACGCCGCGGCGATCGAGTTCCTGCTTCAGTGCCATGGCCTTGGAAGGATCCGCGCGGGCTTCGGCGAACAACTGCTCGATGTGCTGGCGTGCGGCGTAGTCCAACTTGGGAGAGTCTGAAGTTGGGGGACGGGCGGCTTCGGCATCCGGCGCTTCTTCGGGCGCTTCTCCCGGCGATTCCTCGGGCTTTGATTCCTCATCGACCGATTCCGAGGCGGCCAGCTTCTCATACGCCTCGAGGAGAACGCGGTCCACGGCGGCAGCGTGCTTGTTGAGTTCATCGAGGGATACATCAATACCGGCCAGCACCGAGAACACGCTCAGCGCGGCTCGGGCGGCCTTCGGGTTTGGCACCGTTGCCGCGAAGAACGGGATCTCCGCGAGGAGGCACATGCCCGGGATGTTCCTTTCACCGGCCGCGGCGAGGAGGACCCCGTTGAGGCCGCCGATCTGACCGTCGGGGAGGGGCGAGACCTCCGCCTTGGTCAGTTCTTCGAGCATGAGGGAGTCGGTGGCGATCCCGCTCACGCGAGGGTTTTCTGATGGGTGGAGCGCCGAGGCCATCGATGCGAAGGTGACGACCCGGCTGATGCCCATTTCAGCGGCCGCTTCGAGCAGTTCGTGGGCGTAGGCGTACGTCCCCGCCGTCGGCTGAGCTTCGCCGATGAACACGACCAGGTCCCGACCGGCGCGGGGATTCTTCCACTGAAAGAACGTGCCCTGCGGCAGCCGAACGGGTTCGAGTACGCCGTCTTTGACGGTCACCTCGTTCACGTCAAAGTGGTCACGCGCCGGCAGTCGTCCGGATTGCTCCATGCGGAGCGTCTGAACCAGGTAGCCGGCCGCGATCAGGGCCACACTTCCCATGCCGGGCCAGGCGGCGATCAGCCAGGGGCGGTCGTGCGGTGTTGCCATGGTGTCTCCTGAGAGGGCCGATTCGGTGTAGGGTCTCTTCGACGCGGCGTGGGTTCAAGGGGAAATTGCGGTTCGGGGAATTTTCCGGCTGGTGTAAACGCACGCTGGTGAACACAATGCGATGCAACGACACGTACCCAAGGAGGTGGACCATGCCAGCGACCATGAAGGCGTTTGTCATGCACGGTATCGGTGAGGTCGGGATCATCGAGAAGCCGATCCCGAGGGCGGGCCCGAATGATGCCATCATCCGCACGACCGCAGCGCTGATCTGCACGTCGGACACGCACACGGTGGCGGGGGCGATCGGGCCGCGCAAGGACCTGACGCTGGGGCATGAGGCGGTGGGAGTGATCCACGAGCTCGGGGAGGCCGTGGCGGCGACGGGGATGTTCAGGATCGGGCAACGCGTGGCGGTGAACGCGATCACGCCGTGCTACGCGTGCGACAACTGTCAGCGCGGGTATCCATCGCAGTGCGGCGGGATGCTGGGCGGATGGAAGTTCGCCAACGTCAAGGACGGCAGCATGGCGGAGTACTTCCACGTGAACAACGCCGTGGCGAACCTAGCGCCGATTCCGGACGGGCTTACGGACGAGCAGGCGGCGTACTGCTGCGACATGCTCTCGACGGGGTTCATTGCGGCGGAGTTCGGGAACATCCCGATTGGCGGGAGCGTCGCGGTGTTTGGGGAAGGCCCCATTGGCATGATGGCGACGGCGGGGGCGCGGCTGTTGGGAGCCGGATTGGTCATCGGTGTTGAGTCCAAGCCGGATCGGGCGGCGCTGGCGAGGAAGTTCGGCGCCGACCTGGTGGTTGACTACACGAAGGAAGACCCGGTCGAAGCCATACGCAAGGCGACGGGCGGGAAGGGTGTCGATACGGCCATCGAGGCGCTGGGATCTCCGAAGACGTTCGCGGCGTGTGTCAGCGCGACGCGGCCGGGGGGTACAATCTCCAATGTCGGGTACCACGGCGATGGGGACACGGTGCCGATCCCGCGGATGGACTGGGGCGTGGGCATGAGCGACAAGACGATCAGGACGGCGTTGTGCCCCGGTGGCTCGGAGCGAATGGGACGCCTGATGGGGCTGATTGCCGCCAAGCGCGTCGATCCTCTCCCCATGACGACGCATCGCTTTCCGTTCGCGGACATCAAGCGGGCGTTTACGATGATGCAGACGAAGGAAGACGGCATGATCAAGCCGCTCATCTCGTTCCCGAAGTAGTTTCGAGCGAGGCACATAATGTGGAGGTGAGTCATGATCCGAGTTGTCATGTCACTCTGTGTGTGTGTGCTGGCCGGCTGCGGGTCTCCATTCATCCACTCGCCGGTCACCGGGTCCCCGATCCAGGACCCTGAGCTGGCGGGCGAGTGGACTGCCAGCGAGCCATTGGAAGTGCGGGCCACCATCACGCCAGCGGGCCCGAGTGAGCCTTACTCGCTCACACTCGTCGTCCATGACAAAGGCGAGTTCAAGACGGCCCTCACGCTTGAGCTCTCGCTGACCAGAATGGACGGAGAGACCTTCGCCGATCTCTTCCTGTCTCGCACCGAGCGTGACAAGCTTGTCAACTCCCACGGCTTCCTCGTCATTCCCGTGCACCAGGTCCTCAAGATGTCCCGAGAGGGCGACACCCTGATTGTGCGGCAGTTCCAGGGGGACTTCCTTCGAGGGCAAGCGGGCGGCGGTGCCCGACACGATCGAGTTGCGGTCGGAGGGGGCGAAGTCACGCTTATCACAGCGCCCCCGGAGGACCTCCGAGACCTGCTGTCGCGAAACGCGAAGAACTCCGCAGCGTTCGGAGACCCCATCGTGTTCCGGCGCGTCTCCCCATAATCCATCAGGAAGCGTCGCCCGGCGAGTCCGTGTCGTCGCCGGGCCGCGCCATATCCTGCGCGAGAATGACCCGTCCGCCCACGCGGACCCAACCTTGGTCGTGTCCCGTGTCGGCCAGCCACTCCCACAAGTCACTGTCCGAAATCAGTTGGATGCGACTTCCATCGCTCGGCGCCGACAGCCGCTCCATAATCCCTTCATCGGTTGCCACAAACATGGCCATCAACGCCGGAGCCGCTTCGAACGGGCGGGGCGATGGCGCCCGAGACGCCGGGCGTTGAGAGAGCAGAACGGCCGCGCTCGCAAGGGCGAAAAGAACCGCCGCCGATCCGATGCGAACTCCTATCTTCACTGCCCGCCGACGTCCCATCACGCCCTGCAACTCACGGAGGATCCCCGCTCGCCGCGCTTCGCCTGCTGGTGATAGCGTGTCAGTCATGGCCGTCCTCCCTCGCCCATCGCCGAAGCCGTGCGAGCGTCCGACGGATTCGCCCTTGCGCTGCATGGCCCGAAAGCCCCGTTGCCGCGCCAACGGATTCCAGAGACTGATCTCCGCCCAGCCTCAGCGCCACCAGCGTGCTCTCCCCCGCCGGAAGCTCCGCCATTCGCGCCAGCACCCACTCGATCCGATCGTCCACATCCGCCGCGACCTGCTCCGAATGCCCGCCCCTCTTCGCTTCTCGACGAATCCGCCTGGATTCTCTCCGCAGCAGATCGATTGCCGCCGAGTGCACCGCGCGATCCATCCACGCGCCAAGCTCGGCCGCCCCTTGCAACTCCTTCATCGATCGGATGACCCGCAGCATCGTTTCCTGCACCACATCCAGGCAGAACGACTCGTCGCGGCCCGTAAGCCGTCTCGCCGCGGCGTATGTCCGCTCGAACCACCTCTCGTAGAACATTCCGAGCGCTTGGCGGTCCCCCCGAGCGATCGCCCGCGTGGTTGCACGAATCCACGCCGCATCGTCCGGGTCTGCGTGCCGTTGGGCCAAGTCCAGACTCCCGTGTGCCCGACATGATTATCACCTGTCCGGCGGGCGTGCGGTGGACTTGTTCGGCGTTGTCGTCGACGGCGTCGATGGGGCCGCCGCTGCCGACGGGGCCGGTTCTGTCGTGCTTCCACCTTCCTCGTCGGAGCTGACCAGTGGCCCGATCTTCGCCCGCTCCAGCGCCAGCCGGGCCCGCTCCAGATTTGTTCGAGCGCGGCTTACCTGGACTTCCATCGCTCGCACGTCATGCGAAGAGCCGGACCCCTTCTCAACAAGTAACCTCATCTGTTCAAGTGCGTCGTTCGCGGCTTGCAGTTCCACTTCGCGAAGTTCTATCTCGATCCTCGCTTCCTTGATGGCAATCTCTCGCAGCGCCGACTCGCGTTCGCGACGCTGCTGGGCCTGTGACCTCGCCCTGGCATCATCCATCATGCGGATCACAATGGATCCGACGAGCCGCACATCCGCGCTGCTTCCCCGCACAAACAGCAGCCCTGAATCCGGGTGGAACTTCAAGTCCGGCGCCTGCTCCGCTCCCTCGTTCAGCAGCTTCAGCCCCGTCTCGATCGCCGTCAGCACCACCTTCGGGTCGACACCGTCGGTCTTGCCGTCCGGCTTGATGATCCGCATCAAGGAGTACGACTCCACCACCACATCCTGCCCGCGATTCCCCAGTGGAAGGAAGTCCACCGAGTACGCCTCTGGCTCAGGCGTCGCGAGCCCGGCCGTCCTGACGGCCGTTGCCGGGTAGGGAGAAATCGGATCAATTCGCCATTGACCGGCCCCCGATGCCGCCGCGGCATGGATCGCGTACACCGCCACGCCGACCGTCACCCGATTCAGCGACACCGTCCCAAGCTGCTGCTTCGCCGCCCGTTCGGACACGACGATATTGACGGCCCTCCCGGTCTTGCGCAGCGCATCCACGTAGTTCGCGACAGTCCCCCCGGCGAAATCGATCGAGACAAACGGGTCGGACGCCGTCGTAGCACCACCGTTCTGGGCCAGCGCGGGCGGAGTCAGCATGGGTGCCCCGGAAAGAAGGGTGGCGACGGCAAGAATCGTGGCGGTTCGCTTCATGGAAACTCTCCTTGAGTTCCCATTCAAACGCCGCCGAGGCGGACTTTCGGCGCTATGAATGAAAAGAATCGCCTCCCGCCCTACGCTTGTCCCCTGCCATCGGAGCCCGAACGTGCATTACGACGCCCATCAGCCCGTGATCGACGACCTTGAGGCGCGGATCTTGACGATCCGTGATTCGCTTTAACTACGACGCCAAGGTCGAACGCCTCAAGGAACTCGAAGTCCGCATGGGCGAAGGGGACTTCTGGAACAACCAGGATGCGGCCAGAAAGGTCGTCGCGGAGCTCAAGAGCCTCAAAGCGCAGGTGGAGCCGCTTCGAGAGGTGATTGCTCGCTTCGAGGATGCACGGCTCGGCTACCAGATGTCCAAGGAGGCGGGCGACAAGGATCTGCTCAAGGAAGCCGACGAGCAGCTTTTCCAGCTCCAGCCCAAGATGGAGAAGGTCGAGCTTCAGTCTCTTCTGTCCGGCAAGCATGACCACCGAAACTGCTTCCTCACGATCTCGGCAGGGGTGGGGGGGACGGAGGCCAACGACTGGGCGGAAATGCTCTTCCGCATGTACATCTTCTATTGCGAGAAGATGGGCTGGAGCATCGAGGAGGTCGACAAGGGCTTCGGCGCTGAAGTCGGCATCGACTCGGTCACCATCCACGTCAAGGGCCCATACGCCTTTGGATACCTCAGTTGCGAGCGGGGCACCCACCGCCTGGCCCGGGTCAGCCCCTTCAACGCGCAGGGCAAGCGGCAGACCAGCTTCGCGACGGTTGAAGTTGTACCCGAGATCGAAGAGGTCGAACTCAAGATTCCGGAGAAGGACCTGGACATCGTCGTTTTCGCTCGGTCCAGCGGCCCCGGCGGGCAGAACGTCAACAAGGTGGCTACGGCCGTCCGAATCACCCACCTGCCCACCGGCATTCAGGTGACGACGAACACCTACAAGGAAATGATGCAGAACCGGACGGCGGCGCTCAACCTGCTCATGGCCAAGCTGCAGCAGATCGAAGACGAGAAGCGCGAACGGGAAATCCTGGCGGCCAAGGGCGGCGCGATGGAAATGGGCTGGGGGACCCAGATCCGCTCATACGTGTTCTACGACAACCGCGTCAAGGACCACCGCACAGGGCACGAGCGCACGGACTACGAAGCCGTGCTCCGCGGCGATATCCAGGACTTTGTCGATGCGGAGTTGAAACGCCGTCGTGCAGAGAAGGAAAAGGCCCGGACGTAACACGCCACATCGCGACGGGCCCGGAGCACTGGCGATGCGGAGGCTCCGGGTTCTCTCCGGCGTTCCACCCGTCGCTTACGCTCCGGGCTCTTCACACCTCGCATCTGATCGTGAGATCCGCCATGTCCATTCGCTCCCGCCGTCTCCAGGCTCTTCCCCCGTTCCTCTTCGATGAGATCGACCGCAGGAAGCGCGAGCGCATCGCCGCGGGCGCAGATGTGATCAACCTGGGTGTCGGCGATCCCGACAAGCAAACCCCCGAGTTCATCGTTGAAGAGATGAACCGCGCCATGCGCACCCTCGTCAACCAGCAATACCCCGCGGTCGGTGGCGGTCTGAAAGCCTTCCGAGAAGCCGCGGCGGAGTTCATGCTGTCCCGATTCGGCGTCAAGGTTGATCCCGTCCGACACATCGTCGCCCTGCTGGGCAGCAAGGACGGCATTTCCCATCTCCCGTGGGCGGTGACAAATCCCGGCGATCTCGTGCTGGTTCCGGACCCCGCGTATCCCGTGTACAACATCGGCGCGATTCTCGCGGAGTGCCGCGTGCACAAACTTCCCGTTTCGCGCGACACCGGCTGGAAGCCCAGCGCGGAGGCCATGGCCGACAAAGCGGCGCAGAACGCCCGGCTGCTCTGGCTCAACTACCCGAGCAATCCCACCGCCGCATCCGCGGACGTCGGCTTCTACGAGAACATGCTGGAGTGGGCCGTGCCGCGGGGCACGATCGTCGCCTCCGACCTTGCGTATTCGGAGCTGTACTTCGAGAACAAGCCCCCCAGCCTCTGGCAAGCCCGCAACGCCGACATCAACTCCACCAAGGCCATCGAGTTCCACTCGCTGTCGAAGACGTTCAACATGACCGGCTGGCGCATCGGCTTTGCCGTCGGTCACCCCGAGGTCGCCGGCGCCCTCCAGGACATCAAGTCCAACGTCGACTCTGGCACATTCAACGCGATCCAGGAGGCCGGCGCCCTCGCCCTTCGCCGTTACAACGACCCAAGCGTTGAAGCCATGCGGAAGCTCTATCGAGAACGCCGCGACGCTGCCGTGCAGGGCTTCCGCGAGGCCGGGTGCGAAATCGAATCGCCGGGCGCGGGCTTCTTTGTCTGGGCCCGCACGCCGGGGGGAATGGACTCCATGAAGTTCGGCGCCCGTCTTCTCGAAGAGGCCGATGTTGTTGTCGTCCCCGGTGCCGGCTTCAGCGACCGCGGCCGCGAGTACTTTCGAATCGCTCTCACCGTCGAAGCCCCTCGCCTGCGGGAAGCCGCCGCCCGGATGAAGCGCCTCCGCTGGTGATCTCCATATACGCCACCGATGTCCCATTCACCGGTATGCTGCTCCAAAGCTCCGGAGCTGTCTCATGCCCCCAGCCACGACCCGAGGCCTAGGAACCCGCCTCCCCCTCGCTTTGATCGAAGCCGCGGCTGTCGTCGCCATCCTTTACTTCCTCGGCCACCGGGACTGGCTCTTCATGGGTTCCATCGCGGCCGCCATTGGCGTCTCCGCCCTCGCCCCACCCCGCCTCAGCCTCCTCGTCTCCGGCGTCAGTCTTCTTGCTCTCGCCACTCTCTTCTACTTTCATTTCAAGTTCCAGAGAGTTCCGATTGTCCTCGGCGTCCTAGGCCTCATCGCTGTCATCTGGGGCGCCCGCCACGTGAAACGACCCTGAACTTAACCTCCGACTCCATGCTCCGCATACCCATCATCGACTCTCACACCGAAGGCGAGCCCACCCGAGTCGTTCTTGCCTCACGCGGGGGCTTCCCCGATCTCGGCGCCGGAACCGTCGCGGAGCGTGCCCGCGTCTTTCGGGAACGCTTCGACCACCTCCGCTCTGCCATCGTCAACGAGCCTCGCGGCCATGACGCGATTGTCGGCGCGCTGCTGCTCCCTCCCGCCAATCCTCGTGCTGTCGCCGCCGTCATCTTCTTCAACAACGTCGGACTTCTGAACGCGTGCGGGCACGGGACAATCGGACTGGCCGCGACGCTCGCCCATCTCAACCAGATCACGCCCGGTTCGCACCTCGTCGAGACACCCGTTGGGGAGGTCACCATCCAGCTTTCCCCCTCCGGGGACATCAGCATTGAGAACGTCCCCAGTTACCGCCACGCGCATGCGGTTCCGGTTGAGTTTGCATTCGAGGGTGCGAGGCACCGCGTCACCGGCGACATCGCGTGGGGCGGCAACTGGTTCTTCCTCGTCAACAATCACGGGCAGGAACTCGCGATTCCCAACATCGACCGCCTTACCGCGTACACATGGTCCATTCGTCGGGCACTCACACACGCGGGAATCACCGGCAAGGACAACGGCGAGATTGACCACATCGAACTCTTTGGTCCTCCGTCTCGTGCCGACTGTGACAGCAAGAACTTTGTTCTGTGCCCGGGAAAGGCGTACGACCGTTCCCCTTGCGGCACCGGAACCAGCGCCAAGATGGCCTGCCTCCACGCGGACGGCAAGCTGGCACCCGGCCAGGAGTGGCGCCAGGAGAGCATCATCGGCAGTCGATTTACCGGCCGTTTACGCCTCGACTCCATGCCCGGGCGCATCATTCCGACGATTTCGGGGCGGGCATTCATCACCGCCGAGTCCACGCTCGTCCTGGACGACAGCGACCCCTTCAAGCACGGCATCCGCCCATGACCGCGCGATCGGCCATCGTTGTCGGTGCGGGCATCGTTGGTTCCTGCTGTGCATCCACCCTTGCGCGACGCGGCATCGCGACCACGATCATCGACCCCCGAGGGGTCGGACAGGGAGCCACCAGTGCCGGCATGGGACACATCGTCGTGATGGACGATCCGGCCCCGGAGCTGGCCATCACCAAGCGTTCACGAGATTTGTGGGATGAGATCCTCCCGCTGCTCCCCAAGGATGCGGGGTTCCGGCGCTGCGGCACGCTCTGGATCGCGACGGACGATGCCGAGTTCTCCGAGGCCCGTGCCAAGCATGCCCGCTTCAATGCCGCCGGGGTTGAATCTCACCTGCTCACCGGCGCGCAGGTTGCGGCGGAGGAACCTCACCTGCGACCGGGACTGTTCGGCGGCCTGCTGGTCCCGGGAGACAGCATTGTGCTCCCTGCTGTCGCGGCACGGTGGCTCTTGCGAGAGGCGGGAGTGGTCAGTGACGGGCCTGCCTCGGTGCGAGCCGTCATGACGATTGGCGCCAACCAGGTCACGCTCGACGATGGCTCCCGTTTGTATGCTGACATCATCGTCAACGCCGCTGGCCTGTGGTCGCGAGAACTGACCCGAGGTCTGCCGCTTCGCGCCCGCAAGGGCCATCTCTGGATGACCGCCCGCGCTCCCGATCTGTGCCGGCACCAGATCGTGGCGCTGGACTACATCAAGAAAGTCCATTCTACGGACGCCGTCACCACATCGTTCAACATCCAGCCCCGCGCCAGCGGCCACTTGGTGGTGGGGTCTTCACGTCAGTTCGACGTGGAAACGGAAGCGGTCGATGCGCCGATACTCGGCGCAATGACTGAGTTGGCCACAACGTTCTTGCCTTCGCTGGTCGCCATTCAGACTGAGCGCGTGTGGACTGGTCTTCGCGCGGCAACACCCGACGGCCTCCCCATCATCGGCCCCCATCCCTCGATCCCAAGCCTCTACCTCGCCGCTGGCCACGAAGGCCTCGGCCTCACCATGTCCATGGCGACCGCCGAGATCATCGCCGATTTCGCCACCGGCCGCGCTCCGCTGCTCGACCCATCCCCATACGCTCCATCCCGCTTCAAGGAACTCCTCGCATGAATCCCTCCTCCTGGCGCGGTGTGATTCCCGCCATCACCACCCCCTTCCTCCACGACCTCTCCCTTGACCTTTCCTTCGTCAAGAAGCACGTTTCGATTCTCGCCGATGCAGGCTGCACGGGCATCGTCACCCCCGGCTCTCTCGGCGAAGGCGCCACCCTTTCCCTTGAGGAAAAGCGCCGACTCTGGTCCGCCTGCATCGAATCGCTGAAGGGTCGTATTCCCACGATTGCCGCCGTCGCCGCGGCGTCCACGGCCGAAGCGATCACCATCGCCAAGACGGCGCAGGCCACGGGCTGCCAGGGTCTCATGGTTCTTCCTCCCTACCTCTACAAGGGCTCGTGGCGCGAAGTCCGCGTGCACTTCGCCGCCATCATCAGCGCTACGCCGCTCTCCTGCATGCTCTACAACAACCCGATTGCCTACGGCGTCGATATCACACCCGCTCAAGTCGTCGAACTCGCCGCCGCGCATGCCAATCTTCACGCCGTTAAGGAATCCAGCGGCGATGTTCGGCGGATTACCGCGATCAGGGCCGAAGTGGGGGGACTCAAGCCATCACGCGAGTTCACCATCCTTGTGGGCATGGATGACCTGATCGTCGAAGGCGTTGCCGCCGGGGCCGAAGGCTGGATTGCCGGACTGGTCAACGCGCTCCCGCGCGAGTCCGTCCGGCTCTTCAATCTCGCCGTCGCCATCGCCGCTGATCCGACAGTTCGCACGGAACTCGACCGCTTGTACCGCTGGTTTCTTCCTCTCCTCCGCATGGACACCACCTACGACTTCGTCCAGCTCATCAAGCTTGTCCAATTTGCCACCGGACTTTCGGGCGAAGGCGGTGCCAACGTTCGTCCACCGCGTCTGCTCCCGGAAGGGCCTGAACTGAGGTCCGTTCAGCAGGCCATCTCCCGCTTCCTCTCCGAACCCCGACTGTGAAGGAGCGGAAACCAGCTCCCGTTCACCGCGTCAACTCCCTACACAACGTTTCTCTTCTCCCCGACGTGGTTCTGAACAGTCTGTCGTTTCATTGATTCCGCGTCGGGACGGTGAACCCCGCTACTCTTCCATCCCAGGAGCCGTCAATGTTCAAGTCCAACGCGTACGGTGCACAGTCCGCCACCAGTCCCCTCGCCCCCATCAGCATCAACCGCCGCGACCCGCTCGCGAAGGATGTCCAGATCGACATCCTGTTCTGCGGCGTGTGCCACAGCGACCTTCACTTCGTTCGCAACGAATGGAAGTTCACGAGCTACCCCTGCATTCCCGGGCACGAGATCATCGGTCGCGTCACCAAGGTCGGCTCCGAGGTGAAGAAGTTCAAAGTCGGTGACATGGTGGGCGTCGGATGCATGGTTGATTCGTGCCGTACGTGCCCAAGCTGCCGGGACAACTTGGAGCAGTATTGCGAAGCCGGCTCCACCTTCACCTACAACGCGCCGGACAAGCACGGCACCGCTCCCATCACCTACGGCGGCTATTCCACCGCCGTCACCGTCGATGAAGCCTTCGTGCTGAAGGTTTCGGAGAAACTCAATCCTGCCGCCGCGGCCCCCCTCCTGTGCGCCGGCATCACCACGTTCTCACCACTCCACACCTGGAAGGTGGGCAAAGGTCAGCGCGTCGGCATCGTCGGGCTCGGCGGCCTCGGTCACATGGGCCTCAAGTTCGCCCACGCGATGGGGGCTCAGGTCGTGCTGTTCACGACCTCCCCCGGCAAGATCGAGGACGGGAAGCGCCTCGGTGCGGATGAAGTGGTCATCTCCAAGGATCCCGACGCCATGGCCAAGCAGGCCAACTCCCTCGACTTCATTCTCAACACCCTTTCGGTGCCGCACGATCTGAACGTGTACATGAACATGCTGAAGCGTGACGGCACCCTGTGCCTTGTTGGCGCGCCCGAGAGGCCGCACCCGCCGCTGGAAGTCTTCCCGATGCTCTTCAAGCGCCGCCGCGTCGTCGGCTCCTTGATCGGCGGCATCAAGGAAACCCAGGAGATGCTCGACTTCTGCGCCAAGCACAACATCGTTTCCGACATCGAGACGATCCCGATGCAGAAGATCAACGAAGCGTTCGAGCGAATGGTCCGCAGTGACGTCAAGTATCGTTTCGTGATCGACCTCGCCTCGCTCAAGGGCTGATCGGCACGGGAGCGGATCCAGGAGCCTCGGGCGCGCGCCCGTGAAGTCGATATGTGGTATGAACGATCCGTCCGGTGGGCGGCGGCGAGAGGTCGGCGCGGGGCCCTTCGCACGGTCGCGGTGGGTGTCAAGTCGCTCCGGATCGAGGCGACGGGTGAGGTCGTGGCGGTCGCGCCGAGCGGCAGTTCTCCTGCGGGCTTCACGTTGCGGCCGCGGCGTGGAGGAGGCAAACACGGTGCGTGCCCGCGGCTGATTGAACCTCGCCCTCCTACGCTTCTTCCTTGCCCCCGACTCCCCCCAATCCCAAGCCCTTGAAGCCACGCAAGGTCCGCGGCGGCATCAAGCTCATTTCCGCCACTGGTCGCTACCCGGATTCATGGCCCGCCCAGCGCTGGATGCGCCTGATCGAGCAGGCCGCTCCGGGGGAGTCTCTCCTCGAAGGACTCGGTTACGCCACGGAAGGACAGACCCGTCGCCTGTCCATCAATCCCGGCCGCATCGATGGTGCGGTCCAAGGCACCAGTCCTGCCGCCTATGAGGCCTCCATAACCCTCCACCCCTTCACCCATGACCAAACCGAGCGCATCATCGCCGCCATGACCGATCAGGCCGTGTACGCCGCCAAGCTCCTCGCCGGCGAGTTGCCCGCCAACATTGAGGACATCTTCGCTCCGCTCAATCTCAAGCTGTTTCCAACTGAACCCGCCGAGCTCACGCCTGCCTGTAACTGCCGCACGCGACGGATGACTCCGCCCTTCATTCGCTCCGCCGTGCCGCGGGCTACGGGCGGATCGGCGGCTGATCCCCGTGCCGTGACAATCCCTCAACCGGTTCCGCTTCCTCCCGTCCCTCCGCCACCACCGCCTCCAAGCCCGGCACCCCCCGCATCGCCTTGGTGCAAGCACGTCTGCTGCCTCGCTTATCTCGTCGCCGAGCGTTTCACCACCGATCCCTTCCTCATCTTCACCCTCCGCGGCCTTCCCCGCGAAGACCTCTTCGAACGCCTCCGCCAACGCCGCGCCGCCGCCGGCTCTGGTGCTAGTGGTGCCCTTGTCTATACCCCGGTCGTACCCGGTGTCTCCGATCGCGAGCCCGCCCCGCTCGAATCCGCCCTCGCCAACTTCTGGGATGCCGGCCCGGGTCTTTCCCAGATCGACATGCCCATCGCCAAGCCCGAGGTCTCTCACCCCCTGCTCCGCCGCCTCGGACCCAGCCCTTTCGGCGGTTCAGGACGATTCCCAATGGTCGGCCTCCTCGCCACCTGCTACGACCTCATCAGCGAGGCAGCGATCAAGGGGACGGATGATCCGTCCACCGCCGAGTCCGGGCGAGGGGCTCCAAACCCCGAAGAAAACGGCGAATCCTCTTCGGATTGACTCCGCTCCCGCTACCCCTAAACTTCCCCGCTCTACGTGGAGCCGATCGCGACGGACGCGAGCGCGTTTGACCGGGGGTCAGACGCACAAGCCGAGGCGCGGTCATGGGTCTTTCTATCGCGGCTGATGGAAGGCTCAGCTCCGGGTTTTGGCGCGTCGCCACAGCCCCTGCCGCGGCCTGCTTTTCTCGCCTCTCAAGGTGAAGAGTACGGACCGCGAGTCCGTGTTCCCGGCGGTGTTGCCACCGCCCTTGATGGAGGCCCGCGTCTCAACGTCTTGGCCGATGGTGTAACGGTAGCACAGCAGATTTTGGTTCTGTTTGTCCAGGTTCGAATCCTGGTCGGCCAGTTCCGTCTGCTTTCGCCACGAGCCGGTTCGCCCATGACCTCAGACGCCGCTGAATGACGGTCTCGACCGACCATCTCGCCGCGATCATCCTGGCCGCGGGCAAGGGCACGCGCATGGGAGGCGACCTTCCGAAGGTTGTTCATCCCGTCGGCGGCCGTCCCATGATCTGTCCGATTGTCGACGCCTGCCTTGCCGCGGGTGTCGGCCGCATCATCGTGGTCGTCGGCTACAAGCAGGAGATGGTCCGAGACGCGCTGAGGCAGTACAAGGTCGAGTTTGCGGTGCAGGCGGAGCAGCACGGAACGGGACACGCGGTCCTGTGCGCCAAGGAGGCGCTCGGCACGAACGCCCACGACACGCTCATCCTCGCCGGCGATGGTCCTCTCATCCGCGCATCGACGCTGGGGACGCTCATCGTCAAGCACCGGACGTCCGGGGCCGCGGCAACGCTCGCGACGTCCATCATCGACGACCCCACCGGCTACGGCCGAATCGTCCGGGATTCTTCCGGGGCGTTCCGCGAGATCGTCGAGCACAAGAACGCCACGGCGGATCAGCGTGCCATCAAGGAAGTCAACCCAAGCTACTACTGCTTCCGCCGGGCCGAACTGTTGTCGGCGTTGGCCGAGGTCACGCCCAACCCCGTCAGCGGCGAGCTGTACCTCACCGACACGCTTTCGATCCTGCTTCGCCATGGCAAGCGTGTCGAGGTGGTTCCTGCGGTGCCGCCGGAAGACATTCTCTCGATCAATACGCCCGCCGAGCTGGCCGTCGTGGATCGGCTGTATCGCCAGCGAGAGACGAGACATGCCTCCCCCTCTGGAGCCCGTGCATGAGCAACAGCGACGTGAACACGCTGAAGATCTTCGCGGGCCGCAACAGCATCGAGCTTACGCAGCGCATCTGCGACCACATTCACCTCCCGCTTGGCCAGGCCCGCACGACGCTCTTTCCCGACGGTGAAATCATCGTGAAGCTGGAGGAAGACGTCCGCGGCCGCGACTGCTACGTCGTCATCTCCACGTGCCAGCCCGTCAATGACAACCTGATGGAGCTGCTGATCTTCCTTGACTGTCTGAAGCGAGCCAGTGCCTCGCGCGTCACGGTCGTCACGCCCTACTTCGGCTACGGACGTCAGGACCGCAAGGATGAAGGCCGCGTCCCCATCACGGCCAAGCTCGTCGCGAACCTGATCACCGCGGCCCGCGCCGACCGCCTTCTCGCGCTCGACCTTCACGCGGCTCAGATCCAGGGCTTTTTCGACCTGCCGGTGGACCACTTGTCGGCCACGCCGGTTTTCTACAACTACTTCAAGTCGATTCGGGAGGAACTCGGCGACCTGTGCCTGGTGAGCCCGGATGTGGGGAACGTCAAGGTCGCCGAGTCGTTCGCCAACCTGCTCGGGGGCGACCTGGCGATCATCAACAAACGTCGCCTTTCCGGATCGACCGTCACGACCGGAAATCTCATCGGCGATGTCAAGAACAAGACCGTGCTGATGTTCGACGACATGATCAGCACCGCCGGCACTGTCGTCGAGGCCGCCAAGCTGGTCATGGACAAGGGCGCCAAGCAGGTCTTTGCCGCGGCGACGCACGGCGTGCTGGTCGGCATGGCCGTTCAGCGCCTGGCGGAGAGCCCGATCTCCCGTGTCGTGATCACGAACACCGTCCCGATGGACGGACGCTGCGATTCGATCAAGCACAAGCTTGTCAACCTTTGCGTCGGCCCGCTGCTTGGCGAGGCCATTCACCGGATCCATCACAACCTGTCCGTAAGCGCCCTCTTCAAGGGCACCGCCGGTACCAAGCGTTAGGAGTACTTGTTATGCACGAGAACGCCCCCATGATCAAGGCCCAGAAGCGCGAGAAGCTCGGCTCTCGCTACACCGCCCGCGTCCGGGAGGCGGGCGGGTTGCCCGCCATCGTCTACGGGCGAGGCAAGGAGCCCGTCCCCGTCACGCTCGAGGCCCGCGAGTCCCTCCGCCTCATCAAGAAGGGGGAGAAGGTGTTCCGCCTGGACTTCCCCGGAACGAAGGACATGGATGAGGGCCAGATGGTCCTGCTCAAGGAAATCCAGTTCGACCACCTGGGCAACAACATTGTTCACGCCGACTTCGCCCGCGTGTCGCTCGATGACCGCGTGGTCGTCAAGGTTCCGATCCACCTGATCGGCGAGGCCAAGGGCCTCAAGACGGCCGGCGCGATTCTCATGCACCCCGTGTCGGAGCTTGAGATCGAGTGCGCCGTGAAGGACATTCCCGAGTTCCTGGAAGTCCAGATCGGCGATCTGGACGTGGATCACGCCATTACGGCGGCGGATGTGAAGCTGCCCAACGCGAATATGAAGCTCAAGACCGACACGCACGCGAAGGTCGCGCAGATCATCATCCAGCAGGAAGTCGTCGAGGTGAAGGCCGAGGCTGGCACGGTCGCCGGCGGTCCGGCGGAGCCCGAGGTCCTCACCGCCAAGAAGCCCAAGGAAGGCGAAGAAGCCGCCGCCGGTGCGAAGCCTGCCGCGGGGGCCAAGCCCGCCGCGGGCGCCGCGAAGGCGGCCCCCGCCAAGGAGGAGAAGAAGAAGTAACGCGGTTGGACGGCGGGCGGCTCCCTTGGCCGCCCGCACCGGCCCACGTGGATCTCGGAGCGATGAAGTTGATCGTTGGCCTTGGCAATCCCGGTCGGCAGTACGACAAGACCCGGCACAACGCCGGGTACATGGTCGTGGACCGGCTGGTGGAGAAGTTCGCCCCCGGCACGCCGGTCAAGGCGAAGTTCAACGCCGCCATCGCCGACGCGAAGATCGGTTCTGAGGCCGTCATGCTGATGAAGCCGACGACCTACATGAACCGGTCCGGCGCGGCGATCGCCGAGGCGGTTCGCTTCTACAAGCTCGTTCCGGCTTCCGACCTGTTGGTGTTCGTTGACGATGTGGCGCTCCCCATCGGCGCACTGCGCATCCGGCCCGGCGGCGGGGCTGGGGGCCACAATGGGCTGACGGACATCGAGCAGGCGCTCGGCACGGACGCGTACCCCAGGTGCCGCATCGGCATCGGCGCCACGCCCAGCTTCATGGATCAGGCGGACTGGGTGCTTGGTCGGTTCACGGATGAAGAGTGGGACGTCATGGGACCGGCGATTGGCAGGGCCGCGGAGGCCGCGGAAGTGTTCGTGACCTCCGGTCTCGACTCGGCGATGAACCGTTTCAACGCACCCGACCGCCCGCCCAAGCCCAAGCGGGAGCGTCCGCCGCCCAAGGCGGGGCCAGAGCCGCCGGCCAAGCCTCCCGATCAAGTCTCCTGAATGCCAGTTCCAATCCAGTCCACAGCACCCGAACCCAAAGCCTCGCAACCCAAACAAAGAGAAACACCAATGCCCGAGAAGCGCACATACACGTACGAAGCCATGTTCCTCATCGGTCAGGCCGCCGCGGCGGACCTTGCCGGCGTCATTGAGCACATCAAGGAGATCATGGCCCGCGGCCATGCCGAGATCATCGCCATGCGCAAGTGGGATGAGCGGCGCCTGGCGTACGAAATCAAGAAGCAGAAGCGTGGTCTGTACATCCTCTGCTACTTCAAGGCCGCCAACACCGACCTGCCGCACATCGAGCGTGACTGCAACCTGTCGGAGAAGGTGCTGCGGGCGCTGATCCTGCGGTGCGACCACCTGACCATGGACGAGATGGCCGCAGCGGATGGACGCGAAGCGTTGGATACGGAGGCCAAGCTGCGTGCCAAGGCGATGGCCGAGGCGCCGGCTCCGCAGCCAGAACCGGTTCCCGCGGCGGCGGACACGGAAGACGAAGAGGCCTGATTCGCCGTTGGACACGGGTGGCGATGGTGTTTCGAGCCCCAGAAGGCAGCCCATCGCCCATGCGGCACGGCGATCGACCCTGAAGCCGGAGACCGCCCCAAAACGGCATAACCGACAGCCCTCGGACGGAGTTTGCAACCCGTCTGAGGGCTGCTATGCTATACCAACCAAATACCTATCACCAAGGAGATGAACATGGCCCTGAATCTGAACAAGGTATTGCTCGCCGGAAATCTGACTCGAGATGTGGAGCTGCGGCATCTGCCCAGTGGTCAGGCGGTCGCGAAGATCGGTCTGGCCTGCAATCGTCGCTGGCGAACGCCGGAGGGCGAGCAGCGTGAAGAGACCATGTTCATCGACGCGGAGGCTTGGGGGAAAACGGCCGAGTTCATCGGGCAGTACTTCAGCAAGGGGCGGCCGATCTTTGTCGAGGGGCGGCTCAAGCTGGACCAATGGGAAGACAAAGAGACCAAGGCCAAGCGCACCAAGCACGTCATCGTCATCGAGAACGTGCAGTTTGTGGACAGCAAGCCCGGCGGGGGCAACGGCGGCGAAGGGGGCGGCGCACGCTCCACATCGCGTCCCGCCCCGGCGGGCGCGACATCTGGCCCAGCACCGCAGGAGTGGGGCGGGAAGGGGCCGATGGGGGAAGAGGACATCCCGTTCTGATTGGCGGGCAAGGTTCCTGCCTATACTCGACCCCTTCGGGCACGCCCTTCGCGTGCGAGCATAACAGTTGAGGTGAGCCGTGCTCCTCGCCTCTAACTTGGCGGTCACCGCCAAAGGACAGCGACCATGGCCCGCAACATCAAGCTCATGCTCACGGAAAACGTCGAGTCCCTCGGGATCGTCGGCGATGTCGTCAACGTTCGTATCGGCTACGCCCGGAACTTCCTTCTCCCCCGTGAACTCGCGACGCAACCCTCGGAAGAGGCGATCAAGGCCGTCGCCGCCAAGCGGGCCGAAGCGGAGAAGCAACTTGCCGCGCTCCGCAAGGACCGCGAGGTGCTCACCAAGAAGATGGAAAGGGCGGAAATCTCGATCACCCGCTCCTGCAACGACCTTGGCCACCTGTACGCCTCGGTCACGCAGCAGGAAATCGCGACCGCGCTCGCCGCGGCAGGTTTCGCGGGCGTTCGGCCGCGGGACGTCCGCCTGACGCAGAACATCAAGCGCATCGACCATTACGATGTGCACATCAAGTTCGAGTCCGACCTCGAGGCAACCATCAAGCTGCACGTCCTGCCGGACCGGAAGATCGAGCAGGAGAAGCGTGAGGAGATGGAGTTCGACAACGAGGGCCGCCTGATCGAGAAGAAGCCCGCCAAGGAAGGCGCCAAGGCGGAGGGCGAGAAGGCCGAAGGCGCCGAGGCCGAGGCGGCGAAGGAAGGCAAGAAGGACTCGCCGCGGCGTGAGCGTTCCGGCGGCGAGGGCGGCGAGAAGCCGCGCCGTCGCGACGACGATGATCGTCCTCGTCGTGGGCGTGGCGGTGGCCTCGCTGAGACCTTTGCGGCCCTCGAAGCCGAGGGGCAGCGCAAGACGGGCTGGGGCGCGAAGAAGGCCGCGGCCGAAGACAAGCCCGCTGAGGCCAAGGCGGACGCCAAGGCCGAAAAGAAGCCCGCCAAGGAGAAGAAGTCGAAGAAGGAGTGATTCTTCGGCTTGTTTCCGGCGTTCACGGGCATCCGGCCGCGAACGCGTTGAGGTAGCACTGGAAGTCGTTGGCCGTCAACAGGGGTGATCCTGTTGAGTTGTCACAGTTGGCGTAGGTGTCGCCCGCCGCGAAGCGGTTCAAGAAGCACTGGAAGTCGTTGGCGGTGAGGCGCGGGAAGGACGTGCTGGAGTCGCAGTTGGCGTAGCAGGGGCGGTCGACGTTCACGGGATAGGTCGTGATGGCAGCGTTGCCGCTGTCCTCGAAAGCGACGATGGTGAGGGTGTGCTGGCCGGAGGAGAGGTCGGTCAGCGTCATGCGCCACTCGAACCGGTCGTAACGCGTGCCCTGGTTGGTGATGTTGGAGAGCGCGACGGGGTCTGAACCGGGCGGCAGGTTCAGGAACAGGTGCATGCGATTGGCTGTTCTGTCCAGGAACTTGATGCGGAACTGGTGCGCCGCCGACGTGATCGTCGTGCCTGCATCCATCCATTCGACAGCCGGTCCGGTCCGATCGACGTAGATCACCTGCCGGAACTCGCGGAAGAGCGGATCGGTGTTGGAAGGTCGCTGGCGAAAGGCGATGACGGATATGTAGTTGTACCCCTCGGGGAGTAGGGACGTGTCGATCGCTTGCGAATAGGTGCCGGAGCTCTGGCCGGAGTTGAACAGCGGCTGGTTGATGGTCAGGAAGTTCTCGTATCCGGGCACCACAGGGTCCGTCGATGGCTTGTCGACGATCCCGTTTCCGTTGAGATCCTGAAAGCCCTGGTTGATCCGGAACACGGCGTTGTTGTCCGTTCCCGGATCGCCGGCCTGTGCTTGGGTCGTGGTGAGGGTGAGCGCAAAGGATGGGCCCGTTACCACGGGGACGGAGGTAAGCCGCCTCCGCCAGTGGGGGATCGCCGCGTCGTCCGCGGGGATGACGGAAGCCACGGGCGAGACGCTGACCTGGCCTTCTGGCACGGCGGGGCCGTACACCACGAACCCCTTGTGATGGGCGACATTCGAAGCGTTGCGGTTTCGCGGCACACGGATCGTGACGGACCCGCCGGCGCCGACGGTGACGGTATCGAAGATGTCGTTGTTCGGATCGACGACCGCATCGGTGGCGTTACCCGTCATTTCCTTGAGGATGGTGCCCTGCGGGAAGGAGGTCGTGATCGTTCGGGAGTCAAACCCACCGTCGTACCGGTCGTTCACGCCGACCAAGACGTTCGCGGAGAGGTTCCCTCCGCCGTTGTTCCGTCGGCGCTCGAAGATGAAGACGTCATCGATGGCGGGAGACGAGGTGCCGTTGAGCGGGCCGAACTCGCCGCGGCCGTACCAGTTGTGGAGTTGCACAAGACGCGTGAGGACGGGGTTTGCGGCATTTGTGGTGGGATCGAGGCCGAGGGCGACGGGGGTCCCCTGGCCGGGCCAGAAACCGCCCGCCGGGCGAGTGACGCCGCGGGCGTTGTGGTAGACGATGGCGGGCCCGGTGCGCATCAGCAAGTAAGCGTGCGCGGCCCATCCCTGCTGTTGGTAGGATGGATCGGGCGGCGGCGATCCGGTCGTGGATCCGTTGTCGTGGCTGAAAACGTGGTTGACGCCGAGCGAACCGTTGTTCAGCCCGTCGTCCTGGTTATCGAGATGGGCCGGGAGGACGGATGCCCAGGAGCCGAGGCCGCCGGCATTGACGACATTCCGGAGTTGGCCGGCGCCGTTGAGGTCGAGGGCGTCGCGGTTGCCGAAGGCGTCCTTCCGAACATAGTTGTTGTACGTGAAGGCGTTGCTCTCGACGGACTCGCCGAAGCTGTAGGGCGTGACCTTCGCGCCCCACGGCGTGGTGCGGCGAAGATGCACCGAGGCGTCCCAGAAGGTATCAAAGAACCATGAAGGTGTGTGCTTGATCGCGTCGATGCGAAAGCCGTCGACGTTGAGCACATCGAGGGTCCACTGCGTCCAGCGCATGAGCAGCCCGGTGCCGTTGTCTGGAACAGGGTCGCCCTGCATGGGATCGGCGGCGTTGAAGGGGTGGAAGGTGAACTGCGTGGCGCCGGGATTTCGCGTGGTTCCGGGGTTGTTGACGATCTGAGGCGTCAGCTGCAGGTCTCGGTACATTCGACGGTTCGCCGGGTCGGGCAGGTTCACGCTCGTTCCCGCAGGGATGTTCTGCGGGTTGCCCGCTTCGATCGGGTGGCGGATGAACTGGTGGTTGCTCTCCTGCGCGATGTCTGTCAGGGCGACCAGGTCACCCCGGTGAAGGTCGTAGTTCGGGCCCGAGGGATTCTCGCTCTGGTAGTACGTCGAGGCGCCGATCCCGTTGTGGAAGTCGCCCCAGTCCGAGTCCGCACGCTTGTTCTGGTTCACCGCGGGAAGGGGGCCTGTCCAGAAACCGGGGTAGCCGCCCGCGGCGTGGAAGGCGTAGGACGTGTTCCGCCCTGAGTTGTGGTTCATCACGATGTCGATGTTCACCAGCCCGTTGGCCGCGTGAAGCTCATCGACGACGGCGCGGAATGATTCCTGCGTGCCGTACGCGGTCTCCGCGCCGGGCCGCCCGATGTCGAAGCGGTCCCACACGTCGTACCCGACGCTGTTCGTGCTCGCGGCCTTGTGGATGGGCGGGAGCCAGAGGGCGCCGTAGCCGCCGACAAAAAAGTCCGGCGTTCGATGCTCCATGTCCGGCCACTTGAGTTCCCACCATTGCAGATAGACAGGGCTGATGCCCTGCCCGAGCGAGGGTGCGGCACCCGCCGCCAAGGCCAGCAGCGCGGGACGGAACCGGGCTCGAACGACTCGCTTCATCACGACCTCCAGTCGCGGCATTATGCCGCAAACAGCGCGTTTCTGGAACCCGATTTCGCCGGTGAATCGGTCTCCGTGATGCGATTCACCCAACTAAGGAATGTTCCCCAGCCGGTCGCTCGATGGTTGCAATCTCGCCGCGGGACAATAACCTCGACCCCGGAGGTTTCATGATTCGACTCTCCTGCGCCGTACTTCTGTTCGCGTTGGCCTGTCCCACTCGGGCTCAGGTCAGCGAGTCGATCGAGGAGGGGATCGTCCGGTTTCATGCCAGCGCCGCAGCGGCGTCGGCGATGCCGCCCTCGTTCGCGCTGGTGCGGCCGTTCCCGGCGGTTGGGCCGGCCCCGGAGAACTTCCCGGTTTCAGTCTCGTTTGCCAGAGAGGGTGGGAAGTCCGTGGCGACGGTGGCGGTGCCACCGGGGACCTCGCTGTACGGGACCGGGTGCGTCACGGGCCCGTTCCTGCGGAACGGGCAGTCGGTCGTCACTTGGAACACGGATGCATACGGCTACGCGTACCCGGCGGCTTCGCTCTACCAATCGCACCCGTGGGTGCTCGCCGTGAGGCCCAATGGTTCGGCGTTTGGCGTGCTGGCGGATACGACGTGGCGAACGACGATCGACCTGACCTCGCAGATCTCGTTTGCCTCCGATGGGCCGGAGTTCCCCGTGACTGTCATCGAGCGGGATTCTCCCCTCGAAGTGGTGCGGGCGCTCGCAGTCCTGACGGGCACCATGGAAATGCCGCCCAAGTGGGCGATCGGGTACCACCAGTGCCGGTACTCCTATTACCCCGAGGCCCGGGTGCGCGAGGTTGCTCGCGGGTTTCGGGAGCGGCAGATCCCCTGCGATGTGATCTGGATGGACATCGATTACATGCGGGGCTTTCGGTGCTTTACGTTTGACCCGCAGCACTTTCCCGATCCTCGAAGGCTAAACGGGGACCTGCACGGGCAGGGCTTCCACACGGTGTGGATGATCGATCCGGGGATCAAGGCGGAGCCGGGGTACTTCGTGTACGACCAGGGAACCGCCCTGGATGCGTGGGTCAAGCGAGCAGACGGATCGGTGTACCAGGGCGAGGTCTGGCCCGGCATGTGTGTCTTCCCCGATTTTCTGCGGCGTGAAACCCGCGAGTGGTGGGGCACGCTGTACCGGGACTTCATGGCGACGGGAATTGACGGCGTCTGGAATGACATGAACGAGCCCGCGGTGTTCAATGTGCAATCCAAGACGATGCCGGAGGACAACATCCACCGCGCGGACCCGGAACTGGGTGGTCCGGGCCCGCACGCCCGCTATCACAACGTGTACGGCATGATGATGGTCAAGGCCAGCCGCGACGGCGTGATGGCCGTCAACCCGGACAAGCGCCCGTTCGTGCTGACGCGTGCCAACTACATCGGCGGGCACCGGTACTCGGCAATGTGGACGGGTGACAACACAGCCGACTGGCCACACCTTGAAGAGTCCGTTTCGATGGTGCTGAACATGGGCCTCTCGGGCCAGCCGTTTGCCGGGCCGGATATCGGCGGCTTTGCGGGCAACGGTCCCTCTGGTCAGGAGGGCGTGCTCTTTGCCCGCTGGATGGGCGTGGGAGCGCTGCTTCCCTTCTCGCGGGGTCACACGGGCAAGGGCAACATCGACAAGGAACCATGGGCGTTTGGGCCGGAAGTTGAGGCCACCTGCCGCCAGGCACTGGAACGCCGCTACCGCTTGCTTCCTTATCTCTACACGCTCTTTCACTTCGCGCACGCCGACGGTTCGCCCATCGTGCGACCCGTGTTCTTTGCCGATCCGCTTGATCCCGCGCTGCGATCCGAGGATGATGCCTTCCTGCTCGGCAACGCGATTCTTGTCTCGCCGCGGCTGGTTCCGGACCGTTCTCGCGTGCCGGTGCTTCCGAAGGCAAACTGGGCGAAGTTCGACTTCGGCGATGGCGCGAATCCCGACCTGCCGGAACTGTTCATCCGACCGGGGGCGATCGTGCCCACGGGGCCGGTGATGCAGCACGTCAACGAGAAGTCGCTCACGGACCTGACGCTGCTGGTGTGCCTGGACGACAAGGGGGAGGCCAAGGGCGTTCTGTACGAGGATGCGGGCGATGGATGGGGGTTCCGCAACGGCGAGTACCTCAAGACCGCGTTCCATATCCGGCGCGTGGATGATCTGCTCCTGCTGCGCATTGCCGCGACGGAAGGGCGTATGCGTCGGCCGTGGGGAGATTCGCCGCGGACGATCTCGGTTCGGGTTGTCAATGCACCGGGCCTGCGAGTCGTGCAGGATGAGTCGGTGACGGCGTATCTTGCTCAGCAGTAGCGGCCCGGCTACCGGGATTCGGTGGTGACTTCTGGCGAGAAGGCCTGGCGCACGAAGCCTGGGAGAAGGTTCGCCTCGATTCCGAATGCCCAGATCGTGTTCGGGACCGCAGGCATCATGTCGTTGTCCACGGCGACCAGGAGCACGTGCCGGCTATCGGGAAGGTCGGGGCCGAAAGCCAATCCCTCGATCTTCTCCGGCATCGAAGGGCCGGCGAGACCGAAGCGTGGATCCATCAGGTCGAGAAAGAGCCGTTTCTGAGATGGAACGATGTTCTCCGGCAAACCGCGTGCGGGAAGCGAGAGGACTTCGCTCACATCCGTAGCGCCGAGTGTGTCGATGTGGTAGATTGCTCTGTGCTTGGCCGCAGCGCCGGCCTTGCCGTCCCGCTCGAGAACCAGGAACTCGTGGTCGTTGATCGCGAGGATCTCGCTGATGCCGCGATCAGGGGCTTCCATCACGTACACGAAGTCCCTTGTGACGCCCGTGCGCGTATCGACTTGCAGCATCCGGACATTGACGCCGACCCGTTTCCCCGATTGGTTGAGCGCCCCATCCTGCACGAGCGGGCCCTGAAGGATGGCCGTCAGCGCGGCGCCGTCGGGCGATATGGCGAGGCCCTCGAAGCTCCGGTTGGGCTGTCGCCCCTGCGACACATGGGGCGGGAGTTCGAGTTTCGTATCGTGAGAATGCCGCTGGGCGCGGTACCGCGTCGGGATGTCCAAGCCTCGGATCAATCGGCCGTCGGCGGCAAACTCATCGATCCGCGGCCCGTACTCCTCGGCGATCCAGAGTGTGCCAAATGGAGACACGCGGACGGCCTCCGCGTCGTAGCGCAGCCGCGGCGGACCATTCAAGCTTCCTACCAGCGGCACGCCGCTTGGACGGGTCAGGAGGGTGGTGGAGACCAGCGTTGCTTCCACACCGGAAGTGGAAACCGCGACGTCCAGCGTCTGGAAGCGAGCGATGAACTCGGACGCTCCATCGGCCGGTCCGCGATCGTTGATGGCGATGTACCGATGGCCCGAGCCGGCATAGGCAATGCCGGAGCCGAAGGAGCCGAGGCGGTTGTGGGGGGTGCCTTCGGACAGCGTGTCGGTCAAGCCGGACAAGTCCTTGGCGTCTCCCGGGATTCGGCTTGTGCCGAGCAGTTCGATTCCCGGTGGTGTGCCGGTGGCGAACAGCATTCCCGACAGTGCAGCGATCAGCATTACTTTCGCTCCGGGTTCGTTGATCTCGGGGGTGGCATGATGGAGGCGAGGTGCGGCCTGTCAAGATCAGGAGACCAGCCCGAAACCGACTTCGCGCGAACTTAACGCAGCCTTGACTCTTTCATGGCGCGATCAGGAGGCACCCGTTCTAAGTTACTGCCCTTCCACACCCATGACCCGCATGAAAACACCTCGCGCGTTCACGCTCATCGAACTCCTCGTCGTCATCGCGATCATCGCGCTGCTGATCGGCATCCTGTTGCCGTCGCTGGCGGGAGCAAGAGAGGGCGCGCGGACCGTCAAGTGCGCCAGCGGGCTCCGGCAGCTTGGGATGGCGGCCACGTCGCACGCGCACAACAACAAGGGGTTCTTCTCCACCGGAACATGGGACAACAACAGCACCGCTTCGCAGGGCCCGCCGGATGAGAAGGGTTGGGTGGCGGACTTTGTTCTCGGCCAGTATGCGATCCCCGGCAACATCCTCTGCCCGAGCAGCCCTGCCAAGTCCAGCCAGGCGCTGAGCTGGCCTCAGCTCACGCAGAACCCGTGGCGGAACTACACGGGGGCGGACATCACCCGGATGATCAGCGAGGGGTTCAACACCAACTACTGCCAGTCCTGGGCGATGGCCCATACCGACATGAAGGTCATCCGCAAGATTGGGCAGGAACCCAAGAAGAAGCAGTTCACCAAGGGGCCGCTCAAGGACGCCTCCATCGGTGGCGCGGCGTCCCCCTCGGCGGTTCCGCTGCTTGCCGACGGCACATCACTGGTCGGTAACGAGATGGTCGCCATCAACGGCGAACTGGTCACCGGGGCGAAGAACCTCACCGACGGGCCCCACAGCGCTCCGGCGTCCTCCGCGGCGGCATCGGGGAGCTTCTGGAACCGCCAGGACTTCACCGACTGGGGCACGGCTCACGGCAAAAGCAACTACCTCACCGGCTCGGGTCACGATCGGATCCTCGGCAACATCGCCTTTGCCGATGGGCACGTGGCGGGGTTCAAGGATGTCAAACGGGACAATATCTTCGACTCCACCGCTGCCTTCGTGAATGGCTGGAATACACAGAAGTACGACGAACTGGAAGGCAAGGTCTACGGCGGCTGGTTGACCCACAAGGGGATCAACTGGTAGCGCCGAAGGCGTTGGTACCGATAGTCCACAATGAGATAAGAGGGAGATGTCCATGCGTCACGCCCATACCATCGGATCGCTCGTCGCCGTCGCGGGCCTGGCCTTGAGTGCCGCGGCCCAACCCGTGTTTATCAGCGAGGTTCACATCAATCCGGTGATCAACCCGGACAATGGTCGCGAGGCGATCGAGATCATGGGCCCGCCTGGGCTCGTGCTCAACGGGTACAAGTTCATCATCATCGAGGGCGACTTCGGCAACCGCGACCCGTTCACGGGCGAGTTTCCCCCGGCGGGTCAGCGGCCGGGTGGCACGGTCGACGCCATCATCCACCTCGACGGCATGGCCATCGGTTCCAACGGGATCCTCCTGATCCGCGACTCCAACATCGTCATCCCGCCGCCGCCGTCCGCCGGAACCAACGTGGTGATCTTCGACTTCAATCCGGATATCGAGAACGGCGGCAACACGTTCGTCCTCGGCAAGGGCACGCTCGGTCCCGCGATCTTCGTGGGCAACGATCTCGATCTTAATGACGATGGGATTCTCGATGACCTCTCCCAGTGGGCAAACTTCATCGAGCGCGATGCGGTCAGCTACGTCAACGGTGATGAGGGTGGGCAGGAGTACGCGGCGGATCTCGGTGGAACGGAACTGGGCAATCTGGGTGGGTGGACGCCCGACGCCCTTTACAGGATCATCTACAGCAACAACACCCCGGCGGGTTGGGCTTGCGGCGATCTGATCGAGGCGGACCCGACTCAGCCCGGCCGATCCTTCTGGGATCCGCTTGAGAACTACGGCTTCGGATTGGCGGGCATCACGATTCCCAGCCCGACCAACATCGTGTACGGAACCGACCTGGGGATTCGGAATATCACGATCCCGGCTCCCGCGACTTGTTACGCCAACTGCGACGGCAGCACCGGGTCCCCCCAGCTTACCGCCAACGACTTCCAGTGTTTCCTGAACAAGTACGCCGCGGGCGACACGTACGCGAACTGCGACGGGAGCACGGGGAATCCGGCGTTGACGGCCAACGACTTCCAGTGCTTTCTGAACAAGTATGCCGCGGGTTGCACCTGAGGGGCATACCCCGCAGAGGCCGAACAGGAATCGATCGCTGCATCAGGGATGGGAAAATTCAGCGTTCTTGCACGGTGCAAACGGGTGAAAAACGTTGGATTTCTCGGCGATCCCGGTACCATAAGCCCACCGAGGTACTCGGTGTTTCAGACATCCATTCACCCGTAGAGGATAGGAGATTCATAGATGAAGAAGTTTGTCCCTTCGTGCGCCATGGGAGCGCTCGCGTTGGCTCTCAGCACCGCCGCGGGCCAGCCCGTTCCGTTCACGCCCGGTAACCTCGTTGTTCTGCAGGCTGGCGAGGATGGCCAAGCCACCGCGCTGACCAGCGCGGCGACCCGTCTGTTCATCAAGGAAATTGACATCAACAGCGGGGCGGTGGTGCAGACGATTCCCGTCCCGTTCACGGCGGCGACCAGCGGGAACCGGGCTGTGACCCAGAGCGGCACGGCGACCTCAGAGGGCGCCCTGACCCGCTCCGTGGATGGCAAGTCCCTCGTGTTCGTTGGTTACAACGCCGATGCGGGAACAGCGAGCGTGGTTGGCACGGCGTCCTCGGCCGTTGCCCGAGTCGTTGCTGTGGTGAACTGCAACGGCGTGATCGATTCGACGACTGCGCTTGAAGACGCGTACTCGGCGAACAACATCCGCAGCGCTGTTTCCACAAACGGCACCGATCTGTGGACGGCGGGCACGGCCACCAACCCTGGCGGAGGCGTTCGCTACGCCACGCTCGGTTCGACCTCGTCTCTCTTCCTCAACGACAACGGTGCGGGCGGCGCGAATGCGCCGACCAACGTTCGATTCGTCAACATCTTCAGCGGACAGCTGTATTGCTCGTCGGCCTCCGGGACCTACCAGGGTGTCAGCACGGTCGGCAGCGGCATCCCGACCGCCATCAATCAGACCATTACGCTCCTCAACGGATTCCCCACGGCTACGGGCCCGTCGACGTATGACTTCTACTTCGCGAACGCTTCCACTCTGTACGTTGCTGATGACCGGAGCTTGGCCGCTGGCGGCGGTATCCAGAAGTGGACCGAGTCGGGCGGCACCTGGACGCTGCAGTACACGCTCAACCCGGGCAGCGGTTCGATTCGGCACCTCACCGGCAAGACTTCAAAGGGCGTGACCACGCTCTACGCCACGTCCGGCAGCACCAGCGCCAACTCCATTGTCTCCGTCGTCGACAACGGCGCCGGCTCCTCGTTCACGACCCTTGCCTCCACGGGCAGCAATACCTGGTGGCGCGGGATCGACTTCGCTCCATCCGGCTGCACCACTCCGGGCGGCTGCTACGCGAACTGCGACGGTTCGACGGGCTCGCCGCTGCTCACGGCCAACGACTTCCAGTGCTTCCTCAACAAGTACGCCGCGGGCGATACGTACGCCAACTGCGACGGCTCGACCGGCACGCCGCTGCTGACGGCCAACGACTTCCAGTGCTTCCTGAACAAGTTTGCCGCGGGTTGCACCTGAGGCTGACCGCGGGCTGATCGCTCGCCTCCGATCGCACTTATACTCGCTGGAGATGAACCTCCAGCGAGTTCTTCTTTTGGCCGCCTTCGCCTTGATCCTTGGCGTTCCTTTTGCCATGCGCCCGCGCGCCGAAGCGGATCCCGAGTCGCGGGCCGCCCCCGTTCTCATCATCATCACGCCCCACGTCCCGCAGATCCATCGCGAGTTTGGGGCGGCCTTCGACCGATGGCACAAGGCCAATCACGGTTCGAGGGTTCGCATTGATTGGCGCTACGCCGGCACCACGGAGATCCTCAAGCAGCTTGAGGCACAGTACACGGCCGCCCTCAAGGCCGGCAAGTTCGACCTGTCCAACCCCGCGAACCCGGCGTGCGCCCCGGGCCTGATCGGGTACGACCTCATGTTCGGCGGCGGCACCTATGACCACGGACGCGTGAAGTCCGGCGTGAATCACTCCATCCCCGACCCTTCCGCCAAGGACGGCGTCCGCATCGTCAAGGTTCCCATGTCCGCTCCCGCCGGATTCTCGCAGGCCCAGCTCGACGCCTGGTTTGGCGAGAACATCATCGGGATTCAGCCCCTGTACGACCCCGAGCAGTTCTGGATTGGCACCGCCTTGTCCAGCTTTGGCATCGTGTACAACCGCGACATGCTCAAGGCGCGGGGCTTGCCCGAGCCTCGATCGTTCAAGGACCTCACCGACCCGCGCTACATGGGCTCGGTCGCTCTCGCCGATCCGCGCCAGTCGGGTTCCGTCGCCACCGCCCTCGACTCCATCCTCAATAACTTCGGATGGGATGAAGGCTGGAAGATTCTCCGTGAGATGTGCGCCAACACCCGTTACTACACCAGCTCGTCACCCAAGACCCCGATTGATGTTTCCGCCGGTGAGGCCGCCGCGGGGCTCGCCATCGACTTCTACGGTCGCGGCCAGGCCCAGGCCGTGATGCGTGAGGGCGAGACCCCGGAGACGTCCCGCGTGGGCTATTCCGATCCGGCCGGGTCTGTGTACATCGACGCCGACCCGATCTCCATTCTCCGCGGCGGGCCAAACCCGGAACTCGCCAAACGTTTCGTCGAGTTCTGCCTGACGGAGGAGGGGCAGGCTTTGTGGCAGTTCCACATCGTCGGCTCTCCAATGGGCGGCTCAAACCCGATCGGTTCCAACGGCGAGCCGATGGGACCCAAGCAGTACGAGCTCCGCCGCCTCCCCATTCGCCGCGTCATGTTCGAGAAGTACATGCCGCACTTCATCGACAAGGTGGACCCCTACGCCATTGCCTCGAAGATGCCCGTGAAGGGTTGGAGGCCTGCGCTGGGTGTCATGATGGGTGCCTTTTCCATCGATGTCGCTCACGAACAGCGCGAAGCGTGGCGAGAGCTCAACGCCGCCCGCACGACGCAAAGCTTCCCCGCCGAGACCCTTGCCGAGATGGAGCGGCTCTTCTACGCCTGGCCCGTCACCACATCCCTCGACGGCAAGCCGCTCGAGTTTACACCCGAGAACCTCCGCGCCATTCGTGACGTCTGGCGCAACCCCGACCTCGCCGCACGCTGCAAGATCGACTACACCCGTTTCTTTCAATCCAACTACCACAGCGTCGTCAAACTTGCTCGTAACGCCCAGAAGCATTAGGACCGCTCCACCGTTCGACCGTCTTCTCCTCCCGTCAGCTTCACCTCCATGCCAAACCCCTCCACAGCAATCCTCCCCACGCGGGCCAAGATCGTCGCCACTCTCGGCCCGGGCTCCGACAGCGCCGACGTGCTCCGCAAGCTCATCGAAGCCGGAGTCTCCGTCTTCCGCTTCAACTTCTCGCACGGGGTGCTGGACGCACACAAGAAACGCCTCTCTACACTTCGAGCCGTCGCCACCGAGATGAACGCCACCGTTGCCGCGCTGGGCGACCTCTGCGGCCCCAAGATCCGGGTCGGCACGGTTCCCCGGTCGTTCGCGTCCAAGTCTCCGACGGTCCATGGCGGAGGGGCCATCGAGCTCGCCGCGGGTCAGGATGTGCTCCTCCGCGCCGATATTGCCGAAGCGTCTGTTGATGCGGACCGCACGCCGATCCTCCCGGTCGGCTACGCCGGCATGATCCGTGAGGTCGAGCCCGGGCACCGTGTGCTCATCAATGACGGCGCGATCCGCATGCTCGCCGTCGAGCGAAGCGAATCCGCCCTTCGTTGTCGCGTCACCATTGGCGGTCCGGTTACCAGCGGGAAGGGAATCAACCTTCCGGACAGCGAAGTGTCCGCCCCGGCCATCACGGAGGCCGACTGGTCCTGCATCGCCTGGGCAGTGGACAACTCGCTGGACTTCCTCGCGCTCTCGTTCGTCCGACGCGCTGATGAGGTCCGCGCCCTCAAGCGTCGCCTCGACGACCTTCGCCACCCCGGTTCTTCTCCCATTCCCGTCGTTTCGAAGATCGAGAAACCCCAGGCCGTTGCCGACCTCGACTCGATCATCGAAGCTTCCGACGCTGTCATGGTCGCTCGCGGGGACCTGGGGGTGGAGATGGACATCGCGCAGGTGCCTGTGGTCCAGAAGAAGATCCTCGCACGCTGCCAGTACTTTGGCCGCCCGTGCATTGTCGCGACCCAGATGCTCGAGTCGATGATCCAGGCCGCCAGTCCCACCAGGGCCGAAGCTTCCGACGTCGCCAACGCCATTTTCGACGGTGCCGATGCCGTGATGCTCTCCGGTGAAACAGCCGTCGGGAAGCATCCGGCCCTCGTTGTTGAAACCATGCGCCGAATCATCGGCGCGGCAGAGAGCCACATCGCTTCCGCACCACACCACGATTCCCCGCCCCAGCACCTTATCGAATCCCGTTATCCGACCGCCGCCCTCGCGCACGGTGCGTGGCACATCGCCAGGGACATCGGCGCCAAGCTCATCGTCTGCTGGTCCCAGGCCGGCGGCACCGCCCGCTACCTCAGTCAGAATGACTTTGACATTCCCATCGTCGCCTACACCAGCGACCCGCAAGCCGCCCGCCGAATGGCGCTCTTGAAGGGGGTCACCCCCATCCTCCGTGATCCGCCCCCTTCCGGCCTGCTACGCGACTTTACCGACATCGCCGAACGTGACATGCTCTCAAGAAACTGGGTGACCCAAGGCCAGCCCATTCTTCTCCTCGCGGGCAAGCCTCTCGGCGCCGCCAAGGCCACCAACTCCATCGCCACCCTGTACATCGGCGATCCGCACGGCGGGTTCCGATCGCACAAGTCATGATGAGCGATGGAAGCCGGCTCTGCGATTGCAACGCCGGGGATGCTCGGTACGGTGCGGCTTGCGCACATTCGTAGCCAATCTACGCGGGCTATGCGTCAACTTGGCCTTGCGCTCCGTGCTCCGGCGTCCAGCTTCCCACCCCGCTATCCTCCGCCCATGCTCGCGTGGTGGATGCAATCCCTTTGGGAACAGAACCCCGTGATCCTTGTGTCCTGGGTCTACTGGGTCATTTTCTCCATCATCCTTCACGAGCTCGCGCACGGTTGGGCCGCCATCGCCTGTGGCGACCGTACGCCAATCGAGTCGGGGCACATGACATGGAACCCGCTGGTCCACATGGGACCAATGAGCCTGATCATGTTTGCATTGGTCGGCATCGCCTGGGGGCTCATGCCGATTGACCCGTCACGGTTTCGACGGCGCAGCGATGAGGCACTCGTCGCCGCGGCGGGCCCTTTCATGAACCTCGTCCTCGCCGTCGCCGCGCTCGTCCTCTACACCGGATGGATCGGACTGGCCACGCCGGCCTCTGTCGGGCCGATTCTTCACGGCAATGTCATCATCTTTCTGAAAGTCGGCGTCATGCTCAATCTGACGCTGTGCCTGTTCAATCTCTTGCCCGCGCCGCCGCTCGATGGCTCGCGAATCCTCGCGACGTTCATCCCGCCCTACCGACGGCTGCTGCAGTCCGAGCAGGGTGCCTACCTGGCGCTGGCCATGCTGGTCGTTCTCTTCATGTTCGCGGGCGAGTACATCTTCGCCGCGGCCATGCGGATCACGGGGTTGGTGACGGGCATTATCGAGATGCTCATTGCGCCGGGCGGCTCGCCCTGAACCGCCGTCGTATCGGGTCCTGTATCATCTGGCCAGGAGGCACCATGCTTTCACTCCGCATTTCCGCTCTTGTCCTCTTGACCTTGCTGCTCGGCGGCTGCATGCTCCGGCCCAAGGCCGTCCCGGATACCGCCATTACCTTCCGAGGAACGGCAGTGGACATCCCGGTCCTCGTCAACGACACCGATCCACGCCAGCGCGACATTGCATTGGTCAGCGCGACCGCTTCCGCCAAGGGGCAGACACGTATCAATCCTGATCAGACCGTCAAGTACATTCCCAACACCGATGCCATCGGTGAGGATGTATTCAGCTACCGAATCCGCAACTCACGTGGCCGCACGGCCTCGGCCGAAGTCCGCGTCACGATCCTCGAGCCTCAGCCCAAACCCCTCGCGGCGACTCCTTCCCAGACTCCGATGATCGAGATCGTGCCCCTTGATCAGGCCGATACCGCTGAAGTCAAGCGGGCCCAGCCAATCGCCGAGCCTCCATCCGTCGCTCCTCAACCCGCTCCTCAACCGGCGCCGCAGCCCGCGCCGCGTCCGGCTCCGTCGCCGGCTCCCGTCGTTCCCACCGCCGCGGTGACCCTCAACGGTGTCTCGCTCACCATCTTCACCCGTGAGGATGACAAGGATGCGGGTGAGACCGTGCAGGCCACACTCCGTCGTGGCGACACGGTGCTCGCCCAACAGACCATCGGAAGCACCGAGGCGTGGCCACGTCAGACCGAGTTGACCGAGGAGATCGGTCTGGTTCCGCCGGTTCCCGTTGCGGACTCCGGGCAGCTCACCCTGGAGGTGCGCAAGGTCGGTGGGGTGGGGCAAGGGGGCAGTTGGGTGATGCAGGTGGATGTGCAGGGCCGGCTTTCCGATGGGCGTACCGTCATGCTTGTGCCCCGCTCTCTGCCCTTCCGATACGGCGGGGGCAGCTCGAACTCTCGCACATGGAAACTCTCGCCCGTCAGGTAACGGTGCCGCAAAGCTTGTAGAGGATTCGGGCGCCGACGTTGGCGTCCCATTCGTCATCCGCGCCTGGGCAGACCTCGACCAGGTCGAAGCCAACGACACGGCGGCCGGATTGCTTGAGCGTCCACAGCAGCAGGCTTGCCTCGTGAAACGACAGCCCACCCGGAACCGGTGTCCCCGTGCGTGGGCAGAGGGCGGGATCGAGACCGTCGATGTCGAACGAGATGTAGACATCCTGAGGCAGTCGTGCGATCGCGTCCTTGCACAGGTCCTCGAAGGCGGTTCCGCGGAGCATCTGCTCCGCCCACTGGTCGTCATAGCACGTGTGAACCCGCGAACCCTGTTCGATCCCGAAGTCCATTTCACCTTCGCCGAAGTCGCGGATGCCGATCTGCACCAGCTTGGATACACCGGGCACGGACTTGAGCACGTTGTACATGATCGATGCGTGTGAGTACGTGAAACCCTCGTAGGCTTCGCGGAAGTCCATGTGCGCATCGATATGCAGGATCCCCAGCCCTCCCTTCACAAGTTCGGCGCAGGCCCTGATGGCCCCCAGCGGCGTGGAGTGGTCGCCGCCGACCAGCCCAGGCACCTTGCCCTCCTTCAGCACACGCACGGTGTGGTCGTACGTGAAGGCGGCGACTCTCTCGCCGGCGGCATCGATCTTGGCGATGGCCGCGGCGTCCTTCTTCGGGTCTGCCCCTCCAGCTTCGATCAAGGGGGCGGCCAGGGCGCGTGCGGACTCGGAAAGGGAGGCGATGGTCTCATCCGAGGGTTCCATGTAGATGCCGCGTTCGTAGATTCGGCCGAGCCGGCGGTCGTAGAGATCAACCTGCATCGAGGCGTCGAAAATGGCGTCCGGGCCCCGGGCCGTGCCGTGGCCATAGGACGTGGTCGCATCGAAAGGGACGGGAAGGAGGACGATTCCGGCCTGGTCGCGGGTGAACGGGAGGCCGAAGATCCCTGAGCCGGGCGCGCCGGCGGCGTCTGGGTCAAATGTCATGGGCGGAGGATAGGGCGCCGGGGTTTCTAGGATTGCTCGGATGAATGGCCGCGGGCCGATCTCCCAAGGAAGGACTCGGGCACGGGAGCAGCAGGCATGAGCGACGAAAAGAAGCCCTACGAGGTTGAGGCGGACGCCGGTGGCGCGCAGCAGCCCATGAAGGCAGAGCGTGCATCCCAAGGTGCGGAATCCGCGAAGGGTGTCGATTCCCCCAAAGGACGCATCGATGCGCCGCAGTTGCTCGAGGGCTTTGAGGAAGATGCGGACTTCACCAAAGACCCGGAGGTCGAACGGGTCATCATGGGAAAGCCCGTAGATGACAAGGAGGCGGCCAAGCCACCCGCCGAGGAGTTTGTGAAGCCGGGGGTCGGCGGGCCGAAGGTGTGGGGGATCGTCGGGGGCGTTCTGCTCCTGGCCGCGATGATCGCGGCAGGTGTACAGGCCGGGAGCGGGGGGCAACGCGTGCTACGGGTTCTGCTCGTGCTGTACAACACACTCTTGCACACGGGAACGGGTGTTGTCGCGGTGTTTGTTGCGGCGGTGCTGCTGGGCAAGCGATTTGGGAAGTTCGAACTGGCGGCGGCCCGGATGTTTGCTGCGGTGGCCGCGTTCGCCTTGCTCATCTCCCTGCAGTTCAAGCTCTCGGGGGTGGTGTGGCTTGATCGGATCGTGGTGCTGATCCTCGCGACGGGCGTGTATGGGCTGATTGTGGCTTCCACGTTCAATCTGTGGAAGCGGAATCCGCTGTTGTACGTCGTCGGCGCTCACTTCTTCCTGTGGTTGATCGTGGCCGTCGGGATGCTGCTCTCGCAGGTGACCGTGGCGCCGCCCGCGGAATCGAAGCCGCCAGCGGTCGCACCGTCGCAGCAACCCGCGGCCCCGCCACCGGGCTCGGGCGGATGATGGGTCAGGACCACGTGGGCCGCGTGCGGGAGCGGGCGCTTCGCGCGTTTGCCCGTGAGTATGGCGGTGAGGCGACGTGGGCGGCGGCGGCGCCGGGGCGTGTCAATCTCATCGGTGAGCACACGGACTACAACGCGGGTTGGGTGCTGCCGATCGCGATCGATCGGGTATGCGTGGCAGCGGCAGCGCCTGCGGCTGATCGTTCGGTGACGCGGGTGTACTCGGACGATCTGCGGCAGCGGTTCTCATGCGATATGCGGCGCGACGTCCGGCCCGGCGTGGATGTTCCAATCGGCAGCTGGCCGAGCTATGTTCTCGGAGTATTGGCGGAGTGTGAGATCGCGAGACAAATTGGTAATCTGGACATC
The DNA here is from genome assembly GCA_019636625.1 of Phycisphaeraceae bacterium. Lineage (GTDB taxonomy): Bacteria > Planctomycetota > Phycisphaerae > Phycisphaerales > UBA1924 > JAHBXE01. The sequence continues at coordinate 246,589 of JAHBXE010000001.1, forward strand.
GTGATCGCCTCTTCGGTTCCACTGGGCTCCGGGCTGTCGAGTTCAGCGTCGGTGGAGGTCGCCGTGGCGACGATGCTGGAGCAGGCGATCGGCGCGAGTATGGGCGTTTTGGAGAAGGCAATGCGTTGCCAGCGTGCGGAACACGCTTTCGCGGGGGTGCCGTGCGGGATAATGGATATGCTGACTTCCGCCGCGGGGCGAGCCGATCACGCGCTACTGATCGATTGCGAGTCCTGCACGTGGCGGCCCGTTCCGTTGCCAAAGGATGTGGCGATCGTCGTGTTCAACTCGAATGTGCGGCATTCGCTCGCCGGCGGCGAGTACGCGAGGCGCCGAGATGCGTGCGAAGCGGCCGCGAGCAAGCTCGGGCTGTCATCGCTGCGTGCGGCAAGGGGCGAGATGCTGGATGACCGCTTGACCGATGAAGAACTCCGCTGCGCGAGACACGTGATTACGGAGAATCAGCGGACCCTGGCCGCGGCGGCGGCAATGGAGCGGGGGGATGTTTCAACCTTGGGCACTTTGTTTGCTGCTTCGCATGCATCACTTCGGGATGATTACCGCGTGTCATGCCGGGAGCTGGACATGCTGGTGGAGTCGGCAGCGGGGGAGGAGGGCGTGATCGGGGCAAGGATGACCGGGGGCGGGTTCGGCGGGTGTGTCGTGGCGGTGGTCGCGCGTGGAATGGAAGTGCGGGTGATGGAGAGAGTGCTATCGAGCTACCGCAGCAGGTCGGGGAGGGAAGGGATGGCCTTTGCGGTGCGGGCGGTCGATGGCGCTGGAGCGGTGTGATGGCGGACCATCCGTCGAGCGGAGTGGCTGGACGTTGCCGTCAGATGGCAAATGGAGGCGTAGTTTCAAGGCGTCGGTGATCAGTCGTTCCGGTTCCGCTGGAATCGGATCAGCAAGGGCGAAAGGGCAAGAATGACCACGCCGGCGGCGCACGACGAGAGCACGAAAAGGAGGAAGAAGTCCGCCTGTCCACCAATGTTCCACGGCAGCTTTACTTCGCCTTCGATGATCGGATCGACGAGCGCGGCAACCTTGCCCGCGGACAATCCCGCGATGAAGGATGAGATGAACCAGATGCCCATCAGGCTCGACACGTGGTTCTTCGGAGCGGTCTTCGCGACGTACGAGAGGCCGGTGGGGGAGAGGATGATCTCGCCGACGGTGTGCAGGAAGTAGCACCCGCTGATGAAAATCATGCCGACTTTGGGCACTCCGGAGTTCAGACGCATCGCGGCCATGAGCATGACGACGTAGCCGAGGCCGACGAAAATAAGGCCGATGCCGATCTTGGCGGGTTGGGGGATGAACCGATTCCGACGGGCCAGGTTGGCCCAGAAGACCCCGAAGATCGGCGCAAAGAGGATGATGAGCAAGGGGTTGATGGACTGGAACAGCGGGGTGGGCACGACAGAACCCGCGAATCGCCGGTCCGTGAGTTCATCGGTGAACGTGGTCAGCGAAGAGCCGGCCTGCTCAAAGGAAAGCCAGAAGAGCGCGTTGAAAAGCATGTAGAGGAAGATCGTGAACACAGGGCCGCGGTCGCCCGGAGCCTGCCGGGCGATGAACCACACGGCGTAGGCGATGGCCAGGGCGATGACCGAGAGGAACGCGATCTTCTGGGACATCAGGCGGTCGAACTGGTCGAGAACGCCAATGTGGAAAAGCCAGCCGATGGCGGCCGCGAGCAGCAGGCCGATCGGGAGCATGGCCATCGCGAGCGATCCCCGGCTTCCTGGGGGCTCGCCGATTCCCGCGAGGTACTTGTTCCGGTAGGTCAAGTAGGTGGCGATGCCCAGGATCATGCCGACGGCGGCGGCGCCGAATCCGTAGTGCCAGCCGTACGTGGCGGCGAGCCAGCCGCAGACGATGTTGCAGGTAAAGGCGCCGACGTTGATCCCCATGTAAAAGATGCTGAAGGCGGATTCGCGGCGCGGGTCGTCGCGGTTGTAGAGCTGGCCGACCATGACCGAAACGCAAGGCTTGAAGTGGCCGGTGCCGATGGTGATCAGCGCCAGGCCGGTGACGAAGATGGACATGCCGTAGTCGTTCAAAGCCAACTGGCCGACACCGGAACACCAGAGCACGAGGTGGCCGAGCGTGATGAGCAGTCCACCGACGACCATGGAGCGGTGGGTGCCGATGAGCTTGTCGGCGATGAGCCCGCCGAGGATCGGGAGAAGGTACACCATGCCGGTGTACCACCCGTACAGGGTATTGGCCGACGACTTGATCCATGATCGGCCGCTGTCAATGCGGTTGATGTCGATTGAGAGCACGAAGTCGGGAGCGTCCGGCTTGCGCTGCGAGGCGGGCGGGATGTTCGTCGAGAGAACGCTGGTGCCGTCGTTGACCTTGAAGTAGACCTTGTAGTCCGGATCCTGCTTGTCCTTCTTTGATGGGTCGGCGGCGATTGCTTCGGCGCTGAAAGGACGATCCAGCTTGGTCGAGAGCTTGATGGTGCGATCGGTCGGATTGGTGACGCGGTAGTGAAGAACGCCGCCCCGTGCCGGTCGAGTTCCGGACTCGACGGCGAACGCGACGGGTTGCAGTCCCTCCGAAACCGGTGTCCACACCGTATTCTGGAACTGGTCGAGCTTGCCGGAGTCGGTTACCAGTTCAAACTTGAGTGGACCTGAATCCCCGGAGATAGCCTGGTCCAGATGTTCTCCGGGTTGACCGACAAACACCGTCAAAGGGAGGCGGAGCTTCATCGTCGGATGCTCGACCTTGTTCTGCTCTTCCTCCTTGGTCGGTACCGTGGTCTGGGAGACCTCGAGCCAGTTGGTGTAGCGGCCCGGTGCGACCTGGTGCGGCGCGAGCGCGGCCGTGAGGTAGAGCACGAGAAGGCCCCGCATGCCGTAGTAGCTGAACCGCTCCCACATCTCAACAAGGAACAGGAGGAACAGGCCCCGTGGATGGCCCAGAAACTCACTCGATTCACTGGAGAAGGTGGGAGGTTGCGAGTCCTGCGGGCCTTGAAATTGAGACATGAGTGCTCCTGACTGAGAGGGCACAGCATAACGGCGCGCGAAACGAGCGGAGGTTGACATCCCTCAACGAAGGCTCTGCTGGATGCGAGCGGGGGCGCAAGAAACGCAAGGTGCGACGGGAGAGGCACTTGGGTGTCAGGGTGGCCACCTGAAGCCGGGGAAGTGGCCAGCGAGAGCCGAAGTGCGGTGAAACTGGGGCGAATTCCCGCGAAGTAGCCGCTAACTCCAATTCGCGGAGTTGCCCTAGTTGATTGGATGTGCGTGTTCCGGTAACTTTCGCCCGAACGTCGACCCACCCCCAAGGAAGACGGAGCCGGGAACCTCGGCCCGTCAGAGCGGATCGGTGGCCAGGGTCGAGGCGCTGATCCGAAGCCGGGATGTGCCGTCCCCCCAAAGGCGGTGCGACCCGGCGACAACCGAGGCCCTGTAGGCCATACACAGGAACTCCTGAGATAGGCATGCCCCAGGGCGTGCTGCGCTCGTGAGTTTCCAAGATCGCACCGCTTGGTGTCGAGGCCACCGTTGGCGATTGCCGCGGCGGCGAGTCGGCGTGCGCATCGTGGCCGGGGCCACATCACGGAGGATGCCATGGTGCATCGAGTCAGGACTGGTTTTGTGGCCGCGCTGGTGGTGCTCGTTCTTGGCGTGGCGGGTGTTCGTGCGCAGAACGGCTGGACGGACTTGACACCGCCGGCCGGAGCGTTGGTGTTCTACGTCGCGGCGAACGGAAGTGACTCCAATCCCGGTACGCAGGCGGCGCCGTTCCTGACGATTCAGCGCGGCTATGCGGCGCTGCGGGATGGACAGCCGGACCAGGTGCGACTTCGGTGCGGCGATACCTGGAATCTGTCGCAGCAGATCAACATCACCAAGGGTGGATCAGCGACGCACTACCAGGTGATCGGGAGCTACGGAACAGGGCCGCGGCCTCGGATCACTTCGCCGCAGCGTGCGTTCCGCGGCGAGTCGATCGGGAAGCGTCGCGTGGCCTTTGTCGGTCTGGATGTGTCGTGCACCAATCCGCGTGAGGATTCCAACTGCATCATCATGCTCGGGTGGCGGGACATTCTGATCGAGGATTGTCACCTGCGGGAAGCCGGGTATCCGCTGGTCATCCAGGGCTACGACATGCGGTCGAGCGGAATCCGGGTTCGACGAAACGTCATTACGGACGCGTTTTACCCGCCGACCCAGTTCACGCCGGAAGGGAACCCGGTGAGCCGAGCGGTGGGCTTCTACATGGACACGACGGACGACTGGGTCATTGAGGAAAACGTGTTCGATCGGTGCGGCATTACGGGGAGCATTTTCGGTCGCCCGGTGTATATCCAGTCTGATTGCTCTCGCGGCGTCTATCGCGAAAACGTGATGGCCCGGTCCTGCGCGGAAGGCGTGCAGGTCCGCCCGGGCGGTGTGGTGGAGAACAACCTTTCGCTCCGCAACCCGATCGGGCTCTTCGTCGGCGGGGATGTGCCCGGGATCAACACGGTCAACCGCAACGTGGTGATCGAGTCCGGGGACATCAACACGACGGATCGGCGGGGAATGGGGCTTCACATCGTCGGGCCTTCGGTGGTGAAGGACAACGTGCTCGGCTACAACACCGGCACGGGATCCGGCGCGACCAAAGCCATTTACCTGGGTGGCGTCACGGGGGAGTGCACCGGGAACTACGTGTACAACTGGACGCGTGACCCGGCGCTCGGCGGCACGGGCGATGTTCACGAAGGACATGGGCTGCACCTGGAGGGCGGCGCGGGGTCGATCCTGATCGCCAACAACACGGTCTACCAGATCCGTCCCGGGATCGTGTACGAGCGGTCGAGCTCGATCAGCGTGAGCGGGGGGGGGAGCCGGTACTGGTGGAACAGTTCGAGCACGATCCCACCTTTCCGCCCTTTCACTTCGGCGCCGGGGTGGCAGAGCATCGGCGCAACGCCTCCGGCCGACCCGCAGTTCCGCATTCAGAACCTGACGGGTCTGACACTCGAAACATGGATCGCCGAGGCGCGTAAGCAGAGCAAGCAGAACTGGCGCGTGGAGTACACGGCGGCGCACTTCAACGATCGGGTGCGTCAGCGCGTGGGCATGGCGGCGGCAACCTGCTATGCCAACTGCGATGGCAGCTCGGTTCCTCCCGTCTTGAACATCAACGACTATGTCTGCTTCTTCAACAAGTTCGCTGCGCAGGACCCGTCGGCGAACTGCGACGGTAGCACAGGGGCCCCGCTGTTGACGGCGGGCGACCTGCAGTGCTTCATGAATGCATTTGCAGCCGGATGCCCCTGAAGCGCAACGCAAGGTTCATTCAAGAAACCCCCGGTCCAATGGGCCGGGGGTTTGTCATTTTGGGATGACCGGGAAACGCAAAGTGGTCCATTCCGCCCCCTTCGGACCGAAATTCCTGTTGCCTCAATTCGGGAGTGGTTGTAGTCTGGTAGGGCCGTGGGGTTGGACCTGTTGTAGGAACGAGAGAAGAGAGATGGTCGGGATGCGATGGTGGATAGTTTGCATGGTCTTGGCCACCGTCCTCGCTGTCGGCTCGGCGGCGGGGCGTCAGCCGGCCACGGGCGCTCGACCGCCTTCGGCCGAGTTGCTGCCCCAATCGTTCGACAACCCCGGCTGGACCCAGCTGCAACCACAGCCCTGGTCCCGCGTGGTGTACGTGAGCAGCCGCCAGGGAACGGACTCGAACTCGGGGCTGAGCCCGCTCGAGCCAAAGGCGACGTTGCGCGCCGGCTACGAGATGATGAGGAGCGGGCACCCGGACTGGCTTGTGCTCAAGCGAGGGGATGAGTGGAACGAGTCATTCCCGACGTGGGTCAAGGGCGGTTCCAGCGAAACGGAGATGATGGTGATTGGCAGCTACGGAGAGGGCCCGAGGCCGGTGTTGAACACCGGATCGGGTCAGGGCTTCCTGTCCGTCGCCGAGCCGGACGCGTTGGCGCACTTGGCGTTGATGGACCTTCACTTTCGCGCGGATCGAGCCTCGGGCACGTCGCTGGACTCCGGGGTGACGTTTCTCAACAAGTGGTCGAACGTGCTGATCGAGAACTGCAAGATAGAGGGCTTTCGAAACAACATCGTAATCGAGTCCCTGAACTCGCGCCCGTCGAACATTCGCGTGCGCCGGTGCGTCGTGGTCGATGCGTTCACCGTCTTCTGGAACGCACAGGGCATTTATACGGGCTCGGTCGATGGCTGCTTGATTGAAGAGTGCGTGTTCGACCACAACGGATGGCGGCGCGGCGTTCCCGGGGCGAACGCGACGATCTTCAATCACAACATGTACCTGCACGGCAGCTGCACGGGCATGGTCACCCGGGGAAACATCACGGCCAGGGCGGGGGCGACAGGCATTTCGCAGCGTTGCGCCGGTATTTCCGAGAACAATCTCGTCCTGCAGAACCCCACGGGTATCTACCTCGGGGAAGGGCAGTTCGTCGGCGGATCTCGCCACGCGGTGCGGAACAACGTGGTGCTTGACGCGAGAGACATCGACAGCACGAACGCACGGGGATTCGGCATCTGGATCGGCGGGGTTCGCCATGTCGAGGTGTACGGAAATGTCGTGGCGCATCAGCGGTCGGGCTCGGACAACGTCACGGCGATCAATCTTGCTTCGGACAGCCGGTCCGTCCTGATGTCGCGAAACATCGTTTACGACTGGACGATCGGATCGACGGGGCTTGGGATCAGCGCCGAGCTGCAGCGTTGCACCGGGATTCGGATCACGGACAACGTGCTGGTGCAGCCGCGGGGCGGGTTCCTCATCGGCTACATCCCGAATCCCGGGACGGAGATGGGACGCGTGTTCGGCAGGAATCGTCACGCGACGTCGAACCCGGCGCCGCATCAGGTGTACTGGGGAACAAGCTACGAGGATTGGGAAGCGTCCGGCTACGAGGCGTACGCGTCATACGGGCAGGTTGAGTTCCGGGATCCGGAACGCGATATCGCGTCGTACATGACGTCCTTGGGGCTCACGCCCACGTTGGAGGCGTTTCTCGCTCGTGCGAGGGAGCAGGAGAGGACGAATTGGGATCCTCGGTTCACGGCGGACGCGGTGGCAACGTACATCCGCGATGGGTTTGGAGTCGGCACTCGGGGCTGCGCGGGGGACTTCAACGAAGACGGTTTGGTGAATGCAATTGATCTGGTCGCGTTCCAGAATGCCGCCGCGGCATCCGACCCGCGTGCGGATCTGGACCTGGATGGGGCGATTACGCTGACGGACTTTGCGTTGATGCAGGGTCTGGTGGCGGCTGGATGTCCATAGCGGCATGGGCCGAGAACTGCTTCGTGGATTTGAGCGAGAGAGAGGCCGCACCGGCTCGGGCTGTCAAGGTACAGACAGCGAATTCGGGTGGGTTCCTGTGGGGTTGGGGCGGCTTGTCGGGTCAATGCGCGTGGGGTAAGTGATGGGGGTTGGGCGAGTTATACGATTGGGTGGAACCGGGTGATTGCGGAATCTGGGAAAGTGAGCCTCGAAGCGGGAAGTGCATCGCGGAGAGCGCCGACGTTCGCGGTATGACACTCAATCCACCCATTGCGCGTTTGCTGGCTTGTTCCATGGTGTTGCTTGGCGTAACGGCCGACCTGCATGCCCAGGCAGGGCGTCGGCCCACGGCTCCCGCCAAGCTGACGGCGGCTGCAGGTCAGGATGGAGCCGTCCGGTTGAATTGGGCTGATCGCTCGTCCAACGAACAGGGCTTCCTTATCACGCGGCAGCCGGCGTTTCCGGGCGGTGATGTGACTGTTGGTGCGAACGTGACGACGTTCACCGATACCCCGGGAGCGGGCACGTTCTCCTACCGCGTCGCCGCGTTCAACGCAGCGGGTACCTCGTCCTATACCTCCGCTGCCCGCGTGAGCGCTTCTGGCGCAACAAGCTCGACGGGCACGGGCGGTGGCGCGGGTCCTGACGGTCTTGTAACTCCCAACCCCGGCGGCCAGATCTACCTTGGCATCCCGGCGGCACCCTCTCACCTCGCGGCGACGCCTTCATCAAACCAAGTGCTGCTGACGTGGTGGGATCACGCGGACAACGAGATCTTCTTCAACATTGAGAAGCAGGTGCAGGTGGGGCAGCAGTGGCAGAACGCCGAAGGGCTGCACGCCTGGATCGATAATGTGTCCATCATCGATCCGGTGGGGCCGGGAACCTACCGCTACCGGATCCGCGCGTGCCAGTTTGCTGGCTGTTCGTCGTTTACGGACTGGGTGACTGTGTCCGTGATCGACCTGACCACACCCCCGGCGGCTCCCTCGGGCCTGACGGCGAGCGATGCCGGCTCCGGCCGCGCCCTGGTGTCGTGGACGGACAACTCGAACAACGAGACCTCGTTCAAGCTGGAGCGGAATCCTGCGTTCGCATCCGGTGTCATTACTCTGAACGCGAACGTAACGTCGTACATCGACGATTGCGGGAATGGCAGCTTCTCGTACCGCGTCCGGTCGACCAACGCCGCGGGCACCTCGAACCCGACGGGCTGGGTGTCCGTCAACATCGCCAGCGGCTCGACGGGCGGCGGTGGTGGCGGCGGCACAGGTGGTGGCGGCTCGGGCGGCGGCACCGAAGGTTGGACGGACCTGACGGCTCCGGCGGGCGCCCAGGTTTTCTACGTCGCGGCCAACGGCAGCGACTCCAACCCCGGCACCCAGGCCGCCCCGTTCCGCACGATCCAGCGCGGGTATCAGGCGCTCCGTGACGGCCAGCCCGATCAGCTTCTTCTTCGGTGCGGTGATTCATGGACGCTGACGGATCAGGTGACGATCACCAAGGGCGGGTCGGCAACGAACTACCAGGTGATCGGGAGCTACGGCTCGGGCCCGCGCCCGAAGATCAGCGCCCCCCAGGTGGCGTTCCGTGGTGAGTCGATCGGCAAGCGGCGGATCGCGTTCACCGGCTTGGACATCGTCTGCTCGAACCCGCGCGAGGATTCGAGCTGCATCATCCTGCTGGGATGGAAGGACATCCTGGTCGAGGACTGCCACCTGCACGAGGCGGGATACCCGCTGGTGATCCAGGGCTTCAACACGCGGTCGAGCGGCGTCCGGGTCCGTCGCAACGTGATCACGGAAGCCTCGTACCCGACGTCCCAGGCGCACGCGCGGGCCGTTGGCCTGTACATGGACCTGACGGACGACTGGGTGATCGAGGAGAACGTGTTCGACAAGTGCGGTATCACGGGCTCCATGTTCGGGCGGCCGGTGTACATCCAGTCGGACTGCTCGCGCGGCACCTACCGCGAGAACATCATGGCGCGTTCCTGCGCCGAGGGCGTGCAGGTCCGCACGGGCGGCATCGTGCACAACAACCTGTCGCTGCGCAACCCGATCGGGATGTTCGTGGGCGACGCCCAGCCCGGCACCAACGATGTTCAGTTCAACGTCGTTGTCGAATCCGGGGACATCAACACGACGGACCGTCGCGGCATCGGCCTTCACATCGGCGGGCCGTCGATCGTGAAGAACAACGTGCTGGGGTACAACACGGGCACGGGGTGGGGCTCGACCAAGGGCATCTACCTCGGCAGCGTCACCGGCGAGTGCTCGAACAACTACGTGTTTGACTGGACACGCGATCCGGCGCTCGGCGGCCCCGGCGATGTGCACGAGGCGCAGGGCATCCACCTCGAGAGCGGCTCGGGCTCGATCACCATCGCCAACAACACGATCTTCCAGATCCGGCCGGGCATCGTGTACGAGAAGTCCAGCACGATCTCGGCCTCCGGTTCGGGCAACCGCTACTGGTGGACCCCGGGCAACAACCAGCCGTTCCGTCCCAACTCCAGCGCACCGGGCTGGACGACGATCGGCTCGACGATGCCGACGGATCCGCAGTTCCGGGTCCAGAACATCACGGGCATGACGCTCGAGGCCTTCATTGCCGAGGCGCGGAAGCAGAGCCGTCAGAACTGGCGGAGCGAGTTCACGGCCAACGGGTTCAACACGCTTGTCCGGGCGCGCGTCCAGGTCGCCAACCCCGGCAGCTGAGTCGGGCGCTGAAGCGAAGTATGCTGCTTGCACGGGGGGACGACTGCGTCGTCCCCCCGTTTTCTTTCGAGCTCTATCGAGCGCACGCATGCAGGCGCCGGTGGCAGAGGAAGGCGCCGGAGATCGCCGATACCATCGGTCCCCGCCGGTGTGGGCAGGTCCCAAGGGTAACCGTCAGGAAGGGAAGAATGCGAGCGCTGCTGATCGCGGAGGCGGCCAATCCGGAGTGGACGAGCGTCCCGCTGGTCGGCTGGTCTCACGCACGAGCCATCATGCGCCGCGTTGACGCCCACCTCGTGACACAGGTGCGGAATCAAGAGGCGTTCGAGAGGGCCGGCGTCGAGCGAGCCTCGTACACCTGCATCGACTCGGAGGCTGTGGCACGGTTGACGTGGAAGATCAGCTCGAAGCTCTCTGGCGGCGCGGGCAAGGGGTGGACCACGCTGATGGCGGCATCCTCGGTGTCGTACTACTACTTTGAGCATCTGCTCTGGAAGCAGTTTGGTCCCCGCATTCGGGCGGGGGAGTTCGATGTCGTCCACCGAATAACGCCACTTTCTCCGACTATTCCCAGCCTGCTTGCACGACGATGCCAACGGGCCGGTGTACCCTTCATCGTCGGGCCGCTCAACGGCGGGGTGCCCTGGCCGCGGGCCTTTGATCGAGAACGAAGGCGGGAGAAGGAGTGGCTGAGTTACGTGCGCGGCATGTACCGGCTGTTGCCCGGATACGGTTCGATGCGACGCAACGCCGCAGCCATCGTGGTCGGCTCGAAGGACACGCTCAAGCAGGAGCCAGCCCGTTACCACGGGAAGTGCGTGTACATTCCCGAGAACGGCATTGACCCGGAGCGGTTCTCGAAGCCCGTAGAGGGCCCGATCGGGACACCGGTCAAAGGTGCCTTCGTCGGACGTCTCGTGCCTTACAAGGGTGCGGACATGCTGCTGGAGGCGGCGGCGCCATTGATCCGCGCCGGCAAGCTCACCATCGATGTGATTGGCGATGGTCCAGAGATGCCTCGACTCCGGGACCAGGTGAACCGGGAAGGAATCGAGAGCGGCGTGCAACTGCCGGGATGGGTGGAACACACCAAGCTGCAAGAGCGACTGCGGCATTCGGACCTTCTGACCTTTCCCAGCATCCGCGAGTTCGGCGGCGGCGTGGTGCTGGAGGCGATGGCGCTGGGTCTTGTGCCGGTTATTGTGGACTACGGTGGGCCGGCGGAACTCATCACGCCGCAGACCGGAATCGCCGTTCCGATCGGAACCCGCCAACAAGTTATTGACAACTACCGACAAGCCCTCGAAAGGATCGTCGGTCAGCCGTCGATGATTCGACCGATGGGCATGGCCGCGAGAGAGCGCGTCCTCGGCCAGTTTACGTGGGATGCCAAGGCAGCCCAGATGGTGGAGGTTTATCGGGAGGCGGTCGAGCGGGTGAAACGGGGCAGCGCGGGTGAACGGATTGGGTAGCATCAAGGCCGTAGGATGCCCGGTGGGGTGAGAAGTACACCAAGCAGATGGAGCGGGTCAGGTGCGAGTAACGTTTGTGGCGCCATACGCGGGATTCTCCGGGGGTATCCGCGTTATCGCCGCGCACGCTCGCGGGCTGGTGGAACGGGGGCACGATGTGACCGTGGTTTCGCAGCCGATGCCCCGGCTGAACATCCGTCAGAAGATCGCGGGAGTCTTTGGTCGGAAGGAACTGCCCGGATGGATGCGGAGCCGGGGAGGGCACCTGGATGGATCTCCCGTCCGGCATCTGGTCCTCGAACGGCCCGGCCCGGTGACCGACGCGGACGTTCCGGACGCGGACGCGGTCGTGGCGACGTGGTGGGAGACTGCGGAGTGGGTCAATCGATTGTCTCCCTCCAAAGGCAAGAAGTTCTACTTCATCCAAGGAGATGAAGTGGACTTCTACGAGCATCAGGACCTGCGGGACCGCGTGCTCGCCACGTGGCGCATGCCGATGCACAAGATCACGGTGGCGACTTGGCTTGTGGAGCTCGGTCGGCGCCGCAGCATCGGTCACGATTTGAGCCTGGTGCCCAACGCCGTCGACACGGGCGTGTTCCAGTCCAGACCCCGTGGAAAGCAGAGCATCCCGACGGTTGGGATGGTGTTCCAAAACATCCGCCTGAAGGGCGCGGACATCATGGTCGAGGCATTCAACCTCGCGAGAAGGAAGATCCCATCCCTGCGGCTGATTGCTTTTGGGGATGCGCCGGAGCGTGACGGCCCGGCCTGGCCGTCGGACATGCCGCTGGAGGTTCGACCCGAGCAGTCACGGATTCCAGAGCTGTACTCGTCGTGCGACATGTGGCTGTTCGGAACCCGTCGTGAGGGCTTTGGATTGCCCATCCTCGAAGCCATGGCGTGTCGGACACCCGTCATCGGTACGCCGGCGGGTGCCGCGGTTGAGCTGCTGTCCCCTGGCGGGGGGATCGTGGTTCGGCCGGAGAATCCCGTTGACATGAGCGAGGCGATTTGCGCTGTCGCGGAGATGTCGGATCAGCAGTGGCGGAGGATGTCGGACATCGCGTTTGAGACGGCGCAGCGGTACTCCTGGGCGCGAGCGACAGAGGTGTTGGAGTCGGTGCTCGTGGAGGGCGTCCGATCCGGTTGCGTGTCGAGCGTCGGCGGCGGCCCATGAAGGCGATGGCGGACATCGCGCTGCTCGGTTGGATTCCCGCGATCCTGTTGATATTCACGATGCTGCCGCCGCGACGCGCGGTGATCGCGGCGTTCCTGGCGGGCTGGTGCTTCCTTCCGGTATACGGATACGAAATGCCCGGCGTTCCGCCGTACGACAAGCAGAGCGCCACGTGCGTGGGCATTCTGCTGGCGGCGCTGGCGTTTGATGGGGCGAGGCTGTTTCGGTTCCGCCCGAGCCTGGTGGATCTGCCGATGCTGGCGTGGTGCTTTGCTCCTCTCATATCCAACACCCTGGGAGAGCGGGGGGCCTACGAGGGGATGTCGACGTCGGTCAAGCACATTTTTGCTTGGGGGATCCCGTACTTCATCGGCCGCTTGTACATCACGGACCTTCAGGGGGCGAAGGATCTGGCGATGGGCCTTTTCATCGCGGGGCTCGTGTACGTGCTGCCGTGTCTCTTTGAAATCAAGATGAGCCCGCAGCTCCACACCATGGTGTACGGTTTCTTTCCTCACGGCGACTTCACGATGACGCAGCGGGGAGGCGGTTGGAGACCAACGGTGTTCATGCACCACGGTCTGGCGGTGGGGCTGTTCATGTGCGCGTGCGCCGTGGTGGGCGTGTGGATCGCCAAGTGCAAGTCCACCACGTCGGTCTTTGGTGCGCCAGCGCTGGCCTGCGCCGCGATCCTGTTCCTTGTCGCCGTGCTGTGCAAGTCCACGGGCGCCAACGTGCTGATGGTCATCGGGCTGGCGACGTTGTGGGTCGGTGCGACGCTGCGTTCACGATGGCCGATGTGGGGGGTTGTCCTCTTTCCGGTTGCCTACATCGCCCTTCGAACCGTTGGCGGCTGGCAGGCCAAGGAGCTTGTCGAGCTCGCGGGATTGGTGAGCGCGGACCGGTCCGGGTCCTTGTATTGGAGATTGGCGAGCGAGACGGACTGTTGGAATCTCATGGGCTCATCCTCGCTCTTCGGATTTGGTTACTTCAAGTTTGCTGGACTGCGGCTCGAAGGCTCCGAGACCATTGTTACACCGGATGGGATGTGGCTGATCGCGCTGGTGGCGAACGGGCTTTTCGGCGTGGCGGCCTTCTATGGATCGTTGCTGCTGCCCGTGATCGTGTTCGTGCGGCGCATCCATCCGTCGTACTGGGCGCATCCCGCGGTCGCTCCGGCGATGGCCGTCGCCACGATCGTGGTGATGTTCGCCGTTGATAACCTTTTCAATGCCATGCCGAACCCCGTGTTCGTTCTTTCGGCAGGGGCGATGGTTTCGGTGGCTCGGTCGATTCCGAGATCGGCCCGGTCCGCGAGACGGTGAGAGACTTGGGCCGATAGAAGAACTCCCCGACGGAGCAAGGCGGGTCCGGTAAGCAGGAGAAGCGGTGCAGGCAAGGTTGGCCATCGTGATCGTCAACTTCCGCACGCCGGGCGTGACGGTGGATTGCCTGCGCACGCTCGCCGCGGAGGTCGCGGCCAACCAGGGTGTCCGTGCCGTCGTTGTGGAGAACGGTTCGGGGGACGCCTCGGCGGTGCAGCTCCGGGAGGCGATTGAGCGGCACGGGTGGCAGGAATGGTGCGATCTGGTCGTCAGCGACAGAAACTGGGGTTTCTCCGGCGGCAACAACCGCGGGTATGAGCGCGTCATGGAAACCGGCGGAGCCGAGTACATTCTCCTGCTCAACAGCGACACGCTCGTCGATCCCGGGTGCGTGCGGTTCTGCCTTGACGTGATGGACCGTGACACCGGAGTCGGCGCGCTGAGCTGTCGGCTGCTGAATCGTGATGGCACGGTTCAGAACACGTGCCGAAAGTTCCCGACGCCACTGCGGTGCCTGGCGGCGACGTTCTCGCTGCCGTGGAGATTGCCGCGGCTGTTCTCTTGGGCGGACTGCGATGATGAGGGCTGGGATAGAAACAGAACCGCGCGCGATGTCGAGTGGATCGGCGGGGCCTTCATGATGTTGCGCGGGCCGTGGGTCGAAAAGCACGGTCTGCTGGATGAGCGGTTCTTCTTCTATGGAGAAGACATCGAGATCTGCCACCGCGTCTGGCGCTCGGGTTTGAGGTGCCGGTACGAACCCGGGGCGACCGTAACTCACCTGGGCGGCGCCTCCTCCGATCCGAGCCGCATGGCGGCGGGGAAGCGGAACATACACAGTTGGCGCGGGCGATACCTCGTGCAGCGGTACTGTTATGGAGCCTGGGCCGAGTGGCTGCTCCGCGTGCAGGATCTGTGCAATGTTGGCCTGCGGGTGCTGTGGGGGCGGTTGCGGCGGCGTACAGCCTTGCCGGCCCACGCGGCGATGGTGGAGGAGTTGAGGGTGCTGCGGACAAACTGGAGCACATGGAGCAAACCCGTTGGTTGATCAAGGGGCGCCTATCGAAGGGGGATCGGCCCAACGCGCACCGCTGCGCGTGGCTGTGGTGCTCCCCGGTCTTCACCGGGTTGTCCGGGGGGCGGAGGTGGCGTTTGAATCCGTGTCCGAGGAGCTCGCAAGGATGCCGGGTTTCTCCGTGACGCTCTTCGGGTCCGGGCAGGCGGATCCATCCCGGTCGTACCGCTTTGTTCATTGCGGGTGCAGGCCTCGCGAGAAGTTCGAGCGGTGGCCCCACTTCCCGCCCTTCCGGAGCGAGTACGTGTGGGAAGAGGCCACATTCGTCCGCGCGCTTCGCCGGGTCTACAAGCCGACGCAGTTTGATGCGACCGTCACGTGCAGCTTTCCGTTCGTGAACTGGTTTCTCCTCCGGCGCAGAGCAGGCGGACAGCGTCCCAAGCATATCTATGTGACGCAGAACGGCGACTGGCCGTGCCGCAGGACCAACGCGGAGTTTCGGTGGTTCGGGTGCGACGGCCTGGTGTGCACGAACCCGGAGTACTACGAGGAGAACCGCGCCCGATACCCGAGCGTTCTCATCCCGAACGGGGTTGATCCGGATGTGTTTCATCCCGGCAGCGGAGACCGGGCCAGCTTTGGGCTGCCGTCCGACCGACCGGTTGTCGTGATGGTCAGCGCCTTGATCGCGAGCAAGCGTGTGATCGAAGGGATCGAGGCTGTTTCTCGGCGCGGTGATGTGTTTCTCGCGGTAGCGGGCGATGGTCCCTTGCGGGATCAGGTGATGGAGGCAGGGCATCGGCTTCTGCCAGGGCGATTCGCACGGCTGAAGCTCTCGAGGGAGCGCATGCCGGATCTTTACCGCTGCGCGGATGTTTTCCTGCACATGAGCATGGATGAGCCATCGGCGAACGCATACATCGAGGCGCTGGCAACGGGTCTGCCCGTGGTCACGCATGAGCGTGCGGTGACTCGATGGACATTCGAAGATGCCGCGTTTCTGGTGAACACCGAGGCCCCGGACGCTGTGGCCGAGGCTGTAGGACTGGCCCTGGCGCGGCAGGGTTCGGGCCGCGAAGACCGGCTCTCTCTGGTCCGCCGACGTTTCACGTGGCGGGCCATAGCCGCGGAGTACGCGACGTTCATACGACAGATCGTGCGTGATGAAGGGGTTCTGGCCGGCTCCCGGGATGCCGGCTCGGAGGCCGCCGCTTGAGCGAAAGGGGAGTCAGCGCGGTTGTCATCGGGCGCAACGAGGGCAAGAGGCTCCTCGCGTGTCTGGCCTCGGTTCAGCCGGAGGTCGATCAGGTTGTCTATGTTGACTCGGGATCGAGCGATGGAAGCGCCGAGGCGGCTCAAAGCACGGGCGCCATCGTTGTGGTTCTGGACAAGGGGCCATTCACCGCAGCGCGTGGAAGGCAGGCTGGCCTGGACGTGCTTCGTGAGAAGGGATTGGTCACTGAGTTCGTCCTGTTCATCGACGGGGATTGCACGCTGCAACCCGGGTTTGTCGCGGCGGCAATGGCTCACATGCGTGCTCATTCCAAGGCCGGGGCCGTCGCGGGGCGGCGTCGGGAAGCGGGCAGCGGGTTCTGGAGCCGGTTGATCGACATTGAGTGGGACACGCCGGAGGGGCCAACGGACGGCGTGGGCGGCGACTCGCTCATGCGTTGGAGAGCGATCGAGGAAGCCGGCGGGTGGCCCGTCACCGTTATCGCCGGGGAAGAGCCGGACTTGTGCCTGCGGATGAAGGATGCGGGTTGGGAGTGTTACCGTCTCCCGGTCGAGATGACGCTCCACGACATCCGGATGACACGCTTTGGTCAGTACTGGAAGCGGTGCGTTCGTGCGGGGCACGCGTATGCCGAGGTCGCCTGGCGGCGGCGCAAGGGGCATCACGCGGACCGCGCGCGTGCTGTCGCGAGCATGCTGCTGTACGCCGCCGTCCTGCCTGGTCTGATACTCGTTGCCGCGGTGGTGTGGTGGCCCGCGGTATTGGTGCTGTGTCTTGCGTATATCCGCCTCGTCGCGGCGGTCACGGCTCGAACGCGCCGGGCCGGGCGCTCCCTTGTGCTTTCACTCGAGTATGCGTGCTTCACCTTGCTCGGCAAGTTCGCTGGCTTGCTCGGGGTTCTCCGTTACGTCTTCGGGATGGTCACGGGCCGGAGGTCGGGAATCATCGAGTACAACGCACCATCACAACGGCCGTCGGCCTCGGGGGCTGCGTCATGAGCGGCGGTTCAAGGTCCGATGTGAAGCGGCGCTGTCGCTTGGCGTACCTGACCAATCAGTACCCCGCGGTCAGCCATACCTTCATCCGTCGCGAAATTCGGGAAATGGAGCGGCGAGGTTTCGAGGTGCACCGGTTTGCCATTCGCCGCGCGGCGGCAGCGCCGGTGGACCCGGCGGATGTCGAGGAGTTCGGTAAGACGTGGCACGTGCTCAGCCAGGGGTGGGGAAAGCTGATTCGGGCGACCTTTGGTGAGGCCGTCAGGCGGCCCGTGAACTTTTGTCGTGCGGCGAGAGTGATGGTCCGGCTGGCGAGTCGGAGCGATCGGGGCTTGCTGCGGCATGCGGCATACCTCGCCGAAGCGGCGGCGCTGACGGCCGAGTTTCGTCGGCGTGGCATCCATCACGTGCACATTCACTTCGGTACCAACGCCGCGGCGGTGGGGCTGCTGATGCGCACGCTCGGCGGGCTGACGATGAGCATGACCGTTCACGGTCCGGACGAGTTTGATGCGCCCGTGGGGCTCAGCCTGGGCGACAAGGTGGCGGTGTCCGAGTTCGTGTGCGCGATCAGTGACTTCTGCCGATCGCAGGTGTTCCGGTGGGCGGCACCGCGGGACTGGGGCAAAGTCAAGGTGATTCGCTGCACCGTGGGGGAGGCGTACGCGAACGCGGCGGCGCCAGTTGATCCCGGGTCGAGGGAACTGGTGTGCGTAGGTCGGCTCAACGCGCAGAAGGGGCACCGGGTGCTCCTCGAGGGGTTCGCATTGGCCGTCACATCCGGAGTGGATGCGAAGCTGGTTCTCTGCGGGGATGGGGAGCTGCGCCCGGACGTCGAAGCGTTTATCCGGGAGCACGGTCTAGGCGAGCGTGTGGAGATTACGGGTTGGGTGGATGAGGCGGAGGTGCGCCGGCGTCTGCTGCGGTCGAGGGGGCTTGTGCTTCCCAGCTTCGCTGAAGGCCTGCCGATGGTGATCATGGAAGCCTTCGCGCTGGGCCGGCCGGTCATCAGCACGCGAATCGCCGGCGTTCCCGAACTGGTCGAGGATGGCGTGAGCGGCTGGCTGGTCACCCCGGGCCGTGCCGACCAGGTGGCGGATGCGATCCGGCAACTGATGTCATGCTCAACCGCACGATTGGAGGAAATGGTCCGGATCGGCCGACAAGCCGTGCTGGAACGGCACAACACGGTCATTGAAGGAGAGAAGCTCGAACGCCTCTTCCTGTCGGTCGTAGGAGCGTCCTGAGTCATGTGCGGAATTGCGGGAGCCATTGGGTGGATCGATGATGCCATGGTCGGTGCTGTGCGCCGGATGAGCTCCCTCCTCGCCCACCGGGGCCCGGATGGGGATGGGTTCTGGGCCGGGGCGATTCCCGGGTTTGGGGCGGCGATGGCCCATCGGCGGCTTGCCATCATCGACCTCTCGCCCGCCGGGCGGCAGCCGATGTTCGATCCGGTCAACGGCAACGTGATCGTCTTCAACGGTGAAATCTACAACTTCCGGGAAGTCGCCCGGGAACTGGCCGGGCTTGGTGAGCGACTCAGCACGTCGAGCGACACCGAAGTGATTCTCGCCGCGTACCGGCAGTGGGGGGCGGGTTGCGTCGAACGGCTTCGGGGCATGTTCGCGTTTGTTCTGTTCGATGTGAGTGCGAGACGGGCGCTGATGGTCCGCGATCGGTTGGGGATCAAGCCGCTGTATTACGCCGAACGCACCGGGGCGGACGGGCACCGGATGGTCGTGTTCGCTTCCGAGCTGCGCGCCCTGCTGGGCACAGGACTTGTCGCGCGAAAGCTCAGCCGGCAGGCCATGGCCACGTACATGTGGAATGGATTCGTTGTGGGGGCGCAGTCCATCGTCGAGGACATCCGCCTGGTTCCGCCCGGGTACCGGGCGTTGATTGACGCGAGAGAACCCAATATCACTCTCGAGCGCTACTGGCGCCTTCCGCCGGCAAGGGAATGCCACGAACGGAGCACCGACGGAGTGCGGGACGCCCTTCGCGAGGCGGCAAGGTTGCACCTCGTGAGTGATGTGCCGGTGGGGGTGTTCCTCTCCGGCGGGATCGATTCGAGCGCGGTTGCGGCGCTGACGGCGGAGGCCAACGGGTCCGACTCCATCAAGACCTGCAACATCGCGTTCGAGGAGGGCGAGTACGATGAGTCTCGGTACGCGCGCCAGGTGGCGGAGTCGCTGCGGACGGACCACGTGGAGCTCAAGCTAACCCGCGAGGCGTTCGCGGCCGACTTGCCGAACGCGCTGGCGTCGCTCGATCAGCCGACGTTCGACGCGATCAACACGTACGCCGTCAGCCGCGTCGTTCGAGAGCACGGTTTGAAGGTGGCGCTCGCTGGAACCGGTGGGGACGAGCTCCTTGGTGGGTACAGGTCATTCATTGAACTGCCCCGATTGCAGAGATGGGCCAAGGCGCTGGGCATGCTGCCCGAGTCGCTCGTTCGCGGACTGGCGCGGCAGGCGTGCAGGTGGAAGGTCGGGGATTCCGGGCCGATCCCGCCTCAGACGCGATGGGGCAAGCTGGGCGATGCGATGGCGACTCGGGGCGACCTGTTGAAGCTCTACCAGGTGGCGTACGGCCTCTTCACGCAGTCGTTCTACAGCGAACTGTTTGAGCCCGACCTGCAGGCCACAACGTACGGCCTCCCCCTGGGCAGGGCCAACGATCTGGCGCTCCTGACAGAGGGTGCGCCGCCTCTGGTGGCGATCTCGTCCTTTGAAGTGGCGAACTTCCTTGGCGATCGATTGCTGCGCGATACGGACGCCGCGAGCATGCGGGTCGCCTTGGAAGCGAGGGTGCCGTTCCTTGATCACGTGCTCGTGGAGGAAGTCTCGCGACTGGCGCCGGACGTGCGGTACCAGGCGCCGGGGAGCAAGGGGCTGCTGCGGGACCTCGCGCTTGGCAAGCTTGACCCCGGCATCTTCGATCGGCCCAAGTCCGGGTTCGTGCTGCCGCTGGAGGTGTGGTGCCGGACGACGCTCCGGGACCAGGTTGATGCGATGTTCCGTGATGCCGAAATCTGCCGGCGGGTCGGCGTGCGTCAAGAGCCTCTGCTCCGCTTGTGGCAGGCCTTCGAGAGCGGCATGCCGGGGCTGTACTGGTCACGGATCTGGGCGATGTACATCCTGTTGTGGTGGTGTCGCGAGCATGAGGTGGGGCTGTGAGCGAGCGGATCAGGCCGAGGACGTGGGTGTTGGTGCTGGTAGTGGCCGCGGCCATGCGGATCGCGTGGGCGGCCTTTGTGCCTGTCGTTCCGACTTCGGACTGCTACGTGTATGACGGGGCGGCGCAGCGCCTGGCCCAGGGGCTCCCGTACACCATCGATGCCGCTTCGACCTCCAAGTCCGCTCACTGGCCCGTGGGTACGGCATTCATGTACTCGCTGCTGTATCGGGTCTTCGACCCGGCTACCTCCGGCCACGCCGCTGCGGTGGCGCTCAACATCCTCATCTCGCTCGGTGTCGTGGCGTTGACAATGGCCGCGGCCGCGCGATGGTTTGGCGTCAAGGCTGGCACCGCCGCCGGCGTCGCGATGGCGTGCTGGCCGATGCACATTCAGTTCACGACCGTCATCGCGAGTGAACCCGTGTTCACGGCTTGCATGCTCGGCGGGGTGCTGCTCTGGCCCCGTCCGCCCAATCGGGCGGATGCGAGAGCGGCCCACTCGGGTCGCCAGGGCGGTTCGAGGGAGATCCCAAAACTCGTTGGTTCAGGTCTGCTCTTTGGACTTGCCACACTGATGCGTCCCACGGCGCTGCTGTTCCCGATTGTCTTGGCGGGCATCGACTTTCTTCGCACGCGGCGATTGGTATGGCCGGCCATCCACGCCGCGGCGGCGACCGCGGTGCTGCTGGCGGTGCTTTCGCCATGGACCATTCGGAACTACCGCGAGTTCGGACGGGTGGTCTTGGTCTCCACCAACGGTGGGGCGAACATGTGGATGGGCAACAACCCCGACACGACAGGGCATTACCAGCTCCCTCCCCCGATGCGTCCAGATCAGAATGAAGCGGAATGGGACAAGGACCTGGGAGAGCAGGCGAAGGCGTACATCAAGCAGCAGCCTGGAGCTTTCGTGAAGCGAACGCTCATCAAGGCGGTGCGCCTGCACGATCGCGAGACGATCGGGGTAGCCTGGAACCTCGAGGGGCTCAAGCGGGCTTCATCATTCTTTGACACAGGGCCCGGGGCCTCCGCACTGAAGGCGATCTCGTCCGCATACTGGTACCTGATGCTTGCCCTTGGCGGCGTCGGCGCGGTGGTCGTCGCTCGGCGGGACGGTTTGTGGGCCATGATTACCCATCCCACGGTGGTGTTCTTCGCCTACTTTACTGCGGTGCACGCGATCATGGTCATTCAGGACCGGTACCACTACCCGATCACGCCGATGGTGGCGTCGCTCGCGGCGGTGGCGATAGTGGCGATCCGGGATCGCCGGGTGCAGGCATGAAGCGCGAGGCGCCCAAGGGGCGGCGGATCCTGCTCGTCTCGCCGTGTCGCGACGAGGCGAAGTTCATGCGCCGCACGCTCGACAGCATCATGGCGAACTCTGTGGTCCCCGCCAGGTGGATCATCATCGACGATGGGAGTACGGACGACACGCCGAAGATTCTCGCGGAGTACGCCGCGAGGTTTCCTTGCATACAAGTCGTAACCCGCACAGACCGAGGGAAGCGAGCCGTCGGCCCGGGCGTCATCGAGGCGTTCTATGCCGGCCTCGAGGGTGTGAATCTCAACGACTACGACTACGTGTGCAAGCTTGACCTCGATCTGGACCTGCCGCCCCGGTACTTCGAGATCCTGATCGATCGGATGGAGAAGGACCCACGAATTGGGACGTGCTCGGGCAAGCCGTATTACCCCCACCCAGAAACGGGCAAGCTGATCAGCGAGGGGTGCGGCGATGAGACCAGCGTGGGCATGACCAAGTTCTACCGGACCGATTGCTTCCAGCAAATCGGCGGCTTCGTGCGCCAGGTCATGTGGGACGGGATCGACAACCACCGGTGCCGAATGCTGGGCTGGCGGGCGGTCTCGTGGGATGAGCCCGAAATTCGATTCACCCACCTTCGCCCAATGGGTTCCAGCCAAGTGAGCCTTTGGACGGGCCGCAAGCGGCACGGCTTCGGACAGTACTTCATGGGCACCGGTCCCTTGTACATGTTCGCTTCGGCTGTTTTCCGCGCCGCGAAACGCCCCTTGGTGGTGGGTGGCTTGGGCATGATGGCGGGATACATCGGCGCGGCCTGGAAGCGTGTGCCACGATACGACGACCTTGAGTTCCGACGCTTCCTGCGAAAGTACCAGTGGGCGTGCCTGATCAAGGGCAAAGCCACGGCGACAAAGGAGTTGGACGACTCGTGGGAGAACCGGGCCAGACCCTTTGCCTGATCGTCACACCGCACGTTGTCTCCTGCCATGAATGAACTGCTCGCCAAGATTGCTTCAAAGACCGCGACCGTTGCCGTGGTCGGCCTTGGCTACGTCGGGTTGCCCACGGTTCGCGCGTTCCACGATGCGGGTTTCCGTGTCATCGGTTTCGACATTGACCAGACAAAGATCGACAAGCTCAGGCGCGGCGAAGCGTACTTGAAGCACCTCGGCACGGACTGGGTCCGGGCGCTGGCCGGGTCGTCGCGGTTCCAGCCAACCTCCGCCCCTGCCGACCTCGCCGCCGCCGATGCAATCATCCTGTGTGTCCCCACTCCCTTGGGAGAGCACCGCGAACCGGACTTGTCCTTTGTTGAAAAGTCAACGGAGATGGTCGCTTCAACCCTGCGCCGGGGACAGTTGATCATCCTGACGTCCACCAGCTATCCCGGCACCACACGCGGCGTGTGCAAGCCGATCCTCGATCGACGAGGGCTTGCCTGCGGAACGGACTACTTTCTCGCCTTCAGCCCCGAACGCGAAGACCCCGGACGGCCCGGCGTTCAGACCCGCACCATCCCGCGGCTGGTCGGGGGCGTGGACGAGCCGTCCGCACGAGTGGCAGAGGCGCTCCTGGCCGCGGCGGTCGAGAGGGTCATCCCTGTCGACTCCGCGGAGATCGCGGAGTCAGCCAAGCTCCTGGAGAACATCTACCGCGCGGTCAACATCGCGCTCGTCAACGAGCTCAAGCCCGTGCTGGCGGCCATGGGCATCGACATCTGGAAAGTCATCGACGCCGCGGCGACCAAGCCCTTCGGCTTTCAGCCGTTCTACCCCGGCCCGGGCCTCGGCGGTCATTGCATCCCCATCGATCCGTTCTACCTGACTTGGAGAGCCAGGGAGTTCGGGCATGTCACGCGGTTCATTGAACTGGCGGGCGAGATCAACAGTCGAATGCCGCATCAGGTCGTCGACGCGGTCGCCAGGGCATTGGATGAAAGCGGAAAGACGGTGAAGGGGGCGAGCGTTCTCGTGATCGGCCTTGCGTACAAGCCGGACATCGACGACATCCGGGAGTCGCCCGCCGCGGAGATAATCACGCTTCTCGCAGGGATGGGCGCGAGAATCGCCTACCACGACCCGCATATTCCTCGCTTCCCCCGGATGAGGAAGTACCAGCACGACCTGTGCTCCGTGGACCTGACCCAGCAGAACATCGCGGCGGCAGACTGCGTGGTTATCGTGACCAATCACTCAGGGGTTGATTACGTGTTGCTGGGCGAGCACGCTCGGTTGATTGTCGATACTCGGAACGCAATGTCCGCGGTGAAGAACCCTCGGGCCCGTATTGTGCGGGCGTAAGAGCCGTCCGGAGGTTCAGGGATGTGTGAGGGAACCTGGAGAGTGCGAATTACGCCGATCGAGAACTGATCAGTGCGGAACGTTCGAGCTCACGTGGGATGTGAAAGCTGATGTCCAAGACCGCGCTCATCACGGGAATCACCGGCCAGGACGGCTCGTACCTCGTCGAGCTGTTGCTGGACAAGGGTTACCACATTCACGGTCTTGTCCGCCGGACGTCGCAGTTCAACCGCGAGAGGATCGACCAGACCCGTTCACAGGCCGCGGCGAAGGGACAGACCTTCGAGCTTCACTACGGCGACCTTGCCGATGCGAGCAGCATTTCGCGGGTCATCGCCAAGGTCCGGCCCGACGAGTTGTACAACCTCGGAGGGCAGTCACACGTCGGGGTGTCATTTGAGGAGCCGGAATACACGGCCCTGGTCGATGCGCTCGGCGTGCTTCGGCTGCTTGAATCGATCAAACACATTTCG
Organism: Phycisphaeraceae bacterium; assembly: GCA_019636625.1. Lineage (GTDB taxonomy): Bacteria > Planctomycetota > Phycisphaerae > Phycisphaerales > UBA1924 > JAHBXE01. Next base: position 271,034 of record JAHBXE010000001.1, read on the forward strand.
CCGACGACCCGCCTGTACCAGGCGTCGTCATCCGAGCTCTTCGGTTCCACCGGTGGCCGCCCCGCGAACGAGCAAACCCCCTTCCGGCCCCGGTCGCCCTACGCCGCGGCGAAGCAGTACGCCTACTGGACAGTCGTGAACTACCGCGAGTCGTACGGGCTTCACGCGAGCAACGGGATTCTGTTCAATCACGAATCTCCCCGACGAGGCGAGAACTTCGTGACAAGAAAGATCACGCTGGGAATGGCCCGGATCCGGGCCGGTCTCGAGCAAACGCTAAGGCTGGGGAACCTCGACGCCCGCCGCGATTGGGGCTATGCCAAGGAATACGTGGAACTGATGTGGCGGATTCTGCAGCAGCAAGCAGCGGACGACTACGTGATCGCCACCGGAGAATCGCACTCGGTGCGCGAGTTTGTGGAACACGCGGCACGTTTCGCCGGATTCGACCTGACGTGGGAGGGTTCGGGCGTTCACGAGGTCGGCCGGGATGCGAAGTCCGGCAGGGTGCTGGTTCAGATCGATCCGAGGTACTACCGACCCGCGGAAATCGATGTGACCGCCGCCGACCCCGGAAAGGCAGGGGCCAAGCTGAACTGGAATCCTCAGGTAAGGTTCCCCGAGCTGGTGCGAATCATGATGAAGGCGGACTTGGAGCGGCTCGGAATCAGGGCGGATTGACGGCCGACCGAGATCGGGAGACATACGCGTTCTCGAACGCATGGTGCTACGTCCGATGGTTGAGACGACAGAGACCGAAGCCGTTCCAGACACCAACGCCGCGGGCGACTCGCGACGGCACGTTGTCCTTCGCGGCTTTCCCTTTCTGCATATCACCGAGCGGGGGCTGGTGGATCTGGTCATGCGAGAACGAGGGCAGTGGATCATCACGCCCAATCTTGACATTCTTCGTCAAGGGTGCCAAAGACCGGAGATCGCGGCGCTTCTCCGCCGCGCCGATGTGCTGGTCGCGGACGGCATGCCCCTCATCTGGGCCAGTCGGTTGCAGCGAACCCCGTTGCCGGAGCGGGTTTCGGGTTCCCACATCATCTGGTCGATCCCCGAGGCCGCGGCACGGCACGGGAAGTCGATCTTCCTTCTCGGCGGTGCGCCGGGCGCGGCCGACGCGTGCGCCAAGGTGTTGATGGAGAAGTTCCCTTCGCTTCGTATCACGGGCACGTACTGCCCCCCCTTCGGATTTGAGAAATCGGACGCTGAGATGGACAGGGCGGGCCAGGCCGTCGCCGCCGCGCCGGCGGACATCGTGTTCGTGGCCCTGAGCTTCCCGAAGGGGGAACACTTGATCGAGCGGATTCGCGGCGTCGCGCCGCACTCTTGGTGGATCGGAGTCGGGATCTCGTTCAGCTTCGTCGCGGGCGAAGTGAAGAAGGCCCCCCGATGGATGCAAAGGGCGGGTCTGGAATGGGTGCACCGGCTCGCGCAGGAACCGCGCCGGCTCGCCCGCCGATACCTGATCGACGGCCTTCCCTTCGCCGCCCGGTTGTTGGGGAGTGCGGCCTGGCGGGGGGTGTTTGGTCGTTCCGGTAACTCCTAGGAATCCCAGCGGCGTTCCGATCGAACGGCTCAGCATGCCCCCGAGGTGCGGGTTCCGGTTCGATCGGCCCGAACACCGGGCTACGATCTCCGATAAGAGTGTCGCAGGGCGGCGACTGTGGGCCCTCCGTTGGAGGCGGAGCCGGTTTTCGTCCGGCTGAACGGGGTGGAGGATGACCGCAGGGTTGAACGGACATCACTCGCAACTCAACGGCCATGCGTATGCCGCACCTCCCGCTGCGCGCCGGCAGGTCCAGGCGGTCGTACTGCTGGCCGGAAGTGTCCGGCCAAGCGACCTCAGCACCGCCATAGATCGCTCGCTGCTTCAGCTCCCCGTCGAGCCGGGACACACCGTCCTGTCAAAGTGGCAAGACGAGGTGTCGTCGCTCGCGGCGGCGCTTTCGGTGGAAAGGCTGGCTCTCCGAATCGTCATCGATCGTGCCGCCGCTCCGCCGGCACCACCGGCGCCGGCCGAACGCGTGCGCCTGACCGTGGAGCGCGACGCCAGGGAGTACCGAGGCACGGGCGGGCTGCTTCGCGATCTCGCGGTTTCGTACGCCCCGCATGACCTGTTGCTGGTCGCCAACGCCGCCCAGATCCTCGTCGAGCCTCTGACCAGCCTCGTTGACAATCTGTTCGCCGCTGGTGGGAACGTCTCGTTCATCGGTCACCGCGATGGCACGCCGTGCGGACTGTTCCTCGTGCGATGCGACACGCTGGCCTCGATCCGAGACATCGGCTTCCTCGACTTCAAGGAGCAGGTGCTCCCCAAGCTCGGCGTGATGGGGCACCCTGTTCGACCCGTGATCCGGGATTCCGCCACGGCCCTCCCTATCCGCACGCTGGATGGGTACCTCTCCGGCCTGCGGGCCATCGCGAGAATGCGCGCCGGCAAGCCCCGCGACACGGACCCCTTCGGTGAGGACTGGTCGCCGACGTTCGCGATCGTGGAGCCCGACGCCGTGGTAGACCCCACGGCGACGATCCACGATTCGGTCGTGCTCGGCGGCGCCAAGGTGGAGAGGGGAGCCGTTGTCGTCCGCTCGGTCATCGGGCCCACCGCCGTGGTCAAGGCTGGCGAGACGGTCGCTGATGCCGCGCTCGGTGTGCCCCGCGACATCGCCATGGAGCAGCGAGAGACGCGTGAACGGATGGCCGGCGCCACGGAGGCCAAGCCATGAGCTTGCGCCGCCTCATCAACGTCGGCTGGACGCCGTGGCACGTCGTCGGCGCCGTCGCGATGGCCGTGGTCGGTGTCGTGGCCACGCTTCCCGCCTGGTCGGACATCATGGCGTTCGCAGCCAAGGATGAAGAAGCCAGCCACATCTTCCTTGTGCCCATCGTGGCCGCATGGATGGCGTGGGTGCGGCAGGCCCGGATTCGCTACTGCGCCCCCCGGGGGCAGTACATCGGACCGATTCTGGTCGCCGCCGGATGGGGGCTGTACGCCTACGGGTTCAATCAGAACTTCCAGTCGGCGTGGCACTTCGGGGCTGTGCTCGTTGTGCTCGGCTGCATCCTGTCGGTGCTGGGCAAGAACGTGCTGATCCGCTTCCTGCCCGCTTTCGCGGTGCTTGTGTTCCTTGTGCCAGTGCCCGGTACCGTTCGACAGGAGATCAGCCTGCCGCTGCAGACCGCGACCGCCGCCGGGACGCAGGCGATGCTCGAAATCCTCGGCGTTCCCCTCGACCGATCGGGGAACGTGCTGTCGATCAACGGTGTCGCCGTGGCCGTGGCCGAAGCATGCAACGGCCTGCGGATGGTGTTCGCGCTCGTGCTGGTGTCCTACGCCTTCGCCTTCAGCCTTCCGCTGCGGACATCCGTGCGGGTGATTGTTCTCCTGGCCAGCCCACTGGCGGCGATCGGTTGCAACATCATCCGCCTGATGCCGACCGTCTGGCTGTACGGCTACTCGAGCGAGGCCGTCGCCGATCGCTTTCATGACATCAGCGGGTGGCTGATGCTTCCGATCGCGTTCATGCTCCTGCTCGGTATCGTGCGGGTCCTCAGGTGGGCGCTCGTGCCCGTGGCGAAGTTCAATCTGGCCTATCACTGAAAGGCAGCCGTGTTCAGTCCCAGGTTCATCAAACTCCTGCCCGCCACCGCCTCGGCCCTGATGGCTGTCGCGATGTTCGTGCAGATGAAGGCCTGGGCGTTCAGCGACGCCGCGACGGACTACCACCAGATGGTCAAGCGTGCGGCCAGCGCGATCCCCGTCCGGCATGGTGAGTGGGAGGGGACGGACATTGCCGTGCCGCAACCGGCGGCGAGGCTGCTGCGCCCCAACGTCCTTTTCGCCCGGCACTACGAGAGCAACCGCCGCGGCCTGGAGGCCAATCTGGTCTTCGTGCAGTGCACCGATGCGCGCGACATGAACGGCCATTACCCCCCGAACTGCTACCCCTCCAGCGGCTGGGTCCTGGACAAGCCCGGGCGCGCCGTGCAGATCCCCGTCGGGCGAACCACCATTCCCGCGATGTCGTACGAGTTCACTCGAAGCGAGTTTGGTGCAGCCCGTCGAAGCCTGGTGTACAACTTCTTCATCCTGCCGTCCGGATTCGCGACCACCATGTCCGAAGTGACCCGCGTCAGCGGTGACCAGCGGTGGCGGTCGCTGGGCGCGGCCCAGGTGCAGGTGATTCTCGACTCTTCTCTGCCGGAAACGACCCGCCTCGATATTGCCAGCGAACTCCTGGAGCCCCTTGTGCCGATCATCGATACCCTTCAAGTCAGACGACAGGGGGACCGGCCGTGAACCGCTCTCGAAACCACTCCAACGGAAGTGCCCTTGCGGAGTTCGACCCATTCACGCCGGCGGGCCCGCAGGCTTCGCAGCCGGACGAGTCCCCCGCTCAACTCCTGCTCAAGCTCCACCGCCTGCTTCGCGGTCGGTACGTGCTGGCGTTGATACTCGCCGCGGCGGGCGCCATCGCCGGGGGCGCTGCGGGGTACTTCTCCACCGCGCCCAAGTGGCAGAGCTACGCCGCGATCCGCATCGAGCCGATCCGCCAGATCATTCTCGAGAACACCCCCGAGCGTGAGATCGCGTACTTCGACAGCTACGTCCAGGAACAGGTCATCTGCCTCGAAGAGCAGAAAACCCTCGACCGCGCCATGTTCAGCCCGGAATGGCAGAAGTTCGGGCGCGGCACGGACATGAAGGCGAAGAACAAGTTCCGCAACTCGCTGTCGGTGTTCGTCGACCGTAACAGCAGGAAGTGGATCAAGGTGCGGTTCGTGGATGGCGACCGCGACGCGGCCCGCACGGGCGTTCGACAAGTGATCGATGCCTACCGCGAAATCTTCGGCCCGCGGCTGCTCATCGGCGAGGAAACCGTCATCCGCACGCTCCGCCGGGAGCGCGAGCGCATCGAGGGTGAGATCCGTTCGTACGACGCCCGGCTCCGCGAAATCGGCGAGCGATTCCTCACCACCGAGCTGGTGCCGCTCCATACCAAGGCTATTGAGAAGCACCGCCAGGCCGAAGAGGAGTTGAGCGCCCTCGAGCGTCACCTCGGCCAGCTGGAAGCCACCCGGTCCGCCACGCCCGATGCGCCGGAGAAGCCCCAACCCCCGAAGATGGACTGGAAAGTCGGGTCTCGTGAGATCGCCAAGGTCGATGCCGCCATGCGCAAGCTCGTCGACATGCGCGACGATGCCCGGCTGGAGTTGCTCCGCCTTGAGGTCAAGTACGCGCCCGACAGTCCGCCCATGCGAGAGGCCACCGACAAGCTGCAGGCGATCGAGCGCCGCACGGAGGAGTTGTACGCCGAGTGGATGGCCGCCCACGACAACCAACTGCCCATCGCTCCCGGCGCCACCGGCGTCCCCGTTCTCGCCACCGAGCCCATCGAGGTCATCCGCGCCAAGCGGGACTTTGCCCGAAGCGTGGCGGACCGTTTCCGGGATGAGGCGATCGCCATCAGCAACGCACGCCGGGATGTGGACAGCATCAACGCCGAGATCGCTTCGCGGCGCAAGGACCTCAACCGGGTCGAAGAGCGCTTGAACCTGCTGACCCTCGAGACCCAGCAGCAGCCCCAGTCGACGACCCAGGTCGGCCGAATCGAAATCGTGAGCGACGGTGAAGAAGCCACGCTGTACTCGGACACGCGAAAGAAGCTCGGCGCACTTGGATTCCTTCTCGGCGGGTCGCTCCCTGTGTTTGGCGTGATGCTCATCGGCGCCATCGATCGCCGATTCCGTTACTCGGACGACGCCCAGGCGGGCACCTCGAAGGTTCCGTTGCTGGGAATCCTCCCGTTCCTCCCGGATGTCGCCAACGACCCCGAGCAGGCCGGGATCGCCGCACACTGCGTCCATCAGATCCGCACGTTGCTGCAGATCGGTGGTGTGGAACATGACCGCAAGGTCTTCGCTGTCACCAGCGCGACCTCCGGCGACGGAAAGACCAGCCTCTGCCTCTCGCTCGGGCTTTCCTTTGCCGCCTCGGGGTCCAACACCCTCCTCATCGACTTCGACATGATCGGTGGGGGTCTGACGGCGAACATGGGCGCACGCACCGATGTCGGCCTGCTCGCCGCGATCGACGATGGCCAGCTCGAGGGCCATGTCCGCCCGACCGCGTTCCCCCGGCTCTCGCTGATCCCCTCCGGCAGAGATGACTCGCAGGAAATCAGCCGGCTCTCGCCCAAGCTCGTCAAGCGCCTCATCGACCAGGCGCGGAAGCAGTACGACGTCATCGTGATCGACACCGGCCCGGTTCTTGGCAGCATCGAGGCCACGCTCGTGTGCGGCGTGGCTGACGGCGTCGTCCTCGCCCTGGGCCGTGGGCAGCAGAAGGGAATGGCCAATCGCGCCATCGAAACCCTCCGGAGTATCGGCGCCCACATCATGGGCGTCGTCTTCAACCGGGCCCAGGCGGGTGACTTCAAGCGCACGGTCAGCCAGTCGGTCCGTTCCATCCCGATGCATGACTCCGGTCAGGCCCCATCGCTCAAGGCGCTGCCCTCGCTCGGACCCATGGCACGAACAGTCGCTTCGCACCTCCGCACGGACGGTTGAACCCCCAGGAGCCCCGGTTACCGGATGACCGCGTCCATCACCCATCCCTTGGCTCCCCCCCAGGCCCGGCCCGATCCGGTCAGGTCTTCCCCCGTCGCCGCGCCCGTCCACACGGTCTGGGGCCTGGATCCGATGCAGCTCCACACGCGGTTCTGGGCCTCGCGCGGCATCCAGGTCGTCCGCCAGGGCGAGCCCTCGGCGATCGTTCCGCACGCGGAGCTTTACCTCCTCGCCGATCCGCGCACATTGACCATCTTCCGGACGGCGTCCATCGTTGAACAGATCGCGTGGCTCAACGCCGACCTCATGTTCGTGCGCATCACGGACTCCCGGTCCCGTGGGTACCGCGAGTTCATCGTCATGGATGAGGATGACCGCTTTGTTCGCTTCACTCGCGACTACGGCAGTTCGGACTCCCGTCTGGCCCGCATCGCCCTCACCCCGGACCGGGACATCGCCCGCATCTGGCAGGCCGCGAAGGACCCCCGCAGCGGCTGGCAGCGTCTGCGCTACGCCATCAACAAGAAGGAACGCTGGACCATGTCGGCCAAGGGCCGCGTGTACGACAAGCAGTCCGATGCCGAGGTTGCCGCGTTCGTCCGCGACCTTGTCACGGCGTGGCGACGCCCCGATTCAACGATCCACAACATCAGGGAAGTCGCGCCCCGCGTCTGGGCCGCCTCCGGCGATGCACCGGACGCTTCGGTGAGGTTCACCGGCCCCGTCTGGATCGGCGCCGGACGGAAGCTCGAGCCCGCCGCGTCCGCCGTCGGTCCGGCCGTTCTCTGGGACGCGCCGGAAGCCCGGCCGATCCCGGAAGAGATCCGCTGGCTCGATCTCGAACCCACCGACGCCCCCACGTTCGGCAGCGTCAAGAAGCGCCAGAGCAACTTCGTCGGCGATCTGGTGAAGCGATCCTTCGATATCGCCTTCTCTCTCGTTGCCCTCGCGCTCACGCTCCCCCTCTATCCCTTCATCATGCTCGCCATCTTCCTCGAGAATCCCGGGCCGATCTTCTTCGTCCACCGACGCGAGTCTCGCGGCGGCAAGGAGTTCGGCTGCATCAAGTTCCGGTCCATGCGGACCGATGCGGAGGAGATCAAGAAGAAGCTGCTGGCGGAGAACAAGAATCTCGCCGACGGCCCCCAGTTCTTCATGGACCCCGACCCTCGGCTCACCAAGGTCGGCGCGTTCATCCGCAAGTGCCAGATCGACGAACTGCCGCAGTTCTGGAACGTCCTCTTTGGCCACATGTCCGTCGTCGGCCCACGCCCGAGTCCCAGGTCCGAGAACCAGTGCTGCCCACCCTGGCGGGAGGCCCGTCTCAGCGTCCTGCCCGGCATCACCGGCCTCTGGCAGATCAAGCGGACCCGCGCCAAGGGCGCCGACTTCCAAGAGTGGATCAAGTACGACATTGAGTATGTGGAGCGGGCCAACCTTTGGCTCGATCTCTACATCATCTGGAAGACAATCCAACTGGCGGTTCGGGGGATTCTCAAGTCATGAGGTTCAAGCCAAAGACGGTCCGAAGGCTGCTCCTCCTCGCGGCCGTGGCAGTCGTCGTTCTCGGCGGCGCCTTCTCGCTCTTCGTGGTGCGCCATTGGCAGACCAATCGCCGCCAGGAAGCGCACCGCCGGGAGGGCCTCGCCGCCTTCGCCGAGGGCCGGCACCGCAAGGCCGTCGAGGAGCTGGCGAAGTACGTCCAACTGACGAAGGTGACGGAGCCGGAAGTCTGGCTGGCGCTCGCCGATGCCGGCCAGTCGCTCGAGCAGCCCGACTTCGGCCACCTCCGGAACGCCGCCAGGGCCCTGCAGCAGTACCTCGTCCTCAGGCCCGATGACCATGCCAGGCGGCTCGAGTTTGTCCGGCTCAGCAACCAGACCGGGTCGTACGTTGACGCGCTCGACGCCGTGCAACGGCTTCGCCCGTCCAGCCTCGATCAGTGCAACGAATCGCACATCGATGCGCTGCGGGAAGAGGCCATCGCCCTCACGGCGTCACGAATCTACAACGATCGACTCGACGCTGCCGCGGACCGCCTCCTTGCTCTTGCCCCCCTTGACCTGCAAGGGTGGCTCATCCGCTTGGAGCATTGGGGCCGAACACACAGGAAGCAGGAGGCCCGGCAAGCCGCACAGGCCCTCGCGGCGGCCCACCCGGATAGCCCGGTAGCGCAGTTGGTGTTCGCCGCATCGTACCTCGTCGAGCCGACGCCGGACGATGTCCGTATCGCGCGCGCCAAGCTGGCCCAGAGCGTGGGACTTGATGGGCTTACCGCCGAGATCGTGTCGCCTGTATCGTTTGCCGATCCGGACTTCACATCCCGCGCTGTTGATCTGCTCGATCGCTTGCAGGCATTCGACCATGCCTTGGCGGTCTTGAGGCTGTGGAATCAGCAGCGAACCGGTTCCCCGAAGGACCGGATCGAAACGGGACTTCTCCGCACCCTGGCGAGAAGGCTGTGGCAAGCCGGCGATCACGACGCCCTGGAAGGGCTTGTTTCGGATAGAGCCGAGTCTTCCGTCGATTCGGAGGTGCTGGCCTTTCGCGCCATGGCGCTGTCCCAGTCTTCATCCCAAGCCAGACAGGATCTCGCTCGCCGCTGCGTCCAGATCCTCGAAGGAAGACCCGACGATTACCGTGCCGCGGCATGGCTGAAGGTCCTTCCCATGGCCCTTCCGGGTCGAAAGGCCAACGCGAAGGAAGACGCAGACACGCTTCGTGCGGTGATCAAGTCCACCAACCGATCCGAGCCCGTTTTCATGGCCCTGCTCGGGGAGTCCTTCGCGGCGCTGGCACGGATGGAAGAAGCCCGCGATGCGTGGAAGAGCGCCGGAGATGTACCCATCTGCGCAAGCTGGCCGTACCCGCACGTCCGTCGGGCTGAGACGTTCCTCGCAGAAGGCCGAACAGCAGAGGCCGTGCAGAGTGCGACACAGGCGCTCATGATCGCCCCGAACAACCCCTCGATCAATGCTCTGTGGTTCGACGCCCAGGCCATGCGTGTCCAGTCGCTGCCACCGAACGCCCCTGGGGTTGATGTCGAGTCTCTGGCCCAGACTATCGAACGCGTCAATCAGCAGGTCGAAGCCGCGGGTCGTGAAGCCGGCGCCCGTCAGACGTGGGAACGACTCCTGCCGGCGCGGGTGCTCCTGCTCTCCAGAACCGCCGGGGGGACGCGAGCCGCTTCCCTCGCTCGGCAGGTCTTGGGCAGCGGCGAACCGCTCGCCGAGCGAACCCTTCAGCGGTTGGCCTCCGTCAGTGTTTCCGAGGGGCTCGGGATCGAGCAGGAATGCCTGCAACGTGTCGAAGGGCTGGCGTCTCCCGCCGTGGCGCTCACCGGCGCGATGGAGCTGGCCAAGACAGGCAAGATCGAAGACGGTCTGGCCATGATGGAGCGGCTGGCCGCCGGCGGAAAGCCCGAAGCGCTCCTCGCCCGAGCGCAGTTTCTCGAATACGTGTCCCACCCGCTGGCATCCACGGCGTGGAAGGAACTAGGCGACCGGTTCCCTGACGACGTCGGTATCCAGCGAGCCTGCCTGACCTCCGCGTCCGCGACCGCCGACGCCGCCTTCATCGATCGCACCATCAGCCGCTACCAGAAGCTGTCAGGCCTTGATGCCGCGGCCACGGATGACGCCATTGTGAGAACGGCGCGAGCGAGGGTGCTGCTCGCCGGAGGAAGCGGAGATGGCGCGGGCGTCACGCTCAAGGACCGTGATGCGGCCGTCGCCATGCTGGCGCAGGTCGCCTCTGCCAATCCCAAGGTCGTGGAGCCCAAGGTGCTCCTGGCTCGGGCGCTCCTGCTGAGCGACGCCAAGCGAGGAATCCGCCCGGACGAACCCCGCGCGGCGGGCCTGCTCGCGGAGGCCCTCGCCCTCGAACCGCGTTCTGCACCCATCGCCGTCGAGCTGGCCTCGCTCTACATGCGGATGCGGGAGCCCATCCGGGCGCGCGAAGTGCTGAGCCGCATTGCCGCCGACCCCGCCGCGGATCCGGCGGGCCGACACGCCGCCGCGGCGATGTTGCTCTCCCAAGGCGGAGAGAGCGCCGCCACCGGCCTCCGGGCGCTGGAAGACATCGATCGATTCGCGCAGGAGCGGGGGGGGCCGACGCCGCTCCCGGTCCTGATTGACCTGGCCGAAGCCCTCGCTCGCCAGCGGCGGGATGAGCGTGCCGCTGAGGTGTTCTCCCGCGTTGCCGCCAACCCCATGGCCGGCACCAATGAACTGTTCTTCTGCGCCCGCTTCCACCAGCGACGCAAGAACCTTGACGCGCTGGCCTCAGTTCTCGAAACCGCGGCGTCACGCTCCCCCGGGGCCGGCGCGTTGGTCAGGGCCCGCCTCGCCGAGGACCGAGGCGACCTCGCCCAGGCATGGACGCTCTTCGATGATGCGGTGACAACCGAGCCTGCCAACGCCGAGGCATGGACGCTCTACGCATCGTCGCTCATGTCCCGTGCGAGAGGAGAAGAAGCGCTTCAGGTCGCCCTCCGCGCCTCGTCGGTTCTCCCCGGCCATGGTTCGATCAAGATGCTCGTGGAACGGGCGAAGATCGCCGCGACGTCGGCCAACGGCGAGGCGGAGTTTGGGCCCTTGATCGCCGTGCTCGCCGCCGATCCGTCTTCATCCGGGGCGTTGGAAATGCTCAAGGCTCTCGAACAAGCCCGCCAACAAGGGGACCTCGACCAGCCCGCGCGAATCCTCGACCTCGCGGATCGTTTCTCCGATTCAGCCAGTCTCCAGATGTACCTCGCGCAGCGCGTCGCGCCGATCGACGCCGCGCAATCCGTTCTTCTCGCCAACCGCGCGCTCACGCTCGCCCCAAGCGATGTTCGCACATTGAAGGCCGCGGCCGAACTCTTCCTTGGATTGGAGCGATGGACGGAACTGGTCTCCGTCGCCAACGCCTGGAAGCAGTTGGAAGGCGGCCTCTCCCCCGAGCCAGACATCGCCATCGCGCAGGCGCGTCTGAACACCCGCGACTTCCGCGGAGGCCTGACGGTTCTCCGCCCGTGGGCTGATGAAGCCCGGGCGAACCCCGCGGCCCCGTTGTCGCTCCCCGTGCTGAACATGCAGACACGCCTGCTCATCGCCTCCGGACAGGAGGCTCAGGCAAGGGAGTTCCTGCAGCCCTTGCTCGCGGTTTCCGCCGACGTGCGCACCTCCGTGTGGATCCGGGCCGCCGCCGAGGCCGTGCCCTCTCTCTCCAACGCCAGGTCCTGGTTGGCTCTCGCGCGCCAGCACCTCCCTCACGATGCGGAAGGCGAGCACCTCGCCCATGCCGCCGCGCTTTCAACGCTCGCCTCTCGTTTCCCGGACCAGGCCACGGTTCTGCTCGAAGAAGCCAAGTCGCTGCTGACAGCGCTCACTTCCCGAACCGAGCCCGTGGGCGCTGCCGCGTGGGAGGCACTGGGCATCGTGTGCCATCGTCTTGGCGCGACGGATGAAGCGAGGTCGGCGTACGAGCGTGCCGTTTCAATCGACCCACGCCGATCCATCAGCCTCAACAACGTGGCGTCCCTGTTGCTCGAGCAGGGCACCGGTCTCGACGCCGCCCTTTCGCTCGCCCAGCGAGCCGTCGAGGCCTCGGGGGATGCATCCGCCTGGACCACCCTTGGATCCGTGCAGCACGCCCTCGCCATCCGCGATCAGCGCGCCGGAAAGAATGCCGCCCCGTTCTTCACCGCCGCGGTCGAGTCATTCCATCGAGCGGCCAAGCAGCGACCCGGCGACCCCGCTTCCTGGATTCGTCTCGCCGAGGCCGCCTCCGCTGCCGGAGACCACGGCGCCGCCGCTGCCGCATGGGAACGCGTCGCGGGCATGCCAGGACTCGAACCAATCGCCGTCGCCGCCGCGAAGAACAACATCGTCGCTATCAAACTCCGGTCCGAAATGACCCGCGAGGAGTTGATCAAGGCCCGCATGCTGATCGAGGAGGCAATCCGGGTCGCCGAAGAGCCGGCCTTCCTCGACACCCTCGGCTGGCTCGAACTGCTTTCGGGGCGTCGCGATCGCGCGGTGGACTCGTTCCGGCGTTCCATCGCCGGCGCCAGGGCGGACGCCAAGTCCCCCTCCCCGGTCATCGGCCTGGCCACGGCGCTGGCCGGCGGGTCGGAGCAGGACCGTCGCGAGGCCGCATCGCTGCTCTCGTCAGTCAAGAAGGACGACCTGCCGCCGCACCTCCAGGAACGGCTCCAGCGCGTGCGCTCCATGGTCCAAGTGGACAAGCCCTGACCGAAGCGCGACGGGTACACTGCGTCCGTGAACGACCAGTTCTCCGCTCAGCCGCCTCCCGAGCCGGATCCGGCCGCCGTGGGCGCTCGCCCATCCAGCGCGACAGGTATCCGGGCCATCACCCACTCGCTGCGCATCGCCCTCCAGCAGATGGGCCCGCGGCGAACGATGAGCACCCTCCTGAACGCCAACCAGCGCGAGGGCTTCGATTGCCCCAGTTGCGCCTGGCCCGATCCCGACGACCGCAGCGTCATGGAGTTCTGCGAGAACGGTGTCAAGGCCATTGCTTCCGAGGCGACGCTCGCTCGTGCTGACCCCGCGTTCTTCGCCACGCACTCCGTCGTCGAACTCGCGTCAAGGTCAGACCTCTGGCTCGACCGGGCTGGCCGACTGACCCACCCGATGATGCTTGATCGTGGCGCGACGCACTACCGGCCCGTGTCTTGGGACGAGGCCTTCGGGCTCATCGCGGAGGAACTCAAAGCCCTGCCCACGCCCGACGCCGCGGCGTTCTACACCTCCGGCCGAACCAGCAACGAGGCCGCGTTCCTCTACCAACTCTTCGTTCGCCTGTTCGGCACCAACAATCTGCCCGACTGCTCGAACATGTGCCACGAATCCAGCGGGTACGCGATGTCCCGCGTCATCGGTGTGGGCAAGGGGACGGTCCGCCTCGAGGACTTCGACCTCGCCGACTCCATCTGGATCGTCGGCCAGAACCCCGGCACCAACCACCCGCGCATGCTCGCCACGCTCCAGGCCGCCGCGCGTCGGGGCTGCCGGATCGTCAGTGTCAATCCCTTACGCGAAGTGGGGCTCGAGCGATTCAAGCATCCGCAGGAAATCGCCGGCGTACTCGGGTCCGGAACGCCGCTCGCCTCGCTCTTAATACCCGTTCGCGTCGGCGGCGATGTCGCCTTCTTCAAGGGTGTCATGAAACGCATGCTCGAAGAGGATGAGCGCGAAGGCGGCACCCTCCTCGCCCACGAGTTCATCGCTCGCCGCACCGATGGCTTCGACGCACTACGGGCCGACTTGCTCGCTGAGCCGTGGGACGGAATCGTCGAGAGGTCAGGCGTCAGCCGCCAACTCATCGAGGAGGCTGCCGCTGTCGCTCTCGCCTCGCGCCGCATGATCTGCTGCTGGGCCATGGGCATCACGCAGCACGAGCACGCGGTCGCCAACATCCAGAGCATCATCAACCTCCTCCTCTTGGGTGGGCACATCGGCAGGCCGGGCGCCGGGGCCTGCCCCGTCCGCGGCCACTCCAACGTGCAGGGCGATCGAACCATGGGCATCTGCGAGCGGATGCCCGAAGCCTTCCTCGAGCGACTTGGCGCGGAGTTCGGGTTCAAGCCGCCCCGCCGGGACGGGTTTGACGTCGTCGATTCGATCCGCGCCATGCACGACGGCCGGGTACGGGTGTTCTTCGCGCTGGGAGGGAACTTCCTGAGCGCTACGCCAGACACCGAGTACACCGCCGCAGCGCTGCGGAAGTGCCGGCTGACCGTCCAAGTATCAACGAAACTCAACCGATCGCACCTGATCACGGGCGAGCGGGCCGTCATCTTGCCGACGCTTGGCCGGACCGAACGCGACGTTCAAGGAGGCGCGGAGCAGTTCGTCACGGTGGAAGACTCGATGAGTCACGTCCACGCCTCGCGCGGCGTGCTTGAGCCGGCCGGCCCGGACTTGCGGAGCGAGGTGGCGATCGTGTGCGGTCTTGCCAACGCCGTGCTTGGGTCGGGCACCGTGGATTGGGACGGGTTCCGCCATGATTACGCTCGTATCCGAGACAGGATCGAGCGGGTCGTGCCGGGATTTGCGAACTTCAACGAAAGGGCTGAGGCTGGCTTCTACCTGCCAAACTCCGCTCGGGAGGGTCGTTTTGAGACTGACTCTGGTCGGGCCCGGTTCACGGTGCATCCGATCCCGGAACAGAGAGCGGGCAACGGGGACCTTCTTCTCATGACCATCCGGTCGCACGATCAGTTCAACACGACGGTCTACGGGCTGGACGACCGGTACCGCGGCATCAAGGGCGGTCGGCGTGTGGTGTTCATGAACCGGGCCGACATGGAGGCGAGGAGCCTGGCTTCTGGAGACTTGGTGGACATCAGCAGCCATTCGCTGAGCGGCGAACGCGTGGGCCGCGGGTTTCAGGTCGTGGCGTATGAGATCCCCCGCGGGTGCATCGCGGCGTACTTCCCGGAGGCCAATGTGCTGGTGCCGGTGGATCACGTCGCCACCGGCAGCAACCAGCCGGCGAGCAAGTCGGTCGTGGTGCGCGTGGCCAGGTCAGTCGTGTGAGAATGTCGCCGACTGACCGAACTTCGCGGCGAGGGCTCTCAGGTACTTCTTGATGTACATGTCCTCGCCCATCATCGCCATCACGGCGCGTGCGATGGGCATGTCCACCCGGCCCCGCTCCGTGATGCGGACTTTGACGGCGGCGGGACGGGACGGGTCCTTGGAAGGAACGGGAATCAGCAGAAACTCCCATGAGCCGGAAAAAGGGCCCTTGATGTCCTTGATTTCGCGAACGAGCCGGCGGGGGGGGTCGACCGTTGTTTCTTCGAGTTCGAAGGCGTTGCGGCCCATAGTCTGCTTCCAGACGGCGCGGCCATTGCGGTCGGGGAGGCGCTCGCACTTGGAGACGCTCTTGAACCACTCCGGCTGCCGGGCCGCGTCGATCAGAACGGTCCAGACCTCTTCAGCGGAGTTGCTCAGGTGAATCACGGCAAAGGCCGTGTGCTCGGGGGGGAGCGACTTGCCCTTGAAGTGCAGGAACGCTCCGAAGGCGACGATCAGGAGCAGGAGAGCAAGCGCGATCCAGAGGAAGATCATCGGGACAAGTGTACAGAAGGTGCTCAAGGAGCGCAAGGTGCGGGCGGATGCAGGTTGAGCGGCCAGCGGTGGCCAACGGACGTGTTTGTGCGCATGGATACGACAGTCGGCGCAAGGATTCGTTGCGGGATTGATGCTGCGAGCGAGGGATCGAGTCGGGCTCGATCTGATGACGCAGCTCGCGGGCTCGTCTGGACTGTGCGCACAAGCGCGGCTGCCGGAAAAATCTGCACGAGCGCGGCCACTTGAGCGCCTTGACCTCAAGGTGCGCACGCCGTTCGGATGAGAGCGGCGAGCCCCGAATGGGGGTATGCTCGAACCTTGTTGGACCATTCGAACCAACCCGGGATGCCGGCCCTGCGCGGGCGTGCGAGGAGGCGTCTGCCCCTGTCGGTCTGGGTCGGCGGAGGCTTCCTGTTAGCCATGGTTCTGGCCTGCATCGGTTCGCTGCCGTGGACCCTTGGGGCGGCCAGCGCGGGAGGAGGCCTGACGGCCCGCTACAAGGCGGGGGAGTTCCGGGAGAGCCTGCTTCCCCCGGTCTGGTGGGGGGCGAGGGATGAGGTCGAGGCGCGGCGGCTGAACTCGCTCGTGGACCCCGACGTGCTGCAGCGGCTGGCCGCCGCGAGGGGCGTAGAGGTTGATGAGCTGGTCAAGCTGACCGGCCGGGATGGTGCGGACGTGCGGACGCACTGGCCAACGCGGGAGCGACCGGTGGCCTTTCTGCTCGGCAGCGATTCCCTCGGGCGGAGCGTGTTCGTCCGGTGCCTGACAGGCGGGGGGGTTTCGTTGTGCATCGGGATTGCCGCGGCGGCGTTGTCCGTGATGATCGGGACGTTGTACGGGGCCATCGCGGGCTACGCGGGTGGCGTGGTCGATGGGGTGATGATGCGGATCGTGGACATTCTCTACGGGTTGCCGTACGTGCTTTTGGTCGTGTTGCTGGCGGTCGCGGTGGATGCCGCGGTGGAGAACTGGATTGAAGCGAGGGTGAGGGCGGGGGGAGCGGGCGTGGTGAGCGCGGAGATGCGGAGCGTGGTCGATGTGGTGGTGCTGCTGGTGGCGATCGGGGGGGTAAGCTGGCTGACGATGGCGCGGGTGGTCCGGGGGCAGGTTCTCAGCCTGAAGTCGCAGCCGTTCATGGAGGCGGCCCGGGCGATGGGCGTGGGCTGGTTCGGGCAGTTCCGAAGGCACCTGCTGCCCAACCTGGTCGGGCCGATCATCGTGTACGCGACGCTCACGGTCCCGCAGGCGATCCTGCAGGAGTCGTTCTTGTCGTTTCTTGGGATCGGGGTGAAGCCTCCGCTGCCGAGCTGGGGTAACCTTGCGGCTGACGGATTGTCGGAGCTGAACCCCGTCCGGTCGAACTGGTGGTTGTTGGTGTTCCCGTGCGTGCTTCTGGGGATGACGCTCTTGGCGTTGAATGTTCTCGGGGAAGGGATGCGTGAGGCGTTCGATCCGAAGCGGGGTCGTCGCTAGTGTGAAAGGCGGCGCGAGTGCCGCGGATGGAGGCTCCCGATGCGGAACCGATTTGGTCTGAAGGACCTTGTGGTGCTGGTGGCGGTGCTGGTCACGCTGGGGAGCGTATGGATGTCGATGGTCCAGGAGGATCGGCGGTGGAAGGAAGTGGATGTGGTGGGGAAGCGGGTGCAGGCCTTGGAACAAGGGCAGGCGAGGCTTCAATCGTCGCTGGACGGGGCCAGTCTTGGGGATGTCAACCGTCGGCTGACGAACCTGGAGGAGAAACTGGCGGCGGCGCTGGAGCGAGGGGTGGCGGCGACCGGAGGAGCCGGGACGAGCGGCGGAAGCGGGGCGACTGCGGCGCCCGGGCGACGGGATGAGAGCTGGGCGCGGCCGGGCGTGCCGATCGAGTGGCAACCGCCATACGGGTTCGACAGCGATCCGAACAAGGTCGAGGGGATGAGGCGGGGCGGGACGTTCACTGAAGCGTTCAATGCCCAGCCATCAACGATTGTGCCGCTGGTCTACAAGGACGTTTACGGCGCGTACGTGTTCGAGCGGATCACGGAGTACCTCGCGGAGT
The DNA here is from genome assembly GCA_019636625.1 of Phycisphaeraceae bacterium. Lineage (GTDB taxonomy): Bacteria > Planctomycetota > Phycisphaerae > Phycisphaerales > UBA1924 > JAHBXE01. The sequence continues at coordinate 288,737 of JAHBXE010000001.1, forward strand.
GGGACCCTATGACGCTGAAGCTGCGGGGGGTGCTGGCGGCGGCGTGGCAGTACGCCCCGGACGGCTCGTGGCTCCGCGTTCGCCTGCGGGATGAAGCGAGGTTCAGCGACGGCGCGCCGGTGACGGCGGACGATGTGATCTGGACGTACAAGTGGGCGATGAACCCGCAGGTGCAGGCGGAACGGTCGCGGTCGCTGCTGGACTTCATCGACGATATCACGAAGGTGGACGACAAAACCGTCGAGTACACGTTCAACAAGGTGCTGTTCACGAACCTCTCAGCGGCGATGGGGGTGTTCACGATTCTCCCCAAGCACTTCTACGAGAAGTTCACGCCGACGCAGTACAACCAGGCGACGGGGCTGGTGATGGGCTCGGGCCCGTTCAAGCTGGCGATGCTCGATCCGGAGCGGCAGTGGACGCCGGGGCAGGACATCCGGCTGGTTCGCAACGAGCAATATTGGGCCGCCAAGCCGGTGTACGACGAGCTTCGGTTCAAGGTGATCCGCGACGATCTGGCCCGCGTGACCGCGTTCAACAACGGGGAGTGCGACCTGACGACGCCCAGTTCGTCGCAGTTTGCCCGCCTCCGGGAGCGGCCGGACTGGACGGCCCACAACGATGCGCGGATGTGGTACAACATCCGGGGCGGGTACAACTTCATCGGATGGAACTGCGGCCCTCGCAACGGCAAGCCGACGATCTTCGTGGACAAGCGGGTGCGTCGGGCGATGACCCTGCTGCTGGACCGGGAGTTGATCAAGGACCAGTTGTTCGAGGGGCTGGCGCGGGTGGCCACCGGTCCGTTCAACCAGACGACGGCGCAGGCGGACCCGGCGATCAAGCCGTGGCCGTACGACCTGGACGGTGCGAGGAAGCTGCTCGACGAAGCGGGGTGGACGCTCAAGCCCGGGCGGGATGTGCGGACGAACGAACGGGGGCAGGAAATGGCCTTCGAGTTCACGTACGCCTCGGGGAGCGAGGTGACCGAGAAGCTGGGGAAGTACCTGAAGGACCAGGCGGCGAAGATCGGCGTTCGTGTCAGCGTGCGTGTGATGGACTGGTCGGTGTTCATGCAGGCCATGGACAACCGCGACTTTGATGCGATGACCATGGGTTGGTCGCCCAGCTCGCCGGAGAGCGACCCGAACCAGATCTGGCACAGCCGGTTCATCGAGAATCAGGGCGACAACTTCGTGCAGTGGGCGAACGCCGAGGCGGATCGGATCATCGAGGCGGGGAGGCGGGAACTCAACGAGGACGCGCGGATGAAGCAGTGGCACCGCCTGCACGCGATCCTGCACGATGAGCAGCCGTACACGTTCCTGGTCGAGCGGCCGTGGTTGCGGATCGTCAGCAAGCGGGTGGGCAACTTCACGGAGTACAAGAACGGGTTCCAGTACGACGAGCTCTTCATCCGTGGCCCCGGCGCTTCACCTTCCAACTGATCCCTGAATCGTCGGAGAGCCCCGCATGATTACCTACATCATCCGCCGGCTGCTCCTGATGATCCCGACGGTGATCGGGATCTCGTTCCTCATTTTCATGCTGGTGGCCCTGTCGCCCGGCGGTGTCGGCGCAGCGCTGCGCGTGGCCGGCGGCGGTGCGACCGAGGCGACTAACCGCGCGGTGCAGGAGGCATACCTGGAAGACCGGTACGGCCTTGACGCGCCGGTGGTGGTCCAGTACATCAGGTGGCTGGGGAGGATCAGCCCGCTGAAGTTCGGCCAACGAGATCAGGTGGCGCCGACGGGGGAGCGAATCTCCGCACCCAAGCCCCTCGCGATGCCGTGGATGAAGGAGTGGTTGCCGGCGCCGTTGCCGGCGGTACCGAAGGGGCAGCGTCCGTGGCCCGATGATGCGACGGCCGAGCAAAGGAACGTCGGCTACGCCCGGGCATCCGACGCCTACGCACAGGACCGGGCGGCGTACGTCGCGGCACGCACGCTCTATCGCGAGGCCTTGGGACCGTACCTCCGTTCGGTCGGGCTTTCTCATGCCGTGAAGGGGAACAAGGTTCGCGAGGGTGTGCTGGCCAAGCACACGCCGGATCGCAGCAGCGAGCACTGGCCAGCCATCGAGTCGGCCGGTAGGCGGATGCTGGCGACGTACGAGAGAGCGGCCGGCTCGAGGGCCAATCTCGCCGCGGCATTTGAGGCCAAGCCGTTCCCGCAGGCGGGTGTGCCGGTGATTCCGGGCATCGTGAGCGTGGCCGCCCCTGACCTGGGCATGAGCTTTGCCCGCGGACGGCCCGTGTCGCAGTTGATCGCGGCCGCGCTGCCCGTCACGATCGGGCTGAACCTGATCGCATTCCCGATCATCTACATGATCGCGATCCCGGCGGGGATTGCCTCTGCGAACCGTGCGGGGAGCCTGTTCGATGTGATCAGCGGGACGTTCTTCGTCGCGCTGTGGTCGATCCCCACGGTGTGGGCGGGCGTCCTGGCGGTTGGTTTCCTGGCGAACAAGGACTATCTCGGCTGGTTTCCGGTGACGGGCCTGCATGATGCCGGGGCGGACCGGATGACGTACCTGCCCAGCCGGGGCGCGGACGGGTTGTGGATCCGCGGGTACCTGCTCGATTACGTCTGGCACGTGTGCCTGCCCGTGCTGTGCCTGGTGTACGCGGGCTTTGCGGTGCTGAGCAAGCAGACCCGTGCGGCGATGCTCGACAACTTCAACGCGGACTACGTGCGCACGGCCAAAGCCAAGGGCGTCGAGTCGCGAGTGATTCTCTTTGCCCATGTGTTCCGCAACAGTCTGCTCCCGCTGATCACGATGTTTGCGAGCATCTTCCCCGCCATGTTGGCGGGCAGCGTCGTGGTGGAGAGGATCTTCGCGATCCCGGGCATGGGCAGCCTGATCCTGGAGGCTATCAACCTGAAAGACCGTGAACTCATCCTGGCCAACGCGGTGATGATCGCCATGGTGAACATCCTCGCGCTGCTGCTGGCGGACATCCTGTACGCCCTGGCCGACCCGCGGATTTCGTACTCGTAAGGAGCGGCATGGGCAAGGAAGAGGTCATTGTGCAGCGGTCGGCGGTGGGCGGGGGCCCGCGTGGCACATCCGAAGACCGGCCGCAGGCGGTGACGGGGGTTCAGCTTGCGCAGGGAATCGGCGTACAGCCGGCCAAGGGGTTCTGGGCGGATGCCTGGGCGAATGTCGTCCGGCGCAATACGGCGAGGTTCGCGCTCGCGTGGTTGAGCGTCGTGGCGATGCTGGCCATCATTTCGCCGCTCATCGCCAACGGGCACCCGATTCTGCTGCGTGAACTGGATGGGTCGGGGAAGGTGCTGTCGGTTTCGTCGCCGATGCTCCGGAACTTCTCTGTCGGCGATGTGCTGCTCATCCTGGGCGGCGTGGGCGGGTTGGCCTTCTTTGCGGGAGCCAGGCGGCTAAGCCGGAGCGAAAGGCTGGGCACGATCTTTGTGTCGAGCGTGGGGTCGGGGCTTGCGGTCGTGTTGACGGCCCTGGTTTTCAGCGTGATGCGAGGGCATGAGAACGATGCGGTCCGCGAGTGGCTGAGGCGTGGCCAGGTGGTCCTCTGGTCCGGGCTCGACCTCACGGTGGGGCGGCTGGTGATCGCGGCGGTGATCGCGGCACTGGGCGGTGTGCTGATCTGGCTCTTTGCGCCGATCTCGAAGGGGCGGCTGGCGGCCGCTGGAGTCGTTGCGGTGGCGACGGCGCTGGTTTCGACGATCTGGTGGTCCAAGCCGTTGCAGACGTTCGAGTATCAGGAGGCGCAGGCAGCGGGGCGCGTGAACGCGACGTTTACAGTCATCCCGTTTTCGCCGTCGCAGCGGGATGTAAAAGGTGACCTGCTTTCGCCGGGTCGGTACGCGGGCGAATCGAGGCGCGAAGCGCCAAAGCCCGCCGTGCCGGGCACGCCAAAACACCTTCTCGGGACCGATTCGCTTGGGCAGGATGTGCTCAGCCAGCTCCTCCATGCGTGCCGGCTGTCGATCTCGATCGGCCTGGTGTCCACCGGCATCGCCGTCATGATCGGTACGACCATCGGCGCGACCATGGGCTACTTCGGCGGACGGGTCGACCTGTTCCTCTACCGAGTCGTCGAGATGTTCATGTCCGTGCCGGTGCTGTTCCTGCTGATCGTCGCGGCGGCGGTGCTGCCCCGGAACACGTACGTGATGATGGCGATCATCGGGTGCGTGACGTGGACTGGCGCCGCGAGATTTACACGCGCGGAGTTCATGAAGCTCCGGAACCAGGACTTCGTGCAGGCGGCCCGGGCGATGGGGCTGCCGCTGCGGTCGATCCTGTTCAAGCACATGCTGCCCAATGGTGTGACGCCGGTGCTGGTCGATGCGAGCTTCGCCATCGCCGCGGCGATCCTGGCGGAGGCGACGCTGAGCTATCTGGGGCTGGGTCCCGAGGAGCAGCCGAGTTGGGGCCGCCTGCTGTCGGACGCGACGAACTCGGTCGGCGACTTCGTGTGGTGGCTGGCGATTTTCCCGGGGTTTGCGATTTTCCTGAGTGTGCTTTCGTACAACCTGCTCGGCGAGGCGCTGCGGGATGCGATTGACCCCAAGCTGAAGAAGGCGAGGGTGTAATTCAGGCGGAAGGCGAAAGGCGAACCGGGGGCGAACGACGGAAGTTGAACGCAATGGCAAGAGCGACGTCGACATCTGGGGCAGTGGCGGATAAGCCGGTGGCGGTGGAGCCGCTGATCCGCGTGCAGGACTTGGCGGTGTCGTTCGATAACGGCAGCGGTCCGCGCATCCAGGCCGTGGACGGTGTGCGGATGTCGATCTATCCAGGGCAGACACTGGCGGTGGTGGGGGAGTCTGGGTGTGGAAAGAGCGTGACGGCGATGAGTTCGCTGCAACTGGTGCCTCGCCCCCCCGGCCGGTTCGATCGCGGGTCGGTGTGGTTCCGGTCACGCCTGGCGGGAGAACTGGGCTCGTCCAACGGAGAGGTGGATCTTCTCAGGCTCGATGAGCCGCGCATGCGGCAGGTTCGCGGCAACGAAATCGCGATGATCTTCCAGGAGCCGATGACGAGCCTGAACCCGGTGTACACCGTGGGAGATCAGATCCTCGAGGCGATCCTGCTGCACCAGAACGTGGATGTTGACCAGGCGACGGAGATCGCGCTGAAGGCCATGCGGGATGTCGGGATTCCCGAGCCCGAGCGGCGGATCAAGCAGTACCCGCACCAGTTCTCGGGTGGGATGCGGCAGCGTGTGATGATCGCGATGGCGCTCGCGTGCCGTCCGAAGCTGCTGCTGGCGGACGAGCCGACGACGGCGCTGGACGTCACGGTTCAGGCGCAGATCCTGGAGCTGCTGCGGGAGCTGCAGGTCAGCCGTGGCATGGCGATGATGCTGATCACGCACGCCCTGGGGGTCGTGGCCGAGAACGCGGATGTCGTGTGCGTGATGTATGCGGGTCGGGTGGTGGAGTACGCGACAGTGCTGGAACTGTTCGACCGGCCGCTGCATCCGTACACGCGAGGGCTGCTGGCGAGCATTCCCAAGCTCGGCGAACGCAAGGACCGGCTGGTCACGATCCGCGAAGTCGTCGAGAACCCCGCGGAGTTCGAGAAGCTGCCGGGCGCCGGCGAAGGCGTTCGCCCGTGGTGGCCGTGGCACCAGCCGCCCAAAGACTTGGCGGCGAAAGATGAGCCCGCGGGGGATTACTACCTGCAGGAAGTGAGCCCCAACCACTGGGTGGGCGTGTGGCGCACGGCGGCGGTGCGGGACCACCAGAGCCGGCCGCCTGATCTGGCGTACATCCTGCCGCGGCAGGCGACTGGCGCGGCCTGAATCGCCGCGTGCGGCATGGCGCCGAACCGCGGTACTCGTAGGATGCTCATTGCAACAAAAACGCCCCCGGCGAGTCAGGCCGGGGGCGTTGTTCATGGTTCCGGAGCGCGGCGTTACGAACAGCCGGCCGCGAACTTGTTGAGGAAACACTGGAAGTCGTTGACGGTCAACGTTGGCGTCCCCGTTGAACCGTCGCAGTTGGCGTAGGCGTCGCCCGCTGCGAACTTGTTGAGGAAGCACTGGAAGTCGTTGGCGGTGAGGACGGGGGACCCTGAGCTGGCATCGCAGTTGGCGTAGCAGGGCGAAGCCGTGGAGCACGTGAAGCCAACGAGCTTGAAGGCATCGACGGCGGCTTCGGTGACAGAGTCGTTGGGCGTGTCGTTGGTTGTGAAGCGGAACTGGGTCGTGGCGGTAAGTGCCGCCGGCGGCAGGTTGACGGAGACGAGTTGCCAGCTCGGTGCGTTACCGGTCGAGTCGAGTGTGTTCCAGATCGTGCCGTCCGTGGAGTATTGGAAGTTGAAGGTGTCGAGCACGCCGTTGATGGTGTAGAACCAGCGGGCGAAGGAGACGGTGGCGTACTGGAAGCCAGACAGGTCGTAGATGCCCGTTGTGAGGTTGGTGGGGCCGCCGTCGACGTCGTTGTTCCCCGTGCGGTTGTCGGTGACCCAGCACTGGCCGCTGCCGTCGAAGTCAGCTGTCGGCTGACCGGTGGCGGACACGGGCACGCCACGGTCCCACTGCCCGGTGGACAGTCCGGCGGCGCCGTTGAGGTTGCGGGTCCAGCCCGGGTCGGTGTTAAAGTTGAGGTCGGCCAGCACCGACTGCGAGGAGGCCACGATCGCCGAGTAGACAGTCGCGGGTGCGTTCCCGGGATCGGTTTGGGAACCGCCGCCCTGGGCCTGCGCCGTGAAGTAGTAGTCAATCACGGCGCCGCAGGGCTGCGCCGGAATCGTCGCCGTGTACTGATTGGGGCTCCCCTGGCTCATGGCGATCGTCGTGTACGAGCCGCCGTTGGCCCGGTACGAGATCGTGCCAGTCCCCGGCTGAGGAATGCCCGAGACGCCCGCCACGTTGACGTTGATCGAGTTCCCTTGATCGGGGGTCAGCACGGCCGGTCGGCCATTTGGATAGCTGAACGAAAGCAGGGACAGCGCCGGGCAGAGGACACTGCCCTGGGCCAGCGCGCTGCAGATGAGGTTGCGATTGGGTGTTCCGTTGTTGATGTTGCCGTCGTTGTCATCGACGGTCAGGATCTCAATGGCCGTCGTCTGGCCGTTGGTGCCCGACATCGCGGACGGCGACGTCCCGCCGATCGTGATGAGCGACCAGGCGACCTGCAGGTTGCGGGTCTGGTCAAGGCCCGGCTGGGAGCCGTACTGAGTCCCGAAGTTCTCACGGATCCGCCACCACGAGGCGCCGAGCAACTGCCCGCAGCAGTGGATGGCGCTGCTGCAGGAGGCGGAGCACGGGTACTGAATATTGGCGCCGATCGGGTCGCGAACGTAGAACGGTGCGGACTGACGGAAGTCCATGCCGACGATCGGGTCATCCCAGATCAGGATGCCGACCGTGTCTCCGTACCCTTCGCCGAACGCGTTCTGCGCCAGGCCCAGGCGGTTCACGATGAAGTGCCCGTACTCGTGCGAGATCACGCTGGAGAACGCGGTGTTGTTGCACCCGCCGCCGGCGTTGTAGAAGTTGATCGTCTGGGCCGCGGGGCTGAAGAACGCGTTGCACGTGCCGGTGACGCCCGTGTTGGCCACGATCGCGATGTCCAGGAGGTTGAAGTTCGGCGCCCGGTCCTTGAAGTAGTTGTGCGTGAGGTTGGTGCAAATCAGCGTGTTCACCTGCGAGGTCAAACGCTCCGAGGGCGTGGGGTTGAGAAGGATGTCGCCGGGCCCCGGGGGGGTCACGTTGGCGGTGGAAGCGGTGACCGGGGTGGCGCCGTCGTTGGGAACGACATTCACCCACAGACCGCCGTAGCCCTGCGCCGATCCCACGCCGGAGTTCACGGTCACGGGCGTAACTCCCGGATGCGTGATGGTGTACTGCCCCTGGCGGTTGGTGTATGCGACGCCACCGCCCGTGATCGTCGCTTTCACCTCCGGCACCACCAGCGGAACCGGCGGGTTGTTGGCGGAGTCCGCACGGGTGCCCGGGGTCGCCATCGCTCGGACCGTACCGCTCACATCCGTGTGATAGATCTCATTGCGCTCAAACTCCACCCGGCCGGTTGTGCAGTTGATGATGTACGTGCGGGCCAGTTGCGCCGCGGGGTCCGCCGCGTAGCCGGTCACCTTCCACGCCGTCACCGGTGCGGTCCAAGTTCCGTTCCCCTGCCACACAATCCGCTCGGGCTTGTGCCACGTGTCCATCCCCTTGGCCGACCACTGCGCCCTGGCCAGTTGGGCCGCGATATCCTCCGAAACGAGCGGTCGGCCTGCCACATCCGCCGGAGCCGGCGCGACCGTGGCCGCGGCGTACACGACGCGGGGAACCGGCTCGTTCAGCACCAGGATCCGGACATTGCCGAACTCAACCGGAAGTCCGGCGATGGTCTGTCGGTACCCGAAGGCCGTGAAGCGTCCGTCCATCACGGGCGTTTCCCACATGGTCTCGACCGTCAGCGGTCCAACGCCAAAGGCCTCCCCGTGGGCTTGGAGCCAGCCGGTGGCGGCATCGCGGGGTGTCAGGCCCATGGTCATGGGCACGCCGGCGAACGTTGTTACTTTGCCCTGATCGAAGAAGGCGTGCAGCCCGGGATAGGTCTGGACCAACTGCTGCCCGGCGCCGGGCAAGGTCTGCTGGTCGATTCCGACAGCGGCTGAACACGCGGCGAGCAGGGAAGCGGCGGTGACATGGTGGCGATGGCGCATGACGTGATCGTCCTTTCTGAAAGGCACTAGACGGTCCTGACCCAGAGAGGGGTCCGCTTGAACGGCCAGACTAACCGAAATCGTCAGAGTTACAACATTCGCGACAGGAACAATCCAAGTTCCCGGACGGGGGCATCCATTTGCGCTCCGGGCACGGGAGCTTCCCTATCCTGCCACCCATGGGGAATGTCCTGATCTCCGGCGGACGTGTGCTCGATCCTGCTTCCGGCCTCGACAAGGAGGCGGATGTCGCCATCCGGGATGGTCGGATTGCGGCGATCGGCCGCGATCTCTCCACCGCCGATGCGCGGGTCATCCAGGCCCGCGGGAAGCTCGTTGTTCCCGGGTTGATCGACCCGCACGTCCACTTGCGCGAACCGGGGCAGGAGCACAAGGAAACGCTCGCCACAGGTTCCGCCGCGGCGGTGTCAGGCGGGTTCACCACCGTCTGTTGCATGCCGAACACAACCCCTGCGCTCGACTCCCCGGAGATGGTCGGGTTCATCGAGACCCGCGCCCGGCAGACGGCGGCCTGTCGCATCTTCGCCGTCGGCGCGGCCACGAAAGGTCGCAAAGGGGAAGAGTTGGCGGAAATCCAGCTGATGGCCAAGGCTGGGGCTGTCGGATTCAGCGACGATGGCGACTGCATCGCGTCCGCTGGAATGATGTTGCGTGTGCTGGCGGCGGTGAAGCAGACCGGACTCGCCTTTCAGCAGCATTGCCAAGAGCCGACGCTGACCAAGGGCTCGTCGATGCACGCGGGGGAAGTGTCCATTCGATTGGGCCTCACCGGTTGGCCCCGTGTGGCTGAGGAACTGATCATCGAGCGTGATGTGCGGCTCAATCGCGCCATCGGATGCCGCTACCACGTCCAGCACATCTCGTCCGGCGAGTCGGTGGAGATCGTGCGTCGTGCCCGCGCGGCGGGCCAGCCCGTTTCGGCGGAAGCTTCCCCGCACCACCTGCTCCTGACGCACGAAGCCTGCGACGGCTACAACACGAGCGCGAAGATGAACCCGCCGCTGCGCGAGCGGAGCGATGTGGAGGCGTTGCGCCGGGGCGTGGCCGATGGCACGATCACCGTTCTCGCGACGGACCACGCGCCACACTCGGCCGATGAGAAGGCACTGCCGTTTGAAGAGGCCCCTTTCGGGATTGTGGGGCTGGAGACGGCGCTCCCGCTCTACGCCGAAGCTCTGATTCACACGGGGCTGATCGATTGGCCGCGGATGATCGCCCTGATGACCATTGAGCCGGCCCGGTTGTGCGGACTCGATCGCGCGGGGCTGGGGCAGTTGAAAGTCGGGGGTCCGGGGGATGTGACGGTGATCGATCCCGAGGCTGAGTGGACGATCCGTGCCGCGGACTTCCCTGGGAAGTCTCGGAACACGCCGTTTGAAGGGCGAAAGGTCAAAGGCCGGGCGATCGCGACGGTCGTCGGGGGCATTGTTCGACATGGGGCAGGGCTTCAGGCGAACTAACGGTCACTCTGGAAAGCGCCCCCGCCCATTCCCTACCGTTGGATCCTGATCAGCACGCACCCCGTGGGAAAGGAAGAGTTTCGATGGCTATCCGCGTCGGCATCAACGGCTTTGGTCGCATCGGACGCCTCGTGTACCGCATCGCTCTGGACCACCCGGAAGTCGAGATCGTTGCCGTAAACGACCTCGTCCCCGCGGACAACCTTGCCTACTTGCTGAAGTTCGACACGATGCACGGCCGCATCAAGGCCAAGAGCGTCTCCGCGACGGAGAACTCGTTCACGGTTGATGGTCGCGTAACAAAGACAACGGCCGAGAAGGACCCCGCGAAGCTGCCTTGGAAGGACCTTGGGGTCCAGTACGTGCTCGAGTCCACGGGCTTGTTCACCGAGTTTGAGAAGGCCTCGCTGCACCTGGCCGCCGGCGCCAAGCGCGTGGTGATCTCAGCTCCCACAAAGTCCACCGAGCAGGTGCCGACGCTCTGCCTCGGCGTGAACCAGAACACCTACGACCCCGCCAAGCACACGGTCGTATCGAACGCCTCATGCACGACCAACTGCCTCGCCCCGATCGCCAAGGTCATTCACGATGCCTTTGGTCTTGAAGAGGGCCTGATGACCACCATCCACGCCGCTACCGCGACCCAGCCCACCCAGGATGGTCCTTCCAAGAAGGACTGGCGAGGCGGCCGAAACGCCTATCAGAACATCATCCCCGCTTCCACCGGCGCTGCGAAGGCCGTCACGCTCTGCATTCCAGCGTTGAAGGGCAAACTCACGGGTATGTCGTTCCGCGTGCCAACGGCCGACGTTTCCGCCGTCGACCTGACTTTCAAGACCGCTAAGGATGCCAGCCTCCCGGACATCAACGCCGCGATGAAGGCCGCCTCGGAGGGGGCGATGAAGGGTGTGCTGGGCTACACGGATGAGGAAGTGGTGTCCAGTGACTTCATCGGAGACCGGCGCAGCTCGATCTACGACTCCAAGGCGGGAATCGAGCTCAACAAACGCTTCTTCAAGGTCGTGAGCTGGTATGACAATGAAGCCGGGTACGCCGCCCGGTGTGTGGACTTGATCCGCCTGATGGCGGAGAAGGACGGCGTGAAGTAAGCCCGGAGGCCCCGTGCCGCTGGACCGCGCTCGCATCACGTACCTGATGGACGACCTCAAGTCGCGTCCGGATCGGTTGCGGCTGGTGCAGCGCATCGGGTTGGGCTTCGGGGTTGGCCTGATCCTGCTGGTGGTTTATCTCCTCTCGCGGGGCACGCCCCCGCCGCGCCCCAAGCCGAAGGCGGCGGAACCGGAAGCAAAGCTCACACAGGGCGTCAGCGATGCCTTTGCGTATGCCAAAGCGGTGCAGCCGATCTTGGACCGCGACCCTCGGTTCGCCCGGATCTACTTCGTCCCCAGCGCGGCTACGCCGTCGCAGAAGCTTGGCAAGGTCGTGGTCATGGGTGAACTCGCCAGCGAGGATGACCTTCATTCCCTCCAGAGGGAACTGGCGGCGACGGGCGTCTCTGTGCCGGTGGAGTGGCAGGTGTCCGTCACATCCGGGCCGAACTGATGCCGACGTTAAGGGATGCCGCGAAGGCGAAGGCGCTGCGCCTTGGTCTTGGCCGCCTCTGTCCAAGCGTCCAGTTCTCCCTTTCGCTCCGGATGCGCTCGGCGAAGTTCCTCAATCTTGTCCAAAATCGTTTGCTCGCTGAACGGGTCGGCATCCAGCAGGGGCTGCAATATCAACTCGAAATCAGGTCTGTTGACCGACGGTGTCACTTCTGACGTGGGGCCCGGTTCTCCCGCCGCCGGCGCGTGCGGTGGTTCGTTCGGTGTTGGCTCTCCGGGTTGCTGCGCGGGCGAATCCGCATGTGGCGCCGGTACCGAAGATTCCGAACCCGTGGCCGCGGGTTGATCCTGCAACCATGGAATGCTGAGCCGATCCGTCAACACCAAGGCAATCACCACCCCCATTCCGATGAGCACGGCCACCGTGACCCCGATCAACCACGGTGCCAGCGAGCGGCCCGCCTGCTCGCTGGCCTCGGGTGGCGGCGCCGCCGCGGATGGCGTCCGTGAGGTGGTCGCTGCCGGAAGCGTCGCTGCGGCCGCGGGCACCATGACCTCGGCTTTCGCACCGGTCGTCAAGGCCACCGGAACCGGGGCCGGTCCCGGCGTCTCAAGAGAAGCCGCGGCCACGATCTCGGGCGAAGCATCTCCCGGCAGCAGATGCACCGGCGCGAGCCCGAGGTGCTGCCGATCCGGATCTGGCGAGAAGTGAGCCCCGCACGCCTTGCATGAATAGTCGTCGGGCTTCACCGCCGCGCGGCAGTTGTGGCAGAGGCCGAGCAAGTTGGCGACCGATGGGGTTCTGCCTGCGAAGTTCCAGAACTGCTTTGTCCCGGGCCCTCGGATGACCGTGTCCCGCGTCACCTTCCCGCGCCGGATGAGCTCCCTCAGCGTTTCGATCGAGCAACCCGGCCTCCAAGGGTTGCTGTCGTCCCGGATGAACCATGGTCCCATGGCGTTCTGGCTGGCCTGTCTCGACAGCGGATCGAAGTGGCCCCGGCAGACGTCGCACCGCCTTGGATCGGCGGATACTTCCCCGCAGTACGGGCAGAGCACGCGCTGGTGAGCGGGAACCGTCGGAACGGCGGGACGGGTCGTGGACATTCGCAACTCCCGGACGTGAACGGCTATGGGGAAGGGGAAGGCACAAGGACTCGGAGCAAGCAAGGACGAGAGATCAGGGCGGGATATGTGGTGGGGCAGGCAGGGGTGAGGGGTTGACTTGCGTTGACTTGGGCCCTGTCATGGTTGAGTGAAAGCAAACGTGACGCGATGCCTGATTGTTGCCTCGTCGGTCGCCATCGGGGCGTGTGCTCCAGCTGGCAAGTCGGTGGATGAGTGGCGGGCGGTGGATACCGCCCGGCTCCCATCCGCTTCCCCGCCGCGTCCCGCGGGACCCGTCGCCGCGACAGTGAACGGCGAACCTATCACGTGGCAAGAGCTGACCCCCGCTCTGAGCGAGCTTGCGGGTGCCGCCGTGCTCCGCGACGTTGCCCTGGACCGGGCGGTTCGAGCCGCCTGCCGCGATCGCGGGCTCCGGCTGGATGAGCGGTTGATTCAAGCGGAGGAGCAGCAGCTGCTCGATTCGATCGGGCGAGATACGGCGATCGGCGCGGAATCGCCAGGGAGTCGGGGGGCGGATTCCGGGGTGTTGCTCGAATCCATCCGGCGTTCGCGTGGACTGGGTGACGTCCGCTACCGGGCCCTGCTCGAGCGCAACGCCATGCTCCGCGCCCTCGTGCGGGACTCTGTTCAGGTCGCCGGGTCCGAAGTTGAGCAGGCCATGCTGATCCGTTACGGCGAACGATTTCGTGTGCGGGTGATCGTCGCGGCGACGGAGCGCGAGGCGGTTCAGGCCAGGCGGGAGCTGGAACGCCTTGCTAGCGATGGCGGAGCGATGGATGTCGCCTTCGCCCGCGCGGCGACGCTGGAGTCAATCGACGGCTCCGCCTCGCGGGGCGGCCTGCTGGAGCCAATCAGCCCGGCGGACCCCGCGTACCCGGCCTCGCTGCGGGACCTGCTGCCGCACCTTCAGCCCAACGTGATCAGCCCCGTCGTACCGGTGGAACGGGGCTTCGCTTTTGTGCTGCTGGATTCGAAGGTGCCCGCGACCATTCCGCCGGAGGACGCGGCCGAACTCGTGCGAGCGGATGTGCGACTGCGGAAGGAGCGGCTCGCGATGGAGGCCGAGGCGCGCCGACTCCTCTCACGTATGCGCGTCGAAACCATGGATGCGAGCCTGGAGTGGTCGTGGCGAACGTTCCCGCCGCCTTGACCTCAGCCCCGCAGCCATGACAGCACAGCCCGCGTGTCGGACAGATCCGGCATCACCAGGTCCGCTCCCGCTTTCGTCAAGTCTTCGGTCGTCGACCGCCCGGTGGCCACCGCCAGCGACCGACACCCGTGCGCCTTGGCGCACGATACATCGTGCGGTGTGTCACCGATGATCGTGACCGCATGTCCCGGCAAGCGGCGCCCACGACGGCGGTGGTCCCTCTCGATCGCAATCGGCGGCAAGTGGTCCCGCGCTGGAGGATCGTGCGGCGACTCGTCGCCCCAAGCCTGAATGGGGAAGTGATCGGGCTCTACGCCGCACGCCCGGAGCTTCATGGACCCCGTCTCGGCGAAGTTGCCTGTCAGCAGACCGAGCGTGACGCTCGAATCCTGTCGGAGGGATTCGACCAGCGGAAGAATACCTGGAAGCGACCGCTTGGCCGTGGATGCGGCCAGCTCCCGCCCGAGGTGCATCGCGTAGCGATTTCGGATCGCCGCGAAGTTCTCCGGCTTGGTCGGCACTCCGCTCTGGACAAACATGTCGCGCAGAATGAGCGGGTCCAGCCTTCCGGCAAACACGATGCCATCGGCGTTGAAATCCGGTCCGAAGAGCTCCCGACCTGCCGCGACCATCGCGCGGATACCGACCCCCCCGGTCGTGATCAGGGTCCCATCGATGTCAAAGAGAATCAGCACGCTCACTCCCGACTATCTGACGATCTCAAAGGGGCCTGAGTCGGCCACGACAGGAACGGGGCATACCTGCGAGGAGACAATCCATCGCCCCATCCGGGCCCGTAGATCGGCCAGAAAGGCCTCCACGCTGTCCTGGGGCCCCTGCGCCTCCAGTTGAACGGTCCCGTCCGGTTCGTTCCGTACCCACCCCGACAGGCCATGGCCTGAGGCGATCGCCCGGGCGGTCGCCCGGAAGCCGACCCCCTGCACCCGACCGGAATAGAGCACGTTGACCCGGAACACGGCAGACTTGTAGGCCGCCAACGTCCGCAAATCCGGCGCCCCCGCCCATAAGCCGGCGGCAAGCTGGGCAAGGGGTGTGTTTTGCTCCGGATAGGTTGATTCGACCATAGGCTGTGCTAGTGTTCAGACAGATCGGTCGGACGCTCGCTGTACCCGATCCTCGGCTCCGCCCTCTGCGGGTTCGCTCGCACGGCCACAAAGCCGTTTCGGATCAACCCTCTTCGAGCGATTCGAGCCGAGATTCGGTCCCGTCGTGCAACGCCCTTTCCGTTCGGGAGGGCGCGGCAGAGAACAAGGTCGTTCTGTGGGGCGAGTCGGCGCTCGAATGGTGAAAGCAAGTTCAGACAGGTCGATTCGTGTGGGTTTCGTCGCTTTGGCGTGAGGCGTATGGCTGTGCCTGTTCGCAACAACGACGATCGTGAGCGCGTGCGCGATGCCTCGGACATCGTCCGCGTCATCGGTGAGCACCTGACGCTCAAGGCCAAGGGCCGCGAGTACGTCGGCCTCTGCCCGTTCCACGATGATTCCAAGCCCTCCATGACCGTCTCCCCCGCGAAGCAGATCTTCAAGTGCTTCGCGTGCGGCGCGGGCGGGGACGTCTTCAGCTTCATCGAGAAGTACCACAACATGGAGTTCCGCGAGTCGCTCGAGTACCTCGCGGAACGGGCGAACATCAAGCTCTCCGCGTTTCAGCGGCATGAGCCCGGCGTGGAAACCGGCGAGCAGGTCATCTCACGCAACGACCTGGTCCAGGCCAACGCCTCCGCCGCGGACTTCTTCAAGGCGGTGCTCCGCCATTCCGAGCACGGCGCCGCCGCCCGAGAGATCATCGCCCGGCGCGGCATCTCGCCGGAGATGGTCGAGCGGTTCAACATCGGCGCCAGCCCGGCCCGGTGGGACGGCCTGTTGATGACGATCGAGAAGAAGGGCATGAACGCCCGGGCGTTTGCCGAGGCGGGCCTGCTCAAGACCCGCGAGTCCGACGGCACGTACTACGACTCGTTCCGCAACCGGCTGATGTTCCCGATCCAGGATCAGATCGGCCGGTACATCGCCTTCGGCGGGCGGAAGATCGACGAGGCCGACGAGCCCAAGTACCTGAACTCCCCGGAAACCCGCCTCTTTCAGAAGTCCGGCACCCTCTTTGGGCTGCACCAGGCTTCACGTTCCATCCAGACCGAGCGCACCGCGATCATCACCGAGGGCTACACCGACACCATCGCCTGCCATCAGGCCGGCATCACCAACGTGGTCGCCACCCTCGGGACCGCCTTGACGCGCGGGCACGCGGCCGTCCTCCGCCGCCTCTGCGAGACCGTCGTTCTCCTGTTCGACGGGGACGATGCGGGCAGCCGCGCGGCGGACAGAGCGGTGGAAGTCTTCTTCGCCGAGGAGATCGACGTCAAAATCGCCACGTTGGCCGGCAAGACCGACGCGAAGGATCCCGATGAACTGCTCAAGCGTGACGGCGGCGCCGATGTGCTGCGATCCGTCATCGCCTCGTCAAGGGACCTGCTCGCGTACCGCTTCGAGCGACTTCGCGAGAGTTTGGCCGGCGCGGGCGTCAACGCGCTCTCCCGCGCCATCACGGACGACCTGACGCGGATGGTGCAGCTCGGGTTCAACTCGATCCCCATGCTCCGGCGGCGGCTCATTGTCCGGCAGATCGCGTCGATCGTCGGTCAGGATGAACAGGTCATCTGGCGTGCCATTCCCGGTGGGCGGCCATCCGGTCAGGCGCCGCAGACCGAGGCCAAGCCCCTTTCCGTCCCGACCGATCCCCGTCGGCGCCGCTTCCAGGATGCGCTGGGTTGCCTGATGTGCGACCCTTCGCTCTGGCGCGAACTGACCGATGCCGAGCATGAGCTTCTCGACCCCGGCAACCTCGACGCGGGTGATGAGCATGACGTGGCCGACGCCGTCGTGACTCTTGCCTCCGGTGGGGTTTCGTGTGATGTCGGCGCCGTGTGCGGACGGCTGGAGAACGCCGCGGCCCAGTCGTTGGCGACGCAGTGGGCCGCGCGTGTGGAAAGCGATACGGATGTTCGAGCGTACTTGAAGGATTGTCTCAGGGGCCTGGCCAGCTTCGAGGTCGACACCTCGATCGAGGCCCGGCGCCGGCAGCACGCCGCGACGGGCGGCAACCGCCGGTTGATCCCCAGACCGGTGCAGGGCAGATGATCGGCGTTCCTCTCCCGGGAGAGGCCGCCGCAGTTCGGTAAGTGTCTCGTGCAGATCAGGAGCAGGAAGTGGTCATCGATCTTCACCCAGCCGTGGCGGACCTCTTGGAACTCGGACGCAAGCGCATGTGGCTCAGCTACGAAGAGCTGAACAACACGCTGCCGGACGAAATGGTGGACCCCGAGCGCCTCGATGAACTGCTCGCGCTCATGGACCGCTTCCGCATCGAGCTGGTGGACGAACTCGAGTACAAGGGCCGCCTCTACCGCGAATCTCGGAGCGGCAGCACGTCCTCCGCCGCGGCGTTGGCCGCGACCGTCTCGGCGCGGGGCGTGGGCAAGCCCCTTCGCGCGATGAGCGTTGCCGGTGGCGAGCGGTTCGCCGAGGCCGCCAAGCTCGCGAGGAATATGAACGGCAACGCCAAGTCAAAGCCAACCGGCCCGCAGTCCCAGGCCGAGATGGATGTGGCCGAGGCGGAGTCGCTCGACTCCGCGGCCCTTCAGAAGGACATTGACGAGGCGATCATCGCCGACGAGAACGCCGGCAAGCGCATCGACGATCCCGTCCGCATGTACCTCACGCAGATGGGCGGAATCCCGCTGCTGACGCGTGAGGAAGAAATCCGCCTCGCGAAGAAGATCGAGACCACGCGGATGATCTTCCGCCGCCGCTGCCTTGAGAGCGACTACGTCGTGCAGCAGGCCGTCGAGACCCTGCGCCTTGTTCACCTCGGCGAACTCCCCTTCGACCGGACCATGCGGATCTCTACCGCCGAGACCAACGCCAAGGAGAAGATCGCCAAGCGAATCCCCTGCAACCTCGCCACCATCCAGAAACTCCTCGACCTCAACCGGCGCGACTGGGAGGCGATGGAAGCCGCCAACCGCGAAGGCAAGGCGGAGGCCGCGGCGGAGCTCAAGGGCCGGATCGCCTGCCGCCGCCGCCGCATGGCGGCCCTGACAGAGGAACTGTGCCTCCGCACCGGTCGCATCATCCCGCTCATGCGCAAGCTGCGCAGCATCAACAAGAAGATGGCCGAACTCCAGGTCGAACTCCGCAAGGCTGAGAAGAGCCCGAAGAAGTACGAAACCGAAGACGTGGAGGTCATGAAGGAGGAGCTCGTCGGGCTTCGTAACCTCGTCCTCGAAGAGCCCGAAGACCTCGCCCGACGCGTGAAGGAACTGGGCACCGTCTTCTGGGAGTACGAGCAGGCCAAGCGAGACCTCTCCGGCGGTAACCTGCGGCTGGTGGTGTCGATCGCCAAGAAGTACCGCAACCGCGGCCTGTCGTTCCTCGACATCATCCAGGAGGGCAACACCGGCCTGATGCGCGCCGTGGACAAGTACGAGTACAAGCGCGGCTACAAGTTCAGCACCTACGCCACGTGGTGGATCCGCCAGGCCATCACCCGCGCCATCGCCGATCACGCTCGGACCATCCGCATCCCTGTCCACATGATCGAGACCATGTCCAAGCTGCGGAACATCCAGAAGATGATCCTGCAGGAGACCGGCATGGAGCCCACGATGGAAGAACTCGCCGAGAAGGCGGGCATGAGCGTCGCCGAGGCCCGGCGCGTCATGAAGATCAGCCGCCACCCGGTCTCGCTCGACCGGCCCGTCGGCGAGAGCGAGGACAGCTACTTCGGCGACTTCATCGAAGATGAACGCCAGGATGCCCCCAGCGAAACCGCCGCCCAGGACATGCTCAAGCAGCGCATCGAGCAGGTCCTGCGGACGCTCACGTACCGCGAACGCGAGATCATCAAGCTCCGCTACGGCATCGGCGACGGCTACACCTACACGCTCGAAGAAGTCGGCCGCATCTTCAAGGTCACCCGCGAACGCGTACGGCAGGTCGAGGCCAAGGCCATCCGCAAGCTCCAGCACCCTGTCCGGGCCAGGAAACTCCAAGGCTTTGTGGATGGGAGTGTGTACAAGGAAGTCAGGGGAGAGGTTGTTGTGGTCGACAACAAGGGCGTTGAGTTTGCGTGACCGGGACGCGCAGAGCAATCGAAGAAATGAACTGAATGGCAAAGAACATCTTGGCTGCTCTATGACGCCCAAGGAAGATGAACCCGGAGCCCGAGCGAAGGTTCGGCGTGCGGTGGCGGCCCGTTACTCACACTCCGGTTTCGTTGTAAGACGCTCCGCTCGATCCACCTGAGTTTCCATTGCAGTTCATGTCATCGGCAAGTCGGAGGGCTCTTCGGCGAGCGCTGTCCCTTGATGCCCCTAACAATCCGGCATGAGTTGCACCAGATTCGTATCGCTCGTCGTGTTGGCCTTGGTAGCGGGTGCCGCGTCTTCTCGTGCCGACGACCCCGTCGGCCAAGCCCTCAGCCACACGGTCGTCCGCTGGTTTCCCAGCCAGCAAGCCCTGAACGATGCCAAGCCCTCCATTGTCTACGAGCGGCAGCCCGAACCGATCGGCGCTGCCCCCCCGGACTTCCCCATCCGCCCCGCCTACGACAAGGACGGCGAGCGGACCACCGTCACCCTCGAAGTCCACGAAGGGGACTCCCTCTACGGCATCGGACGAACCCCAGGCCCGTTCCTCCGCAACGGCCAAACCTTTGGCGACAGCCCCGTCGACACCCCGTGGGTCCTGTGCGTTCGTGCGGATGGCACGGCTTTCGGCGCCTTCGCCGACACCACGTACGCCACCGCCGTGCAGCTCGACGGCCGAATCCGCTTTGTCTCGGACGATCCCGCTCTCTCCATCTCCGTCATCCTCGGCGATTCACCCCGCCAGGTCGTCGCCGCCCTCAACGAACTCACCGGCCGCATGGAGATGCCCCCCCTCTGGGCCCTCGGCTACCAGCAGCTCTCCGCCTTCTCCCACCTGCACCTCCGTCTGGCCGCGAAGTGGCTCCGCGAGGCACGCATCCCCTCCAGCACCCTTTGGCTGGCGGTTGACCGGAGCACCTGGCCTCTTCGGTTTCCCCCCGACTACATCCCCGACCTCAAAGGCATCACGGACGAGATGCGTCAGCAGGGGTTCCACGTCATCAGCATGATCGGCCGGGCCGTTCCCGTGTCCGATGAATCCCCGCTCAAGCAAGAAGGCCTGGAGAACGACCACTTCATCCGCGACGCCGAGGGCCCGCAGATCATCCTGGAAGTCGCCGATCAGCCCAGCTTCATCATCGACTTCTCACGCGAATCGACCCGCCGCTGGTGGTCGGACCATCTCGCCGCGTTCATGAAGCCGGGCCTGAGCGGCATCACTTCCCAGCGCCTTCTGATCCATTCCATCCCCGCCTCCGCCCTCGTCCGAGCCGACGACGCCCTCGGCGGCCCGGGCACCGGATCGCGCTACCAGCGCCTCCTCGACCAGCAGTTTGCCCGTTCCGTGTGGGATGCGTTCGACGGTGAGAAGGCCAACCGTCGGCCCTTTGTCATGGTCGACGCCCGCGACCTCGGTTCCCAGCGATATTCCGGCGCCTGGATCGACTGGCCCTCGACAAGTCCGGACTGGCCACGCGAGTTCCTCGCCGCGGCCTTGAACGCCTCCCTCTCTGGTCAGACATTCCTCGGCACCATCGTCAAGCCACCGTTCCAAGGGATTGGTTCAGAACCCAACCGCCGCTGGATCGGCGTCGCGGCCACTTTCCCCGCCGTCTTCGGGTCTTTCGGTCTGCCGCAGGATCTTTCGACCTTCCCGCAAGGCGCCGAAAAGACCATCCGGCAGGCGATGGAACGCCGCGCCAGGTTGATTCCCTATCTGTACACCCTTTGCTTCGACGGATTCTTCTCGTGCCAGCCGATCATCCGTCCCCTGTTCTTCGCCGATCCGGCGGATCCGGCCCTCCGCTCCAGTCTGGACGGCTTCCTGCTGGGCGACAATCTGCTCGTCGTTCCGAGGTTCAACGATGGCGCCCCGCCCCCTGTGCCTCTCAAGGGCAACTGGCGGAAACTCGACTTCGGCGACTCGGACAATCCGGAGCTTCCTGACCTGTATTTGCGCGAAGGGGCGGTTCTTCCCCTCGGTCCGCTGCTGCAATACCCCGATGAGAAGCCGCTCGACCCGCTCACCATTGTCGCCAATCCCGGCCCTGGGGGCCTCGCGGAGGGCTACATCTACGAAGACCGCGGCGAGGGGTACGAGTTCTACCGCAACCAGGCCCGGCGGGTGGGTTACCGTGTGACCAAAGAGGGCGACGCCTACATGGTTCGGCTGAGCCGCTTGGACTTCGGCCTGCCTCTTCCCGACCGGAAGCTGGAAATCCGAGTCCTGACGGACAAGGGGGAACTGCGGGGCGTCGGAACGGAGAAGGGAACCGTGAAGATCCCTATCCCGGTTTCCGAAGAACGTTGAGTCATGGGCACTGTGACCCCGCACCCCGGCATCGCATCGCTCTGGATCGAATTGACAGGGGCGGTCCCCGGTCAACCCGGGAGGGGGGCGAGTTGACAGGGGCAGTGGGTTTGGTACAACCTGTGCCCGATTGGACTGGCGACCGAGGTGTCGCCGGGGCCCGTGCGCACTGAGTAAGGCGCCGGGCTGGAGGTCCTCGTCGGATTGATGGTCACATGGACGATGATGTGCTTCGTGGTTCAAGGCTTGGAACCCGGATCGTTTCCCTGAAGCAGTTGGAAGAGAGCGCGGAAGCGGAGGATGAGCCTCCAAGTCGACAAGGGGGGAGCGGAAAGAGTGGGGGACGAGAAGGCAGCGGGGGAATGGGGGGAGGTGTCATGCCCATCCAAGGCGCCGCCAACCACCGCCTCAACAGCGTTGTGGAGGAGGGTGCGGACGCCGGTTTCAACGTGAGCCAGCGGTCGATGGCCTTTTGCCGTCGTCACTTTCCTGAGGCCACAATCGCGCAGTGGAACGACTGGAAGTGGCAGCTCCGCAATCGGCTGAAGGACCTCAAGACGCTCGAACGCGTGTTCGAGCTCTCCCCGTCCGAACACGCCGCCGTGCGAGAGCTGGGCGACGCCCTGCCCGTGGGCATCACGCCGTACTACGCGTCGCTGATGGATCCGAAGGATCCGCAGGACCCCATCCGCCGGACCATGATCCCGGTTACCAACGAGTTCGTGAAGTCGCCGGTCGAGGCCGACGACCCGCTCTCGGAAGACCATGACATGGTGGTGCCGGGGCTAGTCCACCGGTATCCGGACCGCGTCCTGTTCCTCGTGACGAACTTCTGCGCTACGTATTGCCGCTACTGCACGAGGGCTCGCCTCGTGGGCAAGACCGGCGAGTACCACTTCAACTTCAAGCAGTACGAAGCGGCCATCGAGTACCTCAAGGCCCATACGGAGGTCCGCGATGTGCTCCTCTCCGGCGGTGACCCGCTCACCATGGCCGACGACCGCATCGAGTGGCTGCTCTCCCGCTTGCGTGCCATCCCGCACATCCAGTTCATCCGTCTCGGCTCCAAGGTGCCCGCCGTGTTGCCCCAGCGCATCACGCCCGAGCTCTGCGCGATGCTCCGCAAGTACCACCCCTTCTGGCTGAGCATCCACTTCATGCACCCCGCGGAAGTGACGCCCGAGGTGCATCAGGCCTGCGGCCGCTTGGCCGATGCCGGTGTCCCGCTGGGTTCGCAGACCGTGCTCACCAGGGATGTCAACGATTCCGTGGACACCATGAAGAGCCTGATGCACAAGCTCTTGATGGCCCGCGTCCGCCCGTACTACATCTACCAGTGCGACCCCATCTCCGGCTCCGGCCACTTCCGTACCCCCGTTGAAACCGGGCTCAAGATCATCGAGGGGCTCCGGGGCCACACCACGGGTTACGCCGTCCCGCAGTACGTCATCGACGCCCCCGGCGGCGGCGGCAAGATCCCCCTCGTTCCGGAGTACTACCAGGGCCGCGAAGGCGACTTCGTTGTCCTGCGAAACTTCGAGGGCAAGACATACCGCTACCCGGACCCGGTCTAGGCTGTTCCGATGCGTATCGGCCTGACCTACGACCTTCGCGACGACTACCTCAAGCTCGGCTTCGATGAGGAGCAGACGGCGGAGTTCGACCGCCTCGACACGGTTGAGGGCCTCGAAGGCGCTATCCGCACCATGGGCCACACACCCGTGCGCATCGGCAATGTCCGCGCGCTCCTCGATCGCCTTGCCTCCGGCGACCGTTGGGACCTCGTCTTCAACATCGCCGAAGGCCTCTCGGGCGTCGGGCGCGAGGCGCAGGTTCCCGCGATCCTCGACATCCACAACATCCCCTACACCTTCTCCGATCCGCTCGTCTCCGCCCTCACGCTTCACAAGGCGATGACCAAGCGCATCGTCCGCGATCTTGGCCTCCCGACCGCGCCCTTTGCCGTGGTCGAGTCCGAATCCGATGCCGCGGCGGTCAACCTGCCCTTCCCCCTCTTCGCCAAGCCCGTCGCCGAAGGTTCGAGCAAGGGAGTCTCGGCCCGATCCAAAGTGTTGGATCATTCCGAACTCGCCCGCACCTGCCGCGGCCTGCTCACGCAGTTCTCGCAGCCTGTTCTCGTCGAATCCTACCTCCCAGGTCGCGAGTTCACCGTCGGCATCGTCGGTACGGGAACCCGCGCCCGCGCCATCGCTGCGATGGAGGTTCACCTCCTTCCCGCCGCCGAGGCGGGTGTCTACTCGTACGACAACAAGGAAGACTACGAAACCCGCGTTCGCTACACGCTCGCCGAGGGCGCGGCGAAGGAAGAAGCCTTCTCGCTCGCCCTTGCGGCGTGGCGAGGTCTCGGCTGCCGCGACGGAGGCCGCATCGACGTTCGTGCTGATGCAGCAGGCCGCCTCAACTTCATCGAGGTCAACGTGCTTCCCGGTCTGAACCCCGTGCGTTCGGACCTGGCCATTCTCTCACGCCTTTCCGGCCTTGCGTACAACGATCTCATCGCGCAGATCATCGAGTCGGCCTTGGAGCGGATGGTTGAACCCAAAGCCCCCATCGTGGAGACACCCACCCATGCGGGTCGTCCTCTTTCACGATGAGGTCCGCCCCGGTGCTCCGGCGGATGAGCAGGACGTCCTGGTTCAAATGGACGCCATCGCCGCCGCCCTCGCTGATATCGGTCACGAATCCTGCCGAATCCCCTGCACCCTGAACCTTGAGGCGGTTGCCAATTCCCTCCGAGACGCGAAACCCCATCTCGTCTTCAATCTCGTGGAGTCCATCGACGGCCAAGGCCGACTCATCCACCTCGGGCCCTCTCTTCTTGAATCCCTTCGCCTCCCCTTCACGGGTTGCTCTGCCGCCGCCATGGTTGCGACCTCTTGCAAGCCGCTCAGCAAGCTGGTACTTCAGGGCGCACGCATCGACACGCCGGACTGGCATGTTCTGGACTCCCTCTCGTCGAACACTGCCGTTGTGCCGGGCAGGTACATCCTCAAGTCCTCGTGGGAGCACGCCTCGCGAGGCCTCGACGATGCTTCCATCGTGAACATCACAAAGCCCGATCAACTCGCCGCGGCGTTGAAGGCCCGGCTTCCCATGCTCGCGGGTGACGGATTTGCCGAAGCCTACATCGACGGTCGCGAGTTCAACCTCTCCATCCTTGCCGGCGAAGTGCTCCCCCCAGCTGAGATCGTCTTCGACGGATTCGATCCCGCCAAGCCGCGCATCGTCGACTACGCCGCGAAGTGGGACGCCGCCTCGCCTGAGTATACCGGCACCCCTCGACGCTTCGAGTTCCCCTCCGCCGATCGTGCTCTTCTCGACGATCTCCGCTCCGTGGCGCTCAAGTGCTGGCATTGCTTCGGCCTGCGGGGCTATGCGAGGGTGGACTTCCGAGTGGACGGCGAGGGTCGTCCCTGGGTTCTCGAGGTCAACGCCAACCCGTGCTTGTCTCCCGATGCTGGCTTTGCCGCCGCGGTCGCGCAGGCCGGTTGTGAATACCGTGAAGCCATCCGCCGGATTGTCGAGGACGCCCGCCGTGTCTGAGCAGCCAACCGTCACAGCGAGCCACCCCTCCGGCAGCATCATTCGCGGTTCTGTGCAGCCCACCGATCCTGCTGCTGTTCGCGAGATTGTCGGCTCAACCGGATTCTTCCACGACTTCGAGGTCGACGTCGCCGTCGAGCTTGTTCAGGAACGACTCAGCCGCGGCCTCGCCAGCGAGTATCACTTCCTGTTTGCTGATCTGAATGCGCACCCGATCGGGTACGCCTGCTTCGGCCCCATCCCCTGCACGCAGGGGAGCTTCGACCTGTACTGGATCGCTGTTCACGCGGCGCACCAAGGTTCGGGCCTGGGTCGCCGCCTGATGGCCGAGGCGGAGCGGACGATGCTCGCCGGCGTTCCCGGCGCGGATGGCCGGCCTCTTCCCCCTGCCCGGCGCGTGTACATCGAAACGTCGTCTCAACCTCGGTACGCGCCAACCTGGCGGTTCTACGAACGCTGTGGGTACACCATTGAGGCGAGGCTCAAGGACTACTACGCCGCGGGAGATGACAAGCTCATCTATGCCAAAGCGCTGTCGTAGCTCAGTGTGCCCACTCGCCTTCCCCAGAGCCGAGTGACCAGTCATTGCCGAAGAACCCGGCCCCGAGCACGCCGGGAAGCCCGGTCGCCATGACTTCCGGGCCGATCACGATCCAGTCGGGAACGCCGACGCCCGATTGAAAGTACGGCACGCGCTGCGACAGCCGCATGCCTGAAGGGCCGGTTCCCGCCACCGCCGCGACGCTGAAGTAATCGCTTCCCGGGCGAGGCCGGATGAACAGGCACGCCAGGTTGTCGCCCTCCAGAGTTCGATCTCCAATCGAGATGGTGCCCGGCCGCACCTGAACGGGAGAATCGCCCAGCAGCGCCTGCCAGGCGGAGTTTGTCGCCGCGTTCCCATACAGCACGATGTTCCGATCCGCGTATGTCGCGGCGTCAAAGTCGCGGTCGCGGATCATCGCGAGCGAGGCGTTGCCGCGATACCAGAACGTCTCGGAATCGAAGCGGGCCCGAGCAAGTGTCACTGTCCGCTCTTCGTCCGTTCCCCCTGTTCCCACCACGAGAAGCACGTTGTGCCGGAACGCATCCTTGAACGGCCCCGCGCGGTGTGGCCCCTTGAGGGTCGCCGGCGCCCATCCGCCGAGGCGCCACGTCTCCCCCTCGCGGTAGAGGGTCAGCCGGGGTTCGGCCGACGGCCAAGGTATCTCGCCAAGATTCTGCTGGTCGATCTCAATCGTCACCGGCGTGCCGGGCTCCAGCACACGCTTGCCGGATTCGGCGGGGTTGTCCGCGCTCTCGGCCGTCGAGGCGAGTTCACCAAGTTGGATAGTCAACCGCGCGACGTTGGAGGTGCTGCCGCTGAAGGTCCGCTTCGCCGGATCGAGCCCGATGTTGACCGAGCTTGGCTGCATGGGCCGCAGGGGCGCCTCGACCGTGACCCAAGCGCGACTGGCAGAGACACCCGGGTGGGGCGTGGTGAACTGAACCCGCCGGACATCGCGAGTCTCAGGGCGAGCGCGGTCCTTCAGGAACTGGATGAGGGGCGGCCAATCCACGCACTCGTTCCCCCACCAGTGCCCCGCGCCGGGCCGCTCGTAGTAGGCGAAGTCCGGATGAAACTCGCCGAGCTGCCGGCGCATCTGCCGCGCCTGCGCGACGGGAACATTGTCGTCGCGATCGCCATGGAGAATGTACACGCCAAGCCCGCTCAGGTTCGATGCCTGAGCCAGCGTGTCGCTCACGCTCACGGCCCGCTTGAGAATCCTCTCGACCGCCTGCGCTTCCTGGTACGCCGCGGCACCGGAGTACGTCCAGAAGCTGATCCAGCCCGCGCTGGGTGCGATCGCGGCGAACTTGTCGGGGTGCAGCGTGCTCAGGTGCCACGTGCCGTGCCCGCCCATGGAGTGACCCGTGAGGTACACGCGCTGCAGATCCGGGCGCAGAGCGGCCGTCGCCAGATCGAGAACCTCCAGGGCATCCAGCCGCCCCCAGTCCTCCCAGTCGAAGCCGAACGGTCGGCGATTGGTGGGGCACACGATGTTCGCCCAGTCCAGTGCGCGATAGGCGTCCGCCTGGCTCGTCGCCTCGACGCTCGCGCCGTGCAGTGACAGGATCAGGCCTTGTCCCTCGGCGCTGGATGTCGCGGGACGGAGCGCGTAGTACTGCACGCTGCCGTCGATCGCGCTGCGGAACGTGATGCGCCGTGTCTCTTGGGGTGAACGGACGCGGAGCGTCGCGTGTCCCTCGGTTCCCGGTGGCACGGTTCCGGCGGGCGTTTGCGGCGGCACCACGCGGACCAGGATTCGGGCTTCCTTGACGCCCTTCCTTGCGGACACGTCGAGAACAAACGGAGCCTTGAAGGAGGTGAGCGGGGGCAGCGGGGGCACGGGGGAGGTCGTGGCCGGTCCACCTTCCTCGCTCGCGGTGATGGTTGCGCCCGTGATCCAGTCCGTGGTGGCGTTGATGACGACTGCGGCGCCGACGAACTTCCCGGCGACGCCCTCCACCACGTCGGGCAGTGTCGCATCCGCCATGTCGATCGTCAGAGGCGATTCGGGTGCGCGAAACGAGAACGCAATTCCACCGCGGCTTCCACGGAAGAGAAGGTCGTTTCGCCCGGCCTTCAGGGCGATGGGGATGCGCAGATACCCATGCGAGTAGGGATCGCCCGGCCGAGGCTCTCCGTTGATGTAAACCAGGCCGTGCCCCGCGGCGGAGAGGATGACGACCTGCTCGACGTCAGATTGAACCGGGACATAGGCGTACCCGCCGCGGACGGCGCGGTGCTCGATCTTTCCATCGGGCGCGATGTCGATGCCTTGCCACGTCCTCGGCGTTCCATCCTGGCCCGGAACATTGTCACCCTCGCTGGGCGGGGTCCACACGCCAGCGACGATCGGTGCCGCGACCGGATCCGGCGAGACAATGATCCGCGTGGCGGCGCCTGTCGGGGGAAGCACGAGAGCCCGGTTGAAGGTCGGCGGCTCGGCCAGGGCGATCGCCGGAACTGCAAGGAACGGGCCCAGGGAACGCATGACTGAGTGTCGGATGAGCAAGCAGGGCTCCAGGATCGCAGGGGTTCCGGCGCGGGTCCGTGGCCGGGGCGTATACGGTACACTCATGGCGAGCCACTTGCCCCCACCTCGGAGTGCCAGCGTGATGGACCGACGGTTGTTTCTCGGAACCTTCGGCTATCCCGCCGCGGCCGCTGTGCTGGGGGTTTCTCTGCCCTCGTTCGGACGATCGGCGGCGGAGATTGCCCGCGAGTTGTCGTCGTACGCTGGCGGTCCTGACGCGGCGGCGACGGACGAGGCCTATTGGGGGCAGGTAGGGCAGGCCTTCACGCTTGACCGGAGCATGGTGAACCTGAACAACGGCGGGGTAAGCCCATCGCCGGCGTTCGTGCAGGAGGCGATGAAACGGCAATTGGATTACTCGAACTCGGCCCCGCCGCCGCACGCGCTCTGGAGGGTGCTCGAACCGCAGAAGGAAGGCGTGCGGGCGAGGCTGGCGAAGCAGTGGGGCGTTTCGGCGGAGGAGATCGCCATCACGCGCAACTCCTCGGAGAGCCTGCAGATCTGCCAGTTGGGGATCGATCTCAACCCCGGGGATGAGATCCTGTGCTGCACGCAGGACTACCCGCGGATGCGGACGACGTTTCAGCAGCGTGCGAGGCGTGAAGGAGTCGTGGTGCGCGAGGTCCAGGTCCCCGTACCGGCGGAGAACGATGCGGCGGTGTTGGAGTTGTACCGGCAGGCGATTTCGCCGAGGACGCGGCTGATGCTGGTCAGCCACATGGTGAATATCACGGGGCAGATTCTTCCGGTGCGGGACATGGTGTCGCTGGCGCGGAAGAGGGGTATCCCGGTTATTGTGGATGGGGCGCACGCGCTTGGGCACTTTGACTTCAAGTTGAGTGACCTGGAATGCGACTACTACGGGGTGAGCCTGCACAAGTGGCTCTTTGCGCCGCATGGGACGGGGATGTTGTATGTGCGTCGCGACAAGATCAAGGGGCTGTGGCCGATGCAGGCGGCGGAGGAGAAGCTGGACGACGACATCCGGAAGTTCGAAGAGATCGGGACCCACCCGGCGGCGAACTTCCTGGCGATCGGAGAAGCGCTGACGTTCAACCAAGCGATCGGGTTTGACCGGAAGGAAGCGCGGTTGAGGTACCTTCGCGATTGGTGGGCCAAGCGACTGGCCCGGCACGACCGGGTGCGGCTGCATACCAGCCTGGATCGACGGTTCTCGTGCGGGATTGCGACGGCGCAGGTGGAAGGGATCGACAGCTTGGAACTGGCAGGCTGGCTTTGGGACAAGCACCGGATCCTGGTCGTGGCGATCAAGCACCCGGAGTTTCAAGGCATCCGCGTCACGCCCAGCGTGTACACGACGCTGGAGGAGCTGGACCGGTTCTGTTCGGCGATGGAGGTGGTGATCAGGAACGGGCTGCCCTCGTAGCGGGCGGGGTGACGGGGACGGGGCGGTCGTACAATGGGCCGGACAATCACGGAACGATGCCGCCCATTTCCACTTCCAATCCGATTCGGCCGTTGCCCGATCTGCTGGTGAACCAGATCGCGGCGGGGGAGGTCGTTGAGCGACCGGCCTCGGTGGTGAAGGAGCTGGTGGAGAACTCGTTGGATGCGGGTGCCAGGCGGATTCGCATCGATTTGGAGCAGGGCGGGATCGAACTGATCCGGATTACCGACGATGGGTCGGGCATTCCGCCGGACCAGCTGCCAATGGCTTTGGCGCCGCACGCGACGAGCAAGATCAAGGCCGTCGAGGATCTGGATCGAATCGGGACGCTGGGGTTCCGGGGCGAGGCGCTGGCTTCGATCGCATCGGTGTCGCGGCTGAAGTTGCGATCGCGGACGGCGGCGGAAGAGGGCGCGAGCGAGATCGAGGCGGAAGGGGATCGGGTGTCGGAGGTGCGGCCGGCGGCGGGTCCGGTGGGAACGTCGATTACCGTGCGGAACCTGTTCTTCAACACGCCGGCACGCCGGAAGTTTTTGCGAACGCCGCCGACGGAGCAGGGGCGGTGCGTGGATGCGGCCAAGGACCTGGCGATGGCGCACCCGGGCGTGGGATTCATGGTGACGTGCGATGGGCGGACGAGCTTTGATGTGCCCCCGGGGCAGTCGGCACGGGAGCGGGCGCTGGCGGTCCTGGGGATGGAACTGGCGGACCAGTTGATCGAGGTCCATGCGGACCAGTTCGATGATGCGAGAGGGCTGGCGCTTTGGGGGCTGGCGGGGCTGCCATCGATCTCTCGCGGGACGAACCAGGCGCAGCACGTGTTCATCAACGGGCGGGTGGTTCGTGACAAGACGATCCAGCACGCGATCAAGGAGTCGTACCGAGGGCTGATCGAGCCGGGCCGTCACCCCACGATTGTGCTGATGCTGGAGATGGACCCGGGGGCGGTGGATGTGAACGTGCACCCAAGCAAGGTGGAGGTGCGATTCCGGGATTCGAGCTTGGTGCATTCGGTGGTGCTGCGGTCAATCCGGGAGGCGCTGCGAGGGGCGGACTTGACGCCGACGATGGGGGCAGCGGCCGGGGCGGGGGGTGGCGGACCGGACCCTCGGGCGATTCTGCCGCCGATGGCGGAGACGTCTCGGCCGGGCGTGAATGCATTTGTGGACTACTTCCGAAGGCAAGACCCGGGGCAGGGGGCGATTTCGTATGACGCGGTTCGTCAGGCGATGAGAGAGGGGCAGGAGGGGGCGGGCACGGGCGGAGCGATGGGGGCTGGGGCGGCGCCGCCTCCCGGGTTCGGGGCGCTGCCGGTGGGGCGGCCCGCGGCTCGGGTGTTGCAAGTGCACAACAGCTACCTGGTGACGCAGGATGATCAGGGTGTGGTGATCGTAGATCAGCACGCGCTGCACGAGCGGGTGATGTTTGAAGCGATGATGTCGCGGATCCGGGTGGCGCCGCTGGAGAGTCAGCGGCTGCTCTCGCCGAGCGTGGTGCCGGCGAGCCCGGCGCAGGTGGACCGGTTGCCGGAACTGGCGGGGCTTCTGGCGAAGATCGGGGTGGAGGCGGAGCCGCTGGGACCGGCGAGCGTCGGCGTCCACGCCTTTCCCACGTTTTTGTTTGACAAGGGGGTGGACCCGGTGGAGTTTGTCGGGGAGCTTCTGGAGAAGGCGGAGGCGGAGGGCTTTGCACCCGGGAGTGAGCAGACGCTGCACGAGGTGCTGGACATGATGGCGTGCAAGGCGGCGGTGAAGGCGGGGGACAGGATGAGTGACTCGGAGTTGGACGAACTCGTGCGTCTGCGGGAGGAAGTGGAACGGTCGAGCAACTGCCCGCATGGACGGCCGACGTCGATCCGGTTGACGATCCGGGAGCTGGAGAAGCTGTTTCAGCGGCGGTGAGGTGGGTGGACGAAGAGTGTCGAGGTCGTGGAGCGGACTTTGAAACCGAGCCATGCCCGAGGAGACACTGGCCACTCAGAGCCTGTGGCCAGTGCCACCAATGCTCGAATGTCAGCCATGCCTGCGAAGGTGCGCTGGGTCAGGCGTTGTCGAGGAGTTCGACGCTTTCGAAGGGTTTGCCTTCGAGCATTTCGAGGGAGGCTCCGCCGCCGGTTGAGACGTGGCTCATCTTGCCGGCGAGGCCGAACTTCTCAACGGCCGCGGCGGAGTCTCCGCCGCCGACGATGCTGGTGGCGCCGTTGGCGGTAGCTTCAGCGATGGCCTTGGCGACCTGGTTGGTGCCGACACGGAAGGGCATCCATTCGAAGACGCCCATTGGGCCGTTCCAGACGATGGTCTTGGCCTTGGCGATGGCCATGGCGTACTTGGTCTGCGTCTTGGGGCCAATGTCGAGGCCCATGTAGCCGTCCTTGATGTCGCCATCGAAGACGTGGATGTCGCCAGACTTCTCGGCGAACTGGGTGGAGCAGATGTGATCCACGGGAAGAAGGAGCTCGGCGTGGAGCTTGGCGGCGAGGTCGAGCGTGCGCTTGGCGTCGGCGAGGCGGTCATCCTCGGTGCGGCTGGTGCCGACTTTCTTGCCGAGGGCATTGAGGAAGGTGTAGGCCATGGCGCCGCCGATGATGACGGTGTCGGCCTTGGGGAGGAGGTTCTCGATCGCGCCCATCTTGTCGGAGACCTTGGCGCCGCCGAGGATCACCACGAAGGGCTTCTTCGGGTTCTTGACGGCTTCGGAGAGGAACTTGATCTCCTTCTCGACGAGGAAGCCGACGATGCGGGGCTTGCCGGCCATGGCCTTGGGAACGGCGACCATGGAAGCATCGGGACGGTGGCAGGTGCCGAAGGCGTCGTTGACGTAGACGTCGCCGTACGCGGCGAGTTTGGCGGCGAATGCGGCATCACCCTTCTTCTCGGCCTTGTGGAAGCGGAGGTTCTCGAGGAGGAGGACCTCGCCATCCTTGAGGTTGGCGACGGCCGCTGCGGCCGCGGCGTCGGTGCAGTCGTTGGAGGGGAAGGCGACGGGCTTGCCGAGGAGTTCGCTCAGCTTGGCGGCACAGGGCTTGAGGGAGAACTCGGCCTCGTACCCCTGGCCCTCGGGGCGGCCCATGTGGGACATGAGGATTGCGCGCCCGCCGCGGTCGATGATGCTCTTGATGGTGGGAAGTGCCTCGCGGATGCGGCGGTCGTCGGAGATGAAGCCGTCCTCGATGGGGACGTTGAAGTCGACGCGGGTGAGAATGCGCTTGCCCGAGGGGTTGATGGAGGCGATGGTTTTCTTGGGCATGGGGGGCTCCAGAACGGTCTCACCACAGAGGCGCAGAGTTCACAGGGGCACGAACGGCGGATTCAGGATCGGATGTGACCCGAGCGTTTCAGCGAGGGCCGCAACGCAGGGGCAAAGTGCATCAGTTCGTCGAATCGTCGATCATCTTTTCAGCGCGGGCACGGACCGCGGCGGCGCCGTCGGTGGCGAGCTGGTCCTTGAGTTTGCGAAGGCGGGTCGAGAGGGAGCCGTCGATGAGCTTGTCACCAATCTGAAGGCGGATGCCGCCGATCATGGACTCATCGGTGTAGGGATGGAGGATGGGCTCCTTGCCGAGGGCCTGCAGGAGTCGTTCGCGGATGGTGCGGAGATCGTCGGGGGCGATGGGGGAGGCGGTATAGACGTCGACTTCAACCTTGCCGAACTTGTCCTGTACGGTGCGATCGAACGCGGCCACGATTGGGGGCAGGTGGGAGAGACGGCCCTTTTCGTTGAGGACCTGGAGGAATCGGAGCGTAAGGTCGGAGACCTTGGACTTGAAGATCTTCTCCAGCGAGGCGGAGCGCTGGGCCATGGGGAGGACCCGGGAGGCAAGGAACTCGTTGAAGCGGGCGTCGCTCCGGGCGAGTTCGAGGATGTCCTCAAGCTCGGAGAGCGTGGCTTCGATGGCTGGGCGTCCGCCCTTGGTCTCGGCGAGTTCGAAGAGGCTCCTGGCGTAGATTTCGGCCAAGGCGTCGGGTGGGGTGTCGATCAGGGGCATCGTGGGGTTCCGTTTCGGCCGGGTTCGGAAGGGTTCAATCTCTGGGGAGAAGCAAGCTCACGCCTCGGAGAGGCGTGCCACCTGCAGGCGTGCCACCAATCAGTTCTTCATGGCCATGAGTTCGCCCATGGATTCTTCCACGAGGCGCTTCTGGTCGGCGGGGTTGACCTCGCGGCGGAGGATCTTGCCGGCGATGGAGGTCGCGGCGGCGGCGGTCTGGGAGTAGATCTCCTGCAGGGCGGCCTTCTTGGCGGCCTCGATATCGCGACGGGCTCGCTCCCGCATCTGGGCGAGCTCCGCGTCAGCCTTCGACCGGAGCTCGTCGGCGAGGGCCTGCTGCTGAGCCCGGGTCTTCTCGAGCATCTTCTGGGCTTCGGCGCGGGCCTCGGCGAGGGACTTCTCGTACATCTCGAGGGCGTCCTTGGCCTGCTTGCGGGCGGCCTCGGCCGCGGCGATCTCCTCGCGGATCTTGCCTGCACGCTCATCGAGGGCCTTGCCAATGACGGGCCAGACCTTGACGGCGAGAATCGCGAAGACGACGGCGAAGACCACAAGGGCGGTGATGCCGGTGATCAGGCCCTGCTTGGGGCTGGGGAGCGCGCCGAGCTCTTCGCCGGCGGCCATGGCGGTCTGGGCCAGGAAGGCCAAGGCAAGGGTGGGGAGGACGAAGGTTGAGATTCGGCGGGACATTGGGGTGCTCCGTTTGAACCGGGAGGGATCGAGGCAAGTCCGCCGACGCCCTGTCGGACGGCGGCGGGGGAGATTACTTGGCGAGGAAGCCGACAACGACGGCGAACAGGGTCGCACCTTCGATGAGGGCCGCGGCGAGAATCATGTTGGTCTGAATCTTGCCGGCGGCGTCGGGCTGGCGGGCGATGGACTCGACGGCGGACTTGCCGACGAGGCCGATGCCGAGACCGCCGCCGATGACGGCGAGGCCGGCGCCGATGGCGGCGACACCCTTGACGATGTTGGGAGCCGCGGCGGGGGCGTCGGCGGCGCTAGCAACGGCCGGCAGAACGGCGAGGCCAGCAAGAGCGAGGAGAGCGTTCTTCACAGTGATCATGAAACCAAACCCTTTCGTGCACTGGTCGGATGCGAATCTCCGCCGTTACCGGGGGAGACGTGGGGGCCCGTTATTCACGCGTGGGCGTGCTCGTGGCCGTGTGCATGGTCATGCCCGTGCTCATGACCGTGCTCGTCGTGATGATCCATGAGGGAGATGAAGACCGTCGTGAGGAACATGAACACGAAGGCCTGGAGGACGGCGACAAAGAGTTCGAGGAACATGATGGCGACGGCGCCGGCGAAGGAGACGACGGTGACGGTGCCGGCGAGGATGGGGCCGAGCTGCGTGAGGGCGGTGCCGATGAAGCCCATGAGCACGGCGAGGAGGATGTGCCCGGCGGTCATGTTGGCGAAGAGACGGATGGCCAGCGCGACGGGCTTGATGATGACTTGGCCGACGAACTCGATGACAAGGAGGAGGAGGGAAACGGGGAACACCGCGCCGCCGGTCATGTGCTTGAAGTAGCCGCCGATGCCGAGGCGGGCGATGGCGGCGAGGTTGAAGACCA
This sequence comes from Phycisphaeraceae bacterium, assembly GCA_019636625.1. Taxonomy (GTDB): domain Bacteria; phylum Planctomycetota; class Phycisphaerae; order Phycisphaerales; family UBA1924; genus JAHBXE01. Next base: position 323,808 of record JAHBXE010000001.1, read on the forward strand.
GGCCGGCGATGAGGGCGAGCACCCCCGTGACCCAGATGTTCTGGGTCGCGGTGCCGCCGAGGAAGGCAAGGCCCTTGTGGTGCATGTCCTCGGACACGACGTGCTGGAGATCGAGGAAGGGGATGAGGCCCAGGATGTTGTTCACGAGGATGAAGAAGAAGATGGTCCAGAGGAAGGGCATGAACTTGTTCGTGCGGTCGTGGAGCATCGGCCGGACGACCTCTTCCCGCAGGTAGACGGCGATGACCTCGATCATGTGGGCGAAGCGGTTGGTGGTGATCCAGCGGTCGTGTCCCTGAGACTCGGGTCCGGTCTTGACCTTGGAGGCGACCCAGAGGCCGCCCAAGACCATGATGACGCCGGAGAGGACCAGATTGCCCATATTGCCGGACCAGATCCAGAGGCCGTCGGCGGTCTTGGCGAATGGGTGGTTGTAGACGTGCTGGTCCGGGCCGCCGGCGGCGAGGACAAGCGATGAGAGATGAGCGAACAGGTGATTCATGCCAGCTCCGTCTTGCGATTGACCCGCGACAGCACGGCGAGCGCGAGAAGTGTTTCAGCGATGAGGGACATCAACAGCCCCGCGCCGACGCCGAGGCCGAGCGGGCGGCGGGGCAGATCGAGCACGGCTGTCGCGATGACGACGACAGCCATGGCGACAAGCATGCGCGCCCCGGAGGCGGCGACGACTGCGATGCCGAATGAGTGCGTCGGGACGTTGATGATGATGGGGGCGAGTGAGATCAGGATGCCGACGGAGAGCGCGGAGGCGCCGATCACGATGGTCTGGCCGTCGCCGCCGAGGTAGGCGGTAATGGCGGCGCTGACGGCGAGGGAGACGGCCCCCACCAGCGCCATACCCACCGCGTAGCAACGCTTGAGGGAGGGCCAAGAGGGGTGAGGGGTTCCGTCGGTGGACATCGGGGGATCTTCCGCCGCCCGCGTCCGATCAACCGCCGAACGCGAGCGGCAAAACGGCCGCTTTCAGGGGGGCAGAAATATAGCGGGGTGGGTCGGGGTCGGCGAGTGCCGCGAGGAGGGGTTCTGGGTGGGGTGGGATTGTCCGCGGGGCCATGCCGCCCCGGGGCATCACTTCTTACGTCGGGCGGCCTCGCGTTCCTCGCGTTGGCTCTGGCGAACCAGGCGGTACATGGCATAGGCAAAGCCGACGGCAACGCCGATCAAGGAGCCCCAGGGGGAGGTGCCCTGCCAATAGTCGACTCCAAAGCCAATAAGCCACGCGGCGATGAGCGTGACGATGAAGTCGGTGGCCATGGCCCATCCGGCGGCGAGGCCGGAGAGGGGGGACTGCCGAGGCGGCTTCTTGCCCTCAGCGGCTTGGCGGAGGGACTCCGGGATCTCGGGGAAGTTGGGGACCGGGGGCGGGGGAGGTGGCTCTCGCCAGACTTCGTGATCACCTTGGTCGGGATTCTGGGACATCAAAGGAGCTTCTTGCTGGCGGTCAGGCGAGCGGCGGCAATGGCTTCCCGGAGCTTGGCGATATTGGTTCCGCCGCCCTGGGCCGCTTCGGGCTTGCCGCCACCCTTGCCGCCGCAAATGGTGGCGGCCTCGCGGAGCCAGTCACCCGCATTGAGGCCTTTTGCAACGGCGTCGGGCGGAACGGAGGCCATGATGCCGATCTTCGGGGCGGCGGGGTCGGACTCATCGGGGCTGAAGAGCATGACAGAGGCGCGTGGAGCGACATCGCGGATGGTCTTCACGGCCTGCTCGAGGGCGCCGCGGTCGGAGCCGAGATCGATGGTGGAAACGATGATGGTGTCGCCGGCGGTGTTGGCCGATTCGGCGAGACGGCGAGCAATCGCGGCGGCCTCCTGGCGTTTGCCGGCGGCGGCTTGCTTTTGTGCGGCTTTGACCTTCTCCTGAAGCGCCGCGATGGACTTGCGGAGGTTGTCGCGGCGTGCGGCCGGAATGGTCAACTGATCGACCTCGCGGGCGACTTCGTTGAGTTCCGTCGCGAGCGCCGCAACTTCGAGGCGCTCGGCAGCCTTGATGCGGGCCGCGAGGTTGTCGGCGGACTGGATGGCGGCGAGAGCGGGGACACCGGTCAGGGCGGTGACGCGGCGGATGCCCTTGGCGACTGCTTCCTCGGAGATCAGGGCGAAGTGGCCCAGCTTGCTGGTGGAGGGGACGTGTGTGCCGCCGCAGAACTCGACGGAAACCTCCATCCAGGCGGTGTTGCCCGGGCTGGCCAGGAGATCGGAGACAGGCTGGCCGATCGAGACCACGCGGACAGGATCCGGATACGTTTCGCCGAAGACGGCGCGGAGGCCAGTGATCTGCTTGGCGACAAACTGGGGCGCGAGATCGGCGTAGACGGTGAGGTCAGCGGCGATCTGGTCGCGGACGATGGACTCGACCTTGGCGAGTTGATCCGGAGCGACGGGGCCGGTGTTGGAGAAGTCGAAGCGGAGACGATCAGGGGCGACGAGCGAGCCTTTCTGGTCCACGTGCGGTCCGACGATCCGGCGAAGGGCAAAGTTGAGCATGTGGGTGGCGGTGTGGTTGGCCTCGATCGGGTCACGCCGGGAGCGGTCAACATGGAGCCGGACGCGGTCGCCGACGCGGAGCTCGCCGCGGCCGGCACGACCGATGTGAAGGATGTAGCCGCCGTAGTTCTTGACGGACTCGACATTGAAGTCAGCGGCATTGCCCGCGCGATCGGAATGGATCTCCCCGTGGTCCGCCACCTGGCCGCCCATTTCAGCGTAGAAACTGGTCTTGTCGAGGATGATGCCGACCGGGGCGCCAGCGCGGTCGCGGGTGGAGTCGTCGAAGTTCTCGCCGTTCCAGATGGCCAGGACTGTGGCGTGAATGGTGCGGCCGTGGAACTTGTCGCCGTCGTCGGTGGTGCTGACGTTCATGCCCTTGAGGCGGGCGATGGCGTCGGCGCCGAGGGTGAGTTCCTTGGCGACCCCTTCCTTCCCTGCGGCGCGGGAGCGGTCCTTGGCTTCTTCCATGAGGCGCTCGTAGCCCGCGATGTCGACCTTGAGGCCTCGCTCCTCGGCCATTTGCTGGGTGAGGTCGATGGGGAAGCCGTAGGTGTCGTAGAGCTTGAAGGCATCGTCGGGAGAGATGACGGCGAAGTCCTTCTGGCCGGCGCCCTGCTGACGAGAGGCGCAGGCCCGGTCGGCAGCTTCGCCGAAAAGTTTGATACCTCGATCGAGCGTCTTTCCGAAGCTCTCTTCTTCTTCGCGAAGAATGTCGATGACCCGTTGGGGGCTCTTTCTCAGTTCCGGGAAGGCCTCGCCCATGCGCTCGACCACGGTGGGGACGAGCTGAGAAAAGAAACCGGGCTTGGCGTTGAGCACCTGGCGGCCGTAGCGGACGGCGCGGCGGAGGATTCGGCGGAGAACGTAGCCACGCCCTTCGTTGCTTGGCGTGGCGCCGTCGGTGATGGCGAAGGTGAGCGTGCGGATATGGTCGGCGATGACGCGGTAGGCGGTGTCGACGTTGCCGGCATCGGCGGCGCCGAGCTTGCCGGAGTAGGGCGTGGAGAAGCCGGTAACCTTCTGGATGGCGGCGAAGTAGGGCATGAAAACGTCGGTGTCGTAGTTGCTGCGCTTGTTCTGGAGGACGGAGACGAGGCGCTCGAAGCCCATGCCCGTGTCAACGTGCTTGGCGGGCAGGAGGCGGAGCTTGCCGCCCTCTTCGCGGTTGAACTGGATGAACACGTTGTTCCAGACTTCGATGACGTCGGGGTCGCCGGTGTTGACAAGTTTGTGGGCGTCGCGGCCACCGATGCGGTCGAAGTGAATTTCGGTGCACGGGCCGCAGGGGCCGGTCTCGCCCATTTCCCAGAAGTTGTCCTTCATGTTGCCGGGGAGGACGTGGGAAGGGGGGAGGAACCGGAGCCAGAGCTGCTTGGTTTCTTCATCGGGTTCGAGGCCCGTCGAGGTTGCCGCCGAAGTAGGTGGCGTACAGGCGGTCGGCGGGTATGCCGTAGACCTTGGTGAGGAGCTCCCACGACCACTCGACGGCTTCCTTCTTGAAGTAGTCACCGAAAGACCAGTTGCCGAGCATCTCGAAGAACGTGTGGTGGTAGGTGTCCTTGCCGACATCGTCGAGGTCGTTGTGCTTGCCGCCGGCGCGGATGCACTTCTGGCTGTTGACCGCACGCTTCATGCCAAAGAGAGGGGAGCCGGGCTGGACCGTGCCGAGGAAGATCGGCTTGAACTGGTTCATGCCGGCGTTGGTGAAGAGGAGGGTTGGGTCGTCCACGGGGACGCAGGGGCTGGAGGGCACGTGGGCGTGGGTCGCGCCGGGGCGGTTGACGAAGAAGTCAATGAAGGTGGAACGGACTCGGTCGCTTGTCCAGGTCATAAAGGGTCCTGTTCGGGGCGGGGACAGAGGGATCGAGTATAGGAATCAGAGCGAGTAGACCCTGTCGGAGGAGGTTCCGGCGAGGATTGGGTTTTGACATGGCCACGATGTTGGTACATTGGTTTCGAGATTCATAACCCCCCTGTGGAGATTGACCATGTTGATCCGCTCCGCGCTCGCCCTGTTCCTGGCTGCATCGACCGCGTTGGCCTCGCCTCCGACCGATGAGCAGGTCGCGGCGATGCTGAAGACGTACAACGCGAACCGCACGAAGATGACCGAGCTCCAGACCCGTCAGCGGGAGTTGTTGGCGGAGCAGCGGAAGGAGGAGACGGAGCAGCGGAAGGCGGAGCTCAAGGAGTTGGCGGACCAGATCCGCGGTTTGAACGAGAACAACCGGGCGGCGCTGATGGAGGTGTCGCTGGAAGAAGCGACGCTGGAACAGATCGAGAAGATCGTGGCGGCCCGGGTCTTGATGCCGGAGGTGAACAAGGCGATTGCCAAGCCGCTCGCGGAGTACGCGAAGGCGCCGACACTGGACGGGGCACGCGCGGCGGAACTCCGCGTGACGACCTACCCGCCCGCATCGATGGTCGGGGCGAAAAACGCAGATGAGATGAAGCAGCGCCGGCTGGAGCATGAGAAAGAACTCGTCCCGGTGTACGCGGCGGCGCTCAAGCACCCGGCGCTTCCCGAGCTTCTGAAGTCGGGGAAGGGGGATGGGCTTGTGCGGCAACTGTCGTCGTTCTCGCCTGAAGCCGTTCAGGAGGGGAAGCTGGTCTCGCTGGTTGAGCCGTTGATTACGGACGACCTTCCCATCGCGATCGTCAACGCGTTCTCCGGGACGATCGGCGCGATCCGGGATGGGGCGGGCTCGGCGGAGCGTGAACTGGTTCTGGAGAAGATCGCCCGCAGCGCGGAGAGTGCGGCGAAGAAGGCGCCGGTGGACACTCCCGCGGCGGTGATCAAGCGGGCCAACGACACGGCGAAGCTGGCGAGGTCCGGCTGGGCGCGGGGGACGATGATCGGCAACGCCGCGCCGGAGATCACGTTCCACTGGTCGAGCAACCCGAAGTTCACGAAGCTCTCTGATCTCAAGGGCAAGGTGGTGCTGGTGGACTTCTGGGCGACGTGGTGCGGGCCTTGTGTGGCGAGCTTCCCCAAAATCCGGGAGCTGCAGGCGCGGTACGAGGGGTACGACGTGGTGATCCTCGGGGTCACGAGCATCCAGGGGTACCACTACGACCGCTCGAACGGGGGCAGCAGGCGGATCGACTGCAAGGATGATCCGGCCAAGGAACTTGGGCTGATGCCGTCTTTCATGAAGGACATGGACATGACATGGCCGGTGGTCTTCTCGGAAGATGGGTGCTTCAACCCGAACTACGGCGTTCGCGGTATTCCGCATCTGGCGTTGATTGATCCGGCCGGCAAGGTTCGGTTCAACGAGCTTCGGCCGGGTGATCCCGCGGATGAGGCGGAACGCATTGACTCGCTTCTCAAGGAGTTCAACCTCAAGTACCCGGCGGAACCGATGGCCAAGGCGGTCAAGCCGGCCCCGGCGGGAAGCTGAGGTCAAGGCTGTAGGTGCATTACCCCGATCCGACCCCGCTCCGGCGGGGTCGGTTTCATTTGCGGAAGCAGGCGAACGCGGGGGTTTCAAACAGCCGATAACGTGTGGGCATGCGCACCTACGACCTCTGCATCATCGGAAGCGGACCCGCAGGCCAGAAAGCCGCGATCCAGGCGGCGAAACTGGGGAAGTCGGTGTGCGTGGTGGAGCGCAAGGAGGTGGTGGGGGGGGTGTCGGTGAACACGGGCACGATCCCGAGCAAGGCGCTGCGGGAGGCGATCCTGCGCCTGCTGGGGCGTCAGGCGGCGATGCCGCAGGAGGCGGACTTCCGGGCGGCGCGGGATGCGACGTTCAGCGGGCTGCTGGCCTCGTGCCATCACGTGATCCGGGCGGAGATCGACATCATCCGCGGGCATCTCTCGTCCAACGGTGTCGCGCTGCTTCCGGGAACGGCGTCGTTCAAGGATGCCCATACCGTCGAGGTGCGGGGGGTGCACACGATCGAGGAGGTGTCGGCGAAGAACTTCCTCATCGCCGTCGGCACCCGACCCGCGCGGCCATCGAACGTGCCGTTTGATCATCAGCACATCATCACATCGGACGAGCTTCTGCATCTGCCGAGACTGCCGCGGACGATGATCGTGGTGGGTGGTGGGGTGATCGGGACGGAGTACGCGTCGATGCTGTCGGCGCTTGGGGTCCGAGTGACGCTCCTCGAAGGGCGAAGCCGGATTCTGGATTTTGTGGATGCGGAGCTGATCGAGGCGCTGCAGTACCATCTGCGGCAAGGGGGGATGACGCTGCGGCTGGGAGAGAAGGTTGTCCGGATTTCACGGATCGAGCCCCCGGCGGGGTCGAGGGCGAGCACGGGAGAGTTGGTGGAGGCGATGCTGGAGAGCGGCAAGACGCTTCGGGCGGATTGCCTGCTGTACGCGGTTGGGCGATCCGGCTGCACGGAGGACTTGAATCTCTCCGCGGCGGGGCTGGAGGCGGACGACCGCGGGCGGATTATCGTGGATGACAACTACCGCACGAAGGTGCCGCACATTTACGCCGCGGGGGATGTGGTGGGGTTCCCGGCGCTGGCGTCGACGTCCATGGAGCAGGGGCGGGCGGCGGCGCTGAGCATGTACGGGCAGACGACGACGGTAAACGCGGACTTGCTGCCCTATGGGATCTACTCGATCCCGGAGATCTCGATGGTGGGGTGGACGGAGGAGCGGTTGACGAAGGAAGGGATCCCGTACGAGTCGGGGATCGCGCAGTACCGGGAGATCGCCCGCGGGCAGTTGCTGGGCGACGAGATCGGGATGCTCAAGCTGCTTATCCATCAGGAGTCGCACACGGTGCTCGGGGTGCACATCATCGGAACGGGGGCGACCGAGCTGGTGCACATTGGGCAATCCGTCATGGCACACCGGGGCACGGTGGAGTACTTCGTCAACACGGTGTTCAACTACCCGACGCTGGCGGAGTGTTACAAGGTGGCGGCGCTCAACGCGCTGAACAAGCTGCGGAACTGCTGACTTCCGGGGTGGTGTGACGACGGAGCGGCAAACGGCGCTCGGGGGTGCTAGGCTGTGGCCGTGGCGAAGAAGCCGACAAAGCCGGTGACGCGGAAGCCCAAGCCACCGCGGGAGGTTGAGCTCAAGCCCATCGAGGGGCCAGCGGGCCTGCGTTGGACGCCGCCGATCGGGCTGGATGCGGTGATCGGGCAGGAGCGCGCGGTCTCGGCGCTGCGGGCGGCGGTGGCGTCGGGGCGGGTGCACCACGCGTGGGTCTTTCATGGGCCGATGGGGGTAGGGAAGTTCACGACAGCGCTGGCGTTCGCGGCGATGATCCTGGACCCGACGACGGGACCGGGACGGGGCGGTCAGATTGGGCCTGATCCCGACTCGCCGACGCAGCGGCTGCTGCGTGCGGGGACGCACCCGGACCTGCACATCGTGACGAAGGAACTGGCGGCCGTGAGCCGGGAGACGCGCGTTCGCGACAGCAAGCAGCGGAACATCGCGAAAGATGTGCTGATCGAGTTTCTCATCGAGCCCGCGGAACGGACGCAGGTGGCCGGCGAAACGGCGATGGCCTCGAAGGTGTTCATCGTCGATGAGGCAGAGCTGATGGACGACGGCGGCCAGAACACCATGCTCAAGACGCTGGAGGAGCCCGCGCCGGGGAGCGTGATCATTCTCGTGACTTCGAAGTACGAGCGGATCCTTCCGACGGTGCGGAGCCGGTGTCAGCCGGTGGCCTTCGGTCCGTTGAGCGAGCCTGAGATGGCACGCTGGCTGAAGGAGGCGAAGGTGGATGTGTCCTCGCTGTCCCCGGCCGCGAGGCAGTGGCTGATGGCCTTTGCGGATGGTTCGCCGGGTGTGGCCAAGGCGGCCCTGGAAACAGGCTTGGTCGGGTGGTTCGAGGCGCTCGCGCCGCAACTGTCGGAGCTGGATGCGGGGAGGTTCCCTCTCGACCTCGGCGCGACAATCGCAAAGCTGATCGATGAGTGGGCGGAAGCGGCGGTGAAGCGGTCAGGGAGCGAGACGGCAAGCAAGGATGCGGCGAACAAGGCCGCGGGTCGGTGGATGATCCGTTTGCTCAGCGTTCACTTCCGGTCGCGGCTGCGGCACGCGGCGGGCAAGTCCGGCGAGGCGGCGGAACATGCCGCGGCGGCGGTGGACCTGGTGCACGAGGCGGAGCGGCAGTTTGAGGCGGGAGTGCAGGGAGTGTTCGTGTTTGACGATCTGACAAGCCGGCTGGTCAGCGGCGTGTATCAGGCCTGAAGGCTGAGCGTGGCGGGTCGGGCGGGGTCGTCGCCGCTGGACTTGGCACGCTCGGCGGCCACCTTGTCCATGAGCATGGCCCAGGTCTCGCGTTCGTAGTTGAGAATCTTGATGACACCGTCGAGCTTCTCGACGCTCTTTTGCAGGCTCGCTTCGACGAGTTCGGAGTAGAGGAAGGTGTAGATGGCCTTCACGCGCTCGCAGAGTTCGGGGTCAAACTCAGGCTTGATGGTGGTGAGCAGCTCGAGGACGATGTTGCGGCACTGGGAAATGCCGTTGTAGCTGGCTTCGTAGTTTTTCGCGGCGAGGCCCTCGCGCCCCTGGGTGGCGAACTTGATGGCGCCATCGAGGAGCATGAGGCGGAGTTCCTCGCGGCTGGCCGTGAGGACCTTGGTGCGCAGGTAGGCGTTGGCCGGGTTTGACTCGACGCTCATGGAAGTGTGGATCGGACGACGGAAAGGGCGACTTTATCGAACGTTGAGATCGGTCCACCGGAGGAGTCGGGATGAGGGTTTGAACCTAGCCGGAGAGCGAGGAGATGCCCGACAGGGCCGAACTCTGAGATTGGAGGCGCCCGATGGCCTGCTCCATGGCGAGGAACTGCTGCTGGAGGATTTTGCGCTTGTCCTCCAGCTTCGCGTCGAAGTCGGAGACGCGCCGGGTCTGGAAGGAGATCTGGTCGCGGATGGTCTGGCTCCGCTTTGTCAGCCGACCGTCGACGGTGTTGAGGTAGGAGTTGGCCAGTTCCTCCATCTGCGCAAAGACGCCGAGGGAGGAGAACTGCTGGCCGGCGTTGGGGTCGGTGGTCGTGATGCCCGGTTCGCCGTTGACACTGGTCGGGGTGGAGGGCTGAAGCTCACGGGAGGTGAAGAGCCTGGCCACGGCTTCGGGATCCTGTTCCAGCGCCGCGCGTAGTCGGTCCTTGTCGAGCGTGAGTTCGCCGCCCTGGCCGACCTTGAAGCCGACGTCCAGAAGACTCTGGAAGCTGCCGGAAACGCCTTGGGCGCGGCCCTGAATAGTGCGGAACAGCCCCTGCCGGAGGAGTTCGGTGGTGGAGTCGCCCAGCAGCGTGCCGCGGGTGTTGGTCTCCTGGTTGTACGAGGTCTGCGACTTGATGCGGGAGGTGAGTTCGTTGAAGGTCTTGATGAAAGTATCGATGCCCGTCTCGATGGCGCTGGTGTCGCGTGTTACCGAGAGCGTGACGGGGTCGCTGCTGATTGACTTGAGATCGATGGTGACGCCTTGGATGACGCTGTCGAGCGTGTTGCGTGTGCTGGTGAGGAGCACGCCGCGGGCGGGATCGCTCGAGCCGTAGATGACGCGTGCGTCGTTGCCGTTGTCGAGGATGGACTCGCCAAGGTCAAAGTCGCCGGTGTCGACGATGAAGCGGCCGGCGGATCCGGTGGTGCGGGAGGCGAGGCTGAGGCGGAAGGGGGTGCTGCCGGAGCCATCGGTGATGACCGTCGCCTGGATGCCGACGCCGGCGGAGTTGATCTTGGAAGCCATCTGCTGAAGAGTGTCGGTGGCGAGGAATGTGACCGAGCGCTCGAACGTGCCGTTGATGACGTTCTCGGTTCCGGTGCCGGCTGCTTCACCCTTGAGATTCAGGTTCGTGGCGACCGTGCCGCTGATCTCCTCGACCTTGATCTTGATGGTTCCGCCGCCCGCATCCTCGTAGAGCTCGATGCCATCGCCGTTGGTGTTGATTCGGGCCTTGACGCGAATGCCGCGGCTGTTGATGAGGCGGATCACATCGTCGATGGTGGACTGGTTGTCGTTGATGGTGACGTTGGCGACGGCGCCGGTGGAATCGGTGATACGGAACTCGCCCTGGCCTATCCCCTGCCCGCCGCGGAGCGAGTTGAGCAGGGTGCCTTGGGTGATGTACTGGTGCTGAAGGTTGGCGCCGACGACCCTGGACGTGGCGACACCGGACGGATCGGTGGCGATGCCGAGGGATGAGGCGGTGTCGCCGGCAATGATGAGGTTCTGGGAGCCGTTGGTGGTGTCGGAGATGGTGATCCCCGTGCCGCGGGAGTTGAGGGAGGCGCGGAAGCTGGAGCCGCCGGCGGTGTTGATGGCCTGGATGATGTCGGTGACGGAACTTGTCGTGGAGACGGAGAAGTTGTGGACCGCGCCGTCGCGGGTGGTGATGGTGAGCTGGCCATCGCCCGAGATGCCGGCGCCGCCGTTCAGGGATGACGCGAGCACGGAGTTGAGGGAGGCGAGGATGCGACGGCCGCTGAGGGTTCCCGTGACCGGGCCGCTGGTGCGGATGCCGAGGTCCCGCGCCGTGTTCGCGCCGGCGGTCGGGTTCTCGGTGACTTCGAGCGTCCGGCTCTGGGTGTCGACGATCTGGAGGCTGGCGCCGTCGGAAGCGATCGAGGCGCGGACGTCGGGGTCGCCGAGAGCGGTCTCGAGTTGGCTGTTGATGCGGTTCAGAACGCCCTCGATCGTGGTGGGGGCGGACTCGGTGATGCCGCCTTCGGCGTTGTAGATGTCGCCGATGTTGATGTTCACAGCCGTGCCGCCGACGGTGATGGTGAAGTCGTAGCGGGCTTGGCCGGATTGGCTGTTCAGGAACACCCCGTTGCCATCGTTGAGGGCGCGAAGGGCGGTTCCTTCGGTCATGCGGTAGACGGTTTGTCCCGTGACGGTCGGGCTTGCGCCGCTGGCCGCGATGCCGAGGCTTTCGGCGGTGGAGTACCCGAACGCGCTGGCGATGGTCAGGTTCGAGTTGACGCCGCTGGAGATGACGAAGCGGCCGCCCTCGACGCGGGCGGAAAGGTTCAGGCCCCCGCCGGCGCCGTTGAGGGCGTCGAGGACATCGTTGACGGTCGCGGCACGGGAGAGATCGACGGTCGCCGAGTGGCCCGCGGCGTCGCTGACGATGATCTTGCCTCGGGAAACGCCGGAACCGCCGTTGAGGTCAGCGAGGTTGGTGTCGCGGTCCAGACGGGCCCGGGCGCTCTCGAACGTGAACGTGCCGGCGCCGAGTCCGCCGGAGGTGGCGCTGGCGAAGCCGCGCGACAGGTACTGCTGGGATGAAACCAGGCGGTCAACGATGAACGAGTACGTGCCGGGGGTCGCATTGGTCGAGGCGGTGGCGGTGAGAACGTCGTCCTTGCTGCTGGTGGCCCGGTTGGATTGAAAGACGTTGCCCGTGCGCAAGTTCTGCGCAGCGGTTCGCATGGCGCCCAGGCGGGAGTTGATGTCGAGGTACGCGGCCTGAAGGCTCTGAAGCTGGATGATCCGGCGTTGGGCGAGGCGTTTTGGACCGGATTCAGCGTTGATGAGGCTGTCGATCAGGGATGCGGTATCGATCCCGCTGAAAAGGCCGGAGCCGGCTGAAACTCGTCCCATGGCGACTCCCTACACCCGGGCCGCGGCGGGCACTTCGGGCATCCAACGGATCATCGACCGTTCCTCGGCGGGACGTTCAAGGGAGGCTCTGGTGGGGCGTGGCATGACGAAGTCCTGGCCCTTTCTCGCCGTTGGAACGGTCAAACCGGAGCGGGAGAGCCGGAGGCAATCCTGTGCCCACATCGCAAGAAAGCGACGAAATGCCACCGATGAGGCGGCTTCCGTCGCTGGGGATGGGGTGAGGATTCGGCTCATGGATGCACCGGTCTGGGAGAGAGCAGTACGCAAAGTCGGTGCCGAAGGGCACCTGAGTGGTTACATCGGCTGTATAGCTGTGGCGGTTGAGGAAAGGGGGGGGAGAAGCCCCGATGAACGAACGGCCGCGGGCGGGAGGAGAGAGATTGGCGTCCCTATCCTGACGATGACAGGCACGAGGACGACCCACTTGCCACCGGTTCCGCGAATCATCTTGTTGCTGTCCGTGTTGACTGGGGCCGTCGTTTCGCTCAGCGCATTGGTCGTTGGGGGAGCGGCGGTGCTGATGCCGTTTCTGGTTGCTGGCGGGCGTCCGGCGTGGTTGCTCTTTGGGTTCGAGTTCGTCGTCCTGGTGGCCGGCGTGTTGGCCGTGCTGTTCGGGCGAGGCAGATATCGAGAGGGGCCCGGGCTCGCTCTGGCGGCGATCGCCGGCACGGTGTTCATCGGGTCAGCGTGCGGGTACATCAGTGTCGGCAAGCAGTTGGGGACGATGTCGCTGACGCCGCTGCTCGCGCTTCGGGTGCTGCTGGCGGGGATCCTTGCGGCGGGTGGGGCTTGGTGCGTGCTGTCACGCGATCCAAAGTCATGGCGCTGCGCGATGCTGGGTGTGTTGCTGGGGTTACCGGCGGCGGCGCTGGCGGGTTCGCTTGTGATCGGGGCCGCCCGGCGGGTGCTGATGGGCTTCGTATCCGGTGGAGGTATTGTTCAGACCGGGATCGCCGTGCTGGGCATTGCTGTGGCCGGGGGGATGCTGTGTGCCAGCGTCCACTTGATTGTGAAGGCATTTGAAATGGGGCGGGTGGGGGCGGATCGCTATTGCCCAGGGTGCGGGTATGACTGGAAGGAACTGGCGGTTTGCCCTGAATGCGGGAAAGCCCGGGGGTTGGCGGCCGGGGCCTGAAAGTGGAAGACGCGGCTCCCCAAGCACTGGGGTATGCCGATCCTCGGATCCAACGCGGTGATTTTGGCAGCCTTGGCCTTTGTGCTGGGGGGAATGATCGTTTACCTGGCTCAAAGCCGCGTGCGTGGATTCCTACGCCGGACCAAGCAGGAAACGGTGACGATCCAGACGATCGCCGAGCACGTGCGGTCGGTCGGCAAACTTGTCGGGCTGGAAGTGTGCGCGAAGGAGATCGCGACCGCCACGAGCGGGTGGGCGTGGCTGCCTCCGCTGCTCTTGAGCCAGGCGCGGCTCGCGATGATCTTTCACTTTGAGAAGCAGTACACCATCGACCTGTCCCGGCTGGACGCATCGGATGTGCAGGACCTGGGCGAAGGTCGGTATCGGGTATCGCTGCCCCCGATCGAAGGGCACCTGCGGCTGCTCGATCTGACGCCGTATGACATTCAGAACGCGCGGATTCTGGGTCTTCTGGATGTGATCCCGATGACGGCGGATCGTCAGCGAGAGATGATGAAGCGGGCGCAGAGCCAGGCGGCGGATCTGTACGAGAGCAACAACCCGAGGTATCAGGCTGAGGCCGCGGCGAGCATCGAGCGGCACCTTCGGAGCCTGCTGGGGCTGGTGGGGGTGCAGGCCGAGTTTGAATGGAAGGACGGTCGGCGCGCTGCAACGCGGGGTGAAAGACTACCCGTCGCGGCAAAGCGTCGTGATCGTGAAAGTGCCGAGGGGCGGACTCGAACCGCCGACCTCCGGGTTATGAATCCAGCGCTCTAAACCAGCTGAGCTACCTCGGCAGGGTGCGGAATCGTACGCCGGATTCGGGGAGGAGCAAGCTGGGAGGGGGCCGGGACGAGGTGGGGGTGGGCTCAGCGGACGGCTTCGATGCGAAGGTCGAGAACGGCGTGCCCGGTGATCTGGAAGTACTCGACGACAATGGGGACTGGGCGAGCCTCCGTGACTTCCAGGACGGCGGTGTCGGTGGTGGGCCCGTGGTGCGTCCAGTTCTCAATGAGCGGTTTGCCGTCGGCGAGGAGACGGACACCGTCATCGCTCTGGATGATGAAACGCCACTTGCCGGGGGTCATGGAGAGCGTGGTGGAAGCGACGAGACCGTAGAAGCTGCCGCCGATGTTCGAGGAAGCGAAGGCGGAAACGGACTTGACGGCCCTGGGGCCGGTGCTGCCGAACTTGAAGGACAAGGTATCCACGGATGTGCGAACAGCGGATGGCCCCTTGGCGAGGGCGCGCCAGGCATCAAGATCGGCCGGCGGAAGCGGGGGCTGGGCCGAGCCTGTCCATTCGAACAGCGAGACATCCCACTGTGCACGGATGATGGAGGATGAGAACTCGTACTTGAAGCGGGGGCTTTCGACGATGAGCGTGTATCCGAAGACGCCGGGTTGACGGGCTTCGATGTTGATGAGCTGGCCCCCAATCTCGCTCCGACCGGAAGAGACGTTGAGGGCCTGCGGGCTCATGCCGCCGACCTGGTCGAGACGGAGCCGGGCGTCGGGGGGCATGCGGAGCAGTTCGTAGCGGTGCGTCGTGCCGCTGGTGGTGACGGGGCGGGCGAGGGGCGTTTCGTGGTCCCACGGGCCCCACTCGGTCATGAAGATGGTGTGCCGCCCGGCCAGGCCGGAGCGGGCGCCGACGGGCCGCGTCTCGCCGACCAACTGGAACGGCGGGAGTATGTACATGGGCGAGTCGCCCTCTCGGGTGACCTCGATGCCGGGATCGGCGACAATCTCCTGCCCGACTTCTTCTATGCGGTTCATTGCGAAGACGGTGCCTGTGACCGTGCCGCCGGGCGCATGCCGGAGGTGAAGGGCGATCTTGTCCTTGCGGAAGAGGTTGTCGGCGATGATGTTGCTTTCGACGGCGGACTTTACTCCCGGCAAGGTCATGAGGCGTGCATCGTCGTCCCACCAGAGGTGGATGCCGCAGGCGTTGTTCTCAAAGGTGTTGCCGACGATGAGGTTGTGGGAGCCGTGTTCGATGTTGACGCCGCCGCGCTCGAGTCCGAAGGCCATGTCGCCGTTGTCCTTGAACTCGTTCTCGGCGATGAGGGTGCCGTGGGAATAGCCGCCCCAGATGCCGCAGATCGCGTTCCCGACAAAGCGGTTGTTGGCGATCTGGTTCCCGTGGGAGAAGGTCATCTCGAGGCCGTGCGCGGCCGCGTAGGAAAGATCGTTGCCGACGATCAGGTTGTCGTTGCAGCCGTTACGCGTGTAGCGGAAGTCGGGCGCGGGGGGCGGTGCTTCACCGATGGCCTCGCGACCGGCGAAACCGAAGATGCCGTCGCCGCCGTGCGTGATCGAGTTCTCGGCGATGAGGTTCTGCGAGCACTGCTCGAACATGAGCAGGCCGGCGGAGTCCTGGCCCCGGTTGTAGACCTTGTGCGAGTAGCCGCGGATGCAGAAGTCCAGGGCGTTTCGGCAAACCAGGTTCCGGCTGCTTCGCCACATGGCAAGTCCCCAACCGGAGAGGAAGGAGCAGTCGTTGTCGAAGATGCGGGAGTCGGTCACGCGGTCGAGCATGATGCCGTTCTGGCCCCGGCGCACGCGCACGTTGCGGATGGTCACCTTGGAGGCGTTGCGCACGGAGAGTGCCGCGGCGTACTTGTCGAGCCATTCGCCGTTGTCGTTGTGGTGCGGGT
Organism: Phycisphaeraceae bacterium; assembly: GCA_019636625.1. Lineage (GTDB taxonomy): Bacteria > Planctomycetota > Phycisphaerae > Phycisphaerales > UBA1924 > JAHBXE01. Next base: position 339,677 of record JAHBXE010000001.1, read on the forward strand.
ACATCCAGTCGGAGCCGTCCTCGGCTTCGGGGGTGGACTTGAGCCGCTGGCGAAAGTTGCCGGAAAGATCAGCGCCGTCGACCCAGAGGCCCGGGCAGTCGGTGGCGTGGATGCCGATCTTGAATCCCGTCACGTTGGCGCCCTTGATCACGACGTCTTTGTGGTTGTGGAGGCGGATGCCGATGCCGGTGAGCGTGTTGCCCGGGGCGTCCGGAGCGGCGCCGCGAAGGATGGATCCGGCTTCAAACTCGACGGTGATCCCGTCGGCAGCGATGTGGATGACGCCGTCGCCATTGGTGTCACGGATGATGGCGTCCTTGGCGATCTGCACGATGCATGACGTGTCGATGCGTGTGTCGTCCGAGGAGACGAGCACGGTTGGGAGCGTGGGTGGTTCAGCCCGGGCGAGGGCGGCGGCGAGGAGAGAAGCGAGAAGACTGGTCATGGGCGCATGGTACCGCCGCGACGATCCGCAGAGCGCGCCGTGACAGGATTGAGGGAGCGATCAGGCCGGGGTCTGTCCGCCGGAGTTTCGGCTGACGCGGACATCCTCGCCGCTGTCGTTCACAGGGGTCCGGACCTCGGAAGACTCGCGGTTGCTCAGCTTGGGGGAAGGCTTGGAAGACTCGGCTTCAATCTCGTCCTCAATGCCCTTGAGCCCCTTGCGGAACTCGACGATGCCGCGGCCCAGGCCACGCCCGACTTCGGGGAGCTTCCGCCCGAAGATCAGGAGTCCGAGGATCAGGATGATGAGAAGACTGGGACCCCGGAAGAGGTTGTCGATGAACGCCAGGGTGATCGTGTCCATGAATCCCTCGAAGCTGGAGACGGAAACCGCTACTGCCAAGGGTAAGGGGTTCACGGGCCAAACGCCACAAGGCGGTCGGAATTGCCGTTGGCCCGTAGAACAGGCCTGTTGCGGGGCTGTTTCACGTCCTACCGGGTGAACCCCGCGTTTCGTTCGGCCGCTTCGACGACGTTCAGCAGGAGCATGGCGACCGTGACCGGGCCGACGCCGCCGGGCACGGGGCTGATGAACCCGGCGATTTTTCGCACGCCCTCAAAGTCCACATCGCCGACGGTTTTCATCTTGCCGTCTTGACCTTGGACGCGGTTCACACCGACATCAATCACGATCGCACCGGGCTTGACCATGGCGGGGGTGATCAGGCCGGGCACGCCCGCCGCGGCAACGAGAATATCGGCCGAGCGGGCGAGTTCATCGAGGCCCCAGGTCCACTTGTTGCACGAGATGACCGTGGCGTCCTGCCGCATGAGGAGGACGGCGATGGGCTTGCCGACGACGTCGCCGGCGCCCACCACGACGGCACGTTTGCCGCGGATGTCGACGCCCGTGGACTGGACCATCTTGAGGACGGCGAGGGCGGTGCACGGGACGAGGGACGACTGACCGTACACGACGTTACCGATGTTGGCGGGGTTGACGCCCTCAATGTCCTTCTCCGGGGCGATGAGGCGCTGGATGCGGTAGGGCTCCACGCCGGGCGGCAGTGGGAGGTGGACCATGATTGCCGGAACTTCATCCTTGGTGTTCAGCAGCAGGACGCGTCCGGCGACTTCGTCATAGTTCGCGTCCGGGCGGAAGTGGTGGAGTCGGTACTCGATTCCGAGGTCCGCGCAGGTCTTGCCCTGGTTCTCGGCGTAGACGCGGGCGGCGTTGTCGCCGGCGTCGGCGAGCAGGGCGTCCAGGCGGACGATCCCGCCGCGGGACTTGATCGTTGCGGCGCGGGCGGCGATATCGCGCCGGTACTGTTCGGCGAGCGCCCTGCCGTCGATGATGGAGGCGGATGACATCGCGGGATGATAAGGAGAAGAGGTGGCTGGGGCGCAGGCGGCGTGGACAGGTGGTTCTGCGGGTCGGGGAGCCTGGACGAAACGTGGTTTCGGTACTATGTCCGCGTGTCCAAGCCAGCCAATCGAGTCGCCGAGCTGCGTGAACTCCTGAACCGCGCGAACCGCGCGTACTACGTCGATGCCAAACCGATCATGTCGGATCCGGAGTTCGATCGGTTGCTGGAGGAGCTGGCAACGCTGGAGAAGAAGCACCCGGAACTGGATGATCCGGATAGTCCGACGCACCGGGTGGGCGGCGAGCCGATCGAAGGGTTCACCCAGGTTCGTCATTCCGTGCCGATGTTGAGCATCGACAACTCGTACGACGAGACAGCGGTACGCGAGTGGTACGACCGGGTGATGACGGGGTTGCGGGGCAAGGGCGGGCGGCTCTTTGAATTCGAGGGTGGAGAGGCCGTCCGATTCGTGTGCGATCCGAAGATTGACGGTGTCGCCATGTCGCTGCGGTATGAGAAGGGGAAACTGGTGACCGCGGCGACACGGGGGGATGGGACGACGGGGGATGATGTGACGGCGAACATCCGCGCGGTCCGGTCCGTGCCGCTCAAGCTGGAGCCCGCGGGAAAGGGGCCGCCGCCGCCGCGCGTTCTGGAGGTTCGCGGGGAGGTGTACATGCCGCTCGCGGAGTTCGCGCGGATCAACCGGGAGCGGGAAGCGGCGGGTGAGGAGCTGTTCGCCAATCCCCGGAACTCCACGGCGGGAACGCTCAAGCAGCTCGATCCATCCATCGTCGCGAGTCGGCGGCTGGCGTTCTCGGCGTACGGACGCGGGGAGGTAAGCGAAGGGTTCGCTGATTCACACACGCAGTTCCTGGAGCGGGTGCGGGCGCTGGGCGTGCCGACGAGCAGGGATGTTTGGGTGTGCGAGACGGTGGAGGAGATCCTGAAGGCGATCACGGAGTTCGGGGCCAGGCGCCACACGCTTGACTTCCAGACAGACGGGATGGTGGTCCGCGTGGATTCGTTCTCGCAGCAGGAGAAACTGGGAACGACGAGCAAGTCGCCCCGCTGGATCATCGCCTTCAAGTATCCCGCGGAACGGAAGATGACCCGTTTGCTCAAGGTGGAGCACCAGGTCGGAAAGACGGGGCGGATCACGCCGCGTGCGTTTCTTGAGCCCGTGTTGGTGGCGGGCACGACCGTGCAGCACGCGACGCTGCACAACTACGGACAGATCCGGAAGAAGGACATCCGGATCGGGGACACGGTGGAGATCGAGAAAGCGGGCGAGATCATCCCATACGTGATTGGCGTGGTCTTGGAGAAGCGACCGGCTGGGGCGAAGAAGATTGTGGCTCCCGAAAAGTGCCCGGAGTGCGGGGGGCCGGTGGATACTGAACCGCCGGGCTCTGCGCCGGAAGACGAGACGGGGCGCTGGTGCGACAACCCGGAGTGCCCGGCGCAGATCCGTGAGAAGCTGATCTGGTTTGCGGGCCGGCGGCAGATGGACATCGAGGGGTTGGGGGAGAAAACGGTCGACCAGATCCGTACGGAGTCGAAGATTCCGCTGAACACGTTCGGAGATGTGTTTCGGTTGCGTCGGCATCGGGATGAGTTGATCGCGCTGGACCGGATGGGGGAGAAAAAAGTGGACAATCTGCTTGCCGGGATCGAGGCGGCGAAGGGGCGCGGGTTGGCCCGGGTGCTTGCCGGGATGGGCATTCGGTACGTGGGCGACACGACGGCGAAATTGCTGGCCCGTCGGTACAAGGACCTCGAGTCGCTGCTGGCCGCCCCGCTGCGGGACCTGATGCCGAATGCGAAGTTGACATCGGAGGAGGCCCGGCGGCTGGGTGTCGAGGCCGAAGGGCCGGGAGGACAGGAGACGGGGCTCGGGAAGGACACGGCGCCGGCGGTCTACGCCTACCTGCACTCCGATGTCGCGAGGCACACATTCAAGGACTTGGCAGATGAAGGGGTGGACCTGACTTCGAAGGACTTTGCGGCCGCGGCGGCGGCCAGCAAGGGGCCGCTGGCAGGAAAGACAATGGTGATAACCGGGACGCTGGACCGCTACGAGCGGGAGGCGTTGAAAGCGGTGCTGGAATCACTGGGAGCGAAGGTGTCGGGGTCGGTGTCGAGCAAGACGAACGTGCTGGTCGTGGGGCGGGAGGCGGGCTCGAAGCTCGACAAGGCACGGGAGCTGGGAGTTGAGATGTGGGATGAAGAGCGCCTGCTGCGGGAGTTGAAAAAGGCGGGCGTTGAGTAGGCTGAAAGCTTGTACCGGGCCGCGAACGTGAGCGAGCGGAATCTCGCGGGTCCTGGGGGGTTCTTGTTGTCCCGGCGTTTCATATAGGTTCCTTCCGCTCATTCAGACTCGCGGTCCTGGCGGTGAAAGTCTGCTACCGTGTAGCGGTGCGGAACGTTGAGTTCAAGGCCGAGTTGAAGGACCTGCCCCTGGCACGGACGATCTGCCGCGCCTTGGGAGCGACGTCCATTTCGACGATGCAGCAGACGGACACGTACTACAAGCTCCCGGCGGGTCGGTTGAAGAAGCGCGAGATTGACGGTGAACCGACGGAGTACATCTTTTACCAGCGGCCGGACAAGACGCAGCCCAAGATCAGCGACTTCAAGATTTACAGTGAGAACGAGGCGATCACGCGGTTCGGGGCGACGGCGCTTCCGGTGTGGCTTGTGGTGAAGAAGATTCGGGAGTTGTGGATGCTCGGGAACGTACGGATCCACCTGGACACAGTCGAGACGCTCGGGACGTTCCTGGAGTTCGAAGCGCTGGTAAGCCCGCAGAGCGATGAGCAGAAGTGCCGGGCGGTGGTGGCTGAGCTTCGGGAGCGGTTCCGGCCGGTGCTTGGCGAGCCGGTGTCGGTGGGGTACAGCGACCTTCTCGCCGGGTGAGGGTGGCGAGCAAAGAAAGTCCGCCGGGCCGCCCCTGTGAGGCGACCCGGCGGTTGCGGAGTTGACTGGAGGTCGAAAGCCTCAGCGGGAAGCGACCTGGCCGTTGTCCTTGGCCGCGGGCTTGGTCGAATCGGGCCCGATCTCGATGACCGAGGGGGCGACTTCGATCGCCTTGGGCGCGGAGGGCTTGAGGCCCTTGAAGCCGCCTCGGGACTGCTCGTTGTCGAGGAGGTACTTCGCGGCGTTCTCGTAGTTCTTGCAGTCGCTGGTCTGGCTGAACATCTGGAGCTTGGCTTCCTGCTTGGCCCGGATGTCGGCGAAGCGGGCGGTGACCTGGTCGAGGCTGGCCGCGCGGTAGCGGCTGTGGTTGTCGATGGTCTCCTGGCGCTTCTCCATCAGCTCGATCATGCGTTCGTTGCGGCTGATGGCGTCGACCTGGCGGTCGAGGGCCCAGAGCTGGGTCTGGAACTCGGCCCGCTCGGTCTCCATCTGCTCGAGAAGCGTGGTGAGGCGGTCTCGCTGCTGACCGAGGTAGCCGAGGTCGCGCTCAATGTCCGAGACGCGCTGCGAGTAGGCGTTGCGGAGCTGGTTGACGCGGTTGGCCTTGTTGTACGCCTCATCGAGGCTCATGGCGCTGGGGCCGGCGTCGAAGCGGACGCGGACAACCTGCGCGACGCCGGAGGTCTTGGCTTCCTCGGCCCGCGTCAGGACGGTCTGCATGCTCTCGAGGTCGGTCTCGGCCATCGCGACGACCTTCTTGCTGACGGCCAGCTCACGCTCGAGCTGCGCGTACTGCTCGTTGAGCTCGGCCAGGTCGCCGCGGATGTCGGCGATCTTCTTGGGGTACTGGCCTTCAAGGTCGCGGAGCTGAGCGCGGAGGGCGACGGGATCACTGATGTTGCCGTCGATGGCGCTGTTGACCTTGGAACGAGCCTGGTGGAAGACGGCCCGGACGCGGTCGGGTCCCGCCACGGCCACCGCCACTCCGCCGACGACCGCCGTGATGACGCCTGCACGAATCACTGTCTTGCTGATGCAACCCATTGTCATTCTCCTGATCCAGTCCCGGTGGCGGCGACCAGCCGTTCGGGGCGGGGTGCGTGTTCGAAGAGCTTGTTGGGAGCGGGGTGTGGCGGATTTCGCGCGAATCCGTTGGCAGGTCTGATAAGAAGCTGGCTTCGCCGGTTCGAACGTTGGGGCGGGGAGGGCCGCGCCGCATACCCTGTTGGGGAAACATACGGGGCGGCGGACCGCAGCAAAACCGCCGGGCACGGATACAGAACAAGAGAAACCCGTACAAGTACGGGTCTGCGGAGTTGAGCGTTGAACACACTGACGACAAGCTTCGTCGCCCGTCTCAAGCGCAACGATGAAGCGGCGTGGTTTGAGCTTTGGCAAACATTCGGGCCTGTGATCCGGGCGCAGCTCATGAAGTGGGGCAAGGGGCGGATCGGGTCGCAGACGGTGCAGGATCTGTCGCAGGAGACGATGGCGGCGCTGTCGGACTCGATCGACCGATACGACCCGACACGCGGGGCGAGGTTCTCCACCTGGCTGCTGGCGATCGCCAAGCACGTGCTCGGGGATGAAATGGACCGCCGCAATGCGCAGAAGCGCGGCTCTGGTCGCAAGGGCGCGGATTTTGACGACGCGTGGATGGCATCGTCCGGGGCGTCGGTCGATGAGAACTACGAAGCGGCGGTGTTCCGGGCGAAAGTGGAGGCCGCGATCCGGCTCGTGGAGAAGGAATGCGAGTTCATGGATTTTTCCATCTACCGGATGCGAGTGCTGGATGGGCAGCCAGGCAAGGGTGTCGCGGCGGCGCTGGGGATCAGCGAGCCGACGGTCAGCCGGCGGCTGGCAAAGGTACGGGACATGCTGCGGATGAGGTTGAAGGAGGTCATCGCGACTTACAGCTTCACACCCGAGGAAGAGGATGAGGCGGAGCGAAACGGACTGGGGTTGAATCCCAGCAAGACGGACGATGTGCTCTTTGATGAGAGCATCGCGGAGATTTACCACCGGCAGACGGAGCTGCGTCGGCAGGAACAGGCGAACCTGAGGCCCTGAACCCGCCGCCGCCCCCCTCCCTGCCCGAGGGACTGATCCATGGCACCCGCCCCTCTCTTGATCGTCCTGCTTGCTTTGATCGTGATTCCTGTCGGAATCGTGGCGGTCATTTACCTGATCGTGCCGCTGTTCAAGGGCATTTCGTGGCTGTTCAGGCAGATTTTTCGGTTCATCTTCGGCGAACTGGGAGATGCGCTGCGTCTGCTCGGGGCGTTGATCACGCAGCTCTTTTTCATCCCGCTGGTGCTCGGGAACATTCTGATCGGGCGCTGGTCGGCCGCGGCGCACTTTGGCCGCGCCATTGGTGCGGAGTTCCGGACCGCCGCGGCGTGTTTGTACCGAATGGCGATCGGACATCCGGCCCGCCTGCTGTGCCTGAACTCGTTGGTTGACGGGATCGAGCAGCGAGTGCCGCAGGCGATTGCCGCAGCGCCGGGGCCGGACAAGCCCAGCAAGTCCAGGACTGGGCAGTTCGAGGGGTACCAGATTGTCGGGTCGCTGCCGGGCGGCGGTTCTGGCGGGAAGCTCTACATCGCGCAGCCGGACGCGATCCGGCTGGCGGGCTTTGCTCGGGCGGGACAGGCCGATGTGCGGCAAGTGGTGATCAAGACGTTCAGCCTCAAGGATGGATCCAGCCTTCCGCAGATCGTGCGTGAGAGCCGGGCGCTGGAGGCGGCCAAACGCCTAGGGCTGGTGCTCGACCACGATCTGAACGATGAGCGTTTCTACTACGTGATGCGGTACGTCCCGGGCGAATCGCTTGGGCTGGTGACGCAGCGGCTGCACGCGTTTTCCGGGAGCGAGGGCCTTGCGCCGGCGCACCTGCGGCAGGCGCTGGGGTATTCGTCCGACTTGCTCCGAACGTTGGACCAGTACCACCGCGGCGGGTTGTGGCACAAGGACGTCAAGCCGGACAACATCATCGTGGACGGCAGCGCGGCGCACCTGGTGGACTTTGGGCTTGTCACGCCCCTCCGGTCGGGCATGACGCTGACGACCCACGGCACGGAGTACTTCCGTGATCCGGAGATGGTGCGGATGGCGCTCAAGGGAGTGAAAGTCCACCAAGTGGATGGTGCGAAGTTCGACGTGTATGCCGCGGGCGCTGTGCTCTTTTCGATGATCGAGAACTCCTTTCCGGCGCACGGCGGCCTGTCGCAGATCGGCAAGCGCTGCCCGGAGGCGGTGAAGTGGATCGTCCGTCGGGCCATGACGGAATACGACCGGCGGTACACATCCGCGGCGGCGATGCTGGCGGATATCGAGGCGGTTCGGAACGCGGCAGACCCGTTTGCCGTTCGCCCTGCGGATCTTCCGAGCATGCGGGGTGCAGGCATCGAGACGACCGATTACGAGGAGGCGCCAATCCGCCCGGCGGCGGTGCCCGTCGGCGTCGGCGCAGGGTCTGATGCCCCGGATGAATCGCCGTTCGTTCAGGCACGCGCTGGCTCTCCTGTGCCACCAGCGCCGATGACCCCCTCGGTCGGTCCTTCTGGTCGATCGCGCCCGAAGATCAAGGTGAACCGCTGGTGGACCGGGGGCTATCAAGCCGAGGCGGCGGCGATGCCCGTCGCGTTTGGTGCCTCCCCGCCGACGGCGGGCTCGTTTAACCGCCCGCTGGGCGGCGGCCGTCATCCGCGTGCCGCGGCGGCGGACCAGCTCATGTCGGCCCAGGCGCGCGTGGCCGCGGCGAGGGAGCGGGCGCAGTCACGCATGGCCAGCCGTCGGGGACCGGGTCGATCGGGTGATGAGTTCAAGGCAATCAACGCGGGCGTTGTCGCGGCGGTACTGGTGTGCCTGGTCGCGGCGGCGGCGCTGGCGTCACTGTTGTTTGTCGTGCGGAAGCCAACCGTCACTCAGTCGCAGGACTTTGGGCCGGGTGGCAGCGCTTCCGTCATGATCGAACTGCCTGCGCCGGTCGTTGCGTCGGCGCCAACAGCAGTCCCGCCGGTTCCGCCCGCGCCTCCGGGTGCGGCAGAAGTGGTATCCAAGCGCACGGACATCCCCGCGCCGAGGGTGGTGGTGAACAACGCGTCGATATCGGGGGCTGCCGCTGTGCCGCATGGGGAGGGTCGCGTTCTGGTGATGAGTGATGTCAAGCCGCTGACGCCGGCAATCTCGGCCAGCATTGAACGGCTCCGGCAAACGGGGTTCAGCCTCCTTGGAACCACGGTGACCGATGGATCGGAAGCCGATCTGGAAGAGTTGACGACCCTGGAGGCAGAAGCCCGGGCGGTCAAGGGCATCCGCCAGCTTGATGCGCCGGATGTTTCATCGCAACTGTCGGATTGGATCCGCCAACGCGCGAACGTGGACCTTGTGGTGTGGTTCGCTCCATCACCTGAAAAGAATGGCGTGCGCTGCGTTGCGTACGCGCCGTCGCTCGACCAAGCGGCGAACCCCGCGGCGGCGGACAAGGTCCGCCGGGATCTGTTGACGGCGACGAGCGCGCTGCGCGGCGATCGGTGATGCGACGGAGCGGAGCGGCCCCGTCCAGCGGTGCACACTACGATTCGGGCATGGTTTCCGCCCCGTCACATGCTCTGCGGGTGGCACGGACCGCGGCTCGTCGGCAGCTGATGTCACGAGCTGTGGCGTTGGGTGGGCAGGGCATGTTCGTGGGCGGGCTTGTGTCGCTGGCGGGTGTGGCCGCGTGCAAGGTGTTGGGGGTGGAGCTGCCTTCGGTGTGGCTGTCGGCAGTGCCGATCGGAGTCGGGGCGGCGACGGGGTTGGCATTGGCGTGGCGGGACCGGTGGACGAATGTGCGGGCGGCTCTCGAAGTCGATGCCCGCCTCGGACTCAAGAGCAGGCTCAGCAATGCGTTGGAGCTCGGAGCGGGCGGCGGGCCTTTCGCAGAGTGGTCCGTGGAAGCTGGTGAACAAGCGGCCTTGACGGCGCAGGTCGAGAGGGTCATCCCGGTACGGTGGGATTGGAAGTGGGGGGCGTGGCCCGTTGTGGCAGCGGGGGCAATTGCGGCGGCGGTGTACTTGCCCGAGGTGAAGTGGTCGCCGGCACGTCCTGCCGTGCCGCAAACGGTGCAGCGCGAGGCCGCGATCGAGCAAGTGCAGCAGGCGGCGGAAGTCATTCGTCAACTCGAAGAAGGACCGGGACAGCCGTTGGCCAGCCCGCAGCAGCTTGCAGCGCTCGAAGAGTTGGAGCGAGAACTGAGGGAGGGGAAGGTCGATCCTCGGAAGGCAAGGGAAGAGGCGGCGGCGAAGCTGGTGGAGTCGGCGCGTCGGGCGGAGGCCGAGGCTCGCATCGCTGAAACGGCGGCGGAGCGTTCGAGGGATCAGTTGGCACAGGCGGCGGCGAAACGTGCGGCAAGTGGCGGGGCGGTGGATTCGCCGCTGTCGAGGGCGCTGCGGCGTGGCGATATGGGTTCGGCGGCGGAAGTGTCCGACGAGCTCGCGCGTCAACTGGCGGAGATGCCGGATGCGGAGCGGGAGCGTCTGGCCGCGGAGTTTGAGGAACTGGCGAGGGCGCTGGAAGCGGCGGAGGGGTCGCGGGGTGATCCGAGCAGAAACAAGGAAGTGGATCGACCCACCGCGGGGAGTGAGCTCGAAGGGGCTGCGCGGCCAGCCGAGAATCCGGAGCGGAGCCCGGAGTCAGGCGTCGGGGAACGGAAAACGACGGAAGAGGTTCGCGCCAAGGAAGAGGCCGAGCGGAGAGTTCGAGAGGTGGCCGAATCGTTGAAGGAAGCGGCGAAGGAGTTGCGAGGCGAACGCGAGCCACCCCGGGACACGGCTCAAGAGCAGCGCTCACGCCGGCCTGAACAGAACGAGGGCGGCGAGAAACAGGATGGCGAGGGCCGCCGCGAAGAGCAAGGTCGAGAAGGTCAGCAGGGGGCGTCTGGCTCGACCGGCAGAACATCTCAGCCGGGGTCAACCGGGCAGCATGAGCGTGAGGGTCAGGCGGGACCGACCGGCAGCCCAGGATCGACAGGGAAGCAGGGGGAGACCGGAACAACGCCGGAGCAGCAACCGGGCTCAACCGGGGGCACTGGGGCGACCGGGCCATCAAGGGCTCCGGGCGCGAGCGGGCCGACGGGCGGTCAATCAGGCGGACAAGGCGCCACCGGAACAACTGGCAATCCGGAGCGCGTAGGAGAAAGCCGAGGGACCGGGCCAACAGGTGCTTCGGGGTCACCAGGTGCACAAGGTGCACCGACGGGAGAGCGGGGGCCGACAGGCTTGAAGGAAGGAACAGGTCCAACAGGCGCGACCGGGAAGACCGGGGCGAACGGTGGAACGGGAGCGACGGGTACGACAGGCGACAGGGGGGCGACCACGCCAAACGGGGCATCGCCCAACCGAGACGGGACCGAGTCGCCTGCGAGTGACCGGCCAACTCAAGGCCAGCGTGGCGCCACGGGTGTGTCACCAAGCCAATCCCCGCGGGGTGAGCCGGGTCCACAAGGCGGCGCAACAGGGTCGACGGGCGCGGTGGGGTCCACCGGAGCAACCGGGAGCACGGGGACAACGGGGGCACCGATGGCACGACCCGGAACGGCACCGACCGGTGCGACGGGGGCGACCGCCGGGACTGGTGCTCAGCAGGAAGGGCAAACGAAGGGTGCCACCGGAGAGACTCAGCCGTCTCGGCCCGTTGAGCCCGCCGGCACCGGTGTGCCTCGAGGCGATGCTTCGGAAACAGGCGAGCGCCCACCTTCCATGGAGAGCCTGCGCAGGAGCCTCCGAGAGTTGGCCGAAGCGCAGCGTCGGGCCCAACGGGGCAAACAGGACTCCAAGCGTCTTGAAGAGATGGCTCGCCGGATGCTTGAGGAGTCAACACCAGAGCAGCGTCGTGAACTCGAGCGGCTTGCCCGAGAGATGATGAACGAGAGCCCCAACGGTGGGAGGGGCGCGGGTACTGGGCCAGCTCAGAATCTGTCTCCGGTCAATGGCCCGGGGCCCGACTCAACTCGTACGGAACCAGTGGATGCCCGACGAAAGCCGTTGGACAGGCCCGGCGAAGGGGAGCGGGTGATCGCAGATTGGTACTCGAACAGGCCATCAAGCCGGGGCGAAACAGGTGCAGCGCCGGTGCTGGCGGAGGAACTCCGTCGCGCCGCAGAGAGCGCCGAGCGTGCTTCGGAGAATCAGGTGATCCCGCCGCGGTACCACGACCTGATCCGTCGAGTCTTCAATCGGTACGCGGAGCAGGTCCCCCCGCCTTCGCCCGGGGGAGCATCGCCCTCGCCGCGAGAACGATGAAGAGACCGGGGCCGAGCCACCAGGTCTGCCGTTCGATGAAGCCCATCCAGAAACAGGGGGCGGCAAGGGCCACGGCGATGGCGAACGCGCGGAGCTTTGCGATCGACGGTCGTTGTGTGCCCGTTTCGCCGCGGACGGGAATCATGCAGAGCCAGACGTAGGCGGGGAAGATGAGTCCGTAGAAGGACATGAAGAGGCGGTAGCCATCTTCGAACGAGGGGTCGATTGCCATGCGGGCGAGCCCGCGGAGTTTGCCGCTCACGGGGAGAGCCAGGACGGCGACGGCGGCGATCGCAAGCGCGGTGACGACGAGTCCCAAGGACCTCCAATTCGAGCGAGGGAGCCGGGCGATCGAATGGGCATGTACGCCGACGGTAACTCCCATCTGAAGCGTGATATGCACGAGCACGAACGCGAGGGCCTTTCGGTCGCTGGAGAGCGGCCTGTCGAAGAACTCGCCGCTGTAAAGGAGTGTGAAGAGGATCATGGCGAGGAACATCACGCCGAAACCCACGCCGAAGGCGATTCGTGAACGAACCGGGTCCAGCGATGTCCTTGCCCTGTGAAAGGTGAGATCGAGGTAAGGGCAAAGGAGGAAGCCAAAGCATGTAACGGGTGCGAGCCACACGAGCGATGTTGGCTGGGGCGTCACACCCGTCAGCAACGGACCATGCACGGGCCATCGTGAGATGGCGGGCCATGAGGCGGCAGAAAGGTACAGCGCGAAGAGCGTGAGGCTGGCGAGCAACGCGGCGGCCGCGGCCCATTTCCCGCCACGAAAGAACGCTGCCAATGAGGCGACAAAGAACAGCGCATAGAGCAAGGCTTGAAGCTCGTCGAAGAAGTTCGCGAAGCGGGAAAGGACCATGACGGCAAAGAAACACTGAAAGGTGATCGTGACAATGGAGAAGGCAGCGAGGGCGGGCCGGTGTGCCTGGACGATGGCGGTCGAGTCACTGGATCGGCGGAGCACCCACCCCATCGCCGCGGCCCCGATCACGTTCGGAGCCGCGAAGACGACAAAGCCCCACGCTGCGAAGTCTCGAACCAGGAGCACCGGCAGGAACATGCCGATGCACCACGTCCACGAGGCGGCGAGGAAGGCGGCCCACCCGAGCGTGGCGAGCCAGGTTTGGCGCGGCGTTGACGGAGGTGAGGGATCAGTCATTGGCAGAACGCGGCATCGCCGACAGGTGCCATCGCCGTGCGGCGATGAGGAAGTCGCAGCTTAGCGAACCTTGCGGCCCTTTTTCTGCTGGTGCGACTTGGGCGTCACGTGGAAGATGGCGGTGCACTTGCCCACGCGACGGTCTTTGCCGGACTTCTTGCCGATCTGCTGGACGATGTCGAGGTCCACCGTCACGTTGAACTCCTTGCCGGTGGCGACAAGGGCGTGGATGTCCTCTCGGGGCGTGATCTTGTACAGCGCGGGGCCGAAGCAGGGGCGGAGGAAGCGGTACTCCAGGTTCTTGCAGACAACCGTGTAATGCCCGCCGCAGACACCAAAGACGTACATGCCGCCAGCGACTTCGCTGTTGGCCAGGAGTGCCGCCCCGGCCATGGCGTTGTACCAGTTGCGGTTGAAGCGGCGGAACGGAAGGACGGCGGAGAAGGTGTTCTGGTCGACCCGCTTCATCTTGATGCCGCTCTTGAAGGCGTAGGGCATCCAGACCAGGGAGGTGACGCGGTGCCAGAAGTTGTTGCGGGCGGCCAGCTTGCTCACGAACGTGTCCATTCGGTCCATCAGGGAACGTTTGCGTTTGGGTTCGAGCCGCACGTTCCCCGTGGCGCACGATTCGGTCAGGGGCGCGCCGTCTGGTTCGGCGGCGCTGTTGACCTTCGGGGTCTGAGCGTCGGGATGGGCGGCTGTTTCGGTGCTCACGGTGTCTCGCGGACTTTGGGAATACTACCAAGTCCGAGCTTCGCCTCAGGGCGCCCAGACGTTTGCGGTGACGGTCTTGACCGAGGCGGCACTGTTCCCGCTTCCGTTGACCGGGGCCGGCAACACCTGGCCTGTGGGGTCGGACTTGATCACCTCGACGGGGTGGGTTTCCTTCGGGAACGCCGCGGCGTGGATCGGAGGAACGGTCACGCCGTTGAGGTGCATCTTGCCCGTGGACAGCCCCGGGAAGTGCTCGCCTTGCCAGCTCGCGGGGTACTTTGGATCGTCGAGATCGAGGGCGGCCTTCGTGGGGAAGAGGGGGCGGAAGGTGTCGCACATGACGGCCAGCTCTTGCGTGTGCGTAGCGGCCAAGGAGGCTTCGATGGTGCCGGGGTGCGGACCGTGGGGGATGCCTTGCGGGTGAGCGGTGAGGGAGCCGATCTCGATGCCCTTGCGGCTGCCGAAGTTGCCATCGACGTAATAGAGGACTTCGTCGGAGTCGAGGTTGGAATGGTTGTATGGGACCTTGATGCTCTGGGGGTGGTAGTCGAGCATCCGCGGGGCGAAGGTGCAGATCACGAAGTTGTGAGCCTCGAACGTCTGATGAATCGGGGGCGGCATGTGGAGCTTGCCGGTGATGGGGCTGAAGTCGTCGGCGTTGAAGATGAAGGGGTAGTAGCAGCCGTCCCAGCCGATGATGTCCAGCGGGTGGTAGTGGTACACGTACTCGTGCACCAGATCGCGGGCCTTGATGCGCACGGGGAAGTCGCCACGTTCATCCCAGGTCATGGGGAACTCCGGCAGGCGAAGGTCCCGCTCGCAGTAGGGGGCGTGTTCGAGGAACTGGCCCTGAGCCTTGGAAACGTAGCGGGGGGGCGGCCCGATGTGGCTGCCGTTGGTGGTCTCGATCAAGAGGTAGCGGCCGAAGGGGGTGGTGTCGATGGGGGGGCCGCCATCCGCGGGCTTGCCATCGGGCCCATTGGCCCGCTTGTCCCATGTGAGCTTGTAGATGACACCCTTGGGGATCACGAGGTAGTCGCGCGGGCCAAACTTGAGCGTGCCGAGCATGGTGTGGCACACACCCGAACCGTAGTGAATGAAGATGCACTCATCGCCCTGCCCGTTCTTGTAGTGGTAGTTCATCTGCTCCGCCGGGTTGCCGACGGCCATCTCGCAGTCGGCGTTCCCGAACAGCACGACGCGGCCCGTGATGCAGTCGCCCTTGGGCGGCAGGCGGTGCCCGCCGGTCATCACGTGGCGCATCCGCATGATGTCCTGCTCAACGTACTCCGCCTTGGTTGAGTACAACGCCTTCCAGCCGAACACCTGTGTCGGCGGGTGGATGTGGTACATCGTTGTGGTCGGACCGACAAACCCTTCCGTTCCGAAAACCTCTTCGGAGTACAGGCAACCGTCAGGGCGGCGAAACTGGACGTGGCGCTTGCGGGGGAGAAGGCCAAGCTTCGTGTAATAAGGCATGGAAAACTCTCCGGGGCCGGTGCTGCAGGATGGTAGACTCGCCCCGCTTGGCGGCCATGGTCTGGCCGGGCGGGAGAGCCCGATGTCTCAGGTATTTGCGCTGATCCGGACGGTCTTGCTGGTGGGCGTGGTCGTGAACTTCGGGGGGTGCTTCTCGTACTCGCCGGCGCATCCCTCTCGGGGGAACAACCGCGAACTGGCGAGACAGGTTCTCTCGCTTCCGCCCCAAGATCTGGCGCCCCTTGAGGTGCTGCGAGCCCGTACCCCCGACCGGGTGTTCCGCTGGGCTCCCGCCCCGGTTTCGGAGGGAGACAGGGGGCTGTCGGAGGAGGGCCGCAGGTTGGTGGAGCAGCCCCAGTACATCGTCACGGTGAATGAGGTGATCGAGGGGGTGCTGGTCCGGATGTTCCAGCACGCGGAAGGCGCGTTCGAACTGAGCTGGCTGTTCACAGGGTTTCAGCCGAACGGTCGGGTCGTCACCCTCCGGCACGTGGACGCCGGTCAGTGGAAGCTCGCCCAGGGGCGGGCCGCTCTCCGACGGAAGTCGGGGGACTGGCTCCGGCCGGGCGACGGCGTGGTCATGGATGAGCGATTTGACGAGTCGGGGATTGAGGCGGGGATCGAGGTCCGAGTTCCCTCGACGGGGCCGCCCGCCTGCCGGGGCATTGTGCTGCACTTGTGGGCCTTGGCGAACAACCCCTACGAGCAACGTGTCATTCAAGCGGTGTCCGAAAGCGGCTGGCTTGTGGTGGATATGAGACCGGCTGTCCGTGCCCCGCCGCGGGTGACGCCGGAAGATGCGGACCGCATCGTGGCGCTGGAAGCGGAACGGTTGGAGTTGTTCAAAGAGGTCCCCAAACGGGCGGACGGTGAACCGCTCTCCCCGTTTCAGAAGCGGCTCGAGGCGTCCCCGGCGTATCAGCGGCAGAGGGCGATCGAGCGGGAGGTCGCTGATCTTGCCAACCCTTCCCTGAGCGTGTGCACCACGGAGCAGGTCGAGGCGGCGGCCGCACAACTGGCCGCGCGAATCGATGAAGTGCTGGCCGATCATGCGAGGGCGGCGAGGGCGGTGCTGGAACTGACGAGGCGGGCCCTTCCGGGCGTGGATGGCCTGCCGCTCGTGGTCATGGGCTTTTCAGCGGGGGCGTTATCTGCCCCGACGATCGCCGCGGCGGTCGGCGCCGATGCCGTGGTCCTGATCGGCGGCGCATCGAACGCGGTGGGCGTCGCGTTGGAGAGCAAACTGACGCAAGGCGGGATACGCGTGTCGTGCGGAGGGAAGCCACCAACCAAGGAAGTGGTTGGTGCGTTGTCTGAGGCGTACCTGCGGTATTCCAGGTACGACGCGTATCACACGGCGCCGTTGCTGGAAGGGGTGCCCGTGCTTGTCGTAGACGCCGGGTGGGACACGTGGGTTCCGTCAAGATTTGGTGAGCAGTTGTACCAACGGCTCGGGCGGCCTGAGCGGCTGCACATGCGGCTGGGAGGACACGGCATGCTGTTCTACTTCCTTCCGGGGCAGGCCAAGTGGATCGAGCAATGGATGATGCGGGCCACGAGTGGCTCGCTCCGGTAACCTCCCTATTCCAATCCAATGGTCGGGTCCTCATTGACGCGCGACAGCCGTTGAGTAGGCTGTTGACGGAGCAGAACATCCGCCGAGTCGGCGGCGGCCGTCTATTGGCTTTGATAGGAGCTGGTCAGGATCCGTGCACGCTACCTCCGCCTATTCCGCCCGCTGGCTCGCGGCCCTGGCGGGCTTGGCCGCTCCTTGCCTTGCGGAAGCGCAGGTGTACGAGGCCGCGCCATGGAACTTCGCCGGTGAGTTCGCAAGCTCAGGGCCGAAGGCGAACGTTCGAAAACCGCTCGCACTTCCCGGTGTTCGAGTTCCGCGGGTTTCGCTGGGCCCGGTTGATACGTGGAAGCTTCTCCTCGAAGATCGCATGGCGGCGGCGCGCGGCGAGCGGGTGCTGCGGTACGGGGTTGGTCGTGATTGCGATGTGCGGCCGGAGGATGGGATGTGGCTCGATGTGCCACGCGATGGGGCCCGTGCATGGGTTGTCGACATCGTGTGTCCGACAGCGGAGGGCATCCGCGTACGACTGGGTGAGATGAACCTGCCGCCGGGTTCATGGGTTGCCGTGTATCCGGCGGACATGCCCGCTGCGTTCTCGGCTGGCCCCTTTGAAGGCCAAGGCCCCTTCAACACCGGCGAGGTGTGGACGCCGACAAGCGCGGGTGAACGGGTTCGTGTCGAGTTCCGGTGCCGCGGCGAAGCATGTCCTTCATCGCTTCCATTTCGCATCACGCGTGTGCAGCACGTGTACCGCGACCCCACGCGCGGGTTTCTTGATCAGCCCTGTTACAGGGATGTAACCTGTTCACCGTCGTGGGCTGCTGTGGCGAAGGCGTGCGCGGGTATCGGATTTGTTGGGCAGAATGCGATGTTCTGCTCCGGGCAGATGCTCAATACGCAGGCGGGCGATCACACGCCGTACCTGCTGACGGCGGCCCAGTGCATCAACACGGCGAGCATCGCGCAGACGGCCGAGGTGTACTTCGACAACAAGACAGGGCAATGCGATGGGATCGCGCCGTCACTGGGGCTCCTCCCACGCGCCGTTGGTTGTTCCTTGCTGAGCGCGAGCACCGCGCACGACTCAACACTGCTCATGATCGAGGGAAGTCTGCCGCCCAACCGGGCTTGGGCGGGGTGGACAACGGCACTCGTGCCCTTTGGTCAGGCTGCGGGATCCGTGCACTTTCCTGAGAACCAGCCCGCGAGGCTGAGCCTCGGGTTCAGAGTTCCGGGCGCGGTGTGTGGGGGGCCCGAGTATCTGGGCGTCGACTGGACGAGCGGCCCGACGGGACCGGGGTCAGCCGGCGGAGGCCTGTTCCTCGACAATGCCTCGAAGTCGCTGGTCGGCGTCCTGTCCTGCGGCTCATCCGCTTGCGGCTCGCCGGGGAGCAACGGCTTCGGCAGTTTGGCCGCGTTCTACCCGCTGGTGTCCGGGCTGCTGCAAGCGGGAACGGACGACGGATTCGAGCCGAACGACTCCTGTCGAAGCCCAGCGGCCGTTGTCCCAGGAACGTGGACCGGGCTGATCGTGAAGGATGTAAGCGAGGACTGGTACACCGCCGAGGTGCCGCCCGGCGGTACGTTCGCGGCGAACCTGTCCTTCGTGCATGCGCACGGCGACATCGACGTCGAGTTGTTCACTGATTGCGAGCAGGTTGCAGTCGCGGCATCGACAGGCACGACCAATGTGGAATCTGTGCAGTGGACCAATACATCGAGCACGCCGATCGGTGTGACGCTTCGCGTGTACCTCGATTCCGATGTCCGCAACACGTACGCGATGACCATAACCATTGGCACTCCGCCCGGCCAGGGGGCATGTTGTCTGGCGTCGGGAGCGTGCACGGTGACTGGCCCGGCGTCGTGTGCCGCGGCGGGCGGGGTGTACGCGGGGGACGGCCGCTCGTGCCAGGGGACCTGCTACACAGCGAGCTACGTCGGGCCGTTGGTTCCGATTGCTGATGGAACGTTGACGTGCGGGCCCGCGGCGGTAGCGACGGTCTCCATCAACGAGAATGTTCGCATCGCGGCCGTTGGTGCGGGGTTCAGGATTCTGCATCCATACCAAGGCGACCTTCGCGCGACGCTGCGGCACGTGCCCACCGGCATCGACGTGACGATGGTGGACAGGCCGGGCGTTCCTCAAACGCCGTTTGGCTTCCCGAACGACAACTACGGCGCCAGCGTGACGAACCTGTTCGTTTCGCTGGACGACGCACCGACGGTGTACGACCTGCCAGTCGTCGGGATGGACAATGTGGCGGGACCGTGGAAGTCGGAGGGGGTATTGAACACTTTCGCGGGCATGGCTGCTCAGGGCAACTGGCAACTCCGCGTGGAGGACTGCGCGGCCGGGGAGACGGGGAGTATTGCCGCGTTCACCCTGATTGTGGCCGCGGCCCCTACGTGCTACGCGAACTGCGACGGGAGCACGGGCCAGCCGGCATTGACGGCGAACGACTTCGCATGCTTCATCAACTTGTACGCCGCGGGCAGTTCCCGCGCCAACTGCGACGGGAGCACGGGCACGCCGGTGCTGACGGCGAATGACTTTCAGTGCTTCTTGAACAAGTACGCGCAGGGATGCTCTTGAGCCGACGATCGCGGGTAAGTCGGGCTCAGCGAGTGGCATTCCCGAAAAGATGAGCCTCGACACCGGCCACGAGGGTGTGCAGGATCAGCATGTGCAGCTCCTGGATGCGTTCGCTGGACTCGCCCGGCACGACGATTTCGTGAGAACACCGCCCGCTGAGAGCGCCGCCACCCTTGCCGAGCAGCGCGACGCTGGTGATGCCGAGTTCCTTTGTGGTGGCGGCGGCACGCACGATGTTCGGGGAGTTTCCGCTGGTGGAGAGGAGAATGACCACGTCGCCCGGGCGGCCGAGGGCCTGAATCCAGCGAGAGAAGACCTGATCAAATCCGTAGTCGTTCGCGGTGCAGGTAATGTGCCCTGCGTCCGTGCAGGCTATCGCCGGCAATGGCGGGCGGTCGGCCTTGAATCGGCCGGTGAGCTCTTCGGCAAAGTGCGCGGCGTCACAAGCGGAGCCGCCGTTGCCGCAAGTCAAGACTTTGTGGCCGGAGCGGAAGCAACCAGCCAGAAGCGCGCTGAGTTGGTCGATCCTCTCCGCGATCTCAGGAATGGCGGCGAACGACTCGAGCGCGGCCCGGGCAGAGGCAAGGGAGCTTGCAGCGGTGCTTCTGGTGGTCACGCTGTTCCTCTGAGACTGCCGGGTCGCGGGGCCGGAAGCTCGCGATTTCTACAGATTGCCCCGCTTGGCCTGCTCCAGTTCGAGCGCCTCGAAGAGGGCCTTGAAGTTGCCCTTGCCGAAGGACTGGCTGCCCCGGCGGCAAATGATCTCGAAAAAGAGCGTCGGGCGATCCTGCAACGGCTTGGTGAAGAGCTGGAGGAGGTACCCCTCATCGTCGGCGTCCACGAGAATGCCGAGGTCCTTGATCTTCTGGTGGTCTTCCTTGACGGCCTCGTGCCCGTGCTGCTTGAGCATCGCATCGACGCGGGCCCAGACCTTGTCGTAGTACGCGTCGGGAATGGCGAGGAAGTCGACGCCGCGGGAGCGCAGCGCGGTGATGGAATGGAGTTCGTCATCGGTGCGGAGGGCGAGGTGCTGCACGCCCGGGGTGTTGTGGTGCCAGTCGAGGTACTCCTCGATCTGGGACTTTTTCTTGCCCGGCGCCGGCTCGTTGATCGGCATCTTGATGAGGTTGTTGCCGCTGGCCATGACCTTGGACATGAGGGCCGAATACTCGGTCGAAATGTCCTTGTCGTCGAAGTGCTTGAACATCGAGAACTCGAGCACGTTCTCGTAGAACGCGACCCAGTGGTTCATCTTGCCAAGTTCGACATTGCCGACGAGGTGGTCCACGAACTTCAGGCCGCAGGGGTTCTTGCGGTTGTACTCATTGACGGAAATGTTCTCGAGCTTGCGGAAGCGGGGTGAGAACTGGCCCCCCTTCTTCACGTTCACCAGGTCGTACGCGCCTGTTCGGGAAACGAAGGAGTGGACGCATCGCCCATAGGTGCGGATGCTTGCGACCGTGACGGAGCCGTGCTGGTCGGAATAGGTGCGGGGCTCGGCGGCTGAAGTGGCGCCGTTCTTGACCGCCCGTTCCCATGCCTTGGTGGCGTCAAAGACGGTGAACGCCACATCCTTCACGCCGTCACCGTACAGGGCCACTTCCATGTTCGCGGGGTGTTCCGCCGACAGGCCCGTGGTCAACAGGAAGCGGATGTTGCCCTGCGTGAGGAGATAGTGGGCCGCATCCCGGCTGCCTGTCGTCAGATCGCACACCTGCTCAACCTGGAAGCCGAAGCAATAGGCATAGAAGAAGGCGGCCTGCTTGGCGTTGCCGCAGTAGAACCGCACGTGGTCAACATCGATCAGCTGAAGAGGGTCGGTCTTGGATGCTGATACGGACGAGGGGTGGGAGGTTGGAATGGTGGTCATGTTCGATCTCCGCGCCGGAGGGAGCCTGAATGGGATGGCCGTTCGCGTCTTGGTAAGTATACCTTGAGGATCATCGCATCCGACCGGGAATAGTCCCTGTTTGGGACACGGCCGGTATCGATCGGATTGTGGACATCGGGAATGAACGACGCCGATCCTAGAGAACGACTACTATCGCCCCAAGTCGAGACCGCGGCCATTCGTGGGATGTTGGGTCGCGAGGAGTCTCGGTGAGGTTCGGCGCATCAGCCGGGCTTCACAGTCCGGGCGAGGAACCTCTCTGATGGAATCCCGAGTCCATCGACTCCGTATTGGTCCTTTCCGCATGGTTCGCCGACTTGATCCCGGCCCGATGGCCGAGCGATGGCTGGCGTTCAATGAGAGGGATGAGTCGACGCACGTGGGCCATCGATTCCGGGCGGGGCAGGACCGTGATATCCGGCGCCTGGTGGAGAGCGTGGAGCGGTTGGCCCCACTGACCCATCCACACATTCTGCCTGTTGAGTTCTTCACGCTGGAGAAGCCTTCCGGTGGTGACAGTGCCTGGATCGTGACGCCTTACACCGGCAGTCTGGATGGATTGGTGACGCTCTCGGCGCTCCTGGTGGACAAGGGTGGCCAGATGTCGCCACCGGAAACGGAGCGCACGCTCATCCAACTGTTGGAAGCGGCGGAGTACGCCCATGCCCAGGGGTTCCAGCACGGGCCGATTGCGATGGATGAGGTGCAGGTGGATCGGCGAGGAAGCCTGTCCGTTGAGCTTTACGGCCTCCGGCGGCTGCTCGGCGGGGCGGGAACCGTGCCACCGTCCGAGATTTGCCGGGATGAAGTTCGGTCGATCGTGGGCATCGGGTACACGCTGCTGACGGGGCTCAGCGCGGAAGAGCCGCGGATCCGGGCCGATCGGCTGGTCCCGAAACTCGATCGTCGATGGGATGCATGGTTTGAAGTGGGGCTGGACGCCACGGCCGGGTTCCTGTCCGCGGGCGAGGCGTTGTCCGCGCTTCCTTGCATGCAGCGTGAAATCGAGATCAAGCCCGGCCCGGTGCGTTCCATGCTGGGCACGTTCCGGCGAGTGCTTGGGGCGCCATAATCTCGCAAGAAAGTTCTGGACCGATAGCGCACATTGACCTAGCCGAGTTCGACGCGTCGCGATAGGATGGACCCGAAGCGAGTGCCGCGATGAACGACTGGCATGATGCAGAGCAGCACGTGGAGAAGGCTCACGAGGCCTACGAGGCTGGCCGCTGGGAAGAGGCGGAGTCGGAGTTGCGTCGTGCGCTGGCGCTGAATCCGCATCACGCGGAATGGCTGTTCAATCTCGGCTTGACGTTGACGGCAGCGGGGCGTGCCGCCGATGCGGCGGAAGCCTTCGAGAACTCGTTCGCGTCCGGCGAGGACCCGCACGCGGCGATCATGGCCGGTGTGAGCCGCCTTCGGGCCGGGCAGCCGGAGCGATCGGTCGAGTGGCTGGAGCGGGCTGGGAAGCTCGATCCAACGGCTTCGGAGTCGTTCATCCATCGCATCGAGGCGTACCGGCAGCTCGGCCAGCACGATCAGGCTGAGCTGATGTTCTACATGGCGCAGCAGGTTGATGCGGGCTCCGCGGAAGCTCATCTGGCCCTTGCCGATTCGCTGCTCGACCGAAAGATGTACGAGAAGGCCGTGTGGTGCCTTCGGGAGGCGTCGCGTCTGAACCCGGACATGCCGGGGGTGCAGGGCCGGCTTGCGGATGCATACGCCGCGACGGGTCGGAACGAGCGAGCGCGGCAGTTGTACCTGAAGGAACTGCGCGTCGATCCGGGGGATATCGAGACGCTGCTGCGGCTGGGACGGTTGCTGGTCGTAATGAACCGGTATGTCGAAGCGGGCGAGAAGTTTCGCCGCGTGCTGGAGATCCGTCCGGACCACGCGGAGGCCCACTTCGAACTGGGGGACCTTGCTCAGCGCCAGGGGCTTCCGGATGACGCCGCCGCGCAGTTTGACGTTGTGCTTCGGCTGAACCCGGAGCACACCCGCGCCCGACGAAGGCTGGTTCGGCTGCTGCAGGCGAGGTCCAGGGTTGAAGATTCCGGGCTGGCCGAGGCGTTGCTGCGGAAGGAAATCGCGGCGTACCGGGGTCGGCCAGAGTCGTTTTCGCCCCAGGACCTGACCGAGCTGGCCGAGTTGCTGCTCGATGCGGGCATGTCCGGCGAGGCTGTGCGGGTGCTGCGTGAGCTGGTCTCAAGGCAGGAGTCGTCGGGCGGGGATGCCATGTCGCTGCACCTGCTGAGCGTGGCCCTGCTGCGGAGCGGCGAACATGCCGCGGGCATGGAAGCGGCCCGGACCGTGCTCCGGCTGGAGAGCCGCTTCGTTCCCGCGATGCACAACATGGCCATGGCGTGCGTCCGGGCCGGACAATGGCGGCGGGCCCGCTACTGGGTTCGGCAGGCCAGGCGGATTGACTCGGAAGATGCAGCGATAAGGCGTCTGTCGTTGCTCTTGAAGCTGCACCTCCTGGTGGAAGCGGGGGACTGGCTGTGGCGGGCGGTGCTTCGCCGGCGGCCGAGAGCCTCCACTTGATCCGTCGGTCAGGTCGTTGATCGGTCAGCAAATGAAAGCCGCGGCGTTGTGAAACGCCGCGGCGTGCTTCTTGTTGGGATGTGTCGCGTCGATCAGGCGAGCGACGCGATCGGGTTGGTGAGGCCGAGCGGGGCGCCGCCGGTGATCCACCCGCCGCCGATGAACAGGTCGTAGTGGGACATGGTGACGGAGAAGGCACTCGTGGAGAAGGCTTCGATCGAGAAGTAGTTGAACACGGCGTGGTTGAGAATCGCCGGGAGCGTGTGGAGGTTGACACGTGCGAAGTTGCGAGCCGGAACGGTGAGCGTGTGGGACGCCTCGGCGCCGAAGTTGAACACGAAGCGGAGCTGGATCGTCGAGGCGACGACATTGGGGTTGTAGAAGTACATCGACTCGAAGTAGAGCTGTCCGGCGCGGAGGCGGTTGATGAACGCATCGCCGAAGTACCAGCGGTTGCCGACTTCGGTCTCCGCCTGGGCCGCGTCGGCTTCACCGAAGCGAACCGTGGAGGCGAGCACGGTGACCGGCGTGCTGGAGTCGTAGCGGAGGCCGATGGGCTGGTTGGCGACCATGCCGAGCTGCGTTCCGGTGAGGGTAATCGACTCGAAGGGGGCCAGCGAGATCGGTCGAACGAGGTCCGGGATGCCGGAGTTGAGGTACTTGCCAACGAGCGTGATCGTCGCGGGGGACGAAGAGCCGTTGAAGAGGGTGATTTCGGACTTCTGCGACGGCGTGAGGTTCCCGCTGTCGATCAGGCCGGGGATGACGCCCGCGCGGGAGCCGCCGCCCGGGGTTCCCATGACGTAGTACCCGTTGGACAGAGACAAGTCGTAGTGGCTCAGCCCCGCGACGATGCCCACATGGGCATCGCCCGGATTGACGGCCTCGGACGTCACCGTGAACGCGAAGCGGCCCACGGGGATAGCGGACGAGTTGAGGATGTCGAACTGACCCGCCTTGAAGCCCTGCACGATCTGGATCACCGAGAAGGAGGTGCCGTCGGGCTTGTAAGCCGTAAGCGTCACGCGGGCGGCGGTTGGGTTGGGGTTGTAGTAGTCGACGAAGTCGTTGACGGCGCCGACCAGTTTCTCGCCCTTGGCGAAGCTCCAGGAGGTGGAGGTGAATCGGGTGAAGGCCTCTCCGCCCGAGGCGTTGGTTTCGTAGTGTGAGAGATTGGCGGCGAGGAATCCGTCGGACTCGATGATGATCGCGTAGCGCTTGCCCGGGGTCGCCAGGTCGGGCGTGGAGGGATCGCCATCGCTGATGGTCACGCCGCCGCGCTTGCCGGCCTCGACCGAGCCGTCGATACGGACATCGGGGACCGTATCGTCGAGGTACCGGAGGATGACGGTGTAGTTGACCGTGTAGCTGTTCGAGTTTCCGATCGAGAAGTACTCGCGGATGGTGGTGTTGGAGACACTGCCCGGGAAGTACAGCGAGAAGATCTCGGGCGAAGTGTCGACACGAACCGTGTAGGAGCCCGTGAGCGTGCCCAGCCCTTCGACCTCGATGTAGTAGCGTTCCGCGGTGGCGGAAACGCCGAACTGGACGCCCGCGTTGTAGCCCGGTCCGCCCTGCGAATCCTGAGCGAGGACCGTGACCTGATCCTGGCGAATGATGCGGACCCCAAGGTTGAGGAGCTGTCCCTGCGGCGTCACGATCTGCACGAAAGCGGGCAGTGGACGCCCGGTCGAGCCGGTCAAGCTGATGAAGTAGAACAGGTCGGTGTCGCCGGCGATCTCGATGAGCCCGGTCGCCGTGCCGTCGCCCGTGCTCTGATTGAGAATGATCTGCGTCGCGTTGGCAAAGTCGCCCCTGTTGGCGTGGTCGTCCGGACCCTGGAGGGGCGGTCCGTTGAGCGAAACGATGTAGGACCCGGTCGTGGAGACGCCGGAAGGATCGGAGCTGACAAGCACCCAGTACGTGCTGCCGGCCAGAACCGAGAAGGTCTTGGTCACGGTGCCGTTGACGACACCGTCCTCATCGCCCGGGCCGCCGTCAACGATCGCCGCGCCGACCTGAGACTGGTCGGGCGCGAAGAAGCGGAGCACGGGTCGGACGTTGCTGCCCGGCGTCGAGATGGTGACGACCATGGCGCCGTCCACGAGGGCGGTGAACTGGAACAGGTCCGTGTCCAGCGTCGGGCTGATGACACCGGTGGCCGAGCCGCCGCCGGAGAACGTGGAGAGCGGGATCACCGTCGCGAGGTTGAACTCGCCGATGTTGGGGTGGTCGTCCGGAACGGGGACGACGGCGCTGACGGTGTAGGCGCCCGTGACCTCCGTCTTGTGGACGTTGCCGACGCTCGGCGCGCCCTCCACCATGACGTAGAACCGCGCGTTGCGCGTGCCGGTCCAGGTGAACGTCGCGACGGAGACCGGCGAGTCCGGACCGGTGACGAACACCTGAGACGTGGCGACATCGGTCACCGCGTTGAAGAACTCGTCGATGATCCGGAGTCGAGGCAGGAGCAGGCTCGATGTGTCCACCGTGACGGAGACGACAATCTCTCCCTGCCAGGGCGTCACGAAGGTGAAGAGGTCGGTGTCGCCGACAAGCTCGATGACGCCCGTGATCGTGCCGTTCCCGGCGGGATCGATCGTGATCGGTGTCGCGACGTCGTACTGGCCCGGCTTGAACGGGACACCGGGCGGGGGCGGGTTGGGACCGTCCGGATGGTCGTCGGTGGTCTTTGTGACTGAGAGTGTGAAGGTGTACGAGCCCCGATCGACGTTCGGGTCCGCGCCGGAGACGACCGCGTAATACGTCGGGTACGCATTGCCACCCGTGCTGCGCGGCGGGGCGGACACGGAGAATGTGACCGTGGCGGTGCGATTGCCCGGAGTCGGGATGTTGTTCGCGATCTGCAGACGGATCGGGTTGCCCACGGGATCGACGGAGATCTCGTATACGCGGATGGCCGGGCGGAAACCGATGTTTCCAACCACGGTGATCGTGGCGAGATCGAACGTGAGCGAATCGAACGAGAAGATGTCGGTGTCGCCCGTTGTCTCGATGACGCCGTTGAGCGTTTCGGTGCCGTCGTAGTCGTAGAGGTCCTTGTCGATGTGCGTGGCGTTCTGGAAGTTGGATTCGCTGGCGTGGTCGTCCACGAAGGGAACACCGCTGACCTTAATGGTGTAGCGACCCTCCGCCTGCCCGGCGCCCTCGTTGCCGTCAACGACGGCGTAGTACCGGTCACCCTGAATCGCGGGCACGCTGATCGAAATGTCGGTGGTCCCCGTGCCGTTGGTCTGGCCCACGAGCACGCCGTTGTTGTCGTACACGCTGAGCGTCCGGGCGAACGAATCACCCGCGCGGGTCGAGAGCGTGAACCGCAGCGTTCCGTTGCCGGGCGACAGGAAGAAGAACATGTCCGTGTCGTTGGGATTGAAGAGCGTGTTGACGATCTCGCCGTCGACCGAGCCGAGAATCGCCGTCGTGGAAGTCGTGTTGAGGTTGACGGGGATCGGCGTGGCCTGGACCGCGTTGTTGAAGTTCACGTGGTCGTCGTCGAAGGCCAGGTCGGACATCGTGTTCACCAGCAGTTCGTAGCCGCCGGTCGCGCGACGCCAATCGACCTTCGGGAACGTGAGGGAGAAGTTGCCGCGCTGGCCGCTCTCCACCTGGATGTAGTAGATGTTGCCCGCGACAACGGGGAAGACGGCCCGCGCATCGCGGCGCCAGAAGGTCCGGCCGGCCCAGGAGCCCACGTTGATGGTGTCGGACTCTCCGCCCGTGACACCGTTGTCGTTGTTGTACGCGATCTCGGTCTGGTCGTTGTCGAAGATGCGCAGCGCGCTGTCGAGCGGGCTGTTGAGCGTCTTGGTCTTGGGGCCGAAGGGCGAGGCGGTTTGCTGGACCGGTGGGTCGGGAGCGAGCGGGGGGTATGGCTCCTGTTCGTCATACGACCGAACACCCGCCTCGAACCACTCATCTTGGATGTTGGTCGTGTTGATGCGCACCTCTGCGGTGCCGGTGTACAGGGCGCGGAACTGGTACAGGTGGGTGTCGGTGGGGGAGGTGATGACGCCGAAGTCCGACATCCGCAGCAGCAACTGCCCACGCGAGCCTGGTGTGCCGAGCACATTGTTCACGGTTGCTCCCGCCCCTGGTGGCGGCGCCAAGGGTGGCGAAGGCATATTCATCGCAAAACCGCGACCGTTCATGATCGGAGTGCCGTTACCGGAAGCCAACGTGAACTGGCCTCCCGGGAGGGGAACCAACTGGCCGCCGGCGGCGTTGTTGTAGTTGCGGCCCTCGCCCGTGTTCGCATCGATGCGGATCTCCCACGCCTGGGCGAAGTTGCCGGCTTGGGGCAGCGACGGCCCGAAGTTGCTGATGGTGTCGGTCGGCGCATCGACCTGCACCGTGAGGCTGTAGCGGCCCGTCGTGCCGCTGCTGACTTCGAGGTAATACACCTCCCCTCCCCAGACCTCGATGTTCGCGGGCTGGCCCGCGCCGAACGTATATCCATATACCAATATCGGCAGTTCCGGCGGAACGGCGGACGGGCTAAGCCCACCGTAACGACCGCTCTGGGTGATGACCTGACCGTTGTTGGCGTAGATGACGTTGAAATTGCTGTCGAGAACTCGGATTGCCGGCGCGTTGAGGAAAGGATCGGTGCCCTGCGCGACAATCTGGAGCTTGCTTGCCGGACGGAAGCGTGTGAGCCACGCGGGTACCGCGGCCGTCGGGTCCTCCCGGCCTGCGAAGTTGCCGAGCATGTCTACCGGCGGAACAAACTGGAACAAGTCGGTGTCGCCCGCGGCGTGGATCCGTCCCATTGCCTCACCCAGCAGGACCTGCACATGGTCGGCGCCGGGGTCTGGCAGCGGGGGAAGGAGGCCGGGCACGGGGACAGGTGCCGCGACCGGGCCGCTCCAAATGATCGGCGTTGCGAGCTCGAACTGACGGCGGGCCGCATCGCCGCCGCCCGTCGGGGTATTGACGTGGTCGTCGACGGGCTCGCTGTTGCCGGGTGAGAACGTGTGGTGCGCTTCGATCTGCAGGGTGTACGCGCCGCCGCCCAGGGCGTCGAACGCGTCGACCACCACAAAGTACCGGCGGCCACCTTCAAGCTGGATGATGAGTCGGGAGAGCGCGCCCGGGAGTTCGTTGAAACCGATCTGCGTGCCCTGATCGTTGAAGATTCGAAGGCCGGAGTCCGGGATCGGCGGGAAACCGACGCCGAGAGAGATGAAGCTCAATCCCGTGCCCTGGGCGACGAAGCTGTACAGCTGTGTGTCCTGCTGACTGGGCAGGAAGTTGCTGACCGTCTCGCTGAGCCTCGTGACCGGGTCGAGCGCGATCGCATCCGGGATCGCGTCGATCTTGATGGTGTAGGCGCCGGTCGACGGGCGCAGCAGAGGATCGCCGAACTCATCGGACCGGACGCGCAGGTAGTACACGGTGTTGGCCCGGCTGACGGCGCCGAGGAAGGCGTCCGTCAGATTGCCGGCATCGCTGTCAAACTTGATGAGCGCTCCGTCAGCGTCGTAGAGCTCGATGCGAGGATCGAGGTCCGACGGATCGGCCTGGGCAACGATGGTCATCAACCCGTTGAAGTCCGAACCCGCCGGCGTGGTGATCCGGTACACGACGTCGCTTCCGGCGCGCGTGATCGATCCGGTGACAGAGCCTTCGCCCGTCTGGGCGTCCAGCGTCGGGAATGCGGTGGAAACGGCGTTGATCCGGAGCGTGTAATCGCCCGCCGATCCCGGTCCTGAAAGCACATCGGACCGGACCACGACGAAGTACTCCGTTCCGGCGACCGCTTTGAATCCAACCCAGCCATCGGCGAACACACCGCCCGAGAGCGTGCCGTTGTTCGAGCCCGAGGCGACGAGTGTTGCCGATCCCCCGATGATCCCCGTGTACACCTCGACCCGTGAATCGAGCGTGCTGTTGGTCGATCGTGTGTCGGCCCAGATGCGGATGAAGTCGTTCGCCGGCGCCACGAAGCGGAACACATCGTCGTCACCCGCCGGGCTGATGATGCTCGAGCCGGAACCGACCTCGCCGGTGCCCACGCCCGTCACGCCGTCAATCGGGATCTGGGGCGGGAAGAGCGGGTTGGGCGTGTTGAAGACCTGATTGAACCCCGGCTCGTCTCCCGCCAGAAGCACTCGGCCTTCCAACTGCTCGAACGCCTGCGGATTCGGTTCCGGCAGACGGGCCTTCCCAGCGCGATGGATCATCGAACGCAGTGAGCGGCGGCTGATGCGGTTGGTACGAAAGTCCCATCGGCTCATGGCGGGCTCCACACTTCCAAGTTCCTGTGATCAAACCGAGAGCGTTCGCTGGTCCACTGTCGACCGGCACCCGTTCGATCCGCTCTCACGGGTGCCGCTTTCTGCCCCGACGCGCTGGCGTGCTCTCGCAATGCCGCGCTTGGCGATTCCTGTCGCCGCGGCGGCAATGTCCGGGGCCGTCCACAGCCCCGTCGTCCGGAAGGGCTGGGCGGCCCTTCCATGGCCCGCAAGATACCCGAACAGGCGGCCTCTCGTCCAGTCCAGCGGGCTCTCCCGGGCAACGATTTCCGACAGCCGGAACCGTTCGGGTATCCGTTCGGTACAGAATGGTCGGCGGTTCCAAGGGGGAATCACGGGCTCATCGCTCTCCGAACGGCTCCACGGGCGAGGATATCCGCGGCATCGTAGAGGGGCAGAGGTGACACCGCCTGCGTGACCACCAGCGGGGCTTCGCTGGAGGCCAGAATGATCGCCTCGCACCCGCGGTCGGCCAGGTGGCGGATGATGTTCAGCACCGTTTGTTGCGACTTCGGCTTGATCTCGCCGTACAGGAGCTCTTGGAAGATGATCCGGTCCAGTTCATCCACTTCTTCCGCACCTGGAGCGAGCACCTGGACCCCCTTCAGGCCCAAGTGGGTTTGGTAGGTCGAAGCCGTCGTGACCATCTTGGTTCCGATCAACCCGACCACCTTCCGGTGGTCGTTGTCGACAGCAAGCGCCACAAGGTCCGGCATATTCAACCACGGAATCGGCGAACCCGCTTCCGCCAACTGGACGCCGTGCTGGACCGCGTTGTCCGGTGAGAGGCAGAACTCCGCGCCGCATTGGGCCAGAAGCACTGCCGAGCGGCGGAGCAAGTCGCCAACGGCATGCCAGTCCTGAGCCCGCACTGCCGCGAGGTAGTCGCCAAGAGGCTCACTGTGCAGGGAGACGCGGAGTCGGCGGTCCGGTCCAAGGAAGGGCGTGGCCTGACGGAAGATCTGCCTGTAGCACAGCGCCGCTCCTTCGGGGCTGACCGCCGCGATGCCGATGTGCCGAGTCACGGCCCCTAGCGTAGTGCCCCGCCGAGCCGGATGCCACGATCGAAGAGGAAGCGGTTCCGTACACTCCAGTCCATGGTCGGCGATCCGTTTGAAACGCTCGGTCTGCCCGCGGACTTTCGCTTGTCGCGAGAAGCTGTGGAGCGAGCTTACCTTGAGCGTTCCAAGGCAGTGCACCCTGACTTAGCCGCTGGAAAGGACGATGCTGCGAGGCTGATGGCCGACTTGAACATGGCCCGGCGGCTCCTGTTGAACCCTGAATCCAGAGCGGAGGTGCTGCTGAGTCGGCTTGGGGGGCCGGCAGCGGCCGAGGAGCGGTCTCTTCCCCCTGGGTTCCTTGCGGAGATGATGGAAGTCAGAGAACAGATCGAGGCATCGATGGCCGAGTCGCCCGATCGGGCGCGTAACACCTGGGACACATGGTCGAGTCGGGAGCGTTCCCGGGCGATCGAAGAAGTGGCGGCTCTTTTTGACCACCTTGGTTCATCGGCCTCACGCCCTCGTCAGGAAGTGCTTCGGGAAGTCCGGGTGCGGCTCAACGCATGGCGGTACATCGAGAGATTGATCGAACAACTCGACCCAGGGGCGTCACGCTGAACTCGGTAGGATCCCGCGAATCACCATGGACCCCACGCTCGTCCTTCTCTTGGTGTTGGTGCCTGTCACGTTGCTCATCGTGGCCTTCTGCTCGGCGAGCGAAGCGGCGTTCTTCAGCCTGACCCGCACCGACCGGATCCGGATACGCCGGCAAAGCCCGACGGCCGGTGCGGCGGCGCAGCGAGTTCTTCGGAATCCCAGAAAGCTGGTGCTCTCCGTCCTTCTGATCACGAACGCGGCGAGCGTGGTCTTCTACGTTGTCGTGACCATGCTGGAGCGGAGAATCGAGAGTAAGGCCCTGTCCGTCGGCGCCAACGTCGGGTTGCTGCTGATGATGGTCCTGGCGGCGGATCTGCTCCCGAAGCTTCTGGCCTCGGCCAGTCCGGTCCGACTGGCCTCCTTGCTGGCGATTCCGCTCGATGGCGCAATCCGAATTACGGGCCCGGTCACGCGTTTCTTCGAGGGGTTTCTCGTCGCGCCGCTGATCCGGCTCCTCCGGGCCGGCGCCTCATCGAGCGGTGGTACTGGGGGCCGGTTGCAAACCGCCGCGGCATCGCCACCTGTCACGGTGGAGGAACTCGGCGCCCTGCTCGAACTGTCCGCGTCAACGGGCGACATCGAGCGTGATGAGCAGAAGCTCCTGGCGGATGTGATCCGGCTCGGGAGTACGCGGGTGCGGGATGTCATGGTGCCCCGGGTGGCCATGCCGTGGGTCACGGAGCGTTCAACACCAGCGGACGTGCTCCGTGCCGTGAAACGCACGCCCTCCCTTCATGTTCCCGTGTTCCGCGGGTCGCTCGAAGGACACCCCGTCGGATGGCTGGACGCGTGGAGATACCTCGCGGCGGCTGAAGCGGCCGGGGAAGGAAAGGGTCCTGCTCAAGTGTCGGAGAACGAGCTTGCGCCGATCACGGTCGTGCCCGAGAGGGCGAGGCTCGACCAGCTCATCGATCTGCTTCGAGCCAGAAAGGTGGAGCGGGCCATCTGCGTGGACGAGTACGGCACCGTCGTGGGAATGGTCTCGATCCAGGAAATCGCGCGGGAACTGGCCACCGGGGCCTCAGGGTTTGACCGGGCCGCGTGGGGGACGTCGCACGCCATCGAGCGTCGGTCGGAGCACACATGGGTCATACCCGGTCGACTTCCCGCGCGTGAACTGGCCTCCCTTCTCGGCCTGAGCCGTGACCGAGGAGGGCAAGTCAGCACCGTCGCGGGCCTGCTCATCCAGCGGCTCGGGCGCGTGCCAGTGGTGGGGGACTCGGTTCGTATCGGGAATGTTGAGTTGAAAGTGGAAAGCGTTCAAGGTCGCGGCATTTCCACCGTGGCCCTGACATTGAAGGAACAGCCAGACGCCGCCGCGGGCGGATCAAGGGGGATCGGTGTCTCCACTTGAAACGACCATTTGGTGGATTGTTGTCGCGGCGGGCTTGTGCGGTTCCGCTCTGCTGAGCGGGCTTGAGACGGGCGTCTACCGCCTGAATCGGGTCAAGCTGGAGGTTCGCGCCGCACGGGGGCCGAGCCAGCATGCCGCCCGTTTGCTCAAGGGGGAAGTGACGCAGCTGCCGCGACTGCTCTCCGCCAACATCATCGCGAACGTCATATTCGGCGATATGGCGGCCATGGGCATGACGAGCCTCCTGGCCGCGAAGGGGTACTCGGAGGGCGTCATCATCCTGATCAACGCGGCCATCTTGACGCCCATCATGTTCGTCTGCGTCGAATCGATCCCCAAAGAAGTGTTCCGTGTCGAGACCGACCGTCTCACGTATCGTTTCGCGGGTTTCCTTTCGTTTCTGCGCGTGGCACTCACGATTTGCGGCCTTCTCCCGCTGGTGCTGTTCATCATGCGGATCAGCATGAAGGCCCTCCGGATATCGCCGGAATCCGCCCTGGTCAGCACCGGCCGCGAGAGGGTCCTGACCTTGTTGAAGGACTCCGCGGGCGATCGCGAGGCGGCGGCGCCATTGTCGGAGTCGCAGGCGAAACTGCTCGACCGCGCTGTCGAGTTCGGCCGTACCCGCGTCACAGAGGAGATGCTGCCCTGGAACCGCGTGTTCACGATCCGGGCCTCGTGGTCCCGCTCCACGGTGGTGTCGCTGCTTTCGCGATCGCCCCAGCCGTTCCTGCCGGTGACCGATCGCGACTCGACGGGACGGGTCCGGGTGACGGGGATCCTCAACGCCCGGGAGCTGTTTGCACGCCCGGAAGTTCCCGTGGCCCGCCTCGCCGTCGAGCCGCAGAGGATCCCGGCTCGCATGACGCTGGCAGACGCGGCGGCCGTTCTCCAGGCGTCACCGGTGCCCTGCGGGGTCGTCGAAGATGCCGGGAGGCCCGTCGGGTTGATCTCGCTTTCGGATCTGTTCGAGCCATTGCTCCGCCCGGATGAGCCTTAGATTGGGGCATGGAGTCCAAGGTGAACTTCCTGTTCGCCGTTCTCGCGGTGATCCTCATCGCGACGGTGGCGATGCTCACGTACAGCTGCTCATCGCCCTCGATCCCGGCGTACTTCCCGAAGAAGGTGCTGCTGGCTGATGCGATCACACAGGCAGATCAAGCTGGGCGCGCCGTCGTCATCGTGTTTGTAGTTCGGCCGTCGGAGCCGTGCGAGTCGTTCCTGCGAGGGGCGATGTCCAGCCGGCGTGTCGCGAGGCTCATGGAATCGGCCGTTCAACCCTATCTGTTCGACGCCACCAAGGCGGACTCGGCCAACGTCGAGGCGGCGGCGGTGCTCGATCGCTTCGCCATTACCGAGTATCCGACCGTTCTTGCCGTTCGGAAGGGGCAGGAGCAGGCCCGGCTCGTGGGCGAGGTATCGGCGAAGGAGCTGGAAGCGTGGCTGAAGAAACTCGAGACTCCGCCGGTCACTCCAGCGGGTTGAGCCAAAGCCCGGTGGCGAGCTTCGGATAGAAGAACGTGGACTTCTGGGGCATCAGTTCGTTCGCCCGGCTGACCGCCCGGACCGCCTCCAGCGGCGTTGGCCGGACGACCACGGCCAGTTGGGCAAAGCCCGCTCCGCCGCCGGCGCCCGTTTCGGCACCGGACCCGATATCGAGAACCTCTCGGATCGTGTGCGGGAAGGCCCACTTCACCGGCTGACCGCCGTTGAGCTTCGGTTGGCAGATCTGTTCCACGATGATGTACTGAATGAGGGCCACGTCGAGTTCTCGCCACTCCCGAGGCTTGGCGGCGAATCGCTCCTTCAATGGGTCCGCCTGCGTGAGCGTGGCCACGAAGCACCGTTGTGTGGAAAAGTCGTACAAGCCGAGCACGTGACGGGCCGAGCGTGCCTTTTCCGCCATCCGTCCTTCCAGACCCCGCAGGTCCGTGCCCGCGGGCTCGATGGACAGCAACCCCGAAGCCGCCGCGGCGAACGATTCCATGCTGTACCCGGACATCCCGCCGAGGACGCGGTGCGTCGGCCAGATCACCAGTCCGGGATCGGACATGCCGACAAGGACCATCATCGACCGTCGTGCCGCCGCGGGCACGGCGCCCTGCGATTCAAGATGCTTGATGTAGTTCAGGCCGGTCGTGTACCGGTGGTGGCCGTCGGCGATGAAAATGTCTTGCCCGGCAAGTGCATCTTGATACGCCCGAATGGCGGACGCTTCGGTGATGGTCCACACCTCGTGCAGCGTTCCATCGTCGGTCCGGGCCGTCATCGCGGGCGTGCCGGCCATCGAACCCTTCACCACCCGTGTGCCAGCACCCGATTCATCCGCGAACAGGCCAAAGACCGGGGACAACTGGCATCTTGTCGCCTTCATGAGCGCGAAACGGTCCTCTTTCGGACCCGAAAAAGTCTCTTCGTGAGGAAGGATGCCACCGCCGGCCCGGGGTCCGAACGGCACGGCGTCCACCGTCACCGCCATGCCGGAGCGCTGGATTGTCGTTCCATCGGCGCCGCGGAAGGTCTGCCGGTACGCAAACATCGCAGGCTCAGGCTGACGCTTGAGGACACCACTTTGCAGCCAGTTCCGGTACGTCGCCGCAGCGCCCTCGTAGGCGCTGGGGGGGCCCAGTTCCTTCGCCGGCGTGTGCGGGAGGTCGATGGCGACGATGTTGTGCGGATCGCGGTCGACCAGTCGCTTCTTGCCCGCGGCGTCCAGCACGTCATAAGGCGGAGCGACCAGCGAATTGACATCGCCCGATCCCCCCTTGAACTGCACGGCCGCGAACGGGTACACACTGGGCATGGCGGACTCCTGAATGCCGGTGGCCACGGCCACCGATGCCCAGAGCATATCTCGGCGGCCCGGACGGCTACGCTTGCCCATGCCCCGCGCCTTGGTCATCCGAACCGCCGGCACGAACTGCGACGCCGAACTCGTCCGGGCCTTTCGCATGGCCGGCGCATCGGCGGAGACGCTCCACCTGCATCAGCTCGTGCGTGAACCGCGCCGGATCGGGGAGTTCGACCTCATCGGTTTCCCCGGCGGGTTCAGCTACGGCGACGATGTGGCGTCCGGACGTATTTTCGCGGTGCGTGCCCGCGAACGGCTGTACCCCGCGCTTCGGGATCACATTCAGCGGGGGTGTCCGATCATCGGGGTCTGCAACGGCTTCCAGGTGCTCGTTCAACTGGGCCTGCTTCCGGGACCGGCGCTCGGGCAGCCATGGCCCGAGGATCGTCCGCCGCGGCAGACGGTCGCCCTCACCGACAACATCTCGGCAAGGTTCGAGGATCGGTGGGTACCGGTAGAGTTCATTGACTCCAGTCGATGCATCTGGACGGCTGGCACGGGCACCGGACTTCCACCGGAGAACTCCCTGCTCCCAGTCGCGCACGGCGAGGGACGGCTGGTCACCGATGAGGCGACGCTTTCAGGTCTTCTCGAGTCCGGACAAGTGGTCCTGCGTTACCGCGAGAACTACAACGGTTCGCAGGGGGCGGTCGCGGGTATTTGCGACGCTTCGGGGCTGGTCCTCGGGCTGATGCCCCATCCGGAGCGGTTCTTGGACTGGACGCGGCACCCTTATTGGACCCGCGTTTCGCCCGCTGTTCGGAGTAGCACGCCAATAGGCCTCCAACTGTTCCAGAATGCCGTTAAGGCCCTCCAGAAGGCCGAGAACCGCAACTTGGCGAGGGCGGCAGGCCGATAGACTTCCCCGTGCCGCAGGTTACGTTCGAATCCACTACGTCGACTGCCCCATCCTGCCCCCGTTGCAGGAGTCGGCTGGATGCTTTCCCGACCGGGAACGCGTGCGCGGAATGCGGTCTGGAGCTTGGTGCCCCCGCCGTCATCAGTGGGACCGTGATTGCGGATATCGCCTGCCTCGGCTGCGGCAAGAGTCTGAAGGGGTCCACTACGGCGGACAGGTGCCGGACGTGTGGCCTGGAGGTTGCCCGCTCTGTCGATGGCGAACTGCTGGGTCAATCATCGCACGCTTTCATTCGCCGGCTGGTGCTCGGCTCGACGGTTGTGCTGGTCGGCATGCTGCTCTTTGGGTTGTGGCTCGGTTGCCAGCTCCTGCTCCCTGATTCGCTCCTCGATCCAGAGCGGTGGCCCGGCCTGCTGGTCGGCCTGGACGCCCTGTTCGCCAGTCTTCTCGGCTTGGCGGGGTGGTGGCTCCTCTCCGCCCCAGACCCCGCCGGGTCGCTCGTTGAGCCGACCAGCCGATGGAGGCGATGGCTCCGCATTGTTCTGCCCGTGTCCGTCGCGACGGCGATCATCGCTTCGGTGATGTTCCCCACCCTGAGCGGTTGGCGCGCGGAGTTGCGATCCGATGCGCCGCCTTCTTTCGACCTGTTGCGGCAGACGTTTGGCATCACCATGCTCCTGGCGCTCGCGGCCTGGACAGCCAAGACTGTCGTGGCGCTCAAGTACCTGCGGTCCCTCGCTCTCCGCCTCCCCAGCACATCCCTGGCCACTCGAGCGGCGACGCTCCTTCGATTCACGGTTCTCGGGGCGTTCTTCTTCTGCGCGGTCGTGGTGGAGCTCACGCTCGTAACAAGCCTTGGGCTCCCACAATCGCCCCAGCGGCTCATCATCGTGGCGAGTTCCATCGCCGCGATTGTCGGCCTGATCGTATGGTGCGGCGCCTACGCCACCCTCATCGCGGGATTGCGCAGCCGCCTTCACCGGATTTCCCGCGTGATGTCAACTCCCTGAACTTGCAACCCCGTCCGCTCGGGCGGGTACAACTCTCCGCGTCAGGGCCACCTTCATGTCCCCGATTGACCCGCGAGAGCTTCAGCGACCCCGAACGCCGCGTCCGGAGTACGTCGACGCCGACCGTACCTGCCGGTCGTGCGGGTACAGCCTCAAAGGCCTTACAACGGCCGACAGATGCCCGGAGTGCGGCACGGCCGTGCAAACCGCCCGGCCCGCCCCTTCGCCGGCGGAGGTGATCAGCTCCGATCGATTGTGCGGCAAGTGCCGCTACAACCTTCGAGGGCTTCCGTATTCGGGTCGGTGCCCGGAATGCGGACACCCGATCCGCGGCGGTGGGCGCACTGGCTTCCGCCGCCTTTCCGACAACTTGACGCAGGCGCCGTTGTACTACCTCAAGACGCTGGCCATCGGCGCCTGGCTGCTGGTGGGCTCCGGCCTCGGGCTCGTCATCGCGGTGAACCTTGCGCGGGAAAGAAACCGACTGGACGCCGCTGTTGCCGCCGGGGTTCTTGGAGTCATCTGGACCGTCGCGGTGTACATCGTCACGGCCCCGCGAGCCTTCGGCGAGAACACGCTCCGGGATGAGCTCCTTGATGGCCCGTACTTGCGCTGGATCAACCGTGGCGCCAGTCTCGCATGGGTGGGGTTCGCCGTCGCGTGGATGATCGCGCTCCGGGCGCCATTCGGCAGCACCCTCGAAAGCACCGCCCAGTTCGGGGCCAACTGCTTTGTGATCATGGCGGTCGTCTCGCTGGCCACCCTGGGCCTTCAACTCGCCGCGCTCGGCGATTGGGCGGGCGATGACCACATGGCCGATCGATTTCGCCTCACCTCGTGGATCATGGGCGCCACGGTCCTGGCTTCACTCGGGGCGGTACTTGCACGAATGGTTCCCGGGTTGTTGACCGGATTGCTCTCGTGGTTCGCGGGGGCGCTCTCCATCATCGGCGCGATGGCTCTCATCTACTTTGCGTGGTTGCTGATCTGCTTGGCGGATGTTGCTCGATGGGCGGTCGCCAATCACGTCACCGCCGACGAGACCGAACAGAGAGCCATGACGGCCAGAGCACGCCGCGAGAAAGAAATGGCAGACCGCACGGCCGTAGCGATCGCCCTCCAGGACGCGGCTCCCCCGCCCTCCCTCACGGCCGATGCCAGGTCCCAGACCCGGTACGAGACTTCGCGTGTGGATCGGCCGCGCGAGGGTGCGAATCCGTACGGGCTCGAATCGGAACCATGATCCCGCGGGCGCGCTCGTGCTCACCGACTCGTACAATGTCTCATGCCGGGTCGCCGGAAAGTTCTGCTTGCGATGTCGGGCGGGGTGGATTCATCCGTCGCCGCCGCGCTCTTGCTGCGCGATGGTTATGACGTGGTCGGATGCTTCATGCGGCTCGGCTCGCCCGGTGAAACGCTGGAAACGCCTTTGCCAGCGTCGCAATGCAAGCCCGCTCGGATCGGGAAGCAGGGGTGCTGCTCGATCAACGATGCGGCAGACGCCCGCCAGGTTGCCGCGCAGCTCGGCATCCCGTTCTACGTGTGCAACTTCAAGAAGGACTTCGGCCGCATCATGGACTACTTCGTTGAGGAGTACGCCGCGGGTCGAACGCCAAACCCGTGCGTGCGGTGCAACGACTGGCTGAAGTTCGGCAAGCTGCACGAGTACGCCCAGCAGCTTGGGTGCGAGTTCGTTGCCAGCGGCCATTACGCCCGTATCGACAACGGCCGGCTCTACCGGGGTCTCGATCACGATAAGGATCAGTCGTACGTGCTCTTTGGTGTGCCGAGGGAGCGGCTCTCGCACATGGTGCTTCCGATCGGTTGGATGCGGAAGGCGGACGTGCGCCTCATGGCGAAGGAGTTCAATCTTCCCGTTTTCGACAAGCCGGACTCCCAGGAAATCTGCTTCATCCCCGACAACGACTACGCGGGATTTCTCGAGCGCCGCCGTCCGGAACTTGCCGCCGCGGGGAGCATCATTGACAGCACCGGTGCATCGATCGGCGTTCACGCGGGCCAGCACCGGTTCACCATCGGTCAGCGCCGAGGCGTGCCCCTGTCTCTCGGCCGCCGCGTGTACATCACGAGCCGCGACGCCGGGTCCAATACCGTTCGAGTGGGAACTCGCGAAGACCTGCTCTCGCATGGGTGCATCGTGGCGGAGGCCAACTGGCTTCTTGATGAAGTGCCGGATGGGGCGGAGTGCCGGGTGATGTACCGGTACAACTCCCTTCCTGTGCGTGCGAAGACTGTTGTGCTGCCGGATTCGTCGGCACCGACGCACTCCGGCCGCGCCGGCCGTTTCGGGGTCACGTTTGACGATCCACAGATGGCAGTCGCGCCGGGGCAGGCTTTGGTTGTGTACGGCGAGGATGACCGCGTGCTCGGCGGCGGCTGGATTGAGAGCGTTCGCCCGGCTACTTCGCGCCTTCCTTCTTCATGATGAACAGGTAGTTGAACCCACGAAGGAAGAAGTTCCCCTCCTCCGCCGCCTTGTGCCAGTTGCCTCGGGAGAGTTTCTGGTTGTGGCGAACCACCGCGATAATGTCGATCGGACGGAACCGCTGGCGCATGATGGAGAACAGTTCGAACCCGATGGGCATGAAGGTTCCCGCGCCGCTGCCCGGCTCTCCTCCCTTTCGTTTCCGCCATGAGTCGCTGACATACAGGCCCATGTACCGGCGATCCTTGAGCACGCGCCAGCACTCGGCAATGACCCTTTCCATCGCCTCGTAATACGACTTCCCGCCGTCCTCCCCGGCGGCGTCGAGCTTCCCGATGTCGCGTGGATCATCGGAGTAGTCAAGGTGCGTCGAGTAGGGCGGGTCGATGAATACGAAGTCGGCCTTCGCGTCCTCGAGCGGCAGTTTCCGCGCATCGGCCCGGAATATGTCCGGCCGGCTCGGGGACAGGTCGTACCCGAGAGCACGACGCTTCAAGTCTCGCGCGACATCGATGGTCGTCCCGCTTCCGCACATTGGATCAACGACCAGGTCGTTCTCCCGCGTGTACCGCTGGAGCAACTGCCAGATGACCCAGCTCGGCGTGGCCCCCGCGTAGTCCTTGTCCCCCTGCATCCCTTCGCCGTAGTGCTGGCTCGGGTACTCCCACAGCGTCGTCGTGAAAATGCGCAGCGCGGGTTTGCCCTGCGGCTTCCGCCTCTCACCGGTCCTGCCGTGCTGCTGCTTCATGCCCGAGTCCCACTCACGACTTCACGCCGAGCGATGCCAAGACCCGCTTCTTCGTCTCCGCGACGCTTGCGGACACCTTCGCGCCCGCCGCGCGGATGTGCCCGCCCCCTCCCAAGGCCTTGGCTGCGGCGTTTACATCCACCGCGTCCGGTCCTTCCTTGCTCCGCATGCTGACCTTGGTAATGCTGCCATCCCCCTCATGCACAAATGCCTCCGTGATCAGCACGCACACCTGCACCTTCTCCGCCGTCAGCGCCAGCTCGGAGAAACCCGCGGAGTCGGTGCTCGCGGCGTGGCAATC
Organism: Phycisphaeraceae bacterium; assembly: GCA_019636625.1. GTDB lineage: Bacteria > Planctomycetota > Phycisphaerae > Phycisphaerales > UBA1924 > JAHBXE01. The sequence continues at coordinate 381,157 of JAHBXE010000001.1, forward strand.
GTGAAAGTCCTTCAACGTCAACGTCAGCACCGCCACCCGATCCCTGTCGTGCAACTCCATGGATGACAGCGCCCGCGCCATCAGCTTCAGGCGCGAAACCCGGTCCCGTTGCTCAACAATCTGGTAAAGCCGCGAGTGGTGTACGCCGGCTTCCAGCAAGTCCGCCGCGGTTCGCAGCACGCCGGGGGTGACGTTGGAGTGCCGGAACCACCCTGTGTCCGTCGCCAAACCCAGGTACAGCGGTTCGGCCACTTCCAGCGGAAGCTCCCGAAGGCTCTTTACGTTCAGCAGCAATCGGCACAGCTCCGCCACAGGCTCGCACACCGCCGCGGCGTTTCCATGTATGACGCGCCTGGCGGCCACATCCGGATCGCCTTGTCGGTGGTGATCGACCACGGCCGCGATGTCCGTTCGCCGGAGCAGCCACTCCCGGACTTCGTGAAGCTGCGTCCAGCTCCCGGTGTCCACGATCAGCACCCCGTCCGGGTCTTCGCGGTTGTCGTGTTCAGCCCGGTTCTGCTCATCGATGAACCGGTACGCGGTCGGGCCGATCACGTCTTTCATCCAGTCGGGCAATGGCCCCCAGTACCACGGCACCGCCACCTCACGCCCCGGGACGCCGCCAAGCGCCAAGTTGATCGCCCGCGTCGCGGCGACCGAGGACCCGACCGCGTCCCCGTCCGGCTTGACATGCGTCAGCACGACCACCCGGCGGCAGAGGCGAAGCCACGTCGCGACCGCAGCGAGATCCGTGTTCGACGTCCAGGTGTGGGAATCGGTGCTCACGCGGTCACGGCTCCCTCCGGCATGGCGCGCCGGCAATCGGCTTCAATTTGACGGATCAGAGATTCAACGGATTCAAACATCATCTGGTCACGAAGCCATCTCGACACCCGCACGCGAATCGGCCACCCATACTCCGACCAACGCGACACGTCCGGCTTTCCAAGCAGATGCGCTTCGAGCAGGCGGCTGACCCCTCCGAACATCGGCTTGGTCCCAACGCTGATGGCGGCAGGAACTTCGCGGCCATCTGGCAGAACAGCCCACCCCGCGTACACGCCGTCCGCGGGGAGCAGGCACTCCGTGCCGAGGTTGGCCGTGGGATATCCGAGTTGCCGCCCGCGCTGATCTCCCTTTACCACGATGCCATCCAGCTCGTACTCGCGTCCAAGCACCGCCGCTGCATCCTTCACGCGGCCATGCGAAAGGAGCCATCGTGCGAGTGTGCTCGAGGCAGGAGCCACCATCCCGTCCGTCATCACGGCTTCGACGGGCGGGACAATGTGCACGGAGAACCCGTGACGAGTCCCGAGCTGCCTGAGTGTCTCGACGTCTCCTGCTCGGCCCTTGCCGAAGCGGAAGTCCTGGCCTTCGACGATCGCCACCGGATGCACATCACGAACGACGTGCTCGATGAACTCCTCCGGCGTGAGGGCGAGCAGCGCCGCCGACGGCTGCAGTCGAATCACCTCGTCGACGCCGCACTCGGACAGAAGCGCCGCGCGACGTTCGAACGTGGTCAGGCGAGCGGGCGCCGCCGACGGCTGGATCCGCGCCAGCGGGTGCGGGTCGAACGTCATGGCGACCACGCGCGACGCCCCGCCACCACCCGCCGTTCGCGCACGGCGAACCAGTTCGGCGTGCCCGATGTGCACACCGTCAAAGTTCCCGATGATCACCACTGTGCCGTGACGCCCGTTCAAGGGAGTTAGCGTAGGAACGGCCCGGCCACCGGGTGGTCCGTGAGCGGTTCTCGGGCCGTCAGCGGGTCCGGACTCACTCGTATACTTTCGCGTCCCTCCGCCTCTCCCCGAGCCACCACATGCCGTTATTCCCGCGGAAGCCGTCACGCAAGTCCGTTCCTCCCGTCACACCCGCACCTGTCGTGGTCCAGGCCATGACGGCGGGTTCGACGGATGTCGCGACCGAGGCCCGCATCCTTGAAATTGGCAAGGACCTTCTTCAGCGTGCCCGGGGCCACAAGACCGGCATGCTCTCGGCGAAGTTCTACTCCGATTGGCTGATGGAATGGTCCATGAAGGATCCTGGCTTCAAGGTCCAGATGTTCCGCTTCGTGGATGCTTTCCCGATGCTGAAGGGCGGCGACCAGATCTACGCCCACCTCACGGATTACCTCAGCCAGCCCGGCGTGTCCGTGCCACCCGTCATCGCCACCGCGCTCAAGGCTGGCGCCCTGGCCAAGGGCATGGCCTCGAAGGTCGTTTCCAGCCAGATCGAGGGCATGGCGTCCAAGTTCATCGCCGGGCACGACGCCGCCTCGGCGCTTCCCGGACTCAAGGATCTTTGGAACAACGGGATCGCGTTCTCGGTCGACCTTCTCGGTGAGGCGTGTGTTTCCGATCCGGAGGCGGACGAGTACCAGCGAAAGTACCTCGACCTCATCACGAACCTCCCCGAGCAGGTGTCGTCGTGGAAGTCGGAGCCGCGACTGGAGTCCGATCATCTCGGACCCATCCCTCGCGTGAACGTTTCGATCAAGATCAGTTCGCTCTCGGCGCGGTGCGACCCGATCGATTCGGAGGGCTCCATCCGCGACTTGATGCGTCGCCTCGAACCCATTCTCGAGACCGCGCGCGACAAGGGCGTCTTTGTCAACTTCGACATGGAGCAGTTCTCGCTCAAGGACCTCACGATCGAGCTGTTCCAGCGGTGCTGCACACGGATCAACTTCGACGCGGGTTTGGCCATGCAGGCCTACCTCAAGTCCGGTCTCGACGACGCCCGGCGCGTGTGCGACTGGGCCAAGTCCGCCAACCGCATCGTCAGCGTCCGCCTCGTGAAGGGCGCGTACTGGGACTATGAGACCATCAAGGGCGAAATGAACGGCTGGCCCTGCCCGGTGTGGGGCACCAAGTGGCAGACCGACCTGAACTTCGAGCGCATGGCACAGGTCTTCCTCGACGCCTGCCCCCGATCGGGCAACGGTGGGGGGGTCAAGCTCGCGCTCGGCTCGCACAACGCCCGTTCCATCGCCGCCGCGCTGGCGGCGCTCGATACCCGCGGCCTCCCGCGAAACGCCATCGAACTCCAGATGCTGCACGGCATGGCCGATCCGCTGAAGCACGCCGCGGCGGAACTGGGCCTGCGCATTCGGGAGTACGTGCCCGTGGGCGACATGATCCCCGGCATGGCCTATCTCGTCCGGCGCCTGCTGGAGAACACGTCGAACGAGTCGTGGCTGAAGGCTGGGTTCATGGACAATGCCACGCCCGAGGTGCTCCTCGCCGCGCCGTCCGGGCCGGCTCCAAAGGCCGACCTCGCTGAAGTCGGCCCCGAGCGACACCAGCTTTCTCCCGCCATCGACGGCCTCGGGAACGGCCGCGCGTTTTTCACCGAGCCGTGTCGCGACTTCTCGAGAGCTTCGGTGCGCGAGACGTTCGCGTCAGCCATTGCCAAGGCGACGGTCCCGAAGGTTGCGAACGACCGCACGCCAGAACACGCGGCGGACATGGTCGCCCGGGCCCACGCGGCGTTTCCGCTTTGGCGCGACACCGAGGCCGATGTTCGTGCCAGAGCGCTCCTGGCCGCCGCGGCCCGGATGCGGGCGCAGCGGGACGCTCTGGCCGGCGTCATGATCCGCGAATCCGGCAAGACATGGCGCGAGGCGGATGCCGATGTGTGCGAGGCGATCGACTTCTGCGAGTATTACGCCCGTCTCGCGATGCCGATGTTCTCCAGGCATCGGCTGGGCAAGTTCATCGGCGAACTGGACGAAGCGTGGTATCAGCCGCGCGGCGTCGCAGTCGTCATCGCCCCGTGGAACTTCCCGCTGGCGATTCTCTGCGGCATGACCACCGCCGCGCTCGTCACCGGTAACACGGTCGTGATGAAGCCCGCCGAGCAGACGCCGGGCATCGCTCGAATCCTGCATGACATCCTGATCGAGTCCATTGGAGAGGTCCTGGCAAGCCGGCCGCGTGAGAACCGATCTTCCCTGAAACCCGAGGACGTCGTCCACTTCTGCCCCGGCCCCGGCGAAACCACGGCCGCCGCCCTCGTCCGCGACCCCCACATCGCTCTTGTGGCTTTCACTGGTTCGCGAGATGTCGGCCTCGACATCCTTCACGCCGCGGCGCCTGTCTCTCCGTTTTCCACGCCCAAGCCGGCCATACCTTCCCACATCAAGAAGGTCATCGCCGAGATGGGGGGCAAGAACGCGATCATCATCGATACGTCCGCCGACCTTGATGAAGCCGTGCTGGGCGTGCGGCAGTCGGCGTTTGGCTTTCAGGGACAGAAGTGCTCGGCGTGTTCCCGCGTGATCGTGGTCGATCCGGAGGGCGAGAACGGCCCGGCGATCACCAACTTCTTGCGACGATTCGTGGAAGCAACCCGGTCGTTGACCATCGGCGACCCGCTCCAGCCGGGCACGGACATCGGTCCCGTCATCGACTCGGAGGCGCAGGCCAAGATACTGTCCATGATCGAGAAGGCCAAGTCAGAAGGGTGCAAGCTCGAGTTGCAGATGCCGCTGCCTTCCGGCCTGTCCCGTTCCTACGTACCCCCGACGATCTTCTCAAAGGTCCGGCCTGAGCACACCATTGCCCGCGAGGAGATCTTCGGTCCGGTTGTGGCGGTGATGCATGCGTCGACCTTCGACGAAGCGCTGGCCATCGCCAATGCCCCGGACTACAAGCTCACGGGGGGCGTCTTCAGCCGAATGCCCTCGCACCTTGAACAAGCCAAGCGCGAGTTCCGCGTCGGCAACCTGTACATCAACCGAGGAATCACCGGGGCCTTGGTCGGTCGCCAGCCGTTCGGTGGATTTGGGATGTCCGGCGTCGGCTCCAAAGCCGGGGGTGGGGACTACTTGCTCCAGTTTGTCGAGCCGAGAGCGTCCTGCGAGAACACGCTCCGCCGCGGCTTTGCCCCAGAGCTTTGACCGGGGTGGACCGTCCATGGTTCTCCGGGAAACTCCTACCTACCTGTAACCCAATATCCGCACAGTCTTTGCGCCTTTCTGACGCGCAAGTCTTGAAACCTGGCCTGAGGTGTGTACCCTTTTTGACTGAAAGAGAAGGGTGCCGAGCCCGGAGGGAACGCCCGAATGTGAGAGGGCGGGGTCGGCGGAAGCGAAAGAGAGAGGAACTCAGTTCCTATGGATCGCTTGAGAGTCATCGCCGCGGGTGCCTGTGCACTCGGGTTGTTAGTGAGTCCTGTACTTGGTGACGATGCCAAGTGCCCTGCGAAGCGCACCGACGGATGCACCGGGCATCCCTGCCCCTTTGGCCATTCAGAGCTCCGCTTGACCGGCCCCACGGCGGCGGATCTCGTCGGGCCCCCGGCCCCTGTTCTCAGCCAGTCATGGTCTGTCGAGACTCCGGCGACACACCGGGTTCGTCCGGCTTCCACGCAACCGATGGAGCCCCGGATCACATCTGTTCCTGTCGCGGTGGTCGTCGGTGGGCTGCTGATCGGGTCGTTGGGCATCACCCGACAGGTTCGTCGCAGCCGCGATTCGCGGGTATGAATCACCGGCCGGTGAGTTTCTCAAAGACCTCCAGGGCCACGCCCGACAGGTTCGGGCGATTCTGCAACCGTGAGATGGCCTCGGAACGCTCTCCCTCGGCGGCCAGGATCGCACTGGCCAGTCCATCGTGGTCGGAGTAACGCGTCCAATAGGGCTCGTTCTGCCACCGCTTTCCGCCGCCGAAGACCAGCGACCGAGCTTCAGACACGCGCTGGTTGGCGAAGGCCTCTTCGCTTGCTCGGAACGCAAGGCGTCCCACCTGCATCCAGAAGATCTCGTGCTCACCTCCAGTGGGCAGCGTGCTTTCAAGCTGCCTCGTGGCGTCGAGTACGGCGCCGGCAAACTCTGTCGCCGCGCGGCTGGCCGCGGCATCAGGAGATAAACCCGAAGAACCGGCCGCGGCGGATTCGAGCCTCTTGTGGGCAGCATCGATCGCGTTGCCGATTCCGAACTTCTTGGCCCTGAAGCCGGCAACGATGTCGGCGGCCATGTCCGATCGTCCGGTGGGAGATCCTGCTTTGGCGGCGATTTTGTCGAGCGGGCCAGCGCTGTCCCTCTGGCAGCCAATGGCCAGCACAAGCAGCGTCATGGCGACGATGCGGAGCAGAATTCTCATGCCCCACGATACCGGGCGGGACTGGCTTGGTTGAGCAATCAGTGGACGAGGTTGGTCGCCGCCTCGATCGCCTCGACCACCTGCCGGACCTGGAAGGGCTTCTTGAGGAAGCTGTCGAAGCCCATGCCTCGGAGGCCCTGTGCCTGCCCGTCGGTGAGCTTGCCGCTCATCGCGACGATCCGTGTCATCTGCAGGTTATCGTTTTCGCGGACCACCTTGGCGACGCTCCGGGCATCGCCGGACCCGCCATCACCGAGGTGGATGTCCAGCAGCACAACGTGGGGCTTGAAGCGTTCGCATTCCATTCCGGCCTCGAAGGCCGAAGCCGAAACTTTGACTTCGTAGTTGGTCTGCTCAATGAGGACCTTGGACAGGACTGAGGTGACCTCGGTCTCATCGTCGACGATCAGGACGCGCGTCCGGCCGGATGTCATGCCGTCCATGGGAATGCCGTGGGCCCGCATGAACTTGATCAACTCGGACATCGGGATCCGCCGGTCCTTTGAGCCGGGGATGCGGTACCCCCGGAGCGACCCCGAATCGAACCACTTGGACACCGTTCGGGGTGCGACATTGCAGATCTTGGCGACCTCGCCGGTGGTCAGGACGTCTTTCTCGATCGGCATCGTCTCACCTCGCACGAAACACAGGGGTGGCCAAGTTGCAGCAGTCCGCCCGGCGCAACGCAAGCGCCGGCCGCACTTGTTTCGGTGCGATGCGGTCCGGCCTTGACGACTCGAACGCCTATCCAGTCGAAGTTTCGGTTCTAGGACGCGTGATTCCGGGAGGAGCCCCGGGGGGGCCGGGGAAGCGGGATCCCGGGCGGTCCTGATAAGCGAAAGGGATTCCTCGGGGGGCGAATGGTCTGGGGCGGGATTGACACTTATCGTTCCGCCCCTGTAGATTGACAGGGTTCGGGAGACAGACAGCATCCGAACGCCCGGGTAGGGCGTATGGTCCGTATTCCGCCGCGGGTCCTTGGGGTCCGTGTCGCCGCTGAGTGTGCAGGAGTTGATCGTGCGAAACTTCAAGAGCCGCCTGTTCGTTCTCGTGTCCGCCGTGGGTCTTGCCGTGCCGGCGCTGGTTTCAACCGCGACCGCGCAGAGCGCTGGTCAGCCGCAGTCGGCCGAAGAGCGCCGCAAGATGATGGCGGACACGCAGCTCCTGCGTGACTTCATCCACTACATCAACATCGAATCGAGAGAGGTCGCGGCGGGGATGGGACGGCGACTGCTCGAACTGAACCTCAAGCCGACGCAGTTTGTCGATCTGGTTGAAAAGTCGGGCGAGGAAGCGCGGTTCAACGAAGCGATTTTCCGTGCGATGCGGATCGCGGAGATCGAGCCGGTGGCGGCGGAGTTGGTCAAGTTGTTCGATCGCGGCAAGCTGGAGCGAGTCCGCGATCCGCAGGAGATCGCGAAGAACATCCAGTTGCTCAAGGGCAACATGGGGCAGAAGTTCTGGGGTCGCAGCCGGCTGATCGCCGCGGGCGAGTACGCGTTGCCCCAGCTTCTCGAGGCGCTGTCCGATCGTGCGGACACGCACTTGCAGGCCGAGGCGCAAGGGCTGCTCATCGACCTCGGACAGCAGTCGATCATCCCGCTGTGCACGGCGCTGAGCGGACTTGATCCTGTCGTGCAGGAGCAGGTGGCGAACATCCTCGGGCTGATCGGCTACCGCACGTCGCTGCCGTTCCTGTCCGAGGTGTTGACCACGACAAAGTCCGCGCCCGTACGGGTCGCGGTGGAGCGGGCAATCAGCCGCATCGGCGCGGCGGGGATTTCGAATGATCCATCGGACCTGTTCCGCGAGCTTGGCGAGGGGTATTACGCTCAGCGCCCCGAACTGACGAGCTTCCCGGGAGAGGCGAACCAGATCCTGTGGTCGTTCAACCCCGGGTTCGGGCTGGCGCCGACGAGCATCCGCACCGAGGTGTACCACGAGGCGATGGCGATGCGCATGGCGGAGAAGAGCTTGACGCTCCGCCCGGCGGGGAACGATCGCGCTCTTTCGCTGTGGCTTGCTTCCAACTTCCGCCGCGAGATTCAGAGCCCCGCGGAGTACGAGAATCCCGCGTACCCCAAGAGCCGGCGCGATGCGATGTTCTACGCCGTCAATGCCGGAGCCCGGTACAACCAGGACGTTCTCGCCAGGGCGATCGACGCGCGAGACACGCAACTTGCGCGTCGGGCGATCGCCGCGATCGAGCAGACGGCTGGAGGCGCGGGCCTCTGGTCGGCTTCGACGGACCGTCGCCCGCTCATCGAAGCGCTGCGGTACCCGAACCGCCGTGTTCAGTATGAAGCGGCTTTGAGCTTGGGCCGCGCCCAGCCGCAGCAGACCTTTGCGGGCGCGGAGCGGGTGGTTCCGATCCTGGCCAGCGCGATCCGGGATGCCGGGGCGAGGTACGCGGTTGTCATCGCGGGTGAGAAGGAACTCGGCGCCGCGATGCGTCGCACGATCGAACGCGCGGGTTACACCGTGCTGCCGGTCGGGGCTCAGCTCAGCGATGTGGCCGAGCCGATTTCCGAGGCGCCGGGCATCGACCTGATCGTGACCAATCTCTCGATGGTCCGCACCGACTCGCTGATCGCCGAGGCTCGCGCGACGCCCAAGCTGGCGGCGACGCCCGTGCTCTCTGTGTTGAATGCACAGGACGCCATCGAGCTGGGGCGGAAGTACGAGCGGGATCCGCTCGTCGCCGTCCGGCAAAGCGGCATTGACGAGAGCCAGATGACCGCCGCCGCCGCGCAACTGGTTGAGTCCGCATCCGGCGGCCCGATCAGCCGCGAAGAGGCACGGGAGTATTCCGCGCGCTGCCTCGCGGTGCTGCGTGACCTGTCGCTCTCGACGAGCCCGGTGTTCAACGTTGGTGATGCGGCGCTGGCCCTGATCGCGGCGCTGCCCGAGAGTGCCGGAGCTGTTCGTCTGGATATCGCCGAGGTGCTTTCGCGGATTGATCAGAACCGGGCCCAGGTGGCGATCGCCGACGCCGCGTTCAACACCGAAGGGGATGAACGGGTGGCGATGCTGGGCAAGGTGGCGGACTCTGCCAAGCGGTTTGGTAATCGGCTTGAGAACCGCCAGGTGCAGCGGGCGATGGAGCTTGCGGCGCGCGGGGCGGACCGCGAGGCGACGGCCGCGGCGGCCCTTGTCGGTTCGCTCAACCTGCCTAACAGCAACCTGGTGCCGCTGATCCTGAACCAGGGTCAAGGCGAGCCGGTTAAGCAGGCCGGTCGCTGATTCGGCTCAGTTGCTTCGTCGCCAGAAGGTCAGTTGCGGCTGCGTTGCGCCCTTGATGCGCTGCGCATCGGCTTCGACGAGCACGCTGAGGCCCGGCTTGGCTTTGTCGTGCTTGATCATGGCGAAGCAGATCGGTGACGACCCGAGCATCGGGGAGAGAGTCGAACTGGTCACAGCGCCGATCGGATCCCCTTCCGGGTCGGCGGCATCCCACACGCGGGAGGCCGTCACCGGTTGGGATGGCAGAGGGACACCTTCTTCACCATGCGTCAACACGGACTCGCACTTGATCCCCATCAGGAGTTTCTTCGAGTGCCCACGGGACTGCATGCGGGCGACGACTTCCTGCCCCAGATAGCACCCCTTGGTAAAGGACACGCGATCGTGGATGATGCCGGTTTCGTGGGGGAGCGAGTCGGGCCCGAAGTCGATGTTGTAGAGCGGGCGGCCCGCCTCGATCCGGGCGATGTTGTACGCGTGCCAGCCGGAGGGTCGCAGACGGAATCTCGTGGCCGGGTCATCGCCGTTTGAGTCATCGTGAACCTGGCCGGTCTCGACGAGAGTTTGATAGACATCGACGGCGGCCTCGGCGGGCATAGTCAACTCCAGCCCGACTTCGCCGGTGGAGTCGTCCCGGTCGACGACAACCTCGTGTCCGCGGATGCGCACTGTTGATACCGCTCCGGGCGAGAGGCTCAACACAGGGGGTCCGTTGAGCGGCTCGGCGACCTCGTGGAGAAGGGCGGCCGCTGTGGGGCCGTGCAGGGCGAGGCGGTGGGTCGTCTCGGAAACGTCGCCGATGGAGACATTCTCCGTGATGATGAAGGCGTTGAGGCCGTCGATGGTTCGACGGCAAGCGAGGATGTCGAGGTCCACGAGCATCCTGGATCCGAGTTCGATGAGGCGCAGGTCGGCATCGATGCGGCCCTTGCGATTCAGCCAGAAGGTGCTGCGGGTATGTAGCGGCGTCAGCCCCTTGAGCTCCTGGGTCACCATTCGATTCAGAAAGTCCAGGCGGTCCGGCCCAGTGATCTCGAGCACGGCGCGGTGAGGCTGGTCGAGGAGTATGCATGCCTTGCGGATGGCCGCGTACTCCAACTCGAGCTCGCCGAAAGTCTCGGCGACAGAGATGCCCGCCTCGGGCGGGCCGTAGAACGCCAAAGAAGCCTCTGCGAGTTGTTGCAGCTTTCGAAGCGGGCTCACGCGCATGGGGTACGGTAGGGTGCTACCGACGGTTTGCCGAGGCCGCCCGGTGATCGAGCGTGACGTTCGGACGCCTGAGCACGAAGGGGCGGATACACTGGCCCCCACGGAGATCCCAGGAGCCTCGACGTGAACACCGATCTGCTGAAGCGTTTGTGCGAAACCCCGGGCGTTCCAGGCCGCGAGGAGCGGGTGCGGGCGCTGATTCAGAAGGAAGTGAAGGGCCTCTTTGATGAGGTGCGGGTGGATGCGATGGGTTCACTCATCTGCCGCCGCCATCCGCGGGGTGCTCGGGGGAAGGTGGTCAAGGGCAGCAAGAAGCCGACAATCGTCATGCTCCTGTGCCACATGGATGAGATCGGCTTCTACGTCTCGGCGGTGGACAGCAAGGGGTGGATCTGGTGCAACCCGGCCGGCGGGTTCGACGCACGCAACCTGTTCTCGCGGCGTGTTCTGGTGTGCACCGACAACGGCGACTTCAAGGGGGTTATGAATCCCGGTGGGCGGCCGATCCACATCTCCTCTCCGGAGGAGCGCACCAAGGTTCCGGAGACGAAGCAGTTCTTCATCGACATCGGGCTGCCGGCGGACAAGGTCAAGAAATCGGTAAAGGTCGGGGACTTCATCGTGATGGATGAGCCGGCGATCGAGATGGGGACCAAGGTGGTTTCCAAGGCCCTCGACAACCGTGTGGCTTGCTGGCTGGGGATTGAGTCAATTCGCGAGCTCGACGCCGCGGGATCAGCGCATGCGTGCGAGGTTGTGGTGGCGTTTACAACCCAGGAGGAAGTGGGTTTGCGCGGGGCAAAGACCGCCAGTCACGCGGTGCAGCCGGATATCGGTATCGGCATCGATGTCACTCTCTCGTGCGACACGCCCGGGGTCCCGGATGAAGAGTCCGTGACGCACCACGGCAAGGGATTCGGGCTGCACATCAAGGATGGATCATTCATCTCCGACAAGAAGCTCGTCGACGAGTTTGAGGCGGTCGCGAAGAAGCACCGGATCCCGTACCAGCGGACGATCCTCGCCGCGGGCGGGCAGGACGGCGCGGCGGCGCAGCAGGCCGCAGCGGGCGCCCGGGCCATCGGCATCGTCGTCGGTACACGGTACATTCACACGGTCACGGAAATGATCGATACACGCGACCTCGGTGCGGCGCGGGATGTGATAGCGGCGTACATCCCGACGGTCGATTGAAGCGGCGTGCCCTGAGCTGTTGGTTCGCCGGGTCAAGCCCTCTGGCCATGACGATATGAGAGCCAGTCGGGACGCATCTCAGCCGGCCATTCGCGACGAGGCGGTGCGATAGCCGACCAGCCATGCCGCGCTGCCGAATCTCTGATCAAACTCGCGGTCCAGATTGACGCCGATGGAGGCAAGCGTCTGGCCGGAGCGGGCTTTGCTCATGTGCATCAGGCCGCGATCCAGTTCGGCCTTTCCTCCAATGAAGACGTTGCCATCAAGGTTGGACGCTTTTTCGCGGGCTTCGAGCGAGCGCATTCGCTCGAACGAGCAGGACGCGACAGACGACATGATCCGGTCCTCGTCCAACTCTTCGCCAAGGAAGGCGACCATGCGGCGGAGCTCCTTGGCGGCATCTTCTTTCAGGTCTTCGTAGCGAACGAGGAGCAGGGGGAACTGACGCTGGGAGAGCCAGGAAAGTAGGTTGTCCTCCCAGGTGCCGAAGCCATTCCGGAGGCTTCCGGGGTCCGCTCCACTTTGGATGAACAGGCGGACGAAGTGCTCGTCCGTCCACTTGGCGAGCGGCTCGCGCAGGCGGTAATAGTTGAGCATCGAGAGCAAGACATCGCGAGGGTGGCGGACGATGTAGATCGCGCCGGCGGTCCGATCGACATGAGGCATTTGTGGGGAAAGCCCCCAGTGCGTCTTGATCAACTGAGTCCGAGTTGCCGTGGAAGCCCGTGCCAGATCGCCGGCGTGAATATCGGGGATCCGCTTGCCTACATCCGCGGAGTTCGTGATTTCCCCGTAGAAATAACGGTAGAGAAGGAAACGCACCCATGTGTTGCCGGACTTTGGGAACGAAGCAAGCCAGTGAATCTGCATGGGGACTCCGAAGCGACGTCGAGGTCGAAGAGACAATCGACGCCGAATGTGCCCCACGTGAAAGGTGAAACCCCACTATACGAGAAGCATGGCGGGTTGTTCCAGCATGTGCTTGACGGTCGCCAGGTACTGCGCCGCCATCGCGCCATCGACGATGCGATGGTCGCTTGACATGGTCATCGACATGAGCGTGCCGACGGTGAGCTGGCCGTTCTTGACGATCGGCTTCTGAATGGCAGAACCGACGGCGAGGATGGCGGCGTTGGGTGGGTTGATGATGGCGGTGAAGTGGTCGACGCCGTACATGCCCAGGTTGGAGATGGTGAAGGTGGAGTCGGACATTTCCTCCACGGTCAGGCCACGCGTTCTGGCCTTTTCCGCGAGCGACTTGGTGTTGGCGGAAATGAGGCGAAGGCCCATCGCATCCGCATTGCGGAGAGTGGCGACGACGAGACCGCCGCCGCGGTCCTCGGGAAGGGCGATGGCGACACCGATGTTGACATCGCCGACGATATCGATGGCGGTCTCACCGTTGGTCTCGACCCACCGGGAGTTGACGAACGGGTGCTGGTGCATCGCCAGGGCGCAGGCGCGGACGAGGAAGTCGTTCACGCTGAGCTTGACACCCTGGGACTCGAGCTGATCGTTGAGCTGCTTGCGAAGCGCCAGCAGCGCATCCATCTCAACCTCGACTGTCACCTGGTAGTGGGGGATGGTTGTCTTGGACTCGACGAGCCGCTTCGCGATGGTCCGACGCATGTTGGAGAGGGCAACACGGCGGGAAGTCAGCATCTGGCCCGGGGGTGGGACCATGACAGCGGGCGTGGCCGGGACGTGCGCCGCGGCCAGGCCGGTGACCTTGGGCGTTGGCTTGACGGGCGATGTTGGCATTTGGCCCGCCGGAGAGCCCGTGCTGATCGCGGCCTCGACATCCTTCCGCGTGATGCGGCCGGATGGGCCGGTGCCCGCGATCGAGCCGAGGTCGAGACCGGACTCTTCGGCGATCTTGCGTGCCAAGGGAGAAGCAAAAACGCGGCCCCGAGGTTCAATGACGGAGGCCGCACCGTTGCCAGAAGGCTTGGTCTGCCGAGGCGGATCGACCACAGCTGTTGAAGAGCCGCCGGCCGAAGTGGTCGCATGGGTTGCACCACCGGACTTCATGGCTGCTGGCGCGGCGGACCCCGCCGTGGACTTGGCAGAATCGACCGATTCACCCGCGCCGGCGAGAACGAGAATCACTTGCCCAACCTTGACGGTCTGGCCCTCCGGAACGGCCAGCTTGGCGACGACGCCATCGTCGAAGGACTGGAGCGGCATCGTGGCCTTGTCGGTTTCTATGTCCGCGATCTCGTCGCCGGTCTTGACGGTCTGGCCCTCTTTGACGTTCCACTTGACGACGGTGCCGACTTCCATGGTGTCGGAGAGGCGGGGCATTGTGACTTCGATGGGCATTCGTAAACCTCAAAGCGCAAAGCTCAAAACGCAAATCAGGAGGTGCTTCCCTTTGACCGAGCGATCATGGTGCCCATGACCTTGCGAAGCTCGTTGCACTCGGCTTCCCATGTCTGGAGCCATTCTGGCTTGATCCAGTTGCGACAACTGATCATACGGAGCCAGAAACGACTCTCATTCAGCTCGCGAACAGATATGGCCAGACACTTCACGAACTCCTTCTTGGACATGGCTTCGTAGGCCTCGAATACGTTCGCCCCCACCGATGTCCCCGAACCCATGAGTTGATCTACAACCCGTCTGCTTCGGCGCTGGCCGTCGAGCGAGTCGACCACATCAACAACTCGATCGCAGAACATCTCCATGCGGTGCAGGAACTCATCACGAAGCCTCGCCATGCCGTCCGCCTCCCTTTGCGTTTTTGGCTTTGCGATTTGAGCTTCACAGAAGCCCCATCGTCTTCTTCACAGCTCCAATGATCTTGCCCTTGTTGGGCAGATACGCCGCTTCCAGCGCCTTGGCGTACGGCGTGGGGACGTCGTCGCTGTTGACCCGCAACGGCTGATGATCGAGGTAGTCGAACGCGCGTTCGCAGGTCTGGGTGATCACCTCGCTGGCCACGCTGGCAAAGGGCCAGCATTGATCGACAACAACGAGGCGGCCGGTCTGCTTCAGGCTCCGGACCACCGATTCCATGTCCAGCGGGCGAATGGTTCGCATGTCGAGAACATGGCAGGTGATGCCTTCCTTTAGAAGTTCATCCGCCGCGTCAAGGCAGAAGTTGACGGGGCGTCCGAAGGAGACGAGTGTGCAGTCCGCCGGCTGGTCCCAGGATCCGCGCCGGAGCTCGGCCTGTCCGAAGGGGATGGTGTACTCCTCCTCCGGTACATGGCCCTTGTCGCCGAGCATGCGCTCGGACTCGAGGAAGAACACGGGATCGTCGTCGCGGATGGCGGTCTTGAGGAGTCCCTTGGCGTCGTAGGGGTTGCTGGGGATGACGATCTTAACGCCGGGGACATTGCTGTAGAGCCCCTCAACACACCAGGAGTGCGTGGAGCCGAGCTGCCCGCCGGCGCCGTCATTGCCGCGGAAGACGATGGGGCAACCCCACTGGCCGCCGGACATGTACAGCATCTTGGGGGCGTTGTTCAGGATCTGGTCCGCCGCGACGAGGGAGAACGACCACGACATGAACTCGACGATGGGCCGGAGGCCGTACATCGCCGCGGCGATGCCCATGCCGGCAAAGCCGTTTTCGGAGATCGGAGAGTCGATGATGCGCTTGGGGCCGAACTCGTCGAGCATGCCTTGGGAGACCTTGTACGCACCGTTGTACTGGGCCACTTCCTCGCCGATGAGGAAGATGCGTTCATCGCGGCGCATCTCTTCGCTCATGGCTTCTCGGAGGGCTTCGCGGAACTGGATTTCTCGGGTCGCGGTCATGGAGTGCAATGCCTTTCGCTCGGGACAGCGGTCGGCCAAAGGGAGGGAACGACCGCAGGCGAAGATGGTAGGCTGTTTGCCTCGCGTGCTGACCTGCGGCGTTTAACCCACGGGCGGCGTTGAGAAGGACTCGCCAACGAAAGGGCGGTCCGCCGTTGCCGGGGCACACCTCGCTCGTCCGCGGGAATCAACTCGGTCGCAAGGTGATGTCATGGCGGAAACACGGTACGCCTTGAGCATCCGGGGCGGGTCGCACAATCACTGTTTCCTTGTCCATCCGGGACCTCAGGCGCGGCGTGATGAGGGGGTCACCCTCGAACCAGAAGGTGACGTACGTGTGTTGATGAAGTGCGGCATCAACGTGAAGGTGGATGTGGGCCGGATCCGTTCCTCCGGGGTAAGGTGCGGGCTTGATGGTGGAGAAGTGGTACCAACCCTCTGCATTTGTCACGGCAACTGCGCAGATGCGAGGAATGGGATCGTCGCTCCCCTTGGGAACGTACAGCCCATCGACACCGGTGCTGTAGGCGAGGACCGCCGCCTTGGCCAGGGGCCGCCCTCGTTCATCTCGCACCCGACCGAAGAAGGCAAGTCTCTCTCCCGGTTCGGATTCCGCGCACATGGGCAACGCCGCGACGGGCGGCTCTTCGATCTGCTCAGGCCGTGCGCAACGTGTCGATGAGCCTGCGCCCAGTATCGATGCGAACAGGAACACTGCCATGCCATATTGAGCTCGCACGGGTCAATCCTCCCAAGGGTGCCAGCGTCGTCGGGCCTGTCCGATTGCGCAGCACCGCCACCATGATTCACGTGCAGAGATAGGCCTTCAACCCCTGCCGCCCGCCCTCACGCCCGAATCCGCTCTCTTTGAATCCTCCGAACGGGGAAGAAGGATCGAACCGGTTGTAGGTGTTCAGCCAGACAACGCCGGCCTTGAGCTGCCGCGCGATGTCAAAGATCTTGCTGCCCTTGTCCGTCCAGACGCCGGCTGCCAAGCCGTAGGGTGTGTTGTTGGCGCGGGTGATGGCCTCTTCGGGTGTCCGGAAACTGAGCACCGCCAGGACCGGTCCGAAGATTTCCTCCCGGGCGACGGTGTGGCTGGGTTGTACGCCGGTGAAGAAAGCCGGGCGGCACCAGTACCCCTTGGCGGGAAGAGGCGACGCGTTGGCGGCGTGCAGCGTGGCCCCCTCTTCTCTGCCGATCCGAAGGTAGTGCTCGATCTTCTCGAGTTGGGGCCTGCTGTTGATCGCGCCGAGGTCCGTGTTCTTGTCGAGCGGATCGCCGACCCGCAGCGACGCCAGCCTCATCCGCAGCTTCGTTGTAACCTCATCGAGGATGCTCTCCTGCACGAACAGCCTCGATCCGGCGCAGCAGACGTGGCCCTGGTTGAAGTAGATGCCGCTGATGATGCATTCCACGGCCTGATCGATGCTGGCATCTTCGAAGATGATGTTGGGGCTCTTGCCGCCGAGTTCGAGCGTGAGCCGCTTGTCCGTTCCGGCGACGGCACCGGCGATCTTCTTGCCGACCTCCGTCGACCCGGTGAAGGCGATCTTGTGCACGCCGGGGTGATTGACCAGTGCGGCGCCCGTTCGCCCGTCCCCCGTCACGATGTTGACCACGCCCGGTGGCAGTTCCACTTCCTGCAGGATCTCGGCAAGGCGCAGCGCCGTCAGCGGGGTGGTTTCCGCGGGCTTGAGCACACAGGTGTTGCCGCACGCGAGCGCGGGCGCGAGTTTCCAAGCCGCCATCAGAAGCGGGAAGTTCCAAGGGATGATCTGGCCGCAGACTCCGACCGGGCGCGGCGTGCGGCCGGGAAAGGCGTACCCGAGCTTGTCGGCCCATCCCGCGTGGTAGAAGAAGTGCGCGGCCGCGAGGGGGACATCCACATCCCGCGACTCCTTGATTGGCTTGCCGCCGTCCATAGTCTCGAGGACCGCCAGCTCACGGGCCCTGTCCTGGATTCGCCTCGCGATGCGGAACATGAACTTGGCTCGTTCGCTGGGTTTGAGCGAGGCCCACTTCGGCTGCGCCGCCGCGGCGGCTTTCACGGCGGCATCGACGTCCGCCGCTTCCCCCTGGGCGATCTCGGCCAGAGGGACTTCCGATGCCGGGTTCACGGTGGAGAAGTAACCCGACTTCCGCGGCGCTACGAACTTGCCGTTGATGAAGTGCGAGTAGCGGTCCGCGATAGCAACCTTGACCGTTTCCGGCGCGGGGGAGTAAGCCCAATCACTCTCCAGTGCAGGCGTCACAGTGTGGGCGGCAGATGGCGCGGCGGTCGGCGTCATGGTGCGTCCATTGTATGGAACCGATGGGCGCAGCGAGAAGGGCCGGTCACGAGACCGACCCTTCCACGTTGAAGGAGAGTTCGAGTGTTACCGCTTGCGACGGCCGCAGACCAGCATGCCGGCGGTCAGAAGTGCGAGTGATCCCGGTGCGGGGACGGAGCTGTACACCACGCTGTCGATCCCGACCCGATCGGAGTTGGAACCCCAAGGGCCACCGTCGGAAGGGTTGTACCAGAAGGCGAAGCGCCCGTTGGCAGATTCCGGCAGTCCGCTGATGGTGGCGGTGAACTGGGTCCAGGTTGTTGGGTACTCGGTTGTGGTCAGATTGGGGTTGATGGTCAGCAGCGTGTTCGTAAAGCTGGAAGGATCGGTTGAACCGTCGGTGTTGTAGACCAGGGCCAAGCGGTCCGGGAAGTAAACATTTTCCCAGGTGCGGGTCCAGAAGGAGATCGTGTCGCCGTTGTTGAAGGTCACGACCGGGGAGATCAGATACACGCTGATATCACCCGCTCCGACGATGGCGTTGTAACCAACCGCGACGTAACCGTCGCCCTCGTACGGCAGCCAGTTCCCCACGTTTCCCGGCGTTTGAGCCCAATCGGGGTTGACGCCCGGGCCGTTGGCGCTGTTGTTCACGGACGTCCACAGCGACGGCAGCAAGCTGCTCCCGTCGAAACCCTCCGTGAAGCTCTGGGCATTGGCGCCGGCGGCGGCAGCGGCAATCATCAAGGCGGCGGCAGCGACTTTCATGTTCTCTCTCCTTCTCTTCGAGTTCGTGGCAGGTTGCACCCCGAAGCTACCCCACGCCCCACCCGTTGCCAGCTTTCGCTTGCCGAGGAGGCGAGATGCCGCATCCTCCTACCCTTATCGATGATGCCGCCGCTACAGACGGATGGCCAAGGGCGACGGTGGGCGTGTTATTCGGTCGTGAACGTCAGCCGAGTGCCCGGCGTACATACGACCGCTATGGCAGATCAAACCGGCCACACGGGGCTCGGCGCTTGACTCAAGAACGGTGCAACGCGGGCAAGGTTCGATGGCTCGCGGCGTGGACGGCCTTGGCCCTTCTCATGTTGGTGTTGCACAAGCTGGCCTGGGCTCCACCGGATTCTCTGGAGGATGGGCTGTCCGCATTGAGCGAACTCCCGGGTGTGAAGTCCGCGGCCAACGCGGCGCATCTGCTGCTTGGCCCGTTCTGGGTTGTGTGCAACGTCCTGACAAAGGACTGGGGCGTTTACAACTTCTGGCTGAGCGCATTGGCCTGCCTGCTCGCGTCGGGCGTCGTGCTGCTCGTCGTTCGCCGAGCCGTGTCGTGGCGAGCGTCGAAACTACGGAATCATGCTGGCGATTCCTCCGAAGAGCGCATCAGCAGGAGGCGATTTCTTGTGGACTCGCCGCTGCTCGGCGGCGCGGCGCTCCTGGCGGCAGTGGGGGGCCACAGCGCCGCGATCGCGCCGTACTCGATTCGGCTCAGGCGTTACCGCGTGCCGATCCATGATTTGCCGGAATCCTTCGATGGTCTTCGGGCGATCTTTATCGCGGACACGCACCTTGGCCCGCGAGTTCCCGCGGCGTACATCCGCGATGTCATTGCAACTGCTCTCTCGCTCAAGCCCGACCTTGCTCTCCTCGGAGGCGACTACGTGCACGCGGGGACTCGCTACATCAAGCCCGCCGCGGCGATGTTCAGGCCTTTGGTCGAGGCCGGCGTTCCGGTGGTCGGCGTGCTCGGCAACCACGATTGGTACAACTCGCGGGGGCTTGTGCGGACGTTTCTTGAAAAGACCGGCGTCCACATGGTGGACAACGCCCGGGTCTTTCTTGATGCCCAATCTCGACGTATTGTGGCCCAGCCGCCATCGAGCGGAATCTGCATCGCGGGTGTGGGGGACTTCCTGTGCGACGTCGTCGATGCGGACAGAGCGCTCGCGGGCGTGCCCTCCGGTATGCCCCGGGTGCTTCTCTCGCACAATCCCGACGTTGCGGAACTGCCCACCATCGCGGGCCGCAGTGGAGTTGGGGGCGGTCAACGCAGGATCGATCTGATGCTCTCCGGTCACACGCACGGCGGCCAGATTGGCCTGCCGTTCATTGGGCCCCTCTACGTGCCCGGCAATAACGGCACGAAGTATGCTGGTGGTTTCGTGCAAGGACCGGCGTTCCCCGTGATCGTCTCACGGGGGGTGGGGATGTCGATCTGCCCGATTCGATTCTGCGTACCGCCCGAACTGGTCGAAGTGAAGTTCACGCGGGCTTGATGCGGCGGCGCAACACATCCCACTCATCCGCCAGCACGCCCCATCCCAGCGTGTCATCCCATCCATTGACCCACCGCCGTCCGATCTGGTGGACTTCCTGCCGCAGCCCGAGCTTCTTGGGAACGGCCTGAGAAGCGAGATTGCTGCCAGCGCAGAAGATCTCGATCCGCCGCAGCCCCCAGCCGCCGTCGGTCTGGGGCGTGAACGCCCAGGAGATCAGCCCCGCCACGGCTTCCGTGCACAGGCCTTGGCCGCGGCGGTCGGGGCGGATCCAGTAGCCGATCTCCGCCTGATGACTCGCAACATCGATCCGATGCAAGCCAGTCCCCCCCAGGGCTTCGTCGGTGCTTCGGTCAAAGATGCCGAGCACGAAGTCATCGCAAGGTGGATCGATCTGCTCGCGTTTGCGCCGAAACCGCTCGATGGAGAAGATGCACTCCACGGGCGTCCGGTTGTCCGTCCTGACCCAGGGCAGCCACGGGAGGAATGAGTCCCGTCCGGCGTCCAGTGCGTGCAGCATCGAGCCCGCATCGTCCGGCTGCCAGAAGCGAAGCCGGGTTCGTTCGGTTGCCAATCCCGACGGCAAGGGCATCGGAGGTTTCCATTGGGTAGGCGGTTCCATCGCCCAAGCCTACCCCGTACGCTTGGATCATGTCCTTCGCTCGATACCACCGCCAGATGCTTCTCCCGGACTGGGGAGAGCCGGGCCAGAAACGGCTGGCCGCGTCGCACGCGCTGCTGGTGGGCTGCGGTGCCCTGGGCTGCGGCATCGCTGATTTTCTGGTCCGGGCAGGCATCGGCACCCTCACGATCGTTGATCGTGATGTGGTGGAGTTGACCAACTTGCAACGCCAGACGTTGTTCGACGAGTCCGATGCTGCGGCCGGGCTTCCGAAGTCGGAAGCGGCTAGACGCAGGCTGAACGCCGTCAACTCGCTCGTGACGGTCCGCCCGATCGTCGCCGACTTCACATCCCGGAACGCGCGGCGGCTGAGCGAGGGAGTTCATGTCCTGCTCGATGGGACGGACAACTTCGAGACTCGCTACCTGCTCAACGACCTCGCGGTGGACCGCGGAATCCCTTACATCTACGGAGGCGCGGTCGCTATGCAGGGGATGGCGATGACGGTGATTCCCGGCGTCACGCCGTGCCTCCGGTGCGTCTTTGAGGAACCGCCACCGCCCGGTGTGTCCCCGACCTGTGACACGGCGGGGGTGCTCGGGCCCATTATCTCGATCATCGCCGCGGCTCAGGCCGCTGACGCCCTGGCCCTGCTCACCGGGGCGACGGTTCGGCCGGGCGGCACGCTGCTCGACGTTGAACTTGCGCCGCGCCGATTCCGGCAGACGGATGTTTCCATGGCGCGGCGGGCGGATTGCCCGGCGTGCGGGCTTCGACGATTGGACTATCTCGACGGCGGACAAGAAAGGATGACCGACTTTCTCTGCGGGCAGAACTCCGTGCAGGTAGCGCCCGCCCGTGACGCCGGTCGTGTGGACTTCGAGGCCATCAGGACTCGCCTTGAACCGCATGGCACGTTCTCTCTTCTCTCTGACCTGCTGCTGCGGGGAACCTTCCGGAGCGAGCGAGGAGAGAACGGTGATCCGATCGGCTTGACGCTCTTCGCGGATGGTCGGGCCATCGTGAAGGGAACGCAAAGACCCGAGCTGGCCCGGTCCGTTTATGCCAGGTTCATCGGCGCCTGACGAGGGTACGATCGCTGTGCGGCAACCTTGAGGATGCGTCGGGCATCCGACCGCGTGTCCCCTGAGTGAGATGGGCATCGCACGTGCAGCTGCGCCCGCACGTATGAAGGAGGAGGAGTCCAATGGGTCAGATGGCCGAAGCAATCATCGCCCCGGCAAGAATGGGCATCCTGCTGGCCGAGCGGTTGGTCAGTGGAGTCTCTCCGCAGATTTTTGCGCGAAAGCCGAGTATCGGGGGCACGGTCGTGAACGCCAACCACGCCGCCTTCAACTTCGGACACCTGGCGCTATACCCCTCCCGTTGGCTCGCGGCGGTGGGCATGGATGGGACATCGGTCGCCGCACCCGCAGGTTTCGACGACCTCTTCGCGGCGGGCAAGGAGTGCCGCGATGATGCCGAGGGGACCATTTATCCACCGATGCAAGAGGTGATGAACGCCTTTTACACGTCGCATCGCGGGGCGCTCGAGTTGCTCCGCGGTGTGGATGATGCGAAGTTCTCCCTGCCCAATCCGCGTGAACAGTCACGGGATCGCCTGCCCACGGTCGGTGCCGCGATGATCTTCTACACGAGCGCGCACATCATGATGCACCTTGGCCAAGTCAGCACCTGGCGGCGATGTTTCGGTCTTGGGCCGGTGATGTAGCGTCAGGGCAGAACGAACGGATTGGTCCGCTTCTCCCGGCCGATCGTCGTCGGCGGTCCATGTCCGGGATAGACGCGGGTGTCATCCGGCAGCGTGTACAACTTGGCCCGGATCGAGTGGGCCAAGGACTCGAAGTCGCTTCCTGGAAAGTCGGTCCGCCCGATGGAGCCGGCAAAGAGGGTATCGCCGACGAGGGCGATTCCGGCTTCGCTGTTGACGAGCGACACGCCGCCCGGCGAGTGCCCTGGCGTGTGCAACACTTTCCACGTCTGGCCACCGAGTGTCAGCCTGTCCCCTTCGGCAATGAAGCGGTCCGGGCCACATGCCGTGACCGGCAAACCCATGGCCGCGCTCAAGTTGAGCATCGGATTGGCGAGCCACTCGCGTTCATCCGCATGCATGACCACCGGCAGGGGGCCAAACGTCCGCACGACCTCATCGACTCCGGCGATATGGTCCACGTGGGCGTGGGTCAGGATGAGCGCCTCGGGCTTCAGGCCCAGGTCCCGAACGCGCTCGATGAGGGCCTCGGGCTCGAAGCTGGCGTCGATGATCCAGCACCGATCGCCGTCCGCCACGATGTAACAGTTCGTTTCAAAGGGACCCAGCGTCACCGTTTCCAAGAGGGGTCCGCCCCGACGGGAAGGAGAAGCCGGGGCATCTTTGGAAGAACCATGGTTCATTCTCCGAACTATAGAATCAGCGGCGATCCCGCGAACATGGAGCGTGACATGGCCGAAACCGTGAAGGGACTGATCCGGAACCTCGACAACGTATCCGCCGCTCCCGTGGACATCGCGGGGGTCAAGGGTGTCCGAATGGCGGTGATGATCGGGCGTGAGCATCAGGCGCCGAACTTTTCCATGCGTCAGTTCATTGTCGAGCCGGGCGGCCACTCCCCTCGCCACAGCCACGACTACGAGCATGAAGTCGTCATCACCTCCGGTGGTGGGACCGTCCTGCTCAACGGCAAGGAACAGCCGATCCGGTCGGGCGATGTGGTGTTTGTGCCGGCCGACCACGAACACCAGTTCCGGGCCGGCGAAGCCGGCTTGAAGTTTCTGTGCTTTGTTCCCGTAACACGAAACTGCGGCGACCCGACCCCCGGGAGCTGACGCCGCGAATCGGCCGTGTGCCGAGAGAGGGTGAGCCATGGACCAGACGCCCCAATCCCCCCCAAAGCACAGCCCCATCCCGCCCATGGTGTTCGGTGCGTGCATGATTGTCGCCGCGGCGTTGAGCGGCGGAATGGTCTACTACGGCTCCAAGCTGGGCGATGCCGGGCGCCTGTTCATGGCCATCGGCGGGCTGGGGTTCATTGTCGTGTTCGCCATGGCGCCTATCGGCTTTCTGCTGGTGCTGCGGACGCGGGAGCGTGCACCATCCAACATGGAAGGTGGCGAGCTGGTGAGGTCAATTGAAAGGCTGGTGGAGCACGGCTCTCTCTCGGATGAGGCCCGGAGGGTCCTGTACCGCCGGCATGACCGCGAACTGCTCCGCAAGGCCATCCAGGAGGACATCGCCGCGGAAGATTGGGATGCCGCCATGGTCCTCGTGAAGGAGCTGGCCGAGCGGTTTGGCTACCGCTCCGACGCCGAAGAGTTCCGTGCCAGGATCGAGCAGGCCCGGTTCGACACGGTCCAGCGCAAGGTCACCGAGGCGATCGCTCATCTTGACGATCTGATCGTCTCCCGACGCTGGGACCAGGCCGCGGTCGAGGCCGCCCGCATCGGTCGTCTCTACCCTGATTCACCCCGCGTTGAGGGCCTTCGCCACCGCGTCGAGCAGGCCCGGGTGCTGTACAAGTCCGATCTGGAACGGCGGTTCCTCCTCGCCGCGGAAGAAGACCGCATCGATGAAGCGATGGAGCTCCTTCGCGAGTTGGATGCGTATCTCACGGAAGACGAGGCCGGTCCGTACCGAGAAGTCGCGCGCGGTGTGATCGGCAAAGCGAGGGACAACCTCGGCGTTCAGTTCAAGCTGGCGGTCCAGGACCGCCGCTGGGACCGTGCGGCTCATATCGGCGAGCAGATCATCGAGCAGTTCCCAAACTCTCGCATGGCCCAGGAAGTTCGCGGTCTCCTCGATGGGATCCGCGCCAGAATCCGGCAGATGCCCGTCTCCCGCTGATGCACGCGGCCAGAGATCGAATCAACTCGCGTTGGGTCCGGGCTGGCTCTTGTTCGACTTGCCTTGACGCCAGAGGAACCACATCAGCATGGCAATCCCGATGAGAAGCCACAGGTCGGCAACGTTCGAGACGTAAGGCCAGACCTCCCGCCCACCGGAGAGCGGCATCGTCCATCCAAACGGCAGCAGCACACCCGGCAGGGGGTGGATGAAGTCCCGCACGCACCCGTAGGCCAGACGGTCGTAGAGGTTTCCGAGTCCACCGGATACAAGAAGCCCGATCCCGACATGCGCCCAAGCATCGCGGCTCCGGGTCCAGGCACCAAACATCCAGACCGCCAGCAGCAGTGCCGCGACGGTAAACGCGACAAAGAACCATCGCTTGCCTGCCCCGATGCCGAACACGGCGCCCGGGTTGAGCACCAGGGTGAAGTCAAGCAGGTTTGGAACGATCGGCACCGGTTTGACGTCCGGCGGGATCAGCCGGCTCAGGCTCTCGCCCTTGGCCTGTGCGGCGAGCACGGCATCACGATCGACCGCGACGGGTTGAGGGCCGATCTCGCGAAACGCGATCCACTTGCTGAAGAGGTCGGACGAAAGGCCCAGGAACACCACGATGATCAGGACAGACCACGCCCTCCGGCTGCGAATGGCACTGTCGCGGCGGGGTGGCGTCATAGCATCGTCGAGCGACGCTCAATCTCCCGGGCTGCCTCGATCGAGTAGCGGGCCCAAGGCAGTTCCTCCAACCGCTCCGCCCGGATCGGCTTCCCGGTCAACTCGCAAATCCCGTACGTTCCTTTCTCGATCCGCACCAGCGCATCATCGATTTCCTTGATCAACCGACGATCCGCGGCGGCGAGGTCCAGGGACAGCGACTGCCCGTACACGTCCGATCCCTGCTCCGCCATGTGCTGGGGCAGGTGGGACAAGGAACCGGAACTGCCCTTGAGGGCTTCGGTTTCCATGGTCGAAACGTCGCCCACCAGTTCAGCCCTCTTGCGCAGTAGGATGGCCTTGAACTTGGCCAGCTCTCGCTTATCGAAGGGAGACTTCTTTGGCTTGCCGTCTGTCATCCCGATGTGCTTGGGCTTCGGGGCGTTTGGGCCGGAAGCGATCAAGGGCTTACGGACAACTCCGGGCTTGATGAGCGGCGAACCGAGCATCGGCATGGTGATCGCCGATGGCTTGGCCGCGGGCTTCTTGGCCGGCTTCGGGGTGACAATCGTGATCCCCTTCCGGTTCGAGGCAGCCTTCTTGGGATCCGTTGCCGCGGCCGGAGGAGGTGTCGCCTTCGCGGGAGCTTTCGCAGCGGGTTTGGGAGCTCCCTTCGCCGCCGGCTTGGCTGCGGGCTTTGTAGGGGCCTTGGGAGCCGGCTTGGATGACTTGGCAGGCGTCTTGGTCGCAGGCGGGGTCTTGGAGCCCTTGCCGGCAGTCTTCGCCGCGGCCTTGGCGGCCGGCTTCTTGACGCTAGGCTTGGGCACGATCGAACCCTCCCGTCAGCACCTGTTCGGTTTCTGCTCGTGCGAGCAGACCCTTGCCGAAAAGGTGCCAACAGTAGGTCGGAGCACCGTTCAGGTCAAAGAGCCATTCGGCCCGCGGCAAGTCGTCCCAGGACGGAGATCGGTGATTACCCGTTCGGGCAGCGCGTTGCTCACCTGGCCTCGGCGGCGACTGCCTCTTCCAGCGTCTCCTGAAACGCCCCCAACTTGCGGAATCGCTCGTAGCGGCGGGCAATCAGGTCATCGCCGGAAACACCCTTCAAGGTGCCGAGCTGCGAGACGATCCACGCCTTCAGAAGGTCGGCGGCGGCTGCGGGATTCCGGTGGGCGCCCCCAACCGGTTCCTGAACGACGTCGTCCACAATCCCCAGCCCTAGGTTATCCCGAGCCGTGAGTTTGAGCGCCCTGGCCGCGGCGGTATTCGTTTGTTCGTTCGCTGTCTTCCAGAGAATCGCAGCGCAACCCTCCGGGCTGATCACCGAGTACCAGGCGTTTTGCATCATCGCGACTCGGTCTGCCACGGCGATCCCCAGCGCACCCCCGGAGCCGCCCTCTCCAATCACGACAGAGATGATCGGTGTCTTCAGGCGGCTCATCTCCCGGAGGTTCACGGCGATGGCTTCCGCCTGGCCCCGTTGTTCCGCGCCAAGCCCCGGGTACGCCCCCGGCGTATCCACCAGCGTCACGATGGGCACGCCGAACTTCTCGGCCATCTGCATTTTCGCCAGGGCCTTGCGGTACCCCTCCGGGTGGGCGCAGCCGAAGTGGCAGGCGATCTTTTCCTGGGTTGTCCGGCCCTTGTGGTGCCCGACCACCAACACTTTGAACGAGTCGATCCGTGCAAATCCCGTCACGATCGCCGGGTCGTCCCCGAACCGCCGGTCTCCGTGCAACTCGCAGAAGTCCTTGCACATGAACTGGATGTAGTCCCGCGTCTGCGGCCGTTGCGGATGGCGGGCCACCCGAACCGTGTCCCACGGTGAGAGGTTGTCGTAGAGCTTCCGGGTCGTTTCCGATAGTTTCGCCTTGAGGGATTCGATATGCCCAGGCAAGTCCGCCGCGGGCACGGCATCGATTTCGTCAAGATTCGCCACGACGCCCGGCGGCACACCCACAATCTCCGTCCCGGCGCTGGCCGCCTTGAGACGCGCTTCCGCGGCCTCAATCTGCTGCTCCAAGTCGCGGATCGGGCGTTCGAAGTCGAGTTGATAAAAACTGGACATGGTCAAAAGCATACGGCCGTCCGGCCGCTCACGTCATAGGCTCTCCCCATGGACCCTTTCCGCGTCGCGATCGTTGGTGGTGGGAATATGGGTAACGCGGTAGCCCAAGCTCTCGGGCGTTCGGGCGGCTTGCTGGGCGTCGACCGAGACAGGCTCGTCGTGGCCGAGCCGGACACGACGAAGCACGAGGAGCTGCGAAGCGCGGCCAAGATCGTCGGCACCGCTCGCGAGGCGATCGCGCAACTGGCCATTGATGGAGTGATCGTCCTTGCCGTGAAGCCGCAGGTGTTTCCTTCCGTGAGTCCCGACATCCGCGACATCGTCGGTAACCGACTGGTGATCTCTGTGATGGCGGGGATCTTGGCCCAATCGGTGCAGCGAGATCTCGGAGGCCATTGCCGAGTGGTTCGCGCGATGCCCAATCTTCCCGTGACGCTCGGCCGCGGCGTGACCGGAATCAGCGCAGGGCCTGGCGCTTCAAGTGCGGACTTGGAAGTTGCGCAAGGGATTTTCGGGGCCATGGGCCTCTGCGAGGAGATCCCGGAGTCGTTGATGGACGCCATAACCGCCGTCGCCAGCAGCGGGCCGGCGTACGTCTTCTATCTGGCGGAAGCCATGATCGCCGCGGCGATCCGCACGGGGTTCAGTTCGGACCAAGCAAACAAGCTGGTACGGGCCACGATCGACGGCGCGGCGGCGATGCTGATGCAGGACACCTCTTCGCCAGAAGAGATGCGCCGCCGCATCACGAGCAAGGGGGGCACGACACAGGCGGCGACGGAGGTTCTGGATGCCGCGGGCGTCAAGGAATCCATTGCCAAGGCGGTCGAGGCAGCCCGAAACCGAGGACGCGAGCTGTCCCGTGGCTAGGTCGTCAGAAGTCGCGTCGGCAGAAGAACCAGACGAGCAAGCCAACCAGCGCGACTTCAAAGCCGATGGACGTTCCCAGCACCCAGAATATGGTGCGGGATCGTCGTTCTTGTTCGAGCCGAACCATGAGCTGCTTCTGGCTGATCCGGACATCGTCCTGTGAGCGAGGGCCCGGTGCGGGCATGTCATCTCCACCGAGGAACTGCTCCTGTTCCTTGGTTGTCAAGAGGTAGCGGTTCAGCAGCCCGACGGTCTCTTTCGTCTTCGGGAGCACGGTCATTACTCCGTACATGATCGCGTGCCCTCGTACCAGCATCTTGCTGTCGGCCTTGGTCCGATCGAGTTGCTCCTGACGCCTCTGCATCGATGTTTCGTTCACGTGCAGCACGGCGGGATCGACTTCTCGCCCGTCGGCCTTTGCCTGCTGCTCGCTCTGCTCACGCTGCGCCTTGAGCGCCTCGATCATCGCGACAAGCCGCTCCTGCCGGAGTTCGTTGGTCGTCTTGAAGGTCAGGAAAACCTGTTCCCCCGAGTGGACAAGGAAGATCAGGACCCAGAAGCCGATGGTGATAAGAACCGAGGCGATGGTGGACCGCGTGACCAGCCCCACCAGGGCGCAGAAGCAGTACAAGTAACTGAAAAACAACACGACGATCGGAACGGCAAGGAACAGCGACGCATCCCAGGCGCCGGCGCGGATTCCGATCACCAGGAAGCAGGCCACGCAGAACACGCCGACCTGCAACGCCGCGAACGTCAGCCCCGTGAGGTACTTGGTCAGGATGAGCCGCATCCGGGAGATCGGTTTGGAGAGAGAAAGCTCGATCGCTCCGCCGGAGACGAACTCCGGGATGATGCTTGCTGTCGACACCAGCGCGAGAATCGTTGCCGCCCAGGTGAGCCAGATGGGAATGGCCAGCGTGGCAAAGACAAACCGGTAGAACACCACCGGCTTCATCACCTTTGAGTTGATCGTCGCATCGTCGAAGGTCCACCAGAGCATGGTCCAGCCGCGCTCGTTGATGCCGACGGCGCCCACGGCACCAACCACCAGCGCGCTGATCGCCAGGGTGATCCAGAACAGCTTCTTGGCGTTGAGTTCCCGGTACGCGTCGATGAACAGGGCGAGCGTCTGTCGGATCATGGGTTCGCCCCCTTCTTCGAAACGTTCGGCGGTGGGGCCGCTCCCGGGGCCAGTACCTCACCGGACGTCGGATCCGTCACCGCTTTCATGAAGAGATCCTCGAGGCTCGGCCGGTGCGGTCGCACCGATTTGATCACCACCCCTCTTGATCGCAGCGCATCGATGATCGGCTGCACGACCTGTGCATCGGTGGATGCGACCCGGATGAATGGCCCATTGGCCTCCACCGCCTCTCCCGTTCTCAACGACCCGCGCCAGCCGACTCGCTTCACCATCGCGTTGTCGTTCCCGGATGGTCCCATGAGAAGCGGCTGCCCATCCCCGATCCACTGCACGGGCAGCGCCCGCACGGTCGACTCGTCCACGGTCCGATCGACGTTTCCGCTCACGCCCACCTCGATGTCGTAGCGCTGCTGGTCGCGTGTCAGCTCATCGATCGTCCCCTGCGACGACACCTTCCCTTGAACCAGGATGGCCACCCGATCGCAGACCATTTCGAGTTCGCTGAGCAGGTGGCTGTTGATGAACACCGTTCGACCGTCTTCCTTGATGCGAGCCAGAATGTTCCGGATGTCCCGCCGACCGACCGGATCGACCCCGTCCGTCGGCTCATCCAGCAGCACGAGGTCCGGGTCGTTGATAAGGGCCTGCGCGACGCCGATCCGCTGCCGCATTCCCTTCGAGTAGCTTTTCACCCGCTTCCGAGCCCACGCCGTCATTCCCACCAGTTCAAGAAGCTCCCCTGTCCGGCGCCGGCGCTCCCGGCGGGGCACATTCGCCATGGCTCCGTAGAAGTCGATCACCTGCGCCCCGGTGAGATACTCCGCGAAGCGGTGGTGTTCGGGCAGGTACCCGACGCGCCCGAGTGTGGCCTTATGCCCGACCGGCATCCCGAGCATCGTCCCCGTGCACCTGCTCGGCCGGATGACGGTCATCAGGATCTTCACCAAGGTGCTCTTGCCGGCACCGTTGGGCCCGAGAAGGCCGAAGATCTCACCCCGCACAACTTGCATGTTGATGCCGCGCAGCGCCTGTACCTTGCCCCGGTAGGTCTTGGCGACCTCGTGCAGGTCGATCGCCAGGTTCGCTTCCGCCAGTCGGTTCGGCTGAATGGTCAGCGTGCTCACTTCAACTCCCACGGTCAACGGCCAGGAGAGGCGTCGCGAATGGCTGGGGTGGACGCAGGTCGGAAGGCAGAGTCACTCCCGCTGTTCTGATCTGCGTTCATCCTCGCCATCTGCACCTACAACTTCCTCGCCACAATATGGAACACATGCCAGTGCTTCGGATTCCGTACCTCTGGCGTTTCATCTTTTTCTTCAACCTTGAACTGCTCAAGCTCGAACCCGGCGAACAGGCGTCGGGCTTCGTCTTCCGATTGATGGCTTCGATCAGGAAGCACCGCCCAAGAGTCGCGATCGCCGAACAGTTGCCCGGCGAACCGCCCGCCCGGCCGAATCGCCGCCACGATTCGCCCCCACAGCGTCGGAAAGTCCCGAGGCTCGCAGAACGGCAGCGCGAAGCTCGCGTTCACCAGGTCACACGCGGGAATCCGGGTATCGGCAAACGACACTTCTTCCGTTGTGAGCCGGTCGCGCTGGTCCTGGGGCACGCGGGGCCAGAGGTGCTTGAATGCCTCGGGATGCCCGTCCGTCGCGACCACCCGCCACCCGCGCCTCAGCAGTTCCAGCGTGTCACGCCCCTCACCCGCCCCGAGATCGACCGCCAAGCCAGTTTTCTGCCCCTCCCTCTCAAACGCCTCCAACGCCGCCACCAGCGTCTCCCGCGGTGGCTTTCCGAGCACTGCCCCGAAGTACCCCGGCCAATCCCTGACCGCGGCGAAGTCCTGGGCTCGAAGCGGGGGCTTGGGTGATTGCTCTGCCATACTGTGCCACCAATGTACGAAACTCTTCGAGACTTCGTTTCAGCCCTCGACAAGGCCGGTGAGCTTCACCGTATCACCGCCAAGGTCTCGCCATACCTCGAGATGGCGGCCATCTGCGATCGGGTCTGCAAGTCGGGCGCCCCGTCCCTCCCGTCGGCGCCCACGCGAAAGACCGATCCCGCTCACCATGGCCGCGGCGGAAAAGCCCTCCTCTTTCAGAATGTGGCGGGTTCCGACTTTCCGGTGCTCATCAATGCGTGGGGTTCCTACCGGCGAGTCGAAATGGCCTTGGGGTGCAACGAGGCCGGTCCCGGGCTGTCGGCGGGACATACCCCGGGCGGGCTCGAGGCCCTCGCTGACCGCCTCGCCAAGCTCATCAAGCCAGAGCCCCCCCCGACCCTCGTGGCCAAGCTCCAGAAGCTCCCCGAGCTGCTCGAACTGGCCAAAGTCCCGCCAAAGCGTGTCCGAACCGGCGTGTGTCAGCAGGTGGTGATGACCGGTGATCAGGTTGATCTGGCGCGACTGCCCATCATCAAGTGCTGGCCGCTGGACGGCGACCTCGCGGCCGTGGGCTATCCCCATGACGTCAATCGCGGGATTCCGGGGGTCCGCTCCGATCCCGAATGGCTCGCCTCCAACCAGGGCCGCTACATCACGCTTGGGACGATTCACACGATTCACGCCGATGATCTCGGTAACCCCGCTCCGCCCTCCCACAACATCGGCATGTACCGCGTTCAGCTCTTCGGGCCGCGCCATATGGCCATGCACTGGCACATGCACCACGATGGTGCCCGCCATTGGCGGTCATGGAAGGCCAAGGGTGAGCGGATGCCCGTCGCCATTGCGCTTGGCGGGGAGAGTGTCCTGCCGTATGCCGCGACCGCTCCCATGCCCCCGGGGATCAGCGAGCTCCTTCTGGCCGGCTTCCTGAATCGCGGGGGGATACCGATGGTGCCGTGCAAGACGGTGCCGCTCCAGGTGCCCG
The DNA here is from genome assembly GCA_019636625.1 of Phycisphaeraceae bacterium. Lineage (GTDB taxonomy): Bacteria > Planctomycetota > Phycisphaerae > Phycisphaerales > UBA1924 > JAHBXE01. The sequence continues at coordinate 413,323 of JAHBXE010000001.1, forward strand.
CAAACAGCGAGTTCGTCATCGAGGGATACGTCAGCCACGAAGCGGGCCTGCCGGGGTTTGATCCTCGGACCGGCACAGCACTGGGACCCGGCGCTGTCTTCGAGGGCCCCTTTGGCGACCATACCGGCTTTTACTCGCTGCCGGACCGCTACCCGCTTCTGGAAGTAACCGCGATTACCCATCGCCGTGATCCGATCTATCCGACCACGATCGTCGGTCTCCCGCCTCAGGAGGACTACTACCTCGGCAAGGCCACCGAACGTCTCTTCCTTCCGTTGCTCAAGACCATCATCCCGGACATCATCGATTACGACCTGCCGATATTTGGAGCCTTCCACAACTGCGCCTTCATCAAGATCCGCAAGGAGTACCCGCTCCAGGCTCGCCGCATCATGCACGCCGTCTGGGGCGCCGGCCAGATGTCGTGGACCAAGACCGTCGTCGTCGTGGACCACGATGTCGATGTGCACGATTCAGGCGCGGTCCTTCGAGCGGTGGGGGACCACTGCATCCCCGCTCGAGATACGGAGCTGGTCCGCGGACCGCTGGACATCCTCGATCATGCCGCGCCTTTCCTTGGCGCCGGGGGCAAGATGGGCTTTGACGCCACCCGGAAGTGGCTTGAAGCCGAGACGCACCGGGCGCTGGACCCGCTGGCGGCGGAGTTGTGCGCCACAGGTCCCATCATGGCCGTCACCGGGTCGGAAGCCAAGTCAGCCGAGATCCGCCTGAAGCAGATTCCCGGCGTCCGTGACGCCCGAGTTCCGGACGAACTCGGAGGTCATTGGCTGCTCATTCGCACATCGACGCCATCCCCCGGCGATGGCCAGAGGATCATCAAGGCGATCGGCGGGCTTGCCGACGAGGTCGCCCTGCCACGATACACGGTGGTCGTGGGGCCGGATGCCGATCTGGCCAACCTCGACGAGGCTCTGTTCCATTGGCTCGCCAACGCCGCCCCGGACCGTGACCGGCACATGAGCCTCTGCGGTCGGCGGGTCGCCTTCGACGCCACACCCAAGCAGGGCGGGCCCGGAAGCGCCGACGAACACAACGGCCTGCCCGTCCGAGACTGGCCGCCGATCATCCGCATGGCCGACACGGTTACGCGGAACATCAGCGCCCGATGGCACGAACTCGGTCTTGACGATTCGCGCGTGTAGCACTTGCCACGGCGATCCGCGCGGCCAAGATATTCATGTCGCGGCCACGGAGGCCCGAAACAGAGGTGGCATGAACGTAACGGTCCTGACCTACCTTGAGCGCGAGGGCGCCAAGTCCCACGATCCTGTCGTGGATCAGGTCGCCGCAGCGCTCATTGAACGGGGCCACACGCCGACCATCCTTGGCGTGCACGCCGATATCCAGAAACTCGTCGCCGGCCTGACGCAGCCCCGGCCGGACATCGTCTTCAACCTGATGGAAATGTTCAGCCAGGATCCCTTCGGCGATGTCGACGTCGCGGGGCTTCTCGACCTGTTGGACCTCCCTCACACGGGCGGCGGCGCCGGAGAGATTTTCCTTCGCCAGGACAAGAGTCTCGCCAAGAAGCTGCTCGCCTTCGACGGCATCCTCTTCCCCCGGTTCGCCGTCTTTCCGAAGAACGCCGGGTTTGAGACGGGCGGCAACCTTCGGATGCCGTTGTTCATCAAGCCTCTCCGACTCGACGCCTCGCTCGGAATTGACGCCAAGAGCTTCGTCAATGACACGACGTCCATGATGAAGAAGGTGGTCGAGATTCACGAGAAGCTCAACGATGCCGCCATCGCCGAGGAGTTCATTGAGGGTCGCGAGTTTTACGTCGGCGTGCTTGGCAACCGCGATGCGCAGGCGTTCCCGCCCATCGAGTTCGACTTCTCCGGCCTGCCCGAGGGCGTTCCCCGCGTCGCCGACCGCCGCGCCAAGTGGGACAAGGAAAGCGCCGAGTACAAGGGAACCCGATCCGTTCTCGCCACCCTGCCGGATGAACTTCGCGCCAGGCTGCAGCGAGTCGCCTTGGACGCCTATCGCGCCCTGCGCGTTCGCGATTACGGCCGCGTCGATCTTCGTCTGACCAACACCGGCGAAATCTATGTCATCGAGGTCAACGCGAGTTGCTACCTCGAAAGCTCAAGCGAGTTCGCCGTCGCGGCCGGCGCGGCGGGTTTGGCGTACCCGGACCTCATCCAGAAGATCATCGATCTCGCCATGGAGAGGTACAAGGAAGCGCAGCAGGCGCCCAAGCGCCGTCGCACTCGAGTGACCTGACAGAGACGGTCTGGGTGAGCGGCTGGCCGCGCAGGCAAGGCTCACGCCAGGTATGTGCCCGTGTGCACGTAGTTCATCGCCAGCGCCGTCACGAGCGTCGTGACAGCCACCATCACCCGTGCTTCGTCAGGTTCCGCGTACACCTGTCCGAGCTGATCGGCCAGTTGTGCCAGGTGTCGCACGAGCACCCGCGTCCGCTCCGGGAAGTGGCCCGTCCAACGAAACACGTTGTCCAGCAGGCCCGGTTCCATCCGGCGCAGCAGGTCCGACGCCTTCTTCTTCGCAACGCCCTCCTCAACATCCTCGAAGATCGCCCGGAGCGCACCCGCCAAGCCGCTGGGCATGGGCTCGGGCGTGCCGATCTGATTCTGGTAGAACTGGTCGAGCGAGTACGGGACCTGCCCGACTTCCTCGTCCAACTCCTCCATTACGGCTGGCCGCGGCTCGTCACGCAGCGATCGCAGGGTGTGGTCGCAGTACTCCAGCTTCGCAAGTGCGGTTGGCCACGCCGCGTACTCGTCGCGCCAGCCCTTCACGCCGCCGTTTTCACTGCCAGACGGAGGCGTCATCCACACCGCGAAGGTCTCGGCCCAATCCTCGTCCGGGTGCTTCTGCGCATACCAGCCGGGGAGGTGTCGTACGTATCGCTTCGAGAACGGCGAGGGTCGGTACTCCTCGAGATACGGCTGGGTGATCGCCCCGAAGAGCTTCACCCACTCCTCCCGGTCGTAGAGCTTGTAGGCGTAGTTCACCACGTGCCCCATCTCATGCCGGAGATAGCGCAGGATGTCCGCCCGGTTGAATCCCTCCACGTGTCCGACCCGTTCGGCGTGAAGCTCCGTCAGGTCCGGTCTCGCGAGGTAGAACGGCATCCCGATCGACACCGAACCGAACGGGACGCCCCACTCGGTTGACAGGTAGCACCGGGGCCGGATCGGTACCCCCGCCGTTTCCAGTTCAGCCATGAACTCCGTGATGATGGGTTCAAGGCGCGTTCCCTCGATGCGCAGACCCAGATCGCGGATCGGCGTCTTGAGGAACTCAGGAAATGACGGTCTCGGGCTGGCCACGGTGCACCCGGGGCCCACTGTACGCCGCTGCGGCCATACCACCCTGGACCATCCCGGAATGTGGCCTGAATCGGCGGGTCCAATCCCAGGTTATCGCGGGGAATCGGTCACATTCGCCCTCGTTCCCGCGCCCGATATCCATCGGTCGATGACCCCGACGATCCGGTCCTGACAGGCCAGCGCTTCCGGCCCGTCCCCCATGTTCTCCCGCAACCCGTTGATCATGATGCTGAACGCGTAGCGATTTCCGGTTCGAGGATCCGTCAGGTACCCGGAGAGGCAGCGAACCTCGTCAATCGTTCCCGTCTTCGCGTTCAGCGAGCATGTCAGCCCGGCTTTCTCGAATCGCCGACGCAGGTTGCTGCCGCTCGTTCGAGGCGTCGCCAGCGATTCGATGAACGCCGCGCCGACCTTCCGATCCCGCTGCATCTCATCGAGCCATCGCGTCAGCGACCGCGCCGACACCCGGTTCTCCTTTGACAGCCCCGAGCCATCCACCACGACCGTGGCGGCCGCATCGCGAGGGCCAAGCCGTTGGGCCTGTCCGATTGTCATTCGCACCACGGAGGATCCATTGGTCCACGATCCCGGCTCGCCCGTCACTTCCCGCCCCATTCGCTTGATCAGGGCCTCGGCGTAGAGATTGTGAGAGTCCGAGTTGCACCGCGACAGGATGTCGGGCATGTGCGTCGTGATCGCCGCGATGGTCCGGCCACGGAACAGCTCGCTCATCTCCGCCATGCGCACGGCCCGCAGCGCTGCATCCCGCGACGCCTCGCCGCGTCCGACAGCCACGCCCTGGCGGACCAGATCCACCGCGATCAGTTGCCCGGTCAGTTTCGCGACATCGGCCAGCGTGATTTCCATCGGCTGCTTCGCCGGCTGACGCACTTGTCCGAACAGGGTGAAGCGATTCTCGCCCTCGGCTCGATCCTGACGCGACATCCAGAACGAGTTGTTACCCGAGAGGATGGTCTTGGCCCGGTTGTCGATCTCGATCCAGCTCGCGGAGGGTTGAATCAGAATCTGCGGTGGCCGGCCATCCCCGTCCGCCGACGGCGACGGGTACACGCACAGCACGTTCGCGTGAAAGTTCACGCCGGCCACGGGGGCGCAATACCACTTGTCAAGCTGATTCCGCGGCCAGGTGGGGTGCACCCACTGCCGGTCAAAGACCCGGTCATCAACGACAACTTCGGTGACGCGAGTCACCCCGGCGGTTTTCACCGCCCCGGCCAGTTGCGAGATCAGCGATTCGACGGTCACCTTCGGCGTCATCCGATCCAGCACGGTCGGATCCGCCAACGCGGGATCGCCAGATCCAACGATGATCAGCCGTTCCGATCCCGGCGGCCCTTCGAGAACCAGCTCCGTCCGAAACGAAAAGTCCGTGCCCAGAACCAGGAGCGCCGCGCCCGAGGTCAGGAGCTTCATGTTCGACGCGGGCTTCATCGGGGCGTCCGCATCCAGGTCAGCGAGATCGACCCCAGAAGACAGGTCCCGGACACTCACGGAGAACTTCGCGCCGCTCACCTTGGACGAAGCGATGGCCGCCTGGATCCGCTGGTTCAGCTCCCGCTGGCCGACCACCGGCGATGCCAGGGTCAGCACGCCGCACACCAATGCCGCCATGGAGGCTTGCCATCGCATACGAGTTTCCGGAAAGACTGCTCCCTCTCGATTCATCTCCCACCCGTCGGTGGATCCCCACGACGATACACCGCCCAGTACCCGGGATCGGCCACCTTCTACCCCGGTCTGCAATTCAGCAAACGATGACCTGATAATCTCGCGGTTTCTGCCGTGCCCCTCACGCGGGCTGGCCGACGATCGCGCTGTGCTGATGTCGCACAAGCCCAACAAGCTCATCGACTTGCGTGCGACCGGTCAGTTCCCACTGCATCCAATGAACGCCGGCGACCTTCGGTGAGAACGCGATCACATCCCGGATGTACTTCGGGAGGCGCCGCACCGGGAGCAAACTCACCACATCCCCGCTCATCGGCAGGGCGAGCAACGGCTTGCCGGGTTGTGGAACAAGATAGACGATCGGACGATCCGATGAGCCTCGAGCGCCGTAGGCAAGCGTCCATCTCCACGGAATCCCCAGCCATGTAATCGATTCCGTTGCGCCGTCCATCGCGAGTATGGCCGATCGGGCCTGTTCGATCAGCCCAGCCTGTGTCTTTGAGTACACGGCCAGCAGCGCTTCCAAGCGCGGCGTCTCAAACCGCTCCTCCCATGCGTTCTTGGCTTTCCATCCCCTCTTCATCACCGGATGCTCCACTCGCTAGCCATTGTGCAACAGTGCTTTACACCATCGCCGCGGCCGCGAAGCCCTCTCCAGTCCCGTACTGTGCCGAGCAATTCATCGCCAACAGGCAGTTCACGCATGCCTCACAGACCCCGTATTATTCCCTACCTGTTCTGGGGATTTCCACCCCCTGTTTTCCCCTTTGTTGTTCATGCCCAACTTGGGCTTTCCACGGCCTCAGTTGGCCAACTCGGTTGACTCGCCGGCAAAGGACCTTCTTTTCGTGATCCCAGACGACCGCTCGCCTGGGTTTGGCAACGGTGTAAAGTGGTACCTCGCCCGACTGGAGGCTCTCGTGACGCAGGATGCACCCCCAACACCCCCAAGTGCCCCGACTCCCGACTTCGACACCTCCACCATGGCGATTCTCGTCGTCGATGACAACGAGCAGAACCTCGAGCTCATGGAAGCCTACCTCGAAGAGCTCGGGTCTCAGGTCCGGACGGCGCGGGACGGCATCGAGACACTTGCGGCAGTGGACGCCAATCCACCCGACCTGATCCTTCTCGACGTCATGATGCCCCGCATGAGCGGATTCCAGGCGTGCGCGAGGATCAAGGGCAATCCCAAGCACAGGGACATCCCGGTGCTGATGATCACAGCGCTCAACGAAGTGGGGGATGTGGAGAAGGCCGTGGAGTCCGGCGCGGATGACTTCCTCACCAAGCCCGTCAACAAGCTCGAGTTGATCACGCGAGTCAGGAGCCTTCTCCGCGTTCGAGCGCTCAAGAAGCAACTCGATCAGTCGCTGAACCAGATGCGCCGGCAGGACACCTGACCTTGTCGGGTCCAACGCGAGCGGGCACGATCGCCTCGGCACTGTGGCCTCGCGTTGACCCTGTTCCATCCACCGAACTCGCTCGATGCGATCCCTCCGCGAAATCGCCATCCTCGAAGAGGGCCGTCAGGCCCGCGCCATCGCCGATGTCGCCGATGCCTACGCCGAGATTGCCGGAGGCTTCGTGTGCCGGGGCGAACCGGGCACGTGGTGCAACACCGCCGTCGGTCTCGGCTTGGCCGGCCCTGTGACGGAAGATGACGTCGACCGACTGGTCGCTTGGTTCGTCGATCACGGCCGCGAACCCAACATCGAGCTGTGTCCGTTCGCCGACGACACCCTCCGCCGGTCCCTCGCCCGCCGCGGCTTCGTGCTCAGGATCTTCGAGAACTGCTTCTTCCGCGAGCTATCCGTCGGAGACGAGTTCAAACCCCGGCACGGGCAGCCGACCGACATCGAGATCCGCCGAATCGACCCGCACGATCCCACCGCCGTCCGCGAGTATGGCATGGCCGTCGCGACAGGCTTCTCCGACAAGCCACCCCGCGAGTCGGACATCGACCTGATGGCCCGCTGCGCCACCCATGAGCGCAGTATCGCGTTTGGTGCCTACCACGCCGGCCGCTGTATCGCCGGCGGCGCCGTCGAGGTCTGCGGCGAGGTCGCAGCCCTCTTCGGCCTGAGCGTTCTGCCCGACTTCCGCCGCCGCGGCATCCAGCAAGCGCTGATCGCGACTCGTCTCCAACTCGCTCTGTCTCACGGGGCAACCATCGCCACGATCAGTTCGCGCCCGGGCGTTCCGACGGAGGGGAATGTTCGTCGAATGGGTTTCCAGGTGGCCTACACGAAGGCCGTACTGACACGCCCGGGGGTTGGGTTGGCTCCTGTTCATGAACTCTGAACATGCACCCTGTGAATCTGGTTTCGTTTCAGGCAAAGGGTCAAATTTAAGTCTTGACCAACCGGGCTAGGAACCGTTAAACTGCCTCCCCAGCGGGGTTTGTGTTCTTGCAATGCTCCGTCATCCATTCACACAAGGGAGAGTTTCATGTCCAAGCGTTCCACTGTCGGTCTCCTCGCTCTTGCCGCCTTGGCCGGTTTGCCGGTCGCGGCCAACGCCCAGATCAAGGGCATTTTCAGCAACGTTGCCGGTGCATCCAACAATGTCGTTCCAACCGTCGGCGGCGTGTTCAATCCGGGGGTTGGTTCGGCGTCCGCGTTCGACCGGGCGTTCGTCAGCCCGAACGGGTCGTTGTGGATTCTGGGCGCCCTCAAGGACGATCCGACGGATGACAAGGACATCATCATCGTCGGAACGGGCACGAGCATGGCCGGCGCCGTCACCGTGGCCGTCGAGGACTCTCCGACGACGTTTGATCCAACGCGGACGTACGCGATCCTTGACCAGGTCATGGGGATCAACAACGCGGGCCAGTTTTGCTTCACGGCGGATCTTGACGGCGCGACGACGGACGATGAGGTTCTCGTGTTGTTTGATGGCGCGAACTTTGTTCCGGTGATCCGTGAAGGTTCTCCCTCGCCGATCGCGGGCCAGAACTTTGGTCTCACGATCGATGCGGCTCACATTCTCGCCGATGGCACGGTTCGCTATCGTGCCGCCTTGAGTCCGGCAACGACCAAGTTCATTCTGGGCGAGAGTACGGGGACGGTGCTGTCTGAAACGGATGTCTCGATTCCGACCGGCCAGCTTGTTGCCCCCGACCAGTCGGTCGACCTGTTCAGCGCCAGCCGCTTTACCTCGTCGAGCAGCGGCGCGAGCCACATCTGGCACGGCGATCTGAACGGACCGACGACGACGGACCTGGTCATGGTGGTCAACGGTGGCGTGGTCGCGCAGGAAGGCGTGCCGCTTCCCGGTGGCATCTACCCGGGCGTGAACTTGGTGACGCTGTACGCGGATAACGGCAGCCAGGTCATGTCTCCGAACGGCAATCACTGGGCCTTCCGCGCCACCATGGCCGACACGATCGATGTCGTCGTCAAGAACGGCGCCCTCGTCGCCAAAACGGACGATCCCATCACGCCCGGCAGCACGGAGCTCTGGGACGATGTGGTCTTCTCCGTCACCTTCTTCATGAACGCGGTCAATGACAACGGCGACATGGTCATCGGTGGCGTCACCAACAATCCCGATGTCAACTTCGACGGCGTCCTCGTGTACCACCCCAACGGCGGCACGCCCGTTGTCCTCGCCCGCGAGGGGGACCCGATTGACCTCGACGGCAACGGATCTTTCGACGATGATGCCTTCATTGACATCTTCGGCAATGACGATGGTGTCCTCACCAACGATGGCAAGTTTTACTTCGTCGCTTCGATTCAGAACAGCCTGAACGTCTCGACCGGCAATGCCTTCCTCGTCATCAACGTGCCGACGCCACCCTCCGGTTGCTACGCCAACTGCGACCAGAGTTCCGGGTCACCCTTGCTCACCGCCAACGACTTCCAGTGCTTCCTCAACAAGTTCGCGGCCAACGACACCTACGCCAACTGCGACCAAAGCACCGGAACCCCCCTCCTCACCGCCAACGACTTCCAGTGTTTCTTGAACAAGTTCGCTGCCGGTTGCACGTGAGCCGCAGCCCTTGATTGGGAATCGATCGCCGGCCGTCCGATTCGGACGGCCGGCTTGTTTTTCTGTTTCAACGATCTCGGGTCGCCGCTTCAACTCCCCATCGTCACTGCCAGCGCACCCGCCAACTTTGCATTCCCACGCACCAGCGCCAGGTTCGCCCGCAGCGTGGCCCCCCCAGATACCTCATGCAATGCCGCCAGAAGCCGCGGCGTCACATTCCTCCCGTCCGCTCCCCCAACTCGCTTCTCGGCTTCCGCGATCCATCGATCCCAATCACGCCGAGCAATCTCGTCCGACTCTGCGATCGGATTCGCAACGAGTATGCCTCGACCCGTCCTCCGCAGTTCAGCCGCCAAGTACCGCGCCAACTCGCCCTCGTCCCCAAAGACTGCATCCACGCTGCATCCTCCATCGCGCAGGTAGAACGCGGGGAACCGCTCAGTCCGAAACCCAACCACCGGCACGCCCAGCGTCTCCAGCACTTCCCGGGTCGCTGTCACATCCAGCAGGGACTTGACGCCGCTCGCCACCACCGCGACGGGGAATCTCGCCAGCGCTGCCAGGTCCGACGACACATCCCACCGCTCGCCGTATCCCTTGTGCACTCCCCCGATCCCGCCCGTTGCAAACACGCGGACCCCGGCCGCGGCACACAGCTCCATCGTCGCGCTCACCGTCGTCGCTCCGTGCTGTCCCCGATGCATCAGGACGCCCATGTTCGCCGAGTTGGCCTTTTCGATGTGCTCTTCAAGCAGCACCTCGTTCAGTTCGTTGAAGTCCATGCCCACCACGCCGCGACCGTGGAAGATTCCGACAAAGGCCGGCATCGCGCCCGCTTCCCGCACGATTTCCGAGAGTTCGCGGGCCAGCCGCTCGCCCTGCCCCCGGGGCACTCCGTGCACGAGCAGCGTCGTTTCAAGCCCGACCGCGTTCAGACCCGCTCGATTGATCATCTCCATGCCACACCGTAGCCGCATCCCCGTCGCGTCGCGGTTGCATCCACACCCGCTATTCTCCCGGCATGCTGATCACCGTTGCCTTGGCCGTGTCCGCCCTCGCTCAGCCGTCGTTCCCCTCAAGCGCCTACCCGGATCAGCTCACCAATGCCTACATCCGCTACGAAGCCCAACTGCAGGCCGTGCCCACGCGAGACAGCCTGCTGGCGTGGCACCAGTTGCTCGGTTCGGAGCCGCACATCGCCGGTACGCCGGGCGATCTGCGGACCATCGAACGCCTGTCCAAGGCGTTCGCCGACATGGGGCTGGATGTGCAGCGTCACGAGTTCTGGGCGCTCCTCGCCATGCCTATCTCGGCTTCCATCCAGGTTGTCTCTCCCGATCGGATCGATCTCGCCGTAAAGGAGGACATGCTCCCCGAGGATGAGTTCAGCGGCCACCCGGACCAGATGATCGGCTGGAACGCCTATTCCGGGTCCGGCGATGTCACGGCGAACGTGGTTTACGCCAACTACGGCTCCAAGGCCGACTTTCAGCGCCTGGCCGAACTCGGCGTCGACTGCACGGGCAAGATCGTCGTGTGCCGATACGGCGGCAACTACCGCGGCTACAAGGCGAAGTTCGCGGAGGAGGCAGGGGCCGCCGGCGTGATCATTTACTCGGACCCGGCCGATTCCGGCTTCGTGAAGGGCCCGGCCTATCCGGAAGGTGGCTACGCCAACTCCACATGCATCGAGCGCGGCTCGCTCAGCACGCTCGGCTACAACGGCGATCCGCTCACCCCGGGCTGGGAAGCCACCAAGGATGCGCCGCGCCTGGATGTGAATGACGTCGCGCTGCCTCGGATCCCTGTGCAGCCGGTCGGGTGGGCCGCGGCCGAGCAAGTCCTGAAGCGGATGGGCGGTGAGCCTGTTCCTGAGGGATGGAAGGGGGGGCTTCCGATTGAGTACCGCGTGACCGGCGGGCCGGACCTGCGCGTACGGCTCAAGGTCCAGCAAGAGCGGCGCATCATCCCTACGGCGAACGTCATCGCCACGCTCAAGGGCTCCACCATGCCCGACGAGTGGATGATCATCGGGTGCCATCACGATGCGTGGAACTGCGGCGCGGCCGATCCGCTGGCGGGCACCATCGCGCTGATGGAAGCCGCCAAGGCGTTCGCCGAACTCGCCGCCAAGGGCGCTCGACCCAGCCGCTCGATCATCTTCGCGGCCTGGGGCGCGGAAGAGTTCGGGATCATCGGGAGCAGCGAGTGGGTCGAGGCCAATCGCGATGAACTGATTCGGAAGGCGGTCGCTTACATCAACCTCGACATGGCCAGCATGGGCCCGGACTTCAACGCAAGTACCACGCCATCGCTGCGCCGACTGATCGTTGAATGCGCCAAGACCACGCCGCAGCCTCGTGACAACTCCACGACCGTGTTCCAAGCCTGGCTGGCACGCGGCGAGGATCCGCTGTTCCCCGGGCAGCCGAGGTTCGGCGACATGGGCGGCGGGTCCGACCATGTCGGCTTCCTGTGCCACATCGTCATGCCCTGTACCAGTCTGGGCGGTGGGGGATCCAAGGGGACGTCGTACCACTCGACGTACGACACCCTTCCGTGGTACTGGAAGGTCGTCGGCGATGACTACGAGCCGGCGCTGATGACCACACGGATGACGATCGGCGTTGCCGCGCGGGTTGCTTCTTCACCCATCATCCCACTCGAACTCGCCCGGTATGGCCCGGAGATCCGCCGACAACTGACGGACCTGACCCGGCGAGGAAAGGCGAACGGCATGCTCGCAAGCTCTGAGTCCGACATCGCTTCGAGCTTTGCTTCCCTCGCCGAGGCGTCGCTCCGGTTCGAAGAGCGGGCGAAAGAGGTTCAGACGCGGCTCGCCGTGGAAGTCGCTAAAGGTGCGCCGCGCGGGCTCGACGCGATCAATCGCGCCATTCTCCGCGCCGAACGCGCCTGGCGAAGCGAAGAAGGCATCCCCGGCCGCCCATGGTTCCAAAGCCTTCTCGCCGCCAGCGATGAAGACTCCGGTTACGCCTCTTGGCCGCTGCCGGGACTGAGGTACTGCATCGAGCGAAAGAACGCCGATCTTCTTGCGGAACAGATCGAGAAGTACCACGCGGTCTTCCGGGAACTGAGGCGTGCGCTCGATGACATCGAGTCGGCGCTGTCGAAGGAGTGAGCCGCAGCGCAGGCCGCATTTATTCCACAAAGCAACAAGCCCCCGCTTTCGCGAGGGCTCGTGGATCTCTCACTCTCTTTGACCTGACAAGCAGGCGTGGAACGCCGCGGCTTAGACCATGGCCTTCAGGGCCTTGAGGGCCCGGATCTTGAGCTGGGTCGAAGCGGGCTTGGCCTTGAACATCTTCTCCTGCTTGGTGAAGGGGTCGATCCCCTTGCGGGCAGGCTGGGCCGGCTTGTACTTGGCGGTGACCTTCATGAGGCCGGGAACCTGGAACACCTTGGGCTTGTCCTGCGACGGCTTGGCGAGGTCAACGGACATGACCTTGCCCAGCGCCTCGAACACCGCCACCACCTGCTTGCGGTGAATGCCCGTCTGCTCGCTGAGGACCTTGTAGACCTCACCCTTGCTGCGCGGCTTGCTCGCCGGAGACAGCTTCGGGGCCTTGAACGCGGGGGCGGACTTCGTGCTCTTCGACTTCGACTTGACCATTGGGTCCCTCCAAAAGGTGCTTTTTCCCGCGGAAAATGCGGGAATCGGGCCATGTTGTAACGCCCCGGGTCCCGGTTGGCAAGTCCCGGGGGCCGCAATTCTTCGGTTTTTTCGCTCGTTTTTCAGGAATTGACCGACGCCGCAGCCAGTTCCAGCACCATCATCGAGTGATCCGACAGACCCTGCTCCCGCTCGTTATGCGAGTACCAGCAAGCCTTTACGCGCGGCGAGAGCGCCCGCGACACCAGCGCATGGTCGATGCGAAACCCCTTTCCTTCATGGCTGAACCACGAATATTCCCGGAGGCTGGAATTCGCCCGTCTCCACGCATCCTCATACCCCATCGAGGCCAACTCCCCCAGCAGACGGGTGCATGAGAATGTCGCGCCCTCTTCATCGAGGTAGTGGCGGCCCGCGTTCAGGTCGCCAATCAGGATGCACCCACCATCCCGGTTCCTTCTCGCCGCTTCCACCGCCGCCCGGAACACGGACTCCCGCCCTGCTCCCGGGGTTCCATTCATGCCGTCCGGCGGCACGTGCACACCAATCACCGTCAGTTGCAGATCCGGAACCCACGCCTCCACCATCCGCCGCTTCTGTGCCTTGCGATGAGACGCAAGGCCGGCAGGCCCCCCGCCACCCAGTCCCATGAATCCTTCATCTCCACCGGCAATCCGGATCGAGTGCCGCGACGCAACGAGGACGCCGTTGCTGTTTCGCCCGGGGTCTGTGTCGTGCTGATGCCGCAGCCCATGGTCCGCCAGCACGCCGCGAATCTGTCCGCCCGTGTGCTTGCGCCACTCGGTGAGCACCACGACGTCTGCCCGATGCTCAAGGAGCGACAGCGTGATCTCCGGCATTCGCCGAGATCCGCCTCCGTGTCGCAGGTTCCAGGTCAGGATCTTCATCAGCCGCCCGAACGAAGGTGGTCCTCAGACTCCAAGTGGCGATCCGGGAACGTCCCGGTGCGCCACGACCGCTACCGTATCACCGCATGCCCCGCCCCATCATCACCATCGCTCGGCAACTTCCCGGCCGAATTGAACTTCCCTCCGTCAACGGCCAACCCATCGACGCGGAGTTTCGCATCGGCGGGCAGGACGCTCTTCCGCGAGAGCGACTTTTCGAACTGGCCCGCGGGAGCACGATCCTCATCACCTGGGTCTCCGAAAGGGTCGATGCCGCCCTGCTCGACGCGGCGGGTCCCGAACTCAAAGCGGTCTGCAACTTCGCCGTCGGCGTGGACAACATCGACCTCGCCGCCTGCCGCGCCCGCGGGATCAAGGTCACCAACACGCCGGATGCAGTGACGGAGGGCACCGCCGACATGGCGTGGACCCTCCTGCTCGCCGTTGCGCGACGATTGATCCCCGCCGATCGCTTCGCCCGGTCGCCGGAGTATCCGAGACGAGGCCCGCTCGGGCCGACCGAGTTCGTGGGCTTGGACCTGACGGGTCGGACGCTGCTCATCGTCGGGGCCGGTCGGATCGGGCGGGCCGTCGCGCTCCGATCGATCGGTTGGGGCATGCGGGTGCTCTATGTCGCACGCACGCGCCACTGGGACTTTGAGTTGGCTCCCTTGGCCGCGCGCCGCGTTTCCCTTGAAGAGGGCTTGCGGGAGGCCGATGCGGTGAGCATTCACACGCCTCTTACTCCCGAAACTCGCCACCTCATCGGTGAGCGGCAACTCGCCCTGATGAAGCCCACGGCGATTCTCGTCAACACGGCCCGTGGTCCGATCGTCGATGAGGCCGCGTTGGTTCGGGCGCTGAAGGACAAGCGCCTCTATGGCGCTGGTCTCGATGTCTTTGAGCATGAGCCGAAGGTTCATCCCGACCTTCTCACGCTCGACAACGCCGTGCTCACGCCGCATATCGGCTCCGCCGCCGCTCGCTACCGGGAGGCCATGACCGAGATGGTGCTCGCCAACGCCGCGGCGGTTCTCGCCGGGCTTCCCCCGCCGAATCCCGTCGTGTGATGCAACCGCTTTGCGGACGGGCGGCGTGGCCGGATCGGGTGATCTGTGTCGCCACGGCGAATCGGCTACTTCGGCTCCCAGGTGGCGAAGAGAGTGTCTGAGTCCAGTCGCCAGACCAAACCCTGCAGTTCCTGCTCGGCCGTGGGCTCCACCAGTTCCCAGCCTCTTCGGCCCGATCGAACGGTCGGCAGGAGATTGGTGAATACGCCCCGGAGGTCCGCATCCAGTCGGTCGTTCCCCGCGGCGGGCCTGACCGCGATGCCGACTTCGAGCCCGGGCTTGACCAGCATCCAATCTCCGATTCGTGGCAAGATCCGTTCGAGAAAGGGGGCCACCCGCCGTTCCCAGCGGGTGCGAACGGACTCGAACTCTGTCGGGCCCAGCGCCTGGTACGTGTCCAGCCCGAAGTTCAGCCACGCGCCGGCGTCGGGCCTCAGGGCCACGACCCAGGCGTCCTTCGGGCGGTCGCCGATGGCCTCGGGCCATGTGGACTCGCTGATGGCCGCGGCGCGAAGCGTGCCGGGCGCTTCGGCCCGTGATGACCACGTTGTCCGCAGGGAGAGCATCCTGGCGCCTGCCTCGGGCGCGCCGATAAGGCGCCCATGAAGCATGACCGCTCGGTCGTTGGCGATCCGCCACGCGTGCACCAGGCGATCCAGACCGCCGCCATCAAACTCATCCGGCACGCCGCGGCGGAGGGCGTTGAGATCGACGAACGCCTCCAGCACCGACGTCCCGCGGGCATCACTGATCGCCCGACGGTGCTCTCCCCATGCCCCGCCCCGGCTGCGACCCGGGTACTTCTCGATCGTGCCGCGCCCGAAGGCCACGATCAGCGAACCCGGGCGTGACACCCAGGCGACATCACGCCACGGTTCGTCCGCTGACGAAAGCCCGCCCGTGGCGCCGTCGCCCAGTCGCAGGGCGGTTCGTTGCCTTGGCGAGCGGTCCAGTGATGAGTCCCGCGTCAGGCCGGCCTCGATGGCTGCCAGCAGCCGATCGTGCCCGCCCTCATCGCGAGAGGCGAAGACTTCGATGACGGCCCCGAACTTGGACGGGCGCACGATGCGCTCGGATAGCCGAGGTCCGCGCTTGATGTCCTTCGACTCCCCTTCGAGTTCCAGAAGGCATGCACGCCACGGTGCGCTCCCCAGCGCCCGGGCTCGGAGCAACTCGTTGGCGACCGCGGAGCCGTTCTCGACCATGACCACGTTCGAGACCAGGCCTCGGACCGCCGCGGCGACCAGGGCCCGGGCGCGGTTCGCCTCGGCACCGAGCGAGGTTCCGTCGAAAGCGATGTACGCGACCGACGAGTCCGGGACGGCCCAGATCATGTCGGGCTTTGGCGGCTGGGCCACCACCGGCCGAACCAGCGCGGCGGCGAGCACAGCCCCGAAGGTCCAGAGAGCCATCCGGATCACGGCGTTTCCTTCGACTGCGGCAGACGCCACATCGGCTCCGCGACTTCCACGAAGCGTGGGGACATGAGCAGGAGGGACTGTTCAACACTGAGTGTGCCCATCGGCATGGCGCGCAGGGCGGCTCGTGCCAGGGCGGAACCCGAGGCTTCACGCGGGCCAACGCCGATGAGTTGCGATTCTTCCGCGGCGAAACTGACCGCCGCCGCCGGGATGACCAGGGCCGGGGCGATTTTCAGCATCATGGCCAAGGAACCGGCGGCGCTGACGAGGCCGGACCGGTCGGCGCGGGTTTCGGTCACGAGGTCCTCGCCCCGCCAGTAGGTGAACGTAACTCGGGACCTTGCGCCCGTCGCCAACTCCTTGTACAGGGGCACGACCAGGCCCGGGTCCCGGGTTGCTCCGTGCGGCGAACGAACCAGGTTAGATACAGCGCTCCCCGCCATGCTCAGCAGGCCGTAGCCATCCTTCATGGTGCGGGGTGTGTCAGAGAAACTCATCGACACCAGCGGCTTGCCTTCCGGCAGGCGCGACCGGAACGAGGCGTTGGCCATCAGGCCGCCGTCGCCCTTGCCCGAGGCCTGGCGAGCCGCCGCGACAGCGCCCTGCGGGATCGGCGAGAAGACCAGCCACTCCTTGGTCATGGCCATGGTCAGTTCAAGCGGGACGGGCACGCCGGGGAAGCGAAGTGTCATCAGGTCCGTCTCGCCGTCCTTCCACGAGGCGACGTTGATGTACGCCGCGGGGAGGTCCGACTCCTCGACGGCCTGGTTGGCCGCGGCGGCGAACTTGTTCATCGCCCCGACGGCCTTGGCACGATCGCGGAACTTCATCATCGCGACCATGGATGTCAGGCCGCCGCCGCCGGTGGTCTCCGACATGTAGACCGCGGCGGTGCCGCCCATGGCGTCGAGGAGGTCCTTCTGCAGGTCCACGCCGGTGTGCTGCTTGATCTGAGACAGCACCTCCTGGCCTTCATCCCCGAGTTGCGAAACCGAGGCGAGCAGGTAGCCGAACCCGTCTTCTCCGATCTTCGCCATGTAGACATCGGTCGCGTCCGCGGGGACGACGGCGTAGTCGGCGGGGGTGAGCGGGGTCTGGCTCAGGTGCAGAGTGCCGGCGAAGGGTTTGACGCCCTCCCAGGTTGAGAGGCTGACGGACTCATCCTTCGTGATCCCGGCGATGTAACTGATCTTGACGGCCTGCTCCCCGATCAGGCCCATCTCCTTCACGCCCGAGAGCATTTCTTCCACCATCGGGCCGCCGGCGCCGAGTTGGTTGGCCATGTCCTTGAGCGGTGTGAGGCCGGCAAAGTCCATCCGCGCGCGGATCAGCGGCTCGAAGCCGTCGGCCTTTGGCAAGGCGGCGGCGGCGGCGCCGTCCGCATCGTTCATGGTTCCAAAGACCACTTCGTAGCGCCACCCATCTTTGGCGTTTCGCGGACCGAAACTCACCAGCCCTACCGGCGTCTGGATATCCGACATCCCCTTCCAGCGGGTGCCGGTCTTTTTGATGCGTTGGCCCGACTGGGCCATGAGTCCCGAGACGGTGGTGTGGACCTCGCCGGCCGCGGCTTCATCGCCGATGAGGAAACTGATGCCGATGCCGTAGCCGAAGAGCCCGCCGGTGGGCAGGTCGCCGTCGTAGGCGACCATGAGGCGGAAGGGCTTGCCGATGCAGGTCATGACGGTGTTGAAGATGCCCGCGGCCTCGGGCGGCAAGTCGGGGAGTTCGCCGGGCAGTTCCTTCACGCGGCCGGGCAGCATGGCCAGAGCCCGGACAAGGCCCTGGTCCTTGGCGTCGGGCAGCATCCTGTCCATCGAGGCGGTATCGACGATCAGGACGGTCCCCTTCGTGTACGGCTCGGGCTGCGCGATGGACACGCTTGTAGTGAGACCGACCACCGCCACCAGTCCGATCGCGCCGCACCGATTCATGGAGACCTCCTTTGATGACTCAATCGTACGGCGAGGTTGTACCGGCCGCGCGTTGGACGGTTACCCCCTGCGCCACTCTTCAACCTGAATGGGACATCGCCCGGGCCGATTTCAGCGCGGGGTGATCGGCCGGGGGGCGAGATCGATGCCCGATGCCGGGTGTGCGGCGCGGTATGAGCGGATACGGCCGCGTGGCGAGGTGGGCGATGCCTCTCTCGCGGCTTACCCGTTCTTCTTCTCAAACTCCCGCATGAACGCCGCCAGCGCCTCGCACCCGGCCTTGGGGAAGGCGTTGTAGATGCTGGCCCGCATGCCGCCGGTGGCCCGGTGGCCCTTGAGGCCGTCCATGCCGGCCTTCTTGGCTTCGGAGACGAAGAGGTCGTCGAGCTTTTCGTTGGGCGTGCGGAAGGTGAGGTTCATGAGAGAGCGGGCCTCGGGCCTGGCGTGGCCCTTGTAGAACTTCGAGCCGTCGATGACGTCGTACACGAGCTTGGCCTTGGCCTCGTTGTGCTTCTGCATGGCCGCGAGGCCGCCGCTCCTGGCGATCCACTTGGCGACCAGGCCCATGACGTAGACGGCGAAGACGGGCGGCGTGTTGGGGCGGGAGAACTCGGGGACGAAGGTGCGGTACTGGAGGAGCTCCGGGATGTCCTTGGCGCCCTTCTCGATCAGGTCGTCGCGGATGATGCAGAGGGTGACGCCCGCGGGTCCCATGTTCTTCTGGGCGCCGGCGTAGACCATGGCGAACTTCGAGATATCGATGGGCCGGGAGTAGAAGTGGCTGGAGGCGTCGCAGATGAGGGGCACGCCGGCGGGGACGGCGGGGATGCGGAACCACTCGGTCCCGTAGAGCGTGTTGTTGGAGCAGTAGTGCACGAAGGCGGGGGAGGCGGAGTACTTGATCTGGTCGTCCGCGGGGATGTAGGAGTGGTTCTGGTCCTTGGTGGTGGCGGCGAGGTGGGCGGTGCCGAAGTTGGGGCCCATCTTGGCCGCCTGGTCGAAGGTCTTCTGGGACCAGTGGCCGGTGACGATGTAGTCGCCAGTAGACCCCTTGGGCATGAAGTTCATGGGGATCATGTGGTTCTGGGCCGAGGCGCCGCCGGTGAGGTAGAGGATGCGGTAGTTGGCGGGGATGTTGGCGAGCTTGCGGATGTCGGCCTCGCACTCTTCGAAGATCTTGTCGACGACCTTGCCGCGGTGCGAATGTTCGAGGATGCCGATGCCCGAGCCGGCGATGTTCCAGACGTCCTGTTGGACCTGGCGGAGGACATCCTCGGGCAGGCAGCCGGGGCCGGCGGAGAAGTTGAAGACGCGGTCGGTGCCGGTGGCGGGGTTCTTGGTGGACGGGGCGGCGGGCGCGGCGGACGCGAGCATGGCGGTTCCTCCAGAGTTTCGACGATTGTACCCCGGCGTTTACAGCAGGATTCTGAGCCCGGCTCGCCGGACGTGACGGTCGTGGGTGAGCGTTGAACGCAATCCCTTTTCGGGGAGCGGGCTCGGTCATCTCCCCCGGTCGTCCCGATTGACCTCGCGGAAACGCCCGCCGGGCGCCGGGCTACGCGCTGAGCGCCCGGACCACTTCCTCGACGGTTGTCACGCCGGCGCGGACCTTGGCGAAGCCGTCCTCCAGCAGGGTGGTGAGATCGCCGCTGCGCTTGGCCGCTGCCGCGATTTCGTGGGCGCTGGCCCGGCGCATGATCATTTCCCGGAGTTCGTCGGTCATCGTGAGCAGTTCGTAGACGCCCAGCCGACCGCGGTACCCGGTGTTGCGGCAGGCCTTGCACCCCGTCCCCTTGCGAAGGCGATCCCCCGGGCGGGGTTCCCAGCCATCGGGCAGTTCGCCTTTCTCCGGCGTCCACGGGGCGGCGCAGGCCTCGCACACGCGGCGGACGAGGCGCTGGGCCATGATCCCCTCGACGGAGCTGGACACGAGGAACGGCTCCACGCCCATGTCGAGCAATCGGGTCGTGGCCCCAGCGGCGTCGTTGGTGTGGAGGGTGCTGAACACGAGGTGGCCGGTGAGGGAGGCCTGCACGGCAGTCTCGGCGGTTTCCTTGTCGCGGATTTCGCCGATCATCACCACGTCGGGGTCGTGGCGGAGGACGGAGCGCAGGCCGGCCGAGAAGTCCAGCCCCACCTTGTGGTTGACCTGGATCTGGTTCACGCCGGAGACGTGGTATTCGACCGGGTCCTCGACGGTGATGACCTTGACCTCATCGCTGACGATGCGGTTGAGCGAGGCGTAGAGGGTGGTGCTCTTGCCGCTGCCGGTCGGGCCGGTGACGAGCAGGATGCCGTGCGGGCGGTTGATCAGGCGGTCCCACCGGGCGAGCACGCCCTCGGGCATGCCCAGGTCCTCCAGGCCCATGAGCACCGCCGACTTGTTCAGCACGCGGAGCACGACGCCCTCGCCGAAGAGCATGGGGATCACGCTCACGCGGAGGTCGTACTCCCCGCCCGACTGGTCCAGCGGCACGCCGGGCATCCGGTGGCGGAAGGTGATCCGGCCGTCCTGCGGGCGACGCTTCTCCGCGATGTTCAGGTTGGCCATGATCTTCAGGCGGGAGATGACGGCCGCGGCGAAGCGGTTGATGGTCGGCGGGACGTTGGCCCGCTGGAGGACGCCGTCGATGCGGTAGCGGACGATGAGTTCGCGTTCGTAGGGCTCGATGTGGACGTCGGTGGCGCGATCCTTGATCGCCTCGATGAGGATCTCGTTCACGAGCTTGATGACGGAGGCTTCCTGGGCCTGCTCGATCTCCTCGGCGGCGGCGTCCCCGCCGGCCTGGGAGGCTTCGCCGGCGGCGCCGGTCAGCTCGGTGAGGGTGTCGCCGCCGACGCCGTAGTTGGCGCGGATGAACTTGTGGAGGTCGTCCTCATCGGCGAGGACCAGTTCGATGGAGCAGCCGGTGAGGAGGCGGAGCTCGTCGAGAACGGAGAGTTCGAAGGGGTCGCTGGTGGCGACGGTGAGGGTGGGGGGGGAGGTCTCGGAGCGGGCGATGGGGACGCAGTTCTGCTTGTAGACGAGCTTGGCGGGCAGGGCTTCGAGGACCTTGGGCTCGACCACGACCGAGCCGAGGTCGATGACGGGCATGTGGAACTGGTCGCCGATCGCGGCCAAGACCTGCTCCCTGGAGACGACGCCCATGCGGACGAGCACCCGGTCCAGACGCTCCCCGCTGGCCCGCTGCTCGGCGATGGCCGCCTCCATTTGGCCCTTGGTGACCAGCCCGCGTTCGAGCAAGACCGCTCCTATGCCCATGATCCCATTCTACTTCGGTTCGACCGCGCGCCGAGCCCGAAGTTATCGGTTTGTGGGTCCGGGAACGTGTCCGCAAAGCTCCGCCGCACGAGAATCTCGCCGGCCCGGACGCCCTCCATGAGAGGGCCAGGCCCTCGCGGGGGCCCTGGCCCTCTCATGGCCGGCTCTCACGCCGACGGGTTATCTTCCCACGCGCGGCGTTCCACGTGCCGCTCGCCTCCCGAATCAGGGAAATCTACCAGTGTTATCAGACCCGGGTGCCTCGTACACTCTTCGTAATGAATCGGGGCGGGCGTGCCAACTCCTCCTCGAAGACTCCGCTCGGCGCCTATCCGCGGCGGGACTACTTCCCGGATGGCCCTCTGCCGGTTGATCTGCCGGTCCGGGCTGTGGAAACGCCGCCGCGAACCGAACCCTCGCCGCGCCTGCTCGTTCGAGCCGGGTCCGATCGTGCCGTGCCCATCGACGTCACACACGCCGTTGTGTCTGCCGTCGCGTACGAACTCTGGAAGGTTCGCGGCGGCGATCCCGGCGAGAACTGGACCGAGGCCGAGCGCCAGGTGCTCGGCTGGTCAAGAACCATTCCGCGTGCCCGTCCATCCCCGCCATCCCGGAGGTGAAGCGTGCAACTCAATCCGTCTCAGTCTTCGCCGGCGAACCCCCCGGATGCACCCGGGGCCCCTCGACTTTCGTTCAGCCGGGCCGTCGATCTGCTCGCCGCGACGAGGGGGCGCGAGGCCGGGTCCGACCCGGGGCTTGAGCGGGCCCGGGAGGCGGCGGAGCGCTACGCCCGGCACGCGCTGGCGTGGATCGAGTCGCCCGATGCCGCGGAAGCGCCGGGATGGATCGACCTGGCGCCGGAGCTGCCGGAGGATCCGGGGGTTCACGTTGTGTCCCGCCTTGGGCAGTGCCGGGACATCGGGCCAGACTGATCGCATGGTGCGGGCGCTTCCAGAGGCCGCGCGGCCTTCCTACACTGCCCTTTTCACCCGTTCGCACGCACTCTGCGCCCCCTTTTATGGATTGACGCCATGGCCACGACCACCACGCCTCCGCCGACCAAAGCCGACGCCGCCGCCGCCTTCGCCCGCGGGCTGGAGGGCATCATCGCCGGCGAGTCCGCCATCTGCTCCGTCGAGCAGGGCAAACTGATCTACCGCGGGTACGAGATCCACGATCTGGCGGCGCACGCCACGTTCGAGCAGGTTGCCTTCGTTCTCCTCGAAGGCCACAAACCTTCGGCGGACGAGCTCAAGCGGTTCACGGGCGAACTCATCGCCGAGCGGGCCCTGCCCGAGCCGGTGGTGAACTTCCTGCTGTCGTCGGGCCCGATGCTCAAGGCCGGCACGGCCGTGCCGATGGACATCCTGCGGACGAGCGTCTCGATCCTGGGGAATCTGGACAAGGAATCACAGGACAACTCCGCCGCGGCCAACCTCCGCAAGGCCAAGCGGCTGCTGGCCAAGACGCCGACGATCATCGGCCACATGCAGAACGTGATCGACGGGAAGGACCTGATCGGGAAGAAGACGGGCGGGGACGCGTCCCTGTCGCACGCGGGGAACCTGCTCTACCTGATGACGGGCCAGAAGCCGTCGCGGGAGTTCGAGCACGTGATGGATGTGTCGCTGATCCTCTACGCGGAGCACGACTTCAACGCGAGCACGTTCACCAGCCGCGTCATCGCGGGCACGCTCTCGGACATGCACGGGGCGGTGACCGGGGGGATCGCGGCGCTCAAGGGCCCGCTGCACGGCGGGGCCAACGAGATGGCGATGGAGATGCTCAAGGAGATCATGCGGGACGTGGGGGAAAAGGGCATCGGCACCCGGGCGGTGGACGACTGGATGCAGCGGGCCTTTGACACGAAGCGGAAACTCATGGGCTTTGGCCACCGCGTCTACAAGAACGGCGACCACCGCGCGCCGATCCTGCACAAGCTCGGGCGCTCCCTGGCCGCCGGCGACACGAAGAACCCCGGCGGGCACGCGGCGGTGAAGTGGTTCGAACTGGGCGAGCAGGTGCAGAAGATCATGCTGGAGAAGAAGAACATCCACCCGAACGTGGACTTCCCGTGCGGGCTGACGTACTTCACCATGGGCATCCCGGTGCCGCAGTACACGCCGATCTTCGTCGCCAGCCGCATGTCCGGATGGTGCGCCCACGTGAGCGAGCAGCACGCCAACAACCGCCTCATCCGCCCGCTGAGCCTGTACACCGGCCCGGCGGAAATGAAGTGGTGATGACAGGGCCAAGGGGAGGGGGACGGGCCTGACCTTCTCATCGAGGACCGCTTTGCGGGGCTATCGAACCCGTGCCATCGAAGTCTCGGCTCTGCGAGACTTCGATGCTCGGCACCGGTAGCTTTGTCGAAGTCGTCCGGCAGACTTCGATGGCAAGGACCTCAGGTGTTTCAAGTGCGTGCCATCGAAGTCCCGGCTTTGCGGGACTTCGATGCTCTCCAGCAGAAGACCAGTCAAGATTGCTCCACAGGTCTAGGTCTTGCCGAATTTCAAGGGAAGGCCGATCGGAAGGTCACGCGTACCCCTTCCACAATTCCCAAGATCCCGGCCGCCCCGGTGGCGGGTCACATTCAAGCTCTCCCTCCTTCAGCCCCATCCACCACCTGATGCTGGACCATGGCCAGTCCTGCGGGTTGTCAACCAGTCCACGTTCAACAGGATTTCGATGGATGTACCGAACCTCTCTTGAGAACTCTGCGTCGTCTCGCACGTTGCGATCAAAACCCCCACCCTTGAGCCAAAACCGGGACCGGCCTGTCGCATCGTGAAGGCGAGTAAGTATCGGCGCGTTCATCTCCTTCCACCTTGCAAGAACACGCCTCGCAACGGTCATCTTTAGTCGTACCAACACCCGGTCCAGCGTCATGCCCTCGGGCGGCCTGCAGAGCAGGTGGACGTGCTCCGGCATTACAACCCACGCGAAAAGGACGAAGCCGAGTTCGGCCCGCGCTCGCGCGAGCGAGGCCACGAACAGCCGTGCAATCTTCTCATTGCGTAAGAGCGGCAGCCGGTTCTGGCACGAGAACGTGACGAAGCGCACCCCGCTAGGCACTTCCCGCCGCCGCATCTGTTTTCGATGTGGGAGTTGATCCACCACGAAGTCAGGATACTTGACCCTATGTAAGCCTGCACGAAGTTCCATTCAACCAGCATCCACATGCCTTCGAAGTTTGCTTCGAGACGTGGATGGTTCCCTCGCTCAGGAGCATCGAAGTCCCGCAAAGCCGGGACTTCGATGGCACGGGATCCTCCGGGCCGTTTGGCCCACACTCGCATCTCCATTCGTGATATCCTCCGACCCTCCGTCCGCCGCGAGTCATCCCATGCCCAACCCGTTGCTCCCCATCGTCGTCTCGCTCCTCGCCCAGCCCGGTGAACTCCCCTTCGAGGCTCGCCTCAAGGCCCTGGAGGCCGCCTCCCCCTTCATCGCCGCCGCCCCCATCGGCCAGAGCCGGCAGGGCCGGGTCATCCGCGGCATCTGGGTGACCGACTTCGCGGACAAGACCATCGCCCCCAGCGATCGGCCCACGCTCATCCTCATCGCAGGGCTCGATGCACGCCACACCGTCGGCGTCGAGACCGCCCTCAACGTCGCCGACCGCCTCATCGCCGACCACAAGGACCTCCTCAAGTCCGTCCGCTTCGGCATCGTCCCCTGCGCCAACCCGGACACCTTCGCCCGCCACCTCGACCCGGCCAAGCCCCGCGTCGACTTCGGACGCACCATCGTCCCCGGCGATGCCGATGGCGACCGCCGGACCGATGAAGACCCCGCCGAGGACCTCAACGGCGACGGCGTCATCTCGATGATGCGTGTCAAGAACCCGCACCCCCGCTCCGGTCTCCGTGCGGAGTTCTGCCTCGATCCTGACAACTCCCGCCTCCTCAAGCGGCCCGACCCCGCCAAGGGCCAGCGCGCCGAGTACGCCCTGCTCATCGAGGGCATCGACAACGACGGCGATGGGAAGTTCAACGAGGATGGCTTGGGCGGCGCGGCCGGCGGCGGCGTCGACCTCAACATGAACTTCCCCTACCGCTGGCCCGAGTTCAGCGACGGCGCCGGGCCTTACCCCCTCTCCGAGCCCGAGTCCCTCGCCCTGGCCCAGTGGCTCCTCGACCAGCCCAACATCGCCGCGATCGTCGTCTTCGGCCCCGGCGACACGATCCTCAACCAGCCCCCGGCCGGGCGCTTCGACCAGAACGGCTCGCTCACCCTGGGCATCGAGAACGGCGACAAGGCCGCCTACGACGAGATCGCCCGCCTCTTCAAGGAGGCAACCAGGATGTCCGGCGCGCCGGGGATGGACCTGGCCGGCAGCCTCCCCGGCTGGGCGTACTCGAACCTCGGCACGCTCGCCGTGTCCACACCCGTGTGGGTTCGCCCCGACCTGATCAGCCGCGACACGCCCCGCCCCGAACGCCGCGAGGGCGAGACGCGGGGCGAGGCCGGGCCCGGCGATCGCCCTGAGGCCGCCCCGGCGGGCGGCCTGCCCGAGTCCGACATCCGCGCCCGCATCGCCTCGTTCATGGCCGCCTCCCCGGCCGAGCGCGAGCGGATGATGCAGGAGTTCAACTCCCTTCCCCCGGAGGAGCAGGAACGCATCCGCTCCATCGCTGGACTCGCCCCGGGGCAGTCCCCGATGCGCGCCGTGGAGCAGATGCCCGCTTCCCAGCCCGCCACCCAACCCCCGGCCGGCCCACCCCCTGGTCGGGGTCGGGGCCGTGGCCAGGCGGGCGGTGGTGGGGGAGGGAGGCCGGCGGGCGGACCACCGCCCGCGAGCGAAACCCGCGCCGAGGACGCCGGCGAGGAGGCCAAGTGGCTGGCCTACAACCAGGAGCAGGTCAAGGCCGGCGCCGCATCGGGTTTCGTCGAATGGTCCCCCTTCCAGCACCCGCAACTGGGTGAGGTCGAGATCGGCGGCTTCATCCCCGGTTTCAAGATCAACCCCCCCGCGTCGGAACTCCCCCGCCTCGCGGATGAGCAGGTGAAGTTCATCACCTCCCTGGCCGCGAAGTTCCCCCGTATCGAGGCCAAGCCGCCGACGGTGGAGCGCCTGGGCCCCGGCCTGTACCGTGTCACCGTCCGCGCGGTGAACGAGGGCGCGATGGCGAGCATGCCCGAGGTCAACACCAAGGCCCGCCAGGGCCTGCCCACGATGCTGACCCTCGACGTGCCCGTCACGCGGATCGTCTCCGGGGAAAAGATCGTGCGGGCGTGGTTGCTGCCCGCCTCGGGCGGGCAGGTGCAGGCCGAGTGGATCCTCACCGGCCAGGACGGCTCCACCGTCAACATCCTCGTCAACCCCAGCATCGGCGCCCGTTCCACCGTCCGTGTCGAGTTGAAGGAAACCGCCCCATGAAGCCCGCCCTCGCCGTCCTCGCGGCCACGCTGCTCACCGCCGCCGTCCATGCTCAGCCCCACCACCCCGCCAAGGTTGAGGTGGCCTTCAACCGCTACTACACCTACGCGGAAATGGAGGGCCACTTCAAGGCCATCGCCGCGGCGTACCCGGACCTGGTCGAACTGCGGGAGATCGGCAAGTCCCGCGAGGGCCGCTCGATGTGGGTGGCGATCGTCAACGCGCCGAGGACCGGCCCGCACACGAGCAAGCCGGCGATGTGGATCGACGGGAACGTCCACGGCAACGAGATCCAGTCCGCGGAAGTGGTGCTCTACACGCTCTGGTACCTGACCAAGTCCTACGGCGCCAACGCGGACCTCACGAAGCTCCTGGACACGTACAGTTTCTACCTCTGCCCCAGCCAGAACCCCGACGGGCGGGAGTTCTGGTTCTCCAACGTCCAGACGTCCAGTTCCTCCCGCAGCAACCGCCGCCCGGTGGACGACGACAAGGACGGCCTCCTCGACGAGGACGGCCCGGACGACCTGGACGGCGACGGCTCCATCACCCAGATGTGGAAGCAGGACCCCAACGGCCGGTACATCCGCGACCGCAACGACCCCCGCGTGTTCATCCGCGTCGCCGATGACGAGAAGGGCGAGTGGACCAACCTCGGCTCCGAGGGAATCGACAACGACGGCGACGGGCGCGTCAACGAGGACGGCCCCGGCGGCGACGACATGAACCGCAACTGGCCGACCGACTGGCAGCCCAACTACGTCCAGGGCGGCGCCGGCCTGTACCCCTTCAGCAACCCCGAGACCCGCGCCGTCGGCCGCTTCATCCTCGATCACCCCAACATCGCCGCCGGACAGTCCTACCACAACATGGGCGGGATGATCCTGCGCGGCCCCGGCGCCAGTTATCGCGAGAACGCCTACCCCGGCGGCGACCGCGCCGTCTACGACGCCATCGCCGCCAAGGGCGTGGACCTCCTGCCGTACTACCGCTACCTCATCATCTACCGCGATCTCTACACCGTGCACGGCGGCTTCGTCAACTGGCTCGCCGAGGGGCTCGGCATCTTCTCCTTCACCAACGAGATGTGGCACAACAACATGTACTTCCAACGCGACATCGCCCAGCCCGACGACAAGCGCATGTGGCTCTTCCGCGACCGCCTCCAGTTCGGCGAGGTCTTCAAGGACTACACCGAGTACGACCACCCCCAGTACGGCAAGGTCCTCATCGGCGGCCTCAACAAGTGGTCCAGCCGGATCACCCCAACCTTCCTGCTCGAGGAGGAGTGCCACCGCAACTTCGCCTTCACCATGTTCCACGCCGACCAGATGCCCGTGCTCTCCTTCGGCCGCACCCACGTCGCCCGGTCCGGCGACCTCTGGGTCCTCACCGTCGAGGTCCGCAACGACAAGCTCATGCCCTCCCGCAGCGGCTGGGCCCGTTCCCGCCGCATCGGCCTCAACGACCTCATGATCTGCGAGCCCGGCAAAGCCTCCATCGCCGCCGCCGGCACCCTGTCCTCCTGGCTCGACACGCGCATCGATCCCGTCCGGAATGAACCAGGACGTATCCAGGTCGAGGGCGGCGTCCCCGGACGGGGCACCCTCACCTTCCGCTACTACCTCAGCGGCAGCCCCGGCGACTCCATCACCCTCCGCTACATCGCGGAGAAGGCCGCCGACATCCAGGCCACCGTCGAACTCAAGGAGTCCGCGGCCCCGTAGCCCGCGGCACGCCCGATGAGCGCGACGCTGGCGATCATCTCCGCCGTGCTGCTGACGTGGACGACGCTGGCGATCGTCCGCTACTTCCCCGCCGATCGCGCCATCCGATTCTGGACCGCGCTGGCGGCGGTCAACCTCCACCTCACCCTCGCCCACCAACTCGCCTCCATCCCCCACGCCCTCAACCCCATCGGCTTCACTCTCACGCAGGCCGTCCTGCTTCTCTTCACCCTCTGGATCGCGCCACGCCTCGCCCGCCGCCTTGGCGCGACCCGCGGGCCCATCCCGCGACCGGGCATTGCCCTGCTCGCCTGGCCGGGTTGGCGGGGCGGATGGTCCGGCGTTGTGAACGCCGCTCTGGTCGCCGTGGTCCTGGTCATCATCGGGTTCTCGCTCACGGAGCAGATGAGCCGCCCCGTCACGGGCTTCGACGAGCGCATGTACAACTGCTCGCGGATCCTCCACTGGCACCAGCACGGCCACATCTGGCCTTGGATCACCAACAACGACGCCCAGGTGGACTTCCCCATCGGCTCGGAGGTCTTCTTCTCCTGGCCGCTCCTGTTCATCAAGATCGAGTGGCCCGCCCGGCTTGTCTACTGGATGGGCTATCCCGTCGCCGTGCTGGGCGTCTACCTCCTCGCCCGCGCGATGGCCTGCGGGCGCGCCGTGGCCCTCGGCGCCGCCGCCATCTTCGCCTCAACGCCGACCATCCTCACCGCCTCCGGCATCAACCAGAAACAAGACATCTGGACCGCCGCGATGCTCCTGGGCGTCACGCATTGGATCCTCCGGCAGTGGCGGACCGGCGACCGGCTTTCCGCGGGGATGAGCGGGATGTACCTCGTTCTCGCGGTCAACGTCAAGATCACCACCATCGTCGCCGCCCCGTTCCTCCTCCTCGCTGCCCTGGCACCCAAGGGTGGATGGCAGCGGGTGCGAAACCGCGTCCTCATCATGGCCGTTACGGGCATGACGACCCTCGCCGTCTCCGGCCTGGGCTTCACGTTCACTCGGAACTTCCTCGAGTACCGCCACCCCTTCGGGCCCGAGGTTGCGGCCAAGGTGCTCTCCCCGGACTGGAGCCTCCGCCAGGTCTACACCCACGCCGTCCGCACACCCCTGTTCCTGATCGAGTTGCCCGTAATCCCGGACGAGCGCTTCCGCAAGTGGTTCGTGGGTCTTGGCAACGAAGCGCTGTACCGCCTCGATGCCCATCGCCATCTGCCGGGAGAACGGCGCCGCGCCTGGCCGGGGTACTTCGAGTTCCAGGCCGTTCCCTACGCCTTCCGCTACTCCCTCGGTGGCATCATCTGGCTGGTGGTCCTGATCTGGGGTTGCCTGGCGGCGTTGAAGTGGGCCATCAAGCGATCGAGGCTGATGCCGCGGACCGGAGACCGTTCCACACGAACAACGCCCGTGCTGTCCGATCCCGCGATCGTGGTTCTCGTGTCGGCGGTGCAGTTCGCCGCCCTCGTGTTCCTGGTCCGTTGGATGGGCGGCGGGCCCGACCGCTACTGGGTCGCGCCGTATGCGCCCGGTCTGGCCGCCGCGGCCGTGTGCATCGACGGCTGGATCCGCCGAAGGCGGTGGACGGCGCTGGTGTGGGCCGCGGTGCTCGGGCTGACCGTGTATCCGGCGGTCAAGACGACGTGGAACCGCCTGCAGCGCGAGCGTGCCACTCCCCTGACGGCGGCCGCCACGGATGAGCCCTTCACGGAAGTCATCACGAACCTGTGGCCAGGCTCGCGGGTGCTGCTGGTGTGCAACCGCAACGCCCGCGACTATGGGCTGTTCCTTCCCCGGCAGGGCTTCTCTGCTTTTGTGTACCCCTGGGGCCGTATCAAGTATTCCCGCGAACGCCTGGAGCGCATGGTGAACGATCACGCCATCACGCACGCGGTCTTCGAACGCGAGGACCGGGTGGGTTTCCACTGGTACCCGGGCGTCCGCGTGGCGGAGATCGTCGACTACTTCCGATCGCACCCGGAGTTCACGGAAGTCCCTCTGCAGGCCCCCGGGCAGAGGCTGTTCGTGCGGAAGCGTCCCTGACCGGCAACGGCTGTTTCCGCCTAGCATGCACCGACCCAAGGGAGAACGCCAATGATGAATCGAACGCTGTTTGCCGTGTGCATCGCGGGCTTCTTGTCGGGGTGCGCTTCGCCTGGATACCGGGAGGGTGATTCCGCCTCGGCCGCCATGAAGGCCGCGGCGATCGAGTCGGATTCCGCGAAGGACCAGATCGATGCGGCCTGGAAGCACCTCGATGACCTGCTCGCCGCGGACAAGGGCGACTTGCGGCCGGCTTACGACCGCTTCGCCGCATCGGTGGACTCGCTCAAGGCTTCCGTTGACGGCCTCCACACCCGGACGGAGCGCATGAGCGCCGCCGCCGGATCGTACCTGGCACGCTGGGAGCGCGAACTGCGCAGCGTGAAGGACGACGAACTCCGGCAGAAGAGCACGGAGCGGCGTGCGACCATCGAGAATCGCGTCAAGCAGGCGAAGGACCTTGCCGCCAAGGTCAAGGCCAAGGCCGACACCGCGATGGCGGAGTTTGGTGACATCCGGCGCATCCTCGGCACGGACCTGACCCTCGCGGGCGTCGCGACGATCAAGCACGCCGCGGCCCGGGCCAAGACGACCTCCCAAGCCCTCCGTGATCTGGCGGTGCAGCTCTCCAGTGAACTCGATGCGCTGAGCGGCGACATCGCTTCACCCGTGGAGCAACCGGCAAGCGAGCCGACCAAGTAACGGAGGAGCTGGGCTATGACGTGGTGTCCGCGTCAGGCGCCACCGGCCAACCCGTCCACTCTTCGTACCTCCGCTGCAAGTCCGCGGCGATGTCGTGCGGCGACTGCTCACCCGAGTAGCGGATCGGGGGCTTGAACTCGATCGTGGTGCGGCTGGGTGTCCAGTACGCGGACCAGGCGGAGCCGGAACGCGGCGCCCCCCGAATCAACACGGGCAGCACCGGCGCACCCGTGCGTCGAATCAGCAGGCCAACACCCGCCTGGAAAGGCTTGAGCGTGCACGGAGGCCGCTCGATCCCACCCTCCGGAAAGATCGCGATGGCGCCCCCTTCCTTGACATGGCGGATGGCCTCGCGCGTGCCAGAGGCGTCGCGGTTCTGGCGATCCACCAGGATGATGTTCGCAAACTGCCAGAGAGGCTCCAGCACGGGCGCCCGCATGTCACGAGCCATGATGAACCGGGCCTCAAACCGGCACGCGGCGATGATCAGGATGGGATCAACCCCGGACGCATGATTGGAAACCAAAATGAGCGACCCCGGGGGCCGAGTCTTGGGCAGATGCTCGAGCCCCACGTACCGCACGCGGTGCAGCACCCGCGAATAAAGTCGGCTGAAGTGCCAGAGCAGTCCGGCGGGCACATCCTCGCGAGGGTTATCGAGTAACCATCGCGCCAGCACGGCGAACGCCAGCCACGCGATCGGAATGACAAGCCAGAGATTCACGGCGGGCGGATGGTACCGGGGCGCCGGCCCGGGACGCTGCGTGCGTTGGGCCAGACCCAGGTTCGCCTCCCTGTGCGACAGACGAGCCGGCTCCGGCGTTGTACCATGGACCCTGCTGTGCGGCACCCGCTCCGGCAGTGCGACCCGCTGATCCCATCGAGGTATTCATGAAGATTCACGAGTATCAGGCACGCGACCTTCTCCGTTCATACTCCATCCCCGTCCCCGGCGGGCGTGCGATCGCGAGCATCGAAGAGGCTGAAGGGGCGTTCAAGGATGCCACAGCGGGAATGGCAAGCCCGGAGGCCGTGGTCAAGGCGCAGGTGTTCGCCGGAGGCCGGGGCAAGGCGGGATTCGTCAAGCTGGTCAAGACTCCGGGCGATGCGAGGGAGGCGGCCCGATTCATGTTCACGAACCGGATGAAGTCGCCCCAGACGCCGCCGGAGGGGCTTGAGGTCAAGAAGCTGCTGGTCGCGACGGCGGCGGAGATCGCGGACCGGAAGGAAGACTCACCGCGCAGCGGCGAAGCACCCAAGAAGGAAGAGTTCTACCTGGCGATCACGACGGACCGGAAGTCGCGTCGGAACGTGCTGATCGCCTCGCGTGAAGGCGGTGTGGAGATTGAAGAAGTCGCCAAGCGAGATCCGGACGCCATCGTGAAAGTCCCGATCCACCCGCTCATCGGCCTGCAGGCGTATCAGGCGCGCGAGGTGGCGTTCAAGCTTGGTTTCAAGGCGCGACAGGTCGACCAGGCGGTCGAGATCATGCGGAACCTGGCCCGTCTGTACTTGGAGAAGGACTGTTCGCTGGCGGAAATCAACCCGCTGGTGCTCACGCCGCCATCCTCGACACACCCGGATGGGCAGGTCATCGCGCTGGATGCGAAGTTCAACTTCGACGACAACGCGCTGTTCCGTCACAAGGAACTGACCGACCTGGCCGACCACTCGGAAGAGAACCCCGCGGAGATCCGTGCCGCGAAGTTCGGCCTCACCTATATCGCCCTGGATGGGAACATCGGGTGCCTGGTGAACGGCGCCGGCCTGGCCATGGCCACCATGGACATCATCAAGCACCACGGGGGCGAGCCGGCCAACTTCCTCGACGTCGGCGGCTCGGCGACGGAGGAGGCCGTGACAGAAGCCTTCTCGATCATTCTCGCCGATGCCAGCGTCAAGGGCGTGCTGGTGAACATCTTCGGCGGGATCATGCGCTGCGACGTCATCGCCCAGGGGATCATCAACGCCGCGACCAAGCACAAGAACGCGGATGGGTCCATCGGGTTCAAGGTGCCGCTGGTCGTCCGGCTCGAAGGCACCAACGTCGAGGCCGGTCGGCAGTTGCTCAACGAGGCCAAGGCCAAGATCCCCACCATGCAGGCGGCGACCGACCTCACCGATGCGGCCAAGAAGGTGTGCGCGGCGGTTGGCTGATCGAAGCAGGCTGCACCCGGTCGACGGTCGCTGCCCGCGGTCACATCGGATCCGTCTATGGCGGTGCCGACGTTTCGCCCGGTGATGCCTCCTGACGCTCAAAGCGCCAGGCCTCGGGTGTCTTGAGGCCGCGCCAGGTTCCACGCGCTCCTCCGAGATGGCCTTGGAGGACAATCGAGTCGACCCGGTCGGTCAGCCAGATCGCGTCACCGTTCGCCACGCGGGTCACCATGCCGCGTCCGCCGGATACGGGCCCCTCGTAGCTCAGGTAGTCCCGCCGGTGCTCACCGATCCGTTCGGCTTCGAAACGGGTGATTTCGGGGTGGTCGATACGGGTGTGCACGCGGAATGAGACGAGCCCCCGGCCGGGGTCAGAAGGCTCGACCATCCAGTCGAAGTGGCTGCTTCCATCGGGCAAGTCGTGCCGCAACAGCACCATGCGCATGAGGCATGGTAAGAGGGAATTCGCCCATACAGGGGCGCCGGTCAGACGGGAGGTGCAAGCGGTCTCTCGGAGATTCGAATGGTTGATGCTGGCGGATTGGCGGGGGAGGCTCTAACCCGGTACGATGCCGCCACTTGAAACGGAGTTCACCGATGCTTCATCGTGTTGCTGTTGTCACCTGCCTCGCCATCGCGGCCATCTCGGGCTGCTCAAGCACTCGCACACTGCCCGCCGTCAAGGAAATGGGCGACCGCCAGTTCCGGCGTGAGAACTGGGAGGCGGCCCGGGTGGAGTATCAGGAATACGTCGACCGGAAGCCCGGTGACAAGGAAGTGCAGATTCTCCTCGCGCAGTGCCTCATCAAGCTCGGGCAGCCCGATCTCGCCGTGACGCACGCGCAGGTGGCATTTGACCTCGAGCCCAACGATGCCGAGGCACTCGAAACGTACTGCCTGGCCCTCGCGGAAGCGAAGAAAACCGACGAGTTGTACCGCGTTCTGAACGGCAACTGCCAGACCCGCGGCTCTGTCGCGGACTACGACCGCCTGGCGCGATTCCAGATGAAGCTCGGAGATCCCGACGGTGCGGAACGGTCGTTCATCATGGCCGCGAAGGTCGATGGCGGGAAGACCATCGAGCCCCAACTGGCGCTGGCCAACTTCTACAAGTCGATCGGGGACAAGGCGGGAGAAAAGCGCCGTCTCCGCATGGCCCTGTACCTGAAGCCGACGGACCAGAAGATCTACGACCGCCTTCGGGAGCTGGGCGAGATCCCCGGCCCGAGCCTGGCCCTGTTCCCGGAAGAAGCCGGGTCGAACTAGTCCGGATCCCATGGACATCTGAGAGTTCGGAGCTTCGACGCGCGACGATCCTTGCGATCGTTCAGTCGAGGAAGTTGCCCATTGACTGGACTGGGGCTATCCTCTGGTCGATCATCCGTTTATCCGCAAGAACGGATGATTCGTTATGAGACGTTCGAAAGAGGACACTCCGGTTCTCACCGCGCTGGAAGCACTGGCTGACCCGGTTCGCTTGCGCACAGTCCGAATTCTCGAAGGCCCGGAACTGGCGGTAGGGGAGATTGCCAAGGTCCTTCAATTGCCGCAGTCGTCTGTCAGCCGGCATCTGAAGACCCTCAGCGATGCCGGGCTCCTCGTGAAGCGGGCGGCGGGTACAGCGGCGCTGTACCGCGTTGTCATGGACGACATGCCGATGGCGATTCGGGCGGTCTGGATGGCCATTCGGGATCAGTTGTCCGGCCCGGAGTATCAGGATGACGCCCGACGAATCGCGGCCGTGCTCGCGGAACGACGTCTGGACAGTCAGGCGTTCTTTGGACGGGTGGCGGGGGAGTGGGACGAACTGCGAAATCGGCTGTTTGGAACGGGGTTTACCGCCCGTTCTCTGCTGGCACTGCTCTCGCCTGAGTGGACCGTGGCGGACTTGGGATGTGGGACAGGGAACGTGACCGAGCTGCTGGCGCCCCACGTGGAGCGGGTGGTGGCGGTGGACCAGGTTGAGCCGATGCTGGATGCCGCGAGGCTCCGCCTCAATCGGGCCACGAATGTCCAGTTTCTATCGGGGTCGCTCGAGAAGTTGCCGCTGAAGGATGGGGCTGTTGATGCGGTGGCGTGCGTGCTGGTGCTTCACCACATTCCGGACCCTGTTCGGGCGGTGAAGGAAATGAAGCGGGTTCTGCGGGCGGATCGAGGCGGAGGGGTTGTTCTGATCGTCGATATGGTCGAACACGACCGCGAGGATTACCGACACACGATGGGGCACTCTCACCTTGGGTTCTCGGGCGAAGCGATGACGGAGGTGCTCCGCGAGGCGGGGTTCCGGAGCGTCCGGGTGGTGGAGATGGAGCCCGATCCCGAAGGCAGGGGTCCGGCGTTGTTCGCCGCGACTGGAAGGATTTGAAGGCGGAGTCCGCGAAGAGGACTCGGCAGAGCAAGACAAAGGGCAGCAGCGTTCGATGGACAAAGACAAGTTGACGGCCCGGGCGACCCTCGGGCACGCCAGCCGAGCGACGAGTGAACTTTCTGATTGACGTTGGAAACGAACCATTTACGGAGCCAAGACGTGACGACGATGACGACCAAGCCGAAGCTTCCCACGACGACGGGTCTTGTGGAAGGAGTGGATTACAAGGTCCGCAACCTGTCGGAGGCGGAGCTGGGCCGGAAGGAGATCCGGCTCGCGGAGCACGAGATGCCGGGGTTGATGGCGCTTCGGGAGCGCTACAAGGGCAAGAAGCCGCTGGCGGGCGCGCGGATTTCAGGCTCGCTGCACATGACGGTGCAGACGGCGGTCCTGATTGAGACGCTCGTCGAACTCGGGGCCAAGGTGCGCTGGGCGAGCTGCAACATCTTCAGCACGCAGGACTCCGCCGCCGCGGCGGTTGTGGTCGGGAAGGACGGGACGCCGTCGAACCCCCGGGGCACGCCCGTGTTCGCGTGGAAGGGGGAGACGCTGGAGGAGTACTGGTGGTGCACGGAGCAGATCTTCAAGTTCACCGATGAGTCGGGGAAGGTGATCGGACCGAACCTGCTGCTCGATGACGGCGGCGATGCGACGCTGCTGGTGCACAAGGGGGCGGAGTTTGAGAAGGCGGGCAAGGTTCCGGCGTTCAACGCGTCGAGCGAGCCGGAGGAGTGGGGCGTGATCCTGAAGGTGCTGAGCGCTTCGCTGCAGCGGGACAAGGGCTACTGGACCGGGATCATCAAGGGCATCAAGGGCGTCTCGGAAGAGACGACGACCGGCGTGCACCGGCTTTACGACATGCAGAAGGCGGGCACGCTCGCTTTCCCGGCGATCAATGTCAACGACTCCGCGACCAAGAGCAAGTTCGACAACCTCTACGGCTGCCGCCACTCGCTGGTGGACGGGCTGAACCGGGCGACGGACGTGATGCTGTCGGCCAAGGTCGCGGTGGTGCTGGGGTACGGCGATGTGGGCAAGGGGTGCGCCCAGGCGCTGCGGGGGCAGGGGTGCCGCGTGATCGTCACGGAGATCGATCCGATCAACGCGCTGCAGGCGGCGATGGAGGGGTACCAGGTCACGACGCTCGAGGACGTGATCGAGACGGCGGACATCTTCGTCACGGCGACAGGGAACAAGAACGTCATCACGCTGGACCACATGCAGCGGATGAAGGACAAGGCCATCGTCGCGAACATCGGGCACTTCGACAACGAGATCGACATGGCGGGCTTGTACCGCGCCGTGGAGAAGGGCGAGGTCAAGCGGATCAACATCAAGGCCCAGTACGACGAGTTTGAGTTCAAGAACAAGCGGTCGATCCTGGTGCTCGCGGAGGGACGATTGATGAACCTCGGCTGTGCCACGGGGCACCCGAGCTTCGTGATGAGTTCCTCGTTCACGAACCAGACGATCGCGCAGCTGGACCTGTGGCTGAATGCCAACGGGAAGCCGACGCTGTCGGGGTTCAAGTACGAGACGGGCAAGGTGTACACGCTGCCGAAGAAGCTCGACGAGGAAGTGGCCCGCCTGCACCTGGAGAAGATCGGCGTGAAGCTGACGCGGTTGTCCGCGGATCAGGCGGCGTACCTGGGTGTGTCGCCGGATGGGCCGTACAAGCCAGATCACTACCGGTATTGATCGCGAGGGCGATTGGTCGGTTGGAACCTTTGCAACGAAACGGGCCCCCGGGCGAGTGCCGGGGGCCCGGTTGTTTTTCCAGGGGAGGGAGACACCGCGCGGGCGTACTGTTTCGCTCCCACAGGAGCGCGATGCATGACACGTGGAGCGAAGCTGGCGTTGGCGGCGGTGATGAGCCTGAGCGTGATGGCCCAGGCGCAGCCGAAGGTCGGGCTGCTTGAAATCAAGGGTTCGCCCAAGGCGCGGCCGGCGGAGTTGTCGTGGTTGATGGGCTCGAGCGAACCCACGCTGCGAGAGATCGTGGACGCGATCGAGGCGGCCGCGGCGGATGAAGCGGTCGGCCCGATCGTGATCCGCCTCAAGGATGCATCCCTGACATCGGCGCAGGTCGAGGAGATCGGGGCGGCGATCCGGAAGGTGCAGGGCGCGGGGAAGAAGGTCAACGTGTTCAGCGAGGGGTACGGGCCGGCGGAGCTGCTCCTGGGCTCGTACGCGGACAAAGTGCTGATTCAGAAGGGCGGCCCGGTCAGCTTGCCGGGGCTCTTCATGGAGGAGATGTACCTGGCGGACACGCTGAACTGGATCGGAGTGAAGGCGGACCTGGTGCAGGTGGGGGACTACAAGGGGGCGAACGAGATGTTCGTGAACAACGCGCCGAGCAAGGCGTGGGAGCAGAACATCAACCAGCTTCTGGACTCGCTCTACGGCGAGATGCGGGAGCGACTCAAGGTCGGCCGCAAGTTGAGCGATGCGAAGCTCGATGACGCGATGAAGTCGGCGTGGATGGCGGATGATGAAGAAGCGATGAACGCCGGGCTCGTGGACTCCGGAATTGACTTGCCGGGCCTCGGCGAAGCCGTCACGGGGCGACCGAACGCGAAGATTCAGAAGCTGGCCGCGGGGGAGGAGTCGTCGCTCGCCTTGGGGACGGGCAACCCCATGACCGAGATGATGGCGATGATGCGGATGCTGAGCGAGAAACCGAGGCACAAGGCGACGATGCCCACCATCGCGGTGCTGCATATTGACGGCACGATCATTGACGGGGATTCCTCTGGGGGCGGAATGTTCGGAGATGGCGGGTCGGTCGGGAGCCGGACGATCCGCAACGCCATTGAGGACATCCGGAGTCAGGACCTGATCAAGGGCGTCGTCGTGAGGATCGACTCGCCCGGAGGCTCCGCGACGGCGAGCGAGGTGATCTGGCAAGGGCTGCGGCGGCTGTCGGAGACGAAGCCGGTCTGGGTCAGCGTGGGCTCCATGGCGGCGAGCGGTGGGTACTACATCGCCGTGGGTGGCGATCGGATCTACGTGAACCCATCCAGTATTGTGGGCTCGATCGGGGTGGTCGGCGGCAAGCTGTCGATGGGTGGCCTGTACGACATGGCCAAGGTGAAGACGGTCGGGCGGGGCCGCGGGCCCCGGGCGGACATGTTCGACTCCACCAAGGCCTGGTCGCCGGAGCAGCTTGCGATGGTTCGGGACAAGATGAAGCGGACGTTCGATCTGTTCACCAGGCGGGTCGCCGAGGGGCGGCAGGGGATCGATCTGTCCAAGACAGCGGGCGGGTGGTTGTTTGCCGGCAAGCGGGCCATCGAACTCAAGATGGCCGACAAGATCGGAGGGTTGGATCTGGCGATTTCCGACCTCGCCTCGGATCGAGGGCTGACGGAGTATGCCGTGATGGACTATCCGGCGCCTCGGTCTCTGCCGGAAGTCCTGGAGGATGCGTTCAAGGGATTCGGGGTTCGGGCGCCGGGCGCTTCGGGCCAGAACCACCTCGTGATGGGGTTGCGGGAGCTGGTCGGCGAGAGGGCGTGGCCGAGCGTTCGGTCGGCGCTGTCCGGGTTGATGCTCCTGAGGGATCAGCCGGTGGTGCTGGTGATGCCTCGTGCGATTATCGTGAGGTGATGCCGGAGCCCGAGGTTCATGTCCTGATTCCGACCCACACGCCGCGGCATCTTGGGGCGTGCCTGGCGGGGTTGGCGTGGCAGACGAAACTGCCTCGCTCGGTCGCCGTAACGTGCGACACGGATGACCCGGCGATCGGCAGTCTGCTGGATGAACTGTGGCCGCGCGTGGTGGAGGCGGCGCATCGGCGCGACCGGACATGGGAGGGACGGTTGGTTCACACGTTCCGGCCGCATCAAGGGGAGGCGAGGCCGGCGCAGGTACGGAACAACGGGCTGAGGGCATTGGAGAGCGCGGGCTGGCTGGGGGAGGGAGACGTTGTGGTGGGGATCGACGGGGACATTGTGCTGGATCGGACGGCGCTCGCGGCGCATGCCGCCCGGGCAGCGCGCGGAGCTGAGGTGATTCTGGGACAGAGGGTGTGTCTCGATCAGTCGCGGTCGTCGCATGTAACGGTGGAAGGCGTGCTGAGCGATGAAGTGGAGTTGGAGAGCCTGGCGGCGGAGTCGGAGCTGAAAGCGCTGGCCGAACGGCACGCCAAGTTCGAGCGGATCGTGAGGCAGAAAGCGATGTTGCCCGCGTGGCTGGCTCGCCGCGTGATTCGCGCGCACAAGCCAAAGCTGATGAGCGCACACTACGCGGTCACCGTGAAGCGATGCCGCGAGGTCAACGGATTTGATGAGGAGTTTACAGGGTACGGCTACGAGGATGATGACTTCGGGAGGAGGCTCCACGCGGTAGGGTCGCGCGTGTCGATCGCGGTTGCCGAGATACGGGCGTATCACCTCTGGCATCCCACCCGGCTGCCTGGTGACCGGTCGGTCACCCCGGAGTTCAGGCGATTCGCGAGGAAGGATCTGCCGGCGTTCGCGGTGCATGGCTGGCGGAACCCGATGCCGCAACCGGAGCCCGTGGTCCGCCTCGTCGGGCCCGGCGTCACTTCGGGGGCGTAGGCGGAGGGCGATGCGGGGTCGGGGTGGTGGCGGGGCACTGGACCTCGGGCGGGGGGTGTCTACAGTTTGCCCCGCGTCCAGAGGGGGACGAGGGAGGCCCCGCAGCAAAGTCCCCCCGGCAGACGCCCAACCACAGGAAAGGCACCCATGTCTTCAGGCAACCAGGACCAGCGTCAGATTCAGCTCCGCATCGATGAGTCGAAGATGGTGACGACGTACGCGAACACGATTCGCACGTCGACGATGCCGGAGGAAATCGTGATGGACTTCGGCATCAACATGCCGGTCCCCACGCCGGACGGCCAGGGAATGCTGAACTTCGCCGTCGGTTCCCGCGTGGTCATGAACTGGGGCGCGGCCAAGCGGCTGGCGATCAGCTTGGGCCAGGCGGTCCGCCAGTATGAAGAGCAGAACGGCGAAATCAAGATCCAGCAGCCGGGCCAGGGGGGGCCGGGTGGCGGGCCGCGGCTGGCGAACTGAGTCTTATCCTCGAAACGTTCAAGAGGCACGGGCCGCGAGGCTCGTGCCTTTTTCGTGCGCTGGCGGAGGACGTGTGGCGGGGGCCTTCGTTCGCTCTCGGCGAGCCGTTGCCATCCTTCGTGCAGGCGGCGCAGAAACGCGGGCGGCGTGCATCACGCCTTGCCGTGGCCACAGAGCCGTGCAAGAACACGGTGAAGGTCGGCGACCTGCGCCGGGGAGAGGCCCTTCATGCCGGGGACATCCGTGAATAGAGAGAGTGCGCAAGCGTCACGCAGCTTTCTGCCGGCGGGCGTGACCCGGAGAAACTTGATCCTCCGATCGGTGGGGGACTCTTCCCGTGCGAGAAGGCCGCGCTCTTCGAGCCGATCCACCACGCCGGTGATGTTGGAGGGGTCGCAGGACAGGCCCTCCGCGATTCGGCTCATGGGTGTCGACTCATCGAGAAACATGAGCACCTTGGCTTGCACGGATGTGAGACCGTGACGTTCGGCGACGGCTTCGAAGTGCATGCGCAGCACATCAACATACTCGAAGAGCAGTTCGACGACTTCGGCGCGTGCGGCGGCGCTGGGGTCGCTTGGCTTTGGAATCCTGCACTTGGCCATCCGGTGCGATGGTAGGCGAACACTTGACTACTTCAACTATCGAACATATCTTCAATCCGCCCATGGCCGGGCAAGTCCGGCCGCGGCGCCTGAGGGGCGCTGAAACAAGGGGAACACCGGGTGAAAGCAAAGCACATCATCGCCGGGGCGGCGCTGCTCATCGCGCTGGTCGGCATTGGGGCATCGCTGTACTTCTGGAAGCGGAGTTCGACCAAGCAGTCGGGGGGCGGCTTCGAGATGCCCACGGCGGTGCAGACGGTCGAAGCCAAGTCCGAAATGTGGCAGCCCATGGGGCGACTGGTGGGAACGGTCATCGCCAAGCGTTCGGTGAATCTCGCCAACGAGATCGTGGGCGTGGTCACCGAGGTCGGCTTTGAATCCGGCGACGTCGTGGAACCCGGGCAGGTCCTGTTGAAGCTGGATGCGGCGATCGAGCAGGCCGACCTCGCGGCGGCGGAGGCGGCCCTGCGGCTGTCGAAGGCGGCGGTGGATGTGGCCGCGGCCGATGTGGAAGCGGCCCGGACCACCGTGGAGTGGAGCGTCGCGAACTACAACCGGTACAAGAGCGCGCCACCCAAGGCCGTGTCTGAGTCCGATGTTGACCGCGCGCGAACGGACCTGGAGCGGGCGCAGGCGACCTTGAAGCGGCAGGAGTCCTACCTCTCGCAAATGAAAGCGGAGGTGGAGCAGTCTCAGGCGCGAGTGGACCAGATCCGCACGACGCTGGCGAAGAAGACGCTCAAGGCGCCGTTCCGGGCGCGGGCGGGAATGCGGAACATCCACCCGGGACAGTACATCCCGGAGGGCACCACGGTTGTGACGCTCCACGAGCTGACCGACGACATCTATGTCGACTTTGCGATTCCGCAGGAATACACGCCGCTTGTCTACCCCGGGACCACTGTGACCGCCACATCGAACATCCTGGGCCGCGGCGCGGCGAACACCGTGCAGATTTCCGTGCTCTCGATGGATGCAAGCGTGAATCCCGTGACACGGAATATCCGCGTGCGCACGAGCGTTCCCAACAAGGATCAGGTGCTCAAGCCGGGTATGTTCATCGACGTCGAGGTTCCGATCGGGCCGTCCCAGCAAGTGGTGACGATCCCGACGACGGCGGTTCGACGTGGTGCGTACGGCGACCATGTCTATCTCGTCCAGCCGCCACCGCCACCCTCATCGGATGCGCCTCCTCCTCCTCCTCCTCCGGCGGACCCCAACGTCCCGCCGATGCCGCCGCCGCTGGTGGCCAAGCAGCAAATGGTGAAGCTGGGGACCAACCTGGGTGACCGCGTGATTGTGCTGTCGGGAATTCAGGCGGGCCAGAAGATCGCCGCGGCCGGATCGTTCAAGCTGCACGAAGGGGCGAAGGTCATGGAGGCGCCGCCAACTGGCGCGCCGGGGTCCCCTCCGGGATCGGGTGAGAGTCCTTCGGCGGCAATGAGTGGGCGCTGAGAGCAAGACATGAAGTCGTTCACAGACATCTTCATCAAGAAGCCCGTGCTGGCCATCGTGGTGAACCTGATCATCCTGGCCGTGGGGTGGCGGGCGATATCGAGCCTTCCGGTTCGGCAGTACCCGCGCCTGGAGTCCAGCGCGATCATCATCACGACGGTGTACATCGGCGCCAGCGCGGAGACGGTGCGAGGGTTCCTGACGACGCCCATTGAGAAGGCGGTTTCGGCGATCGACGGGATCGATTACATCGAATCGTCCAGCACGGCGGGCGTGAGCACGATCACGGTCCGTCTGCGGCTGAACCACCCGAGCACCGATGCATTGGCGGAGATTTCGGCCCGCCTGAACCAGGTGCGCAGCGAGTTGCCGGCCGAGGCGGAGAGCCCCTCCATCGAGATTCAGCGGACGGACAAGCCGTACGCGACGTTCTACATCGCGATGAGCTCCGACACGCTGACGTTGTCGCAACTCAGCGATTACATGACGCGGGAACTCCAGCCGGAGCTGCAGTCCATCCCGGGCGTGCAACGGGTAGGGATCGAGGGGCCGCATACGCTGGCGATGCGGGTGTGGCTTGACCCGAACAAGCTCGACGCGTTCGACGTGACGCCGGCGGAGGTTGCCCTGGCGTTGCAACGCAACAACTTCGTCGCGACAGTGGGAAGGTCCAAGGGGCCGGATGTCGAGGTCGATCTGATGACGGACACGGACCTCCGCAGCGAGCAGGAGTTCCGTCAGCTCATCGTCCGGGAGCGGGACAACACGGTCGTGCGGCTGGGTGACGTCGCCAGGGTGGAGCTCGGAAGCGAGGAAGCACGCAGCCAGGCGGGGTTCAACGGATCCCCCGCGATCTGGTTCAGCGTCTGGCCGCTGCCCCGTGCCAATGAACTGGATGTCGCGAGAGATCTGAAGGCCCGCATCGCGCAGTTGCAGCCGACCCTGCCGCCGGGCGTCCGGATGGTCCTCGCGTACGACGGCACGTATTACATGGAGCACGCGATCAAGGAGATCGTGAAGACCCTGGGCGAGACGATCCTGATCGTCGGCATCGTGGTGTTCCTGTTCATGGGGTCCGTGCGGACGGTGATGGTGCCGATGATCGCCATGCCGATCTCGCTGGTCGGGGCCTGCCTTGCGATGCTGCTCTTCGGCTTCTCCCTGAACCTGCTCACGATTCTCGCGATCGTTCTGTCGGTCGGACTGGTGGTCGATGACGCGATCGTCGTGGTGGAGAACGTGGAACGCCACGTTCGCGAGGGCAAGCCGAAGTTGCACGCGGCCTTGATCGGGGCCAGGGAGCTGTTCGCCCCGCTCATCTCCATGACGATCACCTTGGCCACGGTTTACGCCCCGATCGGATTCCAAGGCGGCCTGACCGGGATGCTCTTCCGCGAGTTCGCGTTCACGCTCGCCGCGGCGGTGGTGATTTCCGGCATCGTCGCGGTGACGCTTTCGCCGATCATGAGCGCATGGATGATCCCGGCCGGGGGGCGGGAAGGGTGGTTCCAGAGGTTCGTCAACCACCGGTTTGACGCCATCCGTCGCGTGTACGCGAGGGCGCTGGCCTTCGTCCTCGAGATGCGCTGGGCCGTGGTCGCGGCCGCGGTGCTGATCACGGCGGCGGCGGTGCCGCTCTACCAGGGCTCGAAGTCGGAGCTCGCGCCGAACGAGGATGAAG
Source organism: Phycisphaeraceae bacterium (assembly GCA_019636625.1). Lineage (GTDB taxonomy): Bacteria > Planctomycetota > Phycisphaerae > Phycisphaerales > UBA1924 > JAHBXE01. The sequence goes on from JAHBXE010000001.1 coordinate 457,726, forward strand.
GCGTGGTGTTCTGCTTCGTGACGTCCGCCCCGGACGCCTCGCTGGACTACACCCTTCGAGGGTTCGAGGGGGTCGCCCAGGCGTTCAAGAACGTGCCGGAGAAGAAGTTCTCCTTCGAAGTGGCCATGTCGCCTTCGATGGGCTTCTCGGGCATCCAGGTACGAGACTGGGACCAGCGAGAGCGAACGACCGAACAGATCATGGGAGGCCTGTTCGGCGATCTGATGATGGTCGCCGGTGTTCAAGCCTTCCCCACGACGCCGCCGCCGCTCCCGGGCGCAGGGCAGTGGCCGGTCGAACTGGTCGTCACGAGCACGGACAGCGTCGAGCAGATGGCGCAGTACGCGGGTCAACTCGTCGGCGCGGCGTTCGGCACGGGCAAGTTCATGTTCGCCGACACGGATCTGAAGGTGGACATGCCGCAGACGCGGATCATCATCGACCGCGACAAGGTGGCGGATGCCGGGTTGGACCTGGCGGCGGTGGGCAGGGATCTGGCGGTGTTGCTCTCGGGCGGGTACACGAACCGGTTCAACTACGAGGGGCGGAGCTACCGCGTGATTCCGCAGGTCGAAGATCGGGCGAGGGCGACCCCCGACCAGATCCTGGACCTGAAGATCCGCACGCCCGATGGCGGTCTTGTTCGTGCGTCTTCGTTCGTTCGATTGGAGACCATTGCCGCGCCGCGGTCGCTGAATCGCTTCCAGCAGCGCAACAGCTTCAAGATCAACGGCGGCAACGCGCCGGGTGTGACAAAGGAGGAAGCGCTCTCCGCGCTCGAGGCCGAAGCCAGGCGGATTCTCCCCGCCGGATACTCGATCGATTACGCCGGCGAGAGCCGCCAGATCCGCAAGGAAGGCTCATCGCTGGTGACAACGCTGGGCTTGGCGCTGGGCCTCATTTACCTTGTTCTCGCGGCCCAGTTCAGCAGCTTCCGCGATCCGTTCATCGTGCTGCTCGGGTCGGTGCCCCTGGCGCTGACCGGTGCGCTCATATTCCCGTACCTGAACTTCACGACGATCAACATCTATTCGCAGGTGGGGCTGATCACGCTCGTGGGCCTCGTTTCGAAGAACGGCATCCTCATCGTCGAGTTTGCCAATCACCTTCAGGTCCAAGGGTTGTCCAAGCTGGATGCCGTGAAGCAGGCCGCCGCGACGCGTCTGAGACCGATTCTCATGACGTCCGCTGCCACGGCGTTCGGCCACTTTCCGCTGGTGCTTGTGACCGGGGCCGGCGCCGAGGCGAGAAACAGCATCGGAATCGTGCTGGTGGCGGGCATGGTCATCAGCACGGTGTTCACGCTGTTCGTCGTGCCGTGCATCTACCTGTTGCTGGCCGCACAGCACAAGAAGGTTGAAGTGATGGACTTCGACGCGACCGATTCGCATCAGGCTTCGCCGGCGTTGAAACCAGTCGTGGCGTGAACGTATCGGGAGAGGGCTTCGATTCGGGGGCTACTTCTCGCGTACGCGAGGCGCTTCACCCCATCGCATCTTGTCCGTCAGCCTGGCCCAGTATCCGGCCTTTGGGTTTCGGACGAATCGAATGGGGCGCCCCGCGGTCTTGACCACGATGCGGTCCCCCTCGGCCAGCGGGGCGCCGACCTGCCCGTCCAGAACCAGCATCGTGCCGGCGGTGGCGATGGTGCCGCCGCGGTTGGTTCGCTCCATCTGCAGTTCGATCCGAGACTTGTCGGACACGATGATCGGGCGGAACGAAAGCGAGTGCGCCGCGATCGGGGTGATCACCACGGCGGCGACATCGGGCGCGACGATCGGCCCTCCGGCGGCAACGTTGTACGCGGTCGAGCCCGTCGGTGTGGAGACGATCACGCCGTCGCCGCTGAGGACGGGGCCGGGTTCGCCGTCGATCGATATGGACATCGAGATCGTGCGGAAGGGAGGCCCGGCGGTCACCACGCACTCGTTCAGCGCGCTGGCGGTGAACTTGGACTCGTCCTGCCCCCGTGGGAACACTTCGGCGTGAAGGAGGGAAACGCTGCGTTCAAGGAGCGGCGCATCGCCCAGGAGCTTTCCCGCCTGGTCGGCCAGGGATTGCAGGTCAAACTCCGCGAGAAACCCGAGCTTGCCAAAGTTCACGCCCAGCAGCGGCAGCCCGAGCCCCGCGCACCGACGGGCCTGGCTCAGCAGCGTGCCGTCTCCCCCGAGCACGACGATCAGGTCCGCTCCGGATGCCTCCGGTGCGGGCGCGCCAACGCGGGCCTCCAGCTCGCCCACGATACGCCCGTGGGTGGAGAGCACCCTCCGGACGTCGGCGACCGCGGCCCGGGCGTCCGGCTTGTCGGGGTTGATCAACAAGAGCACGCTTCGCGCCACGGGGTCTCCCTTGTCGGCCATCGGCCCTGCTGCGGGCGAGGCTTGCTGGCCAATCACGGCGTTCGAGGCTCGCAGGCCCGCCGGTCCACCTTCGCTTCAACGGGGATGCGCAGTGGCGGCGTTTCCGCCGCGGCGCGTATGGCCCGGGCGATGCCCGGGGCGTCGAGGCCGACCTCGGCAAGCTGGCGGGCGCGAGAGTCCTGGTACACCCACGCGTCGGGAAGTCCGAGGCGAACGACTCGCGAGGCGTCGAGCCCCATCTCCTGCGCGGACTCGAGAACCGCGGCACCGAATCCACCGATGAGTCCATGGTCTTCGACGGTGAGAATCGGAATGCCGCGGGTCAGCAAGTCGCGGATGAGCGCGGCATCGACAGGCTTGGCAAAACGGGCGTCGTACACGCTGACCCGGTACTCTCCGGCGAGCGATTCCGCGGCGTCGAGCGAGGTGATCGCCAGGGTTCCAAACGCGAGCACCGCGACATCGGGATCATCCTCGGCACGGAGAAGCCTGGCCTTGCCAAGCTCGAATGGCGGGCAGTCGCGATCGGAGAGCCGCGTCGATACGTTGTCCCGCGGGTAGCGGACAGCGGAAAGACCATCGCCATAGTGGGCCATGAACTCGATCGAAGCCTTCAAAGAAGGCTCATCGATCGCGGCCATCAACGCTGCGCCAGGAAGGGTTCGCAGCAAAGCGATATCACAGAAGCCATGGTGAACCGCGCCGTCACCACCGACCAGCCCGGCACGATCGAGGCAGAGACGGACGGGCAGTCCCTGGAGGGCCACTTCTTGGAACGCCTGATCAAACGCCCTCTGGAGAAAGGTTGAATACACCGCGAAGTACGGCTTGAACCCGGTCTTGGCCAAGCCCGCCATCATGTCCATCGCGTGGCTCTCGCAGATTCCCGTGTCCCACACGCGGTCCGGAAACAGGGGTTGAACCCGGGACACGCCGGTGCCGTCGGGCATGGCCGCGGTGCAGGCAACGACCTTGGGGTCCCGATGCATCAGGTCCGCGAGCGCATCTCCAAAGGCGGCCGTGAACGAACGGCCTTCGCTCTTGAGTTCAACCCGGCAGGACTCTTCATCCTCGTCGTACTGAAACGCGGGGGGAGAGTGAAACTTGGAGGCGTCCCTCTCGCTGAACTCGTAGCCCTTGCCCTTGACCGTCTTGACGTGGAGCACCATCGGCCGGTCAAACTCACGAGCCTCGGTGAGAAACTCGATGAGTTGCGGCAGGTCGTGCCCATCAATCGGGCCGACGGTGACCAGGCCAAAGTGCTCGAACCAGGCGCTCTCCGCGATCATCGCCTTGGTGGCCTCGCCGGCCTTGTGGTACGCCTCGCCCACCAGCCCACCGCCGGGGAGGTGCCGCAGCACCTTCTTGGCGCCCTTCTTGAAGTCGGCGTATAGGTGGGACATCCGCAAGCGGTCGAAGTACTGAGCAATCGCCCCTTGCGGGTGGCTGATCGACATGCCGTTGTCGTTGAGCACGACCAGGAACTGACGGGCGAGTGTCCCGGCGTTGTTCAGTCCCTCCATCGCGACGCCGTTGACGATCGAAGCATCCCCAATGAAAGTCACGACCCGGCGCCCCTTGGGGTTTGTCCGCGGGTCGTACCCCTCGCCGTTGAGCGTGTCGCCCCGGGCCATGCCGACCGCCGTCGAGATCGCGGTCCCGGCGTGTCCGACGCTGAAGAGGTCGTACGGGCTCTCCCGCGGCTCCGGAAAGCCAGCCATCCCTTCACGGGTGCGCAGCTTGGCCAGCATGGCCGTCCGGCCCGTGAGCAGCTTGTGGGGGTAGCACTGATGGCCGACATCGAACAGCAATCGATCGAAGGAGAAGTCAAAGACGTAGTGCAGGGCGAGCGTGAGTTCGACGACGCCGAGGTTCGGCGCCAAGTGACCGCCCGTACGCGAAACGGCCTCACAGATCGCTTCCCGCATCTCCCGGGCCAGTTCCGGCAGCCGTTCGACGGGTAGTTTCTTCAGGTCGGCGGGGGACTGAATCGTGGGAAGAATCGCGGTCATCCGTGCTCTTTTCACTTTCTTCTGAAACAAGTGTAGCGGTCCGGTCCCCGTTGGTACAGGGCCGGATCGTTGATCCCCATCCGCATCACGCCTTCCTTGACGCCATCAATGTAGCCAGATCGGCCAGAGGCTTGCCACGAGGCCCGAGAATCGATGCCGCGAGGCACGCCTCCCCCCGAAGCCTTTCGACCTCCTCGCGGGACGCCGCCAGGCCAAGCACTCCGGGGAAGGTCAACTTTCCCGCGGCGGCATCCTTACGGGTTCGCTTGCCGGTTTGTTCGAGGGTTCCTTCGCTGTCCAGCAGATCGTCCACGATCTGGAACATGAGGCCGACACTGTCGGCGTAGCGAGTCACGGCATCCATCGCGGAGGAGTCCGCGGCACCGCACATGGCCCCCATTCGACAGGCGGCTCGGATGAGCGCCCCGGTCTTGTTTCGGTGAATCATGTGGAGGCGTTCAAGCGGGGAAAGCGAGTGCGGCAACCCGCCCATCGTGTCGTAGACCTGCCCGGCGATCATGCCGGCGGTTGCTTGGGAGAGCTCGCGGACGAGGGAGTTTGCCAGTAAGGCGTCCTCAACGCTCTCCACAATCAGCTCGAATGCCAGGGAGAGCATGGCGTCGCCCGCCAGAATCGCCATGGCTTCTCCGCTGCGGATGTGCAGCGTCGGTCTTCCCCGGCGAAGGTCGTCGTCATCCATGGCGGGGAGGTCGTCATGAACCAGGCTGAACGAGTGGACCAGTTCGACCGCGGCCCCGGCTGCAATCGCCCTCTCCCCGGAGCCACAGACCGCCTCGCAACTCCGCCAAGCCAGTACGGGCCGCAGTCTTTTGCCTCCACCCAGCAGGGCGTAGCGGATCGCGTCCAGTAAGTGGGGGGGGAGCGCCCGGGAGGCGACAAACCGCTCAAGACGGGAATCAACAGCCGCGATGATCTCGTTCACGCGATCCGAGTGTAGAGGGTGGACTCTGGGCAAGCCGTGGTGGGGGCGCCGCCGCCCGAACCGCAGTCTTTGCCCGCCTTGACAGTCAATCGCGTCGACTCTTGAAGCACCTGCCCCAGAGTGGACCGATGAACGTGGTGCGAGGCAACATGCCGATCCAGTGGCTGTTGGTCCATGCTCTCCCATGCGTCACGATCCTCGCCCAATCGGTATTTTCGACTCGGGTGTGGGCGGTCTGACCGTCCTTCGCGCGCTGCGGGCCAGGATGCCTCAGGAGTCCTTCGTGTACCTGGGCGACACGGCCCGTCTCCCCTATGGGACGAAGAGCCCCGAAACCATCCAGGCCTACGCCCGCCAGGCCGCGGCCGCGCTGATGTCCCGGAACGTAAAGGCGATTGTCATCGCGTGCAACACGGCGTCGGCTCATGGCTTGGCCGCCTTGCAATGCCTGCCCGTGCCGGTCATGGGCGTGGTCGAGCCTGGCGCCGCGGCCGCGTGCGAAGCCTCCCGATCTGGTCGGATCGCCGTCCTGTGCACGGAGGCGACCGCCCGCTCCCTGGCTTACGAAGCCGCCATCCGCTCGATCCGGCCCGGCGCGAGGGTCACGACCATCGCCTGCCCGCTGCTGGTGGCCATGGCGGAGGAGGGCTGGACCGACGGCCCAGTGCCGGAGGCGGTCGTCCGTCGCTACATTGGGCACATTCTGCACAAGTCAGATTCGCCGGACTGTTTCGTGCTGGGTTGCACACACTTCCCGCTGCTGCGTCGAGCGATCGCGGCGGTGGTCGGGCCGGCGTGGCCGTTGATCGACAGCGGGGATGCCGTAGCGAGATGCGTGGAAGCTCAGTTGATCGACACCGGTTCGTCCGCGGCGGGGCGCCAGGGAACCGTCACGCTGATGGTGACCGATGGACCGGATCGCTTTGCTCGCCTGGCGGGGCCGATCCTCGGCGCTCGCCTGCGGGAGCGAGACGTCGAAGTCGTCGATATCGGCGAAGTAGTGGACGCGGCGGTCATTCCCGCGGCATGACTCAGCCGCTGCGTTCCTGCGATCGAATCAACTCAAAGATCTCAAGGGCGGACTGTGCCTCGTAGATGCGGCTGCGGAAGTCGTCCATGGTCATCAGCCGGCTGATCCGAGCCAAGGCCTGGATGTGGTCGCTGGTCCGGTCGGGAGGACTGGCGAGAAGGACAACCAGTCGGACGGGCTGTCCGTCGATGGCCTGAAAGTCCATGGGCTTGGCGGGCTTACCGATTGCCATGGCCAGCGCGGGCAGCCCGGGCGCCTTGCCGTGTGGGATGGCCAGGCCGTGTCCAATCCCTGTCGTCCGTGTCTGCTCCCGGGTCCAAACCGCTTCTTTCAACGCCGCGGCATCCACGACCCGCTTGTTGACCGCGAGGACATCGACAAGTTCGTCAATGACGCCCCGCTTGTCGCTGGCAGCGAGCGGCGCCCGGATGCTCTCAACGGTGAGGATGTCCAGCAGATTCATCGAGACCTCAGCGGGGGGACGAAAGGGGTCACCAGTGTACCCCCCGGAAGGACTCGCCGCGAGCCGTCAGAGGGCGGGAACATCCTTGGCCTTGCCCCGCTTGGCGGCGGGTTGGACCGTGGCGGCGGTTTCCTTTTCGATGTAGAGGATGCACCCGCAGGAGACACAGCGGGTGACGACCTGGCTCTTGATGAGGGCGGCGACGGTCTCAATCGGGAGGGTCATCTGGCACGAGCCGCAGTGGTACTCGTGATGCCGACGGTCCAGCTCCTCGACTGGGGCCATCACCTCATCGCCCTTGGTGCGGACCAGGTCGAGGTACAGCTTCATGGCGTCCGCGGGAACCTCGGCGACGAGCTTGTCCCGCTCGGCTTTCAACTGGTTCAGGCGGTCCTTGATTTCTTCGGCGCGGGCGTCGCGCTCCGCCGCGGCGACTTGGCGAACCTTGTCCCGCTCCGCACGCTGGACTTCAAGGTCCGCCACTTGCTTCTTCAATGCATCGGCCTTTGTCATCTGCTCGAGCGCTTCGGTCTCGAGAGAGCTCCGGTCCGCCTTGAAGGTGTTGAGCTCGGTCAGAAAGGCCTTGTACTCTTTGTTCGTCTTCGCCGAGTTCATCTGCTCGCGAAGCTTCTCCATCTTCGCGTCGAGTCGCGCCATCTCGCCTTCGTGATCGGAGACGCCAACCTGGATCTGCTTGAGTTGGCCGTCAAGCTGAGCCCGCTTGGACTCAATCTCTTGCAACTGCCTGGTTTGTTCGTTCAGGAATCTCTCGGCGGCATGGAGCCGCGACTGGAGACCGCCAAGCTGTTGATCAACACGAAAGACTCGGAGCAACTTCTCCGTGACGCTCATCGACAACTCCGCGAGGGTGACATCTGCTCCAAGTGTAGCACAGCAAGGCGCGTTGTTCACGCATGCAGGCCGTGAAGCCACCAGAACGCCACGGGAAGGGCCAGAAGCGGCGAATCCAGCACATCCAGCACACCCCCGAACCCGGGGAGAACCGACGACGAATCCTTCATGCCTGCATCTCGCTTGAACAGGCTCTCGATCAGGTCTCCCAGCTGTCCCACCAGACCAAACACGGCACCCGCCACGGCGCCTTCCCAGACGGGTGGCAACGCAATACCCATGCTTCGCAGGAGCGCCACCCCACCGGCGCCAACCGCCGCGGAGGTCAATACCCCTCCCACCAGGCCTTCCCATGTCTTTCCGGGGCTCAACCAGAGAATCAGCTTGTGGCGGCCGATCGCGCGGCCGGTGAAGAACGCGCCAATGTCACAAGCCTTTGTCGTCAGAATCACCCATGCCAGAACCCACACGGAATGCTCACGCCGGATGGCCAGGGCGAATCCGAACATCAATCCGAGGTACACAAAGGCCAGCAGAGTGCCGCCCGCCGAGGCGACCACTCCCTCCACGGTCCGCCGACGGGAGTGAAATGCGAGGGACGTGAGAAGAACAACCGTGGCCGCCGAGCACACGACGGCCGCGGCGGAGGTTGCGAGGAAGCGTGCAGGAACGACGCCGGATACGAGAAGGCCGAGAATGGCCGCGAAGGTCGTGATCCGCTTGGACGCCTCGACGCCATTGGCCTTCAGGATCGCTGCCAGTTCACGGGAGGCGAGGACTGCCGCCGCGGCACAGAGCAGAAAAACCCCGAGACCTGGAGGAATGGTCTGGCGTCCGAAGAAAAGCCACCGGAGCCCGCTGGGGATCGGGGCGCCCTCAACCCACTGGTCGAAGAAGCAGACCGCGACAATCGTCGCGATCAAGACCGGACCGAGCGTGAGCCTGTAGCGGAGCACAGGCGGAAAATCTAGCAGGTCCGGGGCGGCTGCGTCGGACCGTGGGGATCAGTTCTCCGGCTCGGTCTCCATCCAGTTCACTACACGCTTCGGCACGATGCCCGCGGACTGAAGGGCCATGTTGGTTTCCATGCGGAAGTTGGACTGCGTGCGGTTGCGTTCAGCGAAGAAGATGTCCAAGGTGTAGTTCTTCTTGTCTTCGAGGCCGATGATCCGGTCGAGGTCGATCGTCTGGATCTGGCGGGAGTGGATTCCGCCAAGATCAATCACCAGTTTCCCGTCGATGAACACCCACACATCGTCGTCGCCGTTGAACGTGAACCTCTGGCTCTTGCCCGCGTGGTAGGTGAACAGCGTGTGCAGTTCGAAGGTGAAGTGGTAGTTCTTCGTTTCCCCGGCGGTGTTGCCGAAGAGCTGGCCATTGATGGGAAAGAACCCACCCAGGCTCTTGTAGGTCGGGTCGGTCCGATCGTCGAAGACGTACGTCTGGGTTGAAGGGTTGTAGTTGAGCGTGATGTTCAGCGGCATGGACATGTTCACGCCGGGGACATCGCGGAACCACTGGTCAAAGGATGCTTCGGAGTTCACGAGGTTCGATGCGGCGTTGGTGAAGGTTGCCGCGACATCGCCGGGAAGAGACTTGAGGTAGGTCTTGCCGGAGAGCATTTGGTTTCCCAACGCACCTTTCGCCATGGTGCGGACGAAAACGCCCTTGGACCGGAACACCGGCTTTCCATCGGCGCCGAGCTGGTCCTTGACGATCCGCTGCACGCCGCCCGTGCCGGTCACGGCGATGTTCTCGAAGTCCACGTGCCCGCCCGTTTCGGACTTCTTCTTGAAGTCACGGATGGTGCCTTGCAGCACGAGCGTCGGAGGTGGATCGTTGGACGACGGCTGCTGGGCGGTGACTTCGAGTGAGCCGGGATAGACGGCAAAGCCTGAGAGCGCGGCAAGGACAGCGGTGCAAGGAAGAACGAGCCGGAGTGATCGCATGGAAACCTCCCGGATCACTCTTCGGCCGCATGGGACAACACCTGAAGCCGGGACGGCCCGATATTCATCGCTTCAGTGGGGCTGGCAACGCCTGTACAGGTTCTACGCCGGGCTTGGAAGGGTGCCGGGCGGCAGATCGGGCTTGGGTTCGCTCGCCGGCACATCATTGCCGGCAGGCTTGCGCTTGGCCTCCAAGGCCAGCAACTCGCCGACCGTGGGCTTGTCGAGGCGCTCGCCGCGCATGATCTTGTGAACCTCGTCGGCGGAGAGCGTTTCGTACCGCAGCAGAGCCTCCGCCACGGCCTCGACCTTGTCCCAGTTCTCGTTGAGAATCTTCTCGGCGTCGCGGTACGCGGCATCCACGATCCGGCGTACCTCCTCGTCGATCAGTCGGGCCGTCTCGTCGGAATAGGACTTCTCCGCGATGAACACTTCCCGCGTGTCGCTGCCGGCGTACCGGATGAAGCCGAGACGCTCGGACATGCCCCATTCTTCGATCATGGTCCGGGCGATCCGCGTGACCTGGGCGATATCCGCCGCGGCTCCGGAGGAAATGTCGTTCATGGCACGCTGTTCGGCGATGCGTCCGCCGCAGGTCACGCGGAGCGTCGCGATCAGCCACTTGAGGCCGTAGCCCATCCGGTCCTTCTCCGGCAGGCTGAACGTGGCGCCTCCCGCCGCGCCGCGGGGAATGATGGTGACCTTGTGCAGCGGGTCCGCGTCAGTCAGGATGCACTGCAGCACCGCGTGGCCCGCCTCGTGGTACGCCACCAGCTTGTTCTCTTCCTTCTCGCGAACGCGCGACTTCTTCGCCCGGCCAAACTTGATCTTGTCGCGGGCCTCCTCGAGGTCGTCCTGCTCGATGAAGTCCTTGTTGTGCATCGTCGCGGCGATGGCGGCCTCGTTGATGATCGCGGCAAGGTCGGCGCCTGAGAACATCGGCGTCTGACGCGCGATCCGCTCGAGATCCACCTTCGGACCGAGCTTCACCTTCTTGGCGTGGACGCGCAGAATCTCAAGCCGGCCTTTCAGGTCCGGCAGCGGAACGGTAATCTGCCGGTCGAATCGGCCCGGACGGATCAGGGCGGGGTCCAGCACATCAGGACGGTTGGTCGCGGCGATGACGATGACACCGTCGCCCGTGGCAAAGCCGTCCATTTCCACGAGGATGGCATTGAGCGTCTGCTCGCGTTCATCGTGGCCGCCCGTCGTGAAACCGCCGCCGCGGCGCCGGCCGACGGCATCGATCTCATCGAGGAAGATGATGCAGGGGGAGGATTCCTTGGCCTGCTTGAACAGGTCTCGGACGCGGCTGGCGCCCACGCCGACGAACATTTCAACGAAGTCCGATCCGGAGATGGAGAAGAACGGCACGTCCGCCTCGCCGGCAATGGCTTTGGCGAGGAGGGTCTTGCCGCATCCGGGCTCGCCGATGAGCAGCACGCCGCGGGGGATACGCCCGCCCAGCTTGGTGAACTTCTTCGGATTCTTGAGAAACTCGATGATCTCTCCGACTTCATCCTTGGCTTCATCGATGCCGGCGACATCCGCGAAGGTGATGCCCGTCATCTCCTTGTTCATCATGCGGTGGCGGCTCTTGCCGAAGTTGCCGAGCATCCCTCCGCCCACGGAGGCATTGCGCAGGCCGCGCGAGACGAACCAGAAGATCAGCAGAAGCAGGAAGAAGGGACCAAACCAATAGAGGAAGCCGATCCAGCCCGGGGTGGGCTTGAACGTGACCTTGCCCTTTGTGAGCTCGACAATTTCCTTGACGAGCACCTCGCGGGACGAGTTGTTGATCGGGATCGTGACGAGGGTGGGCTTCGCGCTGTCCGGGCCGGGCTTGCGATCGGCTCGAACCGCATCGTCGGACACGACGACGTTTGAAAGCTCCCCGTCCGCCCACCACTGTTTGAACTGGTCCAGCGAAGTCGGCTTCGAGGACACCATGCTGCTGAGCATGACGAACAGGAACACGGCCAACAGGACCATCATCAGCACGCCGAAGATCCCACGGCTGGGCTGCATGTTGGCAGGGGGCTTCTTTCCGCCGCCGCCCCCTCCGCCTCCACCTCCGGCGCCGCCGCCTCCGCCCGAGGACCCGCCCTGGCCACCGGGTTTGCCGGTAGACGCCGAGCGGCGAATGAGATCGCCGGGAAGGTTGCTTTGAGGAGTCGTGCGGGCCCGCTGGGGCATTCAGGTCATTCCTTTGGTCTGTTCTTCGGTGCGCCGCGGCTTCAGATTCACCGGCAGGGGCCGATATCCGCCTCAACGCTAGGCGCTGGAAAGGGTGGGGGTGGGGGACCTGTCCAGACAGTGCCGAGGCTTTACCAGGCCGACCGCAGCTCATTGACGATGCGGCGGGCCAGTTCTTGTACGGCCGCGTGCTGGCCAAGTTCGAGACGTTCGCCGGTGCCCCGGGCGGGGACGAAAGACTCGAGGGCCTTGAAGTTCTTGCGGGCGATGAGGACTTCACCCGAGGCGCGGTCCCTCCACTCGAAGTCGACCGTGAGCACAACCGCCTGCTCCATGACCAGGCCCGTACCCGAAGCGGTGGAGAGTGGCCGCAGCTCCGAATCGGTGATCGAGCCCGTCAGCACGGTTTGCGCTTTCGGCCCGGAAACGATCCGCCACGGCGTCGAACGTTGCAGTTCCTTGACGATCGCTTCCGTGAGCTGGACCTCCATCCCGTGGGAGAAAGTCTCGTTCGCAAAAACGGGCACGCTGATGGTTCGAGTATTCGTGCTCCGAGCGGGCGCAAAGGAGTAGCCCTGGGCGGGGTCGGTCGCGCACGAGGCGAGTCCAACCATCACACCCACGCTCAGCACGATCAAGGCCAATCTGCACGAAGCGGTCATGGCGCCACCCCCGTCCGCGCTGGCGGCTGCGATGCCCAGCCCTTCTCCTTCAACAAGCCCTCCGCCTCGACCTTGGCGATGCTGCGCGGGTGGTCCTGGATCAGACGCCACAATGTCAGGCGAGCGGATACAGGATCGTCGCGGCGGAGATAAAACCTCGCCTTCTCCAGCGATTGCTGCGCCATCGACTCATCCAGCTTTGCCAGCAAAGCGTCGGTCAGATTCGCCCGGCGTGCACCGATCGGGTCGTCCTTGGCGTACTCCTCGATCAACACACGCGCATCCGCCAGGCCGGCGGCGTCGTAGTTCGGCCCCTTGAACGTCCCGATCCGCGCGAAGATTCGCTGCTGGCGGGCGCGGGGGGCGTGCTCGCTGCGGGGGTAGAGCTGAACGAAGATCTCGTAGCACATGGCCGCCATCTTCAGTTCGCGAGCTCGGTAGTAGTAGTCGGCGAGTTCAAGAATGGCCCGTTCGCCAAGGCGAGACCGCGGCATGCGCTCCGCCGTGCGGACCAGCAACTCCTCACCCACATCCTCCGCATTCGTGAGCCGAAGCCCGAGGAAGTGACGTCGGAGACCGTTGAGGTACCGGATGCCGATTTCCAACTCTCGCTCGACCGCTCGGACGTACTCGGATGTGGCGGCGTACTCGTTGATCACCTTCTCGTAGTCGTAGAGGGCTCGGTACTCTCGGCCGTACGCCGTCTTCGCGTCGGCACGAAGCAGATACGCCTCGGCGAGATACGGGGATTCCTCGAGTTCGTTCTTGTCGATCCAATCATCGAGCAGTCGCCGCGCCTGGCGGAACTTGCCCTCGGCCAGCAGCGCACGAGCGTCGGCCATGACCTTGGCGTCGCCCGTGGGGGCGGGGCGCTCGAGGGTGGTCCAGCGGCCGTCGGGGCCGAGCACCATTTCAGAAGGCTGCCCGTTCGCCGCGGCGCACAACGCGAGGATCACCAAGACCATTCGAAGCATGCCGCAAAGTCTAGCGTGGAGGCTCGACCTTTGTTTTCTTCCAAGCCTGGAGGATCTTGTCCTCGCGTTCCGGCGTCATTGGTGTCTGGCTCACCTGCACCTGGACGTCCGCCGGGAGGGAGTCGAACCACTCGATTGTTGCTCGCGCCGTGTCCTCCACGGAGCGGAACGTGAGCCCGGCACGCTTGGCGGCGTCGATGTTGATCCGGTGGAAACCGGCGGTCTCGCCCGTCGGCGCCGCCCACAGCGGCAACTCGCCGGGTCGAACTCCCTCGCGTTCAAGAAACGAGGCGTCCGCCCAGGTGTAGGTCGCTGCCTTTCCACCCACGCCCCTCTTGCACCCCTCGATCATCGCGCGGACTGAGAGTTCCTTGTCCGGGCCCGTCGCGTTGAACACACCCGTCGTCTTGCGCTCGATGCACAGCACGATCCACTCCGCCAGGTCCCGCACGTCGATAATCTGGATCGGGTCGTCCGGAGCGCCGGGAAGAAGGACCTCTCCCCCTCGCCGCGCTCGGATGGGCCAATACAGGAACCGACGTGATGTGTCTCTCGGTCCGACGATGAATCCCGGCCGGATGTTGGTGACCCGACCCGGCATCGCCGCCTCTGCCGCGGCCTCGCAGGCGGCCTTGCCAGCCCCGTAGTTCTCGAACTGAGCCCCGAAGTCCTCGGTCTTTGGATCACTCAGGGTGTTAAGCTCGCCATCTTCCGCCATGTTCGGCTTGCTGTTGTCCTTGTACACCGAAATCGTCGAGATGAATACATACTGCCCGACATTTGGCGCCAGCAGCTCGGCAGAAGCCTTTACGATCCTGGGCCAGTAGCCCGAAGTGTCGATCACCGCGTCCCACTTCCGACCCTCCAACTGCGACAGGCCCTTGGGCGAGTTGGCGTCGCGCTCCTCCGGCTTCTTCCACTCGTCGGCGGTCTTGTCCGGGTCGCGGTTGCCGATCAGGACTTCCTCGACCTCCGCCGGGACCGCGCTGGGTCTCCCGCGATCTTTCCGCATGGACTCCGAGCGGCCTCGGTTGAACAGCGTCACCTTGTGCCCACGGGCCAATGCCGCCTCCGAGCATGCCGGCCCGAGGAAGCCTGTGCCCCCCAGAATGAGAATGGACTTGCCGGATGAAGGCAGGCCCGCCGCGGCCCATCGCGACAGCGGGGACAGGCCGAGGCCTGCGACGGCGGCGAGGCGGACAAAGTCACGACGGGTTGTGTGCATGGGATCGTTCCTGGGTATGCCGCGGCCGGTGCTCGGCGTTGACACGGCATGGAGATGCTCGGACCGCGATGATCCGGCGTGAAATTCTCACTGTTCGCTGCGGCGTTGCCGCCCGGGCCTGCGCTTCAGGCTCCCGGCCGGTTCTGCTCGCGCTTCAGGTCTTCCGGCGTGCGGATGTCTCGCTTGCCGCTCGTGTAGGTGTGGCGTTTGAGGAGGTTCTCGAACGAGAATGGATTCAGCGATGGGTCCGGCGTCTCGCCTCGAAGCTCAAGCACCTGCGCCTGCTGGATGATCTGCTGCTCCAGTTGGCGGAACTGCTCGATCGTCACTGGGACAGGCGAAGTAATCCGCGCCACCAGCACACCCAGCCGCTTGGGAACCGACGTGGCCACCATCGCCGCATCCGCCGGAATCGCTTCCGGCTTGAGCAGCGGGTCGATCCGTCCCGCGGCGTCCAAGACCGTGGTTATGACTTCCTTCTCGTTCAGTATCGGGTCTGTGTTGCCCGCGAACTCGGAGCGGACCGTCGCCTCACGGACGATCTCCAGGGCCTTGTGCTTGGGGTCGGTGGAACCTTCGCCGCCCGGCACGGGCGGAAAGGCGGCGATGACCGAATCCAGGCCGCCGCCGACGGCAAGCGAGCGAAGCTCGGCCACACGGGGGGTGAGCGCCTCGTAAGCCCGAAGCGTCCGGTAGTCGCGGAGAATGTCCTCCCGGTCCTCCTCCATCGAATCGGGCGCCGATTCCTGGCGAATCGCCAGCACGGTGAAGTAGTACCGGTTGCCCGCGGCATCGGTAAGGTGCATCTCCGTCAACGGCACGCCAGGCTGGATCGGCAGCACGCTCTGCTCAGACCCCGGCAGGCCGCGGGTCCAGAACACGGCCTGATCGAACGGAATTTCGAGTCCGCCCGCCGCGATGCGGCTCATCGCGATGTCGGGAAGCGCCCGAACTTCATCCCGGGTCAGCCAGTCGGCGGCACGAACGGCCACGGTGGGAAGGGGGATCGTCACGCCTGTCTGCCGGCGCACGGCCTCGACCACGGCCGCGGCGATGTTCTCGAACTTGGGCCGACGTGATTCCCAGTCCTCCGGCACGCGCTTGAAGACGCCGTCCGGGTCAAGCGTTCGCGTGGCCTTCTGAATCTCGGTCTGAATCGCGATGTGGGCTTCCTGCACAATGCGGTCGACCATCTGGTTCCGCATCTCCGCCTCAATAAGCGGCTGCGACGCGGCAAACTCTCCCGTGTACTTTCCGCTCGCCTTGCCCTGGTTGAAACGCTGCCGGACTTCGATGGGATTGGGTGTCACCGCGGTGGCGATCGAGGCACGATCAATTTTCAGCCATTCCAGCTTCACGCGCGGGGGCAACAGGTAGCCGATCCCATATTCGCCCGCTCCCGGTCGGATGGTCTTGAACTTGTCAAAGTGCTCTCGAAGCTGCTCATCGGACGGCACGGGGATGGAATCGATCAGCCTCGCCGCCGGAACAAACACATAATCGACCTTCGCCGAATCGAGGAACTCGCGAGCCCGGACCACCGCCATGCGGTCGGACATCCGGCCCGCGCCGGTGTACGCCTCGATCATTCGGGCCACGCCGCGGGCCTTGGCCAGCGCCATGTGGATCTGCTGAAGCGAAAGCGCCTGCCGGCCCGCCGCGTTCATGACCACGGTCGAGACGCGCGGCCGCGCCTCTTCAATGAACGGCTGCATCAGGCTCGGGATCCGCGCCACTTGCGGCGTGAGTTCGCCGTACCGCTGATAGGCCAGTTGGATAGCGAGGGAGAACACGATCTGCTCCCACTGCTCGCCATCCCGTTCGCCACCGACGAAGCCGGCTTCTTCCGCCTCACGGCTCAGAATCAGCCAGTGCACGGCATCCCGATCTTCAACACCGAGGGCGTTGACCAGCTCCGGGATCATCTCGCTGAGGGCCATGATCTCCTTCGAGGCGATGAGCCATTCGCGATGGGAAACCTTTTTCCCGTCGAGCGTGGCCACTGTCCGGCTGTCGTACGCCGCCGAAATCTTGTCGAAGACGGGCTGGATCGTCCACGCGACCATCAGGATCACGCCGAATCCGACCATCAGCCACTTGTTGTGCTTTCGGATGAGTTTCAGCACGGGAGCTCCTCGGAGGTGGCACGCCTCCCCGAGGCGTGCGCAGCGGCAGGGGCCATGGAGCGCGGAATGCCGGCGCCCCAGTCCTTCGGCACGCCGCTCACGTGAGAGCGGCGTGCCACCACAATCACCGGTAGAACTCGACGATCAGGTTCGGGTTCACATCGAAGGGAATCTGGTCCTGCGTGGGCATGGCCACGACCTTGACGGTCAGCTCCGACGGATTGAGTTCGATCCAGCCCGGGACTTCATGCCCCGCCATCGACTCCATCGCCTCGCGGGCCACCTTCTGCGCCTTGGGCTTGAGCGTGATCGTGTGCCCGACGGACACTTCGAACGAGGGGCGGTCCGTCTTGCGACCGTTCACCAGGATGTGCCCGTGAGCCACCATCTGCCGCGCGCCCCAGATCGTCCGCGCCAGGCCGGCGCGACGGATGACGTTGTCCAGCCGGCGCTCGAGCAACTGCATCAGCAGCGCGCCGGTGTTTCCCGGCTGGCGCGATGCTTCCGCCAGGTACCGGCGGAACTGCTTCTCGAGCACGTTGTAGTGGTAACGGACCTTTTGCTTTTCGTTCAGACGCACGCCGTAGTCACGCAGGCGCCGGCCCCGGTAGCCGTGCATGCCCGCGGGCGTCTTGATCCGCTCATTGGCCGTGTGCTTGGGAATGTCCGCGATCGGAACGCCGACGCGCCGGGACAGACGAACCTTGGGACCTGTGTAACGAGCCATCGCAAACCTCCGTCGCCTCGCGGGGTCGAACCCGCGGGGGTGTCCGATGTTTCACGGACGATCGCGCCTGGGGGCCGAGTCTTCGGTCAGGCGATCCGGGCAAAGCCCCGGCACAGCGCCGGGAAGGGCTAATCAAAGGCCGCGGCGGCGGGGGGGTCAAGCCCTGTGGCAAGGATCTCCCGGCGGGCGCTTTCACTGCTCCGCATCGATCGCCACCGCCAGCTCCGCCGTCATCGGCGCCAGGCATTCCCGATCCGTGCACGCCTGAAAGGTCACCGCCAGAAGGGGCTGTCCTGTGATATCCCCGACCTGTTCGACCGCCACATCAAACTCGACTGACCCCCGATGCACCCGCAACTCGCCCCGCTCGCCGTATCCCTCACCCTTTGGATAGTCCGCGTACGCCGCGATCCCTCCCCCGTTCACGACCCACACCCGCAGCCCGACCAGGCCTTCCGCGCCCGGATCCGCCGCATTGATGTGGTACCCATCCGCGATCTTGAGAACCAGCCGCAATGAGGCCGGACGATCCCGGCCCACCGCTACCCGCTCCTCTGTCGCGAAGATCTCGACCGGCGTGAAACGCTCCCTCGCCGCTTCGGCTCTGGTCTCTTCGCCGCCATCCGTCACCACGCCGCTCTGCACCATCCGGAGCAGTGTGCGCACAGCGTTGGCCGTCCCCACAGGCGACTCCGCGATCGCGCCCGAGACCGACATCAAGCACGACCGGGCCGCGTCGCGATACCCGCCGTCCCCCGTCAGTTCATGCAGCTCCGCCAGGTTCGCCAGCATCACCGATGACCCCGACGCCATCGCCCCATCGTGCGTCGATCGGGCCCGCACAAACAGATCCGCCTGATCCGCCCGCGTATCGAAAAAGCCGCCGTCGGGAGAGCCGAACAGCGACTGGGCCCTTGCCATCAGCTCTCTCGCGGCGGTCAAGGGTTCATGAAACTCCACCGACTCGCAAACCTCGGTGGACTTCTCGATCGCCACGTGCAACGCCAACAACCCGTCAATCACAAACGCGTAATCCTCAAGCACACCCTCGATCCGCGCCGCCCCGGCGCCTTCCCCTCGCGATGTACGCAGCAGGTGCCCCTCCCGATTTCGCATACGTTCCATCACAAAGGTTGCCGCCCGCGATGCAGCCCTGGCGTACCGCGGTTCCTTCAACCAGACCGATGATCGCGCCAGCGCCCCGATCATGATCCCATTCCAGCCCGCGATCACTTTGTCGTCCAAGCGCGGCTGCTTCCGCTTCAAGCGAGCTCGATACAACGTGTCATTGATCGCATCGATCCTCGCCCAGAGTTCCGTCACATCCGTTCCGAGCTCTCGGACCAGACCTTCGGGCCGCCCAGCCAGAAAGAGCACATTCGCCGCCGGTGCTTCCGGGTGATGCGGATCGCGGAAGTTTGTTCCCTGATCGACGCCGTACACCTTCAACGCGAACCGGCCGTCCGCCTCGCTCAATGTCGCGCCCAATTCCGAGGCCGTCCACAGGTAGTTCAGCCCTTCGCGTCCATCGACCTCCGCATCCTGCGCGCTGAAGAACGCCCCGCTCCCCTGTGTCATCTCTCGCAGCACATATTCCACCGTTCGCCGCGCCACGCGCTCGTAGAACGGGTCCCCATACAGCGCCGCCGCTCGGGCGTACAGCGCCGCCAACTGAGCGTTGTCGTACAGCATCTTCTCAAAGTGCGGCACCAGCCACTTCTCATCCACGCTGTACCGGTGAAACCCTCCTCCCACCTGGTCGTGCATCCCCCCGCAGGCCATCTTGTCGAGCGTCAATCGGATCGCCGCATCCGCCGCGCTCTTCGTCTCTTCATCCGCCGCCGCTTCCCGGACATCCAGCAACAACTCCAGGAACACGGGTTGCGGGAACTTCGGCGCCGACCCAAAGCCGCCGTTCACGCGGTCCAGCATCCGCAGCAGCGTCTGCGCCGCTTGCGACACCTGCGCCAGCCCAACCGGGACCGCTGCGGACTGCCTCCCCAGGTGTTCCCGCACCGCGTTGGCCAAGGTCTCGCTCTGCTGCACCACCTGTTCGCGTCGCTCCTTCCACGCCGCCGCGATGGCCCCGAGGATCTGCGGAAAGCTCCGCATCCCACCCCGCTCCTCCGGCGGAAAGTACGTCCCGCAGTAAAACGGGCGCACCTGTTCCGGTTCCAGGAACACGCTCATGGGCCACCCGCCGTGCCCGGTCGTCATCTGCGTCGCGGCCATGTACACATCGTCGAGATCCGGCCGCTCCTCCCGATCCACCTTCACACACACGAACTCCCGGTTCATCAGCGCCGCGATGTCTTCGCTCTCAAAGCTCTCCCGCTCCATCACGTGGCACCAGTAGCACGTCGAGTACCCGATCGAAAGAAAGATCGGCACATTCCGCCGCCGCGCCTCGTCGAATGCCTCCTGCCCCCACGGGAACCAATCCACGGGGTTGTGCGCGTGCTGCAACAGGTACGGGCTCGACTCCTTCGCGAGCCTGTTCGCCTTTCGACGTTGATCTGGCGCCCGACTCATCGCCGTGCCACCGCCGGTCGCCCCAGCACTCGCACGTACAGCGACATGACTTCCACCGGCTTGCCCACCTTTCCCGGCAGTTCCCGCATCCCGGTCCCTTGCTCCTCCACGGCGGTCGGCATCGGCCCCATCGCCTTCATCGCCCGCAGGCTCGAAGCAAAGACGCAATCAGGCGGCAGCAGCATCCCCGTCAGCATCACGGTGCCCTCCACGATCCGAACATCATCGTCCTCCGCCGCGCCCAGCAACTCCTCCCGCTCCGCTTCAAACGCATCGGCGTACTTCTTCACTGGCCCTGCCAACAGTCCCTTCAGCTTCTCGCTGTTCGGCGTCTCTCGCGCCAGCTCCGATGCCCGATCCATCGCCGCACGCAACTCCCCAAGCTCGTCCGACAGCAGTTCTCTGGCCTCCAGGATCCGCTCCGCATCCGCCTGCAGCAGCACCGGCACCGCGGCGGCGAACACCTGCCGCCCCAGTTCCGCTTCTGCCTTCTGCACCACCGACTTCGGCTCCGACCGCGCGACCATCACCCCGTGCTGCATGGCAAACGCATCCAGGCCCGCCGCGACCGGGACCGTGATGCCGGGGTCTGGCCCCGCCTTGAGCAGGTCCCGAGCCAGCGAATCCAGGTAACGCTCATGGTCCTCAAACAGGTCCGGCTTCATGAGCAGCCGCAGCGGCGCGAGCCCCGGATCACGATCAATCCGCTCACACACCGGCCGCAGCCGCGACGCCGCCTCATCCCCATCAATCCCCGACGCGATCACGCCTTCCTTCCACAAGGGCACCGTCCACTGCCACGACTGCATGAACTCCAGGTACCGCGGCACCCGAACCGCCGCCCCCCGCACATCACCCCATGCCTTGCCCTCCAATGGCGCCGGCAACATTGTTACCACGCGGTCCGCCAGCAGCATCGCCGCCAGCGCCGCCGGCTCGCGAGTCGTGAGGTGATAGGGGCTGACAACGATGATCACATTCGAAGGATAGGGAAGAAGGGGGCGGACGGTTGCGGCTGAAAGAACTCTGTGAATCGATAGAATCCATACATGGCTTGGACCCAAGTCAAACCGCGCGCTACGTGGGAAGAACTCCGCGACCGTCTGAACGAGGTTGCAAAGTGCGATCAGCTTTCCTGCCGAGGCCAAGCAAAAGACTTTGGCGAAGGGGCTCTTTACTCAAGTCTGGACAGGGTGTTCAGATCGACCAAGGTAAGTGGGAAGACCGCGATTGCGATCGAGAGGATCGCCATTCAGAGGTTCCTTCAGCAAGCACCAAACTACCTTTCAGTCGCGGAGCAGACGCTTCTCGACGAGGGGCCATCGCTTCTCATGCTCATGCGTCATTATGGCGGACCCACGCGATTGCTCGACTGGACCGAATCGTTGTGGATTGCTCTGTTCAACGCATGCGATGGATGCTGGGACTCGGACGGCGTCATCTGGGCCTTTCGACGTGACGAGTTCGATAAAGTCGTCATGAAAAAGTACTCGAACGAAGTACCTTTTGCTTTGCAATCGCGTGGGTTGTCGGCGGCTCCAGTTCTTCCCGCAGTAACGGTGTTGGAACTCAGCCCATGGGTGTGCAGGCTTTTCCCGGTCGGTCCCAGGATTCCGAGGCTGATTGCTCAACAAGGCGCGTTCACAATCGGGAGTCAGCTAGGAATGGATCATGCCAAGTTCATCGATGAGGTGCTGCCTGAGACGCCAACACAAAAGTGGAAAATCGTGGTTTCCAAGGACGTGAAACGTCACGCTTTGAAAGAGCTTGCGAAGATGGGAATCACAGCAAGCGCCCACTTTCCCGGAGTGGACGGCGTTGGGAAGTACCTCGAGACCTTTACCCACTTTGCGCACCTTGATCAAGGGGTCAAGACTGCTGCGGCATCGGGTTGGGGAGAACTCAACGGACCTCCATCTCCTTGAGTCCGCGGCGCGTCGATGGCACATTCGACAACTGAGAGGGAGTTTCCAAATTGCTTTGCTTCGTTCCGATCGCATAGCACGCCTTGATTGAGACGGTCGGAAACGTTGGATCGAAGGGGTGCCATCTCGCATGCGGTGGCGTGGGCCGCCCCGGAACGCACAGCCCAGTTCGAAGTCGTGGCATTTCATCGGTAGCAAGTTCCGAGTACCTGATCTTTCGCTCCTCTCCCCGCCTACCATCCCGCCCTATGTCCACCGCCCGCTCTTTCCGCTGCCGCCTCATCACCCCCGTCGCCCAGGTCCTCGACGAGCAGGCCGTGTCCGCCGTCGTTCCCGCTTGGGATGGCCTCTTCGGCGTCCTCCCCAACCGCGCCCCCATCGTCGCCAAGCTCGGCCTCGGCGAGCTCCAGATCAAGTTCGCCGACAGCGACAAGGGCAAGGGCGGCTCCCGCTCCTTCCTCGTCGAAGATGGCTTTGTCCAGATGGTCGACAACAAGCTCACCATCCTCGCGGCCAAGGCGATCCCCACCGAATCCCTCTCTGAGTCGGACGCCCAGGCCGAACTGAAAGAAGCCGAGTCTCGCCGCCCCGAAAAGGCCGGCGACGCCCAGCGCCTCACCGCCGACAAGGACCGTGCCCGAGCCAAGCTCCGCCTCGCCCAGAAGGCCTCTGGCCGCGGCATCTAACCCCGCGCACGCTCTGAATCACCGGCGAGTGTTCCACCGACTGGACTATTCAAGTCCAGCTTGTCCCCATTGCGCATCTTGACGCCGTTGAGCACCTTGAACACACCACCCAACCGGTTTCAGCGGCAACCACTCATTTCCAGCACGACGCCGGCCTTGGACCAAACGCAATACCGAAGTCAACCGCAACTCAAGCCCCCTTCGCCACTATCGACACAACCCCGATTCCCCTCCGCCCCGGCCAGGGCCGCGCGCACAAAAGCAGTCTTTAGCGTCTTCCAAGGTGCTCAAAGTTCCTTCCCCCAACCTGCGCACCTTGAGCCTCCCGCCCGGTCACACTCCGTCACTGTGCCACAACGTCACGGCACGCTCCTAACCCCGATCCCTCCTCGTCATCGCCCTCGAAATGTCCCGCTTGCTCTCCCGCTCCGCGATCGAGTGGCGTTTGTCGTGCTTGCTCTTTCCCTTGCCAAGCCCGATCAGCACTTTCGCGTACCCGTTCTTGAAGTACATCTTCAGCGGCACAAGGGTCATCCCCTTCTGCTGCACCTGCCGCCAGAGCTTCGCGATCTCGCGCTTGTGCGCCAGCAGTTTCCGCGTCCGTCCCATCGCGTGCTGACGGCTTCCCGCCGGCCCATACTCATCGATCGTGACGCTGTGAAGGTACAGACCGGGCGGGTGCTCCTGCACGCGCACGTACCCCTCCGTCAGGCTCACCTTCCCGTCGCGGATCGACTTGACCTCGCTTCCCCGCAGTTGAATCCCGCACTCCAGCGTCTCTGAAATGTGATAGTCAAACCGCGCCTTGCGGTTCTCCATCACCCGCTCCTCCGCCTTGTCCTTCTTCTTCGCCATCACGCCAACGATACGCCGCGTTACCATCCCCACCCGATGGAACCGGCCCTCCAGCGAGCCTTCGACCTTTCCCGCACCGGCAGCCTGCCCGCCGCGATCGCCGCCGTGCGCAAGTACCTGGCCATCAAGCCGGCCAGCCTTGAAGCCCTCAATCTTCTCGGGCTTCTGCTGACGCAGTCCGGGGAACTCGACCTCGCCGAGGCCCAGCTCCGGCGCGCGGTCGAACTCGCCCCCAACTCCCCCCAGGCCCACAACAACCTCGCCCACATTCTCCTCCAGCGCCGGCGTTTCGCCGAGTCCGCCCGCTTCGCCACGCGCGCCGTCGAGATCAACCCGGGTTATGCCTTTGGCTACCTCACGCTCAGTTGCGCTCTCGCGAGCGCACAAGACTCGCTCGGCGCCATCGAGGCCGCCCGGCGTGGCCTGTCCCTCGAGCCCGACTCTCCGCAGCACACCCGCAATCTTGTCATCGCGCTCGACGCCTCGGGCCGGTTTGATGAAGCGCTTCGGGCCGCCGAGGCGGCGCACGCACGCTTCCCCACCGATGCGCCCCTTCATTCCATGCTCCTGATGTTCCTCAACTACACCGACCGCCCCGACATCGCTGAGGTTCACCGGCGATTCGGCGAACTGCACCCCGCTTCGCCTCCACCCCCTCTTTCCGTCCCAGACCCAGACCGTCCGCTCCGCGTCGGTTTCCTTTCCTCCGACTTGCGCACGCATTCCGTCGGGTTCTTCATCGATGCGCTCCTCTCGCACGCGCCGACCTGGGTTTCGACCCATTGCTTCTCTCAGGTCGCCGCGCCAAAGGATCCCATGGCCCAGCGGTTCCGTGCCGCGGCCACCACATGGCGGGAAGTCGGGCATGTGGATGATGCGACACTCGCCGCTGTTCTCCGCGAAGCGAAACTCGACATCCTCGTCGACCTCATGGGCCACACGGGCGGGAATCGACTGCCGGTGCTGGCCGGCCGTCCCGCGCCGATTGCCCTGACGGCCATCGGCTACCCCAATACGACGGGCTTTGGGGCGATCGATTACCGCCTTGTCGACTCGATCACCGATCCGCCGGGCTTGGAGTCGCTGTGCACGGAGTCTCTTCTGCGGGTCGATCCGTGCTTCCTGTGCTACCGACCACCGGACGATGCGCCAGCGCCGAGCATGCCGGCCCCTGACCAGCCCATCACGTTTGGATCATTCAATGCACCGGCCAAGATCGGGCCGCGAACCGCGGCGCTCTGGGCGGGGGTTCTCCAAGCCGTGCCGGGCAGCCGCCTGGTGCTCAAGTCGAAAGACCTCAGCGAGTCGTGTGCACGGGATGCCGTCCGCGATCGGTTGCAAGCGGCGGGTGTGGACCGCGACCGAATCGAGTTCCTGCCCGCCGCCGCCACCATCGCAGAGCACCTTGCCCTGTACTCGCGGGTTCATCTCGCCCTGGACACGGTGCCCTACAACGGGACAACGACGACGTGCGAGGCGCTGTGGATGGGAGTCCCGGTGGTCACGCTCATGGGGGATCGGCACGCCGCTCGGGTGGGGGCCAGCCTTCTCCGAGCGGTGGGGCGGGAAGCGTGGGTGGCCGACTCGGCGGAGGACTATGTCCGGATCGCCGCGGGGCTCGCCCGTGCGAGCGATGAACTCGGGCGAGAGCGGGCGACGCTGCGGGCGGAGATCGCATCCACCGCGCTGTGTGACGCACGGGCGTATGCAACGCGCGTGTACGGGGCGCTGCGAGAGGTATGGCGCCGGCGGTGCAACGGAAAGGAAAAGTAACTACCCGGCGCGGACAGTATTCCGCAGCACGCCGATCCGCTCGATCTCGACCTCCACCACATCGCCGTGCTTGAGCCAGACGGGCGGCTTGCGTGCCATGCCCACGCCGCTGGGCGTTCCCGTCATGATCGCGGTGCAGGGCGGCAAGGTTGCTCCGCGAGAAAGATCGGCGATGAGGCCGGCCACGGGGAAGATCATGTCGCGTGTGTGGCCGTCCTGCATCGTGGCGCCGTTGACGCGGCATTGAACGCGGAGGTTCTGAGGATCGGGAACCTCTGCGGCGGGGATGACCGTGGGCCCAAGGGGGCAGAAGGTGTCGAAGGACTTGCCGCGGCAGAACTGCCCGCCGGAGCCTTCCTTCTGCCACCACCGGGCGGAGACATCGTTGCCGCAGCAATAGCCGAGAACAAAGCGAAGCGCATCAACGGCGGAGACATCGCGGCAAGGCTTTGGGCCGATGATGACGCAAAGTTCGGCCTCGAAGTCGACCTGATCGCCGCCGAGCGTCGGGTCCTGGCAGATCTTCGGGATGACAATGTCGTCGCCGTTCAGCGACGCGCTGGCGGGGCTCTTGGTGAAGACCATGGGGCGCGTGGGGACGTCCGCGGCCTGTTCCTTGGCGTGCTCGGCGTAGTTTCGGCCGATGCCGATGATGTAGCGGATGGGCAAGGCACCGGCCGCGGTCTGCACGGCGACCCCGATATCGGAACGGATCAGGTTCATGACCAGAGCGTATCGCGAAACGGGGCCGCCCGTGCAGAGCGGTTGGAGTGGGGGCCCGGTCCTCAGTCGCAGCAGGTGGCGACGTCCGGGCTTGGGCGGGTGAAGACCTCGAGCCCGAACATCTCGTCGACCTGCACGATGGCGCAGAGACGAACGTCGAGGGTCTCGGTCCAGCCACGGGAGTTCTCGGTGAGAACGAAGGGCAGGCACACGGCCAGCACACGCCGCGGGTCGCCGTCCGAGCATGTCATGCACGAGAAGGCGACGGGCTCGACGCGCTGGGTGTTCCAACCGTCCAGAAGCCAGTACGGGTAGACCTGGTGCGTGCGGGCGGTGATGGCAATGAACATCCCGGGGAGAATGTCCTCCGGGGCGAGACGGCGGCTAATGGTGATCTCCGGGTTCATGGGCGCACGTGGACAACGTCGGGCACTTCAAGCCCGACAATACAGGGAAGCACTTGAGGTATGGGTGGGACGAACGTGGAATGATGAGGAGTGAGCGTCGGCTCAGCCGGCTCGGTCGATTCGCCGCGCCAGATGACTGGCGAGACAGCGGCGAACGGAAGTTGTGTTCTGCGCGAACAGCACGTCAATACTCCTGATGCAGTGTTGGCCGTTGGATGCGCGGGGTCAAGAAGAGTTCCGCTGGTTTATCAAACAGTTTCAACGCGGCCGACGGGCGGACAAAGGCCCGCGGCAGCCCCTTCGCTCAGCAGTCGGCGGATGGACTCCCGACCGGCGTCGCCCATGTCCGCGGTCTCGGGCGTCACATACATCCGGCAATAGGCATCCAGGCGCTCGAGCGTGGATGGGGCGCCTCCGCCGCGGCGGGCGTTGGCGTCGGCGAAGGGGCGGGTGTAGGCGACGGACTCATCCCAGCGGTCCATCGCGTAGCGGACGGACCGTCGGAGCAGATCACTGATCGAGCTGATGGCGGAGTTCCCGAGGTCGCGGCGGATCGCGTTGACGCCGAGCGGGAGTTTCAGGCCGGTGCGTTGCTTCCACCACTGGCCCACATCCAGGAGGAGTTTGAGACCCGCATCGCCGAACGTGAGTTGTCCCTCGTGGATGACGAGCCCGGCGTCGACTTCACCGCGAGCGACAGCGCCGATGATCTGATCAAAGGGCATTTCCACAAAGCGAGTCGTGGGAGATTCGGGCTTGAGGCCCAGGACGAGACCGAGCATGAGAAAGGCGGTGGTCCGTCGCCCGGGGATGGCGATGCGAACGGTGGGGGGGCGGAGGCAGTTGTGGCAGTTCAGGCGGGTGTTGTCGGCACGGGCGACGAGCTTTGGGCCGTACCCGTCGCCGAAGGAGGCGCCGCACGAGGTGATGATGTAGCGGTCCTGAACATCGGCCCACGCCCGAAGGGAAAGAGCGGTGACCTCGATGTCGCCTGTCGCGATGGCGCGGCGGTTCAGGGCCTCGATGTCGGCGGGCAAGGCTTTGAACTGGTACGGGCCTGTGTCGAGGGCGGGGGTGGTGATGGCCTTGGAATGATGCACGGGGCTGGTGGCCGTCCATGGCTGGTCCGGAGGCTCAATTTTGCCTGTCAGAGGCCACCACATGAAAGCGTCGTCGGGATCTGGCGAATGAGCAAGGGTCAGTTGCATGGGCGATCGTACGGGAGTCGGGTGGGAAAGCGACCGCAGTGCAACCGGAACCTCCGAAGCAGGTATTACGGTGGGCGCAGATCGGGAATCGGGTAGGGTGAGTGGCAACGAAAGGGGCCGACCATGACGTCGTCGAGAGGGTGCGTGGCAGTGCGGGCGTGGATCGTGATCGTGATCTGCTTCCTTTCGGTCGCATCGGTACGCGGTCAGGAAGTGGCGGACCGGGCCGGTCCATTTGCAACGCCGATCTCCTCGAAATCGGTGGAGACATTCGCCGCGGTGCTCGGGCTGGATGCGGAGCAGAAGTCGGTAGTCAAGGCGTTGTACGCGGGGTACCGGTCGGACTACCGGCGGGCGATGGACAAGGGGGACTCAGCGACGCATGCGGAGCAACAGAAGTTCGAGGAAGACCCTGCGTCGGCGGATCACGAGGGATACGCGAAGAAGCGGATCGCGGTGGTGCGAGAGTTTGTGAAGGAGGCGGATCGCCTGGACAAGGCATTCATGTCGGATCTGAAGGCGATATTGACGCCGGAGCAGGCGGACCGATTTGAGCGAGCGGAGCGGGCGAGGCGACGTGAGGTGGGACTCCGGTTCTCGCTCATCGCCGGCGAGCAAGTGGACCTGTTCGCAATACTCCGGCAGAACGCGATTGATCGGGATGCAACACCAGAGCTGAAGGATGTGCTTGAACCGTACGAAGTCGAGATTGACAAGACCATGGCTGCCAAGATCGCACTGTTTCGGGCGATCTTCGACAATATGGAGAAGTTCGAGGGGCCTTCGGGAGATCCTGCGGAGGTTGAGAAGGCGATGGAGGAGCTTCTGAGGAACGGAATGCGTACGCGTGATGCGCACCGAAACTGTATCCGTCGTCTTATGCCGTTGATCCCGGCGGAAAGGCAGGACGCGGTCGATCGCGCGGTGAAGCTCGCCGGCTTTCCTCGCGTGTACAGAGAATCCGCGGCGGATCAGGTTCTGAAGGCGGCACTGGCCATGAGGGACCTGTCCGCTGAGCAGCGAGCGGAGCTCGAAGCGATCCGGGACTCGTATCGCCGCGAACTCGAAGGCGTGAACGCCCGATGGACGGCTGCGATTGAGGCCGCACAGGAGCAGATGCCGGGGAACTTCGTGCGTCTGATGATGGGAGAAGAGGACAAGCCGGATGACTCGCTTCGCCTGGCACGGGAGGCGAGGGTTGGGCTGGACGAGCGGACGATGCAGCGCGTTGTGCAACTGCTGTCGCAGGCGCAGCGCGAGAGCCTGCCGAAGATCGAGCCCGATACGAGCTGGCATGGGCGCGAGCACATGCCCGACTTTGAAGAAGATCAGGGCATGCGCGAATGGAAGAAGGAAGACGAGGGATGACCTGCGTCTTTCAGTCCGGCGCAAGGGGATGGGATCAGAACATTTTCAACTGATCGCTGACGGACTCCTCCGTCGTGGGATGCTCGATGTCCACGCGGTAGTCGCCGCTGTAGCAGGCGGTGCAGTAGTGCGCCCCGGGGCGGTTGACACAAGAGAGGAGCCCATCCAGCGAGAGGAAGTGGAGGGAATCGACGCCGAGGAACTTCCGGATCTCGTCGACATTCATCCGGTGGGCGATGAGCTGGCTCGGTTCGGCGAAGTCGACACCGAAGAAGCACGGGAAGCGGATGGGTGGACAGGAGATCCGGAGGTGAATCTCCTTGGCGCCGGCGGCGCGGATCTGGTCCATCTTGGCCTTGGTGGTTGTGCCACGCACGATGGAGTCGTCCACCACGATGATGCGCTTGTTCCGAACGAGATCGGAGATGACGTTGAGCTTGAGCCGGACGGCGGCGTTGCGCTGGTCCTGGGTGGGCTTGATGAACGTACGGCCGACATAACGGTTCGGAACAATGCCTTCGCGGTATGGGATGCCGCTGGCGCGAGCGTAGCCAGCGGCGGCGGAGCGGCCGGAATCAGGCATCGGCATGACATAGTCGGCCTTCACGTGGGCTTCTCGCGCGAGTTCCTCACCGAGGGCCTCACGCACGGTCTGCACGTTCTGGCCGAAGACGGTGCTGGCGGGGTTCGCGAAGTACACGTGTTCAAAGACGCAGTAAGCGGGGCGCTCGGCGGGCTCGGCGAAGCGACGGGATCGGAGCCCGCCGTCGTCGATCGTCACGATCTCACCCGGTTCCACTTCGCGGACAAACTCGGCTCCGTTGACATCAAGTGCCACGGTTTCGCTCGCGACGATCCAGCAACCGTCCTCCGTCTTGCCGATCACCAGCGGACGCCAGCCCCATGGATCGCGGCAGGCCTCGATACGGTCGGGGAAAAGAAAGACGAGCGAAAAAGCGCCTTGAAGCCGGCGCAGGGTGGCGGCGAGTGGGTCCGCGGACCTCTGCTGCAGCGGCGATGCGAGCAGGTGGATGATGACTTCCGTGTCGCTGGTGGTGTGGAAGAGGTGGCCGGCTTCCTCGAACTGAGCCCGGAGGGCCGCGGCGTTCACCAGGTTGCCGTTGTGGGCAAGGCCGACCTGACCAGCGATGTAACTCTCGACGAGGGGCTGCGCGTTGCAGGCGAGTGAGCCGCCGGCCGTGGAGTAGCGGTTATGGCCGATGACGCCGCCGCGGGAGCCTCGCGGCATGCCGGCCGCGGTTCGGTCGGCGATGGAGAACTCGCCGGTGCTGCCGATTGTGGCGGCGTGGGTTCCGTTGCTGTTGTTCCGTCGGGCCTCGCGCTGGTAGCGGGCTTCGAGGTACTGCACCGTGCGTTCGTCGAAAACCTCGGGGACAAGGCCCATTCCGGTGACGCCTTCGAGTACGCGGCCATCGGAGACCGCGATACCGGCTGACTCCTGGCCGCGGTGCTGCTGGGCGTACAGGCCGAGATAGGTCCGGCGGACGCCGTCCGGGTGGCCCCAGATGCCGAAGACACCGCACTTTTCCTTCGGTTGATCCGCGCGCCCTCGTGGTGCTGCATCGCGTCGGGTGCGGGGGAGGAGCGGCAGGGAGACGCGGCGGGTCATCGCGCGAAGTGTAGTGATGCTCGAGCGGCCCCGCGGGTTGTCGGTTTGCGTCGTGCGGATCAGAAGATGCCGTGGCGGGTGAGCGCTGCCTCGATCTGGGCGGCGGTGTCGGCGGTGTGGTCGATGTGTTCGACAATCCAGCCCTGCGCCCGGGCGGTCTCGACGTTCTCGACGAGGTCGTCAAAGTAGAGGATTTCAGCACCCCGGTAGTCGGTACGGCGCTCGAACTCGCGAAAGGCGCGGGGGTCTGGCTTGGCAAAGCCGAGAAGGTGGCTGGCGTGCCGGTGACGGAGCATGGCGGGGGAGGGGAACTCCGCGGGGCGAATCTCGGTCTTGTTCATGCGGGCCCAATGGGCGGGATTCGTGTTGCTGAGCACGCCCGTATCAATCCAGTTCACGCTGATCAGCCGGTGCATTACAGCGGCGACGCCGTCGTACTCCGGGCCGAGCCAGTGGTGGTGGACGCGGCGCACCTCGTCCGCTGAGTACAGGCCGCCCATGAGGCGGGACATCTCCGCGTAGAAAGTTTCACAGGGAATCCGCCCCGTTGTGTACGCCGCCGTGACCTCCCGCCGGTGGGCGGCAAGATCGGGGCTCATGGCGCCGTCACGAACGGGAAGGCCGGCGGCGGTGCAGCCGGCGTCCCAAGTGCGGTGGTGCTTGATGAGCACACCGCCAACGTCAAAGCACACCATTCGGATCGAGTTCGAGGGCATCAGGGGGTCAGTATCGGACGGTTTGGTCCGGTGACAACAGCGGTCCGCATTACCCTTCGAGCACCCTGATGCGCTCTTCGAGGTGGAGAATGCGGGCTTCAAGGGCTGCCAGGCGATCGTCAATCTCGGGTGACGGCACGGCAGCCGGGGAGACGCTGGTCAGGCTGTGGAGGTCCGGGCAGAGGAGTTGGATGAACCTTGTGCCGCGCCCGCCGGGTGGCGCGGGGACTTCCTTCACAAGAGCGGCCCTTTCGCCGTGGGGCGAGAGAAGCCCGTCGAGGACGGAGCGGGCGGCTTCCGGCGACTCGATGGTGTGCATGCGGGAGGCATTGGTGCGGAGCTCGGCGAGGCTCTGCGGGCCGCGCAGGAGCAACTCCGCGAGGATGACAAGTTCAAGTGTTGAGACAGGGATGGCCTCGCGAGCCAGGTGCCGGTACTTGCTCACGCGTGAACCGGAAAGCATGACCTCGGAAACAAGCTTCTTGGCGCGAAGTCCGTCGAGCGCATCGAGCACGGCGGACTCGTCAAGGTTGGTGATGGGGTTGCGGTTGTTCTTCTGGTTACACCCGGTCACGAGCGCGTTGAGCGTGATGGGGTACTGCGAGGCAACAGTCTGCGCTTTTTCAATGATCGTGCCGAGGACGCGGCATTCGTTGGGCGTGAGCGTGATCATGCCGAGAGCGTATGGCCAGAAATGACAACCGCCCCGGAAAACCGGGGCGGTTGCGGTGCGTCGATGGAACGGGTTACTTGCGGTCGGTCGACTTCGTGGTCGATGAGCCGTCGGAGCTCGAGGCGACCTGCTTCGTATCGTCGGAGCTCTTCGAGCCGACGCGCTTGGAGGCGGTGGCCTTCTTCAGTTCGGCATCCAAGCCGTTGGCCGGGTGGCCGATCCAGGCGATCTTGCCATCGGGGCCGACGAGGAAGGCACAGGGAATGCCGTTGCGACCCGCCGCGGCCATCCAGTCCTTGGACATGGAACGGTCGGCGTCGAAGGCGACGGTGTACTCCATCTCCTTGCCCTGCTTGCGGACGAAGTTCTCAACGCCCACGAGCTTGCTCTTGGCATCATTGCCCCGCTCGCTCGAAGCGACGCCGATGATGGTGACGCCCTTGTCCTTGTATTCCTTCTGGAGTTCGGTGAGGTGCGGGATGCCCTTGATGCACGGGCCGCACCACGTCGCCCAGAACTCGACCACGTAGACCTTGCCCTCTTCGAACTTCTTGACTTCCTTGCCCTTGACCCAGTTCTCGACGGTCAAGGCAGGGGCCTTGTCGCCAACCTTGAGGGTTGGGGTGGCCTGGTCCTGAGCGAGGACGCTCGAAGCACACACCATCGCCGCGGCCGTCACCATCGTCCATCGATTCAACATGGGGTTCTCCTGAGGATCGGGGGCCCTGACCCGGAGCGCTCCATCGCCACACGGCGGTATAGGCCCAAGGCCCCGATCGAACTGGCCTGCATAGGGTAGACACGTCCCGGGGGCTAGAGTTCCCGGCGAACCCATGCCAAACTTCGAGCCCAGCGAGAGGGTGTTGGTATCGGGCCTGCTAGTGAGCCTGGCGGCCCATGTGGCCATTTGGGGAGTTGCTTCGGGATTCGTTCGGATTCCCGAGCAAAGCATGGTGCAAGCAGGCGCGACCGAGATCCAGCAGAACGAGCCGGCCAAGCCCGTTGTGAAACTCGGTATCGACGATGGGAAGATCGATGAGACGGCTTGGCTCGGGTTCCGGGAAGCTACGCCGCACGAAGGATTGAAGTCCGAAGTGGAACAGTCTGCGATGACGCCTCGCCCCGGGAAGCCGGCTGAGGTGCCGTCGCTGTCGGCGGCGGCGCTCCAGGTTCCCGCCGTGACATCAAGCGCGGTACGTGAGTCGGCACAAAGCCTGGCGGACATCGCGGGGTCATTGAGCACCCAGCGTCCAGAAGCGATGACGAAGGAGCAGGTTGAATCGCAGAAGGCCGGCAGCGGTGGCGCTGGAGGGGCACTGGGTCTTGGGTCGGACAAGGAATCGATAGCGGCGACGGTGAAGAACGCCGTTCGAGTTCGGCTCGGGCAAGTCGCGGCGGCGGATGGGCTCGACATTCAGACGCGGAGCCCCCGCTGGAGCGTCACCACGCTCGTGGCACGTCGGCCGGCGAACCCCACGCTTCAGATCACGTTCGGGCGTGATGGCCGGGTGGTGCGAGCGGCCTTCGTGACGGACGGGGAACGGGTGTACAGCACCGGGGCAGCGGACGTGGATGAGCCGCTGCTTTCCGCGGTATATTCGTGGGTGGCGAGGGGCAAGCGCCTGGAGGAACTGACGGCTCAGGATCCTCGCGGTGAAGTGACGATTGTGATGACCGTCATCTTCTCCGGGTGAAAGGAGTCAACGGTGTGGATCGAGGCGGTGGTGGCGGCGCTGGTCGCGCAACCGGTTCCGGTGGAACCGGGGAAGGAAGATGTCAACCCTCACGCCCTCACCATGCGGCGCATCGAACTTGACCTTCGGAAGCCGGTGGACTTTGACAACCTGTACCAGATTTCGAAGGCCGATGCGTTCGGTCGTGGGCAGCGACTGTTCATGCGGATCGACGGCGGGGTGACCGCGGTGTTCCCCCGTTCCGTGTACAGCGGCGCGGTGAGTGGCGGCGTGCCGGAGATCCCACCCGGGACCGTGTTCTGGATCGGCGTTCCTCCGGTGGAGGTTGAAACGCTCCCTCCAATGCCCGGGGATACGTTCCTGCACCTGTCGGTCGCGAACGATCCTCCTGTGCAGCCGACGTCCACGGTCACGGTCAACTCCATCGTCACCGATGAGGCGTATCGCCAGCGGCGGGTGGCGGCGCTTCTTGAACGGGCGTGCCGGGCCAGATGAGGCGATCGGCGGCTCACGTGAAACACCGTCGCGAGTTTTCCGTATCACACCGGCTCTGGCGTCTGCCGGGTGACAGGAGTTGAAGATGCGGAATCGAGTTGTCGTGGTGGCGCTGCTGGCGGTGTTGGCATCGGTCATGTCGGGATGCCTGGTGCGGTCGAGCACAAGGACGGAATACTGCGGGCGGTTCATCGGACCGGAGACCATCCGCCAGATCGAACCGGGCAAGTCGAAGGACGACTTTGTGATCGCTTTGCTCGGGCCACCCTCCTCGAAGACCCAGGTGTCAGACGGATCGGAAGTGTGGAAGTGGGGCTATCGGAAGGTACACGCCAGCCGCGGCAAGGTGTTCCTGCTCGTCAGCGCGAACGATTCAACCGTGACCCAAGGGGCCACCTACATCGTCATGCGAGATGGGGTCGTCGAGAAAGTCTGGCAGGACTGAATCAGGCGCCGTCGGCCTTTCCACCCTCGCCAGCGATGGCCGATCGCATGCTGGTGTCGGCTTGGACGTTGCGCATCTTGTAGTAGTCCATGATGCCCAGATTGCCCTTCCGGAAGGCCTCGGCCATGGCCTTGGGCACCTCGGCCTCCGCCAGGACCACCAGCGCCTTGTTCTTCTGAATCTCGGCCTTGAACTCCTGCTCCTGGGCCATGGCCATGGCGCGACGCTTCTCGGCCTCGGCCTGGAATCGCTGCTTGTCCGCGTTGGCCTGGTCGGCCTGGAGCTTGGCGCCGATGTTGTCGCCGACATCGATGTCCGCGATGTCAATGGAGAGAATCTCGAACGCCGTCCCGGAGTCCAGTCCCGATTCGAGCACTTTCCGGCTGATCTCGTCCGGGTTCTCGAGCACCTGCTTGTGGCTGGCCTTGGAGCCGATGGTGGAGACGATGCCCTGACCGACGCGGGCGATGATGGTCTCCTCGGTGGCGCCGCCGACGAGCTGCTTGATGTTGGTCCGCACGGTCACACGAGCCTTTGCCTTAAGCTGGATGCCGTCCTGGGCGACGGCGTCGATCGTGGCCCGGGGGCCGTTCTGCGCGGGGCAATCGATGACCTTGGGGTTCACGCTGGTCTGGACGGCGTCGAGAATGTCGCGCCCGGCAAGGTCGATCGCCGTCGCCGTGTTCCACGGCAGGTCGATCTTCGCACCTTTGGCGGCGATCATGGCGCTGATGACGTTCGGGACGCGGCCACCAGCGAGGTAGTGCGTTTCAAGCTCCGCCGTCTGGATGTTCATACCCGCCTTGACAGCGCGGATGCGGCTGTACACGACCGTCCGGATATCAACCTTCCGAAGGCGCATCCCCACGATTTCGAAGAGGCCGACGTGGGCGTTGGACAGCAGGGCCTGGATGTACAGGCTGATGAACTGACCGATGACGAACATCGCCACGACAAAGAAGAGGACGACGACAACACCGATCACGATCCAGATCGTGTTGCCACCGCTGCCGGCTTGGCCAAGATGGAGGGGAACGTCGGCCTTGGCAATGGAGGGGAGCATGCTGGCGGCCGCGCCCGCAACGAGCTTGGTGGAAGTCTTCATGAGGGAAAGTCTCCGGGTCCTTGGGCCCGGAGTATATTGGCCCGCGAGGAGGCGGGCGCTACGAAATCGCCCGGACCTTGATCTGGTTGGACTCGGCGACGGTGACCCGGACCTTGGTCCCGGCCCTGATCAGAGCGGTGTCCGCAAGAGCATTGAACCGCTCGGAACCAATCTGCACTATGCCCACGGGGCGGAGGTCGGCCAGCACGACTCCCTCGGCGCCAACCAGGGAGGCCAGCCGTTCCCTTTCCTTCAACTCGGCCAGTCGCTCGGCCTCGCGCTGCTCAGGCGGCTTTTCGCCCATCATCTTCCGTCCAATGGGCGTGCTGGGCCAGACGCGAAGGGCGAACGCAAACGTGAGCGGCCCCAGGATCGCAACGCAGCCGATTCCGATGACGCCCCACATCGTGCTGTACCGGAAGAGGCAATAGACGCCGCCGACGGCGCAGCCCGTTGCGATGAGCGAAATCAGGCCCCCGGACGGGACAAAGACCTCGATCACCACGAGCAGCATGGCCGCGGCGAGAAGGCCCAATCCCCAGAAGAGCAGCGTTTCATCCACAATCAGGTCTCCATGTGGCGCACCGGACAGGATACCCGGGCAAGATGGGCCCGGCGGGCTTGGGTCGGGCGGGGCCAAGGCGTGATGCGAAGGCCCGGAGCGCGAGGTGGAAGGGGGGTCAGGCTTCGATCTTTTCAACGCCAATGCGGAAGTCGGAGACGCTCGTGATGCGGACCTTGTCACCCGTGGCGATGAAGCCGATGTCAGCCACAGCATCGATAATCCGCCCGCCCGGGAGCTCGACACGCCCGGCCGGTCGAAGCGGAGTCAGGGCGGTGCCCACCACGCCCTTCTTGATGGGTGACGCCGACGGACCCATCGCCGCGAGCATTTCGTCCTGGCCATCTTCCACCCGACTCGGATCCTTCAGGACCAGCTTCCCGAACACGGGTATGGACTTGAAGTTCTTGGCAATGAAGTACATGCCGATGCCGGAAGTGACCACCGCCATGACCATGGTGGCGAGGCCGTACAGCAGGTCGTTCCGGGCACGGGGCGAATCAGGGAAGTACGCCCCCTGCGGGACGAACGTGCCGACCAGGCCGCCAAAGAGCAGGAGCAGGCCCAGGATGCCGGCGAATCCAAACCCGGGAAGCACGAAAATCTCCAGGGCGATGAGCACGATCCCGGACAGGATCGCCGCGATTTCCCACCAGCTGGCCATGTTGATGAGCAGCGGGGGCGCGATCAGGGCAATCAGAGCCGCCGCGGCGATGCCTCCCGGCGCAACAAGGCCGGGGTGGGTCATTTCCACGAACAGCGCGATCAGGAAAATGACCGCGAGCAGCCCGCGCACCGGGAACCACGTCAGAATGGAAACGAGTCCCTCGGACCACGTCTGGTCCATTCGGAGCAGGTGTTTGGCGTTGAAGTGGGCCTTGAGTTCTTCATCGTTGCGCACGACCCCGACCGCAAGCCCGTACCGCTGCATCTGGTCGGCCTTGAAGATGAAAGGGCCAGAACCGGTGGAGAGGTACTCGATCACGGTCCACTTGCCGGCTTCAGACGGGGTGAGATCGGGTCGCGAAGTGGGGAGCTCCTGAGCGCTGGTCACGTCGTTGAACATGGGCGCCATATCAGGCGCGGCAGGCACGTAG
The DNA here is from genome assembly GCA_019636625.1 of Phycisphaeraceae bacterium. Lineage (GTDB taxonomy): Bacteria > Planctomycetota > Phycisphaerae > Phycisphaerales > UBA1924 > JAHBXE01. The sequence continues at coordinate 495,139 of JAHBXE010000001.1, forward strand.
CGATTGGGGTCGTCCGGATTGGTCGGCACCGTCTGCTTGGAGGCCTGCCCCGGGCCGCGCCGGCCGGTACGTTGGGAGCGCTTCAGGAACTCGTCGAGTTGGCTGCCAAGGTCTTTCTGCGCGGTCCTGGTCTTCTCGGAATCGGGGATCGCCGGCGCGGAGGCCAGCGCGGGTGCGACCTGGGGGGGTTCTTGTCCGAAGAGCATCAGGTACTCGGCGCGGGTGATGCACAACCTCTGACCTGTCGCTTTGTTCTCAACAAGCCAGAGTTCGACGCCGCGGCTGGCGATGCCCTGGACGAGAAGCTCGTCGTAGCCGTTTCGACGGGCGGAGTCCACGAGTTCGGCGATGAGCGGGGCGAGGAACTTCTGCCGTTCGCTCTCGGCCATCTGGTTGATCTGACCGAACATGGAGTTGATGATGATGGCGTCACCGAGCGTGGAGGGATCGTTCACGACGATTTCGCGGCAGGCGAGGGCGATGACAGCGCCGCCGGAGTAGGCGTCGCGGTTGATCCATGCAACGGAGTTCTTGATCGGTGATGCTTTGATGGCCGTGCAGATGCCGATCACAGCCATGAGGTCGCCGCCCGGGGTGTCGAGCTCGAAAACGATTGCTTCGGCGCCGGCCCGCTCGGCGAGTTGAAGCCGCCGCACAACGCTGCGAAGCGTGGTCTGGTTGATCTCACCCTTGATGGTGATGACGGCGATGTTGTTGGCCTGGCGCGTGGCGGGAGTGACATTGGGCACCTGGGCCGGACCTTGTCCCGTGCTCATGACGGCGAGGACGACCAGCAGCGGCAAGGCAAGAAAACGGACCACCATGGGTCCGCGGGCAAAGACATCCCACGCGTTGAAGTTCCCCGATCCCTTCATACCCAAGTATAGATCGGCATTCGCCATCACCCGTTTCGTGCGGATCCGGCTTGTGCGTCGGCGTTCAGCGGCTCATCGTTCGGATTGTTCAACGCGCCACACCATCTCCCCGCCGGTGCAATCAATGTGTACGGCGAAAAATCCGGGGCGGCCGCTCGGGCCGGGGGCTTCATGCTGGCGAACGAGGGGCCAGATGATCCGACGGTCGGTGTCGGGCAGAGGGAGGGAGTCGACCTGGGATGGGGTGAACCAATCCAGGCGGCCTTCGCGCATATCCCGGGGCTCGACCCAGACTGGGCCGAGCACCTTGTAGTAGAAGAGCAGCCAGTGTCCCTTGCCCTCGTAGCCCGACTCGCTGATCAGGCCGAGCAGATGAAGGCGATCAATGGGGACTTCAAGCCCGGCCTCTTCGAGAATCTCCCGTTGAGCGCAGTGAGCGGGGGATTCGCCCGTGGTCATGTCGAGCTTTCCACCAATCGGCGAGCAGAGCCCCTTGTTGGGCTCCTTCAAACGGTGCAGCAGAAGGATTCGGCCGTCCTTGTCGCGAAGGTCGCACAGGCAGGCGAGCTTGTAGGGCAGGGTCATTCGGAGGGGAGGATAGCGCTGAGTCAGTTGACAGCAATCGACAGGCAGGTCCCAATCGCCGGTCCGAATCACAAGCGGGGGGAACTTGCGCGATGAAAGAGGCGGTGTCGCGCCGGCCGGGTGACTCGTGCCATTGGGTGCTGTGGCAAACGAGCGCTGCCGTCCGATACCCTGTCCATGGTGAGCAGTGGGATACACGTGAAGGAACACACCGCGTTCGATGTCGCAGGGAAGCGGGTCTACATGGTCGGCATCGGCGGCTGTGGCATGGCCGGGCTGGCCCGGATGCTCAAGGCCCGAGGGGCGGTTGTTTCAGGCTCTGATCTGAACCCCTCCGAGGCAACGGACCAGCTCGAGCGCGAGGGGATAGCGGTCGGGTTTGATCAGTCCCGGTCATGGCTCCCGGGCCATGAAGAAGGCGGGTGCGATCTGGTCGTCGCTTCGGCGGCGATCAAGCCGGATCATCCCCAAATGCTGGAGGCCGAGCGTCGCGGCATTCCCACGATGTGGTACGCCGAGGCGTTGGGAAGGTGCATGCTTGGGCGGACGGCGATCTCCGTCGCGGGAACGCATGGGAAGTCCACAACGACGGCGATGCTTGGGGCCGTACTCGTGGATGCGGGGCTCGATCCCACCGTGATTGTCGGGGCGACCTGTGCGCAGCTTGAGCATGGGTGCCTGGGGCCGCGCGGCAAGCCGGTCGGCTTCCGGCTTGGCTCGGAGTCCATCGCGTCCGGGCGGTTCAAGGGCAGGCCGGGGCTGCTGGTGGCCGAGTCTTGCGAGTTCAACCGTTCGTTTCACAACTACCGCCCCACGATCGCGTCGATCTCAGCCGTCGAGGCGGACCATCTGGATGTCTTCGGGTCGCTCGATGAGGTGGTGAAGGCGTTTCACGAGTTTGCCAAGCTGATCGCGCCGGAGGATCAAGGCGGTCGCCTGCTGATCGCGCAGGACAACACGCAGCGGACGGTCGTGACGGCGGGCCTGTCGTGCAAGGTGGAAACAATCGGTTTCCGTCCTGATGCGGACTGGGTCGTTTCGTTCGATCCCGAGTCAAGACGGGCCACGCTCAGTTACGAAGGAAAGCAAGTCGTTGAATGGATGGTTCGCCTGCCCGGTGTTCACAACGCGATGAACGGGGCGACGGCGGCGGCGCTGGCGCTGATGGCCGGCGCTGATGCCGAGGCGGTGGGCGTGTCGCTGTCCGCGTTCCGCGGGATCGATCGGCGGACTCAGTATCTGGGCGAGCGGCGGTTGCCCGGCGGGGGTTCTGTCCGTGTGTACGACGATTACGGGCACCACCCGACGGAGGTCTGGTCAACCTTGAAAGCCATGCAGGAGTTTGAGCGGCCGCGGGATCGCGGTGGGAGGCTCATCTGCGTCTTTCAGCCGCACCAGCATTCGCGGACGCGGCACTTGCTCGAAGAGTTCGCCGCGGCGTTTGAAAGCGCGGATCTGGTGCTGGTGCCGCACATCTACTTTGTTCGCGACACGCAGGCGGAGAAGCAGAAGGTCTCGGCGGCGGACCTGGTCGATCGCCTCCGGCAGCGAGGCGTGAAAGCCCTGCACCTGTACCCATTCGAGGCGATCGTGGACCACCTCGAGCACGTGTGCCGCGATGGAGACCTGGTGGTGGTCATGGGTGCCGGGCCGGTGAATCAGATCGCCCACAGTTACCTGAAGATGGGAGAGGCGGTTCTCGCGGCACGGTGAGAGTCATTGGCATGGCGACGACACGGGCGTTGACATTCGAGCGAGTGGCCAAACTCCCGACCTGGTTCGGAATCGGGGGCGGCGCCGATCGGGTGGCCAAGCCGGCGTCCGTGGAGGATCTCGTGGCCTGCCTGGAGTCCGATCCCGGACTGAAGGTCCTTGGGGATGGGGCAAATCTCCTCGTGGACGATGACGGGGTTTCGGAGTTGGTCGTCGTTCTCGACCAACCGGCATTCCGGTCGGTGGAGAGGGACGGGAACCGGATGCTCGTTGGGGCGGGCGTGAAGCTACCCAAGCTGATCAACGACACGGTTCGTGATGGGCTGTCAGGGTTGGAAGGGTTGGGTGGGGTGCCCGCAACGATCGGCGGCGCGGCGATCATGAATGCCGGCGGGGCGTACGGGCAGTTTGCGGACGCCGTCGCCGCCATCCACGCGATCGACCGGCAGGGGCGTGTGCTGCGACTTGCTCGCGAGCAGGTGCCGTTCTCCTACCGGCATTCGGGGCTGTCGGATGTCATCGTCACCGCTGTGGAGCTGAATCTCAAGCCCGCGGATCCGGTTCGGCTTCGCGAGTTCCACTTGGAAGTGATGGCGAGGAAGAAGGCCAGCCAGCCGCTGTCGAGCAACTCGGCGGGGTGCGTATTCAAGAACCCAACGCTGATCCGTCCCATCGAGGGTATCGCCGATGCGGATGTGCGTGTGTCGGCGGGAATGCTGATCGACCGGGCGGGGTGCAAGGGCATGCGGGTCGGCGGGGCAGAGGTCAGCCATTCGCACGCGAACTTCATCACCACGGACAGGGATGCGATGGCGGGGCATGTCATCGACCTGATGGATCAGGTCCGGGCCCGCGTCTTCGACACGTTCGGGGTGTCGCTCGAACCTGAGATTGCGATCTGGAAGAGAAAGCCATGAAGAAGGTTCTCGTTCTCGGCGGTGGGCCGGATGCAGAACGCGAAGTCAGCCTGAACTCAGCGGCTGGCGTCGCCAACGCAATCCGGGCCTCCGGTCGTTACGAAGTGGTCGAGCGGACGATCGATCGGATTTCGCTTGCGGAACTCAAGGGGCTACCGGGCGATGTGGTGTTCCCGGTGCTCCACGGTGCTTTCGGCGAAGGTGGTCCGCTGCAGGACCTCATGGAGCGTGACGGGCGGCCGTATGTCGGCTGCCGGCCCGCCGCGGCCAGGCTGGCGATGGACAAGCTCGCGACCAAACTGTGCGCGGCGAGGGCGGGCATCCCCACGGCGGAGGCGCACGCGTTCAACATCCGTGATGAAGCGTGCCCGTTGCCAATTCCGGTCGTAGTCAAGCCGGTGCACGACGGGTCGTCCGTGGGGCTGCACATTTGCAAGGATGTCCAGGCGTGGGCCGCGGCACGCCGCGATGTTGAAGCGGACATCGCATCGAAGCCGGGGCGCGTGTACATGGTCGAGCGGTACATCGCGGGGAAAGAGCTGACAGTCGGTCTGCTGGATGGCAAGCCGCTCCCGATCATTCATATTGCCCCGGCGGAAGGCGTGTACGACTACGAAGCGAAGTACAAGCGGAAGGACACGCGCTACCTGCTCGACCCCGAACTGCCCCAGGGGATGGACGCCACGATCAAGGGGTACGCGGAGCGCCTGGGGCGAGCGATCGGCGTCCGCCATGTGTCCCGGGTTGACTTCCTGTTGGACGGGCAAGGACAACCCTGGCTTCTGGAGATCAACACCATGCCCGGGTTCACCGCGACCTCGCTGGTACCCAAGGCGGCGGCACATTCCGGCACGGATATGCCCTCGCTTTGCGCCCTGCTGGTGGACTTTGCGCTCCGTGATTCCGGGCGCTAAGGCTCAACGGGCATGTTGTGCCGATAGAATCATGTTTGGTGGCAGGATGCCGCCGCGAATGGCAGCCGGATGTCTGCGCTGTTCACAAAGCCTCCCACCACGGACGGAACCATGGCACGAAACTCCCGCCCGATCCGCGTTCGAGTTCACAAGTCCAAGTCGGTGACCACCGAGTCCTTTCGGCGGTTCTTCTCCGTGACCGCCGGGGTTTTCATCTTCGTCGGATTGGTGCTTTCGGTCCTGATCTGGGTGCCTTCGATGGAGGCCGAGCTGGCCACCCGGGCATCGGCGGGGCCGGCCAAGATCCATATCGAGTGGCCACAGGCGGCCGGCGGGGACGGCTCGACTTGGGTGCCCGGCCCCGTTCGTGATGAACTGTTGGCCCGCGCGATGACAGAGATTGAGCGTTGCGCTGATCCGTTTTCTTCTTCTGCGCTTGAGGCAGCGTCGGTCTCGTTGATGCGCACGGGATGGTTCGAGTCGGCGCCCACGGTTGTTCGGGATGGAGAGGCGTACCGGATCGCGGCGACATGGAGAACGCCCGCGGCGGTGGTTCGTCAGGATGGCGTCGACTACCTCATCTCGCGGGAAGGGCATCTGCTTCCGCTGGCGTATCAGCGAGGGCAGGCCCCCGTCATTGCGATTACCGGGGCGGCGCACCAGCCTCCCCGCGTGGGCGGGCAGTTGGCCCCGGGGCAGATGTGGGCCGGTGACGACATTCGCGCAGCGCTCGAGACGATCGCCGTGATATCGAACCGGCCGTGGCGGGATCAAGTCGCGGCGGTTGATGTCGCGGAGTACGCCGGTGCCCGGCGCATCGCGTTGATCAGCAAGTGGGATGGGCGGGCCGTGATCGGCGGGGCGCCCCGCGACACGATCCCGGGCGAGGTCGCGTTCGACACGAAGCTCCGACGGTTGGACGAACTGGTGCGACAGTTCGGGCAAGTCGATGCCAAGCACCGTCTGGTCGAGGTGGCCGGCCCGGTGATCTTGGTCGATGATGTGCGGACTGCGCATCGCGATCCATGAGCGACCAGGCTCCACAGGCCTCGTCCTCGGGGGATGACAGTCCTCCATCTCCACCCCCCGCGCGAGCGCCAACGGCCGAGAGGGCGAGGGATCCCTGGGCCCACCGCAGGGCCGAACCGCGGACCTTCGCGTTCATCTGGACCATGTACCTGTTCGCCGCGACCGTCTCGGTCTACGGCGTCACCGTCACGTCCGGGATCGGCGGGTACGACGCGATTCGCCCGGCGGCCAGGATGCTCCTCGCGCTGATCGCGGCGGGCATGTTCATCGTCTGGCCGCTCGTGCGGCTCAGCCAGCGGCCGGACCCGCGGCCATTGGCCGGGCCCATCCTCGATCTGATTGTCGTGCTGGTCCCGATTCAGGCCATCGTGTGGCCACAGCACGCATGGTGGTTGACGGGGTGGCCTCTCCGAGTGGTCGCCGCAACGGCAGCGCTCCTGACAGCGTGGGCGGTCATTGTCGCGGCGTTGATTTCGATCACCCACGAAGCGCGCGCCGTACGACGCGTCTCCGGCGCGTGGTGCATGCTCACGATGATCGCGGTATTCGTGCTTTGCCATGTGCCCATGGGGGCGCAGGCGGCGGCGACCGAAGTGGGAGCTGTGACTCGACCATTGTGGATGCTGTCCCCGGTCGGCGGGGTGCTGGAACTGACCCGTGACACATCATGGAGCGGGCAGCCGGCCCGTGTCACGCCGGGCCATTGGAGGATGATCGGGCTGCTGTGTGGAGTGGGGACGGCGTTGTGGCTGGCGGCCGTCGCATCGCGGATTCGGGTTGGCCGAAGGGCCGATTGAGGCCTACCGTTTGCCGTCGCCGAAACGACCGGCGAAACGCTGGAGAATGCCCGGCCCCCGCGGCCGGGTTTTTCTTCAGGCACGCCGGGGGAAGGAACCTGCCATGGAAATGCTCACGCAAAGCGAAAAGACAAAGGTTGAGGCACGGTTGGCCGCGCTCAAGGCCAATCGGTCGGTGATTTCTCAACGCATCGCCGAAGCACGGGCGCTCGGGGATCTCAAGGAAAACGGCGACTATCACGCGGCGCGAGAGCAGCAAGGAATGGAAGAGGCGGAAATCCGCCGCCTGGAAGAGCGGCTGGCGCGCGCGCAGGTTGTCGAGGATGGCGCGGGCAAGGGTGGCGATGTTGTCGTGCTGGGCTCGATGGTCAAGATCAAGGATGTCGAAAAGGGCCGTACCGACACGGTCAAGCTCGTTGGAGAAATGTCCTCCGAACCGCCGGAGGACTACGACGAGGTCACGGTGACCAGCCCCATGGGGGAGGCCCTGCTCAAGGCCCGCATCGGTGAAGTGGTGCGTGTGAACGCGCCGCGCGGCGTGAAGCGATTCGAAATCGTCGAGATTCTCTGACCGCGGATCATGTCGACGGGTTGTCGTGCCGAGCCGGCGCTGCCTCGCCGCAGGTCATCGATCAACCACGACGGGCGCGACGATGAAGCTCGAACCGTTGCCGACGCGGCCGCGCCGGATGCAGCCTGCGGTATCGAGTTCACGCAGGGCGGTCACGATCTCTGTCGCGTTGAGATTGACTTCAGGGCCGATCCAGTCGCCGATCTGCTTGGGCGTGCCCTCGATGACCCAGTCGCAGTGCTTTCGAGTGACGAACTGCAGCATTCCCTCCAGCGCGCACTTGGCGGGCGCCGAGAGAGTCTGCCACTTCGTGGATTCCTTGAACGCGGGGGAAAGGATCGGTTGCACGGTTGGAGGCTCCGGGGCCCACGAGTTGGAGGCGGTCCCTGTTCCGCCGCACGCGATGAACTATAGGCGGCGCGGCGAGAGCAACGCGAGCGCGTGATCGGGCCTCACACCGGCGACGGCCTCGCCCGAGAACATCCGGGCCCGGACATCAGAAGCGAAGCCGGCAACGTCGCTTTCATCGAAGCGCGAGGTGCTCGTCTTCGAGGCGAGGTCGTCCAGCGCGGTTCGTTGCAGCGGTTCGAGCGCCTGTCCACGGAACACGCGAAGCGACGATTGCACACCCGCGATCTCGTTCATGGCAGCCGCGATCGACCGCAGGGCCGCGGAGCGATTCCCCAGGGGGTCCAGCGAGCCGCCCGGGCGCACATCGGCCAGCCGATGGGAACGACCTGATTCAACAATGGCGCCCAAGTCCAGCGTGGACACTGGTCGGATGTCCAGTTCGTGAGACCCCGCACGCAAGGTCACACCCTCGGCGAGCGCCGATTCACCGCTCAGCTTTGGAGCTCGCGCGATCTGATCAACCTGATCCAAGAGCTCCCACGTCGTCTCGCCGCTGGCGACGCGACGGGTGCCATCGTGCAACAGCGATTGGACGGTGTCCAACGCGCCCGAAGCAGAGTCCACGAATCGCGACAGGTCCTGCAGCTGACTGATCGATGCGTGTGAAGAAGCGACCGCGGCACGGAGCGGCGTCACGGCGAGCGAAATGGAATCCGAACCGACCGGTGTGGGGGCGCTCGCCCGTCTCGGCGCCGGGTCCGTTCGCACCGCGTCGATTCGCTGAACTCCGCCGATGCGATCGATCACGCGCCGCACTCCTCTCGTACAGAGTGTCGAATTCGGGAACGGAAGATGCCATGTGGTGGGGAACGCCACCCGGTTGCACGGGCCCTACCACCGTCAAAGTCCGACCTCACCCACCAAAGCGGCTTCTTGGCCAATACAGAGAACAGCAGCGTCAATCTCGGGGCTCTGGGCGGACCGGCTGTTCCACGCAAGATGGTGGAACACCGCCACTTCGGCAGTCTGCGCAACGGTCGCTGCTTTGCACGTCCGCGTTCATGATGGAAACGCCCTATTTGCCAGGTCCGCGCGAAGAAATCGGAACGCAATTCCGAACCAGAGCATCAGACAGGACGTGTGGCTCGAATAGAACGAGGACCACAGTGGAAAGGGAACACCATGTCACGCCGAGAAGAGCATCTGGACCCGGATCGGCTGGTAGCCGCCGCCGAGGCCGCGCTGCGGGCGGCCGTGGATGTAGCGGAGCACACGGGTGGACCGTGGCCCTACCCGGCGGACTTGATGGGTACGCCGCTGCAACCTGACTTCCTCAGCGAGTTCACTCGTTGGGAAATCGAGCAAGCGTGCGAGTTCTTGGTTCGCTTGGGGGCGATCGAGAAGCCTTCGCCCCGCAAAGCGGCCTAGCCAGCCAGCCTGCGTTTCACGTGAATCAAACGTCCGCCCCCGGGTTAAGCTCGGGGGCGGACTTGTTTGTATGTCGCTCGCAGGCTGTGCAATCCAGAGGAACGTAAACTGCCGGAGCGGGTACAAGCGGATTGGAAACAGGAGCATCCCATGAGGCTGAAGACTCTGGTCGTGCTGATCTCGACGTTGGCTTTGATTCCAGTTTCTCAAGCCCAGGAGCAGGAAGCCCCACCGGCCGCCAAGGCGAAGGGGTTGGAGTTGCTTCAGCAGGCGGATGCCAAGATCGCCAAGGCGAAGGCCATTCGGTTCAAGGGCTCGGTGCGGGCGGTGGGGGCCCTGACGACACGCTCCCCCCATGCGACCGGGACGGTGACGTTGATCCGGGACACGAAGGCCGCGCCCGGGTTCAAGTTCGAAGCCCGCGGCGAGTCCCGCTGGGCGGGAAAGGAAGTCGCCCGCCGACCCTTTGCCACCGCATTTGATGGCAAGATCGTTCGGACGGTTCGCGAGCGGGAGAAGCAGGTGGTTGAAGCCTCGTGGACTGGATCGACCGACCTGATGGATGAAGGAGCGGGCTGGTTGAGTGCCTGGATCCTGCAATGGCGGGATCTCATCACCAATCGCTTCAACGAACCAGAGACCATTCTTCCTTTCCGAGTCGAGGGCTCAGCCATGGTCGGCATGGTGGAGTGCCACGTTGTCTACGTCGACTACTCCGAGCTGGCCAGTCGGGAGCTCTTCGATGTGTGGTGGTTTCTGAGCAAGGAAGATGGCCTGCCGCGACGTGTCGACATGCACTTGGTCGGCGCTGGTGGGGATGGATTCACGATCACCGAGATCGAACAGTTGGAGTTGGATGCGCCGGTCGAGCCGTCGCAGATTGCGTTGGCTGTGCCGGAAGGGTTTGCTGTCGAGAAGGCGAAGGAACCTCAAGCTCGCGAGGGAATCACGATTGTCAAAGCGGCCGGGCCTCAGGCCAGCCAGGCCGCGCCGGATTGGACCCTGAAGGATTCAGATGGGAAGGAAGTGTCGCTCTCGGACCATCGAGGCAAGGTGGTCGTCATGGACTTCTGGGCGACCTGGTGCGGCCCGTGCCGCGCGATCATGCCGAACCTGCAGAAGCTCCACGAGAAGTACAAGGACAAGGGCGTGGTGGTGCTCGGGCTGAACTGCTGGGAGAGCGCGGACCCGGCGGCCTTTATGAAAGAGAACGGGTATACGTACGGGCTCATACTGAAGGCGGACGAGGTCGCCAAGGCTTACGGGGTGAGCGCGATCCCGACGTTGGTGGTCGTGGGTCCGGATGGGAAAATTCGGCACAGGGTGCTGGGAGTGGGAAGTGAACAAGCGATTGAAAGAGCAATCGAAGACGCGTTGAGGGAGGTGGGAAAGCACTGAGGGAATCTGGTGCCCGAACGCATTCCGACTCCTTCGTCAAGGAGAATCGTTGAGCGAAGCGGCAGAAGGAAGAGAGGCCCCTTCGACTGTTTAAGCGTTTTCAGCCAAGTTAACAATCCGATCGGGTTGAGTAAACCCTTGACGAAACGCGGAGGGACGGTATCTTGGCCGCGACCGTGTCGTCCACGGTTGTCGTGCGCTCGCACCTGATGGTGCGGCGCCCGTCGCGGAGAGTGAAGCAAGCATTTTGGTAACGCAGAAGGAGCAGACATGAATCGTTCACGGTTGAATGCGCTGGCAATGATGCTGGCGGCTGGCGGCCTCTCATCGATGGCGTCGGCGCAAGTTCTTTACAGCAACGGCCCATTGATTACAGCCCCGCCGGGCGCGTGCATTCCGAGTGGGCAGTTCAGCAGCACGCTTCAGGGTGCGAACACGCTCCTCGGAACCAGCATGAACGGCGCGAGTTTCCGGGTGGCGGATGACTTCACGGTCCCCGCGGGCGGCTGGACTGTCAGCGGCTTCAATTTCTACGGTTACCAGACAGGCGCGACAGCGGGTCCTTCCACGTTCACGGGCATGACGGTTCAGATATGGAACGGCCCGCCCAACGCGGGTGGTGTGGTGATCGCGGGTGATACCACGACCAATGTCATGACCTCCAGCAACTTTGATCTCACGTACCGGCACGGGGCGTGCGGACTCACTCGTCCGATCTTCAAGAACACCGTGACCCTGACGGCGCCGGTCAACCTCGCCCCCGGCACGTACTGGGTGGAGTTCGGCGCTTCGGGCACCATCGCCAGCGGCCCATGGTGCCCCGTGACAACCTACGTCGGGAACCCAAGCCCCGGCGGCAATGCGCTGCAGTTTGCGGTGGCGGGCGGAACGTGGACGCCGGTCACCGACGCCGGTGGCGGTGGCACCCAGGATGTCCCCTTCGAAGTGCTGTCCAGCGTGGGATTGCAGGGCGCGTGCTGCTTCGGCGCTCCCAGCTACACCTGCGCGGTAACGACCCAGGCCAACTGCCTTTCTCAGAATGGCACGTACTTGGGTAACAACTCGCAGTGCAGTTCCTGTCCGCCGCCACCGCTCGGCGCGTGCTGCCTTCCCTTCGGCGGGTGCACGTTTGTCACGCAACCAGCGTGCCTGGGCCTGAACGGGACCTACTCGGGTGACAACGTGTCGTGCGCTTCGGCGAACTGTCCCGTTTCCGGCCGCTGCTGCTTCAGCAACGGTTCGTGCCTCGTGATGACCCAGACGCAGTGCACGAGCGCGGGCGGTACGTACGGCGGAAACAACACGACGTGCTCGCAGGCCGCGTGCACCCAGACGCCGGGGAACATCCTCTGCAATGGGCCCGTCATTACTTCTCCCACCGGCACATGCCTCCAGCCCGGTGAGTTCTCGAGCCAGCTCCCGACCGGCAACGGAACGCTCGGATACAACTTCAACGGCGGGGCCAACTTCCGCGTCGCGGACAACTTCACAGTTCCCTCGGGTGCGACGTGGACCATCTCCGGGTTCACTTTCTACGGGTACCAGACGGGCGCCGGAACCCCTGTGACCTCTTTCACCGGCGCTACATGCCAGATCTGGAACGGCCCACCCAACGTGGCCGGTTCGACCGTAGTCGCCGGGGACGCGGCGACCAACGTCCTGACGGATTCGACGTTCTCGAACGTGTACCGCCACGCGGCGGCGTGCGACTTCACGCGTCCGATGTACACCAACAAGGTCACCTTGGCATCGCCCGTCGCTCTCACCGCCGGCACGTACTGGGTCGACTTCAACGCGACGGGCTCCCTCGCCAGCGGGCCGTGGCTTGTGCCAGTGACGGTCACGGGCTTGCGCGGGGCACCTGGCGCCGATGCTCTGCAGTTCACGGGAGCGGCTTGGCAGGCTCTGGTGGACGGCACCTTCCCGCAGGATGCCCCGTTCTGCATCCAGGGCACGGTGAGCGCCGGCGGTGGTTGCTACGCCAACTGCGACGGCAGCACGGGAACGCCCCTGCTGACCGCCAACGACTTCCAGTGCTTCCTCAACAAGTACGCTGGTAACGACACCTACGCCAACTGCGACGGCAGCACGGGCAACCCGCTGCTCACCGCCAACGACTTCCAGTGCTTCCTCAACAAGTACGCCGGCGGCTGCACCTGACTCCGGAATGACTTCGACATGGAATTGCTTCGGGCCCGCGCTCCGGCGCGGGCCCGTTTCGTTTTTGCACGGTCAGCGCCTGTAGCCCAGGGGCTGTTCAAGCAGTCCAAACGCTTCTCGCAGCACGGTCATTCCCACAACCGAGGCGACCGCCAGTCCGAGCATCAGGGCCGCCGAACCCGCATGCCCCGTGCCCACCAGCCACCCGCAGGCGTAGAACGAGAGCCACAGGGCACCGTACTTCTCGATCTTCTCCGCGGCCCGCGGCCCGGATCCGAGCTTTGCCGTACGCCTCCAAACAACGACAATGAACAAGGCCAGAAGTGCCGCGGGCCATACGGCCGCTATGGGATCAACCCAGTCGGGCCATATCGCCAGGCCCTCGGCGTGCTTCCATTGCCGGTAGAGCAGCACACTGGACCAGAACAACCATCCAACAACAGCCGCGACGACCGCCCTGCGGCTGAGCTTTGGGACCTTTCTGGCCATCCGGTACGTGATCGCGCCGACCACCAAGGCGTGCGTCATCACCAGCCACACCGGCCAGAGGAACCTCAGGTGTAGATTCGGGATGAGCATGTGCCCACCGTAGATCAAGCCGAGGAACACGAGGCCGATCGCGGGGATGAACTTTCCGACGGCGTTGAACACCAGGATCCCCGCCTGCAACGCCAAGGTCATCAGCACCGCGCGGGTGCCAAAGACCGTCGCCCCCAGAATCGCAACGATCATGGTCCCCACCAGCAGCGCCACCGCCTGCTCCAAGGACATCTGGCCTGAGGCCAGCGGGCGCTGCGGCCGAAGAAGCCGGTCCCTCTTCATGTCGAGAATGTCGTTCAGGCTTACGCCGAACGCGAAGAGGCCCACGCCGACCATGGCCGCCGCCCCGAGCAGGAGCCAGAGCGGCTGGTCGACCAGCGCCACCGCTCGGCCTTCGTGCTCGGGATTCGCCCGGGTCCACAGGATCACGAACCAGGTGTTCGAAATGACGGCGAACGCCATGGTCACCCGAGTCAGGTGGAGCGCCGGGGAGAGTCGCTGGAGCCAACGCCGCATCGCAGGACACTATCGGCTCTCTGCCCTCCGCGTCACCTACCATCTCTGCCCAGTCCGGAGTTTCGCGATCGTGCCCAACACCCAAGCGCCCCCCCGGGTCGCCATCATCGTCAGTCGCTTCAACGCTTCCATCACCGAAGCGCTCCTTGCCGGTGCGTGCTCGGAATACGCCGCACGGTGCGGGGGGGATTCGCCCGATGTGTACCGGGCTGCGGGCGCGTTCGAGCTTCCGGGCCTGTGCCTCGCCGCGGCAGAGTCGGGGCGGTACCAGGGCGTCGTCGCCCTGGGGTGCCTGATCCGTGGAGAGACGCGGCACGATCGGTACATCGCGGACGCGGTCGCCCACGGCTTGGTGCAGGCATCGCTGAAGACGGGTATCCCGATCGCCTTTGGCGTGCTGACCGTTGAATCGGGAAAGCAGGCCCGGGCACGTTCGGGGGGAGACAAGGGAAACAAGGGTGCGGACGCGATGGGCGCCGTGCTTGATTCGATTGCCGAACTTGTCGCCATACGCTCGGGCGTCGCATCCACCATGACAGCGCAGGGCTCGCCCGACAAGGCGGCGTCGGGCGTGGGAGCGAATTCCTGATGCCGGCTCCTCCTCGCGACATTCGGCGCTTGGCGTTCCAAGTGCTCTTTCAGCTCGATGCCCGAGGGGAACGGGATGCGCTGGCGATTCGGGATGCGGCCCTGGCCGACGAATCTTCCGGACTGGTTGAACGTGATCGAGAGCGAGCGATCGATCTGGCTCAGGCGGCCTTCGCCGCGCGTGCCGAGGCCGATCGGGCGATGATGGAACTGGCGCCGACGTGGCCGTCGCACCGACAGGCCGCGGTGGACCGCGCGATTCTCCGCCTGGCCCACTACGAAATGACCTCGGGTCGAACCCCGCCGAAGATCGCGGTGAATGAGGCGGTCGAGCTGGCCAAGGAGTTCAGCACCGACAAGTCCCCCGCGTTTGTCAATGGTCTGCTCGACAAGGTGCTCAAGCGAGTGCTCGCCCAGACCGCCGCGGCCCCGGAAGCACCGACCACCCAGGAGTGACGCCCGATGGCGCTGTTCAAGTCCATCGTGAGCAGGCTCCGCAAAGGTCTGGAGAAGACCCGAGAGGTTCTCACCAGCGGTCTTGGAGATCTGCTCCGCGGAAGGCGCCTCGATGAGGCGCTGATTCAGGAGATCCGGACCAAGCTGCTCCAAGCCGATGTTGGGATTCAGACGACCAATCGGCTCGTTGAGGGAATCTCCGCCGACTACAAGTCTGGGAAGCTGAGCAAGGGTGAAGATGTTCTCGAATACCTGAAGCGGGAAATGGCGGCGCTGTGGCCGTCCCAGGATCGGTCACTCCGCATCGCCACATCGGGGCCGACGGTGATCATGGTCACGGGCGTCAACGGCGCCGGCAAGACCACCAGCATCGCCAAGCTCTGCTCGCTTCTGAGAGGGCAAGGCAAGACCGTGTTGCTCGCGGCCTGCGACACCTTCCGCGCCGGGGCGGTGCGCCAGTTGGAAATCTGGTCGGAGCGACTGGGCGTCGATGTGGTCAAGGGACAGCAGGGGGGTGATCCGGCGGCTGTTGCCTTTGACGCGGCGTCGGCGGCTTTGGCCAGACACGTGGACTTCCTGATCGTCGACACCGCTGGCCGGTTGCACACGCAGGATCCGCTGATGCGTCAACTCACCAAGATTCGGTCCGTGCTGGCCAAGAAAATTCCGGGCGCTCCGCACGAGGTCTTGCTGGTTCTGGATGCCACCGCCGGACAGAACGCGATGCGTCAAGCCGTGGAGTTCAGCAAGGCGCTCGGGGGTGAGAGCCCGGCGGGGGTCCCCGCGCCAGCGAATGGCAAAGGAACGCCGGGAAGTGAATCTGCGGGGGGAGTGACCGGGATCTTCCTCTCCAAGCTGGACGGTACCGCCAAGGGCGGAATCGTCGTCGCCATCAAGGAAGCAACCGACATTCCCGTCAAGTTCGTCGGCGTAGGAGAGACACCGGACGACGTGGAAGTCTTCGACCCCGAGAGCTTCGTGGAGGCCATGTTCGGGTGAAGCGGCTTGGGGGCGGTCCGATCAGGACGACTATCTGAAGAGCCCTTCGTACCCTGCGCGAAGCAGGTGAACTCCATCCTTTGTGACGGATACGCCGCAGTAGCGCATCCGTATTCGCACAGGCTGAAATTGGCCGGGAGTGCGGGAATGGTGAAGAAGGGATTCCTGATTGGAGCGGGTGTGGGCGCCATTGTGGGCGCGGTGGTCGTATCGGCCTCTCTTGTGCCTCGGGTGTGGCTGCCGACGACGGCCAGAACGGAGATCGCCCGTCTCGCGTCAGTTGGACTGGACATCGTTGAGGCCGCATTCCCATCTGCGAACGTTCCGGCTGATGAAAGAGGTGTCACCGATCCCTCTGGGATCGCCTCAGCGAGCATTGACTCCGACGCCTTGACGACGATGGCATGCTCGGAAATGCCCGATGCCGGCGCGTGGCCGCATTCTGTCGAGAATGATCTGCATTCGGCCTTCGGCTTGCCTGAGCTCGCCAGCCTGAAATCGACTTGGTCACATGGGAATAGCGACAGTGGCGTCGGTCAACGGCAACGTGACCGAATCGTAATCGTGCGTTCATCCCATATACAGCCTCAGATCGGGGAACGCCTGATTCGCTGCGAGTTGCGTCCAAGCGATGACCCAACTCGGTCTCCACAGGCGTTCGATAGAGGTCTGCGCATCGCCCCAATCCGGATGGACTTGAAGGGCTGACGACACTTGCCGCTTATCCGCCGTGGGACAAGCGGCAGCGAGCCGGGTTGCCGCCGTGCTCGTCGAAAATCACGATCTCGTTGTCTTCTCCGGCGTTCAGCCAGGCTCCCGGAATGAAGTAGGACTGTTGCGGCGGGACCGGCTTGCCCGTCGGGGTCGCGACGAAGTAACGGCAGACGTGTCGGCCGTTCACGTAGAGCTGCCCCTTGGTGAGCCCGGTCGCATCGAAGAACACCGGGCTGTGCGCATCGGCAAGCTTGAACGTGCTTCGCCACCACGTGGGTCCCTTGCGATCGCCGCCAGCTTTGGGGGCCTTGAAAGCCGCCGTCTTGGGCTGTTCCCACTTGGCAAAGGCCCAGTCCGCCTTGGCGGAAATGGCCGCGACACACTCGAGAAACTCCACTCCCTCGGTCAGCACCGGCGAGAGCGCGGCGACCGGGTCCGCCGAATCGTCGGGCAGGAGGGCGAACTGAATCGTGTTCGCGCCGCCCTTGAGATGGTCCGGCCCGAGAACGATGCGAGACTTGATCCCGCGATCGATGAAGGCGGCAGGTTTGTTGTTCACAACGAGCAGGGCCCGGCCGTCAAACGGGGGCACGCAGACAATCATCGGCTGCTGCTTCTTCTTGTGCGGCACGGTCCACGTCACACGGTCAGAGACCGTGGTATCGCCGGGCTGAACTTCAAAGATGGGCGAGCGGAACGCCAGCACATCGATCGGATCGCCCGACTTGATGACGGCGCGTCCGGCGCGGATGGGTTTGACCTCCCACAAGTCGCCGTACACGCCCTTGGACTCGCCCAGATCGACCCCGCCGGCGAGGCGTCCCAGGTTCTCCGCGAGAATGACCAGCGTGTGCGGGCCCTTCTTGACGGAAAGTGGGATATCCGGCGAAGCGCCGGGGCCCTCGCCGATCAAGCCGACAAACTCGCCGTCCTGGAAGACGTGAAGACGATCGCCACCGTTGGGAATGGCCAGACGCAACTTGCCTGCTTCGCCGGACTTGATGCGAACCCGGTACCACCCGTAGCCGAAGGGGCATCCAAGCGAAGTCAGGTCCGCGTGTCCTTCGATCGAGGCGAATCGTGCGGAGGAGCCATCGGTGTAGTCCGACGGGACGGCGCTCGTCCATTCCGCAAAGGCGATCTTCTCCGATCGCTTCGTCGCCATCGGGTGAACGGCGAGGATCTGCTTGACCTCCCCGTCGGCGGAGATCTTCGTGCAGTGCTTGGCCCCGTCGAGCGAGAAGGGGTGCCCCGATGTTCCCAGCCCCGAGGCGCCGACGTACACGGCATCGTCGGTGAGAAACACGGTCTGCACCTGCTCCCTGGAGCACACAACAACGGAAATTCCTTCGTGCGTCACGATGGCGGGTGTCTTGCCCTTGGGCACTGTGGTGATCAAGGGCGTCCCGTTGATGGAAAGCGTGCCCTCGGAACCCGCGGGACCAAAGACAACCAGCGTCTTGCCGACGAGGCCGAACACGCTCAGGCTCGAATAGTCCAGCCGGGCTCGTCCGCCGAGGCTGAAGTCGAACACGCACCACGTTACCGGGCTGTCCCCCACATCCACCGGCAGCGTGGTGCCGTCCGGCAGAACCAGGGTCGTGCTGGCCGCCGCCCCGGATCGGTTGAACAGGAACGCGACCCCGCCTTGCGTGCCGGTGGCATGAATCACCGTGAGCGCCGCCGATTTGGTCTGGGCCTCGCCAGGAACAATCGCCACGGGCTGGAAGGTCGGCTCAAGGTTCGCCAGCAGTCGGCCCAATCGGGATGCGAACGTGCACAGACGCCGGACGGAGGCATACGAGGGACCGGGCTCGCCGGTTTCCGTGAGAGGTGCCCGCGCGTCCGCCGTCGCCGTGACAAAGCCGCTCGACGTCACCGGCGCTTCGGAACGGCGACCACCCCAGAACCCGAAGTTCGTGCCGCCGCAGAACGGAAGCAAGTTGAACTGCCCGCCCGCGGCGGTCACCTGGGCAAGTTGTTGCTCCAGATCGCCTGAGCGAGGCGCGGGCTCCGCGCCCCAGGTCGCGGGCTCGCCCGTGATGTACTCGATGATCATTCGGGGCTGATTGGGCCGGACGGCCGCCAACTGCCGCACCGTTCCCAGCATGTCCCCCGAGCCTGTCCAGCCGTCCAGCTCGCTCTCCACGCCGGCCCACAAATTGTTCGAGTTGATGACAGGCACCGAAAACCCGGACTCACGGATGTACCGCCCCAGCTCCCCGAGGTAGCTCGCGGCGGCATTCTCATCGCCGCATGTCCAGCGAGACTCCGCCTGCAGCAGGACGATTGGCCCGCCGGCTCCATTGAAAGCCTGCGGCCCCTTGCCCGGCGTTGTGACCTGCAAGTCCCGCACCTGCTCAGCGAGCGCCCCGATGTACCGCGAACAGGCTTCCAGGAATGGCCCGTTCATCGCGCGGTACTTGACCCCCTTCACCGCCGTGAGCCACGGCGGAAGTCCACCAAAGTCCCAGTCCTGACCGATGAAGGGGCCGACACGGAGAATGCAGTACATTCCCGCCGCGGCACAAAGCTGCACGAATCGGCGGAGGTCGTTGTCGCCCTTGAAGTCAAACTGTCCGGGCCTGGGTTCGTGCCGATTCCAGAACACCGGCGTCTCGATCGTGTTCAGACCGGCCACCTTCGCGGCATGGATTCGCTCTTCCCAATACTCGTTGGGAATGCGCGCGTACGGTACCGACCCGCTGACCAGCCAGATTCGCCGGCCATCGATCATGAAACTGCGCCCGTCGAATGTCAGTGCTGGCATCGGGCGAAAATCTCCCTAATAGGACTTTCCCTGAAAGAGCCAGTTCGGTAGAAAAACCGCTTTGGCGCTGTTGGAAAGCGGGATCTAGTTCATCCGGGAAGGCGTTTCCCGGGTCCAAACAGAGGAACCGCAAGGATAGGAGCCCCCACATCAAACAGCAACAAAACGGGGAGATTCTGGTACAGTTGTCCCCTCACAAAGGGAAGGTATTCACGTGCTGAATCGGTTGATGTTAGGCAAATTTGCTGCTGTTATCGGACTTGGCCTTGCGCTGGCCTGCCTCCATGCCTGCAGGCGCGGCATGTCGGGGATCGATGCCGAGACCAATCGGCTGCTCGCCGAGCGATCACGCACGCTGGGCAAGGACGCGTATGCCCCCGAGAGAGCCTTCCCGGCTGGGGACGCCCGCCGGGAGGGTGAGTGGGCGCGGCGACAGCCGGAGACGCGTAATCCCGATGCGGACGAACTGACGTACGACGCGGCGAGCGAGTCGCGCGACGTGGCTGCCCGCTTGCGAAAGTACCAGGAGTCAGAAGGTGACCCTTCGCCTGACAAGGTCTTCACCAGGCTCACCCTGTCCGAGGCCATGCGGATCGGTCAGCGTTCGGCCAGCGAGTACCTCGCCGCGGAGGAGGCGTACATCTTGGCCGCGATTCAACTCATGACGGCGCGGCACCAGTGGTCGCCGCGTGTCTTCAACGACACCACCGTCGGGGTGGCCGGCAGCGGGAACGACGGCTCGTTCGATCACGCGCTTTCGATCATCAACAACCTTCGCGTGAGCAAGAGGCTGCCCTTCGGAGGTTCGGTTGAAGCCGCATGGATCACTCAGGCGACCGAGCAACTCCGCACGGTCGCCTCGGACGGCTACGTGCAGTCGTCCCGCCTGGTGCTGTCCGGCAACGTGCCGCTCCTGCGCGGGGCGGGCGAAGTCGCGAGAGAGGACCTGATTCAGGCGGAGCGGAACCTGGTGTATCAGGCCCGCACGTTTGAGCAGTTCCGCCGGGACTTCCTGATCGCGATCGCGCAGGACTTCTTTGACCTCTTGCAGGCGCGTGCGGAAATCGCCAACCAGGAAGAGGCGATCGAGAATCTCCGGAACATCGAACGGGAAAAGCAGGCCCTGCTCGAGGCGGGGCGCATCGCCGAGTTCGAGCGAAACGACGCCGCGAACCAGGTGCTTTCGGGCGTTGCCTCTCTCGCGTCACAGCGGGAGTCGTACATTCTCCGGGTGGAACGGTTCAAGATTCGACTCGGCCTTTCCTCGAGGGATCCGGTCGAGCTGGTTGATTCGTCGCTGGACATTCCGGAACCCGAAGTGCCACTCGACCGGGCGGTGGAGTTCGCGCTCAACTACCGGCTGGACCTTCAGAACGAGCGCGACCGCGTCGATGATGCTCGGCGGGCGCTCGCCAACGCCCGCAACAACACCATGGCGGATCTGGATGTCACGGCCAACGTGGGCATCCCCACCGATCCGCGCCGGAATGTGGGCCGGCTGAACTTCAGTCCCGGCGATCTCAACTACCAGGCAGGCGTGACCCTCGGCCTGCCCTTGGACCGCGAGGCGGAGCGGCTGGGCGTTCGAGCGGCCACCATCAACCTCCAGGCCAGGGAGCGTGACTATGCCCAGTCACGCGATGAGGCCTCGGTTGCCGTGCGTCAGGCCGTGCGAAACGTCGACCTGGCGCGGTTTCAGTTGACCTTGGCGGAGCGAGCCGTCGAGATCAACCAGCGGCGCGTCCGTGAGACGGAACTCAAGCGAGATGAGGTGACGACACGGACCCGGGTCGATGCCGCGACCGAGCTCCAGCAATCCCAGAACAACCGGGACCGTGCGAGGACGAACCTGCGGAACGCCGTGCTCAGGTACCTGCGGGATTCGGGCCAGTTGCGAGTGGCCAAGGATGGGACGTTCCTGCCCCTACCGGGAATGGGGCCGCGTTCGGCGGACGAAGGAGCACGTTCTTCGGGGAGTTGAAGCGGCCCGCCGACTCGACGGGTGCGAAGCGGTTCGATCAGGCCATGCGCTCCGGTCGCTTCGGGTCCTGCCAATCCAGGTGGAAGAACTTGCCGCGGGGCTGATCGACACGCTCGTAGGTGTGTGCGCCGAAGTAGTCCCGTTGCGCCTGAAGCAGATTCGCGGGCAGATTCCCTGTTCGGTAGGAATCGAAGTAGGCCAGCGCCGATGAAAGCGTGGGGACCGGTATCCCTGCCTGGGCGGCCGTCGCGATCACCCAACGCCATTGGGCTTGCCCCCGGTGCAGCGTCTCCGCGAAGAACGGGTCCAGCAGCAGGTTGGCAAGCGTGGGGTTCTTGTCGTAAGCCTCTTTGATCTTCTGCAGGAATCTCGCCCGGATGATGCACCCGCCCCGCCAGATCATGGCGATCGAGCCGTTGTCGAATGTCCAGTTGTACTGCCGGCCGGCCGCGGCCATGAGCTGAAATCCCTGGGCGTACGAGCAGATTTTCGAGCAGTACAGGGCCTGCTCCACCGCCTGAACGAACTTCTGTCTCTCGGCCTCTTCCTTGAGGGCGAATGTTCCGGGTCCCTTGAGAATCTTGGAGGCCGCCACCCGTTCTTCTTTGGCGGCGCTCATGTTCCGGGCAAAGACCGCTTCGGCGATGGTCGCGGCAGGAACGCCCATGTCCAGGGCGCTGGTGCTGGTCCACTTGCCTGTGCCTTTCTGGCCGGCGGCGTCCAGCACGATGTCGACAAAGGGCTTCCCGGTCGTCGGATCCTTCTGCCGAAGAACCTCCGCCGTGATTTGAATGAGAAAGCTGTCCAGCGGCCCCCGGTTCCACGTGGCGAAAATCTCGGACATCTGCATGGCCGAAAGGCCCAGGATGTCGCGCAGAAGGTGGTAGCCTTCGCAGATCATCTGCATGTCGCCGTACTCGATCCCGTTGTGGACCATCTTGACGTAGTGGCCCGCCCCATCCGGGCCGATGTACGCGGCGCACGTGTCGGCGTCTGGCGCGACGATCGGCTTTCCAGGTGCGGCGCCCTCGAGCGGGCGACCCGTGGCAGGATCCACTTTCGCGGCGATCGCCGTCCAGACCGGACGGATTTCCTCCCACGACTCCCGATCTCCACCGGGCATCAGCGATGGGCCAAAGCGAGCGCCCTCTTCCCCCCCGGAAACGCCGGAGCCGACAAAGCGCAGCCCCTTGGACTTGAGCGCCCGCTCTCGGCGGATCGTGTCCTCCCAGTGCGCGTTGCCGCCGTCGATGATGATGTCACCGGACGAGAGGAGCGGGATGAGAGAGTCGATCACAGCGTCCGTGGGGCCGCCAGCCTTGACCATGATGACGATCTTGCGGGGACGACGGATCGAGTTCACAAAGTCCACCAGCGAGGCCTGCCCGGTCAGCGCCCCGCCGAGTGCGCCGAAGGAACCGGGTGGGTGCGCGGCGACAAACTCCGCCATTGTCGTCGCGGTTCGGTTGTAGACCGATACTTTGAAGCCGTGGTCCGCCATGTTCAGGGCAAGGTTCTGGCCCATCACAGCCAGGCCAATCAGGCCAACGTCGGACGTGGGGGGGGTGGTCATACGCAGAGGATATCGGTTCGATCCAACGCGAGGGGTGAAGCCGGCCGTTGTCGGTCCACGCAGTGAACCCCGCCCAGCCATCGGCCCGTCCTAACCTTCCTCCCCATGACGACGCGACGCCCCTTCATCGGCGGAAACTGGAAGATGAACACCGAACGCGCCAGCGCCAGTTCGCTGGTCCGCGGCGTCATAGACGGGCTGGTGGGCCTGCAGGGCGTGGATGTCGCCGTGTTCCCGCCGTTTCCGTACCTCCTGACTGTCGGTTCCATTTTGCGAGAGCGTGGATCGGCGGTCCGCCTCGGTGCTCAGGACGCCTACTTCGAGCCGGACGGTGCCTTCACGGGAGAGGTTTCACTCGCGATGCTGCGTGACTGCGGGGTCTCCGTCGTTCTGACCGGCCATTCCGAACGTCGGCACATCCTCGGAGAGGGAGAAACGATCGTCCACCTGAAGACCAAGGCGGTCCTCGACGCAGGGCTTGAGTGCATCCTGTGCGTCGGCGAGAAGCTCGACGAACGCGAGGAGGGACGCACGGACAGTGTGAACGAGGAGCAGGTTCGACTTGGCCTGCGGGACGTCCCCGCGGAACAGGTGGATCGTTTGACCATCGCGTACGAGCCGGTCTGGGCCATCGGCACCGGCCGCACCGCCAGCCCGGCGGATGCCCAGGATGCACAGATGAAGATTCGGCGTGTCCTCACGGATCTTTACGGCAAGGACCACGCCTCACGCATCCGCATCATGTACGGCGGGTCGGTCAAGGCTTCCAACGCCAGGGAACTCTTTGCCCAGCCCGATGTCGATGGTGGGCTGATCGGCGGCGCCTCTTTGAAGGCGTCGGACTTTGTAGCCATCGTCCGGGCCGCCGTCGCGGGAGCGTGATCGACCTTCGCCGAACGCGAGGTCATCCCGCCTCCACAAGTTCGAACCAGCCTTTCGCTCCCTCGCCCGTCCTGCGCACCGCCCGCAACGGGTTGCCCGGCTCATGGTCCAGAACCAGGAGCCAGTTGCCCGTGGCGGCCTCCTCCAGGAACCATCTCCGGCTGATCATGCTGGTGTAGGGCTCGACGTCGTAACCCAAGCTGTACGCCGCGCCAACGTGGGCTGCGGTCGGCATGACGTCGGGCGTGAACACGACGGTCCGACCCTGCGTGTCCGTGAACATCATCGCCTGCTGCCCCCAGGTGTGTCCCGGGACAAGAAAGACGAACAGACCCGGCGCGACCTCCGTTGTGCGGAGCGAAACGGGAGTCATCGGGGTTTCGTCGCGGTCCGGCGTGTAGCCGAAAGGGAAGGGCCGGGGCGAGTCAACCAGGCGGACCTGCGAACGGATCGGTTCAAGATGGTCACGGAAGTACGTCCGGGTCATGACGCTTCGGTTGGCAAGGGCATCGTTCCACTCGCGAGCCTGGGTGAACACGGTTGCACTTGGGAATGTGAGTTTGACCCCCGCCGTACCGGCTTCGGCCCAGTCCGGTTTCTCGCCGGCACGGCAAAGGCGGGTCAGGCCGCCGGCGTGGTCGAAGTGCAGGTGGGTCACGATGGCCGCGTTGATGTCCTCGGGCCGGCAATCTGCCTCGTGAAGGGCATCCACGATTGAACGCTGTTCAAGGGCGAAGATGTCGCGGCTCTTGGCGTCGAGCTTGTCGCCCGTACCCGCTTCCAGAAGGATCAGCTTGGGGCCGTCGCCGGGGCCCGATCGCTCCAGGAGCAGGCAGTTGTGCTGTACGGTGATGCGGCCGCGGTCGTCGGTCGGGACGGACTTGGACCAGACGACACGCGGGACCAGCCCGAACATGGATCCACCGTCGAGGCGGAACTCGCCAGCGCGGAGCAGTCGCCATGAATAGCGTGTCGGCGGGAAGGGCTGTTTCACAGTGTTCACAAAGGCATGGTAGTCGGCAAAGCGGAGATCATGGAACGCGCCGCATCGGCACCGACCTCGGGAGGTGCGTACTCACGGCTTGACGAAGATGATGCCCATGCCGCCATCGAGGGTGTTGCCGTTGCGTCGATAGACCTGCCCGCCGCCGACCCCGTGGATGATCACCCTGTCGCCATCCACGTCAAAGGTCGTCCGAAGAGTCGTCCCGAGGGAGGAAGTCACATAGACCTTGCTGCCTTTGAACTCCAGGGCGCTGGTGCCGTCGGAACCGGCGAAACGCCCTGATATACCCTGCTTCAGCCCCGCCAGAGCAACGCCAGCCACGCAGGCCGCCGCGGCCAGCACGGCGATCAGAAGCAACCCCCTTCTTGAGCCCACACGTCGTGTTTGGGGCGTACGCCGGGTCATTGGGGGCGATCCTGCGATGGGCATAGGGCTGGCCATTCCACTCCATATGCGCAGGGCAAAGCCGAGTCCGCCACGGGGTTTCACAACTCGCACATGTTTTGTACACTTGATGGTGAAACGAGGTGGGTTGAAGAGTCCCATCCCTTGGGCGGCGACGTCCTGTGAGTTCCAAGTGCGCCATCCGAAAGCCGCCGGTCGGGGAACCTCGGGAAGGCCGGGCCGGAGATGTTGATCGAGGGTGGACGCCAGATGCGGGGCCACACCTACTCGTGCAGGGCTGATCGGAGGATGGATTGCCTGTTCGCGATAACGCCAAGCACGAAGCGGCTCTGACTCAGCGCTTCTACGACGATCTTCGTGGTATCGCCGCAAAGTTTTTCGTCGCCGAGCAGGCAGGGCACACGCTGCAACCCACGGCGGTCGTCAACGAAGCCTGCCTCCGGATCATCAACCAGGGGCTGCCGGATGTTCCGCGTGATCAACAGCTGGCGATTGCGGCTCGAATCCTCAAGCAGGTGCTGGTTGATCATGCACGGAAGCGGAATGCCGACAAACGGGGCGGCGCGGCGAGGCATCAAGGGGCCTTGCGGCTGGACCTCGATCGCGACATGCTGCAGGATGAACGCACAGTCGTGGACTTCGACGCGGTGCACCGCGCGCTGGACAAGCTCCGCACGCTGAGTGAATCGCAGGCGGAACTGGTGACGCTTCGCATGTTCTCCGGCATGTCCATGGACCAGGCCGCCTCCGTGCTCGGGCTCTCCAAGCGTTCCGCGGAGCGGGAGTGGACCGTGGCCCGCGCGTGGCTGCGCCGCGAACTGGCGAGAGAACTTGGCATGGACAATGCGCAGGCCCCGGAATGACAACGCCAGACTTCCATAAGCAAGCGTCGGACCTGTTCCTGGAACTTCGGGAGATGAACGAGCAGGAGCGGTCGGGGCGCCTGGCGGCTCTCGACAGCCGTGAACTTCGTCGAGAGGTGGAAGAGCTCCTGGCGAACGATGTTCACACGGGCACGGATCCGGACGCGGCGGCCGAAGAAGAACGCGCTCAGCGGCCAGATGACGTTCCCGCCGCCATCGGGCCTTACAAGGTGCTGCGGCGTCTTGGCCGCGGGGGGAGCGGGTTCGTCCTGCTCGCGGAGCAGGAGCGGCCTATCCATCGGCTGGTGGCGATCAAGGTGGTCCCGTACGCCGCGATCAACCCCGACGCCGCAACGCGGTTCGAGTTTGAGCGACGGGCACTGGAACGGACGGAGCACCCGAACATCGCGAAGATTCTCGACGCAGGCCGGACAGCGGATGGGTTGCCCTATCTGGTTATTGAGTACGTCGAGGGGGTGCCGCTTTCGCAGTACTGTCGAGCGAATCGCCTTTCCGTACGAGAGTGCATCGGTCTTGTCGTAGAGATTGCGGATGCCGTCCAGCACGCGCACCAGCGGGGCGTGATTCACCGGGATCTCAAGCCGGCGAACATCCTGGTATCGGAGACGTCGGGCAGGCCAACGCCGCGGATCCTCGACTTTGGTATCGCCAAGCCCACACAATCGTTCGGGGCCGATGCGCTGGTTACGAGCGGCGTGCCGATCGGCACACCGGCGTACATGGCGCCGGAGCAGACCGGCGGTCGGGCGACGGACACCCGCGCCGATGTGTACGCGCTCGGCGCTGTGTTGTATTCTCTGGTAGCCGGGCGTCCGCCGATCGATACATCCGGCGAGCCGGTTGAACTGCTTGCACGAATTCGGGATCAAGTGCCGCCGGCCGCCAGCCGCGTTCGTGGGGCGATGAACCCCCAACCCGATGTGCCGAGGGAGGCCTTGCCTCGGTCATTCTGGCATGACCTCGACCTCATCCTTGGCAAGACCCTTGAGAAGGACCCCGCCAGGCGATACGAAACTGTTGCGGCCTTTGCGGAAGATCTCCGCCGACTGCTGCGGCGAGAAGCGATCGCCGCCCACCCGCCAACGTTTCGCTATCGAGCCTCGCGATTCGCGCAGCGCCACCGGGCACTGGTCGCGACGGTGTCCGTGGTTTCGGCCGCGGCGGTTCTGGGCATCGGCGGGCTGACGGCGGGGTTGATCGAAGCCCATCGGCAACGTGCAGAAGCGAAGGTTCAGTCTGAAGCCCAGCAAGAGGTCATCACCTTTCTTCGCGAGGACCTGCTCGGCGCTGCATCGCCAACGCGGGAAGGCGAGAAGATCACCGCCGCGGATCTGCTACAGCAGGCGAGCGAACGAGTGGGCACGAAGTTCGAGAATCGTCCCCTCGTCGCGGCGGCTATCCACTTCACACTCGGTACAGCATTCGCCGACCTGGGCGAGTTCGGGCCCGCGG
Source organism: Phycisphaeraceae bacterium (assembly GCA_019636625.1). Lineage (GTDB taxonomy): Bacteria > Planctomycetota > Phycisphaerae > Phycisphaerales > UBA1924 > JAHBXE01. Next base: position 522,643 of record JAHBXE010000001.1, read on the forward strand.
AACGGCACTTGGATCTCTCGCTGGATCTGCGGCGAAAGTACGCGGGTGTGAACGCGCCGGACACAGTGCGATCAGAAGTCGCAAAGGCCAGTTTCCTCGCGCGAAGTGAGAGGTATGAGCTTGCCGAAACGGCGCTGCGGGCGGCGGTGGAACGCGCCCGGGCGATTCTTGGGGTCGATGATCCGGCGTACTGCGCTGCTTTGACCGACTTGGGTGGCGTGGTGTTCACGGTTGGACGAGGGAAGGAAGCGATCGGCATCCTGAAGGAAGCGTTGACCGTCGCGATTCGTGTGCACGGCGATCGTTCGCCGCGTGTACTGGAAACGACAAGCAATCTGGCGCAGGCGTACGACATGGCAGGCGATGCGCCCAAGTCGCTGGAGCTCTTGCACGAGTCGCTGAGGATTGCCGAGAGCTTGAAGGGGGTGCCACGGTTGACGCTCATCGGCCTCAACAACAATATTGGTGCGACATACCAGGGCATGAATCGAGACGAAGAAGCGGCGCCATACCTTCGCCGCGCCTCAGAACTCGCGGCGGAGTGGTTCAGCGTTGATAACCCGGACCGCTGGGTGCTGCAGGCGAATCTCGCCAGTCTCGAAGCGGAGCTGGGAAACGCTGATCGTGGCGCCGAGTTATACGCCGAAGTGGTTCAGCACCTCTCCCGCATCATGGGCCCTTCATCGCTCCCCGTTATGCGAGCCCGTCACATGCACGCCAACGCGTTGTGGATCGGAAGGCGGTTTGAGCAGGCCGCAGCTGAGTTCACCACCTTGCTTCCCGAGATCCGTGAAGCTCTCGGGGCAGAGAACTATCTCACGATCCAGACCCGAGCGTCGCTGGCGAGGGTCCTGTTCGACGCGGGACAGTTCGAGCAAGCCCTGCCTCACATCGAGCAGGCGGCTGCTGAGTTCGTCGCGACACTCGGAGAAAGCCATCCAAGGACCCAGACCGCCCAACAGCTTCTGCGCAACACGCGGATGCGATTGGAGGCCTCCCGGGCGGACCACGGAGGGTCTTGAGCGGGCTGCAGGGGCAATTCTCGGCCCTCTATTGACACGCCAAGGACATTCGGTAGTCTGGAGAGCTATACCAAGCAAAGCCGTTGCTCGGCGTCTCGTGACCCGACCCCGGTTGCGTTGTCTCAGACACAGATGGAGGGTTCCGCATGCATCGAGTCAAACTGTCCTTGGCCGGCGCGTTGGCACTTGCGTCCGGGTCGGTTGCACAGGTTGTCGTGCCCAATAGCGCCGCTCTCACCGAGGGCGATGGTACCTTCGCTCTCACCGCTACGGCCGCCGCGGGGCGTACATATCAGTTCACGATCGACTCGGGCCAGCTCGCAGGGCTGATCGGTCAGAATCTCACCGGGCTGAAGTGGCGGCTGAATGGACCAGGGACCGCGGCTTGGCCAACCGCCGAGACGAACTATACCGCGTGGGATGTATACATCGGGCCCGGGGTGGATCCGTCGGCGATGAGCAACACCTTTGCGGCAAACTTCACATCGGCGCCGACGCAGGTCCGCAGCGGCCCATTCAGTTACGCGGCCGGCAGCCATAGCTTCGGCAGCGCGCCGAACGCCTTCGGGCCGACGCTGGACTTCACGACACCGTACCCGTACACAGGCGGCGACCTCACCATTGAGATGCGTTTTTCCGCGCAGACCGGCTCCACCACGGCACCCTCGTTCGACGCGATCACGGCATCTCTCGGCCCCGCCAATGGCTGGGGCGTGGACTTTTCCAGCCGCTGGACTGCGAGCATCACCGGGCTCACCGGCGGCAACGCCAACTTCCTCGTGACGCAGATAATCGCCGGCTCCGCGGGTCCGACCGGCGCCTGCTGCCTCTCGTCGGGCGCTTCGAACTGCGTTGTCACGTCGTCCGCGGGCTGCGCCAATCTCGGCGGGACCTATCAGGGCGACGGCTCGACCTGCGCCACCGCCAACTGCCCGCCGCTTCCCACCGGCGCCTGCTGCCTCCAGCTTGGTGGGTGCAGTATCGCCACGCAACAGGCGTGTACCAACGGCGGCGGCACCTACGCGGGTAATAACGTCGCCTGTGCTGCCGCCAGTTGCACTCCGGCCGGCCGTTGCTGCTTCAGCGATGGATCGTGTCTGTCCTTGACTTCCTCGCTCTGCATTGCTGCGGGCGGCACCTACGGCGGCGACAACACCGTCTGCACCACCGGCGCCTGCACACAGCAGCCCGGCAACATCGCCTGCAACGGCCCGTTCGTGACAACACCCAACGGCGCTTGCATCCCTGCCGGCAACTTCCAAAGCGAAGTCCAGGTCGGCAACACCATTGCCGGCTTCAACCAGAATGGCGCTCTCGCCCCAGCCTTCCGCATCGCTGACAACTTCACCGTTCCCGCCGGCGAAACCTGGACTGTCAACGGCTTCACGCTCTATGGCTACCAGACCGGCGCGGGCGTCCCGGTTTCCACGTTTACCGGTTCGACCTGCCAGATCTGGAACGGCAGGCCCGGTGATGCCGGATCGTTCATCGTCGCGGGCGATGCCACGACAAACGTTCTCACTTCCTCCACCTTCACCAATACCTACCGCACCTTCAACGCCGCGTGCGACCTCACCCGACCCATCTTCGCAAACACCGTCACGCTCGCCGCGCCCGCCGTTCTTCCTGCCGGCACGTACTGGGTCGACTACAACGCGACAGGCTCGCTTGCCAGCGGCCCTTGGGCGCTCAACGTCACGGTCAAGGGACTGGGCTCACCTCCCGGCGCCAACGGCCGGCAGCTCCCGCAGACAGGCATCTGGCAGGATCTCCTCGACGGCGTCCGCGTTCAGGAAGCGGCGTTCTGCGTACGTGGCACCGTCGCCACGGGCGGCTGCTACGCCAACTGCGACGGCAGCACGGGCAACCCACTGCTGACAGCCAATGACTTCCAGTGCTTCCTGAACAAGTACGCTGCGAACGACACGTACGCGAACTGCGATGGATCCACGGGCAACCCGCTGCTGACGGCCAATGACTTCCAGTGCTTCCTGAACAAGTACGCTGCTGGGTGCACGTGAGTCTCTGATGCATCGAAGTCCCGCCGAGCCGGGACTTCGATGGCACGGGCAGCGAAGTCTGACCACCACACATCAAGTGCTGCGAGCAAAGGGCGTCCGAACGGACGCCCTTTTTGCGTTGGAAAGTCCAGCCACAAGCCGTGTGCACATGGAGGAGGGGAGCGACGAGCGTGCATGAACGGGAAGGGCCTGCTTCCGGGCTCGAAAAGTTCTGCTTCGCGTGTCAGAACGCCGCAACTCGAGCGGTACTCATCGGTTGAGGGCAGGTGTTGGCGCCCGCCCGCTCCGGTTTTCTGTCCACGATTGAGGAGGCCCACATGCTCGCGTATCGACTTTCAGCGGCATCTCTCTTCGCAATGGCGTCGGGAGCCTTGGCGCAGGTCGTGCCGACCGCGTACTCCGGAACACCGGGGAACGCAGGATTCGGTAGTCTAGTCGGCGCCGGCGGTGCCGCGTACCAGTGGTTGGTCCACGCCAATCAGCTGTCGCCCCTCATCGGAACGACATTGACTGGAATCCGCTATCGACTCCCCCCGGATGCAGCAGCATCGTTCCCGGCTTCAAACGCAACCTTCAACTCCTATAGCATCTGGCTCAGTGGAAGTGTTGATCCCGCGCTGCGGAGTTTGACGTTCGCATCAAACGTTGTCGGCCCTCAATCGCTGGTTCGCTCAGGGCCGCTGATCATTCCGGCCGGGTCGTTGACGGCTGGCTCATCCCCGAACGTCTTTGGCTTCACGGTGTCCTTCAATGAGCCGTACTTCTACTCGGGCGGGAACTTGCTTGTCGAACTCCGGCACACTGGCTCCGACGCTGGGATTCAGACGGTAGATGCGCTCAGCACCACAACGACCGGATACCTCACAGACTTCGCGGCGTGCTGGAGCCCAGTTTCCAACGGGCTTTCCGGTGGACCGGTGAACTTCGCGATCATCGAGTTCGAGAGTTCTCTGGGCGCTGCGACCGGGCGCTGCTGCCGGCCCGACGGATCCTGCGTGGTGACGACGGCCACACATTGCGCCACCATCGGGGGCGCCTACGGCGGAGACGGCACGGACTGCTCGCCCAACCCATGCCCCCAACCGCCAACCGGCGCCTGTTGCTTTGTCACCACCTGTTCCGTGCTCACGCAGGCGCAATGCCTCGCAGGCGGCGGAACCTACCAGGGCGACAGCTCGGCCTGCAGTTCCTGCCCGGCCGTCGTCTCCACCAACTGCAACATCTCCACCGGGCCGATGACGCTCAGCGGCGTAGCCGCCGCGGCAGGCACCGTCTGGTCCGAGTGCGCCAAAGACAAGGCCGAACCGGGCCTCGCCAACACAGTGGCGGGCTTTACGGGTACCGGTGGATTCCGGCTGGCCGATGACTTCGTGGTTCCACCGGGCGGCATGCACCTCGCCTATGTGAAGGTCTACGCCTATCACTCAAGCGCTACGCCAACGTTGGCCACGGGCGCTAATCTTCGCATCCTCAACGGCTCTCCCGCCGGAACACCCACTGTCGTGTTCGGTGATCAGACGACCAACCGAATGGCGCACGCCGCATTCACGAACATCTACCGGATCTTCCCGACGACGGTGGGTGTCGGGTCGGGGTCCCCCTGTGTCAATGGAGCCGGCACAGCACCTGGAACAACGCGCCGCCTTCAAGAGATTTACATCACGGTGAACCAGTTCCTGCCGGCAGGGACCTACTGGCTCGACTACTCGTTCACGCATGCCTCGACCCTGTTCGTGCCACCCGCGACACGGGCGGATGCCGTCGGACGAGCCTGCAATCCCAACAACAGCAACGCCCTGCAACGCAGCAGTGCGGGCGTCTGGGGCCCGTTGGTTGATTCGGGACAGGGATGTCTGAATGGCGCGGTTGTCAACACGGCAAACCCTGCCAATGTTCAACAGGACACCTACTTCGAACTCGTTGGTACGCTCCCCGGCAGTGGCTGCTACGCCAACTGCGACGGCAGCACGGGCAGCCCGCTCCTCACGCCCAATGACTTCCAGTGCTTCCTCAACAAGTTCGCCGCCAACGACACCTACGCCAACTGCGACGGCAGCACGGGCAGTCCGCTCCTTACCCCGAACGACTTCCAGTGCTTCCTGAACAAGTTCGCGGCCGGTTGCACCTGAGCCGCACAGACTGCAGCACGAGTACGAAGAGCGGGCCCTCCCGTGAGGGCCCGCCTTTCAATTCGAGCGCTGGGGAGCGGCGGGTGCCGATTCCCCACCGACACGGGCAAAACCCTCGCCCCCATCTCGTCATGCCGCTTCCACCCCCTTTACCCCCGCAACACCCCCGGGGCGATTCGAACGCCCGACCAACGGATTAGAAATCCGTTGCTCTATCCAGCTGAGCTACGGGGGCACGGGTTGAGTTTACGCGTGGCCGGCGGTGGCCGCGCAGGGAGAGCCTGCGGGAGCTCTCTCTTCCCTATCTTTCCATCAGAGGAGGTTGCCTCCGATGGGTTCTTGAGGCATGAATGGTTATGGGAGTTGCCGGTGTTGGCTTAGGACAACGCGATTCCCGGGGCATGTGACGGAGCAGCGACTTGGCGAACGAGATCAACGGTATCAATGGCGTGCAGCCGGGCCACCCGCCCGTCCGATTGACGGTGGACGATCTGCCCTACCTCCAGGATTACCTTCAGAGCGTCCTGCGGCCGAAGGTCGAACGGTCGATGGAGTCCCTTGAGCGGCTCCTGACCGAGGCCGCCTGGCGGCACATCGTCGCGAGCTTGGCTTCCGATCAGCACGGGGCGCCGGAAGGGGCAGCGGCGGCGATCCGTCCGCTTCTCGAGCAGAAACTCGGCCTGCGGATCAGCATTCGGCTGGATTCGCAGTTCGGTGCTGCGGCGCCTTCGTCCTCGGGTTCGGACCTTGCCGATGGCGTGACGAGAACCCCCGGTCAGGATGGCGTCGATGTCATGACCGTCCGGCGTCGGCCGATCGCCAACCCGATCGCGAACGCGGTTGCCAGCAACCCCCGCCCACTCGGGCGGTGATCACAGAATCAATGGTGGACGGGCGACGCTCAACCGACTCGAGTCGGCGAGTGCGGCGCGTCCGCCTGACTTCGTAATCACCAATCCCGTTGCGGCACGCCCATTCCGCTGCGATCCGGGCCCGCCGGTCGCTGAGGCGGCTTGTACGGGTTCTTCTCGATTTCTGCGAGCATGTGCCTGATGGCCGCGTCGAGTTGCGGGTCGGAGCCGCCGGTACCGTCCCGATAGCCGGTCATCTTGGCGGGATCATCCACGATGAGCATGTCAGGGTCCACGCCGTGACCTTCGACGCCCCATGTGCCGTCCGTCTTGTAGAAGCCGAACGTCGGGGCCGTGACACTACCACCGTCGATGAGACCCGGGTTGCCGGAGATGCCGACGAGCCCGCCCCAGGTCCTCATGCCGATGAGCTTGCCGAGCTTGTTGTAGCGGAACAGCCAGGGGAACATGTCCCCGCCGGAACCGGCCAGGCCGTTGATCAGCATGCACTTGGGACCCTGGTGGGAGTCCGGTGGCCATGGCCAGTCCTGCCCGTCGCGCCGGGCCCAGTAGTTGGTCCGTGGACGGTTCAGAAGCTCAATGAACCGGGTCGGAATCTGCCCGCCGCCGTTCCAGCGATCGTCGATGATCAAGGCGGGCAGGTGGGCTTGGCCGTAGAACTGCCGGAACAGGTTGTTCTGGCCGTCGCGCCCGGTATCGGGCACGTAGATGTAGCCGACCTTTCCACCGGACTGCTTCTCCACGTACGAGCGCTTGGCCTCGACCCATGCCCGGAAACGGAGGTTGTCTTCAGAAGACATGGTCTGGACAACAACATCCCGCAGGCCTGTGGGCGGCTTGATCTCGCGGGGCTTGTCCTTGGGCTCATCCTTCTTCTCGTCCTTCTTCTCCTCTTGCCCCTTCGCGACCGGACGTTCGAGCGACGGAGTGTCGTTGACGGCGATGGTGACCGTTCGGTCCGCGAGGCCCTGGAACGCGGCGTAGATGCTCCGCGAGGCGTCCACCGGCACGCCATTGACGGCCAGCAGGAAATCGCCGACTTTGACCTTCACCCCCGGCTGCGAAAGAGGGCCCTTGGCGTCCGAGTCCCATGGTCCGCCGCGGATGATGCGTGAAATGCGGTACGCGGCGGGCGTGGTGTCCGTGGCGGGCACAAGCTCGAAGTCGCAGCCGAGCAGCCCGACCGAAACGTTTGGCCCGCTCTCAACATCGCCCCCCGAGTAGTAGGCGTGGCCGACATTGAGCTCGGAGATCATCTCGCTGATGATGTAAGAAATGTCCTCGCGGCTGGAGGCATCATCGAGCATCTTTGCATATTGCTCGCGCACGGCCGGCCAGTTCACGCCGTGCATGCCCGGGTCGTAGAAGAAGTCGCGCTGAATGCGCCAGGCCTCGTGGAAGAGTTGCTTCCACTCGTCGCGAGGCTCGATGCGGGCGGTCATGCCAGAGGTGACCACGTTCTTCCCTGTGGCGCCGGCCGAAGCGTCGACGATCACAGCCGAGTTGCCGCGAGGGACGAGGAGCTTTTTGCCATCTGGCGTAATGTCGAACCCGCCGCCGCCGGTGATCGACTTCTCCTCGCGCTTGTCATCGGTAAGGTCGAAGAGCTTGATGCCGCCCTCGCCATCGCCGCCGACCGACCGGCGAACGAAGATGAGCTGGTTCTTGTCGTTGACAGCCAGACCGCCGAAAGCGCCGGAACGCACGGGTATCTGGATAGCACGCTGCTCGAAGCCTTCAAAGTCGATGACGATCGGCTTCTTGTCATCCTTCTTATCTTCCTTGGGCTTGTCCGAGGCTTTGTCGTCCTTGGCGGCGCCGGCCTTGCGCGCGGTGATGGGGTAGTTCTGGCCGTTGACGGCCGCGGAGCCCTTCAGGGTCCCATCCGATACGGTGAGGGTAATCTCAACAAAGGCGCCGTCCACATCCATCTGGAGGGAGAGCGACTTGCCCGCCGGGTCGTACCTGCCCTTGAGGGCGCCGGAGAACAGAGGGGAGTTCAGTTCGCCCGAGACCGTGTTGTCCTTGGCCAGAGTCAGGCGGAGCGTGAAGGGCAGGCCGTCGGGCGGGAGCGGATCCGGGCCGGTCGCGCGTGCGTCCCACGTACCCGACACTTCATCTTCGATGGCGGCCTCTTTCTTCTCACCGGCCTTCGAGTCATCCTTCTTCTCTTCCTTGGCGCTGTCCTTCTTGTCATCCTTCTTCGACTTGGACCAGTCTTCCTCGTCGGACTTGGGCGCCCAGGGCGATGAAATGTCCGCGCGAAGCGGAACAGCCAGCAGGACCTGCGAACCGTTGTAAATGAACGATGTGTCCAGATCGGAATAGGTCGGGCTGAACGTGCGCTTGCTGACAAAGAACAGGTAGTCACCCTTGCGATCGAATGTGGGATTCGTGTCCTCGAACATTCCCTGTGTGACTTGCCTGCGTTCTCCCGACTCGACGCCGTAGATGAACAGGGCTGACTGCATCCGATCCTTGAGCTGGTACGCGTACGTCAGCCACTTGCTGTCGTGCGACCAACTGATACCGGTCTGACCGCCCCATGGGTCGGTGTCGATGAGCTTGGTGACGCCATCGGAAGTGCCGTCCGCGGCGAGCGTGTGGAGGTACATTCCGCCCGCCTTGTCCGTGAAATAAATGTGCTTGGAATCGGGAGACCAGGTTGGGTTGTAGCGGAACGCCGCGGGCGCGGCGCCGGGGCGGGTTAGTTGCCGCGTTTCGCCCAAGCCGTCGGACTGGGTGATGTACAGTTCGTACTCGCCAGTCGCGTCGGAGAAGTAGGCGATCCACTTGCCGTCCGGGCTCCAGCTCGGCATCCGCTCGGCCACGCCGCTCGTCCGCGTCAGGCTTCGCGGCGTGCCGTTCTCTGCCGGGAGGGACCAGAGATCACCCCTGGCTTCGACCGCGACGCGCTTGGCCGAAGGAGAAATGCCCCAGCCCGAGATCGAGCCGGAGGTGTCCACCTGGCGGGTGCGAATCGCGGGGCGGTCGCCCGGAATTGTGACCGTGACCTGGGTCGATCGGTCATTGGTCAGGTCATGCAGGAACAGCCCCGACCCGTATTGGTACACGATCTCCCCGCCGCCGGAAGGCCCCGGGCCGATCGATGGCCACTTGACGTCGAAGTCCTTGAGCGAGGTGACCTGGCGACGGGCGCCGTTTGTGGTGTCGTACACCCAGATGTTGAGACGGTGCTCCGGTCCCTGGTCGGAGAGGTAGTACACCTTGGCCCCGTGCCACATGGGCAGCGTGTCGGTGCCTTCCCAGTCCGTGATCTGCTTCGACTCACCGGTCTTCAGGTTGAACAGCCAGATGTCGGTGGCCATCCCGCCGCGATACCTCTTCCATGTGCGGTTGTCGGTGGAGTGGGGGGTGTAGGCGAGCCACGTGCCATCCTGGTTGATGACCCCGTTGGCTCCGTACGGAACGGGAAGGTGCGTGGCATGGCCGCCGGACGCGGGAACCGTCAGCAACTCGGCCTGGCGCCGAAGCCCGGCAAGACCTGAAAGGCTGAAGATCAGCCGGCCATCGGAAGTCCAGTCGGACAGCACTTCCGCGCCGGGGTGGTATGTCACTCGGTTGGCCACGCCGCCGGCGACAGGGATGGTGTACAGGTCACGATTGCCCTCGTAGTTTCCGAGGAAGGCGATCGTCTTGCCGTCCGGGCTGAACCGGGGGAAAGCTTCCGAACCGGGTGCCGTGGTCAGCCTCGTCGCTTGACCACCCGTCCGCGGGGCGAGCCAGATGTCTCCCGCGTACAGGAATGCAATTTGCGTGGCACTGACGTCCGGGTAGCGAAGCATCCCCGCGTGAGGGCTGACATCAACCTGACCGATGGACAGGGCACCGACGATAGCGAGCGTGATCTGGGGCATGGGGTTCCTCGAGTTCCGCGGGAGACAGGGTACCAGCCGTGAAGCGCCAAGAGCGGACCGTGATGGTGGGGGGATGGAGAGGAGATTGGGAGTCGCGAGCGGGGAGTTTCCGTCATCGCCCGGCTTGCTCAAGAATCGCGGCGATCTCGAGGCCGTGCTTGTCGGTTCGGACTCGGGCGCGATCGAGCGCCGAGCGCCCATCGCGACTCCTTGAGCCGGCGGCCGCGCCCAGGTCCAGCAGGAGAATGACCTGCGAGGTGTCGGCGAGTTCCGCCGATCGCATGAGCGGCGTAACGCCTTGGGAATCCGCAACATCCAGCTCAGCGCCGGCCGCCAGAAGACGGCGGATGACCTCGTCGTTGCCGGGAACCCCCGCGGAATGCCAAAGGGCCGTCGCGCCTGTGCCATCCACGGTTCTCACATCCGCCCCCGCGGAAATCAGCGATTCCACCGACCGCGACTTGCCCGCTCGGGCGGCGAGCATGAGCGCCGAGCGCCCATAGGAGTCACGAACATCAGGGGATGCTCCGCCGGTGAGAAGTTCGCTGAGCGCGGGGGTGGACTCCTGGACCGCGGCGATCATCAGTGCGGTCGTGCCGTCGGCGGTGCGGGCATCCGGGTCCGCGCCCGCCTGGATCAGCGGCGCAATGGCATCGGCAAGGGCGCGAGTGACAACAATGTGCAGCGGGCTCAATCCGCGGTACGTCCCCTTCATCATGGGTGAGTTGAGGTCAAGCCCCGGGCGGAGAGCGCCCCGGATCGCCGCAGCATCGCCCGTGCTCAAGACGGACTCAAGGTCAACGGAGCTCTGGCTCACCCCATCGGCCTGCGCCGGCCTTGGCGGGTTCCCGCTCCGGAACAGGTACAGCAGGAGAAAGCCCGCGGCGACGAGCATGACCGCGAGATAGGCCAGGCGTGGAGCGGAGGGTGGCGTACTCATTCCGTGTTCCTTCAGCGGTCGGCCTGAACAAGCACTTCAGCACAACGCTCGCCGGCCGCATCGCTTCGCTGCCGCGCCCAATCCAGCGCGGTCCAACCATTGCCATCCTTGAGGGTCGTGCTCGCACCCGCGCTGAGCAAAAGAATGCACTTGTCGGCATCCCCCAGCTTGGCGGCGATCATCAACGGGGTGACGCCGTCCCGGTTCGCCGTATCGGGGTCCGCGCCGGCGTCGAGCAGCATCCGCAGAATCTCAGGCGGCGCCTCGCCACCGGCCGCAGCCGCGAGCACGGAGTTGCCCTCGTTGTCGGCCAGGCGGACGGAGGCCCCGGAATCGAGCAGCAAACGCACCTTGTCCGGACTGCCGAAGCGAACCGCCATGAACAGCGCCGATTCGCCCCAGCGGTTCCGCTCGTTCACCTTGGCGCCCGCCTTGATCAGCTCGGACATGCTCGCCAGGTCACCCTTGGCCGCGGCCATCATCAGCGGAGTTCCCCAGTCATCGGAGGCGGCTTCCGGTCGTGCCCCCGCTTCGATCAGGGCCTTGATGGTCTGCGAACTGCCCTGCATCGCGGCGTAGGTCAGGAGCGACACCTGACGCCGTCCGACTTCGAGAAGGTAGAACTGGCCATTGATGTCGCCACCGGAGCGAGCAAGCTCCGCCTTGATCGCGGCAATGTCGCCATCCTCAATGGCCTTGCGCAGCACGGCCGCGGAAGCGGTTTGCCGCGACGTGGCCGTGCCGGGGCCGCTCTTGGACACCGGACTGACCTCCCGCGTCAGCCGCTCGATCGCGATGTAGAACACCGTGCCGAACGCCAACAGCAGAACGACGACGAGAAGAAAGGCATAGGGTCGGCGCTTCTTCATGCGAGCGTTCCGGCGATCGGGCGGTCGTCCTTCATCGAAGCCAACAGCACGGCGGACATGGCGCGGATCAATCCTCCTCAGCTTTGGGCTTGAAGGCGGCCACGACTTCGGCCTGGAGATGAGGCGGCGTGTGCTCATCGTGGCTGTAGTCCATCCCGAAGGAGCCGGCGCCGCCCGTCATGCTCTTGAGCTCGTTGGCGTAGTTCTGAAGCTCGCCGAGCGGGGCGATGGCGCGAACGATGCACGAATCCGCGCCGACCATCTGGGTGTCCTGTACGCGCCCCCGCTTGGTGGACATGTGGCCGGCGATGTCGCCCAGGTACTTGCTGGGCGCCGTGATCTCCACGGTGACATAGGGCTCGAGAAGCTTGGGCCGGGCCTTCTGGACCGCGTCGATGAACGCACGCTTGCCCGCCGTGACAAACGCGACTTCCTTGCTGTCCACATCGTGGTACTTGCCGTCGTAAAGCGCGACGCGAACCCCGGTCATCGGGAATCCGGCGATGGCGCCGTCGGCCATGACCTGCCGCACGCCTTTCTCGACCGCGGGCCAATACTGGCGAGGCACCGAACCGCCGACGACCTCGGAAACGAACTCAAAGCCCTCCGGATGATCCGGCGGGAGCGGCTCGACACGGAGGTAGACCTCGCCGAACTGGCCGGCGCCGCCGGTCTGCTTCTTGTGGCGGTGGTGGCCGTCGGCCTTGGCCGTGATGGTCTCCTTATAGGCCGTCTTGGGCGTGCTGGTGAGCAGCTCGATGTTGTACGCGGCCTTGAGGCGTTCGAGTATCACGCGCAGGTGCAGCTCGCCAAGCCCGCGCATCACGGTCTGTTTTGTCGCGGCGACGCGATCGACCTTGAAGCACGGGTCATCCTCCTGAAGCTTGGCACAGGCACTGGCGAACTTGGTTTCATCGGCGTGGTTCTTGAGCTCAACGGCCAGGCCGAACATCGGTTTGGGCAGGGCCAGCGGCGTCAGGTGCACGCTGTCGTGCTCGTGGCTGTCGTGAAGAACCCCGTTGAAGTGAAGCTCATCGATCTTGGCGACGGCGCCGATATCGCCGGGCCCGAGTTCCTGAACCTCCACATGGTCCTTGCCCTGAAGTTTGAAGAGATGCCCGATGCGCAGCGGCTTCTTGATGTCGTTCAGGAACAGGTCGGCCTTGTGGCGGACGACGCCCGAGTGAACCCGGAAGAACGCCAGTTTGCCAACGAACGGATCGGCCGTGACCTTGAACACGTGGGCGATGGTCTTGGCAGCAGGGTCCGGGGCCGGGTTGAACTCGATCTCTTCTTCCGCGGGTTGGCCGGAGGGCGAAACGGGGCGGTACAGAAACTCCGGCGGGTTCACCTCCGTCGGCGACGGGCACAGGTCCGCGATGATGTGCAGAAGATCCTCCGCGCCGACACCCGTCTTGGCCGACACGAAGCAGATCGGAACCAGGTGGCCTTCGCCAAGGCACTTCTCGAACGCGGCGTGGAGCTCGCCCGCATCAAAGGACTCCCCCTTCTCCAGGTACTGCTCCATGAGGCGTTCTTCGACCTCAACGATCTGCTCGATGATGGCCTTGTGGGCCTCCTTGACCGAGGAGAAGTCGGTCGCATCGCCTTCCGCGTCCGTCCCGTCATGGTCGAACACATTGATGATCTTCTTGCCCCCCTCGGCGGGGAGGTTGATCGGCAGGCAGATCGTGCCGAACTGCTCGCGGATCCTCGCAACCAGCGATTCCAGGTCGATGTCGTGGGCATCGATCTTGTTCACGATGATCATGCGCGGGATCTTGCGATCCGCGGCGATGTTCATCAGCCGGCGTGTCACGCTTTCAATCCCCTTGGCGGCATCGACGACCACGGCAACGGTTTCGACCGCCGGCATGACCGCGATGGCGTGCCCGACGAAGTCCGCCAGGCCCGGCGTATCGACCAGGTTGACGTGGTGGTTGTGAAAGTTGAAGTGGAAGAGCTTGGACTGAAGCGAGTGCTTGTGGTGCTTCTCGGTGTCGAGGTAGTCGCCGACGGTGTTGCCTTCCTCGACGGTGCCCATGCGCTTCATGTGATGGCCGGAGTTGGGCGTCTGGCTTACGGTGAAGAGCAGCCGTTCGACGAGCGTGGTCTTGCCGGAATAGCTGTGACCGACGAGGGCGATGTTGCGGATGTCCGCTGGGTTACGTACAGACATAGCGTGCCTCCATGGGCCGGGCATGGGTGGCCGCGGCCCGATCAGACCAGTGTACGACAATGCTGCCCCGGTTGTCCCCCCTTGATGGAAGGTTGGTGTATGGGACCGTCTGAACGGTTCATACACTGGCCCCATGCCAACGCCTCTCGTTACACGATTTGCCCCGAGCCCGACAGGTCATTTGCACGTCGGCGGGGCCAGAACCGCCCTGTTCTGCTGGGCGTTTGCTCGCAAGAACTCCGGTCGGTTCATGATCCGGATCGAAGACACCGACCAGGCGCGGTCCAGCGAAGAGTCCGCCCGGGGCATCCTTGAAGACCTGGCCTGGCTCGGGCTTGAATGGGATGATGGTCCGACATTGACGGTGGGGGGGCGTGTCATCGGTGGCGGTTCGCGCCCGGTAGGGCCGTACTTTCAGGCCCAGCGAATGAAGCTGTACAACGAGCAGGTGGAGCGGCTGGCCCAAATGGGCCGGGCCTACCCCGCCTATGAGACATCCGAGGAGCTTGAAGCGAGGCGCAAGTCGGCTGTCGCCGCGAAGCAGACATACCGCTACGAGCGCCCCGCGGACGTCGTCCCCGGGCAGTACGCCGCGGACCGCTGGGCCCGCGCCGCACGGGGAGAGACCCACGTCGTCCGATTCGTCGCGCCGAACGAGGAGATCACCGTCCACGATGAGATTCTCGGCGATGTCAGGATCGCCGCGGGCGAACTCGACGACCTTGTCATCCGCAAGGCGGACGGGTTCCCGACCTACCACTTCGCGGTTGTTGTCGACGATGAACTCATGGGCGTGACGCACGTGCTCCGTGCGCAGGAACACCTGGCCAACACACCCCGGCATGTCGCGATGCAGAAGGCACTGGGATTCCGAACCCCTGTCTACGGGCACATGCCTCTGATCTGCAACATGGACGGCTCAAAGATGAGCAAACGCGACAAGGCCAAGGCGGCCCGGAAAGCGACCAAGGACTCCCTCGCGAAGGACAAGACCCTGACCCCCCAGTCCATCGCTGCTTCAGCCGGGATTGATGCAGCGCTGTTGAACCAGTTTCTCGCGGCGGAGAACGACTCCCTGGATGTCGCCGAGCGGCTGGCCGCCTTCTACAAGATCGCCTTGCCCGAGATCGAGGTCGATGACTTCCGCCGTGCCGGGTACCTTCCCGAAGCGCTGATCAACTTCCTGGCGCTGCTCGGGTGGAACCCGGGCATGAAGTCGGCGGACGGCAAGGACCTTGAGAAGTTTGATCTCCCCTTCATCGCGCAACACTTCTCTCTTGAACGAATCAACAAGGGGGCGGCGAAGTTCGATCGGGTCAAACTCCTGTCCTTCAACGCCGATTGCATCGCCGCGATGCCGGATGACGAGTTTCTTCGGCGCTGGCTGGACTGGATGGCGCAGTACGAGCCGTCGCTTCGCGCGAAGGTGATGCCGGATGAAACTCCGGCGTCCCGGGCTCGCGCGATGCTCCTGGTGCACGCGGTGAAACCGCGGGCCAAGACGCTGCGTGACGCCGTTCGGCCGATCGGCTTCGCCCTCGTCGGCGATGCGGAGTACCCGTTCGACCTGGCGGCGGCGGAGAAGCAACTGCTCGCGAACAACCGGGCCGGGTTGGCGTTGCTCCGCGAGTTCACGCCCCGGCTCGAAGGGCTGGCGGACTGGTCGCCCGCCGCGATCACATCGCAGATCGAAGCCTTCGCCCGCGAGAAGGGCATGCCCAATCCCGGCGGGATTGCCCAGCCGCTTCGCGTCGCGGTGACCGGAACGGGCGTGAGCCCGGGCCTGGGCGAGACGCTCGCCGTGCTCGGGAAGGAAAGCACGCTCACAAGAATCCGTCGGTGCGTGGGAATCCACGCGTAGCAGGCTCGTGCTCACGAAGGCTTGCCCGGGGTGCGAGCGGCCGCACCGAGGCAAGTCAACGTGCGGAGGATGCGGGCCTGCGGCTGTACATCAGTTCGTTGTAATCAATATCACGGAGAGCGACGCCAAGCTGACGCAGCATGTTCATCGCTTGCGCGCGGTGGTGCACCTCGTGCAGCACCAGTTGCGTGAAGATGTCCTGCTTGGAGGCCGACACATCGAGACGCTGGCCCGCGTCCGTCGTGACCGCATATGTCACCGGGCATGGCCAGTCCTGCGTCGCGGCCAACACGGCTTTGGTCGCTTCCGCCTGCCGGAGCCAGACCGGCTCCAACTCCGAAAACGGGGGCGGGGCTTCATCGTGAATCGGCCACTGGGCGTAGGGCGGAACAACCTCGCCCTTCATTCGTGCGATGTAGTACCACTCGCAGATGCATATGTGCGTGAGCGTGCGGCCCAGCGTGCCAAGTCCAATCGGGAACTCCCGTGTCCACTTCTCACAATCCAGCGGGCGAACCCAGTCAAAGACCTGCGACCTGGCGCGGCAGAGGTAGTGGTAGGTCCGCATCGGCTCCATGCTGAGATGATAGTTGGGTACACTGACTGCCATGGTCGGACAGGCGGCTCTCTCTTCATCTCTTGTGCTGCACATCAACGCCCGGCTCCGATCATTTCCAACGCCGGCGTTCGACAACGCAAGCACAACGTACTGTGAGTTCGTCAAGTTCCTTTACAAGACGGACCCGCCCAACCCCGCCCACGAAAGCCCGGACTGGCATGTAGCCGCCAACGGCGCGGACGAATGGTTGCGATCGCTCACCGGTGTACGCCGGGCATTGCTGGCGTGGGAACCCAGTGGTGATGCTCGTCTGTCCGACCGAATGTCGTCCGCTTTCGTCGGCGGCGGAGGTCATTGGTTCGTGTGCCTGGACCGCGGCGAGTTCGACTGCTGGGAGGGATGGTGGCGCATGGGCGACCCGAAGGCCGCCGATCGCCGCATCTGGCAGGTTCACTACGCCCGCGTCGTGGAGTCATACCCGATGGAAGCGGAACAACTCTCGGAGCTGACCGCGCCCGTGGCCGAAGCGGCTCAAGCGTTGAGAAGCGCCGTCGAGCGGGCTCGGGCGTTCGCATCACGGCGCTCCCTGGATGGCTTTGTCGCATGCTTCGATCGCGCCTTCGCCTGTCTTGATCGATCCCGTCCGGCGCCGGACCCGTTTCACACCGACGTGGCCCCGCCCGGAGCGCTCCCGGACGAAGCAACACGCCTGCTCGCCGCGTGCCAGCACGCATGGGTGTTTGGCGGCATGGGCTCTTGGAACGACCTGGGTATCCAAGGTGAAGGGAAGTCAGAGTACGAAGCGGCTTCGGATGCGCTGTTCTCCCAGATCAACCGCTCGATCTGCATCGCGACGAATGCATCTGCACCAGCCGTGTAGGCGCGACGGTTCATCGACGCTCGCTGCCGAACGCCTTTCCGAGGATGTCCCCGGCGACTCGGTACAGTTCCTCAACCATTTCACTCAGGAAGTACCGCCCACGCTGCTTGCTCAGGCTGTACCACGGGTTCATCAGGACCGAACGCAGCAGGAACACCCCGGTGGCGGCATATTCCCCATGCGATACTCCCAGCCGATCGAGAAAGCCGCCGACGGTATCAAGCGAGTACTGCCGCGGCGAGAGTGTCGTCCGACTGACGAAGAAACTCTGGTCGTACACGCGGTCGCCGGAGCCGATGCTGAAGCGATCGTGGATCTCCCGGTTGAGCGCGTTGATCTGCTCCAGGCTGGCGCCCGGCTCGCGAGGCCGGAAGGCATAGCACACGATGTTTGAGCCAGGCGGGCACAGGCAGACGGCTTTCGCGGCGGGGTTGCTCGCCAGTTCCGGGTAGCTTTCAAGAAGCCCGTGAAGCTCGCACGCGTTGCGGATCGTCTCTCGAATCAGCAGCCCATGGCCCGATGTGTCCAACGGTATGAGCGAGTGGCTCAGCCAGACCGCCGCGGCGGCGGCACCGGGCTTGCTGCCCTCCAGCACATAAAGCCCGATGGAACCGCTGCGTCGATCGGCGTCCAGATCGAACGCCGCATCATCGAGGTACGGCGCATCCTGGCGTGTGATTGGCTTGATGAGGTCGGATCGGAAGCAGACGGCGCCAGCCGGATATGGAATGTACCCGAGCTTGTGCGGATCGATCGTGACGGAATCGGCGTGCGGAAGGGCCTCGAGGGCGCGGCACTCATCATGCTCAGGAAGTTGCATCGATATGTCCCTCTCGACTCCCGCGATTTGGACAGTCACCCGCGCCCCACCAAGGCCGATGCGATCCGGGATCGTGACCGTCCGCAGGTAACCTCCGTAGGCGCCATCGGCGTGGAGCCAGAACGAGGACTTCCCGGCCCGCTCCCGCCGCGCCCTCAGGTCGACAATCGCATCAACCGGATCGACCGAGCCTTCCTCCGTGGAGCCAACGACCGCCACCACGGCCAGCACATGACGGCCTTCCGCCTCCACCCGATCAAGCGTGGCCTCAAGATCGTCAGGACGCATGCGGAACCGGGAGTCGACGCGGACTGGAACGAGCGCGCGCCGTCCAAGCCCAAGCACATCGAGCGCCTTCTCGAAGCAGTAGTGGTGGGTCTCGGGCGCAAGGAGCACAGGGCTCGACCCGGCCCGGGCGCACACCGCCGCCAACCCATTCTCGACGGGATTCCACTCGGATCGGACATACGCGTTGATCAGCCGGCGCGCCGAACTGGGGCCGAATGCGGCCGTGGCCTCTCGGAACGTGGTTTCAAGCGCTGTCAGCACGGTGCCGGGCGAGAGCCCGAGCAGTTGAGAGGGTTCATCCAGCCAGGGAAGGGGCGGAAGGCCCACCTCGCGCCGCATGTCGCGAAGGACGAACGGGAGGTAGCGAACGGTCCGGGCCACCCACAAGGCTTCGAGATTGGCCACGGTACCGCCGCTGGTCAGGTGCGCCCAGGAATCCCCGCCGTACCCGATCATCCGGCACAGCATCTGCCCCGCCTGGTGCTCCAGGCGAACCGTCACCGGCGCCACATCCGCCGTGATGTTGTTCGGGTTGTAGAGCATCGCGGCGAAGTAGCCCGCGATGCTCGGCAGGGTCTGCTCCGCGAGCATGTGCGCGGCGTACCGGGGGCTCTGGAACGGCACATCGGCCTTGAGCCGGCCGAGCAACTCGATCAGGCGATCCTGGAACCTGTCCGTGAAGTCCTCGTTCTCGCGGCGCAGGGATGAAGTGACCACCACGCCGTCCTCGGGGAAGTAGTTGCGCCGCCACGCGTAGTAGTCATCGGCGATGCGTCGGAGCGTGTCGGCGAACCAGTCGCCATTCTCGGCCTTGGGACCGGCGAACCAGGCGCTCATGCGATGAAGTTCGTTCATTCGGGGAAATCTCCCTGAGGAGCGGAGGCGGGCCGCCGAGACGCTCACTGATAATATCGACATGACGATCCAGTATTCGGCACCCTCACCCGTTCCGGAGCGAAACACAGATGATCCGTCGATCCTGGGCTGAACCCTTCAAGATCAAGATGGTCGAACACCTCCGGATGACCACCCGCGCCGAGCGGGAGTCGGCCATTCGGGAGGCAGGATACAACACGTTCCTCCTTCGGAGCGAGGACGTCTACATCGACTTGCTGACCGATTCGGGCACATCAGCCATGAGCGACCGGCAGTGGGCCGGGATGATGCTCGGCGATGAGGCCTACGCCGGGAGCGCGAACTACTACCGCCTGGAGCGGGCGGTGCGCGATGTGTACGGATACAAGCACCTGATTCCCACCCACCAGGGCCGCGGGGCCGAGCACCTTCTCAGCCGACTGTGCATCAAGCCGGGGCAGGTCGTTCTCGGCAACATGTACTTCACGACGACCCGGGCTCACCAGGAACTGGCGGGTGGCCGCTTCGTGGATGTGATCTGCGATGAGGCCAACGACCCGGACGACCTGTCGCCGTTCAAGGGCAACGTCGATATCAAGAAGCTCGCGAACGCGATTGAGTCGTATGGAGCCGGAAGGATCGCGTACTTCTGCCTGCAATGCAACGTGAACATGGCGGGGGGCCAGCCGATCAGCCTTGCCAACGTCCGCGCCGTGCGGGAGATCTGCCAACGGCATGACATTCCGATCTATCTCGACGCCACCCGCGCCGTCGAGAACGCGTACTTCATCAAGATGCGAGAGCCCGGACAGTCGGATCGATCCATCGAGGACATCCTCCTCGAGATCTGCTCCCTGACGGACGGCTGCACGTGCTCCGCGAAGAAGGACGCCCTCGTGAACATCGGCGGGTTCCTCTGCCTGAACGACGACGCCCTTGCCGAGGAGGCCCGCAACCAGGTCGTCCTCTTCGAAGGGCTCCATACGTACGGCGGTCTTGCGGGGCGCGACATGGAAGCCATGGCCATCGGCATCCGCGAGTCCGTGCAGATCGACCACATCCGAGCCCGCATCGGCCAGGTCGAATACCTGGGCAACCTGCTCATCAAGGCCGGTGTGCCCATCGTCAGGCCCGTCGGGGGCCACGGCATCTTCATCGACGCCGCCAGGTTCCTCCCGCACCTTCCACGCGACCAGTTCCCGGCCCAATCGCTCACGTGCGCCCTCTACATCGACTCGGGCGTTCGGGCGATGGAACGGGGCGCCGTCTCCGCCGGGCGCGACCCCGACACGGGAGAGAATATCTTTCCCGAACTCGAACTGATCCGATTGACCATCCCGCGCCGCGTCTACACGCAGGCGCACATGGATGTAACGGCGGAGTCGGTGATCGACCTGCGCGATCGAGCGGAGGAAGTGGTCGGGCTTCGCATGACCAGCGAGCCCCGGTACCTTCGCTTCTTCCAGGCAAGGTTTGAGCCGGTCGAGGGGCAGTCCGTGTTCCGGCGCATGCCGGCCCGGGCGACGGTGTCACCATGACGGCCCTGCGGCGGCGCAGCAGTTGGAGGGGCGAGCGGCTCAAAACCCCCGTCACGACCTGACGGTCAGTTCCGTGAGTTGTCCGACGTTCGACAAGCCGTCCAGGTTCATGATGGCTCGGGCGAGCGAGTCACACCGATGCCGGCCCAGCACTTCATCCCCGAGCGCGTGAAACTTCACGCTGATCTCTTCCTCCGTCATCGGATCCCTCGGGTCGCCCTTGGGCACATCGACACGCACCGAGGAGGACTTTCCGCTGGTCGTGGTGATCGTGACGCGGCTTGGCTGGAACTTGGGGAACAGGGCCTCGAACTCCGAGTTCGCCACGACTTTCACCTTGTCCATCACCGGGATGAGGGACTTGTCCATCACCCGCTCTTCCTTGAACTGCAACGGCGTCACCATCCCGTCAACCAGGCCCACCGCCATGCAGTAGGGCAGCGAGTGGTCCGCGGTCTCCTTGCTGTCGGGGCGGTACTTGTGCGGATCGCCGAGAATGTCCGCCGCGCGGGCGATCACCTCGACCTTGATTTCCGCCACGTCCGCGGCCTTGATCCCGTTCTCCTTCACGCACTTCATCATCGCAGTCAGCGGCGCATGGCTCAGCGCTTCGATCGGGAAACTCTTCATCCCGCAGTCGATGATCTTGTAATGATCCGCGCCGGACCGGGGAAGGCCGCCGATCAGTTTCTCGGTATCAAACCGCGCCGCCTCGCCCTTGCTTGCGGGCGGATGGACATGCGAGAACACCGCGTAGAGCCCCTCCTTGCCGTCGATCATGTGCTCCGGCCCGGAGTAGCCCCGTTTCGCCAGCAGCGCCGACTCCACGCCCATCCGCGTCGCCCACGGGTCCACCGTGTTCTTCATGTTGGTCAACTTGCCCGCCGTAACAGCGCCGGGCGTGAAGGTCCGGCTCGCGGAAATGCCGATCGCCTGCACCATCTGATCGACGGTGAGATTCAGCACCCGCCCCGCGGCGATCGGCGCGGCAAAAGCAGTCAGCGTCGCATGGTGCCACCCGTACTCACGAATGCCGGGAATCCCAAACTCGCACAGGCGCATCTCCACTTCGTACGCGATGACCGTCGCCAGGATCAGGTCCTTGCCGGACAGCCCCAAGTGTTCGCACAGCGCCAGCGGCCCCGCGATGATGTCCGACGGATGGCACGGGTCCGCCTTCCAGTAGATATCGTTGTAGTCCATGGCGCGAATCATGTGGTCGTTGAGAAACGCCGCATCGACGGGGTTGGTCTTGAAACCGGAAACAAACGTGGTGCACTTCCCCGCGCCGCCCATGTCCCGGTAATGGGCGAGCAGAATGTGGGCATCTTCCTGCTGCGAGCCGCCCAGGGCGCACCCCATCGAGTCGAACCAGAACAGCTTGGCCTTGTGGATAGCCTCGCGGGACAGGTGCTCATACCGAAGGCCGCACGCCCATTCGGCCAGCGTGTGAGACAAGTACCTCTTGTTCGAATCGACGGGAGACTTGCCGGCCATTCGCTTCCTTTCAATGCGCGAGCGTGCGCTCGTCCACACGCAGTTTACCGGAAACGCGAGTTCGCATCCGTCCCCCATATGCCAGGAGACCCGCATGGCCACCCCCCTCTTTGACGCCTCAAGCCCCCAGTTCGCGGCATTGCTCGCCGCGTGCCCCATCGTGCCGGGGGCGACCGTCAGCAAACCCCTTCTAAATCGCCCAGAGGGCAAGGTCATCCTCTTCGCCATGGATGCCGGCCAGGAAATCAGCGAGCACCGTGCGCCCTTCGTGTCCACGGTTCACATACTGGACGGCCGACTGAAGTTCGGAATTCAGGGAGAAGTCCGCGATATGCGGGGGCACGACTGGCTTGTCATGCCCGCCGATGCGCCGCACCACCTCTCGGCGGTCGAGCCGACACGCTTTCTCCTGACTCTGTTCAAGAGGCCCTGACGAGCGAGACACGCGATCGGTTCTGGCGGCGTGCGAGTTCTACATCGCCACGCGGGAGAGTCCCATCGCTCGTCGCCACGCCGAGAGTTGGCCCAGGTGCGCCGATTCGTGCTTCACCATCAACGTCACCAGCATGTCGCCCGTCGTCGGATGCAGCGGCCGCCAGCGCTCGAGAGGAGTGGGGGAGCTCAGCACGCCCTCGCGAACGCCCACCAGCGCCGCCTCCGCCGCCTCGTGCGCGTCACGATACTGCTGGATCAGCGCGTCACCCGGCGCATACGCCCCGGCATCCGACAGCGGCTCCGACTTGGCGCCGAATCGATGGTCCGCCGGATCTTCAAATGGCTGCTCACGAAGCATCGCCGCGGCGATGGTTGTGTAGAGCGTAAGGTGAGAGAGCACCCAGGCCGGATGGTTCAGCATTCGCCCGGGAACCGGTTGCGCAATGAACTGCGCCCCGGAGAGGTCGCCAACGAGGCGAAGGGCGTACGCGCCGTTTCGTCGCCAGGTGATCAGAATCGCTCGGGCCAATGGGTTTGTCATGGTGCGCCTCAGACAGTCCGCGAACGGTACACCTCAACCTCCGGCGGTTGCACCAGCAGCGCCCGCCACCGCTCCAGCAATCGCTTCACTTCCGGATCGTGCGCGATTCTCTCCTGATCCTGCCAATACGCCGATTCATCGTCGTAGCACACGACCTCGATGAAACGGTGGTCGTTGGACAAGTCCTCCAGCAACCGAACGCGTATGCCCCCCGGGCTCTCATACACCGGGACCGCTTCGCCGAGAAAGTCAAGGAATGCCAATCGCTTGCCCGGCTGCACTTGGATTCGAAGGTGCAGTTCGATGGGCGAATCGGGTTGGAGTTCGCGCGATTCCATCAGGATCTCGGGCTAACCCATGGATCGGGCATGAAAGCGATACTCCACGCCGCGGCGACGGTGCTCGGCCAGAACATGCTCCACCAAGCCCGGCTCCGTGGCAAGCAACTCCGGCGTAAACACTCCCGGTCCCTTCAACTTTCCCGCCGCGATCAACCGCGCCACGATCACGCACGGGAACGCCGTGGTTCGAGCCATGCTGGTTGATTGCGATTCACGATGGTACAGGTCGAAAAGGTCCCACTGCAGGCGCTGTCGCCTGCCATCTTTCGTGCCGTCCCCCAGCACCCGCATGACCGTCAGGTCCTCCTCGCCGGGTTCATACGTCCACTTCGGGAACAGCAACTTCGCCGTCACACCCCGCGGCCGCACATCCGCCCCGCCGACCCGTATCGGCTCTTCAGAAAAGTACCCGGTGTCCCGGAGCACTCGCATCAACTCGATGTGGCCGGGATAGCGGAGCGTCTTTTCCTTCATGAAGGGCACGCGAAGAGTCTTGACAAGACTGCGCAGGCCATCGGTGTTGAAGGCCTCGAGCGTGCCGACGCCCGGGAAGTCCATGAGCTCCGGCTCCGACAAGGCCTCGCGAACAACGACCTTGCCGTGCTCGACGAGGCGGGATGGGCGTGTGTACTCCTCAATCACATCCGCCGGACTGAACGCGGCCTTGTACTCGTAGGGCCACCGCCGCTCACGCGGCAACCCGCCGACGTAGATCTCAATGTTGTCGCACGCCGAGAGCTGGGACGCCGCGTAACCCGCGAGGAGATGACTCATGCCAGGAGCCACGCCGCAGTCAACAACGGCCGTGACACCGTGCTTTTTCGCGAGCGCGTCAAGTTCCAGCGGGTCTTCCGCCATGAATGAGATATCGCAGAAGTTCTTGCCGGATTCGAGGATCGTGCGAAGCGCCGAGAAGGCGATGCGTGAGGACAGAGCGCCGAGGACGATGTCTGCATCGGCGATGATCCGGCGAAGAGTCGCAGGATCGGAGAGGTCGGCGTTGATCGTCGTGACGCGGCTACCACATCGGCGTTCGACGTTCGCGAGGTTGTCCGCGCTGAAGTCGGCGGCGGTCACGGCGAAGCCAGGATCGGAAGCCAGATCCGCGGCCATCACTTGGCCGACCATGCCCGTACCAAGCACCACGGCTCGTTTCATGGTTCATCCCATTCAGCCTTCTCGGCCCAGGTCATTGGCGTAGAAGCACTGGAAGCCACAGATGTCACAGATGTACACAGATGCGAGAGATGAGCAAAGCCAGGGCCAACAAATCGCTTGACTTCCACTCGCCTTGAGAAGTTCAGGAGCAAGCACACCGGCAATCGGGTCGCCGCGAGATAGTGGATGCACTGCGCTTTGAAAGCGTCATCAATGGCGCGGGCTGCTTTGATCTCGACCAGCACGAGGTTCTCAACCAACACGTCAGCGACGTAATCTCCCACTTGGACACCATCGTACCAGACGGCAAGCCGCACCTGTTGGTCAACCCTCAGGCCCGCCTTCCGAAGTTCGTGCGCCAGTGCATTCTCATGCACCCTCTCAAGAAAACCGCCCCCCAGCGCGTTCCCGACTCTGAACGCGCAACCAATGATGACCTCACTGATCCTGTTGATGAGTGAAGCGAGTCCTGCATCCGTGTGCATCTGTGACATCTGTGGCTTTCTTGCCTGGGTGTTCACCCCGCGTGCTTCGCGATCTCCTTCGCCACATCCATCGTGCTCGACTTCCCCCCCATGTCGTACGTCCGGACCTTGCCTTCCTTGATCACGCGAGCGATGGCGGCCTCCAGGCGGGTGGCCTTGTCATCCTCCTTGAGCCAGTCGAACATCATCTTCACCGTCAGCAGCATCGCGATGGGGTTGACCTTGTACTGCCCGGCGTACTTCGGAGCGGAGCCGTGCGTGGGCTCAAACACCGCGTACGTGTCCCCCATGTTCGCCGATGGCGCAAAGCCCAGCCCGCCCACCAATCCCGCGCACAGGTCGCTCACGATGTCCCCGAACATGTTCTCCGCCACGAGCACCGAGTAGTCCTGCGGGTTCTTGAACATCCACATGCAGATCGCGTCAATGTTCGCCTCATCTGCCCAGATGCCCGGGTAGCCCTTGGCCACCTCGCGGAAGATCCGCGTCATCAGCCCCCCCGTCTCGCGAAGCACGTTGGGCTTTTCGATCAGCGTGACGCGCTTCCGCCCCGTCTTCTTCGCATACTCGAACGCCTGCTTGCAGATATTCGTGCACCCCTGCTTGCTGACGATCCGTGTCGAGAGCGCAACATTCTCCAGCCCCTTGTCCTTCCAGGGCTTCATCTTCGGGTTCAGGCACAGCGCCTGGTACACGCTCTCCGGCAGCGGGTAGAACTCCACCCCTCCGTAACTGCCCTCCGTGTTCTCGCGGAACACAACCTGGTCAATGGCCACCTCGCCGCCGCTCGGGTTGGAAATCAGTGTTCCCCGGTAGCTCAGCGGGTTTCCCGGATAACTCTTGCACGGGCGCATGTTCGTGTGCAGGTTGAACATCTGCCGCAGCTTCACGATCGGGCTGAAGTACACGAGGCCCTTCCCCTTCAACTCCGGGATCAACTCCTCCTTCGCCTCATCCTGCGGCTTGCTCGTGATCGCCCCGAACAACCCGCACGTTGTTCCCTCCAGCGCCTTGATCGTCCGATCCGGTAGCGCGTTCCCCTCCTTGCACCAGAACTCCCACCCGATGTCGCACGGCCGATACTCCGCGTCGAACTTCATCGCATCCAGCACCAGCCGCGCCGCATCCATCACATCGTTCCCGATGCCGTCGCCGGGCATCCACGCGATCGAGTACTTGGCCATGAAAAGTCTCCTTTGGATCGGCAGCGTACCAGATTCCCGCAGGCAAGAGAAGCTGCGCACGCCGTCAGAGGCACAGCGCGCGAACAACAAAGCCCGCTGCCGGGCCGAGTCCGCAAGACACCGGGTACAAGCCGCTCATGTTCGAGCCGGTGCGCGGGAGACCACCACGGGCCGCGGGCGCGCGCCCGCCTGCTCCAGGTAGTCCTGGATCGCCGCGACGTCCCAATCCCCCGCCCGCAGCGCCTCGATCGCCTTCACGCTCGCGATCGCCGCCGTGGCGGTCGAAATCATGGGAATTCCCAGCCGAACGGCCGTCGCACGGATCTTTCCTTCATCCGTCTGCCACCCCGTCCGCGTCGGCGTGTTGATGATCAGGGCGATCTGGCCATTGCTCATCAGGTCGAGCACGTTCGGCCTGGCCCCCGCCGCGATTTTCTGCAGGACCGTCGGATTGACTCCGTGCTTCTTCAGGTACGCGCCCGTGCCTTCCGTCGTGTAAACCGTGAAACCCATCGCCATGAGCGATCGCGCCGGCTCCACGATCCGCGGACGATCGGACTCGCGTACGGACAGGAACACGCCCCCCTGGCGTGGCAGTTCCGGCCCGGAGGCCATCTGCGCCTTCGCAAACGCCACCGGGAACGAAGCGTCCATCCCCATCACCTCGCCCGTCGACCGCATCTCCGGCCCCAGCACGACATCCACCCCGGGGAACTTGCTGAACGGGAACACCGATTCCTTGACCGCGAACGGTCCGCGCGAGTCCAGTTTCGAGTCCACTTCTTCCACGCCCATGTCCGCCAGCGACCGGCCCATCATCACCTTCGCCGCGACCGACGGCCACGAAATATGCGTCGCTTTGGAGACAAAGGGCGCCGTCCGTGACGCACGTGGGTTGACCTCGAGGATGTAGACCTCCCCATCCTTGATCGCCATCTGAACGTTCATCAGCCCCCGGACCGCCAGCGCCTCCGCCAACTGCCTCGAAATCTCGCGGATCCGCTCCTGCACATCTCGCGGCAGCGAATACGGGGGAATCGTGCACGACGAATCCCCCGAGTGAACGCCCGCGTGCTCGATGTGCTCCATCACGCCGCAGATCAATGCCTTCGAGGCAGCGCGCCTCTCCGAGGCAGCGCGCCTCTCCGAGGCGCGCGCCGCACTTCCAAAGTCCGCCACCACATCGACGTCAACCTCGGTCGCGCCGTCCAGGAACCGATCGATCAGCACCGGCGCATCGTCCACGCCCCCCAGTTTCAACGCCGTCGTGACGTAGTTCCGCAGCGTCCTCTCGTCCGAGCAGACCTCCATGCCTCGCCCGCCCAGCACGTAACTCGGACGCACCAGCACGGGATACCCGATCCTGTTCGCCACCCCGACCGCCTCTTCGATCGAACGCGCGATCCCGCTCGGCGGACGCTTGATGCCGAGCCGCTCCAGGATCGCGTCGAAGCGCTCCCGGTCCTCCGCGATATCGATCGACTGGACAGAAGTCCCGATGATCGGCGCGCCCGCCGCGACAAGACCGTGGGCCAGGTTCAGCGGCGTCTGCCCGCCGAACTGCACGATCAAACCCAGCACCTTCCCATCGCCAGCCGAACCGTTCAGCACACCCCCGTTCAGCCGCTCCGTGATGTTGAGCACATCCTCCAGCGTCAGAGGTTCAAAGAACAGCAGGTCTGATGTGTCATAATCCGTTGACACCGTCTCCGGGTTCGAGTTGATCATCACCGACTCAAAACCCAGCTCCCGCGCGGCAAAGGCCGCATGGCAACAGCAGTAATCAAACTCGATCCCCTGCCCGATTCGATTCGGTCCACCCCCAAGTATGATTACCTTCTCCCTGTCCGTAACGCGAATCTCATCAGAGCCAGTGTGTGAAACAGGCCCGGCCATGGCTGCATCACTGCGTGACTGCGTCACTGCGTAACTGCTCTCATACGTCGAGTAGTAGTACGGCGTCACTGCTTCGAACTCGGCCGCGCACGTGTCCACCATCTTGTACACGGGCTCGATCCCGAGTTTCTTGCGATGCTCGCGCACCTTCAGGATCGTCTCGCTCGTGATGCTGCCCAGGTACAGGTTCGCCAGCTGCGCATCCGAGTAGCCGTACTGCTTGGCCGTGAACAGCACGTCCCGCGGCACTTCCTCCAGCGTCCGGTACTCGCACAGGACATCCTCGAAGTCCACAAGCTGCTTGATCTGGTCGAGGAAGAACCGGTCGATCTTCGAAAGCTCGTGCACCTTGTCGATCGACCACCCCATCTTGAACGCATACCGGATGTAGTAGAACCGCCCCTGACTCGGCACCGCGAGTTTCCGGCTCAGCTTCTCCCAAGGAACCGGCCACTCAATGGGCTGGCCATCGGCCGTCCGGAGGCCCGAGTTGCTGGTGGCACGTTCCGTGGTGGCACGCTTCTCCGAAGCGTGCGCATCAGACACGCCTCGAAGAGGCGCGCCACCAGGGCTTCCCATCACATCCAGCACCAACTGCTCACGCTCCACCGCCCGCATCGCCGCCAGCCACTTGTCGTTGCGATCCAGCCCAAGCCCGAACCGCTTGACCTCCATCGACCGGATGACCTTCTGCAAACTCTCCTTGAACGTCCGCCCGATCGCCATCGCCTCACCGACCGACTTCATCTGCGTGGTCAGTGTTTCATCCGCCTCGGGGAACTTCTCAAACGTCCACCGCGGCATTTTCGTCACGACATAATCAATCGCCGGCTCAAAGCACGCCGACGTCGTCCCCGTGATGTCGTTCCGAAGCTCATCCAGCGTATAACCAACGGCCAGTTTCGCCGCGATCTTGGCGATCGGGAACCCGGTCGCCTTGGATGCCAGCGCCGAAGACCGCGACACGCGGGGATTCATCTCCACCACGACCATCTCAAACGGCTTCTTTCCGTCCGGCCCCGGCTTCGGATCGGGATTCACCGCGAACTGCACGTTGCTCCCGCCCGTCTCGACGCCGACCGCTCGCATGATCGCGAACGCCGCATCCCGCATCGCCTGGTATTCCTTGTCCGTCAGTGTCAGGATCGGCGCGACGGTGATCGAATCCCCCGTGTGCACGCCCATCGGATCGATGTTCTCAACACCGCACACGATGATGCAGTTGTCCTTCTTGTCACGAACAACTTCGAGCTCGTACTCCTTCCACCCGATCACACTCTGATCGACCTGCACCTGCTTGATCATCGAAGCCGCCAGGCCGCGGGCCAGAAGATCGCGGAACTCGTCCATGTTGTACGCGATCCCCCCGCCCGTTCCGCCCAGCGTAAACGCCGGCCGACAGATCGCCGGCAGCCCGATCTCCTTTAGAAACTCCAGCCCCTCCTCAATCGTGCTCACCGTCTTGGCCTTGGGCATCTTCAGCCCCAGCCCCTCGACGATGTCCTTGAACTGCTGCCGGTCCTCCGCACGGTGGATCACCTTGCGGTTGGCCCCGATCATCTCAATCCCGAACTCCGCCAGCGTCCCATCATCCCACAACTTGCACGCGCAGTTCAGCGCCGTCTGCCCGCCCAGCGTCGGCAGAATGGCGTCAATCCGCGGGCCCCGTTCCTTCTCTTTCTTGATGACCTTCCGTACCGCCTCCGGCGTGATCGGCTCGATGTACGTCCGATCCGAAAACGCCGGGTCCGTCATGATTGTCGCCGGGTTTGAGTTCACCAGGACGATGCGATAGCCCTCAGCATTGAGCGCCTTGCACGCCTGCGTCCCCGAATAGTCAAACTCGCAACCCTGCCCGATCACAATCGGGCCCGAACCGATCACCAGGATGGTGTTGATGTCAGTGCGTTTGGGCATCGGTCGGCTTTCTCAACTCCGTTCAAGATAGCGAAACGCGGCACGCCGCGCCCCGCTGCCCGGGTCGCTGCGCGCAAACTGGAAGAGGATACGCCTCGCCACCCCAAAGTCCACGGCCAAAAGCGTCGGATCAGAACGTCGCCAGCCGACAACACGCATTGATCAACGCCAAGTGCGAATACGCCTGCGGATAGTTCCCCAATGCCCGACCGCTGACCGGATCCCGCTCCTCCGAATACAGCCCCAGCGGCCCCGCCTGCGCCGCGTACCGATCCAGAAGCTCTTGTGCATCCGCCCTCCGCCCCACCAAGAACAACGATTCAATCAACCATCCTGTACAAAGGTGGAACCCGCCCTCCACGCCCGGCAGGCCGTCATCCCCCCTGTACCGCATGACCGTTCCACGATCCAGAAGCTCCCGTTCCACCTCGTGGACCGTCGCCACAAACCGCGGATCCTCTGGGGGAACCAGCCCCAACAGCCCCACCAGCAGGCACGCGGCGTCAATCTGCGGATCGCCGTACGCCGCCGTAAAGCACCCGCGCCGCTCCTCGACCCCTCTCGCCAGAATGTCCTCCCGGATCCTTCCAGCCAGTTCCACATCCTCTGGCCGAACCCGCTCGCCCACGATCTCCCTCGCCCGACACGCCCTCGACACTGCGTACCAGCACAACGTCTTCGAGTGAACATGGTGCCGCAGCGGCCCGCGGATCTCCCAGATTCCGTGATCCGGCTCGTGCCACCGCCGACTCACCGCTTGAAGCATCGAATCCAGCAGGTGCAGATGCTCCGGAGTCAGCGGCGCCCCAACCTCCGCCAGCATCGCGATGAGGTCCGCCACCACGCCGAACACGTCCAGTTGCACCTGATGCCCCGCCCCATTCCCCACGCGCACCGGCCGGCTCTCCCCATACCCCCGAAGTTCCGGGACCTCTCCCTCCGGCCCCAACTCCGCCCCCTTCACCGTGTAAATCGGTCGCAGCCGCTCCGGATTCGAGACGTCCTCCATGATCCCGTTCAACCAGTCCAGCAGTTTGATCGCATGCCCTGTCGAACCCAGCCGCACCAGCGCCGCCGCCGACAGGCATGCATCCCGAATCCAGCAGAACCGGTAATCCCAGTTCCGCACACCCCCAAGTTGCTCCGGCAGGCTCGTCGTGGCCGCCGCGGCGATCGCGCCCGTCGGCCCGTAGCACAGCGACTTGATGACCAGGGCGCTCCGCTTCACCAGTTCGGAATGAAGCGGCGGTACCCGCAGCGGCCGAGCCCACGCCGTCCAGAAGTGACTGGTCGCCGCCCGCCGGGAACTCTCCTGCACGGGCGCCTCACGCATGCTCGTGCTCCCCAGCCGAAACTCGAGCACCAGCGGCTCGCCCTGCAACGCCACAGAAGCTGTGGCCGACTGGTGCGGCCCGTGCTCCTCGATCGTCCACTCCACGCCTACGGATCGGAGCGAAATCGGGTCCGCGCTCCCTTCCACGACCAACCCGTGCTCGTGCAGACGCAGACGCGTGGGCAACCGCCCGAAGTCAATGCGTGGCGTGAAGCGAATGCGTACACGTCCATGCCCCTCGACAACTCGAATCAGGTCCGATCGCCCCGCCCGCTGGTAGGCCCTCCCGCCCGAACAGTCGAGATAGTCCAGCACGGACAGCCCGTCGTACTCCGTCCGAAGCATGAACGTATCTGCCTCGTACGCCCGTCGGACCACCGGCCGTCCATCCTCCGGAACAACCTCAAACACCCCCGAACCTTCATCCCCGAGGAGAGATGCGAACACCGGGGCCGAGTCGATCCGCGGCGTGCACATCCACACGACCCGTCCGCCCCCATCCACCAGCGCACAGGTCCGCTGGTCCGACAGCAGCGCCAGCTCATCAATCGGAGTAATCCGCCGCTGTCGCAGGAACGTCTCCCGGCTGTCGGCCAACTCCGTCAGCAGCAGACGCACCCAAGCATGGTCCTGCACCGAGTACTCAGCGATGCTCTCCGCGCTGCCAACCCGGACGCCAACATCGCCCGCACGGAGCGCCGAAAGCGCATCCTCGTCCGTGACATCATCCCCAACAAACAGAACGGCATGGGCATTGAACCGCTGCGTCAGGGATCGCATCGCCACGCCCTTGTCCGCCGCCACAACACCGGTCTCCACCACCAGAAGCCCATCCCGGACAAGCGGACACCCCATCGCCTCCGCGATGCCGCGCACCTCGTCCCGAATCGCTCCATGCCGCGATGGTTCAACATGACGGTAATGAACGGCAACCCCGCTCCGCTTCATCTCGACAAGCGAACCGGGGTACTTCTCTCCAACGTGGTGGAGCTCCGCCCGCAGACGATCCAGCATCGCCAGGTCGGGCTCCGGCGCACCCTCCATCTCCGCTCCATGCCCGCCCACGATCGTCACCCCGGTCAAGCCGTGCAGCTTCCCCGCCACGTCGGCCCGCGACCGACCGGTCACGACCGCCACATGCGTCGATTCCATCATGGACAGCCGACGCAGCGCCGCGATCGAAGCGTCATCCGCGCAAGCCTCCCCCGGCGTGGGCGCGATGGCCGCCAGGGTCCCGTCAAAGTCGCACGCCACCAGCAGCACCGGTGATCCCGCGATCCGCTTGAGTTCTTCATGAAGCTTCGGCTCAATCACCGGTTCAACACCTCCAGGAACTCGGCCGCCCACGCGTGCACATCATGCCGCCGAACAACCATCCGCAGAATCGCCATCCGCTGCCGCACATCCTGCCGCGGCATCTTCAACGCCCCGTTGATCGCCTGCACCAGCCCATCGATATCCCGCGGGTTGACCAGCAGCGCCCGTCGCATCTCCCTCGCCGCGCCGGCAAACTCGCTGAGCACGAGCACGCCCGACAGATCCGGCCTCGATGCCACAAACTCCTTCGCGACCAGGTTCATTCCGTCGCGCAGCGGCGACACCAGCATCACATCCGCCGCCCGGTAGTACGCCACGAGCTCATGCCGCGGCAGGTTTCGCCGGAAGTAATGCACGGCCACCTGTCCGGGCTGGCTGAACTCCCCGTTGATCCGCCCCACCGTGCGCTCCACCTGCTCCCGCATCGCCGCGTAATCCGGCACCGACTCCCGGCTGGGCACCGCCACCTGCATCAGCACGTTGTTCTTGACCGTCACGTGCCCCTCTTCGAGCATGTTCTCCCACGCCCGCAGCCGCGAATCAAACCCCTTGGTGTAGTCCAACCGATCCACGCACAGGACGATCTTCCGACTGGCCCCGACCTGCCGGCGAATCTCCTTGGCCCGCGAAATCGTCTCCGGATGTTCCGCGATCGAGTTGAACTCGTCAAAGTCAATGGAAATTGGGAACGACCCGATCCGGACTTTCCGGCGACCGATGTACAACTCCGTGTCCGTCCCCTCCGCACCCGCAAACTCCCTCGCCAGGCGCGAGAAGTTCCTCGCGTCCGACGCGATCTGCATGCCGACCAGGTCGGCCCCGAGCAACCCCTCCAGGACCTGCTTACGCCACGGCAGCCAGGCGAACAGTTCCTCCGGCGGAAACGGAATGTGCAGAAAGAACCCGATCTTCACGTCCGGCCGAAGCTCCCGAAGCATCGCCGGAACAAGCTGCAGGTGAAAATCATGCACCCAGACCATGTCACCCGGCCGGGACGTTCTCGCCGCCGCACGGGCAAACCTCCGATTCACCTCCAGATACGCCCTCCACCAGTGCCGGTGAAACTCGGGCGTCCGGATGGCATCGTGATACAGCGGCCAGAGCGTCCGATTCGAAAACCCGTGGTAGTAGTCGCGGACCTCGGCATCCGACAGCGTCACGGGCCGCATCCGGACCCGCTCTTCAAGAAATGGCCGCGAACCCCGGTCCGTCGATCCCGGCCAGCCGACCCACGCCCCGCGCCGGGCCTTGACGACCGGAAGCAACGCCGTGACGAGGCCCCCGGGGCTGACTTCCCACTCCCCCGCGCGATTCCTGGCCACGGGAAGCCGGTTCGCCACGACTACAAGGCGTCGGTCTCTGGGCATGATCGCTCCGAGGCTTCCGGCTGTCAGTGAAAACGCGAGAACAACTCACGGGGCCCGTGCCCCACCGGCCGCTCCCCCGCATGCTCAGCCAAAGGGGCGACCTCGAACACCCGCTCTGCCGATACTAACGTTGTCAATCCCGCAAGTCACCCCCGGACCCGGCTTGTGTCAAAACTTTTTCCTTCGCGGTTTACCCCAAAGCTCGTCACCTGTCTTCGAGAAGGCTACTCGACCCGCAAGTTCTTCAGCGATGCGACCGCGGGGCTCACCGTCGCGATCATCGCGCTCCCGCTCGCGATGGCGCTGGGCATCGCCTCGATCCCCATTGATGTGGCGCACGATCTTCAGCAGCGGTACCCGAGTCTGGGGCTCTCCCCGCCCGCGCTCGGCTTGTACACGGCCGTCGTCGCCGGTTTCCTGATCTCCGCCCTCGGCGGAAGCCGCCTGCAGATCGGCGGGCCGACCGCCGCGTTCATCCCGATCGTTTACGGCGTCGCCAGCCAGTACGGCTACGAGGGCCTCGCCACCGCGACGGTCATGGCCGGCGTGATCGTCATCCTCATGGGGCTCTTCCGCTTCGGCGCCCTCATCAAGTTCATCCCCTACCCCGTCACCACCGGGTTCACCGCCGGAATCGCCGTCACCATCGCCGCCAGCCAGGTCAAGGACTTCTTCGGCCTCACCATCACCGACGCCGCCGGCAATCCGGCCTCCGTCCCCGCCGACTTCATCCCCAAGCTTCAAGTCCTGGCCGGAAACCTCGGGACCTCGCACTGGCAGACCATCGCCGTAGGCGTGATGTCCCTGGCCATCCTCATCGCGATGCGCCGGCTCATCCCCCGAATTCCCGGCGCCATCGTCGCCGTCGCTGTGTCATCCGGCCTTGTCGCCCTTCTCGGGTGGTCGCAGGGGGCCGAGCCCGTGGTTCAGACCATCGGTACGCGATTCGGCGGGATCCCATCGAGTCTGCCTCCGCCACACCTGCCCGCCTTCAGCGTCGAGTTGATCCAGAAGCTCATCGGCCCCGCCACCACGATCGCCCTTCTCTGCGCCATCGAGAGCCTTCTCTCTGCCGTTGTCGCCGACGGCATGACCGGCCACCGCCACAGGTCCGACCAGGAACTCATCGCCCAGGGCGTCGCCAACGTTGCCTCTTCGTGCTTCTTCGGCCTGCCCGCCACCGGCGCGATCGCCCGCACCGTGGCGAACATCAAGAGCGGCGGAAAGACGCCCATCGCCGGGGTCCTGCACGCGCTGTTCATCGTGGTCTTCATGCTCGGGCTGGCCCCCCTCGCCAAGCACATCCCCCTCGCCACGCTCGCCGCCATCCTCCTCGTCGTCGCATGGAACATCTCCGAGATCGACCACTTCCGCGCCCTGCTCCGCGCCCCGCGCACCGATGTCCTCGTCCTCCTCACCACATTCGGCCTCACCGTCTTCACCGACCTGACCAAGGGCGTCGGCGTCGGCATGGTCCTGGCCTCGCTGCTCTTCATGAAGCGCATGGCCGATGTGTCCAACATCGCCGGCATCCGCGAAGAGATCGAGCAGGGCCAGGAAACCGAGGCCCCCGATCCCAAGGACCCCGGCGCTGTCGACCGCCGCCGCATCCCCCCGGGCGTCGAGGTCTACGAGATCAACGGCCCCTTCTTCTTCGGCGTCGCCGACCGCCTGAAGGACACGCTCAACCAGTTCGAACGCCCGCCCAAGGTCTTCATCCTCCGCATGCGCTACGTCCCCCACATCGATGCGACCGGACTCCACGCCCTCGACGAGTTCCACATCAAGTGCAAGCGCCAAGGCACCCGCCTCCTCCTCGGCGGCGTCCATGCCCAACCCCTCTTCGAGTTCACGCGGGTCGGCTTCGACCAGCGGCTGGGCCTGGAGAACATCTTTGAAAACCTCGAGGATGCGATCGCCAAAGCGCGTCAGATCGTTTCACCCGCCGGGGCATAAGCCGCCGAATCCGATAACCCCAGTTGCTCAACGATCCCGCCCGACTCGGCCGACGTATGAACCGGGACCGGCCCGCATCGTTCGGTCCAGGTTCGCCCGCGTACCATCCCCCGGTTCGGAGGATCATGCCCCATGTGCGGAATTGTCGCCTACATCGGTACCAAGCCCGCACAGCCCATCATCCTCGAAGGTCTCAAACGCCTCGAATACCGCGGCTACGACTCCGCCGGGATCGCCGTCCTCTCTGTTCCCAGCGGCTCCAAGACCGGTCAAGTCAAGGTGGTCAAGAAGGCCGGCCGCATCGCCAACCTCGAAGCCGAACTCAAGAACGTCGCGCCCGCCGGCCTCCCCGGCACCCTGGGCATGGCCCACACCCGCTGGGCCACCCACGGCGGTGTCACCGACCTGAACGCCCACCCGCACCGTGACGACAAGGCCGGCATCTGCGTCATCCACAACGGCATCATCGAAAACTACGCCGCCCTCAAAACGTACCTCCAGGAAAAGGGCCACCGCTTCATCTCCGAGACCGACACCGAAGTCCTCACCATGCTCATCGGTGAGTTGTACGAAGGGGACCTCGAAGCCGCCGTCCAGGCCGCGCTCCGCGAAGTCACCGGCGCCTACGCCATCTGCGTCATGTGCGAGAACGAGCCCGACACCCTCGTCGTCGCCCGCAAAGGCGCGCCCCTGATGGTCGGCATCGGCGCCGGCGAATACATCGTCGCCTCCGACGCCTCCGCCATCATCGCCCACACCACCCAGGCCTTCCCCCTCGACGATTACAACGTCGTCAAGATCACGCGCCAGGGCTTCCGCACCTCAACAACAAGCAACATCGCCGTAAACCCCAAGGTCATGCAACTCGAGCTCGACCTCGAGGAGATCGAGCTCGGCACCTACGAACACTTCATGCAGAAGGAGATCTTTGAGCAACCTCAAAGTCTCCGCAACACGTTCCGTGGCCGGCTTCAGAAGGACGACGGCAAAGTCGTCCTCGGCGGCGTCTCGAACTTCGCCAAGGAACTCGTCCGTGCCAAGCGAGTCATTCTCACCGGCCAGGGCACCGCTCTCCACGCCGCCATGATCGGCGAGTACATGCTCGAGGACCTCGCCAAGGTCCCCGCCGTCGCCGAGTACGCCTCCGAGTTCCGCTACCGCAACCCGATCATCGAGGACCAGACTGTCGTCGTCGCCGTCAGCCAGTCCGGCGAAACCGCCGACACCCTCGCCGCACTCACCGAAGCCAAGGAACGCGGCGCGCTCTCTCTCGGCGTGGTCAATGTCGTCGGCTCCTCCATCGCTCGCGAAACGGACGCCGGTGTCTACCTTCGCGTCGGCCCCGAGATCGGCGTCGCCTCCACCAAGGCCTTCACCGGCCAGGTCGCCGTCCTCGCCATGCTCACGCTCTTCATGGCCCGCCGGCGCCACATGTCCACCGACGCCTGCACCCGCCTCATCGAGGACCTCGAATCCATCCCCGGCAAGATCGAGCGCATCCTCGAGCAGGACGCCGCCATCAAGAAAGTCGCCGAACGCTACTGCGAGCGCGAAAACTGGCTCTTCCTCGGGCGCGGCTACAACTATCCCACCGCCCTCGAAGGCGCCCTGAAGCTCAAGGAAATCAGCTACATCCACGCCGAGGGAATGCCCGCCGCCGAAATGAAGCACGGCCCCATCGCCCTCATCAACGACGGCATGCCCGCCGTCTTCATCGCCAACCGCGGCCGCCAGTACGACAAGGTCATGTCCAACATCGCCGAAGTCCGCGCCCGCGGCGGCCACGTCATCGCCATCGCCACCGAAGGCGACAAGGAAATCAAGAAGGCCGCCGAGGACGTCATCTTCATCCCCGACATCGCCGAGCAGCTCTCCCCCATGCTCACCGTCATCCCCATGCAGTTGATCGCCTACCACGCCGCCGTCCTCCGCGGCCACGACGTCGACAAGCCGCGGAACCTCGCCAAGAGCGTGACGGTGGAGTGATGCATGGTGCCCCGGGCGCGGCGGGCTCGGTTGGCTACCGGATGGCGACAGGGCTTATCTTCGGAATCGTGGCGACACTGGCGCCCGTGATGGTCCGAGTGATCTGGCCGCGAGAAGACCCATACAAAGGCGAGGAGGCCCGGCTTTCGTCCGTATCGGGAATCGTGGTGCTTGGTGTGTTCGGCTCATTCCTCGCCGTTCCTGGTGGGGCGTTGACTCCGCACGCTCTTCGACGGTCCTGGCTTTCGTCGACTTCATGACGTGTCGATCGAGTACAATCGGACCATGTCCACCGACTTCGACATCCAACGCATCGAACTGATGGATGACGCGAGCGTCGAGGCGATGAAGCGGCTAGGCGGTCCCGGCAGGCTTCAGATGCTCAATGACCTGACGATGGCCGGGCGTTTGCTGATGGCGGCGCGCGTCAAAGAGCAGAATCCGACCTGGTCGAGTGAGCAGGTCGCCGCGGAAGTCGCGCGGAGACTGCGTGATGCAGCCGCTTGACTTGGTTCGGCTCATCGCTGACCTGTGCTCGCGAATGAAACTTGCCTACTTCGTGACGGGCTCATTCGCGAGCTCGTACTTCGGCCGCTACAGGACGACGGAAGACATCGATGTTGTCATTGAACTGCCGTCCTGGCAAGTTCGCGAGTTCTGTGAAGCTTTCCCTCAACCCGATTGGTACGTAAGCCCGGAAGCCGCCATGGACGCCGCCCGTGGACCCGGAACCTTCAACGTTATCCACGCGCCAAGCGCCCTCAAGATTGATGTCATCGTATTTGACGGGTCCCCATTCAACGAGAGCCGGCTTGCCCGTGCTCGAACCGTGCAGTTGCCGGGAGGCGGCACGGCTCAGTTTTCTTCACCCGAGGATGTCATTCTCTCGAAGCTCGTGTTCTTCCGAATGGGGGGATCCGAGAAGCACCCAACAGACATCGCTGGCATCTTCCAAATCTCCGGGCAGGAACTTGACCTCGTCTACATTGAGCACTGGTCCCTGATGCTCGGAGTAAAGGACCAATGGACCCTGATCAAGCGGCGCCTCGGCCTCCCCTGATTGATTCTGCCCGTACCGCAACCTCCCGTTTACTCCCCCGGAATGTAACTGATCGTCCCCTCCCAAGGGCTGCTCGCCGTCGCGTACAGCTTCTTCGGAATCCGCCCCGCCAGGTAGCTCTGCCGCCCCGCGATCGTCGCGTGCCGCATCGCGTGCGCCATCAGCACCGGGTCCTTCGCGTGCGCAATGGCGGTATTGAGCAGCACCCCATCCGCCCCCAGCTCCATCGCAATCGAAACATCGCTCGCCGCCCCAACCCCCGCATCCACAATCACGGGATAGGCCGTGACGGCGTGACGAAGCGACGAATTGACGCAGTCAGAACCCGCGATCTCCTCCGTCAACATCTTCACTTCGTCACCGCGTCGCTTCGTCACTGCGTCACTTGCCTTCAGGCCTTCCAGGCACAACACGACATTGTTCCGATTCAGAACCCCCTGCCCGCTCCCGATCGGGCTCCCCGCCGGCATCACGCACGCCGCCCCGGCCTCCTTGATACGCACCGCCGAGATCGGGTCATCGCTCGTATACGCCAGCACCTGAAACCCATCCTTCACCAGTTCCCGCGTCGCCTCGAGCGTCCCCACAGGGTCGGGCAGCAGCGTCTTCCTGTCCCCCAGGACCTCCAGCTTCACCCAGCTCGCCCCCGAGTTCCCAAGTTGCTCCAGAATGTCCCGCCCCAGCCGCGCCACCCGCACCGCATCCTCCGCCGAAAAACACCCCGCCGTGTTCGGCAGAATCGTGTACCGACCCAGATCAAGCTGATCCAGCAGGCTCTCCCCCTTCTCATTGACCAGCCGCTCCCGCCGCACCGCGACCGTCACCACCTCCGCCCCGCTCGCCGCCAGCGCCTCCCGCATCACGCCATAGTCGCGGTACTTCCCCGTCCCGACGATCAGCCTCGACCGAAACGTCCGCCCTGCCAGCACGAACGAATCACCCCGCATCGGTCCAGCAACATCCCCATCGCCCCCCTGCCCCCCGCAACCACCTGCCATGGCCATGCTCAGCCTCCTCCAACCAGCGTCACCAGTTCCACCGAATCCCCATCTTGCAGAATCCTCCCCTCTCTCTCGCCGCGGCGAACCAGCTCCCGATTCACCTCCGCCGCGCACGCCGCCTTGCCCAGTCCCAACTGCTCGATCAAGGCCTGCAACGACGTCCGGGCGGGCACTTCCCGTGCTTCTCCATTGACCATAATCTTCACGGTCTCGGTCATGGTCCGATGGTAGGTCGAGGTAACGGGCACCCCGTCCGGACGTACAACCCTGCCGCGGAGGTCTCTGCAATGACGATCCGGAACTGGCTTGCAACGGTGCTGCTGATGGGGCTGGTCTTGGTTCCCGGCTGTCGGCGCGGCTACGACCAATCCACCCCAGAAGCCGTCCTCCAAAGCGCCAAACAAATGGTCGAAAAGGGCGACGCCGACCTCCTTCCCCGCCTCATCTACGCGGACTCCGCCCGCATGCGTCAACTTCTCGACGAACTCGGCGTCGTCCTCGGCTCCCTTCAGGAACTCGGCAAGGCCGTCCAGAAGGCATACCCCGAAGAGATTGAGTCCCTCCGAATCGAAGCTGAGAACTCGGCCAAGCAAGGCGACGCCTCAGGATTCATCGCCCGCCTCGCCGGCCAGGCCTCCCAGCAGATGTCCGCCGGCCGCCAGCAGCTCCCCTTCGGCCCCGCAAACCGCGCGGGACGAAACTCGGCCGCTGGTTCAACAAGAGCCGCCGGCGGTGCAGGTGGCAGCGGGGCAGCGGGCGCGGGAGGGGCAGACCCCGACGCCATGCGCAAGATGTTCGACAACGCCATGAAGGAACTCTTCGCGGACCCCTACGGCTGGATCGCCGCCAACGAAGGCCGCCTCACCGCACAGCAACTCGCCGACGACCGCGCCGCCATCCTCTGGGACGGCAAGCCCGTCCTCGGCATCGGCCTCACGATGCAGAAGGCCGACGACGACAAGTGGTACATCGTCCTCCCCCTCAACGCCCCCGGAATCGGTCAGATCATGCCCAAGTCCGACGAGTCCTGGGAGATCATGGGATCCCTCATGGCCGTCATGGACAACATGCTCCGCGACCTCACATCTGACGTAAAGCGCGGCAAGGCACGCAAGCTCGACGAGCTCGCCACCCTCGCCGGTGAGAAGGCCTTCATACCCGCTGTCATGGTCTTCTTCGCCTACAGCAAGGCCATCGAAGCGGAGCGCAAAGCCGCCCGCGAAGTCGCCAAGCCGCCCGCGTAAGCCCACACGCGTCCTCTACCATCAGCCATGCTCGACCGCTTCGCCTGCTACGAGCTCTGCGTGCAGAGCCCGCGGCACATCACCGCCTTCCTCCGGGCTCTCCACGGCCAGCACCCGACAGTCCTCCGCGAAGACTTCGCCGGCACCGCCGCCATCAGCCGCCAATGGTGCCTCGAAGCCGCCCGGGCAGGCGAATCCGCCCGGGCCATCGCCGTGGAGCTCGACGCGGAAACCTCCCGCCGCGCGGCCGAGTTGATGGCCGAATCCAATCTCGGCGCCAGCCTCAAGCTCATTCAAGGCAACTGCCTGGCGCTGCCATGCAACGGTCAACAGTCCGACGCCGCCGACGTCGTCTTCGTCGGCAACTTCTCCATCGGTTACATCCACGACCGACAAGCCCTGGTCCAGTACCTCACGCACTCGCTCAATCGCCTCCGACGCGGCAACGCCGGCTTCGGTGGCGGCATCTTCGCCTGCGACACCTACGGCGGAGCCGGCGCCTTCCGCCTCGGCGGCATCGAAAGAAAGCACCCCGGCCGCCGCGGCGAAGTCATCCGCTACTCCTGGCTCCACGAGCACGCCGATCCCCGAACCTCCACGGTCCGCAACTCCATTTCCTTCCGGGTCGAGATCAACGGCGAAATCGCCCAGGAATGGCCCCGGGCCTTCGTCTACGAATGGCGCCTCTGGTCCATCGCCGAACTCCGCGAGGCCATGGCCGAGGTCGGCTTCAGCGACATCAACGTCTTCAAGGATGTGAACGTCGCCCCCGGAGAGACACCCCGTCCCGTTGATAATCCCGCCGAACTTGGCGACGACTGGATCGTGATCGTGGCCGGCCGGGCCTGATCCCTACGATTGCCCCCCATGGCCGATCACGACAGCACAACCCGTCCTCTGAACTTCATCGAGCAGATCGTCGAAGCCGACAACGCCTCGGGCAAGTGGGGGGGACGTGTCCACACCCGCTTCCCTCCCGAGCCCAACGGCTACCTCCACATCGGCCACGCCAAGAGCATCTGCCT
The DNA here is from genome assembly GCA_019636625.1 of Phycisphaeraceae bacterium. GTDB lineage: Bacteria > Planctomycetota > Phycisphaerae > Phycisphaerales > UBA1924 > JAHBXE01. The sequence continues at coordinate 565,097 of JAHBXE010000001.1, forward strand.
CAACTACGGCCTTGCCAAGAACTACGGCGGCAAGTTCAACCTACGCTTCGACGACACGAACCCAGCCAAGGAAGAACAGGAATACGTCGACGCGATCAAGGAGGATGTGCTCTGGCTCGGCGCCGACTTCCGCCCCAACTCCCCGCACGGCGGCGGCCTCTTTCTCGCGTCCGACTACTTCGAGCAGATGTACTCCTTCGCCCTGGAGTTGATCCGCAAGGGCAAGGCCTACGTCTGCGACCTGTCCGCCGAGGAAGTCGCGGCTCGCCGCGGCAAGCCCGGCATCCCCGCCACCAGCCCCTTCCGCGACCGTCCCACCGAAGAAAGCCTCCGCCTCATCGCCGAGATGAAGGACGGCAGGCACCCCAACGGCTCTAAGTCCGTCCGCGCCCGCATCGACCTCGCCTCCCCCAACTTCAACCTCCGCGACCCGGTGATGTACCGGATCCTCCACGAATCCCACCACAACACCGGAACCAAGTGGTGCATCTACCCGATGTACGACTGGGCCCACGGTTTCGAAGATTCCCTCGAGGGCATCACGCACTCCATCTGCACGCTCGAGTTCGAGGACCACCGCCCCCTCTACGACTGGTTCATCAACGCCGTCAACGAAGGCCGCACGCCCGACGGCTCCGGTCCATACGGGAAAATCATCCACCACGCCCAGCAGATCGAGTTCGCCAAGTTCCGCCCGACGTACACCGTCCTCTCCAAACGCAACCTCCTCAAGATGGTCACCGACGGCGTCGTCAAGGGCTGGGACGACCCCCGCATGCCCACGATCCGCGGCATGCGCCGCCGCGGCTACACCCCCGAGTCCATCCGCACCCTGATGGAAGAAGTCGGCGTCACCAAGGTCGAGAGCTTCATCGACATCGGCCGACTGGAAAACGCCATCCGCAACGACCTGAACAAGAAGGCCCCTCGCCGCATGGCGGTCCTCCGCCCGCTCAAGGTTGTGATCGAGAACTACCCGGACAATCAAGTCGAACACTTCGACGCGCAGAACAACCCCGAAGACCCCGCCGCTGGCACGCGCAAAGTCCCCTTCTCCAAGGTGCTGTACATCGAGCGTGACGACTTCATGGAGAACCCGCCCAAGAAGTTCTTCCGCCTCGCTCCCGGAACCGAAGTCCGCTTCCGCTGGGCGTACTTCCTCAAGTGCACCGGGGTCGTGAAGAACGACGCCGGCGAAGTGGTCGAGGTCCGCTGCACCTACGACCCGGCCACCAAGGGCGGCGACGCCCCCGACGGCCGCAAGGTCAAGGGCACCATCCATTGGGTCTCCGCCGCGCACGCGATCGATGCCGAAGTCCGCCTCTTCGACCGCCTCTTCACCGCCGAGGAGCCCGGCAAGCGCACCGGCAACTACATGGACGACCTCAACCCGAATTCCCTCGAAGTCGTTCACGCCAAGCTCGAACCATCACTCGCCGGTTCACCGGGCGGTGCGTCCTACCAGTTCGAACGCATGGGGTACTTCCACGTCGATCAGGACTCCACCCCCGCGCACCTCGTGTTCAATCGAACCGTGACGCTCAAGGACACTTGGGCCAAGGTCGCCTCTCAGGGGTAACACGCGGCTCAAACCGAGCCTTCCATCAGGTCTGCACGCCGCGGCACCGAGCAAGGGGCGGGGAAAGTTCGGGTAGCAAGGAGCTCGCCGGCGGTCGCGCCTTCTCGCCGCATGGAAAGAAAGCGTGTATTCTGCCGCCCCCATATGGCTTCGCCCACGCTATCGCCCGAACAGCTCGCCTCCATGACCCCCGAACAGAAGGACGCCCACTGGCTGGAGCATGTCTACCAGGGCGACCGCATGAAGCAGTTGACCCTGCGTGCCGTCCTCACCGGCGGCATCCTCGGCATGCTCATGTCCGCCTCAAACCTCTACACGACGCTCTCCGTCGGCTGGGCCTTCGGCGTCGCCATCACGGCCAGCGTCATCAGCTTCGTCATCTGGACCACGGCCCGATCGATCACCCGCCTCTTCCCGCCGATGTTCCTCAACATCGCCGGCGCCGTCGGCTTCATCGCCGCCACGGCGACCCCCTTGATCCTCTGGCAAACCCACGTTTGGACGCAGACCCAGACCCTCGTGATCGGCCTGCCCCTCGCCTTTGGCGTGCTGCTCATCTACTCCCTCCTCCGGTCCGCGCGCGACCCCATGACCATCCTCGAAACCAACTGCATGGCCAGCACCGCCAGCAGCGCGGGCTACTCCACCGGCTCCACCATCGCGACCATGTTCGGCGCGCTCGTCCTCCTCGCCATCATCCCCGAGGGCAAGAGCTCCAAGGACATCACCACCATCGGCCTCCACCCCTGGTGGCTCGTCGGCGGCTTCACCCTCTGCACCGGGCTCATGGGCGTCTTCCTCGCCATCCCCATGAAGCGCCAGATGATCAACCACGAGCAACTCCCCTTCCCCTCCGGCATCGCCGCCGCGGAAACACTCAAGAGCCTCTTCTCGGGCAGCAAGGAAGCCGTGCGAAAGGCGTACGTGCTGGTCGCGGGCCTCGGTCTCGGCGCGATCGTCGCGATCCTCCGCGCCGGCGAGGGGACGTTCAAGTTTCTCGACAAGTTCTACGAATCCACGAAGCTCCTCATCCCCCAGCAGATTCCCGGCTCCGGCTTCTACAAGATCAACGACAAGCAGCTCATCGGCTACGGCTTTGATACGAGCGTCCTTCTCCTCGCCGCAGGCATGATCGTCGGCCTTCGCATCAGCCTCTCGATGCTCCTGGGCTCCGCCATTCTCTACTTTTGGCTCGGCCCCATGCTCATCGCCCAGGACGCTCCATTCCTCACGCCCGACGGCAAGGCGTTCGCCCCTGAGCACACGCCATCGATCGAGATCGTCGCCGGCGGCACCGTCTACCACTTGTTCCGCTGGGGCCTCTGGGGCGGCACCGCCCTTCTCGTGTTCTCCAGCCTCACCGCCCTCGCGTTCCAGTGGAAGACCATCGTCCGCGCCTTTCTCCCCGCGAAGACCGCCGGCGGCGGCAGCACCGCCGACGACCGCCTGACCCAGATCGAAGTGCCCGGCCTGTGGATGATCGTCGGGATGATTCCCATCTCGATCGCCATGCTCGTCATCCAGGTCGTCGCATTCCAGATCGCCTGGTGGGCCGGTCTCATCGCCATCGGCATGAGCTTCGTGCTCTCGCTCGTCGCCAGCCGCGCCACGGGTGAGACCGATACCACGCCCGTTGGTGCCATGGGCAAGGTCATGCAGCTCCTCTTCGCCGTCCTCAAGCCGGGGCAGGTCGTACCCAACCTCGCCTCCGCCGGCATCGCCGCCAACGCCGCCAGCAGCAGCGCCGACCTCCTCACAGATCTCAAGATCGGCTACCTCCTCGGCGCCAACCCCCGCCGTCAGTTCCTCGCCCAGTTCTTCGGATGCTTCTTCGGCACCCTCGCCATCGTGCCCATCTGGTACCTCATGATCCCCACGCGCGAGGTTCTCGAAACCAAGTTCCCGGCCCCCGCCACCCAGACATGGGCCAAGGTCGCGCAGGTGCTCACCAAGGGCGTTTCCTCTCTCCCTGTCTCCGCGCAGTACGCCATCCTCATCGGGGCGGGGATCGGCATCCTCCTCCCCATGATCGAGCGCTTCGCCATCCCCGCCAAGTACCGCAAGTTCATGCCCAGCGCCACCGGCCTCGGCCTTGCCTTCATGCTCCCCTTCGCCAACTCCTTCTCTTTCACCATCGGCGCCATCCTCGCCTGGGCCTGGGGCCTGTTCAGCAAGCGCCAGCGCGACGAGTACAACGTCCCCCTCGCCTCCGGCCTCATCGCCGGCGAGAGCCTCATCGCCGCGGCCATCGCCATGCTCGCCACCGCCGCCGGCCTCCTCCACTGGAACCTCTGATCCCCTTCCATCTCCCTCCACCCCGCAGTCGCTTTGCCTCCCGCCGATCGACCGAGACCGCACCATGCCCATACCGACCCTGACTCCAGAGCAGATCCAGACCTGGACCCGCGAAGAAAAAGACCGCTGGTGGCTCCAGAACGTCTTCCGCGGCAACATGCCCCAGCTCACCCTCCGCTCCGCCATCACCGGCTTTTGCCTGGGCGGACTGCTCTCGGCCACCAATCTCTACGTCGGAGCCAAGACCGGATGGACCCTCGGCGTCGGGCTGACCAGCGTCATCCTCGCCTTCGTGATGTTCAGAGTCTTCACCCGCCTCGGCGCGCGGGACATGACCATCCTCGAAAACAACGCGATGCAGTCCATCGCCACCGCCGCGGGATACATGACCGGTCCCCTCATCTCCGGCATGGCCGCCTACATGTGGGTCCAGAACGAACTCATGCCCTGGTGGCAGATGCTCCTCTTCAACGTCGTTCTCTCCATCCTCGGCGTCCTCGTCGCCTTCCCGATGAAGCGGCGCTTCATCAATGATGAGCAGCAGTCCTTCCCCGAGGGCCGCGCCTGCGGCGTCGTCCTCGACACGCTCTACAGCTCCGCCGCCGCCGTGGGCATGTTCAAGGCCAAGTGCCTCGCCCTCGCCGCCGCCCTCGCCGGTTTCATCCAGTTCATCTCCGGCGAGGCCTATTGCCAGGCGCTGCACGCCGGCTGGCTGTGGATCCAGAAGGGCGGAAAGTGGGCCGAGTTCCTCACCGCCAACAAGGATGTCCTCAAGAAGACCTGGCACTTCCCGCACAGCCTCGATGGCTGGTACTACGCCATGGCCGCCAAGGGTTGGGTGCCGATCCCCCGCATCGCCGGGGTCGACATCCGCCAGCTCGCCCTCACCCCCGCCATCGAGCTCGCCATGCTCGGTGCCGGCGGTCTCATGGGCATCCGCGCCGCCGTCAGCATGATGATCGGCATGATCCTGAACTTCGCCATCATCGTCCCCATCATGATCTCCCTCGGCGAGATCCTGCCCAGGTCCGGCTCCATCGCCGAGGGCACCGCGACGTTCGGCCGAGCCCACATCCTGAACAACTGGGCCCTCTGGTGGGGCATCTCCATCATGGTCACGGCCTCCATGGTGTCCCTCTTCGCCAAGCCCAAGGTCTTCATCCAGGCCTTCCGCCTTGTCTTCGCACGCAAGAAGGTCGCGGGCTCCGACGTCCTGGGCCACATCGAAGTCCCCCTCTGGATTTCCTGGGTCGGCATCCCCATCGTCGGCGCCGTCGGCGTGTGGATGGCCCACGATTGGTTCGGCGTGTCCTACATCTTCGGCACCCTCGCCATCCCCCTCATCATCGTCCTCACCCTCATCGCCGCCAGCAGCACCGGCATGACCGGCATCACGCCCACCGGCTCCCTCTCCAAGATCCCGCAGTTCATCTTCGGCGCCGCCGATCCCAAGCACGCCCCGACCAACCTCATGACCGGCGTCATGTGCGTCGAAGTCGCCAGCAACGCCAGCAACCTGCTGATGGACATCAAGCCGGGCTACATGCTCGGCGGCAAACCCCGCCACCAGGCCTGGGGCCACACCATCGGCATCATCGCCGGTGCCCTCGCTTCCACGCCCCTCTTCTACATCCTCTTCCTCTCCGACTACAAACCCGGCGACAACGTGCAGGCCGCCATGGCGCCCGACGGCGGCCAGTTCGGCTTCCCCTCCGCCGTCCAGTGGAAGGGTGTCAGCGATCTCGTCACCTCGATCTTCGGCGCCGACACCAGCAAGACCCTGCTCACCACCTCCATCGTCTGGTCCATGGTCATCGCCGCCGTCGTCGGCCTCGCCATGGAGGTCGGCCGCATCCTCTCCAAGAACAAGTTCCCCTTGAGCCCCCTCGCCATCGGCCTCGGCGTCGTGATTCCCCCCGACTCGACCTTCATGATGTTCATCGGCGCCGGCTTCTTCTGGCTCATGCACCGCCGATACAGCGGTCGCAAGGAAAGCACCGGTTGCAAACTCTGGGTCGATACGCAGGAGCCCATCTGCGCCGGGATCATCGCCGGCGCCGCCCTCATCGGCATCGGCGACACCCTCGTCAAGGTCTTCCTGCTGGGCCCACTGCGCTAGAGTCTCCACCCTCCCGGGCCAGCGCCCGGCGAGCCACACAAGGACTCACCATGGCCCTCATCTGCACCGGAACCATCGGCATCGACACCGTCTACACGCCCCACGGCCACCGCGAGAAGATCCTCGGCGGCTCCTGCACCTACTTCGCTGCCGCGGCGTCCTTCTACGGCCCCGTCCGCATCGTCGCCGCCGCCGGTGACGACTTCCCCGCCGAGTTCCACAAGACCCTCAAGTCCTTCGCCGGCATCGACACGACAGGCCTCGAAATCCGGAAAGGCTCCAAGACCTTCGCCTGGGGCGGCAAGTACCTGGAGAACATGAACAGCCGCGAGACCCTCTTCACCGAGCTCGGCGTGCTGGGCGAACGACCGCCCGAGGTCCCCGCCGCCTTCGCCGACAGCCAGTACATCTTCCTCGCCAACTCGCACCCTGGCGTGCAGCTTGGCATGTTGAACAGCCTCCCCAAGCGCCGCTTCGCCGTCGCCGACACCATGGACCTCTGGATCAACATCGCCCGCGCCGAGCTCGACCTGCTCCTCACCAAGATCGACGGCCTCGTTCTCAACTACGATGAAGCCGAACTCCTCACCGGCAAGTCCAACACCGTCGCCGCGGCACGCGCCATCCTCCATATGGGGCCGAAGTTCGTCGTGGTCAAGAAGGGCGAACACGGCTGCCTGCTGGTCCACAAGGACGGCATCGCCGCCCTGCCCGCTTACCCCACCGAGACCGTCATCGACCCCACCGGCGCCGGCGATAGTTTCGCCGGCGGCATGATGGGCCACATCGCCTCCCACGGCATGAAAACCTCCCAGGCCACCTCCTTCAACGTCCTCCGCGAATCCCTCGCCCACGGCACCGTCATCGCCAGTTTCAACATCGAAAGTTTCAGCCTCGACCGCCTCAGCAAACTCACCCGCGCCGAACTCGACAAGCGGTACGCCGAGTACGTGAGCATGGTGAGGGTGTAACCGCGTACCATTCACGGCGAGGTGCTTATGGTCTCACAACCCGGCTCATGGCAGGCGATTGTGTATCAGGATGAGGATGGCGCCTGGTGCGCAGAAGTTCCCGCTCTTCCAGGGTGCTTCAGCGCGGGAGACACGCGTAACGAAGCAATCCGAAACATCAAAGAGGCCGCCCAACTCTGGCTCGAGGCTCAGCGAGACCTCGGCCGCAGGGTTCCGGAGTCGGACACGACCGTCGAAGTGATACGCATCTCGGCGTGACGGGCGAGCAGCTATGGGCCGCCTTCCCCTCCTCTCCAGCCGCGATGTGATGATGGTCCTTGTCAGGATTGGCTTCGTTCACGATCGCACCCGCGGCAGTCACCATGTCCTCGTCAGAGCGGACCCTCCGACAACTCTGGTCGTGCCCGAACGCCGCGAGGTGCCCAGGGGCACACTTCGTTCGATCCTTCGGGAAGCAGGCGTGTCCGAGGTCGAGTTTCTGAAACTCTTGGATCGGTAAGGTCTCCGTGTGCAGCCGCTCGCTGTTGTCGCTACCCTGTGCATATGGCCATTGTTTCGCTTGAGCACTTCACCCTCGGCGGCCCGGGCCGCATCGGTCTGACCTTCCGCGATCACGGCTTCACGGTCGATTCGCGCCGTCCCGACTTGCACCCCATCGGCTCCGCCAAGGGCGTTCCGAACGACCTCGACAACGTGCACGGCCTGCTCATCATGGGCGGGCCGCAGAACGTCACCGATATCGCCCGGTACCCGTGGATGCAGGCCGAGGTCGAACTGATCCGCCGGGCGCACGCGGCGGAGATCCCCGTCATCGGCGTCTGCCTCGGGGCCCAACTGATCGCCCATGCCCTCGGCGGCAAGGTCGCCCCTCGCCCCGCCCCGGCCATCGGCTTCTACCCGATGGACCTCACGATTCCGGGGCAGACCGATTCTCTGCTCGCAGGCGTTCCTTGGCGCTCGCCCCAGCTCTTCAGTTGCGGCCAGGAAGTCACCGACCTGCCGCCGGGGGCCACGCTCCTGGCCAGCTCCAAGAACACGCGCCACGTCATGTTCCGAGTCGGTCTCCGCACGTTCGCCTCGCTGGCCCACTTCGAGTGCGATCGGCCGTATGTCGACTCCCTCATGGCTTCCAGCCGCGAGCAGATGACCGCCGCGGGTGTCTCGCCGGAAGAGGTCGCCGCGCAGGCCGAGCGTGAGTACCCGATGTACGCCCGCGCCTCGGACCGCATCTGCGTGAACATGGCCACGTATCTGTTCCCCCTGCGCCGCAAGCTCGCTGTTTGATGCTGACTCCTCAGGCCTTGGGAAGTTCGTATCCCGACCGCCGCGAGTAGTCGAGCCACGTGTTGGCCTCGGCATCGCCCGGGAACTCCCAACGCTGGGGGTCCCACTTGAGCGGGCGCTTGTGCCAGTAGGCGAGGTTGCACAGGTGGGCGCAGGCGATGCTCCGGCAGCCGACTTCCGCGTTGCACTCGGGCTGCTGCCGGGTCTTGATGCAGTCGAGCCAGTTGCGGATGTGCCGCGGCACCTGGGGCAGGTGGAAGTCGGACTCCTTGAGTTCCTGCTTGAGGATGCCATCCGGGATTGACACGAGGCTGCCGCGGAATACGTGGATCACGCCGCGGGTGCCGGTGAAGGTCGTGCCATCCGGGCCGCCGTGGATGACCTTGGTCCCGTTCTTGTAGACCAGCGTGGCGCCGAACTGGGCGTTCTCCTCCGCTGGGGGGTGGACCTCGACCGGACCTGAAGCGTCCATCCCAAGCCCCCACTGGGCGATGTCAAAGTTGTGGGCGCCCATGTCTGTCAGGATGCCCCCCGAATACTCCCGGTACAGGCGCCACTGCGGGTAGTGGTTGTGAACGCCGCGGGGCGAGAGGGTGGAGTGGTAGGGCCGCTTGGGCGCCGGGCCCAGCCACAGGTCCCATTCGAGCCCGGGCTCGAGCGCCTCTTCCCCGAGGTCGCACCACTTGCTGGAGGTGCCCACGCCGACATGCACGGACAGGATGTCGCCGATGCGGCCCGAGCGGATGTACTCGATGGCCTTGCGGAACTTGCCGTCGTACTCGGTGCGCTGCTGGCTGCCCGTCTGGAAGACGACGCCCGCCTTCTTGACCGCGTCGATCATCAACTGGCACTCGCGGAGGTTGAGCGTGAGGGGTTTTTCGCAGTAGATGTCCTTGCCGTGCATCGCCGCGTGCATCACCTGGTTGATGTGCCAGTGGTCGGGCGTGCCGATGACCACGGCATCGATGTCCTTGCGGCTGAGCATGTCCCGGTAGTCGACGATCGGCCTGCAGTCCGACGTGCCGTACTTCCGGTCCACGATCGATTTGACGTGCTCCCGGCGGGTGGTGTCCACATCGCAGACGGCGAGTACCTGCACATCGGGCTGATCCAGGAACTCGCCAACCATTTCAAACATCCGCTTGCCGCAGCCGATCAGGCCGACGCCGAGCCGCGAGTTGGGCTGTGCACGCCGGATGGCGCCGAGCATCGAGGGGGTCAGGATGAGCGGGGCGGCCATGGCCGACGACTTGAGGAAGTGGCGACGGGTGAGCATGCGAGCAGGATACCACATCCGGTGGCCGGAGCCGCGGCCAAGAGAGAGCGGAGCCGAACACTGGCGGTTTGCAGGGGCGCGGCAGGCACCGGCCGCGTTGATCGGATCGGAGACGTCGTTGGTCAAGTTGACGTGACCGTTGCTGTGCAGTTCCGCTCCCTTATGGTCGCGGTTCGGAAGATGGGTTGGCGTTGCATCTAGCTCGTGTTGGTGGTCGGGGGAGGGTCCTGGTAGTCAGCGAAAGCATCGAGTTCGGCATCATCCTCCGCATCGTCGAGTTCATCGTCGAGGCGGTCGAGTTCGTCGAGGCCGGTCGGAAGGCCGAAGGCGGCGAGGGCTTCGGCGAGGGGGTTGGGGGAGGGGAGTGGAGGAGTTGACGGGGATGGCGGCGGGGATGAAGGTGTGGATGGGTGGAGGGGAGAAGGAGCGAGAAGGTCAGAGAGGGGTGATGGGCGGACAGACGGGGCCTGATGAGTTCGGGCGACTCGGGCGTGTGGTGGGTGGGTTGAGGATGGTGGGGCCGGGGCTGCGCCGCCGCGGGTTCGATGAGCGGGGGCTCCCTCGGCGGACGCTGGCGTGGAGGAGGGAGTACGCACGCCTCGGAGAGGCGTGCCACCATGGGAGAGGGCGCGGAGGAGGGTGGTGGCGGCGCGGCGGATTTCGACCTGATCGGTGGAGGAGGCGAGGACGGACCGAAGGGCGTCGATGACGGCCTGGCGGTGGAGCTGGTTTTGGTGGGTGCGGTACGCCGCGATGTACGCGGCGATTTCGGGGCGGGAGAGCCAGAGGAGGAGGGAGAGGATGTCGGGGGCGTTGGGCTCTTTGGAAAGCTGGGAGAGGTCCTCGTTGAGGGAGAGGTAGCGGAGGAGGAGGGCGTGGTCGGAGGGGGGGAGGTGGGGGAGGGGATGGGCGCGTACGGGGTTCATTTGGTACCGTACTTATACCGTATACCTTGACAATGTCAAGTGTGATTTGCAGAGAGAATGCCCCCGTGTTGGATACAGGCACAAACGGAACGGAAGCCTCGTCCAGGAAATCTCCAGTCCACGCTCAACCGGAACTTGGCAGAACTTTCGTGGATACGCGATCGAAGTACGACAACAAATGGGTGCCCAGAGATTCACTGGTTGAGCGCCCGCCCGAGCGAACGAAGGAGTCTCACCATGTATCACCCGAAGGTTGATGGAACGAGAGATGAGGAGCGATTCGCAAAGCCTGGAGAGACACTCTTCCAGCACTTGTTCCGCACGCACGAGTACTGGAGACAAAGACCCGACACTCTCGTGTTTGTCACTATCCCGGCAGAGTTGAAGCAGGAGTACCCTGACGTGTACGGCCGGATCGATGACGAAAGACTTGGGACCATGGTGGCGCTTGTCTGGGCCTACCTCGGCGGCAAGGGATCCGTCAATGACCGAGTGATTCGGAAGTGGTTTCGCGATGCGGTGCTGCCTGAACATCATCAATCGGGAGGCAGTGAACATCAGTGAGATCTTCTCCCCGATCCCGCTGAGACGGGCGGGGAGAGGGGGTCGGGCGTTGGGGCACACGCTGGATGTTGCTGGCGCGACGATCAGTGCCGCCCGGTTCTTTGTTGAGGACGTGTTGTGGAGGAGGAGATTGGTCTGCGTAGAGGCCATGCAAGGATAGTTATCGAGGCCCGGAGCAAACGGGCGTCATGGAACGCGAGGTGGAATGCAGTGCCGAGGTTGCCTTGAGGCCGAAGGCCTCGACGTTAGTAGCCGGGGGTCAAGCGAGTCTGCGAGCGCGACCCCCGGTGCTCACGGACGATTCCCCCGACCCTGAAGGGGTCGTCGTGGGCGGCGAGCCGTCGGGAGCACGATGCGGAGGTTGCGAGCAGCCTTTCAGGCTGCAGAGTTTTGGTTGACCTTCCATCCGGGGGTGTCGTCGCAGAGCCTCCTCCACCCCCCGGCTACTGACGAGCAGGCCTTCGGCCTGAAGTTAAACATGGCCCGCGAAGACGAGCTTGGCCTGAAGAAAAGCCTGGCCTGAGAAGACCAGTTTGGTCGGAAGACTAGAACATTCTGAGGGGAAGAGTCACCACGATTTCATGGGGATGTCGAGGGATTGTTCGGCCGCGCATTGGCGGGCTTCTTGGTAGCCGGCGTCGGCGTGGCGGAAGACGCCCATGGCGGGGTCGTTGGTGAGGACTCGGGAGAGTCTGGCCGCGGCTTCGGGGGTGCCGTCGGCGACGATGACCTGGCCGGCGTGCTGGCTGTAGCCGATGCCGACGCCGCCGCCGTGGTGGAAGCTGACCCAGCTGGCGCCGCTGGCGACGTTGACGAGGGCGTTCAAGATGGCCCAGTCGCTGATGGCGTCGGAGCCGTCCTTCATGGCTTCGGTTTCGCGGTTGGGGCTGGCGACGGAGCCGCAGTCGAGGTGGTCGCGGCCGATGACGATGGGGGCTTTGACCCGCCCGCTGGCGACGAGGTCGTTGAAGAGGAGGCCGGCCTTGTCGCGCTGGCCCTGGCCGAGCCAGCAGATTCTCGCGGGGAGGCCTTGGAAGGAGACGCGGTCGCGGGCCATGGTGAGCCAGCGGTGCAGGCCGCGGTCGCTGGGGAAGAGTTTCATGAGTTCGGCGTCGGTGGTGTAGATGTCCTGGGGATCGCCGGAGAGGGCGGCCCAGCGGAAGGGGCCGCGGCCGACACAGAACTGCGGCCGGATGTACGCGGGGACGAAGCCGGGGAAGTTGAAGGCCTCTTCGAAGCCCTGGTCGAAGGCGTGCTGGCGGATGTTGTTGCCGTAGTCGAAGGTCTTGGCGCCGCGTTTCTGGAGTTCGACCATGGCGCGGACGTGCCGCTCCATCGTGAACAAGCTGTGCTGGCGGTATTCATCGGGGTAGAGGCGGCGCATGACCTCGGCCTCGCCGACGGTCATGCCGAGCGGGATGTAGCCGTTGAGGACATCGTGGGCGCTGGTCTGATCGGTGAGGGCGTCGGGCGTGATGCCGCGCTCGATGAGGCGTTCGAGGAGTTCGACGGCGTTGCAATCGACGCCGATGCTTCGTGAGCCGCGGCCCTTGGAGAAGGTGAGGGCGCGGTCGATGGCTTCATCGATTCCGCTGACGGTTTCGTCGAGGTAGCGGTCCTTCACGCGCCGGGCGAGGCGGGAGTAATCGACGTCGGCGATGAGGCACACGCCGCCGTTCATGGTGACGGCGAGGGGTTGGGCGCCGCCCATGCCGCCGCAGCCGGCGGTGACGCAGAGTTTGCCGACGAGGGAGCCGTTGAAGTGCTGGCGGGCGAGTTCGGCGAAGGTTTCGTAGGTGCCTTGGAGGATGCCCTGGGTGCCGATGTAGATCCAAGAGCCGGCCGTCATCTGGCCGTACATGATGAGGCCCTTGGCGGCGAGGTCGTCGAAGTGGGCCTGGGTGGCCCAGTGGGGGACGAGGTTGGAGTTGGCGATGAGGACGCGTGGGGCGTCGGGGTGTGTCTTCACGACGCCGACGGGTTTGCCGGATTGGACGAGGAGGGTTTCGTCGGCCTCGAGGCGCTGGAGCGTGGAGATGATGGCTTCGAAGGCGGGCCAGGAGCGGGCGGCCTGGCCGCGGCCGCCGTAAACGATCAGGGCGTCGGGATCTTCGGCGACCTCGGGGTCGAGGTTGTTCATGAGCATGCGCATGGCGGCTTCGGCCTGCCAGGTCTTGCAGGTGCGTTCGTTGCCGCGTGGGGCGGAGACGCGTCGCGGTGTGCCGATGGATGGATGCGCGTGGGGAGAGCCGGTGCGCCGGCGCGTGCGCTGAGCCTCAGCCGTGGCTGGAGACATTGACTTGCCTTTCCCTTCTGAACACCTCGAATGAACCCGTCAACCACGCGCCACGAGACCACCTTCGCGTGATCAACACCTACAACGTATCCCGTTCATCGGTCCGACACAAGTGCAAATCTGCAATCGCGATTTGGAGCGGTGGGGGGGTGGAGACGGCGTGTGCGGACGAGGGGAATAATGGAGATTGGGAGTGAAGCGGGGCGGGGAGAGAGCGAGACAGGGAAAGAGCGAGACAGGGAGGCAGGTAAGCGGCGACGAAGGTGGGAGGAAGGGGCGGGTTGTGAGGTCGTGAGGGGCGCTGCGGGACGGTGTGCGGGGATGGTCAGGCCAGTGGTTCGCGGATGAGCGCGGCGATCTTCGCGATGTCCGGCGCGAGGGGGCGGTCGGCGGTGAGGCGGGGCACGAGGGCGCGGACGGCGGCGTGGGCCCGTTCAACATCTGCTCCGGATTGAAGCGGACGCTGAAACTCGATCGCCTCGGCGGCGCAGAAGAGTTCGATGGCGATGACGTCGCGTGCGAGGTCGAGGGCGCGGCGGGCCTTGGCGGCGCTGCGTGGGCCGAAGGAGTTGTAGTCCTCGGTGCCGGCGCTGGTGGGAATGTTGGACACGCTGGCGGGGGTGCAGAGGCCGATGATTTCGTTGCAGGCGGCCGCGGCGGTGTACTGCGCGATCATGAGGCCGGAGTGGAGGCCGGGCTGGGGGCTGAGGTAGGCGCGGGTGGGGTTCTGTGGGTCGGTCGCGGCGAGCATGAAGTAGATGCGGCGTTCGGCGATGCCGGCGATGTGGCTGATGGCGATGGCGAGGGTGTCGAGGGGGATGGCCAGGGGCATGCCGTGGAAGTTGCCGGCGGAGACGACGGTGGGCTGATCCAGAAAGATGAGTGGGTTGTCGGTGACGGCGGCGAGTTCGTGGAGGACGGCGAGTTTTACATAACCACACGCGTCCCAGGCGGCGCCGAGGACGGTGGGTGCGCAGCGGAGCGAGTAGGGGTCCTGGACGCGGGGGTCGTTCTCGCGGTGGGCGGGGATGATCTGGCTGCCGTGGAGGTGCTGCTTGATGGCCGCGGCGGCGTGGGCGGGGCCGGGCTGGTTTCGGGCGGTGTAGACGCGGGGGTCGAGGAAGGCGTCGGTGGCGCGGCAGCCGTCGATGGACATGGCGGTGGCGAGGAGGGCGTTGTGGAAGAGTGTTTCGAAGTCGTGGCAGAGGAGGGCGGCCTGGGCGGCCATGAGATGCGTGCCGTTGATGAGGGCGAGGCCCTCCTTGGCGTCGAGATCGATGGGCTTGAGGCCGGCGGTGGCGAGGGCCTCGGCGCCGGGGATAGTGCCCGCGCGGCCCAGGGCTTCGCCTTCGCCGATGAGGACGAGCGCGGCGTGGGCGAGGGGGGCGAGGTCGCCGGAGGCGCCGACGGAGCCGATGGAGGGAATGGCGGGGGTGATGTTGGCGTTGAGGAGGGAAAGGATCTGCTCGACGACGAGGGGGCGGACGCCGGAATGGCCGCGGGAGAGGGAGGCGGCGAGGATCAGGAGGAGGGCGCGGACGGTTTCGACAGGCAGGAGTTCGCCGATGCCCGCGGCGTGGGAGCGGACGAGGTTTTTCTGAAGGGCGCGGAGGTCCTTGTCGTTGATGCGTTGGCGGGAGAGGGAGCCGAAGCCGGTGTTGATGCCGTAGTGAGGCTGGCCGTCGCGGGTGGCGGCTTCGACGATGGCGCGGGAGGCGGAGAGTTTGGAGCGGGCGGCATCGCCGAGGGTTACTTTGCGGCCGTGGCGGGCGACGGCGATGATGTCGGGGATGGAGAGGGGCTGGGCGTTGAGGACGAGTGGGGACATTAGGGAGAGTCTTGCAGGTGGCGGGTGGCGGGGCAAACGGGATGGAGAGGTTGGGCGATCAAGGTGCGCAAGGTGAGGGGGACGGAGGCTTGCGCACCTTGGCGGGGGTGTGGGGATGAGGTTTTGCGGATGGTTTTGGCGAGGGTTGGATGTGGAATTCGCGGGCGTGTCTTGTTGAGAGAGGGGCGTGGCGATCTGGAGGGGAATGGCAGGGGGAGTTGGGGTGGAGCGGGGCGGGATCGTGGGGGCTGCGTGCCGCGGTTGTGCGCTGAATGTGGGTCGTGAGTTTGTTGGGTTGGGCTGGGGTTTGAGATGGACTTGTTGCTCAAGGTGCGCAGGGTGGAGTAGGCTGGGGATGATGGGTTTGGGGGTGTGATTCGAGAGGGGTTGGTCGGTTGGTGCGGGGCGGATTTAAGGTCCGATAATGAAGGTTATGTAAAGCAGAGTGATTGAGGCGCGGTTTGGGGAGGGCGGCTTGTGGCGTTGGGGTTGGCGGCGCTGGGCACTGTTGACCTTCAGGAGATGGACTGCTTTGGAGGCCGTGGGTCGTGCGTGTGCGTCCCTCGGGCGGTGAACTCATGCGTGGGGAGACCACCGAGATCGGCCTTGCGATCTTGGTGGCACGGTGATGTGGTATCTTGGTGGCACTTGTCCATGGCGACTTGGCATCTGGGTGCCACCTGCCAGGTCCGGTGAGCTTGACGGCGTGGTACACTGATGATGTGTCGACGAGCCCGGTCACGCCGCGAGGGGTCGCACTTGCCAGTCCGCCACGGATCTCCAAGTCCTGTCATTGGAAGTCGAAGGCCGCGGGAAGAGGCGGACTTGGAGTTCCGTGGCACGGGTGTGGGTGGACTTGTGAGCGGTCCCGGCCACCCGCCTGACACGGAGTCGGTGGCGGCGTGCGCCGTCACTATGATCGCGTGAGATTTGGCCTTGCAGGACCGAAGGGGACACGCCGTCATGCCCATCACTCCTGAATCCGCTCGTACCGCCTTCGAAAACGCTGCTGCTGCGTGGAACTGGCCGGGCATCACCTACCCGAAGCACCTGTTCTATGTTCGCCCACTGGAGGGGTACCCGCAGAGTTCGACTGCGCTGACTTCGTTCGCGTGTCGACTCTTTGGAGAGTTCGTTCGATTGCTCGACGTCCCACCACACCAACTTTTTGTGACGTACAAAGGCGCTGACGTCGCGGCTCATGGCCAGATGAACGCAGCCCTCAATACGGTGTTGCCGCTCGAAGCCAAGGAGCGATTTGGTCTCGACTTCGGTGCGTGCAGTCGCGCGTCCACGGAAGTTCCATGGTCGATCGACCTCGCCATGGAATCTGAAACATGGCCTGTGAAAGGTAAGGGCAGGGATCCCGAGGTTCTCTTTCCCGACCTCGTCAAACTCGTTCACCTTCGCGCGACCCACTCGGTCTACTTCGCCCGGATCAACGGGGGCCGAGAGACGATCAACGGCAACAAGCGACCGAAGTCGGCGCGGTTCCTCCCGGTGCTTGAGGGCGTAATGAAATACTGGGCGCAGCTCTCCGGCGTCGCGGTAACCGACACGCTCACGGCGATCATTGTCCACACCAACTCAGCCGGGCCTTGGACGTACACGATCCACACGATCAGCGGTCAGAACGCTGGGTCATACGCCGTCCAGACCACTCAAGTGAACGAACCCGCAGCCGGGGGCGCCCCCGTGATTTGATCGCTGATGCCAGAGGAAGGGGAAGGCGGGTGGCCCGGACCTCTCACAAGTCCACCCACACCCGTGCCACGGAACTCCAAGTCCGCCTGTTCCCGCGGCCTTCGACTTCCAGTGACAAGACTTGGAGATCCGTGGCGGACTGGCAAGTGCGACCGCTCGCGGCGTGACCGGGTTCATCGGCGCATCAACAGTGTACCACATCGTCAAGCCCGCGGGATCTGCCACGCAAAATGTCCCGGCCACCTGCCGGTCGTATTCGCCGAGTCTGGGGAGGTTCGTGCAGAGGGATCCGAATGGAAGCGGGGCTGTTCCACTACTCAGTGCTATACAGGTTCGCGCCGCACGTCCCCGCACGGCGGGTGGCACCAAGATAGCCGTCCCTTGTGCCAACGAGATCGGCTTTGCGATCTCGGTGGCTTTCGGGTCCGTGTTGAGATGTCTCACGCATATCCGCGCCACCCTTCCCATGGCTTCGGATCTCCCGGCGGCGGATCGCACTCGACTTCGCCCTCCCGCATTCCCATCCACCATCGCGCGCTCGACCACTTCCAGTCCTCCGGCCGCTCGACCAGGCCGCGCGTGACCGGGTTCCGATGAATACACCGCACTTCGCGGCAGAACTCCTCCATGTCCCGCAGGTTCCGGTCGAACCCGCCACCCTTTTGCCAGAACCGAACGGGTTTATCGCCGGTTCGCAACTGTTCGAGCACCGGCGTGCGAAGGTCCATCCACCTTGAGACCACCCGCTTGGCGACCGAAGTTTTTAGCGATCGGAGAGCATCGTGCAGCTTCGACTCCGGACGGGGCCGAACCATCAGGTGAACATGCTCGGGCATTACGACCCACGCGAAGAGTTCGAAGCGATGCTGGGTCCGGGTGAGGATGAGGGCCGCGGTGAGCACGTCTCGAATGGCTGCACGCCCCAGCAGTGGCAATCGCCTCTGGCACGAGAACGTCACGAACCGCAGGCCGCCGGGAATCTCGCGGCGGCGCATGCGCTTGCGAATGGGGAGCGCTGGGGCGTCGGCCATAGCGCCAGAGCGTACCGCACGCCGCGGCGGGTTCGCCTGGATGATTGGGGGTAAGAACCACCGAGATCGCAAAGCCGATCTCGGTGGCACGAGGTGTCGTCATGTTGGTGCCAGTCGCCGCTGTCACACCCGCGATGGAGGGGTTCTGCCTGGGGGTCGCGGCGGTAAGCCAATTCAGTTCTTCTTCGGTGGCGGTGCCGGTGTCGGCGCTGGCTCGCGATTGATGGGCGCGGGCGTCTTCGGGCTGCCCGCGTGCGAGGGCCCATTGCATCCCTTAAGAAGCGGTTGCGGGCGAGACACCGGCTGATTCATGCCCCGCTGCTCTATCGGGCGATTCGGCGTTCCCTTGTTCTCCACTGGCAGATTCCTTTCTGGTCTGGGCGAGAGATGCCTTGGCTGATTCGATCTCCGCATGGTTGTCCACAAGCGTTGGGTCGTCCTTGAAACGAAGAAATTCAACGGCCTCGACATCTTTGGCGCTTACCAAGAACACTTCGATCTGGTGCATGGCAGCCTTGGTGCCGTCATCCAGTACCCAGCCAGGTCGCTCCAATAGGAAATGCCCCGATTCCGGTTCATCAGGCCATTCGAGCGGCCAGCCCATGAGTCGGCGACCATCCCTGAACTGAAGGATGATGTATCGCTCTCGCTGCGCAAACGCGCTGAACCATTGTGTCGGCAGCGACGTCTTCTTGGTCGTGCCAAGTTTGCGCAAGAAACGATGGGTCAGCCCGTTGTTGACCACGTGCGCCCAAGCGACCCCCATTGTGAGGCCGGCTGCCGCGCCCCACCCCAAGTCGGCCTCAACGGACCAAGCACCCACACTGAACCCGCTTGTCCCGATCCAGGTGCAGATGGATCGAATCGCTGCGACGATCAACTGCGCAAAGAGCGTGAAAATGAGCGCGGCGACCACACGCTCGAACACATCTCGCTTGGGATAGGGCGTAAGCGCGTGGAATGCAGCCGCTGCTAAAAAGCCAGGCAGTAACTTCATGAACAGGTTGAGCAGGTCTGACGACGGCAACTCCATGTCCGGTACATTATCCTTCACACCTTACAGGCTATTGAACAACCCCCGATGATGGCACACTGAGTTTACCTCGGAACTCGCGTTGGCTCGGGGTTGTCCGGGTGGTTGGCCCGTTACGCGGCCGTGAGGGTTCTCATCCGCACGAGGTTGTACGCCGCGGCGGCGAGTTCGAAGCATTGTTTGATCTTCTCTCGTCCCACGTGCCTGGCCCGCCTCAACCCCGCCACCGTATTGACCCACCCGAAGAACTCCTCGACGACCTTTCATCGTTGCTGGCTGGTCTTGAACCCGGCTTTCCTCTGCTCTTGCCGCACGAACCACCGGGCCCACGTGCCCCGATCGGCACGCTCGCTCATCGGATCGATCCGTCCCGACTTGATCACGATCCCCCACCCCCCGCCCCCCCCACCTCCCCACCCCCCCCACCGCCAGACACGCCCCCCATTGCTGCCGCGCTTGCTCTTGTGTCGGCGGGCTGGTTGGCACTCCTGATCCTTGGGTACCTTGGCGAGGTCTTGATCCAACGAGGTTGTGCGGTTCCGCTCCTTTACAGTCGCGGTTGGGGGGGTCGTGGGGATGGTGGCGTTGAAAAGCGACCGGGGCGCGGCCGCTGACCGTGCCGCGCCCCGGGGAGAGATGAAGGTTGGAAGGGAAGGTTGGAAGGTGAGGTGGAGGTGTGTTGAAGTGGGTGTGAGGGGATGTGGTTGGGTTATGGGCAGAAGGTGATGTGGACGCCGTCGGCGGTGCCGAGGGCTTTCCATTCGGTGTCCCAGCGTGGGCTGTCGGCGGTGCCGGGGATGTAGAAGTCGCCGGAGAGGGTGAAGCAGACTTCCTGGCCGGTGGGGTCGTCGATGCGCTTGCCGTGGAAGGCGGCTTCGTAGCCGATGCGCCAGACGGAGGATTGGCTGTCGAAGGAGACGTCGTAGCAGCGTTCGCAGTTGCGCTGGTGGGGGTTGTAGGCGCAGGGTGTGGCGGTCATGGCGCGGTGGGAGCCGACGCCGATGGTGCCCATGAGGGTGCCGGCGTAGATGCTGCCGTCCTCGCTCTGCCATTCGGCGTATTCGCCTTCCCAGCAGCCGCGGTAGGGGCAGTGCTTCTGGAGGCGGATGGTGAAGTTGGAGCTGACCTTGAAGCGGCCGTTGCGGGTTTCATCGCAGGTGGAGTTGATGGTGCCGCCGCAGGTCTGGCCGTTGGAGAAGGTGGTGAAGACGAGGGTGGCGCCGCGGATGCGTGCGGTGCGGCAGGAGGGGACGGGGCCGGGGGTGATGCAGCCGCTGATTTGCGTGTCGCCGGGGTACATGACGCCGTCGCAGTAGTCCTTGCTGAAGCCGTTGACGCACTCGATCTGGGGCATGGAGGCGGTGGGCGGGGCGGCGGTGTCGGGTGCCGCGGCGGCCTTTGGCGTCGTGGGGAAGGCGGTGCAGAGTGCAGCGCCCGCGGCGGCGACGAGGACGGCGGCCAATGAGAGACGGTTCAACATGACGAAACTCCTTGAAACGATCCTGACTCGTGGGAGCGCACGATGCACTCCCTCCGTAGAGGGAGGACGAGAGGCGAGGGGGTGGTGTGACGGGAATCGGGAGAAAGTGCTTCAGATTCGGGCGCGAGGGTGTGTGGTCTGAGACGACACGGGATCGTGTGTGTTGCAAGAGAGCGGCGCCCGGAATGACGGCGGCATCAGGCGAGCGTTGAGTCCGCGGCGACGATGTGTCACACACTTTGGTTGGGTGGAGGCCAGAACGACATGAACATCCGTCCGCCCTCCCGGGCGGAGATGCTGGTGGAGTGAAGACCAGGGGCTTGCTGCGCTGCGCCCCTGGCAACGCTCATGCGCCCTCCGGGCGGAAACTGGAGATACTCGTTCGCTTCGTGCGAGGAGGCCATTGATCGGCTTGGGCGGGGAGCGATGGCGACGTGCCCATATAGGTCAACGTATGGTTGTGGCGGTTGGTTTGAGCTACAGCGTTCGCTCGAACCAGAGGGTCTTGGGGTCCGGGTCGGCGTTGTAGCGTTCGCACTCGGTGAAGCCGAGGGAGCGGTAGAGGGCGATGGCGGCGGTGAACTTGGCGTCGGTGTCGGTGTCGAGTTTCATGAGGCGGTAGCCGAGGGAGCGGGCCTCGTCGAGGAGGCGGTTGACGAGCTGGCGGCCCAGGCCCGTGCCCCGGAAGGCGGGGCGGACGTAGAGACGCTTCATTTCGCAGACTTGGGGGCCGAGTGCATCGAGCGGGCGGAGGGCGATGCAGCCAGCGGGGAGGTCGTTGATGAGGGCGAGGAGAAGCCGGCCGCGGGGTGGGGCGTAAGGGCCGGGGAGTGTGGCGAGTTCGTGGTTGAAGTTCTGGTGCTCGAGGGAGCAGGCGGCGACGTCGGCGATGGACTGGCCGTACTCGGCGATGAGGGAGCGGGCGAGGGAGAGGTGCGGGTCGGCGGTTACGGAGATGATTTCGGGCATGGGGGCAGGAGCGACGGCGTTGTGGGGCTCGGTGAGTTGATGCTGGGTTCCGCTTCCTTGTGATCGCGGTTGTGTCAGGCCAGGGCGGCGAGGCAGCGCTGCGTGGCGGCGGTGATAGCGACGAGTTCGCCCTTGCCGGGGGTCTTGCGGGCCTTGAACTCGACGGCGTTTTCGGCGAGGGCCTTGTCGCCGATCGTGAGGCGGATGGGGATGCCGATGAGGTCGGCATCCTTGAACTTCACGCCGGGGCGTTCATCGCGGTCGTCGATGAGGACATCGGCGCCGGCGGAGGCGAGCTCGGCGGAGAGTTTGGTGGCGAGGGCCATGTGGTCGGCGTTGTCGGGCTTCATGAGCGTGATGAGCACGTGGTAGGGGGCGATGGGGGCGGGCCAGATGATGCCGTCGGCGTCGTGGCTCATCTCGACGCACGCGGCCATGGTTCGGCTGACGCCGATGCCGTAGCAGCCCATGATGACGCTGCGCTTCTTCTGGTCGTGGTCGAGGACGGAGAGGCCCATGGCGTCGGAGTACTTGGTGCCGAGTTTGAAGATATGGCCGACTTCGATGCCGCGGGCGGCGACGAGGGTGGAGCCAGCGGCGCGCGGTGAGGGATCGCCGGCGAGGGCGTTGCGGACATCCCCCACTATCAAGTAGTTGTCGCCGCCGCGGAGGCCGCCCTTGTTGTCGCCCTGGGCGTTGGCGCCAAGCGGGTCCTTGCCGAGGTCACGTTGCCAGTTGAAGTGCTTGACGTGGTAGTCCTTTTTGTCGCCTCCGGTGACCCAGAACTTTGATTTACCTGCGGCATCGTCGAAGCTGAGGGCGGCATCGCGGTCGACGAGAAGGAGAACACCCTTCTTACCGACGGCGGCGCGGGGGCTGACAAAGCCGATCGCGAAACCGGCCTTGATGGCCTCTGCGGGATCGGCGAGGGAGATGTCGGTGCACTGGGAAAGGGCTTTGACCTTGCCCTCGTTGACGTCGTGATCGCCGCGAACGACGGCAAGGATGTACTCCTGGCCGTACTTGTCGAGTTGGTCGGGGGTGCTGTTGACCTTGAAGAGGACGCTCTTGAGCATGTGCTGGGGCTTGACCTTCAGCAGCTTGCAGACATCCTCGATGCCGGGGCAGTTGGGGGTGTGGACCTCCTCGAGGGGGCCGGAGGGGTCGCCGACGAAGTAGCCCTTGGACGGGGCGGGGCGGGCGCCGATCTCGCACTTCTCGACGTTCGCGGCGTAGCCGGAGCTGGGGCACTTGAGGATGGTGTCCTCGCCGCTGTCGCAGTTGACCATGAACTCGTGCGAGGCGGAACCGCCGATGGGGCCGGATTCGGCCTCGACGACGGTGAAGTCCAGGCCGCAGCGTTTGAAGGAGTTGACGTAGGCCCTGTACATGGCGTCGTAGGCTTCGTTGAGACCGCCCTTGCCTTCAACTTCCAAGTGGAAGGAGTAAGCATCCTTCATGATGAACTCGCGGCAGCGGAGCAGGCCGGCACGGGGGCGGGCCTCGTCGCGGAACTTGGTCTGGATCTGGTAGAGGTTGAGGGGGAGTTGCTTGTAGCTGGTGATGGAGCCCTTGACCAGTTCGGTGATGGTTTCCTCGTGGGTCGGGCCGAGGGCGGCCTTGTTGCCCTTGCGGTCTTCGACCTGGAAAAGGAGTGGGCCGTAGGCCTCGTGGCGCTTGGTTTCGTTGTAAAACTCCATGGGAACGAACACCGGCATGAAGAGTTCGGAGGCGCCGGCGGCGTCCATCTCCTCGCGGATGATGTTGGAAACCTTCTTCAGCGTTCGCCAGGCGAGGGGGAGATAGTCGTAGACACCGGCGGCGACCTTGCGGATGAAGCCAGCGCGGCTGAGAAGGATGTGGCTGGGTGTTTCGGCGTCGGCGGGGGCTTCGCGCGTGGTGGGGATGAGCGTGCGGGACCAGAGGTGCGTGTCGCCGCGGCGGGGAGAGGAGAGGGTGGTGGCTGTGGACATGGGGGCAAGTGTAGGGCGAAGGGAAATCATCAAAGCAGCAAAGGGCCAAAGCAGCGAGCGAGAGCCGGAGCCGGAGGAAGCCGCTGGGGGCTGCGTCTCGGCTTTGCCGCTGTGCACTGGAGCCGGTACATTCTTCTGATGACCCACCCCGTCCATGTCGGCCTGATCGGATGCGGCGAGATTGCGCCGCGGTATGTGAAGAACGCTCGCGGTTTCGAGTCGATGCGGATCGTGGCGTGCGCGGACATTCGGGCGGAGCGGGCGAGGGCATTTGCGGCGGAGCACGGCGTGCCGCGGGCGTGCGGGGTGCTGGAGTTGATTCACGATCCGGAGGTGGAGGTGGTGCTCAACCTGACGCCGCCGTCGTCGCACGGGGAGATCGCGCTGGCGTCGGTGCATGCGGGCAAGAGCGTGTACAACGAGAAGCCGCTGACGGTTCGGCGGCGGGATGCGCGGCGGATCCTGGCGGATGCGGAGCGGCACGGGTTGCTGGTGGGGTGCGCGCCGGACACGTTCATGGGCGCGGGGCAGCAGGCGTGCCGGCGCGTGATTGACGGCGGGGAACTCGGGGAGATCGTGGGCGGTGCGGCGTTCATGATGAACCGAGGGCCGGAATCGTGGCATCCAAATCCGGCTTTCTTTTATGAGCGGGGTGCGGGGCCGCTGTTTGACATGGGGCCGTACTACATCACGGCGCTGGTGAACCTGCTCGGTCCGGTGGCACGCGTGACGGGCTCGGGGAGGACGACCTGGCTCAAGCGCCCGGTGACAGTCGCCGGACGTGAAGGGGAGGTCATTCAGGTCGAGGTGCCGACCCATGTGGCGGGCGTGCTGGAGTTTCGGCAGGGGGCGGTCGTGGCGCTGGTGATGAGCTTCGATGTGCGTCATCACGCGATGCCTCATATCGAGCTGTTTGGGTCAGAGGCGACACTGCGGGCGCCCGATCCGAACGAGTTTGGCGGGGTGGCGAGGGTCTTGGGGCGCGAGGGGGGAGAGTGGCGTGACGTTTCCGGCCCCCCCACTGCCCGCGAGGATGATGCACGCGGGATCGGGCTTGAGGAGATGTGCCGGTGTCTGCGGGGCGGCGGCGGGCACCGGGCCTCCGGGGCCTTGGCGTATCACGTTCTGGATGTGATGCACGGAATAGCGGACGCGGCCGAGCGCGGTCGGCACGTCAGCATCGAGAGTTCGGTGGAACGACCGGAGCCGATGTGAGGCGGCTCATGCCCGGGCAGAAACGGCTTCGCCCTTGCGACCAGCATCGCCGGGGAACTGTTTGATCCCTTCCTGGCGGGGCTTGCGTCCCTTGCCGCGAAGGTCGGTGGGCGTTTTCTCGGGGATGATGAACTGATCGGCGGGGAGCGTGGCGCTGTGCTTGAGCGCGATATCCGCCGCGGCGAGCATGGACTCATCCGCGTGCTGGTAGAGCTCGCGGAAGCTCTGGTTGATGGACATTTCGGCGATGTCGAAGAAGTGGATGGCCGCGGCCTTGTCGCGGGCCCATTCGAGGTCGGCTGAACCGTTGCCCTTGTGGGCCTTGAGGTCCATGTCGAGCTTGCTGAGGGTGCAGGCCCAGCCGTGCATCATGAGGGCAGCGTCGGCAAAGCGGGCTTGGACGGCCTGGCGCGTCAGCATGGCTTCCTGGTACTTGTAGCTCATCCGCTTGAACTGGTACGTCAGCTCGCGCACGAGGCGAGAGAGGCGGTCGGCGTAGGGCTGGAGCTCGGGGCTGACCTTGGTGATCCTGGGGAGACGCCGGCGGATGCCGAGGAAGACTTCAAGCCCGAGGGGGACCGCGATCTTCATGATCCGCATGTTGAAGGAGTTTTTCAGGGCCTTGGAGAGGAAGGCGCCGACGGATTCATCGGAGTCCTTGAGCAGCGCGTTCTTGATGCCCAGCATCTGCTCGGCCAGTTGCTTTCCGCCGTAGCCGAAGATGTACGACTGCATGACCTCGTTGGCGCCTTCGACGATGAGGTTGATGCGGGAATCGCGGAAGACTCGCTCGACCTCGTTCTCGGTCATGTAGCTTTCGCCGCCCATGATCTGCATGCCGTCGTTGACGACGCGCCAGCCCATCTCGGAGCAGAACACCTTGCACATGGCGGTCTCGACCTGGTGGTCCTCATCCTTGCGGTCGAGCATGCCGGTGGTCATGTACAGCACGGCGTCCATGGCGTAGTCGAGGGCGGCCATGTTGGCGATGCGCTTCTTGACGAGTTCCTTGTCCGCCAGGGGAGCGCCGAACTGGAAGCGGGTCATGGCCCACTTGGTGGCCTGGTCGCGGACGCGGCGCGCGCCGCCGAGCATGCCGGCCGAGAGCGTGCACCGCCCGTAGTTCAGGCAGGACAGGGCGATCTGAAGGCCGCGGCCTTCCTGGCCCAGGAGGTGGGACTTGTGCACGCGGACGTTGTTGAAGCGGATGCGGGCCTGCCACGTGCCGCGGATGCCGCACTTGGAGCGGTTCTTCTGGTAGATGTCGACGCCTTCCATGTCCGGGTGGCAGACGAGGGCGGAGATCTTGCCCTTGCCATCCGGGCGGTTCTCCCGTGCCATGACGGTGAAGAGACCGGAGAGTGCGCCGCTGGTGGCCCACTTCTTCTCGCCGTTGATCACGTAATAGTCGCCGTCCTTGACGAAGTTGGTTTCCTGGCCGCCGGCGTCGCAGCCAACGTTGGGCTCCGAGAGGCAGAAGGCGCTAAGCCAATCCTTGGCCAGGTGGGGCAGCCACTTCTTCTTCTGTTCCTCGGTGCCGTAGAGCATGACGGCCTTGCAACCGATCGACTGGTGCGCCGAGACCATGACGGCGGTGGAGCCGCAGTACATCCCGATGCGCTCGAGGACGTGGTTGTAGCTCGTAATGCCCAGGCCCAGACCGCCGAACTCCTTCGGGATGGTCATGCCCAGCACGCCGATTTCGAACAGGCGGTCCACGACCCAACGGGGAATCTCTTGTTCCTGGTCGATCTGGATCGCCGGGTGTTCCGTGCGGAGGTACTCGTCGAGCCGCGCCAAAAGCTGGTCGCACTCCGCCTGCTCGCGGGCGTCGAGCTGCGGGTAGGGGAAGTAAAACTCTTCCTTGATGTTGCCCCAGAAGAGGTTCTTGACCGGGCCCATCTTGGAGGGCTCGGCGCCAAGCCATTCCTCGGCCTCGGCCAGGAGCTTCTTGTCGGCTTCGGAAATCCCTTTGAGGTTCTTGAGGTCGGCCATGGGGAAACTCTCTTGAATGGACGGGGCTACTTCTTCGCAAAGAAAGCCGCCAACGCTGTCTTCGCGGCGGGCGTGTGGCGCAGTTTCACAAGGCTCTTGCGTTCGGACTCGACCGCTGCGGTCCAACCGCGGGACAACCCGGCGTCAACCGCGGCGGCTACGGCGGCGGAGGCGTCGGTCCTGGGAAGGTCGGGCTTCACGCGGTCCAGCGCCGTGAGCACGGCGGGCGCGAGGTCGGGGCGGCCGATCCATCGGAGCGGCTCGCCGGTGCGTTCATGTTTCCGACCTCGGCGCTCCACCACCCATTCCATGGCGGTTTGGATCATCGCTTCGGACGAGGGCGCGACCCGATCGAACAGACCGGCCTGCGCCGCCTCGGTGAAGGTCATGTTCTGACCGGTGGCGGTGCGACGGATGGCGTCGGCGGGATCGATCCTGGCCGGGAGCAGGTTTGTGCCGCCCCAGCCGGGGCACAGCCCGAGGCCGCACTCCGGCAACCCGACTGGGTAGGGCTTTCCGGGCTGGCCGTCCTTCATGGGAGGGGGTGAAGCGATCAGGCCATCGCAGTGCATGGCCAGTTCGAGCCCGCCACCCAATGCGGCTCCGTTGATGGCGGCAGCGGTCGGATAGGGCAGCCACGAGATCATGCCAAAGACGCGAGAACCGAGGGCGAGGTAAGCATCGAGCTGGGCATCATCCCATTCGTTGATCGTCTTGAGGTCGGCGCCGGCGACGAAGACGCGTTCGCTCGCTGACGCGAGGACCATGCCCGCCGCATCCTTGGGGAGCGACTTGAGCGTTGCCTCCAGGCGGAGTATGAGGTCGTGGTCGAGAACGATGACGGGCTTGCCCGGCTGCTCCAGGCGCACGACCACGACACCGGCGTAGGGACCGGAAGCTTCGCGATGGAAGGGAAGCGGAGAAGCGGTCATCGGCGGAGTTTAGGCAACGGAAATGGGACCCAGAGGGAGGTTGGCCTGTCCCGTGGGGACCGACTCTCCGCACATGTGCCGGTCGATTCCGGTGCTGCCTTACGACCGTGATTCGGAGAGCTTCTTCCGGAGCATTTCCTGGGCTTCAGGAGTTGAGAGGACCTGGGCTGATAACGCTGCCGCTCGCTTGCCCAGATCCTCATCGAGCGAGTGGTCGAGATCGTTCAAGAGGGCCTTGGTGGCTCGGAGGGCGTTTGGACCACCTTTGGCGAGGCGCTCCGAGGTTTCCGTCGCTGCGGCATCGAGGTCGCCCCGGGTGGGGACGACAACGTTCACGATTCCGATGTCGAATGCCTGCTGGCCGGACATGAGGCCGCCGGAGAGCAGGATCTGCCGGGCTCGGCCGGGGCCGATCTTCCGGACGAGCCAGGGAGCGACGACGGCGGGGCAAACGCCGAGGTCAACTTCGGGGAAGCCCATCTTGGAGTCGGCGTGGGTGATGGCGAGGTCGCAGACGGTGGCGAGACCGCAGCCGCCACCGATGGCGGCGCCGTTGACCTTGGCCACGGTGACCATGGGAAGCCGGCGAATACGGAGGCAGAGGTCGGCGAGAGACGAGAGCAACTTGTGGGGCAGAGTCGGATCAGAGAGGACCGCCTTGAGGTCCATTCCGGCGCAGAAGGCCTTGCCCTCCCCGGTGATGCTGAGCACAGAGACATTTGAACTGCGTTCGAGTTCATCTATCCGGCGGTGCAGGGCGGCGAGCAAGTCGAGCGAAAGGGAGTTGCGGGCCTCGGGGCGATTGAGGGTGAGCGTCGCGATCCGGCCGGTGGAGTTGAGCGTGGCAAGTTCAGACATGGGACATCCATCGTACTGCGCTGTTGACCTATCGCTTCAGGAACCTGGCCAGTCCCTGTCGCTCTTCTTCAGACCCCACCAGTTGCAACGAGGCGGTGAGCGACGAGGACGCCCGGGCATCGTTCAGGGAACCGTCAAGTTCGTTCAGCCACGTCTTGGTGGCTTCCACTCCACACCTTGGTTTCGCGGCGAGATCCTGGGCAATAGCCAGTGCCCGCGTGATGACTTCCGATGAACTTGGAAGACACTCGTGTGCGAGGCCGATGCGGAGGGCTTCTCGGCCATCGATCAGTTTCGGATCAAGGAGGCGGGCGCGGGCTTGGCCGCTCCCGACAGCCGCGGCCAGGAACGGCGCGGACACCGCGGGTGAGATGCCGAGCGGCGTGACGGGGTAGCCGAGTTTGGCCTCGGCGTTGGTGATGACGAGGTCCCCGCCACCGAGCAGTGCGCACCCACCGGCGATGGCGGCGCCGTGGGCGGCGATGATAACGGGGGATGGATGACGGCGAAGCGTCTGAATGCTCCGGGAGAGTCCGCGGAGCAGCGCGGCGAGCACGCCGGGGGCATCGAAGCAAAGCGCAAGGTCGAAGCCCGAGCAGAAGGCATCGCCCCGGCCCGACACCACGACCGCCTTGGCACGGTCGCGCGTTGACTCGATCGCCGAGATGAGCCCGTCCACCATGTCCGGCATCAGGGCGTTCCGCTTCTCGGGGCGGTTGAGGTGGATCAGCGCGACTGCATGTTGCCACTCGGTCTCGATCATGATTGACCCCCGCCATTCTTCTGCAAGGGTCCCCCACCGCTGCCGGCACGGGATGCGGCGACGATGGTGCGCGCGTAGTCCGCGGCGATGGCGAGGCGGTTCTTGTCAACTCGTGTCCGGAACCCCGCGCCCTCGATCGTGCGGACCAGCAGTTCGGTGCTGATGTTGCCGGGAACACGCTTGCCGGGGGTGCTGGCATAGGGACAGCCGCCGAGGCCGGCGACCGAGCCGTCGAACGAGCGGACGCCGAAGTCGAGGGCGGCCTTGACGCAATCGGCGGCGCGGCCGAAGGTGTCGTGAAGATGAAGCACCAACGCGCCGCGGTCGAACCAGGTGCGACCGATCCGCCGCTCCACCGCCTCCAGCATCTCCAGGACTGTCTCCGGGGTTCCAGCGCCGATCGTGTCGCCGAGGTCGATTTCCGTCACGCCAAGGTCGGTGAATCTCGCCGCGACATCGGCGACGGCTTGCGGCTTGATGGCGCCTTCGAAAGGGCACGCGATGACGCACGAAACGTACCCGCGGATACCCGGGCTTGATCTGGGTACGCGGGTGACTTGCCGGAACCGCTCGAACGATTCCTCGATGGAGGCGTTGATGTTCTTCTGGGAGAAAGTTTCGGACGCCGCGGCGAACAGCGCGATGGTTGAAACGACCGGGGGCCGGAACTGTTCGAGGCCGTGCTTTGTGGCGCCGGATTCGGCAGCGTGGAGGACTTCGAGGCCCTTTGCGTTGGGGATGAGGGCGATGTACCGATTGGGGGGCGAGCCCGTGAAGTCCTGGACCGCGATGTCACGGACTCCCTCGACAATCGCCGCGGCGTCGGCCAGTTGAGGGACCCACTTCGGGCTGACGAAACTGGTGATTTCAATCTGGTCTACGCGGCTGTGGCAGAGCAGGCGGATGAGTTCCAGCTTGTCCCTGGTGGGGATGATTCCCGGCTCATTCTGCAGGCCATCGCGCGGTGAGACGTCGGTGATGCGGATCAGGTCGGCCATCAACCGTCATGGTACGCCGATGCGAGCCAATCTCATGCGGCGTGCGAGGCCGCGGCGTGCCCCGCCCCCCAGCGGCCGCACAGGCGCACCAGTGCCGTGCGATCGACGGGCTTGGCGACGTGATCGTTGCACCCGGAAGCCAGGCAGCGGGTGCGGTCGCCGGAGAGGGCGTGCCCTGTCAAGGCGACGATGGGCGTCTTGATTCCAAAGGCGCGGATGCGCTTGGTTGCTTCACACCCGTCCATGTCCGGCATGTCGATGTCCATGAGAACGAGGTTCGGCCGCGGCAGGTCGGTGCGGAGCAGTCGGGCGACGGCCGATGAACCGTCGCCGATGACCTCGATGGAGGCGCCGGCGTGCTCGAGGAAGAAACGGAAGATTCGCTGGTTGTCCTCGGAATCATCGACGATCAGCACCCGGGTACCGGCCAGTGGCAGGGATTCCTTTGGTGCGTTGTTCGGCGCGGGGGCTGCGGGGGGAGCGGGGGGGACGGTTTGGACGGAGCGTGAGCGACTCTGGAAGCCGTTCGTGTAGCCGGTTCGAACTGGGGTATTGTCGTTCATTGGTGACTCCACAGGTCGGGCGATGTCATGCGGCTGCACGGCCGCGCTTGGCCCATCGGGCGCACACTTCCAGGAGCCGTACCGACTCCACTGGTTTGGTCAGATAGTCATCGCATCCGGATGCGAGGCATCGCTGGCGATCGCCGGACATCGCGTGGGCCGTGAGCGCGATGATCGGCAGCGTGCAGCCACGACGCCGGAGCTCCTCCGTCGCGGCGTAACCATCCATGTCCGGCATCTGCATGTCCATCAGCACAAGGTCGAAGGAGGCGCCGGACGATCGGGAGATGCGGTCGACCGCGTCACGTCCGTTCTCCACCGCTTCGACCGTGTGACCCGCGCGCCGCAGAAGATGGACCAGCAGGCGTCGGTTGTCGACACCGTCCTCCGCGAGCAGGATGCGAAGACCCGACCGCGTGACCGTTGCTCGCTCCGCTCCTCGGCTCGGCGCCTCGTGCGGGACGACGCTTTCGTCCGCCGCGAAAGCCCCGACTTCCGCGGTGAAGGTGCTGCCAAGGCCGGGGGTGCTCTGGACAGTGATGTCTCCGCCGAGCGCCTGGGCGAGACGACGCGAAATCACCAGTCCCAGCCCCGTGCCCCCGAAACGGCGCGCCATGGAGGAGTCGGCCTGGCCAAAGGGCGTGAACAACTGGCCGAGCCGATCCGGGGCGATGCCGATGCCCGTGTCGGCCACCCGGATCCTCAGTCGCGGCGAGCGCGGCGAGTCCATGTGATCCATGAGCACGGTCACCGTGCCTTCGCGTGTGAACTTGATGGCATTCCCGATCAGGTTGATCAGGATCTGCCGCAGGCGGGTGGCGTCGGTGAGGATGAACTCGGGAATCTTGCCCACCTCGACGTTCAGCGAAAGTCCCTTGTCCACGGCCCGGTGTCGCATGGTGCCGCAGACTTCTTCGAGGATCTGAACCGGTGATGCAGGGCGCCACTCGATCGTCATCCGTCCGGCCTCAATCTTGGAGAGATCGAGAATGTCGTTGATGACCGTGAGCAGGTGCTCCCCGTTTCGCTGGATGGTGTTGAGGATCTCGGCGCGGCCGCCCACTTCGGTTGAGGCGCCCGGGTCTTCCCGCAGCAGATCGGCGTAGCCGAGGATGGCCGTCATCGGCGTGCGGATCTCGTGGCTCATGTTGGCGAGGAACTCGCTCTTGGCCCGGCTGGCGGCTTCGGCCTCGTTCCGTGCGATTTCGAGCGCCTGCTCGGCCTGCTTGCGGGCTTCGATGTCGCTGAGGCTGCCCGCCATGCGGACGGCGTTGCCGTTCGGGTCCCACAGCGCCTGCCCACGGGCCCGGAACCAGCGGTACTCCCCCGGCGCAACGCGCAGGCGGTACTCGTTGTCGTAGGGCCCCTTCTGCGCGAGATGGTCGGCGAGGGTCTTGAGCACACGATCGCGGTCATCGGGGTGAAGGTCCGTCTCCCAGGACTGGATCGGGATGACCTGAGACCTGGCTTCGCGCCAGGTGAGCTCCATGTACCGCGCCGAAACCCAGAGGCGTCCGGAGGGCACATCCCAGTCCCAGATGCCGTCGCTCGATCCCCGCACGGCCAGATCGAAGCGTTCCTCGCTCTCGCGGATCGCCCGCATGGCGTCGCGCTGCTCGGTGACATCGCGCGCCGTGATCGCTACCCCATCCTTGAGCGGCACGATCTGCATCTGGAGCAGGCGCCCCTCGATGGCCGTGTGGCGGCCGGTGCGCTCTTCCTGGAAGCTGCGAACGGAGTGGACTGCGTCCACATACCGCTGGAAGTAGCCGAGTTCGCGGCTTCGGGGGAACACCTCGCCAAGGCGGCGGCCGATGATGTCTTCCTCCCGCATCCGGAGCATCATCAACGCCTGCGCGTTGGTATCGATGAACTCGAAGTCGGCAATCTGCCCGCTTTCATCCCGGACACACCGCAGCAGAAAGAACGCGTCCAGGCTCCCCGCGAGCGCGGCCCGGTATCGCTCCTCGTTCTGCCGTTTCGCCTCGCTTTCAATGCGAAGATCGGCGATGGCCTTTCGCAGGCTCAGGTGCGCCGACACCTGCCTGGCCACCATGCGGAGCGATTCGATCAGGTGCGGCGTCATGCTCCGCGGGCGCGTATCCAGCACGCACAGCACGCCGGGACGCGTTCCGTCATCGAGCACGAGCGGCACGCCGGCGTAGAAGCGGACGTGCGGGGGACCCTTGACGCCGGGAAGGTTGCAGAAGCGAGGGTCCTGCGTGGCATCGCCCACGACAAAGGGCTCTTCGGAAGCCACGGCGTGCATGCAGAAGGAGTGCTCGTGGGGGATCGAGTCGACGTCCACCCCGACGCGGGACTTGAACCAGATGCGGTCCGGGTAGATCAGGCTCACGACGGCGATGGGCGCGCCGGCGATGCTGGCGGCCAGCTTCGTGAGATCGTCGTAGGCCTGCTCCGCGGGCGTACCGAGGATCGTGCATCGGCGCAGCGAGTCGATGCGTCGCGCTTCGTTCTGGCTGGTCGGGTCGGACAATACGGATACCCCGGCAGACATGAGGAAGTGTTCGTTCCTCGTCCATCGACCGGTTATCACCCCCTCTTTGGGCGCGGGTGGAGGCCCCGCCCGGAAGATTCAGGCGCGGTTCACGTCTGCAGCACTCCGGTGCAGAACTTGCGCGAGTAGTCCCAGCCGCGGGTCGCTCCCAAGGCTGCCATGAGTTCGTCGCGGGTCCGGTGAGGCTCGATAATCCGATCCACCCACCCCCGTGCCGCCCCGTGCCGGATGTCCTGCTGCTCGTTGTAGCTGGCCTTGACGGCTTCCAGGATCGCCTTGTGGGTTTCGGGGTCGATAGTCTCACCCTTGCGCTCCCGGCTTTTCTCCTCGATCATGGCAAGGGTCCCGCTCGCCTGGTTCGCCCCCATCACGGCGCACTTGGCGCTGGGCCAGGCGAACGACAGGAACTGGTCGAACGCCCGCCCGCACATCGCGTAGTTTCCGGCGCCGTAACTCCCACCCAGGATCACCACAATCTTGGGTACCACGCAGTTGCTCATCGCGTTGACCATCTTGGCCCCGGCCCGGATGATGCCCCCTTGCTCACTGTCCCGGCCGACCATGAACCCGGTCGTGTCGTGCAGAAACACGATGGGGATCTTCCGCTGGTTGCAGTCCATGATGAACCGCGCGGCCTTGTCCGCCGAATCATCGTAAATCACGCCGGGCATGTTGGTGAACTTCGCCGGGCCGGCCCGGCCGCCGGGCATCTGCCGCTGGGTCAGCTTCTTCTGGTTCGCGACGATCCCGCACGGATGCCCGCCGATCGTGGCGTACCCGCACACCAGCGACTGTCCGTACTCCGCCTTGTACTCATCGAAGCCCGGCCCCAGCGTCTCGCGCCCATCGGCCTCCCGGCGGACGCCTGCATCCACGATGCACGCGATCACGTCGCGAACATCGTACTGCGAGCCCGGCGCATCGTTGAACACGTCGTAGACCTTGGTGCCGTCGTGGTAGGGAGCCGCTCCCTTGGCCAGGGCGGCAGACCCCGACTCGCCGTACTTGCCCAAGAGGCTCCGGAGTCTCTCGATGCAGGAGTCGTCGGTGGGTTCCTTGAAGTCAATAGTTCCAGAGATGGCAGCGTGCATCTCCGCCCCGCCGAGCTCTTCATCCGTCACCGTCTGCCCGATCGCCGCCTTCACCAGCGCGGGTCCGGCCAGGTAGAGTCCCGAGCCTTCTGTCATCAGCAGCGTGTCGCACAGCACGGGCAGATAGCCCCCGCCCGCAACGCAGTACCCCATGATCGCGGCGATCTGCGGGATGCCCTCGGCGCTGATGACGGCGTTGTTGCGGAAAATGCGTCCGAAGTCATCGGTATCGGGGAAGACGTCCTCCTGCAGGGGCAGAAAGACACCCGCCGAGTCCACCAGGTACACGAGCGGCATCCGCGCCGATTGGGCGATTGTCTGGGCCCGGATGATCTTCTTGCAGGTCATGGGGAAGAAAGCCCCGGCTTTGACCGTGGCATCGTTCGCGATGATCATGCAACGCCGGCCTTGGACCGTACCGATCCCCGTGACCACGCCCGCCGCGGGCGCCCCGCCGTGTTCTTCGTACATCCCGTAGGCGGCCCACAGGCCGAGTTCCTGGAAACCTCCATCGGGGTCCACGAGCTTCGCGACCCGTTCCCGGGCTGTCAGCCGCCCCTTCTCGTGTTGCCGCTCGATCGCCTTCGGGCCACCTCCGAGGCGGATCTTGGCCTCGGTATTCAGGAAGGAGTCGGTGAGCTGTCGCAGCGGCGATACAAGTGTCGAATCTGGCATGGTTCGGGGACCCTTGGGGCACTGAGCGTAGCACGCCGCGTTCCGCCGCGAACGCCTATTTTGCACCGCCCTGATTGGTCCACAGCACCATCCGTCCGACCCTGCCGTAAGGCTTCAGGACATACATGCCGCCGGCCAGGATGTCCGGCTTGCCATCGCCGGTCAGGTCCCCCACTTCGACGCTGACCAAGTGGGTCGGGCTGTTCGCGATCGCCCGCGGCGTGAATGACTGCTTGCCGTTGTTCTCCAGCCAGATGAGGCTCTGGGCGTTCTCGTCCTGCCACGGTTGGCTCATGCTGG
The DNA here is from genome assembly GCA_019636625.1 of Phycisphaeraceae bacterium. Classification (GTDB taxonomy): domain Bacteria; phylum Planctomycetota; class Phycisphaerae; order Phycisphaerales; family UBA1924; genus JAHBXE01. The sequence goes on from JAHBXE010000001.1 coordinate 600,333, forward strand.
ATACGACGATATCAAGATGCCCGTTCCCGTTGATATCCGCCACGGTCGCTCGGTACGCGCCGTAAAACCGCATGATGTCGTGGTAGGCAAACCGGAGCCCGCCGAGATTCTCGAGCCATTGCACGCCGTGGTACGGCTTTGGCGCGGTGTCAAAGTCGAGGGCGTCGCCGTTGGTGAAGAGCACGTCGAGGCGTCCATCCTTGTTGAGGTCAACCAGTTCGATGCTCGACAATCCCCACAGCGGGTGCGGCGCCTGGTATATCACGCGGGGCTCGAAACGGCCTCCACCCTTGTTGATGCAGGCGATGATTCGTTCGTGGTGCTGCGATACGAGGGCGATGATGTCCGGCAGGCCGTCGCCGTTGATGTCTCCAATCGGCACGTGGCTTACGCCACAAATACGCTCGACCAGCCTTTCCTGAAAGACCCCGGGCCCGGTTTGCTCAAGCCACGCGATGCCGCCGGTCGCGTACATCCCGAACATGGCGATCGCGAGGTCGACGTCCCCATCGCCGTCGAGATCGGCGGGGCGCACATCGGACACGCGGGGCAAGTTCTGGATGATGGGAAGTTGCTTGGCCGTGCCTCGTCCATCGTTCTTGACCTGGAACACTCCCCCGATCGGATCATCGGTGGGTTGCAGTCCTCCGAGGTAGGAGAACACGATCTCCATCATGCCGTCGCCGTCCAGATCGACGGCCTCCACGTGCGAGGGGCTTGGCGCTTGCCCCACCACCTGCTCCACCCAGGCGCCATCGGGCCGCTGACCCAGCCACAGCACAACGCCCGAGGATGTATCGCACGCCAGCACATCCAGCCGCCGGTTCTTGTCCAGGTCCACCAGCTTTATGTGCCCGATGACCGGTGGCCCCCCTCCTCCCCCACCACCCCCTCCCCCCCCGCCCAGCGGATTGGGTGGCCGGCCAAAGCCCGATGGTGCAAAGACGATGGGAGAAGCGGGCAGCTTCAGCGGGAGCGCCGGGAGCGAGTCGGGTGCCGCGGCGGTGTAGTAGCGGATCGCCTCCTTCACCTGTTCCGGGGTCGGCGCAGGAGTGAGGCCGTAGGCCTCGATCCGCTCCTGCATCATCGTGATGACCGTTTCCCACTTGGCTTTCGGGAGCGCCGACGGCGGTGGAACGCCGTGGCACGCCCCGCACGCAAAGATGGCCTCGGGCATGGCTCCCGGTGCTGTCGCGGGAGGCTTGCTCGCAGGCTGAGACACCGGTGTGATGCCAGCCTGCAACCTCGCCGGTCCGGCACCGAAACGTGCGATGGCAATGATTCCTGCCGATCCCGCGAGGATCAGCGCGGCAAACAAACCGGCACGCACAGCTCCCTTGGAGCTCACGGCCACGACTCCCCGCCGCGACGGCGCCCCCACCCCACGCGGGAGGACTGCCGCGGCATTTCGAGACTCGCAGGATACCTCATTCCGAAGAAAAACGCAACACAATCCGGCGTTGGTGCGCCAGTTTGCCCGTTCAGAGCGTGCTCAGGTCTCGACGGGAGAACACCACCCCGCCCGCGGCCCACAGACCCGCCGCCACGGCTCCCAGAGCGGCCATGTCTCCCACCGGCCACCTGCCATCCCGCAGCGGGAATACGGGCCGGTAGTAGTGGAGAATGCTCAGGAACTGAACCCGCTTGGCCGCGGGCCACAGCAGGGCCAGGTAGTTGAGCAGGAACGCCGAAACGGCGACGATGAGCACGACCGTCACCGCGCGACCTCGCCGATCGCTGAGGGAGGACATCAGCCAGGCCATGCCCGCGACGGAGGCGTAGAGCAGAAACAGGTTGGCGATCACGATGAGCAGGCGCGACAATTCGGGGCGCATCTCCGGCGGCGCCAATCGCATCCCGATGAGGCTCCCCGCGAGGGCCATGGCCAGCACAATCGCGGCGCTGCCCAGCCAGACGACCGTCTCGGACACGTACAACTGCCAGCGCGAAACCGGCAGGCCCAGCACGACGTCGATGGTTCCTTTGTCCACCTCTCCCGCCGGCATCCGCGTGCAACAGATGATGCCGTGCGCCCAGAGAATGGCCAGCAGCACGGGGTGCGACCACGCGATGCCAAAGGGCACCTCAGGGCCGGAGGCGTTCCCGAGATCCGCGCCGAGCATCGCGCTGCGCATTTCCTGGAGGAACGGCATTTCGGCCATGCGCTGCATGATCCTCGCCTGGAAGCGTGGCAGCGCGAACCCGAGCAACCCGCAGCCGGCCATCATCGCGAGGCCAAACACGATTGTCGTGCCCCGGAGTTCAATCGCCGCCTTGCGCATCAGCCCGAAGTTCAACGCTCGCTCCTCTCGTAATACCGCTTGAAGAGCGTTTCGAGATCGGGTCGTCCGATCATAAGGTCTTCCACGGGATGCCCGGCGAGCCATCGGAGCAGCGGCTCGACCTCTCCTTTGAGTGTCGCGTGCCAGACCCGTGGTTCGCGTGTGTTGATCGCGAGGAACTCGGGTACCGGCGGTTCGGCCTCTCGTCTCCACCGGATCATCACTTCGTGCCCCGCCTGCCGGCGCAGCTCCGCCAACGTGCTGTCCGCCACGATCCGCCCTTGCCGAACAATCGCGACCCGATCGCACAGCGCATCCACCTCGCTGAGCGTGTGACTGGAGAAAAACACAGTTGTGCCGGCTCGCGACAATCCCCGCAGTTGTTCTCGCACCACATCCTGCATCAGCGGGTCCAGGCCGCTGGTCGGTTCATCGAGGATCAGCAGGCGAGGCCGGTGCGCCATCGCTAGGATCAGCCCCAGTTTTTGCCGCATTCCACGGGACATGCGGCGGACCTTGACCGACAGATCAAGCGACAGGGCCTCGGCCAGTTCGCTTCCGTGCCGGACCATGTCGCGCCCGCGGACCGAGCTGAAGATGGACAGGGCCTTGCGCCCGTTGATCCACGAAGGCAGGCGGAGATCGCCGGGGACGTACCCGATGTCTGCTTTGATCTGCCGCGTATCCCGCCAGCAGTCCTTGCCGAAAATGGCCGCCCTGCCCGAACTGGGCCTCAGGAAGCCAAGCAGGACGCGGATCGTCGTGGTCTTTCCGGCTCCATTCGGCCCCAGAAAGCCAAAGAGTGATCCTTCCGGAACGTTCAGCGCCACGTTCTCGATGCCCCTCCTGGCACCATATGTTCTTGTCAGAGCTGTGGTTACGACCGCTGACACGTGGCGATTCCCTTCTGCTTCACAGAGCCGTCTCGCTTCGCGGCCACCAGCACGCCAGATTTCCTGACCAACCCAAGGGGTTGACGGTAGTCCGAGTGACAACGTGTTGTCACTCCCGACCAGTTGCCGCACATTGACACGATGTTCGGGACTTGGTAACGTCCTTCCATCGTCGGGCTCGCATCCAGCGTTGCCCCCGACCGGGGTTTATCCGGGTCGTTGACCCGCCCCGCACACGCTGGCGTTCGCGGACCCGCGACAGGCCTCAAGGAAGAGGCGGCGGCCATCCGCGGCAAGGAAAGGACGGTTCCCATGGCTCGTGATTCCGCTGTCGAAACCAAGCCCCGCAACGCACCCCAGAACGGCTCCGCCCAGGCCTCCGGCCACGCTCCCAGGATTGGCATCGAGGACAAGGAAAAGGCCCGCGCTCTTTCCCAGGCTGTCAGCCAGATCGAGAAGACCTTCGGCAAGGGCTCGATCATGCGGCTGGATGAGGACGCCTACCTCAACATCCCCGGCATTTCGACCGGCGCCATCTCGCTCGACCTCGCGCTCGGCGGCAAGGGCATTCCCCGCGGCCGGATCGTCGAAATCTTCGGACCCGAATCCTCCGGCAAGACCACCCTCGCTTTGACCGTCGCCGCCAATGCCCAGAAGGCCGGAGGTGTCGCGGCGTTCATCGACGCCGAGCATGCCCTGGATCCCTCCTGGGCCCGGCGCATCGGCGTCAACATCGACGACCTGCTGGTGTCCCAACCGGACTCCGGCGAGCAGGCCCTGGAAATCTGCGAGTTGCTCGTCCGCTCCAGCGCGGTTGACCTGATCGTGGTGGACTCGGTCGCGGCCCTGATTCCCAAGTCGGAGATCGAGGGCGAAATGGGCGAGGCCGTGGTCGGTCTCCAGGCCCGCCTCATGTCGCAGGCCATGCGAAAGCTCACGGGTGTCATTGCCCGGTCAAACTGCACGGTGATCTTCATCAACCAGATCCGCGAGAAGATCGGTGTCGTGTACGGCTCTCCCGAAACGACCCCCGGCGGGCGCGCCCTCAAGTTCTACGCCTCGGTGCGCATCGACATCCGCCGGACCGGCGCGATCAAGGACGGGGAGACCACGGTCGGCAGCCGCACCCGCGCCCGCGTCGTCAAAAACAAGGTCGCTCCGCCGTTCCGCGATGCCGAGTTCGATGTGATGTTCGATGAGGGCATCTCCACCTCGGGCGATCTGCTCGACCTGGCCAGCGAGATCAACATCATCGAGAAGTCCGGCGCCTGGTTCAGTTACGGCGAGATGCGCCTGGGCCAGGGACGCGAGAACGCCAAGAAGTTCCTCAAGGAGAACCCCGACCTGTTCAAGGAAGTCCGCGAGCAGGTCCTCAAAGCCAAGGCCGCCAACCCCGCCAAGCCGGTGGTGGTGGCGGATGAGGATGAGGAGTAATCACAGACGCGCGGCTCGACGGGCCGCGCACGCGGCAAGCAGTTCATCCGTCGTGTGGAACGCCCACGCTGCTTGCTCCGTGCATGGTCCGTCACGCACGGGGAAGAAGGTGAACGATGGGAGCCTGGGGTACTGGTTCGTTCGAGAACGACGATGCGAGCGACTGGGTCTACGCGCTGGAGGATGAGGGTGTCGGCTCCATCCGTGATGCACTGGAAGTCATAACGACCGCACAGCCGGAGGACTACCTCGAAGTGTTCGATTGCAGCGTTGCCATCGCCGCGGCGGAGGTGGTCGCCGCGATGATGGGCCAGCCGGCGAAGGACCTTCCCGAGGAAGTGACCGGCTGGTTGCGAACGAAACCCCGCGTTCCGCCGGACCTTGCCTCCTTGGCTCGCGAAGCGGTGACCCGCATTGCGAACGAGAGCGAACTCAAGGACGTGTGGGATGAGGCGCTGCCGGAGGATGCCGCGGCGTGGGCGTCGGGCGTGAAGGAGTTGCTCCAGCGACTTTCGTGAAACGGCCCCATCGGCGGTGGCGGTTCATCGCACGATCTTGGATGCTTTGCGCCGCGTGCCGGCATCGCCGCCTTCCTTGGCGAGCAGGCGTTGCCTGGCCGCATCGGTGAGCACGGCGACGGCGGAGTGCTTGATCCGCCGCTCCATCGAGACCGCGTAGAACTCCTCCCGCACGCCGGGGATCCAACCAATCAGGCTGACGTTGTATTGCGATCGCACTTCCGAGGCGATGACCCCCGGGGCCACGAACAGCCCGATTCCCGACTGGCCGAAGACCTTGAGGAGCGCGCTGTCCTCGAACTCACCCCGGATGTCGGGTCGGATACCCGTGCGGTCGAACCACAGGTCGAGCCTTCGCCTGAGGACCGTGTTGGGCGTGGGCAGAAGCATCGGGGCTCCGTGCAGCGACTTTGGAAAACCCGCACGAATGCGTCGAGCCAAGGGGAGGCTTCCGAACACGGCCAAGCCGGACTCGCCCAGCCTGTGGCTGAACGCCTTTACGACCGGCGAAACCGGGGTGTCGGTCAGAACCACATCCAGTTCATGCGCCGCCAGCCGGGACATCAGGTCGGGCGGCTTTCCCTCGAAACACATGAGGTGCGGGGTTTCGCGCATGGTCAGGACAGGCAGCAGCAGGCGGTACACCACCAGTTTCGGGAGGACGTCGGCGATTCCGATGTTCAAGCGCAGCCGCCCCCTCGGAGACCGCCCCCGCACGGCGTCGAGCAGCTCCGAACCGATCTCGAAGATGTCGTCGGCGAAACGGAACACCAATCGTCCGGCGTCGGTCAGCGCCAGGCCGCGGCCCGATCGCTCGAAGAGCCGATGGCCGAGCACGGACTCGAGCGCACGGATCTGCCCCGAGACGGTCGGCTGGGTCACGCGCAGTCGCTTGGCCGCGGCGGCGACCGAGCCCTCCTTGGCCACAGCCCAGAAGTACCGCAGGTGGTGGTAGTTGAGGAGGTCCATGCCTCATCATACATCGGTTCATTCTATGAATGACACAAGATCCTTCGATTGGTTCTAGGTCGAAAGACACGGTACGTTTCGGCGTCATTTACGTTCGCACCCCATTGAAGGAGGACCGCCATGCAGATCGAAGTTCGCAGTCGGCGCGGCACCGTGACCCCAAGCATCCGGCAGTGGGCCGAGCGACGGATCCGCTTTGCCGTCGGGCAGTTCGGGGCGCAGGTTCGAAAGGTCCGGGGGGTGCTGAGCGACGAGAATGGCCCGAAGGGGGGTGTGGACAAGCGGTGCCAACTGGAAGCCCGGTGCGGGGATCTCGGTGTCATCCTGGCCGAGGTCAGGGATACGGACGTGTACGCGGCGATCAGCCGAGCGGCCGAGCGGCTTGGACGCAGGGTCCGCACCGCGGTTGAACGCAAGCGAGCGGCGTGGCGGATGCAGGGCCAGACACGAACCGTGACCGCCAAGGCGAGTGGGCGTCGCCGGGTCGGGGCCAAGCGTCTGAGTGTCCGTTCGATAACGCGCAGGAAGACGCGTGGTGAGTCCCGCAAGGCGGATGAGTAGAGCTTCTCTCCACGTTTGCGATGCAGGCGCTCGCCACAAATCTCCACCGCCCCGGCACCTAAGGGACTTCCCGTCATGTCACCATTGCTCGTGCTCGCTGAATCGGCCCACTGGATCACCCCCAAAGCATGGTTCTACGCCGGCTTCATCGCCTTGATCTGCATGTTCCTTGCGCTGGACCTGGGCGTGTTCCATCGCAAGGCCCACGTGGTTTCCATGAAGGAGGCTATTGCCTGGACCATCGTCTGGGTGATCGCGGCGATGGCCTTCAACTTCTGGATCTACTTCGCCTACCAGAACCACTGGCTCGGGATCGGGCTGAACGTGCCGCAGCTCGACGGCACCACGCGGGACGTGCACGGGTTCGAGGCGGCGAAGCTCTACCTTACCGGGTACATCGTCGAGAAGTCCCTGGCGATGGACAACGTGTTCGTGATCGCGATGATCTTCTCCTACTTCGCCGTGCCCGCCATCTACCAGCACCGCGTCCTGTTCTGGGGCATCATCGGGGCGCTGCTGATGCGTGGCTTCATGATCGCGCTCGGGGCGGCCTTGATCTACCGATTCTCCTGGATCATCTACGTGTTCGGCGGATTCCTGATCCTGACGGCGCTGAAGATGGCGCTGATCAAGAGCCACGGCATAGATCCGGAGAAGAACCCGCTGGTCCGGTTGGTGAGGCGGATCTATCCCGTGACCACGCAGTACGACGGTCAGCGGTTCTTCACCCGGATCAACGGGGTCCGCACGGCGACGCCGCTGTTCCTCGCGCTGGTGATGGTCGAGTTCACGGACCTGATCTTCGCGGTGGACTCGATCCCGGCGATCTTCGCCATTACCGCGGATCCCTTCATCGTGTTCACGTCGAACATCTTCGCCATCCTGGGGTTGCGGGCGATGTACTTCTGCCTGGCCAACCTCATCGATCGGTTCCGCTACCTGAAGCCCGCCCTGATCGCGATTCTCTTCTTCGTCGGCGTGAAGATGATGCTCGTGCATACTCCGTTCAAGATCAGTCCGACGGCGTCGCTCGGAGTGGTTGTGGCGATGATCGCGACCGGCGTTGTCGCATCCTTGCTCAGCCGCCCGAAGCCTTCGGCATCGGAGAGCGTCGAGCTGGCACGAGGGAGCTGATCGACGAGTGTGCGACGGCCTCGCGATCTGGTGAACCTGACCGTGGAAGCGGCTGCGAGCCAAGACCACGTCGAGCAGGTTGAGCCCCGCCGCGACGCGGCCCCGCGCGAGGTCATTTATCGATACCGCGGGCGAGCGGCGTGTCCTTCAAGGGGCCGGACGGTTTGCCCCTGGTCGGGCTGGCCGATCTCGCTGGTCTTGACCTTGCTGAGCACCGGAAGTTGCGTTCCTTGGAGCGCTGTCCTACGCTTGGCCTCGCCGCGGCTGTGGCGGAATTGGCAGACGCGCTAGGTTCAGGTCCTAGTGGGATTAATACCCCGTGGAGGTTCGACTCCTCTCAGCCGCATGTTGATCCCAAGAGCCGGGGCGACAGTGCCCCGGCTTTCGTTTTTCAGTGCCGCGGGCTTCAACGATCGGAAGCGGCCCGCCATCGCCCTGGTCCCGCCGGGTCGGACGGGCAGTTCGGCGTTTCCGCTCGCCCAGAGACGCGGTGGGCAAGCTTCGGCGAGCGCGGCGCCACGCGGAAGACTGTCGATTGCGGTCGTACGACGGGCCCACGCGGTATCGTTCTGTCGGTGGCTCTTCTTCTCGCGGGCATCGACGAAGCCGGCTACGGCCCCACGCTGGGGCCGCTGTGCGTCGGGCTGTCCGTGTTTCGGCTGCGCGATTGGAAGCGCGGCGACCCGGCCCCTGATCTCTGGCAGCTCCTGTCCAGGGCGGTCTGCAAGAAGGCGTCCGATGCCCGTGGTCGGATTCCCATCGCGGACTCCAAGTCGCTCAAGCTCTCCAATGACTCCAAGACCAGGCACCCCCTGCTTCACTTGGAACGCGGGGTGCTGGCGTTCCTTCGGGGGCTCGATTGTTCCCCCGGCACCGACTCGGACCTGTTCCGATTCTTGAGTGCCGAGCTCTCCGCCGATCCCTGGTACGCCGGCGATCCTGTTCCCATCCCGCTTGGCCAGTCGGCTGGGCAGATCGCGATCGCTTCGTCTCGGCTCGCGGCGGCCATGGAAGAGGCGGGAGTTGAACTCGTCGGCCTCTCATGCCGGATGATCCATGAACGCGAGTTCAACCGAATCGTCGAGCGAACAGGCACCAAGGCGGAGGCCACGGGGATCGCATTTGGCGAGCATCTCCGTCGGCTCGCGGCGATGGACCTGGCGGGGGCAAGCGTGCGGCTGGTCTGTGATCAACTCGGGGGGCGGACTTCGTATGAGGGCTTGATCGGCCGGGAGCTTCCCGGATCTACGGTGACCTGTCTGACCGAGTCGGGCGACCGTTCGAGGTACGCCGTGGTCAACCCGGACCGTGATCAGCCGGACGACGACGACTCGGACTTCATTGTTCAGTTCATGCCAGAGGCGGAAGCGGCGCACCTGCCCGTTGCACTCGCTTCGATGGTGGCCAAGCTGACGCGCGAGCTGGCGATGAGCCGTTTCAATCGCTACTGGTGCGCGCGTTGCCCGGAACTCAAACCCACCGCGGGGTATTCGACTGACGCCCGCCGCTGGCTGGGGGCGATGCGAGACGTGCTGGCGGACTCAGAGCGAGCGGCGCTGGTGCGGATGGCGTAATACCTCCTTGCTCTCCTTGGCGAACGCACCACGGCGGGGTGAGGTGCTCTCTCTACACTTGCTCCACCCCTTCAGGCACGCACCGGCCGATGAACTCACTCGACGCCAAGTCTCTGCTCGACCTTGCCGCCCGATTGGCTCTTCGGGGGAGCGGGCGCGTGGAGCCCAATCCGCTCGTTGGCGCGGTGGTGATGAAGGATGGCGCGATCATCGGGCGCGGCCACCACCATCGTTTCGGCGGCCTGCATGCGGAGACCCAGGCCATTGCGGATTGCCGCGCCCGTGGGCACGAACTTCGTGGTTCGACCGTGTACGTCACGCTGGAACCGTGCAATCACTTCGGCAAGCAGCCGCCCTGCTCGAAGGCGCTCATCGAAGCTCGCGTCGCTCGGGTCGTCGTCGCTCGGGCCGATCCCAATCCCGTTTCGACCGGCGGGGCTGAAGCGCTTCGTCGCGCGGGAATCGAGGTGGAGTTCACCGAGGCCTCACCGCTGGCGATCCGCATCTCTGATCCGTTCATCAAGCGGATCACTACCGGACTGCCCTGGATCATCGCCAAGTGGGCTCAGACTCACGATGGCCGATTGGTGACCCGGCCCGATGAGCCCCGTTGGATCAGCAACCGGTTCTCTCGCCGAAGGGTTCACCGTCTGCGTGGGCGGGTCGATGCCGTCATAACAGGCGTCGGAACGGTGCTGGCGGATGATCCGCGGCTGACGGTTCGAGATGTTCCATCGAGGCGGATTCCGTTGAGAGTTGTTCTCGATTCGAATGTCCGCACGCCGCTGGAGAGTGTGTTGGTACGAACCGTGGCGGAAGCGCCGGTCATTGTGTGCGTTGGGCGGGATGGAGCGTCCACTCGGCCCGGGGCTGTCAAAGCCCTTCGCGAGGCGGGGGTGGTGGTTGAGGTCCTGGATCCTCAGCCGGGCAGCGGCCTTCACTTGCCTTCGCTGCTCACGAGGCTGGCGAACATCGGTGTTCATACGGCCCTGTTGGAAGCCGGTCCGCATCTGACAGGTTCATTCGTGCAGGGCCGACTGGCGGATGAACTCGTGGTCTACGTCGGGGCCGTTCCGGCGTCGTTCGCCGCGCCGACCTACTCGGGGTACAAGCTGGTCCGGTCGAGGATTCTGGCTGGCGACTTGGAACTCCGGTACTGGCGGGATGCGCCCGAAGCCGTGACCGCGTGACGGCCTTCAGGGTTGGACGAACCGGCGCGAGGCGGCCACGTGGAGGCCGGGCGTTTTCGTTCCCTGATGGTCGCGGTTCAGATGGTGTCTGGCTACCCTAGGGCGTCTCTTTCCCGGAGGACCCCATGCCGATCAAGACGGTCTACAAGGCGCAGGTCGAGTACATGCAGATTCTCGACGAGAATGGCAAGCTCGACGAGAAGCTCGCCAAGGACACGCTGACTGATGAAGAGGTTTTGTCGCTGTACGAGCAGATGACCGTCTGCCGTCAGCTTGACGAGGTGGCGTTCCGCTTGCAGCGGTCGGGCCGCATGGGGACGTATCCGCAGAACAAGGGCCAGGAAGCGGCCGCGGCCGGGATGGGGTTTGCCGCGAAGAAGGGAGTGGATTGGCTGGTCCCGTGCTACCGGGAGAACCTGGCGCTCAACATGCATGGGTTGCCGTACCACTACGTGCTCCTGCACTGGATGGGGGATGAGCGGGGCAACAAGATTCCCGAGGGCGTGTATGTCAATCCGATCGCGATCCCGATCGGGACGCAGATGCTGCACGCGACCGGGATCGCGTGGGCGTTCAAACTGCGGAAGGAGCCGCGGGTGGCGGTGACGTTCTTTGGGGATGGGGCGACGAGCGAGGGCGACTTTCACGAGGCGATGAACTTCGCGAGCGTGATGCAGGCGCCGGTGGTGTTCTTCTGCCAGAACAACCAGTGGGCGATTTCCGTGCCGCGTGAGATCCAGATGAACTCGGAGACGGTGGCGCAGAAGGCGATCGCGTACGGGATGCCGACGATCCAGGTGGATGGGAACGACCTGTTCGCCGTGTACAAGGCGGCGAAAGAGGCGGTTGAACGGGCCCGGGCGGGTGGTGGACCGAGCTTCATCGAGGCCGTCACGTACCGGCTGGGCGATCACACCACGGCGGACGATGCCCGCCGGTACCGCGACCCGCAGGAACTGGAGGCGTGGATGGGGCGGGACCCGATCCTGCGGCTCCGCAAGTACCTGACAGGCAAGGGCGTCTGGGACGATGCCAAGCAGGCGAAGCTGGAGGAGCGGGCCAAGACGATCGTGCAGGAGATTGTGAAGACGGCGGAGGGAATCGAAAAGCCGACCACCGACGACATCTTTGACTTCACGTACGCGACGCTTCCGGCGGAGCTGGAGCGGCAGAAGTCCACCATGCGGACGAGTTCGCTTGGGCAGGATCCAGCGCAAGCAGGTCTGCGAGACATGGGCACAGCGACACATGGCCACAGCGCCACATAAGGAACTCGCGATGGGGCGACTGCGACCGGAGACGGTTGAACGGGCGGATGACTTCAGCCATCGCATGGCGGACGTCGCGGAAGAGCTGGATCGGAAGCGCCGATCACGCCGTGTGGTGGAACAAATGTTCGGCGCGGGGACTTCTGTGGGTGCCAACATCTACGAGGCGGACGAAGCGATGAGCAGAGCCGACTTTGCCAAGACATTGGGCATCGTGATAAAGGAACTGAACGAGTGTCGATACTGGTTGAACCTTGCAGCCCGACGTGAATGGATACGACCGGACCGTCTTCAGCTCCTTCGGGCCGAGGCGGATGAACTGAAAAGGATGTTCGGCGCGATGCTCAGCCGCACCCGCCGAAAGCGATCCGCCAGCTGTGGCCATGCGGCCCCTGTGAACATGTGAGGATGTGAGAATGCCACGCACAGAAGCCATGATCGAAAAGGGACTCACGCTTGTTGATGCGATCAACGAGGCGTTGTACCAGGAACTGGAACGTGATAGCCGGGTCGTGCTGCTCGGGGAGGACGTCGGCGCCAACGGCGGCGTCTTCCGCGTGACCGATGGGCTGCAGAAAGTCTTCGGGTCCGATCGCGTCGTGGACACGCCATTGGCCGAGTCCGGCATCATGGGCACGGCCATCGGGCTTGCCATGGCCGGGATGCGGCCGATTCCGGAGATTCAGTTCGAGGGATTCCTCGGGCCGGCGTACGACCAGCTTGTGAACCACGCGGCGAGGTACCGCACGAGGAGCCGGGGGTCGGTGACCATCCCGATGACGGTTCGCGTGCCCGTCGGTGGCGGCATCCACGCGCCGGAACTGCACTCGGACTCGCCCGAGGCGATTTACGCCCACACGCCGGGGCTGAAGGTCGTGATGCCGAGCACGCCGTATGACGCGAAGGGCCTGCTGCTCTCGGCGATCCGCGATCCGGACCCTGTGATCTTCTTCGAGCCCAAGCGGGTGTACCGCTCCTTCCGCGAGCGCGTGCCGGAGGAGGACTACACCATCCCGATCGGGCAGGCGAAGATCCTGTCCGAAGGGACGGACCTCACGGTGGTGACGTGGGGCGCCACGACGTTCCAGTGCCTCGATGCGCTGGACAAGCTGCCGGAGGACCTCTCGGTCGAACTGATCGATCTTCGTACGATCGCGCCGTACGACCGGGACACCGTGATCCAGTCCGTCCAGAAGACGGGGCGGTGCGTCGTGGTGCATGAAGCGCCGAAGACGGCGGGTATGGGCGCGGAGATCGCGACGCTGATCCAGGAGCATTGTTTCCTGTACTTGAAAGCGCCGGTTCAGCGTGTCACCGGCTTTGATACGGTGATGCCGTACTACAAGCTGGAGCTGGATTACCTGCCGGATGGGCCGCGCATCGCCGAGGCGATTCAGCAGACGGCGGCGTACTGAGGACTGACGGAGCATCTGCCTTGGGCCTCTTCGACAAACTGTTCAAGCGTTCCGGTCCTCCGCCACCCGCGGCGGATGTGGAGTTGTTCGGGCAGGTTGACGATCGGGGCATCTTTTACTGCCCTCAGTTTGTCGAGCACGCTTCGGGCAAGACCGCCGACCGGGGCAAGGTCGTGAAGTGGCACCACGAGATCGGCCGATCGATGGTCAGCGGGCAGCGGATCCTGGATGTGCAGACGGCGGAGATCGGGCTGGTGCCCGTGCGGACCCGCATCAACGGCAACCTGGCGGAGAAGTTCGTTGAGGTGGGCGATGAGGTGACGCCCGGGCAGGCGCTGTGGCGGTACGTCGTTTCGCGGCAGGTTGACGGCTGATCGCGGGCGGTCCCGATCGCCTCCCCCACCTGTCGGTACTCGCGGCTCCGCGAATCAGTTCTGATCGCTCAGCCGTTTGCGAATTGCATCGAGCCGCTTGGCATGTATCGCGCGGTCGGGCTCGAGTTTCGTCAGGGCGACGATCTGGTGTTCAGCGCCCTTCAAGTCGTTCCTTTGCAGCAGTATCGTGGCGTACAGCTCGCGCATGTTGGCGTCGTACGGGGCGATGGTGCAGGCCCGCTTGGCCTTGGCCGCGGCCCTTTCGAGGTCGCCAAGCGTCTGGTACGCCCGAGCAAGTTCGGCGGCGTACGCCGCGGAGTTCTGCTCGCGGGCGTCGAGGTACTCGAGGTGGGGCACGGCGAGGGCGGCACGCTCGGGCGGCCAGGTTTCCCCGGCGGCGCGTGACGTGTACAGGCGCGTGAGGAGCTTGTGTGGCAACGGGTCGACCGGACGCGCCTTCGCGTAACGTTCGAGGAGGGGGACCATGGACTCATCGGGAATCCCGTCATGCGGCGGCGATTCGAGCGTCAATCGGATAGCCAAGGCCTGGATGTCCGGGTGTTCCGGGTGCTTCTCGAGCCATGCGAGCACCGTGTCCAACGTTGGGTCGGCCGGCTTGCCTTCACCGCCTGCGCCCGCCGATTCCTTCAGGAGCTGCTTCATTGACGGCTCCCACTCACCCATCCCCCACTTCCGCAGTTCGCGGCGTGCCCAGTCCTTGAACCGCGTCATGAACTCGGACTGATCGAGGTCGAGCACGGCTTTGATCGCGTCGGGCTCGCGGATTCCTGCCGCGTACTGGTCCATGAGGTCCAGCGGCGCGCGGTTGCCCCACTGGGTGATGATGAACTCGTACATCCACTGGCCCTGGGCGTAGGCCTGCTGGCGATCCGTGGGGCGTTTCGGGCGCACGAAGGCGATGTTGATGTCGCCGAAGTCCAGGAGGGCGTCGTTCAGGAGCGCGCCTTCGAGCAGCTTGCATGTGCTGTAGTCGCGGGGCGAGTCCTCGAGGTGGACGGCGGCGGCTTCCGTGAACCAGTGTGGGATGCGGTTGCGGGTACGGGAGAGCGTGACCGTGTGGGTGAACTCGTGCTGCACGACGCGGAGCCAATCGTAGGACCCGACCTTATGGCCTGGGCCTTCGCGCGGGGCTTCCATGGCGATCGTCGGCCCGGTGGAGGCGGCCACGGTGTGGATCCGCGTAACGCCCGCGATACGGACGGCGAACCAGCGCTGGTTCGGCATCAGGTCGATGACGGTCTTGAATGGCGGCTCGTGGTCGATGCCGCCCGGGCCGTTGCCGGTCACACGACGGTACATCGCCTCCAGCGGCTCGGCCATGTCGACGGCGAGGACCTCATCGGCGCCCTCGGCGTAGCGGATGATGAAGTGCTCGGTCTCGAGCCGCTTGTAGCGTGTCAGTTCGTTCGCGAGACTGAGGCTGTTGGTGACGCGGGTGTTGAAGGGATCGAGCTCCGAGGCACGCTTGAGAAACTTCAGCGCTGATGCATCATCGCCGGATTGAAGGCCCATGAGCCCCAGTTCGGTCGCCGGCTCGGCCCAGTAGGGGTTGCGTTCCGCGGCGGATTCGAGGTATCCGGCCGCCATTTCGTACTGGCGGGCCTCGGCGAGTGTCCGGCCGACCTCAAACAAGGCGAGCGCGGAGCCGGGCGAGAGGGCCTCGAAGGCCGCGAGGTCGGCGGCGGTGCGTTCGGGGTTGTAGCGGATGGCGGTCGCCGCGGCTTTCAAGGCGAGCAGGCGGCGCATCAGGGGGTAACGGGCGAGGGCGGGCTCGAGCGCCGCGTCGGCGCCGTCGGGGTCGCTCTGCCGAAGAGCCGCGCGGGCTCGAATGTCGGCCGCGAGGGGCGAGGGTTGCGCCTCCGACTCGAGCAGGCCCGAGAGCATGGCGGCTATGCCCTCGGTGCGGTCAAAGTTGAACTGGTCAACGCTGATGCGGCCGAGAATCGCCCATGCCGCCGCGCTTCGTGGATTGAGCGACAGCGCCTGGATCGCGGCCTCACCGGCCTGGCGGATGTTGCTCTTCTCGTACAGGAGCTCCGCCTCGGCCACGAGGGCGGGCCAGAACAGGCGGTCTCGCTTCTGGTGGACCTCGGTGAGGATCGAGAGCATGCGATTGAAGTCGCCGCCGGCGGGCTCCTTCTGCGGCAACACTCGGGCGCGAATGATGAGGCCGCGGACACCTTCGACCAGCTCCGCCGGCGTAGCGTCGCGCTGTTGCATTCGTTTGACTAGCGGATCAAGCGCTTCGCCGGCCTTGGCGAACTGGCCCAGTCCTTCATGAGCCGCCGCTCGCAGGCGGGCGGCGCGGATGCTGGAAACTTCAGCGAGAAGGTCGAGGCACGGGGCCAGTTCGCCGCGGATTAGCATTGCTTCGGCGCGATCCTCGACGGGAATGGTTGGGTCCTGGAGGGAAGGGTCGTTGTAGGCTCCGCGGATGAGCGCGGCGCTGGCGCGGCGGGCCGGTGTATCGAGATCGGCCTCGGTCCAGTCACCGTGGAAGATGCGGAGGTTGCGGCGTTCGTGGTCGGAGAGGAACTCCGAGTCGATGGCCTTCCGGGCGGCGCTGGCGAGAGGAGGCGGCTCGATGGCACGGGGTTGTGCCCGTTCGATTCCGGCCGGCTGCGCCTGAAGCCCGGACACCAGGCACGGGATCGTGAGCACCAACTTCATCCATGCGTGATGCATCATTCCCCCCTTCTTCAGCGGCCGCCCCCGATGTGTTGGCGGAATGGCTGGAGGTCAAAGTCCCACCCCTTGGGCGGCGCATCGATGCGTATCAGCTCCGGCGGGATGGCGGCCTTGGCGTTGGTCGCCTGGTTGACGCGCTGCACTTGAATGTTGGAGAGTTGCACAATCGAGGTATTCATGTTCCGGCTGGTCGTACGGGCCATCACGGGCAGGAGAATGCCGTCGGCGGTGCGCCGGTACCAAAGGCGGATCTCGGTAAAGTCGGTCTCCCGCTCAAAGCCGGGTTGGGGTGTGAGCCGGATCTGGGTTGCGCCCTGCACGTGCGTGACGAGCGATTCTGCCTCCGCCTTCTCTTCGGCGCTGGCGTCCGGTTCAACATCCAGTCCCGCCCGGACCGGTTGCAGCTCCGCCTTGAAGCGAAGGGTAACGTCGGCCTTGGTTTGTCCCAGCGGAATAGGAAGCGGTCCCTCGCCGATCTTGAGCGGGTCGAACGTTTGACCGGGCGGCACCACTTGCCGCTTGATCATCATCTTCTCTTTGAAGTTCTTCTCGACCAGCCATTCACCGTCGAAGATGATGAGTTGCTGCTGTTCGCGGCGGACGACATCGCCTATCCACAACTCGTCGAACTGCACAGCGAACTTCCGGGGATCCTTGTTCTGGAAGTACAGCTTGCCCTTGCGAACCTGACGATCGCCCTGAATCTCGAAGCGCACGTCGTAGGAGGTTTCCGCCGTCAGCGTCACGATGTCCTTGTCGGCCTTCTCCAAGGCCGTGAGCAGGTCATCGGCGGTGGCGAACTCCGCGTTTGGAGCGGCCGCGGCCGGCTCGGGTGGCGGGCTCTGTGCGGATGTCGCGCACGGGAGCAAGGCGAGCCCCGCCGCGGTGAGCAAGAGTGCCGATGAGATGCGTCCGTGACCTTGCATATCGCCTCCTGTGCTATCGGTCCGATCCATCCGCTGGCTCCGCACTCGACTCCGACTGGTTATCCGGCCCGAAAGGTTGTTCGGATTCGCGGCCGGCCTGTTCGAGGCGCGAAAGAAAGTCCCGGAGAATCGCCGCGGCGGCGAGGGCGTCGCGGCGTTGCTTTTTCTCGCCCCTGGTCAGGCCTGTACGAGCCATCTCCCAGTCGGCCTGTGCGCTGGTGAGCCGTTCATCCATGAAGTGCACGATTCGGCCGGTGCGTGCGGCGAGCTTGTCTCCGAAGTCACGGACCGCCTTCGCGGCGGGTCCCTCCGAGCCGTCCATGTTCACAGGCAAACCGATCACGATCTGGTCCCTCGGGCCCAGATGTTGGACGCATGAAGCCTGAATGGCGTTCACGAGACCGGTGCCGTCCGACATGGGCACCTGAAGTACCTCGACCGGGGTCACAATCCGAGTTTGGGCATCCCCCACGGCCAAGCCGGTTCTTCGCTGTCCCAGGTCCACCGCGAGGTACCTCATTCGGGGGGAGCGTAGCCGTACGTCCTCCTCAGAGAGACAAGGCATGCGGGGGGCAAAATGGGATGGAGCGAGGGGCCAAAACCGGGACTTCGGGAGGGTGCAAAATAGGGTTCAAAGGGGGAGCGGAGCCTATACTTGGCGGTTGCTGGAGAAGCCCTTGTCGCTCCTGTTTCAGGATCTGCTTTTGAGGCCGGTTTTGCGGCTTTGAAGAAGGCCTTGATGGATTTGCGGCGAGGGTGTCCTGGCGGCTGCCGGCGACGGCAGCGAGTTGACGTTTTCGGCGATCTCAAACGCCCCTGACCAAGGATGACACCCGGTGCCCACGGACGCGAAAAAACCGCCTCATCCCAAGCCTGAGAATCCGGTTGAAGTTCCCTCACCCGAGCCGGCCTCGCCGGGGGCGGTCAATGGCGAGTACGGGGCGGACCAGATCAAGGTTCTGGAAGGGTTGGAGGCGGTCCGCAAGCGGCCGGGGATGTACATCGGGGGAACGGGCCTCAACGCGCTGCACCACCTGATCTACGAGGTGGTGGACAACTCGATCGATGAGGCGATGGCGGGCCATGCCAAGTCGATTTCCGTCACCGTACACGCGGATGGTTCGTGCTCGGTCATTGACGATGGCCGCGGGATTCCGACCGATCCGATCAAGGATGAGAACCCGGCCATCAACGGGAAGCCGGCGGTGGAGATCGTGCTGACGGTGCTCCACTCGGGGGGCAAGTTCGGGGAAGAGGGATCGGCGTACAAGGTCTCTGGCGGGCTGCACGGCGTGGGCGTGTCCTGCGTGAACGCGCTGTCGGAGTACCTGGAGGCCGAGGTCTACCGGGACGGCAAGGTGTACTCGATCGAGTTTGAACGGGGGCGCGTGGCGAAGGAGTTGAATGTTGTCGGACCCATTCCGAAGGACAGCGTGCGCAAGACCGGCACGCGGGTGACCTTCAGCCCGGACCCGACCATCTTCCCGGACACAACGTTCAACTACCAGACGCTGGCGACGCGGCTTCGCGAGCTGGCGTACCTGAACCCGGGGGTTTCGATCCGCCTGCACGACGAGCGCGTGGGGCCGGACGGGAAGGTTCGGACCGACACGTTCAAGGCGACCAACGGTCTGCTGGAGTACGTGCAGCACCTGATGCACGGGAAGAACGAGATGTCGCCGCCGGTGTACGTCCGCAAGGATGATCCGGCCAACAGCCTGGTGTGCGAAGTGGCGATGCAGTACCACGATGGGTACAACGAGTTGCTGCTGTCGTTCGCGAACAACATCAACAACGTGGACGGCGGAACGCACGCGCAGGGTTTCAAGGTCGCGCTGACGAGGACGATCAACAACTACGCTCGCAAGGCCGGGATCATCAAGGAGAAGGACCCCGTCCCGACGGGGGAGGACCTGCGCGAAGGCCTGATCGCCATTGTCTCCGTAAAGCTGCCGAACCCCACGTTCAACAACCAGCCCAAGGAGAAGCTGCTCAACCCGGAGATCGAGGAGTTTGTCTCCTCCGCCGTCGGCGAGGCGCTCAAGACGTGGATGGAAGAGCACCCGGCGGATGCCAAGCGGCTGTGCCTCAAGGGCATCGTCGCGGCGCAGGCACGCGAGGCCGCCCGCAAGGCGCGAGAACTGACCCGGCGCAAGACGGCGCTCGACTCGGGGTCCATGCCGCACAAGCTGCGGGATTGCAAGACACGGGACTTTGATCGGTCCGAGTTGTTCATCGTCGAGGGTGACTCCGCAGGGGGTTCGGCGACCCAGGGCCGCGATGTGGAAACACAGGCGATTCTCCCGCTGCGCGGCAAGTTGCTGAATGTCGAGAAGGCCCGGATTGACAAGGTGCTGGGGTTTGAGGAAATCCGGACACTCATCGGGGCCTTGCGGTGCGGCATCGGCGAGGAGTTTGACTACACGAAGCTCCGCTACGGCAAGGTCATCATCATGACGGACGCCGACGTGGACGGCTCGCACATCCGCACGCTGCTGCTGACGTTCTTCTTCCGGCAAATGCCGGAGTTGATCAAGCGTGGGCGCATCTTCATCGCGCAGCCGCCCCTCTACCAGATCACCCGCGGCAAGACGGGACGGTACGTGCTGAACGAAAAGGTCCTGGCGGACACCCTGACGGAGCTGGGATTGGAAGATTCTGTGCTGGTGGTCCGCGACCCGGCGATCGTGGACCGCAGCTCGGGTGAAGCGAAGGAAGTCCACCGGTTGCAGGGGCAGGACCTCCGGCGTGCCGTGCGGATCCTGCGACGGCTGGAGGATCTGGTGGAGATTGCCGAACGCCGCGGCGTGAAGTTCCCCGATCTCCTGTCCGCTCGGTCGGACGATCCGGAGGGCAAGAGCCGATTGCCGACGCACCGGCTGGTGTGGCTGGGCGGCGAAGCGTGGGCGTGGTCGGAGAAGCAGGCGCATGAGATTGTCGCGAAGAAGAAGCTCCGGCTTTCGGATGAAGCGGCGGACCTGACCGACATGACGCATGGGCCGACGGCCTCGGTGCGGGAGTTGCACGAGAACCGTGAACTCGAGCGGGTGTTTGTTGACCTCGCCGCCCTTGGCCTTTCCATTGATGACTTTGCGCTGGTTCAAGAGGAGTCGGTCACGGGCGATAAGCTCCCTGCTCGCTTCGCGTGGATTACCAGCCGCGCCCCGGCCCCGGCGAAGAAGGCGGACGATGATGGCGAAGCACCAGAACCCATGGCCCGTAAGTCCGACCGTGTCGTGGAAGCAGCGAACCTGGCATCAATCCTGACTTCGCTGCACGAGATCGGGCGGCGCGGCATGGAAATCAAGCGGTTCAAGGGGCTGGGCGAGATGGATGCGGAGCAACTCTGGGACACGACGATGGACCCCACGCGCCGCGTTCTGGTCCGCGTGAACTGGGACATGGCCAGTGATGCGGACTCGCTGTTCTCGATCCTGATGGGAGAAGAGGTCGAACCTCGCCGGCGGTACATCGAGGAGCACGCGCTCGAGGTCAAGAACCTGGACGTTTGAGCCGTTGGGTCAGGTTGTGCCGCGAGCTATCAGACCTGCGGAGCCGCGGCCGGTTTCGCACGGTGGAGCCTTTGGGCCCTCCAGCCGATGGTTGGCGGACGCCGCAGCCCCGAGTGGCCGCGAGCGAGAGAGCCGCCCGGGGGAGCACCATGCAGGGTCCGAACAGGTTTCAGGGAAAGGGCAGAGCGAAGCCCGCGGGCGGACGCCCGAACACGATCGGGCTCGGGCAGCGTGAGCTCGGGGAGTTGCTGGACCAGCTCGACAGCCCGGAGTCGGAAACGAAGAACCCGAAGCGGAACTTCGTGCGGTGGCCGTTCCGAGAGACCTCGGTCCGCGTCCAGATTCTTCATGCGGGTGGGATGAGCTCGTGGATCACGGTGGCGTGCCGGAATCTGTCCCGGGCCGGGATGTCCATTCTGCACTCGTCCTTCGCCCACACGGGCACCAAGTGCCGGGTTCTGCTCCCCCACCCGAGCAAAGGCGAGGTCACGGTGAGCGGCACCATCACCCGGTGCGGCCACCGTACCGGCGTCGTGCATGAGATCGGGATCCGGTTTGATCAGCATCTCAACGTGCAGGAGTTCCTGCAGGCCAGCCCCCTGTCGGACTGGTTTTCGCTCGAGCGTGTCAACCCCGAGGAACTGACCGGCACGATCGCGTACGTGGATGATTCGGAGATCGACCGCAAGATCATCCGCCACTTTCTCAGGGGCACGAAGCTGAACGTTGTGGTGGCGGCGTCGGCGGCTGAATCGCTCACGTGCATCGATGAGTCGGTCAACCTCGTGCTGCTGGACCTTCATCTGGGAGACAGCTCGGGCGTGGACCTGGCTATGAAGCTGCGCGAGAACGGCCTGGAGATGCCGATCATCCTGCTCACCTGCGATACGGCGATGGCCAGACGCGATGTGCTTGACCGGACTCGAGCCAACGCCTTTCTCGCCAAGCCGGTGAGCCAGGAGCTGCTGCTGCGGGCTATCGGCGAGTTCCTCATCGTGCAGCGGGGCTCCGCCGGCAAGTCCAAGCAGTCGGTTGAACGCGCGAACCCCGCGTTGACGCAAGGACTCCTGCAGGCCCTTGGGCAGTACGCGAAGAGGCTCGAGGACTTCGCCCAGGGAACGGACGCTGCGGGAGCTCGGACGCTCTGCCTCCAGATCGCGGGCACCGCGGGCACGGCGGGTCTCCAGGATGTGAGCCAACTCGCGACCAAGGCGGCCGAGGGTCTTTCACGGAGCATGGATGTGAAGGAATCGCTGCCCACCATCCGGGCGCTCATCGCCGTCTGCAGGCGGGCCTCGGAGCGGGCGATTCCGGCCGCGGGAACACGTTCGGCCGCGTAGTACGGAAAGGGTGGCCAACGGGACTCGAACCCGCGACACCCGGGATCACAACCCGGTGCTCTACCAACTGAGCTATGGCCACCATGTGGACGGCCATGAGGATACGGCGCTGTCTGGCTCCGGACAATTACCGATGCCTCCGCACCGCGGCGATAAGGTGACTACCCGGACGACCATCGACGCGGGAAAGTGCCTGCTTTGCGGGTCCGCTGGCCGATACACAGGCACTCCGTGAGGGGCGTTGGCGGCCGGTCGAAACTTGGCCCGCTACAATCGCGACCCCTTTTTGATCACGGGGAGTCTTCACCTCTTTGGGAGTCGTCGTGATGTCTGTTCAGAACCTGGACCTGTCGCCGCACCGGTACTCCGTCAACCTGCCACCGGCGGAGCTGATTGAGAAGGCGATCGCGGCAGGCGAGGGCAAACTGGCGTCCAACGGCGCCCTGGTGTGCTTGACGGGAGACCGGACAGGCCGCAGCCCGAACGACAAGTTTCTGGAAGAAGTTGCGGCCATAAAGCCCAAGATCTGGTGGGGCAAGAACAACCAGCCCCTTTCGACGGCCGGGTTTGACCTGGCGCTGAAGATCGCGGTCGAGCACTTGAATCAGCGGCCCAAGCTGTACGGGTTCGAGGGCTTCGCCGGGGCGGACCCAAAGTACCGCTGCTCGGTTCGCGTTGTGACAGAGCAGGCGTGGCACTCGCTCTTTGCGAGCACGCTCTTCATCAAGCAGGGCTCGGCAAGCGCCGGCGGACCGAAGGATGGTTCGGGGACCCTCTTCGGGCGGAGCGACCCGGGCTTCAAGCACGACTGGTTGATTCTGAACGCGGGGCGGCGTCGGCTGACCGCTGAAGAGGCCAAGCAGATCGGCGTCAAGGGGCCGGTGCTGATCGCGCAGTCCCTCACGCGGAAGATCGTGGTGATCCTCGGGTCCGAGTACGCGGGCGAGATGAAGAAGAGCATCTTCTACGCATTGAACTACGACCTGCCCGAGGTCGGCGTGTTCCCGATGCACTGCTCGGCGAACGTCGACAAGCAGGACCCGAGCAACGTGGCCCTGTTCTTCGGCCTGTCCGGGACGGGCAAGACGACGCTCTCGGCCGATCCGCACCGGTCGCTGATCGGCGACGATGAGCATGGCTGGTCGGATTCCGGCGTGTTCAACTTCGAGGGCGGGTGCTACGCCAAGTGCATCAAGCTCTCGAAGGAGGGCGAGCCGCAGATCTGGAACGCGATCCGGTTCGGCTCGGTGCTGGAGAACACGGTGATCGATCCGGTGACGCGTGTGCCGGACTATGACTCGGCCAAGCTCACCGAGAACACGCGGGTCACCTACCCGGTCGACTTCATCGACGGCGCCGTGATCCCGTCGGTCGGCGGGCACCCCAAGAACGTCGTGTTCCTCACGGCGGATGCCTACGGCGTGATCCCTCCGGTTTCAAAGCTCACGCCCGAGCAGGCGATGTACTACTTCATCAACGGCTACACGTCCAAGCTGGCGGGCACCGAGGCCGGCGTCACAGAGCCGCAGCCGAACTTCTCGCCGTGTTTCGGCGGCGTGTTCCTGCCCCGACCGCCGGTCGAATACGCCAAGATGCTGGCGGAAAAGATCAAGCAGCACAAGACCAACGTCTGGCTGCTGAACACGGGTTGGTCCGGCGGCGCCTATGGCGTCGGCAAGCGATTCAGCCTCAAGTACACGCGGGCGATGGTGACGGCGATCATGAATGGCTCGCTCGCGAAGGCCAGCTATTCGCCCGACCCGGTCTTCGGCCTGCCTCTCCCCGCGGCGGTGCCGGATGTTCCTTCCGAGGTTCTCAACCCGCGCAACACATGGAAAGATGGCGCGGCGTACGACGTTCAGGCGAAGAAGCTCGCCAAGCTCTTCCGTGAGAATGATGCGAAGTTCGAGATGCCCGATGCGGTTCGTGCGGCGGGTCCCAAGGGCTGAAGAAACGCGACAGATCAGGGCTCTGGCATGCGCTGAAGGGCGCGGGCTGTTCGCTCGAGGTTTTCGATCTGACGCCGGACCTGGATGATCATTTCGTTGATCATGCGCCGTTCATCCGCATCGGCCGCGGGCAGGGCCGCCAGAAGGTCGGCGAGCTGTGCCTGCAACTGAGCCTGCAGAGCCCTGATCGAGGCCAGGTCAGCGGGAACGTTGCCGCCCGGTCGTGGTATGGGGTTGGCAGGGACCATCCGCGTATTCGGGGAGGCGCGAGTACCGACGGCCCATCGAATCTGCGATGTATCGCCCCGGGGCTCGCCGGCGATGGACACGGCCGTCTCGGGCGCATCGGGCATCTGCAGTCGGCGAGGGTCGGGCCTGATCATGGGATCGAGGTTGGGATCGCCGCCGTCGCCGAGGCCAATGGCGAGGGCATCGGACGGATCAAAGCGCCACTCTTCCAGGGGGAGGGCGGACTCGACGGGCTCCGTCATCGGTGCGAGCGGGGCTCGCAGCGACTCGGACCGGATAGCCCATGCATCCATGAGAAGGTCAGGAGTGATCGCCGAGCGATCTCGCTGGTTCAAGTCTCCGTAACGGCCGAGTCGGAGACGCACTGTCATGGTTGTCCCCGCACGGACAAGCACGACGGACACCTCATCGCCCGGGTCGCGGGCCACCACCACCGGGCGCATCATCATGAGATCGTTGATGGCCCGGCCATCGACGGTAAGGAGGCGATCCCCGGGTCGGAGCACTTCCGCCGCCGGGAATCCGGGGACGAGCGATTGGAGGAGCACGCCTCGCTCACCGCCGAACTGGTCTCCCATGACGCCCATGCCCGCGCGGGGCTCGGCGCAGAACCGCGTGAAGGCCGCGTGCAACAGGCGACCTCGCTGCTCGGCTGACAGTTCGCGACCCTTGGCCGCGGCCTCGATGTCCTTGAGCTTGAACGAGCGCCCCTCGACCAGGCGTCGCTGGGCGTCGATGCGGAGCGTGACGTCGTCCGAATCAAGATCGGCGATGATCTTCCCAAGCAGGACGGGCGTCTCCGCCGGGGATGCCGGCTGTGCCTGAACCGCCTGCACGAGCAGCAACGGCGGGACAGCAAACATGGCTCGCCAATCGGCCATAGGCAGGCTCCAACGCTTGCATAGTTTAGCCCGTTCAGTCGCCGATCATCGCGGCCAGCCTCGCCGCGTGCTGCTGCAGCCACGCGGTCTTGGCGTCGGCCATCCGCAGGAAGGAGACGCCCGAAAGGCCGGCGAAGCTCCCTGTGGCGGCGATCGGGATGATCGCTTCCACGATCAGGGCCTCGATCATGAGCCAGGGAATCGCTTCGAGTTCGGCGGTCGAAATGACGCAATCGGGCACGGTCTCGTAGCCTCGGCAGAAGCGCTTGAACCGCCCTTCATCTAGGCTGGTCGGCCAGCGGTCCGGGTCCTGGCCCTGCATGGTGATCGAGAACTGCATGGCGCCGTTGGCGATGTCGATCACGCGTGGGCAGCTCCGGGCCGTGTCATAATCGATGACGGCGGAGACGCGCGAACCGCGGAAGAGCATGTTGCCCGGGTGCCAGTCGCCATGCACGATCTGCCTTGGCCAGGAACCAACGCCCAACTCCTCGGCGCGGCGGGCAGCGTCCGCGTAGCTGGTGCGAAGGCGCTTGACAATCGCGGCGGCGGCGGGCTCGGAAAGTTGCTGTTCGACCCGGGCGAGGTGGTCCTCGATGCCTGCGGCGTTGTGGTAGCTCGCGGTCGTGGGCGAGAAGGCCGGGCTCCGGAAGCCCGCCAGCAAACGGTGGAACAGACCGAGTGCCCGGCCCGCGTCGGCTGTCGCGTCGAGGGACTGGTCGTAGTGGTCGCCGGGGATGAACTCAAACAGCTCGTACACGAAGTCGTCCAGCACGAGCAGGGTCTGGCCGTCGGTCTTGGAAGCGATCAGCTTGGGCAGCGGGAATCGGCGTGCCGCGAGATGAACCTGGATCTCGTGGCAGAAGCGGACGCGTGCAACGCCCTCACGCCCAACCCGACGCCGCTTGAGCAGGTACCGCCCTCGGTCGGTCTTGAGCACGACCTTCGGTGCGCGGCCGGAGCCTCGCCGGAACTCCTTGACGGACTCGATCACGCCGATGTCGTACCGCGACACGACCATCGCCAGCTCGCCGGCTTCGAACGTGGCCCGGGCGGGCGCGGTCGGGCTTGACGGGGCGCCGCTGAGCCCGCTGACGCCAGCGCTGGGGGGCAATGTGGGCCACGAGCCGGAAGCGGCAGGGCTGACCGTGCTGACGGAGGGTTCGGGACGGTGGCCAATATCTTCCAGCCCGCCCGATTCCCGGTTTGGATCCGCCGCATCACTCATCGAAAGATCTATTCGTCCCGAACGGGAGTCGCGTTCCCTGATCCGGACCGGCCTGGGGGGTTATTCGACGTTCTGCACCTGCTCTTTGATGCGGTCGATGGCGCTCTTGATCTCCACGGAGGCCCGGGAAATCTCGGAGTCGGGCGACTTGCTGGCGATGGTGTTGGCCTCGCGGAGCATCTCCTGAGCCAGGAAGTCCAGCGTTCGGCCGACGGGGCGATCGGACGTGCCCGAGATCAGTTGGCCGAACTGCTCCATGTGGCCGGACAGACGGCTTATCTCCTCCGCGATGTCGGTCTTCTCGGCGTAAACCGCGATTTCCCGGATCAACTCCACGGGCTCAACCCGCAGGTTCGCCTGCGCCAGCATCATCTCGATTCGGCTCTTGAGGCGGGTTTCGTAGTCCCTTACCACCGTCGGTCCGCGCTCGGCGATCTTGCGGAGCAACTCGGCGATCAACTCGCCGTGGGCCGCCAGATCCTGCCTGAGTGACTTCCCTTCGACCTCCCGCATCCGGATCAAACCATCGCAAGCCTTGTCCAGCAGGGGCAGAAAGGCGGCCCGGGCCCGTTGAAGCCTGGCCTCTTCATCGGTCGGGGGCTGCAGAACACCGGGCAGATTCAGCAGCGAGGCCACGTCGATGGATAGTTTGCCGGATGCCACCTGCGGCGCCTTGTGCATCTGCTCGATGTACCGTTCGAGCGCGCGGTAGTTCACCTCCATCGCCGCCCCCTCGGTCACATCGGTGCATGACGCGGTGACGGTCACCGTGCCGCGAGCGAGCCGGCGACGGAGCGCGGACTCCATTTCGGCCTCGAGCCCTTGGTACGCGTCTGGGAGGCGGATGATGGCCTTGAGGAACTTGCTGTTGAGAGAGCGGACCTCGACGAAGTAATGGACGCCGTCCACCTGCGCCGAAGCTTCACCAAATCCAGTCATGCTCCTGATCAACGGGAGTTCTCCACTTCCACAACCCGGCTGCGGTGGCGTTCCAGACTATCACGCTGAGGCCGATCTCGCATCGGATCAGCCGCCCGGCGTTGGAGTCTCACCGGACGATGGCGTGCTCTCGGGCGCCGTTGGGACAGGGGCCGCGCCAGTCGGGGCTGGCTGGGCGGGAGTCGGAGCGGAAGTCCCGGACTCCGGCGTGGCGGCCGCGGGCCCGCTCGACGTCGCTGACGCGGGCCGCAGGGCGTAGTTCAGGCCGATGGCGAAGAGGAGATAGACAGCGAAAATGGCGATGGTGGCGTAGGTCAAAGCATCGCCCGTCTTGGCGCCGAAGGCCGTCTGACCGGATCCAGCCCCGGAACCAAAGGCCCCGCTCAGGCCGCCGCCCGAGGGCCGTTGCACCAGCACGACGAGGATCATCATCAGGCAGACGAACAAAAACAGCACAACCAGCAGCGCCAACGCCCAAATAGGCATTCCAAGGGTCAGCATCCGGGTCCTTTCAGTCGGACGCAATGGTAGGGCTGCAGGCGGGCGGATTCACAGTCAAGTGGTGACACGCCAAACAGGGCGAAACGGCCCTTCGGAGAAGCCTTGTCGGAGGCCTGATGGCTGATCAACGTGGGCTGGTGAAGGGCAGTTGGGCGATCACGTTCCGGGCCACTCGGTCCGCGTGGTCAAGGAACTGCTGGGCTTCGGAAGTAAGAGAAGT
The DNA here is from genome assembly GCA_019636625.1 of Phycisphaeraceae bacterium. Taxonomy (GTDB): domain Bacteria; phylum Planctomycetota; class Phycisphaerae; order Phycisphaerales; family UBA1924; genus JAHBXE01. Next base: position 628,399 of record JAHBXE010000001.1, read on the forward strand.
CTCCAAGGAAGCGGACACTCCCTGAACCAGGCGATCAACCTCGGGCGTGGGATCGAGCGCCATCGCGACTTCCGGAACGGATGCCGGCCGCGAGCTCAGTGTGTACACGCCGATCCAGCCCGCGGCAATCACGGCCGCGGCCGCCGCCGCACCCCACCAACGACGAACATCGATTTTGCCAGCGACCTGGTTGCTGCCGCCGGCTTCCACGGTCGCCGCCAGAATCTGGCGGCGAAGCCCCGATGAAGGCGCCACCCAAGGAATCCCGCTCTTGTCGGCGAGCATCGATTCGACATTGTCCAACTTGCTCATGGCACGCCTCCCGCGATGGGCTGTCCGACGGCGACGGTCGCGACGCTCAACTCCACCTCATCCGGTTCCATATCCCGCATCCGCTCGGCAAGGGCAGCCCTGGCTCGGAACAGCATGACGCGGACCCCGACCTGCGACTTGTTCATCACCGTCGCGATTTCACTGATTCCCAGGTCCTCGACGTAACGGAGCCATACGGCGGTGCGCTGGTCGTCCGTGAGGACCTCGTCGACCATGCGCCAAATCCACGAGCGATCAGGCTTTGACTCTGGAGCTGTGCAGGCTGGTTCACCGTGGTGGGCGGCGGGGCGCCACGTGGTGTTCGATCGCCTTGCATGGCTGATCGCCAGCCGTGTTGCGATGGTGTAGAGCCACGTCGAGAAACGCCAGCGTGGGCGGTAGCTGTCGATCCGTTGCCAAGCGCGGAGGAACGTTTCCTGGGTGAGGTCCTCGGCTTCCGGGCGGCTGCCGACCTTTCGCAGGATGAAGTTGAACAGCCTCACTTCGAAGATTTCAACAAGGCGCGCGAACGCTTCCGCGGATCCACGCTGCGAACGCACCGCGAGCTCTTCGGGTGTGAGCGAATCGAGCGATGGGCCGGGGGCGACTCTCAGCGTTTTTTCTCCTGAGATGTTCTTTCGATAGCCGGTCCATCCTTCTTCAGGGATTGCGCCTCGGCTTTCAAGTCGGACAGAGCGGCGTGCAGGTACTCGTGTGAAACCCGAAGCGAAACTCGCAACTCCGGCCCCTCGGCGTCCAGCTTCACCCCGTCCATCGCCCGGGAGAGTCCCTTCAAGTCAAGATCCCCGTTGCACGCCATCCGACCAACGGCGAGCACGCCTCGCCCAAAGTCGGTGATGGTCCGGGCGTCATTCTCGTTGGACGTATGGAGCACCGCGTCACCGTACATTCCTTCGCTGTCCTCGCCCATGTCGATTCGGATCGACTTGACACCCCGCAGCATTCGCGGGGCATTGGCCATCGCTGCGGTCATATCCGCGGCGGCAATGAAAACCATCGAGCCCGGCTTGGGATCGGCCGCCATGGGGCAATCTGCAACGCCACGGAGCGATGGGGATTCCTGCCCGAGCACGCGGAGGGCTTGCTCCAGCCTCGCCTTCTCTCGCGACACGACGAACTGACGCAGTCCCTGATCGGCAGAGCCCAGAAGGCAGCCGAATCGCTCCGTTCCGTTCTCCAGCCAGCGGTACCCATCGCGGTTCCCGATTCTGGGCCGTTCGACCTGCGGCATCCCCTTCATGACCTCCTCCACGGCCGACTCGAGCGAGGCGGTTCCCCGAACGATGACCACTGCGTCTTCCGAGGAGTCGGTGGTGCCGTAAATCGTCACATCCAGGATGTCTCGAAGAGCGTCCAGCCCGGTACGGGCCTTGAACTCTTCCAGCGGGACCAGGTCGAGCTCCGCCCGGTGTTCGGCGATGAAGCTGCCCGTTGTCGACCGCATGACCGCCTCGACATCCACGTGGACGACCCAGCGTGCGGCCGCATCCAGTCGCCCCTTGTCCAGCGGACCGGCCAGGGCCTGAACAGCCGCCGCGCCCATTCCGAGGGCCGCTCCGACTCGCAGGCATGCCAAACGTCGATTCATGATCGGGCTCCAATCCGACAGGTGGGCTCCTGGCCGGTACCCGTGCTACGCAGACTACTGCCAAGGCGTTACGGTTCCAACCCCAATCCGCGGCAGGCTGGCTAAACTGCCCCGTTGGGGAACATCTGGTATCCTTGGACCCCCTTTCACCTGAGAGCGTTGCTATGGCCCACGGAAAGACCTCCGCCAATCCCAATGACTTCATCCTCCCCGATCTCGGCGAAGGTGTCCACGAGGGCGAACTCATCTCGTGGAAGGTCCAGGTCGGGCAGGCCGTCAAGGAGGGGGACACCCTCGCGGAGTTTGAGACCGATAAGGCTTTGTGCGAGGTCGCCAGCCCTCGGGATGGGGTGATTGCGCAGCTCCATGGCCGGCCCGGTGAGATCCTGCACGTTGGCAACCCTTTGGTCACGTATGTCGGGGATGGAGCTTCTGAGGCGTCGCCAGCGAAACCGGCTCCGGTTGCCAAGCCCGCCGCGGCGACTTCAAATGGGGCGCCCGCAACCGCCGAGCGTGAAGATGCCGGCACGGTCGTGGGACAGATGTCAGGCGCGGCGGCGGGGGTATCGGCAGAACCCGGCAAGGCATTGGCAACGCCGGCGGTTCGTCGGTTGGCCCGAGACCTGGGCGTGAACATCGATGCCGTGATGGGGACCGGGATCGGTGGGCGGGTGACGGAGAAGGATGTCCGTGCGGCGGCCGGTGGTTCCTCGACGACTCAGGCCCGGCACGCCCCCACTCCTTCAACGCGGCCCGCGCCGGCGGCCAAGCCTTCGACCCCGGCGCCACGACCCACGCCGGTTGCGCGAGATGTGCCGAGCTTTCCGGAAGGTCAGGACACGGTGCGCATCCCGTTCCGGGGCGTTCGTCGGACGATCGCGGCGAGGCTGCGTGAGTCCGTCGACCGGGCGGTGCACTTCAATGTGATGGATGAGGCGGATGTCTCCGCGCTGGACACGCTGCGTCGCAAGCTCGCGGCGGCCTCCGGGGAGAAACTGAGCTTCCTTCCCTTTGTCGCCTCCGCGGTGTGCCGCGTCCTCAGCAGCTCGCCTTTCCGGGCGATGAACTCGACGGTGGAAGAGAAGGGCGCCGGCGATACGGACGCCTTCATCATTCAGCATCGCGCGGTGCACCTGGGGATTGCCACGGACACCGATTCCGGCCTGATGGTGCCGGTGATCCGCGATTGCGATGCGCTGGGTGTTCTGGAGATCGGGCGTCACATCACACGCATCGCGCAGGCCGCCCGAGACCGGTCCATCGGGAGAGATGAACTTCTTGGCTCGACCTTCACCATCAGCAATGTCGGGTCTCATGCGGGCCGGTTCGCGACTCCCATCATCAACTATCCCGAGGTGGGCATACTCGCTGTCGGGCGGGCTCGCCCCGCGCCGGTCGTTCGCGATGGAGGCATCTTTGTCGGCAACCTGCTCCCCCTCAGCCTGGCGTGCGACCACCGGGTCGTGGACGGTGCAACGGCGGCCCTGGCGCTGGCGAAGATCATCGAGTTGCTGCAGGATCCTGAGCAGCTTCTTGGCCCGGCGCGCGGCTGACTTGACTGCCGGTTGCGTTCATTCGAGCGGTCGGGTAAGCGTCTGAAGCAACCAAGAGGCCTTTGATGCCCCGTCTGTTCGGCCATGTGCTCTACCCCGACCGGTACGCGTGGTACGTGCTCGTGTCGGCACTCGACATCATGATCACGGTCACCGTTCTCGTGCACCTTGGCATGCGCGAGGCGAACACCTTTGCGCAGTGGTCGATCAATCAGTTCGGCACCTGGGGATTGATCGGGCTCAAGTTCCTCAGCGTGATCCTGGTCGTGCTGATCTGCGAGTACATCGGCCGACGCGATGTGACGAGGGGCCGGCGTCTGACTGTCGTCGCCATCGCCGTGTCGGTGTTCCCCGTCACGGCGGCACTCGTGCAAGTAGCGTACCTGGCGGTTTGGGGCGATGTGTACTGGGAGCAGTGGCCCCCACCGCCCCACCCCTGACCACGCTCAGTCGTACCCCAATCGTTCCAGGTCTTCTTCATCGAGGCCGAAGTGGTGGCCGATCTCGTGGAGGAGCGTGATCCGGATCTCCTCGTACACGAGATCATCGGCGTTGGGATCCTGCCACCCTCCGGCCAGGGCGACAATGCCGCGGCGGAAGATGTGGATGGTCGTGGGCAAGTCGGCGTGATGCTCGACGCTCCGCTCCGTCAGCGCGGTGCCGGTGTGCAGGCCGCAGAGTTCATCGAGCGCCTCCCGGTCATCGGCGGCGATCCCCAGATCGGCCAGCATGGCCGCGGTCGGTTCATCCAGCACGATGACCGAGATTTCATCGAGAAGCTTGGCGATGCCGGGTGGCAGTTCCGCGACGACGTCGTCCATGAGGGCATCGAATCGGGCACGCTCCTGCTCGGTCATGGCGAATCTTCCACGACATCGGAGAGCGACGCCGGGGGCCGGACGATGACACGGGCGATTCGAATGCAGTCGGTGAGCACGCCGAAAAGCCCGAGGGTGAAGAGCATCGAGCCAATGGCAATGAGCACAACGCCGAGGGTGTTGAGAGCCGTTCCGAAGGGCTCGGCCGAGGCGAGGGCACCGAGGCGGCAGAAGTCTCCAAGGGTGGCCACGGCCAGCGCCGTTGCCATGGCCAGCATGGTTTGACGATCCACCCGGCCCATCCGGAGCACGAGGGATCTCGCGGCCAGCATCCGCGCCGCCGGACGAAGCAGGAGAAGCGACACGATGAGAAGTCCATTGGTTTCGATGCGAAGCCAGGCACGGGCGGGCTGGGCCGTCACACTCTCAAGGAAGGGCCTGACATGGACCGGATCGTGAACGCCCTGGATTCTCCAGTACATCCACGCCGCGCCCAGGGAGGTCAGCACGCCGCACGCCGCCAGGACCGACTGCCACGCGGGCACCTTGGCATGGGGCCGAACAAGAACGGCGGAGGCCATGCCCGACCCGGCGATGCAGATCGCGCCAAGCAGGGCAAGTGGAGCAAAGCGGATCTGGGACTCGCTGAGAACAGCCACCACATCGACGGCCCGGAGCACCCAGGTGATCAGCGCGGCGACCAGCGCAGCCCCGGACCACACGACAAGCCCGGCGGCCACAATCCAAGGGAATCGAACCGGTTGCAGGACGGTCGCGTACGGATCGACGACCGACAACACGGTGGCCCGGACCGGCGTGCCGCACTCCGGGCACACATCCAGCACGGAGAGCTGCTTGAGGTTGTACCCGCAGGCGATGCACGGAAGATCACCCTTGAGCCGGCGTGCGACGTCGGACGGGGACAGGACCTCGGGTTGTCGATCCGGTTGTTTCACCCCAGAGTCGTCCGCTTGAGAACATGAACCCGCCCACGGGTCCGGGCGGGAGGTCGCTCACCGTGCCCCGCACTCTATACTCCGCACCCGAAAGCACGCCATGATCGATGCCATCGCCAAACTTCGCGAGAATATAGCTCGTGTGTTCCTGGGCAACCCCGCCGCCGTGGACCGGGTGCTGGTGTGCCTGCTGGCCCGGGGGCACATTCTGATCGAGGATGTCCCCGGCGTGGGCAAGACGGTGCTGGCGACCGCGGTCGCCCGGAGCATCGACTGTTCCTTCTCGCGGATTCAGTTGACCCCAGATCTTCTGCCTACGGATGTTCTGGGGGTGAGCATTTACGACAGGACAACGGGGGAGTTTGTCTTCAAGAAGGGTCCGATCTTCGCCAACATTGTCCTGGCGGACGAGATCAACCGGACCACCCCCCGGACGCAGACGGCGCTGCTGGAAGCGATGAACGAGGCGACGGTTTCGATCGACGGACGCATCCACACCCTGGAGCAGCCGTTCATGGTGGTCGCGACGCAGAACCCCTACGAGTTCGAGGGAACCTACCTGCTGCCGGAAAACCAGCTCGACCGGTTCCTGATGCGGACTCATCTGGGGTATCCATCTCCGAAGGATGAGGCACGGGTGCTGGACATACGCCCCGCCAACCACACGCTGCCATCTCTGGAGCCCGTGCTTCACAAGTCCGACGTCGTCCAACTCCAGTCGCAGGTCGATGAGGTTCGTATCGACCCCACCCTCGTCGAGTACATCATTTCACTGGCGAATGCCACGCGATCCCACCCTGATCTGCAGGTCGGCCTGTCGCCCCGCGGCTCTTTGGCGCTGGCGCAGGCCGCCCGCGCGACCGCGGCGCTTCGTGGCCGGGACTATGTGATTCCCGAGGATATCACGACCAATATCCATCCCGTGTGCGCCCACCGCATTGTGCCCCGATCGGGCCTCGGCGACATGGGGGTTGAAACGGCGTCACGCGTTCTCGATGCCGTCATACGTTCACTCAAGAGCCCCGTCTGAGGATTCATTCATGGCCCGCCTGATCCGTGTCGAAGCAACCGGACCGTACAAGATCGAGCCCAAGGACTTTCCGACCGACGGCAAGTCGATCTTCATCTGCGCTTGCGGGTTGTCGAACCGCCTGCCGTATTGCGACGGGACGCACAAGAACTGTCGCTCCGTGGAGCAGCCGGGCAAGCTGTACACCTACGACATGACGACAAAGCAGGTGATGAAGGAAGAGATCGACAACGGCGGGCCGACGCCCTGAGCCGGCCCCGTCCGGTTCCGTAACCTGATCACGCCGAGCCTTCATCGGCAAGCAAGGACGCGATGAACTCGATGGGGTGCACGGCGCTTCGGCCAGTCCCATCCTTGATCTGGTGACGGCATGATGTTCCGGGGGCCAGAATCGCCGCCTCCGAGGCTGCACGAACGGCCGGGAAGAGCGATAGCTCGCCGATCTTCATCGAGAGGGCGTAGCGCTCTTCCGTGTACCCGAACGACCCTGCCATGCCGCAGCAACCGGTTTCCAGGTTCTTGACCCTGTCACCGAGAAGGCGACGGAGCAGGGCGGATGACGACTCGGGCCACAGGGCCTTCTGGTGGCAGTGCCCGTGTAAGAGACACGTGCCGCCCGGCGGCTTCACGCTTGGCTTGGCCGGGTGCCGGTCCCACTCTCGATCAAGGAACTCCTCCACCATGAAGCTCCGCGCGGCGACGGCCTCTCGGACAGTCTTCGGAGTCCGTAGCCTGAGCTGCAACCAGTCATCCTTGATCGCGGACAAGCAGGATGGCTCGCACACGACGATGGCGGCCGCGCCGCCGTTGGCCACGAGCGGGGCAAGTTTCTCCAGCGCTGCGTCGGCCGACGCGATCGCATCGGGGAGTAGACCCGTGGAGATCAATGATCGCCCGCAGCATCCGGCATCAACCAGCTCCACGTTATAGCCGAAGGCGGACAGAACCCGTGCCGCGGCACGCCCGATACCCGGCTCGTTGTACATCGTGAAGCAATCGCCGAAGATTGCCACGGTTGGCGCGCCTGGGGGGATCGGGGCGCGGAAACCGCGAGAAAGCGGCGCTGCAAAGCCTGGGATGCTGCGTTTGGGTGAGAGGCCAAGGAGGCGATTGAGTACCCACCGTACCGGCGCTTGGCGATTGAACCAGTTCGCCATCGACGGCGCCACGGATCCGAGCCGATTCAACGTACGGACGTGCCCGAACACCTTCGCCGAGAGTGGCACATGGCCCGTCGAGCGGTAGCGCTGCGCTGTGTACTCCGCCTTCAACCTCGCGATGTCCACGTTGCTGGGGCACTCCGCCTTGCACGCCTTGCAGGACAGGCACAGGTCGAGCGTCGCGATGGTCTCCGCATCATTCCAGATTTCAGTTGGCGCCTCGCTCCCGACCGTGGGCCTTGCACCGGTCGTCTCATCCCGTCGGTTCAACTGCCCCGTGATCGCCAGGCGCAGGGCGTTGCCCCGTCCTCGCGTGGAGTGACGCTCATCCAGCGTGCCCATGTACGAGGGGCACATCGTGCCCCCGGAACGCTTGCGGCACACACCCGCCCCGTTGCACATCTCCACCGCGCCCTCGAAGCCGTGCTGGTCCTCGAAGTCGTAGAAAGTCTCCACGGGCGGCGCATGCACGAACTCTGCCGCGGGCTTGACCCGTAGCGTCTCCACGATGCTCCCGATCGGTCCCGGCTGCACGATGTTGCCCGGGTTGAGGAGGTTTCGCGGGTCGAAGATCGCCTTGATCTCTCGGAACGCGCCCATGAGTTCCGGGCCGAAGAACCGCTCCAGCAGCGGGCCGCGGACCCGGCCATCGCCATGCTCGCCGGACATGACTCCGCCGCACTCGCGGGCCAGGTCCGCGACTTCCACGGCGATCCGCTGCATGATCTCTCGGTCCGCTGGATCATGGATGTCGATGAACGGGCGAACGTGCAGCACGCCCACGCTCGCGTGGGCCCAGAAGGCCGCGTTCGTCCCGTACTTCTGGACGATGGCCCGGAATCGACGGACAAAACCGGCCAGGTTCTCCACGGGCACGGCGTTGTCCTCGACGAACGTTATGGGCTTGCGATGCCCCGGCATGCCGTGGAGGAGCGGCTCGCCGGCTTTCCGCAGTTTCCACGCCGCGGCCATGGGCTTGGCATCGGTGTACGTCGACATCCTGGCCGTCGGTGCCTGGCGCGCCATGAGCGACTTCAACGCGGAGAACTTGTCGGCAACCTCCGCGGTCCCGGTCGCGGCGAAGTACTCCACGTAGAGGATCGCCTTGAGAGGGCGTCCCTCGGGTGCGGGCATCAGGTCCACGTAGCGTCGGTACTCCGCATTGGCCGCGGCGAGATTGAGCACCGTGTCGTCGAGTAGTTCGACCGCTGACGGCGAGGTGGTCAGAATCGGGACGGTCGCCTCGATCGCCTCGTCAAGGTCCCCGAAGCCGATCACGGCAAGGCCCTTGGCCTTGGGCACGGGATGCAGCAGGAGTTCCGCTTCGAGCGTGACAGCGAGCGTGCCCTCACTCCCGCAAAGTAGATGCGCGAGGTTGATCTCACGCACAATGGCGTCGGCATCGGCCTTGGGACCCGCGCGGTCCATCTGCTGCAGGATCATGTCCAGCCCGTAGCCGGCGTTTCGACGGATCGTCTTGGGGAAGCGATCGCGGATGAGCGCTTCATGCCGTCGGACCACGTCCGCGACTTGCAAGGTCAGGCGGCGGACAAAGTCATCCTCCGCGGCTGAGCCCGGGCCGAGCCGTACCTTTCGCGTTGCATCGTGCAGTATCGCCGCGGTCACGGCGTGGATGTTCTCGCTCGTCCGCCCGTACCGGATGGAGCGCCCGCCCGCCGCGTTGTTCCCGATGCACCCGCCGATGTTGCACTGGCGGCTGGTCGCGGGGTCGGGGGCGAAGAAGAGGCCGGTGCCGCGCCTCGCCAACTCATCGTTCAGGTCGTCAACCGTGATCCCCGGTTCCACGCGGACCCGGCGCTGGTCAACGTGCAGATCGAGGATCGCGCGGCACCGCGCGGAAAAATCGACCACGACGGCGCGGTTGGTGCACTGCCCGGCAAGCGATGTTCCACCGCCGCGGGGCAGGATCGGTATTCCGCGTTGACGGCAGAACTCCACCGCCCGCAGGGCATCCTCTGTCGAAGCGGGAATCACGACGGCCAAGGGCTCGACCTGGTAGAGCGAGGCGTCCGTCGCGTAGAGCATCCGATCGTGCAGGCCGAGCCGAAGGTCGCCCTCGATGGCGGAAGCCAGGCCCCTGAGTTCATCGGTCGAAGTCCGCGCGGGGGCGGTCGGCTCTTCCTTGATGATCGGCAATCGCGTCATGCGTGGGCGGCGGCGGACTCGGTGCGGTACGGGCCGATTGTACAGCGTGACGGGTCAGAAAACCGTCGAACCCGAGCCCCGCGCCGAAGCCCTGTCTGAACGGGACTCAACCCCGGCGACCGCTGCCTGGGCCCGAACTGCCTTTGCCGCGCCCTCCGAAACCGAACGGCTGGAGCAGAAGTCCCACGTACCCCCGGCGCGGCTGGCCTTCGATTCCGAACGCCTCCGGCTCGTGGTCCGGGCAGCGGTACGTTCCGAAGAGCAAGTCCATGACGGGCGAGATGTTGGCATAGTTGCCGGCGCGTCGATCGCGGTCGTGGTGCCAGTGGTGCAGTTCCGGTGCGCCGATGAGCCATCGAAGCGGACGAATGGGAAGCCGGACATTGGAGTGGATGTAAATGGCCCATATGCCGCGGAACGCGATCAGGCCGGCGAGCGTGCTGACCGGAAACCCAAAGGCGAAGGCGGGAAGGTTGATGAGGGACATGGTGTAGATCGTGTCGAGCGGGTGCTCGCGATGTGCGGCGAGGAAGTCGAGGTGTTCGGATGTGTGGTGGATCGCATGGAACCGCCAAAGGAACTCCCATCGGTGCTGCAACCGGTGCCCCCAGTACACGCAGAAGTCGGAAAGGAAGACCACTTCGATCGCCTGCAGCCACAGCGGCTGCGACGCGACGGCCGCTCGGAAGGCGCTTGGAACGTTGGCATCGAGCCAGCGGCTCAGGTGCGCCAGGCAGAAGAGGACCACCCCGTTCCACACGAGGTACTGCCCGAGGAAGAAGCAGAAGTCCGTGACAATCGCCGGACGGAGCATTCCCTGCTTCTTCGCGGGAAACGCCCACTCCAGTGGCCGAAAGACGAGGATCAAGAAGAGCAGGCTCCCCCCCACGGACCAGAACAGCGCGTGCGCGGTCACTTGGGGTTCGCCTGTTGCGAGGGCGGAATCGGCCTGTCTGCTGCTGGAGGGTCGGGTTCAAACACCCGCGCGGACTTGCTCCCACCGAAGTGCTGCGGCACATCGATCGGCAGAACCTCCGACTTGCTTCCCGAGAACACCGCAGGCTTGTCGGGTTCCTTCTGGGCCGACCTGGATGCGCGGCATCCAACGTACACCGCGACGAGCGAGGCGGATGCAATCACGGCAGCGACACGAAGCACCTTGGGTTTCATCCCCACAATGTACAGGAGCACTATGCATACTCTCGTATCGCGCGTGTAACAACCCGTTGCTGCCTTGCCAGAGGTCGCGGATGTGGCCTCCGGTATACTCATCTTGATGGCAGGAAATTCCCGAGCGGGCTTCTTCGCATTCCGGTCCCGCGCGGCCAGGCTGCATGGGTGGATTCAGCGCCGAACTCCGCTGGTGCGCAAGCTCGGAGACTTGCTGGTGAGGGTCGCCACCAGTCGGTACGCGTGGCTTGAACTGCCACGGAGCGTCGGGCTTGTTGAGGCGTGCATCGAGGCGTGGCCAACGGCCTGGCAGAGGTCGGGCATGGCGGAGTGCCGCGGCCTCTGGCATGGCTACCGGCTGCGTCTTGACCTGGCCGACTACTTCCAGCGACTTGATTACTACCTGCGCAGGTACCACGATGGACCGTTGCAGCACCTGATCCACCGCGCGGTTCACCCGGGGGACACCGTGATCGACGGCGGGGCGAACCACGGCCTGGTGTCTCTCTTTGCCGCCTGGCGTGTCGGCCCGGAAGGCTTGGTTCACTCCTTCGAGCCCAATCCCCGGATGTTGGACCAGATTCGCTGGCATGTGGACACCAACGCCCTCGATCAGGTGAAAGTCCACCCCTGCGGCGTGTCTGATCGAGAAGAAGAACTCGAACTTCAAGTGCCGGGCGGTGACAACTTTGGTGCGGGGACATTCGCGCCGGCGCCGGCCCGGTACGGCGGCACCACTTTGGGCTCGTGGAGGGCTCGCGTTGCACGCGTTGACGACTTGGCACTCGAGCTCCGGGGATCGCTGGTGATCAAACTTGACGTTGAAGGCTTCGAGATTCGCGCGCTGGAGGGCATGCGGAACACCATCGAAGCGCACCAGCCTCTGATCATTTCCGAGGTGAACGATGAGATGCTAAGACAAGCCGGCGCAAGCGCACCGGAGCTCCTTCGATGGTTCGCTCTGCTCGGCTACCGTCCATTTGCGTTCTCAACTGCCCGTGCCGCTATCCGACAGCGACAGCTCGTTCTTCGCCCGGTTGCTGAGCATGAGCCGCTGCCGCCCGACTTGGCGTTCGTGCGTCCGGGGTCAAAGGCAGCCCGGCGGCTCGGAACGGACGCACTCAGGGGATGAGCAGCAACACCGATTGCGGGTAGGCGTTGTGGTACCACTCAATTGAGTGTGCCACGAAGAAGATGCACACGACGAGGCTTGACTCCGCCATCGTGCGGCTGAACAGCCGCGGCGAAATCGTGATGGCCGCCGGCATCTTGAGCAGCAGGGGATTTGGGATGAACAAGGGAACGCGGCGCCGGTACTCTTCGAACTTCTCGCCAAAGAGCTCGGCCAGCTTCCTCTCTTCGCGGCGTATCGCCGGCCAGTGGGTAATGAAGAACACCACGCCGAGTGCCGCGGCGAGTGTGACCGATTCGAAGGCCAGGCCTGCGCCGATGAATCCGAGAAAGCTGAAGAAGTAGAGCGGGTTGCGACTGATCGAGTACGGACCGTCGGCGACCAAGTCCACGTTCTTACGGCCGCTGATGAAGGCGGAGCACCAGATCCGGCCCATGGCGGCCACGAGCAGGAGCCCGAAGCCTGTTACTTCAAATATGTAATCGAGCCGCGAATCCTCCGAGAAGGTGTGGTGCGACACCAGAGCCAGAGCCGTCACGGGTATGACGACCAGACGCGAAAGCACGAGCCGAAGTGTCATTTTCGCTCCTTTACGGCCGCCTCCCCTTGAATCGGCGCTTCACGCCAATCTCATTGAACGATAGGCTGTCAGCCTTGGGAACATCCCTGCCATCTTCTTGAGAGAACCTTGGGTGCTGACTAAATCCGGAAACTACCCCAACCACCCTTCGTGGCGGGGGTACTCGTCTGCCGTTTCCCACCTCGTCACACTCGCGGCGAGTGAAGTCACGCCTCCTCTTCCGGCGGTGGGCGTTCAGGTCTTCGTTCCATCTCCGCTTTGAGCAGCGGCACAGCCGCCGCCAGCCATCCGGACTCGATCCACGAGTCCCCGTGATCCTTCGCGACAATCGTGTGCACGTTCCACCCAGCGGCCTTGAGACGCGATGCAACGTGGTCCGATGCGTCCGATGTCAGCGCGTGCAGAAGGATCGGAAACTCACCCGCCCTGCGGCACATGTCCTTGAGCAAGTCCTGTGTGAGTTCGCCGTTCTGCCCTTCGGACTTCAGCATCGCCTCCGCGCCCAGCATCAGCAGCCTCAACCGAGGGAACCACTCGCCCTGCTGCCAGTACAGCGCGCCGGGATGCCGCATGGAAATCTCGAGTGTTCGGAATCTGGGCTTGATCGCGTCGAACATCGTCGAGAAACGGGCATCATCGTCGTCCACGATGAGCGCCGCGGGAACGGAGTCGGCCCATGCCTTGTCCCGGCGGGCCCGACGGTCTCGCGCCCGTATCGTGGCGGTGTAGATCACGAACGCCGCGACGAAGGAGCCCGTGATGGGGAGCACCCCGACGATGTTCCAGCCGATTGCCATTCGCTTGTGACCGATCGCGACCAGCACCGCCGCGGCGATGGCCAACGCCCCGGACACGATCATCAGCAAAATCGAAGTGCATCCGACGGCCATCCCCCGACCAGCAGCATCCTGCCCCTTGGCGACGAGGTTTGGATGCTTGTTGATCAGCCAGGTCATCCCCAGCGGGAACAGGAAAGCCAGGACCAAGATCAGCGTGACCGTCTCGTAGCCATTGAGCATGCGAGCTCCCGAGGCGATACCCCGGCCTTTACTCAAGCCAATCCCGTGCCTTGAGCCGCTGCGGCACGTACTCCTCCGTCACGTACGAAATGTCCTTGGTGATCATGGCTTCCACTTCCATCTTGAAGCCGTTTCGGAGCATCAACTCGATTTCCTTCTGCCACTGGCGATGCCCCTCGAACCACGGGTATGCCGCGATCTCCTTGGCACGCTTGATGTCGTTGTCCGTGAGGTCGATCTTGACGGCCTCCGACAGGTCGCACTCCTTGTAGTCCTTGGCGCGGATGCCGAGGAACTTGGCATCCGGGATGGCCAGTCGCGATGACTCGAACGCCAGCGAAATCGACCCCTGCTTGATCACGCTGTAGATGTAGTGTCCCCACGGGTCGCAATCGAGAAGACAGACGATCGGCAGTTTCAGTTCCTGGTTCAGCCGCTGGAGCAACCGGCGGCACCCCCGCGGCGGCTGGCCCGCCCCATGCGTGAGAATGCAGTTGTGCTTCTCCCAGAACCGATCCTCGTTGAAGCGGTTCCACACCGTGCCCTTCTCCACATGCAGAACGAACTTGGCCTCGCACTTGCGAAACTCGATGACGTCCGGCTCGACGATCGACGGGATCCCCCACCCACCGCTCCCCATCTTCCGTGCGTTGATCTCGTCGCCCTTGTCCAACAGCGTGATGTTGCCCACCAGCGTCCCGCGGTTTTCCGCGAAGATATGCAACTCCTCACGGAGCGAACCGAGCGTGACCTCCAGATCCTCCAGGATCGGGTCGGATTCGTCCTGCGTGTCGAAGGTGTTCTCGTTGGTTCCCTTGACCGTGTGCTTGGCCTTGTAGAACACACCACGGAGGCTGCTGGTCTTCCCCTCGTTGATGAACTCCTTGATCGTGCTCGCGTGCAGCATCGTCTGCATGAACTGCTTGGCCTGGTTCAGGTTGAACAGTTCCCGCTCCGCTGTCGCCGAGCCCATCTGCAGGATTCCCTGCTTCTTGTTCCAAATTGTGTTGGACTTGGTCCGCGTGGGGATGTCCAGCTTCGGCTCCCGCCCGCCGAGTGCTTTCTTGGCGACATCGTCCGCGAGGGTGACGATCTTGCCGAGCGTCACCTTGTCGCGAGGCTTGAGCTTTGCCGTTGTGCTGGAACTGGACTTCGAAGGGTTCTGTTTGGCCATGGGCACTCCGTTGCCGTTTCGGTTATCAGTGTACCAGCACGCCGAAGCGCACGCCCGCCGCGTACCGAGGTCATTCCGCCTGCCCCACAACTCCGCCCGTCCAGTCCGAGGAACCTGCGCCGCACCTGCGTGTCGTACAATCTACACCAAACCCCCAAGAGGACCCCGCCATGAACACGAGCATCCGCCTCCTTCTCGCCGGTCTCGCCCTGTCGCCTATGGCCTTCGCACACGAGGCCCTGGCACAGGACGCTTCCCCCGCCGGCGAAGCTGCTTCCGACGCTATTGACCCTGACGCCAAGGACTTCATCACCCGCTTCCGTGAGCGGCTCCAGAAGATCACAGACATTTCCTGCACCGTCGAGCAGACATCCACCAGCGATGGAAAGTCCAAGACGTTCCGTGGCGATGTGCTCGCGACGATCATTCGCGTCCCCGGCGGCCGCGGCGCTGGCATGTACCAGCACTTCAAGTTCACGCTCCGTCAGGACTCCGGCGACGTGGTCTACGCCTTCGATGGCAAGAACGCCTACCGCATTGACCACGGCAAGAAGACGTTCGCTTCGGTCGAAGCCGCGGATGGCCAGGCCTACCCGCCGGCGGCAACCAGCCAGCTCTATCCAACATGGCCTCTGCGCGATGTCCTCTCCGACCCAAACGCCAAGATCGTCGCGGCCAAGTTTCTGCCCGATGCGGTGCTCAACGGCGAGGAGTGCAAGGTGGTCGAGTACACCGTTCGCCTGGACATGCCGGCTCGCGAAGAGGGCGAGAAGCCGTCCGCGATGTTGCTCACGCAGATTCGGCATGTCGGCGCTGCAGACCTTCTGCCTCGGAAGATTGACTCCAAGGTCTCCTACTCGGGCCCGATGGCCGAGGAGATGAACGGGTCGTCGTTCGTGGGCATCTACACCAACGTCAAGGCCAACACGAACCCGAAAGCCAGCCAGTTCACGCTGACCCAGATCGACGGGTACTCGAACGCGGATGTCTCTCCGACGGACCTCGGCGTGCCGAGCAACGAACCTCCGAAACTGAAGTTCGCCGCAGGGGACACCGCGCCGGACTTCACCCTGAAGACCCCCGCCGGCCAGGACGTCGCCCTAGCGAACCTGAAGGGCAAGGTTGTTCTGCTGGACTTCTGGGCCACGTGGTGCGGACCGTGCATCGCGGCGATGCCCAGCATCCAGCGCCTTCACGAGAAGTACGAGGGCAAGCCGGTTGTGATCCTCGGCGTCAACACCTGGGAACGCGGCGCCGCGGACAAGGCCCAGAAGTTCATGGAGAAGAACAAGTACACATACGGCTTGCTGCTCAAGGGCGACGACCTCGCGGAAGCCTACGGAGTTCCGGGTATCCCAACGCTCGTCCTCATCGGTCCTGACGGCAAGATCCTCCACATCGGTGTCGGGTTCGGCCCGGATGAAGAGAAGCACCTGTCGGAGATGATTGACAAGGCCATCGCGGGCAAGTGATCGCCGCCTGAAGCCGAAATGACAAGAGGCATCCGATTCCTCGGATGCCTCTTTCTTTTGTCACGCGGTGTGCCGATCAACGGGCCGAGGCCTGACTTCACGTGGCCGCGCCCTTGATCATTCCAGCGGCGTCAGCCGGATGTCGCGGAACTGAATCTCAGCGCCCTCGCTCTGCAGGCAGATGAATCCGGGCACTTCCTCCACGCCCGTCGCCCGGTTCAACTCTTCGCCATTGACGTACAGGATCACATCGCCCTTGTTCACCACGATCTCGTACTCGTTCCATTCGCCGACCGGGCGCTCGGCGCCATGGGTCTTCTTCGTGTTGCGCCCGTTGGTCCTTGCCGGATCGGTCGTCATGACGAACCCGTCGATGTTCCAGAAATCGCCGGCGCTGCCGCTCATCAACTGCGCTTCGACGCTCTTGGGCCACACCTTGTCCTCCCCCACCATTCGCACCAGCACGCCGCTGTTCCCGGCCTTCTTCGTCACCGGGTTGAACCGCCACTGAACCCGGAGGATGAAGTTCTTGTGCTTGTCCGTGGTGCGGATGTAACCGACCGGGTTCCCCTTGCAGACCAGCACGCCGTCCTCTACAGACCAGACCGACTCCGGCGCGATCCCCTGCTTGGCCGCATCCGGCACGAACGCCGTCCACCCCGTCAGATCCTTCCCGTTGAACAGCCGCTTCTCACCCGGTGTCGCGGCGTTCAGGTCGCGGATCTTGATGTTCCGGAACGACACCTCATCCCCATGCTCCTGCAAGGCGATGTGCCCGCGGGGCTGCACGCCAAATCCCTCGGTGTCCTTGAACTTCCCCGCCGCGATCTTCGCCTTCCAGTCGGCTGTCGGTGCGCCGTGATCATCAAACGCCGTGATGTCCACGACTTTCATCCCGTTCAGCCAGTGCTGAATGACGCCGTTACGGACGTAGATCCTCGCCTGGTTCCAACCGTCCGATTGGGTCACCTTCCCCTCGAGCGGCGGAACCATGTCGTACAGCGCGCCCGCGGCGTGCGGGCTGGTCGGCGAAATCCCGTGCCCCGCATCATCGAGCACCTGGAACTCCGGGCCCGTCTGGTACGTCGCCCCGTGCTTCTCGGTCACGCGGTACATGATCCCGCTGTTGGCCTTCGGCGCTGTCTTGTACTCCAGCACCAACTCGAAGTCGCCGTACTGGTCCACGGTGATGATGTCCCCCGCGCCGCTCCCCGCCGCGACCTTCAGAACACCATCCTTGATCTCCCAACCCTTGGCCGGGAACGAAGGCTTCTTGTACCCCCGCCATTGCGAAGTCGCATCCGGGCCCGAGAGCAACCGGAAGCCCTGCGCCTGCTCCAACGGCGAGAGGGAAGGCTGAGCGAGCGCAGCGACCAGAACGAGCGTGTGAATCATGGGTGAACCTCCGTGGAAGTTCACAGTGTACCCACCCCCTGCCCCTCTGCACCGCTAGAACAGCGACTGCCCTTCATCCACCCGGATCCACTTGCCCTTGACGAGCTTCATCCGGAGCTTCTGCTTCGGCTTTGAGTCTGCCCCTGGCGGCGCGGTCTCGGGAACGGACCGTCCCTGCGCCGATGGCGACACTTCCTTCGATGGCTTGCCGCTGGCTCCCGCCCCTCGCTTTGCTTTCTTCTCCTCGGGCTCCTTGATGAGCTTCCCCTGGGACTCGTCGGCCCTGGACTTCGCCATTGATGCCACCTGAATCGCCGCGGCCTCGGCCTTGGAGAGCTGCGACGGGGGCGAATCAGAGGAACCCGCGGCCTGCTCGACGATCAGCACCCCCTCCGAATCCGCGGGATCGTCCTTGACACGCTTGCCCTCGTCGTCGAGTTGCATATCCGCGATGGCCGTCCGCTTCTTCGCCTGCGCCAGGAGCACCTCGTAGAGCTTCTTCGCATCCGTCCCGTTGATTGCGTGGATCGCCTGCGCCACTTCGCCGATGTACCGCTCGAAGATGTCCCGCCGCTGGCTCTCGCGGCGCATCCTCGCCCGCTTACGAAGGTACGTCCCCAGCTTCCGCCCGCACTCCATCAGCGCGAGTTTCATTTCCTTCCGGATTTCGTCGTAGTCCGCGATCGCCTCCTTGGACTCGCTGGTAAACGGCACCCACACGCTCGCCATGTGGATCATGATCACCAGCGGACCGATCGGCAGCGAGTTCCGCGGGTGCTGGAGGTCGTAGTTCCGCCAGTTCGTCTCCGTCACGGCCTTGAAGCTCGAGCACGCCGACTGCTGATAAAGCAGCGGCACCCGGTTGGCAAAACGGATCACGCGCGCCGGTTCATCCGCCGGCAACTCACCCCCGAACGCAATCGCCGCCTCGATGAGGAATGGTCGGCCGCGGTAGATATCCGGCTCGCGGCTGCTCGCGGCGTAAAACTCCGCCCGAACGCCCTTGAACATTCCCTTGAGCAGTTGCTGCACGCCGATCGGCGCCAGGCAGTCGATCGGCGGCGGCGCCAGCCGGACTTCCTGAAACTCGCGGTAGAGTTTCTCCGCATCCTCGGGCTCCACATCCGCCACCCGCGTACGAGAGGTCTTCCCGATTTTCTCGCAGAGTGTGCTGGCCGTCGCGGAGGACACCCGGCAGAACTCTTCCTGAAGGAACTTGTAGAGCGTCGGCTCCTTGGTGTCCTTGAGCATCTGCAAGAGCGTGCCCAGTTCCACTCCCTTCGGGTGCGGTTGGATTTCCTTCGTTTCCGGCGGCAGGTCCTGCACGGCGCGGGGGAACACGATCACCCCGTCCGTCTCCGTGGTGACCAATGGCTCTGCCGGCTTCGGCGCCGGCTCGGCGGGTTCCTCCTCGCCTTTCTTGCTCCCCCGCTTGGCTTCCGGCAGCAGGTCGGGCTCATCGTCGACAACCTTCCCCGGCGGAATGAACACAATCCTCGCGTGCGGGTTCGCGATGGCCGTGAGTTCCAGGAACTCGTCAACACTCCCCCGCCCCTTCTGGTAGCGCCCTTCAAGCTCGATCGACACGCTCGTGCCGGTCGGAAAATCCTTCGGGTTCAGGAACTCGCCGGAAGCCGCCAGCTTCTTCGTACCCGCCGACAACTCCCGCAGACGCTGGAGCGGAAAGTCGTCCGTCTCCTCGTCCGTCGTGACCTCCGCGCGGTTGGTCTTCGTGTTCATCGCCAGCTCAATGTGGTGGGCTGGCTTCTTTGCATCCGGGCGAGTCTGGATCACCATGGGCTTGCCCGTGGTGATGAGCCCGTACATGCCCGCGGCCGAGATGCCGATTCCCTGCTGCCCGCGCGACATCTTCAGCCGGTGAAACTTCGACCCGTAGAGCAACCGCCCGAATATGTTCTCCACCTGCTTGCGGACAATGCCCGGCCCGTTGTCCGAAATCGTGACGCGGTACCGCTGCGAGGATGCCGACTTTGGCTTCTTGCCCGGCGCTTCACCGGCTTTGCCCGGCTTGACGGGTTTGGCACCTTCTTCCAGGTCCTCGATCGCGACGACGATCTCTGGAAGGATCCCCGCTTCCTCGCACGCATCGAGCGAGTTGTCGACCGCCTCCTTCACCGCCGTCAGCAGCGCTTTGCGCGGGTTGTCAAAGCCCAGCAAGTGCCGGTTCTTCGCGAAAAACTCCGACACGGAGATGTCCCGCTGCTTGGTCGCCAGCGTCTCGGCCGTGACTTTCTTTCGCGGGGTCTTCTCGGACACGCTGGGTCGATCGAGCAGGGCGGTTTCGGTCATGGCGCGGCCCTCCGTGGCTGCGGGATGCGTACGCCATGATACCCGGCTTCTTCGAAGTCCGGGCCGTGTGGATCGGGTGCGAGGTTGCCCTGGTCTCCGCATGCATCGTGTACCATGCCGCCCATGCTCAAGCCCCTCGCTCTCGCGCTTACTCTTTTCGCCGCGTCCTCCCCGCTGCTCGCCCGTCAGCAGGACAAGCCGCCCGAACCCTCCGCCAAGAGCAAGTCGTCGAAGGAAAGGAGCGGCGATCTCGCAACGACCCAGCACCACGCCACCATCAACGGCCAACCCCTCCACTACTCCGCCACCGCCGGGTACATCGAACTCCCGGACTACGACGGCAAGCCCAAAGCCAACGTCTTCTTCGTGTCCTACATCAAGGATGACGTGACCGACACCTCCACCCGCCCCGTCATGTTCTGCTTCAACGGCGGCCCCGGCTCCTCCAGCGTCTGGCTCCACCTCGGCTGCATCGGTCCCCGAAGGGTGGACTTCGCCGATCCCGCGGAACAACCCGGCCAGCCGGCCATCCCGGCCCCGCCGTACACGATCGTCAACAACGAGTACTCCTGGCTTGACCTGGCTGACCTTGTTTTCATCGACCCAGTCGGCACGGGCTACAGCCGACCGGTCGAAGGAGAAGCCGCCCGTCAGTTCCACGGACTCAACGAGGACATCCAGTGGGTCGGCGACTTCATCCGCCTCTGGACAACACAGAACAAACGCTGGAACTCCCCCAAGTATCTCTCCGGCGAGAGTTACGGCACGACGCGGGCCGCGGGACTCTCCGGGTACCTCCAAGACACGCACGGCATGTACCTGTCGGGGATCGTGATGGTCTCGTCCGTGCTCAACTTCCAGACGGTCCGCTTCGACGAGTCCAACGACACGCCGTACTGGCTTTACCTTCCCACGTACGCCGCGACCGCGTGGTACCACCGCAAACTCGAACCGGAACTTCAGGCCGATCTCCAGAAAACGCTGCGTGAGGTTGAGCGCTTCGCGGCCACGGACTACCTCCTTGCCCTGGCCCGCGGCGATGCGCTCTCCGACCGGGAACGCGACGACCTCGCCGCGCGAGTCGCCCGCTACACCGGCCTTTCCAAGGACTTCGTCCTCGGTTCCCGCCTGCGCATCAACATCCAGCAGTTCTGCAAGGAACTCCTGCGCGACCGCTCCCGAACAGTCGGGCGTCTCGACAGCCGGTACACCGGCATCGACCGCAACGACACCGGTTCATCCCCGGAGTTTGACCCCAGTTACGCCGCGATCCAAGGGCCCTTCACCGCGGCCCTGAACCACTACATCCGCACCGAACTCAACTACGAGAACGACCGCCCCTACGAGATCCTGACCGGTCGGGTTCAACCGTGGAGCTACGCCTCCGCCCAGAACCGCTACGCGAGCGTCGCCGAGACCCTGCGCCAGGCCATGAGCAAGAACGCTCATCTCCGTGTTCTCTTCGCCAGCGGCTACTACGACCTCGCCACCCCCTACTTCGCCACCGACTACACCATCACCCACCTCGGCCTCGACCCCGCCCTGAAAGGCAACGTATCGCACGTCTACTACGAAAGCGGCCACATGATGTACATCCGCCACGCCGACCTCGTGAAGCTCAAGGCCGATGTCGCGGCGTTTATGAAGCCCAAACGCTGAAGCAAGCGAGCCGCCTTCCGGCGGGTGGCATCACCGTCGTGCCACCCGCCGTGCAAAACAGTGGTGGCTCGCCTCTCCGGGGCGTGCGAAGAACATCCCGTTCAGCAGCACGGACCATACACGTCCGTGTGCAGATCCGCCGTGCCACGGGCTTCGGCGCTTCGCCAACGCCCGTGCCGCACATCCGCGACATCCATTACCCCACCACCCACTCCCCCTACGAACATCCCGCCGCGTACTTGTTGATG
>JAHBXE010000010.1 GCA_019636625.1 Phycisphaeraceae bacterium
CCAACCATGGCGACGGAACGCCTCCTCACCCCCACCACCATCGCGCCCGAAGAGGAACAGATCAACTGGTCCCTTCGACCCACCCAGATCACCGACTACATCGGCCAGGCCGACCTCATCGAACGCCTCAAGATCGCCATGCAGGCCAGCCGCCAGCGCGCCGACCCCATGGAGCACATCCTCCTCCACGGCCCGCCCGGCCTGGGCAAGACCACGCTCGCCCACGTCATCGCCAATGAAATGGGCAGCAAGGTCTGCATCACCAGCGGACCCGCCCTCGCCCGCCCAACCGACCTCGTCGCCTCCCTCAAGCGCCTGTCCCGCGGCGACATCCTCTTCATCGACGAGATCCACCGCCTCCCCATCGCCATCGAGGAGTTCATCTACCCCGCGATGGAAGACTTCCGCATCGACATCCTCCTCGACTCCGGCATCCACGCCCGCACCGTCCAGATCCCCTGCGAACCCTTCACCCTCATCGGCGCCACCACCCGCGCCGGCCTCCTCTCCGCCCCGCTCCGCTCCCGCTTCGGCCTCGTCCACCACCTCAAGTACTACTCCACCGACGAACTCCTCACCATCCTCAAACGCTCCTGCCAACTCCTCAACATCAACCACGACGGCGACGCCCCGCTCGCCACCATCGCCGCCCGCTCCCGCGGCACCCCCCGAATCGCCAACCGCCTCCTCCGCCGAGTCCGCGACTACGCACAAGTCCGAGGCAGCGGCTCGTCTCCATCACCTGTTCACCCCCTCACCTCTTCACCTGTTCACAAGCCGCCCCAAGCCCCGGTCTCCACTCCAACCGTCATTACACCGGACGCCGTCTCCGCCGCCCTCAAACTCGAATCCGTCGACCACCTCGGCCTCGACGACCTCGACCGCACCTACCTCCGAACCATCGCCACCGTCTACGAAGGCGGCCCCGTCGGCCTCGAGGCCGTCGCCGCCACGCTCAACGAAGACGCCGGAACGCTCGAAGACGTCGTCGAACCCTACCTCCTCCAGATCGGCTTCCTCGCCCGAACCCGCCGCGGCCGCCAACTCACCCGCCCCGCCGCCGAACACCTCGGCCTCAAGTGGACCCCGCCGGCCGCAGAGTCCCGCCTCTTCGAGTGAGCCGGGGCGTCCTCGCCCCGGTCCCGGCTTTGGCGAGCCGGGGCGTCCTCGCCCCCGTTCCAACCACCCCATGCCCCCCGCCCCCCCCTCCTCCCCTCCTCCCCTCCTCCCCTCCGCCCCTCCGCCCTCCTCCCCTCCCTCCTCCCTCCTCCCTCCTCCCTCCTCCCTCCCCAGGCCGAAGGCCTCGACCGAAAGTAGCCGGGGGTTGTGCGCTTCGCACACCCCCGGTCCAGCCCATTACACCCCCGCACCCCGAAGGGGTGCCAGTACCCTCGCGCCAATATCACACATTTGTATGCATCATGGTCTCCATCACCGTTCCACCTTCTCCTCAACGACACCTCACCCCCTGACCCCGTCACCCTCCCACATCGCCACGCCAACACTCCTTGTCTCGCCTTTCGCCTTTCGCCTCTCGCCTTTCTCCCCCGATGACCACCTTCGTGCCGACATCCCGCGGTCCTCGCCCCAAACCCCCTTGCATCCTTCCCGCCCCGTCGTATCTTCCCCGCATGGTCGCCGATTCTTCCCATCTCGCTCCAACCCTCACCCCACTCTCCCCCGCCGATGAAGCCCTCTTCCAACGCTTCATCGAATCCGGCGCCTCCCTCCCCGCCCTCGCCGAATCCATCAAGAACCGCCCCCTCTCCATCCCCGTTCCCCCCCTCACCTCTTCACCCGTTCCTCCCCCCGACTCCCCGCCCTCCTCCGCCCCCTCCCCCCCTTCCCTTCCCTCCCTCTACCTCTGGTCCACCCAGCCCCACATCGCCGCCTGGATCGACTTCCACGAACGCCAACTCCTCCTCGCCGACCAGCGCGAGATGCGTGCCTACCTCAAGGATGTCGCCAAGACCTCCCCAAACCCCATCGAACGCCGCCGCGCCGCCACCACCATCTTCCGCGCCCCACTCCCCCAAGGTGGCACGCCTCTCCGAGACGTGCGCAAATCTTCTCTCCTCATCCCCCAAAGCAACCCATCCCCCATCACATCCCGCAACACCGCCAACTCGAACAACCCTCCCTCCACACCTCCCCCACACACACCTGAGCATCACCCCCCGCCCCTCGCCCCCCCCTCCCCCGACATCTCCGACATCGCCGCGGCCAATCTCTTCCTCACCATCATCAACACCCCCCGCCGCCCCGCCAGCATCGCCACCCTCCGCGCCTTCTGCATGCCCTCCGCCAAGTTCGACGGTGTCCCGATTCCCACCGACCCGGCCTCCTTCAACGCCCGCGCCCTCGACATCCTCACCACACGTCCCATCTCCCGGCCAATGGTCATACGCCCCTCGCCCGATTCCTCCCCATCAATCGCCCGCTTCCTCTTCACCTGCGGCGACGTCACCAACTTCTCCCTCGAACTCCGCAGAGACTCCGGCGCCTGGCTCATCTCCCGACTCGAAGCCGGCCGCTTCCCGGAAGACAAGCCGCCCTGAACAGCCACACCCCGGCACGAGAGCACACGCCAATCCCGACCACGAACTCTGCCGGAAACTCCACCCAAATGGATGATCAACAAGGCAAGAGGCAACCCCGAAGTTCGAGTCCTGTTTGGGCATCCCAAAAATCTTCATTCGAGCTCCAAAGACCCTTGCATCGAGTTCCTGCTGAGGGTAATCTCGCAAGGGTTCCGCCCGTAGCTCATAGGCTGCGCGGCGTCATATGAGGAGAGACAAATGTCAACAACGACCCGTGCCGCCCTTGGTTTTGCTCTGCTGGCCGCTTCCGCCGTCCACGCCGACGTCGTGGTGCCAAACAGCGCAGCCGGCGTCGAAGCCGACGGAACCTTCGCCCTCACCGCCACCGCCGCGGCCGGCCGCACCTTTCAGTTGACGATCGCCGCCAGCCAGCTCTCCGGCCTCGTCGGCCAGCAGATCGTGGGCTTGCAGTGGCGCCTCAACGGCGCTGCCGCCGCCGCATGGCCGCCGGCCAACGTCTCCTTCTCCTCGTGGGATGTGTTCATCGGACCCGGCGTCGCGCCGTCCTCCATGAGCAACACCTTCGCCAGCAACTTCAGCGGCGCCGCCACCCAGGTCCGCAGCGGCGGCTGGTCCGTGGACGCCGGCAGCTTCACCTTCGGCAGCGCGCCCAACGCCTTCGGCCCCACCCTCGACTTCACATCCCCCTACCTCTACACCGGCGGTGATCTGACCGTCGAGATGCGATTCTCCGCCCAGACCGGCTCGACCACCACGCCGTCCTTCGACGCCGTGCTGGCGTCCGGCGGCCCCGCCAACGGCTGGGGCGCCGACTTCGCGGCGCGCTGGACGGGCAACGCCGCCGGAACCACCGGCTCCAACGGCAACTTCCTCGCCACAAACTTCGTCGTGCCCTCGCCGTCCGTGCTGGCCCTGCTCGGCCTCTCGATGGCCTTCGCCGGCCGCCGCGCCCGCTGACGTCAGAAGTTCGGCGTCGGCGCCCGGAAACTCGCAAAGTCGATCGAACGGAAGTACGCGATCGTCTTCGCAAGCCCCTCGCGCAGCGCCACCGTCGGCTGCCAGTTCAGATGCTTCTGCGCCAGCGCGATGTTCGGCTGGCGCTGCGTCGGATCATCCTCGACCGCCGGCTTGTACACGATCTTCGACCGCGACCCCGTCAGCTCAAGCACGATCTCCGCGAGCTGCTTGATCGTGAACTCCCCCGGGTTGCCGATGTTGACCGGACCAAAGAACGTATCCGGCCCGTTCATCATCCGGATGATCCCCTCGATCAGATCATCCGCGTAGCAGAACGACCGCGTCTGCGACCCGTCCCCGAAGATCGTGATGTCCTGGTTCAGCAGCGCCTGCCGGATGAAGTTGCTCACCACCCGACCGTCGTACGGGTGCATCCGCGGCCCGTACGTATTGAAAATCCGCACGACCCGGATGTTCAACTTGTGCGCCCGGTGGTAATCAAAGAACAACGTCTCCGCCGCCCGCTTCCCCTCGTCGTAGCACGCCCGCGGCCCGATCGGGTTCACGTTCCCGCGGTAACTCTCCGGCTGCGGATGAACCTCCGGATCCCCGTACACCTCGCTCGTCGAGAACTGCAGGATCTTGGCCCGGCATCGCTTGGCCATCCCCAGCATGTTGATCGCGCCCATCACGCTCGTCTTCATCGTCTTGATCGGGTTGTACTGGTAGTGCCCCGGAGCCGCCGGGCAGGCCGCGTTGTAGATCTCGTCCACTTCCAGCGAGATCGGGTGGATCACATCATGCCGGATGAACTCGAAGTTCTTCCGCCCCAGCAGGTGCTCGATGTTCGTCTTCTGGCTCGTGAACAGGTTGTCCAGGCAGATGACGTCGTGCCCCTGCTCGACCAGCCGGTCGCACAGGTGGGACCCGAGAAACCCGGCGCCGCCGGTAACGAGGATGCGCTTGACCTTGTGCATGCGGCTACAGGGTAGCGGAGGACTCGCTCAGAAACTTCGCGTACGCCCCCATGGCCCGCACCGGATCATGCTTGGGCTTCCACCCCAGGCCGCGGGCCGTCTCCGTCATGTCGGCGCAGGTGTAGTCCTGGTAGAAGCGGCGGATATCCGGGGGCATGTCGAAGTAGTCGGTCGGGCGTTCCTGATCGGAAAGGCCCAGGGCGGCGCGGATGGCATCGGCAATCTGGTTGAAGGAAGTGGCCACCCCGGACCCGAGGTTGTAAACCCCCGGGCGCGGCGCTCGCTTGCCCAGCCCCGCCGCGGCCAGCGTGCAGTCCACGACGTCGTCCACGTACACCTGGTCACGGGCCTGCGTCCCGTCGGCGAAGAGTCGCGGCGAACGGCCGGCCAGAACCTGCATCGTCAACTGGTACACCATCGACGCCATCTTGCCCTTGCGCGCCTCGCCGGGACCAAAGACGTTGAAGTACCGCAGGCCCACCACCATCGGCTCACGGTCGCGGCGCTTGGCGGTGCGCTCGGCGAAACGCCGGTGCTCGCACTCCATCAGCCACTTGGAGAAGCCGTAGACGTTGTTGGGCTTGCCCGCCGCGCCGAGCGGGAAGGGCTTGCGCTGGGCGGTCTGGGGCGGCGTGCCGTACGTCGCGGCGCTGGAGGCGTAGACGAGCGGCGTGCGCGCCTCATCGCAGGCCTCGAGCATGGCGGAGAAGCCCTCGACGTTCTCGCGGAGCATCGTGGTCTCGCTCGAGACCGTGGTGTCGGTGATGGCGCCGATGTGGAAGACAGCCTGCGCCGGGTAGGTTTCGAGAACTTCGGCGAAGTCGATCTCGCTGGTGGAGAGGCTGATGACGCTGCCGTCGAAGGGGCCAGCGGCGCGCCGCTCGCAGGCCTCGACGAGGTTGGCGAAGGACCCGCTGCGGAACGAATCGATGACGACCACGAACGGCCTGGGCGACCGGGCGAGCAGGGCCGCGGTGAGGTTGGCGCCGATGAAGCCGGCGCCGCCGGTGACGATGTACGTTGGGCGCTTGGCCATGGGTCCGGGATGGTAGGAGCGGGATCAGCCGAAGCGGCCGGAGATGTACTGCTCGGTGAGGGGCTTGCTGGGGTTCTGGAAGATCTTCGCGGTCTGGTCGACCTCGACAAGTTCGCCGAGGTACATGAAGGCGGTGTAGTCGGAGACGCGGGCGGCCTGCTGCATGTTGTGGGTGACGATGATGATGGTGAGGCGGGACTTGAGTTCGTACATGAGTTCCTCGATCTTGCCCGTGGCGACGGGATCGAGGGCGCTGGTGGGCTCGTCGAAGAGGACGATTTCGGGCTCGATGGCGAGGGCACGGGCGATGCAGAGGCGCTGCTGCTGTCCGCCGGAAAGGTCGTACGCCTGCTTCTTCAGGCGGTCCTTCACTTCATCCCAGAGCGCAGCGCCGCGGAGCGCGACCTCGACGCGGCCTTCGAGTTCGGAGCGGGACTTGAGGCCGCGGAGGCGAAGGCCGTAGGCGACGTTCTCGTAGATGGACTTGGGGAAGGGGTTGGGCTTCTGGAAGACCATGGAGATGCGCATGCGCATTTCGATGGGGTTGACGGCGCGGTCGACGATGTTGATGCCGCCGGGGTTGAGGATGATGCGGCCGTCGTAGCGGGTGTTGGGGTAGAGGTCGTGCATCCGGTTGAAGCAGCGGAGGAGGGTGGTCTTGCCGCAGCCGGACGGGCCGATGAGGGCGGTGACGTGGTTTTCGAGGAGTCGGAGGGAAACGTTCTTGACGGCCTGGTGGGTGCCGTAGAAGAAGTTGAGGTTCTGGACTTCGGCCTTGACGGTGGCGGGCGGCGTGGCGGGCGCGGGCGTGCCGAGGGGTTCGGGCTTGATGGATGTGGGGCTCACGCTCACGGGGATTTCCGGTCGGGGGAGGGGGGGAAGGGTCCGCCTGGGTTCGACACCGATGCCGCGGGTCACCACTTGATCCTCCTGCGGATTCGGTGCCGCACCACAATAGCGGCCGCGTTCAGACCGAGCGTGACCACCATGAGGACGACCCCGGCGGCCGCGGCGTTCTTCAAGAACTCTTCACCCGGGCGGGAAACCCAGTTGAACATCTGGATGGGGAGGACGGTGAAGGGGGACATGATCCACTTGAAGGGTTGGATCTGGAGTGCGGGGTCGACGACGATCGGAGACGGGGGGAGGAAGGCGATGAAGGTGAGGGCGCCGATGGTGACGAGGGGGGCGGTCTCGCCGATGGCCCGGGAGATGCCGATGATGACGCCGGTTCCAATGCCGCCGGCGGAGTAGGGGAGGAGGTGGTGCCGGACGACCTCGAGGCGGGTGGCGCCGAGGGCGTAGGCGGCCTCGCGGATGTGCTTGGGGATGGCGCGCATGGCCTCGCGCGTGGCGACGATGACGATGGGGAGGATGAGGAAGGCGAGGGTAAGACCGCCGGAGAGGATGCTCTGGCCGAAGTGGAACTGGTAGACGAACAGCCCGAGGGCCATGAGGCCGTAGATGATGGACGGCACGCCGGCGAGGTTGACGATGTTGATCTCGATGATGGTGGTGAACCAGTTCTTACGGGCGTATTCCTCGAGGTAGATGCCGGCGGCGACGCCGAGGGGGATGGCCGTGCAGGCGGTGACGAGGATGACGAGGATGGAGCCGACCCAGGCGGAGAGGATGCCGGCCTGCTGGGGCCTGCGGGAGGGGAAGGAGGTGAGGAACTGCCAGTCGATGCGGGAGAGGCCCTGGATGCACAGGTTCGTGAGGAGGGCGGCGAGGGCGGAGAGGACGACGACGGCGCAGGCCCAGCCCAGGATGTTGAACGCGGCGTCGCGTCGTCTTCCACGGGCGATCATGGCGCGGGCGTCGAGCATCAGTACTCCTGGCGGAAGCGCCGCCTGAGGTAGTGGCCGAGGAGGTTGAACACCATGGTCATGATGAACAGGCTGAGGCCGACGGCGAAGATGGTCTGGTAGCCGATGCTGTCGTGGGGGTTGTCGCCCATGCTGACCTGGACGATGAAGGCGGTCATGGTCTGGGCGGGTTGGGTGGGGTTGAGCGTGAAGCTGGGCTGGCCGCCGGCGGCGATGGCGACGATCATGGTTTCGCCCACGGCGCGGGCGATGGCGAGCGTGTAGGCGGCGCCGATGCCCGAGAGCGCGGCGGGATAGACGACACGGATCGCGGTCGCGAGCTTGCCGGCGCCCATGGCGTAGGAGCCTTCGCGGAGGAGCATGGGGACGGCCCGCATGGCGTCTTCGGAGAGCGAGCTGACGTAGGGCACGATCATGATGCCCATGACCAGCCCGGCGGAGAGCATGTTGAAGGTGGGCAGGTCGGGGAGGATGGTGCCCTTGAGCAGGGGCGTGATGAACTGGAAGGCGAAGTAGCCGTACACGACGGTCGGTACGGCGCTGAGCATTTCCATGATGGGCTTGACCACTTCACGGAGGCGGGCGGGGGCGAACTCGCTGAGCCAGATGGCGAGGATGGTGCCCACGGGCATGGCGACGGCAAGGGCGACGGTGGTCGTGACGACGGTGCCGGTGACCAGGGGCAGGATGCCGTAGCGGGGCGGTTCGAAGAGGGGTGTCCACATCGTGGACGTGAGGAACTCCCAGAGGGGGACGGTGTTGAAGAAGGGGAGCGATTCGGTGACGAGGATGTAGACGATGCCGCCGGTGATCGCGACGGAGAAGACGGCGGCGAGCATGAGCAGGAACTCGATGCCGGCCTGGACAGGGCGGACCCGCTTGACGGCGCGCAGCGTGCCGAGAGACCCGCCGCGCCCCGCCAAGGATGTTGGAACGGTCGTCAAGAAAGGCTCCGGGCGAAGCGTGGGCAGAGGCGCTGGGGCTTACTTCTTGTCGTCGCCGTGCGACTTGGCCTCGCTGACGGTTTCGCGCTTGAGGATGTCTTCGATCGTCAGGCCGACCTCCGGGTGACCGCCGAAGACCGTGCCGACATCCATCCTATCAAACCGGGACTTGACAAGCTCGTAGGCGGAGTCCGGGAGGGGAACGTACTTGACCTCGGCCGACAGCTCCTTGACGTTCTTGATGTAGAACTCGACGAACTGACGGACTTCGGGGCGGGTTTCCACCGACTTCTTGTTGACGTAGATGAAGAGGGGGCGGGAGAGGGGGTTGTACTTTCCGGCGATGACGTTGGCCGCGGAGGGCTCGACGGGGCCGAGGGTGTCCTTCTCCCAGTCGATCTTGACGGCCTTGAGCTTCTTGGCGTGGGCGGCGTAGTAGGCGAAGCCGAAGTAGCCGAGGGCGAACTTGTCGCCTTCGACGCCCTTGACGAGGACGTTGTCGTCCTCGCTGGCGGTGAAGTCGCCGCGGCTGGACTTGGCCTTGCCGACGATGGCCTCGGTGAAGTAGTCGAAGGTGCCTGAGTCAGCGCCCGCGCCGAAGAGATTGATCTTCTCCGCCGGCCACTCGGGACGGATCTGGTTCCACATGGTGATCTTGCCCTGGGCGGCGGGTTCCCAGATCTTCTTGAGCTCTTCGACGGTCATCGTCTCGGCCCAGGTGTTCTTGGGGTTGATGACGACGGTGAGGGCGTCGAAGCAGATGGGGAGTTCGATGTACTCGATGCCGTTCTTGACAGCGTCTTCCATTTCGCCCTTCATGATGGGGCGGGAGGCGTTGGAGACGTCGGTTTCGCCGCGGGTGAACTTCTTGAAGCCGCCGCCGGTGCCGGCGATGCCAACGGTGACCTTCACGGCGCCCTTGGTGGCGGCCTGGAACTCTTCGGCGACGGCCTCGGTGACGGGGTAGACGGTGCTGGAGCCATCGACCTTGACGACCTTGGTCTGACCGAGGGCGGATCCGGCGATTCCCGCGACCGCACCGACAACCAGAACCGCGCGAGTGAAGAGTCCGAGCATGCCGATTTCTCCCTTGCTTGGCCCGATGCCGCGGCGTCATTGCCTGGCTCTCAGGGTCGGAGGATTATCGCGGCGGGGGCATCGGAAAGGGGGCCGGCGAGCGCTAAGATTCCGTAAACAATCGACGTTGGAGGCCTGTTTTGGGCCTTTTTTCGGATCGATCGCGGCTGGTTCGTCGCGGTTGAATTGGTTGCTGTTGAGGTTTGCGGCGCGAGCTGAATCGAGACGGGCACGAACGGCTCACCATGTGCCGCGGCTGACGGGGCCGATGAGGACGGGGGCGGAGGTTCTGGCGCGGATGGCGTCGCCGGATTCGGGCGTGAAGATGGCGATGAGTT
Organism: Phycisphaeraceae bacterium; assembly: GCA_019636625.1. Classification (GTDB taxonomy): domain Bacteria; phylum Planctomycetota; class Phycisphaerae; order Phycisphaerales; family UBA1924; genus JAHBXE01. Next base: position 9,720 of record JAHBXE010000010.1, read on the forward strand.
CGGCCTCGGACTCTTCGATGACGTCGGAGCCGCGGCGGATGGGGCTCTTGCGGAGGTCGAGTTCGAAGACGTAGCCGGGGCCGGGCGGGAGACTGCGCAGGGCGGCCTCGGTCTGGGCGGCGTCGAAGTTCCACTCGGCGATGGGTTTGCCCTGCGTGGACTCGAGGCGGATGGTGAATCGTCCGGGGACACGGATGGGGAGGTGGTAGCCCGGGGCGTCGCCCATGACGTAGATGACGACGGCGGAGGAGTCGCGGTATCGGTTGCCGTCGGTGTCGGTGAAGGTGCCGTCGGCGGCGGGGATGAGCTTGGTGGGGCGGACGGATGGGGGCTGGCTGCGGGGCTTTGAGGGGCCTTCGGTGACGCACGCCGCGGGGAGCGTGCTGGCGAGGAGGATGGTGAGGACCTTATGGAAGCGGGTCATGGCCGGTTCTCGGGGCGGTAGATTTCGGGTCGAAGGGGCGGGCCGTTGTCCTCGTCGGTGAAGCCGTTTCGCTTGAGGGTGTCGCGGACGGCGCCCTGGCTGTCGAGGGCGTCGATCTTCTGCTCGCTGAGGTTGCGGAAGCGTTCGACGGCGCCGGGGGTATCGTTGTAGATCACGCGGGGGGTGACGATCATCAGGAGCTCGGTCTTGGCGTCGGACTTCTGCGTGGAGCGGAAGAGGGAGCCGACGACGGGGAAGTCGCCGAGGATGGGGACCTTGGTGCGGCGTTCATCCTGCGTGGTCTGCATGAGGCCGCCGAGGACGACGGTCTGGCCGTCCTTGACGGTGACCGTGGTTTGGAGCGTGCGCTTGTTGATGATGGGGGCGGCGAAGTCTTCGGAGATCTGGGTGGTGCGCTGGCTGAGGGTCTGGATCTCGGGGACGAGGTCCATGCGGACGAAGCCGTCGGGGCTGATGGAGGGGGTGACGTTGAGCTTGATGCCGAGGTCTTCGCGGCGGACGTCGGCGACGGTGCCGCCCTGTGGGGTGCGCTCGACGCTCTGAACGATGGCGATGTTGTCGCCGACGTTGATGGTGGCGATCTGGTTGTTGCGGGCGACGATGTGGGGGCTGGAGAGGACCTGGAGCTTGCCCTGGGCCTCGAGGGCGCGGAGGATGAGGTCGAAGTCGTTGGTGGCGAAGGTGAGGTTCGGCACGCCGAGGGCCGTGGCGACGCCGGCGCCGGCGGCGAGGCCGACGAAGTTGAAGTTGTTGCTGCCGATGCCCTTGAGGCGCAGGTCGGCGCCCCATGTGTTGGCGGCGTCGACGGTGACCTCGGCGAGGAGGACCTGGATGACGACCTGGGGCGGGGCGGTGTCGAGCTCGGCGATCATCTTCATGACGGCGTCGATGTAGCGGGGGGAGGTGGAGACGAGGAGGCGGTTGCTCTTCTCATCGCCGACGACGGTGACTTCCTGCTCGAGCTGGCGCATCGCGGACCCGGACTGTGCGGGGCCGAGGAGGGAGCGGGCGAGGCCGGACTCGCCACGGAAGTATGTCTGGAGCGTGGCCTCGATCTCCTTGGCTTTCGCGTTGCGGACGGCGTAGATCTGCTGCGTGCGTTCCTGGGCCTCGATGGCGTCGAGGTCGGTGACGAGCTGGCGGACGCGGTCGAGGTATTCCTCGGTTCCCGAGACGATGAGGGTGTTGGTGCGGGCGTCGATGGCGATGGAGAGTTCCTGCCGCTCGTCGGGGACGGGGGTCATCGTGCCGGTGTCGGGGGTGCTCCCGGGTTCGCCGGCGCCGGGGGGGCCCATGGTGGGCACGAGGACGTACTTGTTGCCCTGCTGGCGGAGGGTGAAGATGTCGCGGAGGAGGTCGGCCATCTGGCGGACGTCGGCGTTGCGCAGGGTGAAGCGTTCGATGCGGCGGGCGCCCGCGCTGGTGGTGTCGAGGTCCTCGATGATGGCCTTGATGACCTCCATCACTTCGGGCGGGGCCTTGACCATGACGGAGTTGGTGCGGAGGTCCGGGGTGAGGGCGACCTGCTCGCGGATGGCGCCGTCCACCTGGGCCTCGGTGGGCTTGGCGCCGACCTGGCCCTCGACAACCTGGGCAACTTTCTCGCGGAAGAATCGGATGTTGGTGGCCTGGCGTGCGGCGATGTCGGCGCCGCCGGCGACTGTTCGCCCGGCGAGGACGTTCTGGATGAGTTGCACGACTTCGAGCGCGTTCGCGGAGCGAAGGCCGATGCGGCGGATGTCCTGCGCGGTGGCGATCCCGGCGCCTTCGAGTCGGTTGACCAGGGATCGCATCTGGTCGATGTCGCTGTCGGTGCCGGTGACGACGAGGGCGTTGAGGCGCTCGTTGGGAAGGACGCCGACCGAATCCGTGCCGCGCTTGGCGTTTTCCTTGTCGACGTAGAGCTGGCGGATGGTGGCGGCCACGTCGACCGCACGCCCGGACTTGAGCTGGAGCACATCGGTCCGGGCGGCGCCGGCGATGGCGAGGCTGCCGTCGGAGAGGGTCTTGACCAGTTCCTTGACCAGTTGCAGGTTCTCCTCGCTGCAGGCGACGATCAGGAGGTTGCTGGCGGTGTCGGACTCGATGCTGAACGTATCCAGCGGGCTGCGGACCTCGCCGGAGCGCTGCGAGGCGGCGATCCGCTCGCGCATGAGTTTGTCGATCTTGGGGGCAAGGCTCTGGACGTTGGCCCCGGTGACCGGGACGACGTGGAGGCCGACGGTGGCGTTGGCCTGCTCCGTGTCGAGGGTCTTGAGCATGGCCTCGAGGATGGAAAAGCTGCGGGGGCTGGTCGAGACGATCAGGGAGTTGGTGCGGGCGTCGGACGCGATGATGACGCGGTCTTCATCCTTGGCGGAGGGGTCCTCCTGGCGCTGGCGGAAGAGGTTGCCGACGAGGGCGGCGACGCGGTCGGCCGCGGCACGCTGCAGCGGGAAAATGCGGACGGTGTTGGCGGCGGAGGCGGCCTCGACATCGAGGAGGGAGACGAGTTCGCGGACGACTTCGATATTGGCGGTGGAGCCGACGACGATGAGGGCGTTGAGCTGGCCTTCGGGGGTGATGACCAGACCGGAGAGGGGAGCAAAGAGATCGGCCTCGACGCGGTTGGCGGGGTCCGACATGTCGCGCCCGGCGCGGGCCATGCGGAGGCGGCCGACCTGCTTCTGGAGACCGAGGGCTTCGGGCGTGAGGGTCAGGCCCTGGACGAGGACCTGGCGCAGCGTTGCGGCGAGGGCGACGGCGTCCGCATTTTTGAGCGGGATGAGGGCGGGCTCGATCCACTTGCTGGCCTGATCGCTGTCGAGATCCTTGATGACGATCTCGACGAGGGCGACGGCCTCCTCACGGCCAGCGACGACGAGGGTGTTGGTGCGGTCGTCCACCGAGACGGCGATCTCGCCGGCGAGGGCGCGGCCCGTGGCGGTGGTGGGCAGGCCCTGGCGGCGCGTGCCGGGGAGGCGGCGGAGGGCCTCGCCCTGGCGGAAGAGGTCGTCGACGACGCTCTTGGCTCGCGTGGCGGAGGCGTTGGAGAGCGGGAAGATGCGGACGACGACGGCATCGCCGATGGGGAGCGTGTCGAGGGTCTTGATGACCTCGAGGAGGGAGGCGACGTTTGCCTCGGTGGAGGAGATGATGACGGAGTTGGTCTCGGCGTCGGCGATGAGGCGGATGGGCTTGGCGAGGTCGAGGATGTGGTCGTTCTTTCCGATCGTGTTGTTCGCGATGGAGAGGCGGCGGATCTGTTCGGCCAGGACGCGGGCGGGGCCGGTCTGGCTGACCTGGGCTTCGGGCTTGAGCATTTCCGTGAGCGTCTGCACGACACCGGAAGCGGTGGCCAGCTTCAACCCGACCATCGCGACCTTCTGCTCGGGGCTGAGGGGGTCGGCGTCGAGCACCTTGACGAGGGCGCGGACGGCCTCGCCATCCTGCGGGCCGGCGACGACGGCGATGGCGCGCCGGCTGTTGAGGGCCGTGATCGTGACGGGTTCGCTGACGACGCCGGGGCGGTCGCCGGGTTGCTGGCGCGTGAGGCCCATGGCGTCGAGCTGACGGCGGATGTCCTCCGGGGCGTTGTTCACCACGTCGATGATGGTGACGCTCTGGCCCAGGGGGCCGTGCGGGCCCTGGACCTGATCGGGCTTGACGGCGACGCCACCGTCGAGCTCGCGGACGACTTCCTCGATCTGCTCGTAGATGCGGCGGCTGGCGGCGATGACGAGGGCGTTGGTGGTGCGATCGACCTCGATGGAGAGGACTTCGTTCTGTTGTTTGGCGGCCTGCGCGAAGGTGGTTTCGAGCGTTTTGACGAGGCGCATCGCGGGGATGTTCTTCACGGGGAGGACGCGGACGGTGGCCTGCGAGATCGCGCCCTGCTGCTGCAGGACCTCGGCGAGGGCCTTGATCTGGGCGAAGTCGCGTTCCTCGGCGCGGATGATGAGGGAGTTGCTGGTGTCGTCGCCGACGATGACCGTGGCGCGGGGGCCGCCGGCCTGGGCGCCGGTGAGGCGCTGGCCGATGAAGAGTTCGCGGACGCTCTGGGCGATCTGCGAGGCCTTGCCGGTGCGCAACGGGAGGACGTGGGCCTCGGCGTACTTCACAAAGTCGGGGATGTCGATCTGGTCGACCATCGCCTTGATGCGGACGAGGTCCTTGCGGCCGGCGAAGACGACAAGGGAGTTGGTCTGCGGCTCGGCGGAGACGGTCGGCGTGGGCTCGCTGTCAACCAATATTGTGGGTTCGGGGAGGTCGTCCTGGCGGCGGCCGCCCTGGTTGGGCTGGCGCTGGTTCTGTTCGCGGCGGAGGCGCTCGGCCGTGGGGGCGCGGAAGCCCTCGTTGAGGGCGCGGGCGACGCTGGTGGCGTCGGCGTGCTTGAGGGGAAGAACGGCGAGCTGACGGGAGGTGTCGTACTCCTCGGTGTCCAGTTTCTTCAGAAGGCCGCGGAGGCCGTCCCACTCGGATTCATCGGCGCTGATGACGAGGGAGTTGGAGGCGGGATCGGGGACGATGGCGACGTTCTGGGCGGCGGGCGTGGTGGCGGCGCGGGCGAAGCGACCGTAGAAGACCTCGAGGGCCTTGGCGGTCTGTTCGGCCTTGGCGAACTCGAGTTTGACGAACTCGGTGCGGCGCTTGGTCTCGGAGGGGACGTCGAGGGCTTCGACCATCTTCGCGATGTCGCGGATCTGGTCGGGGGTGCCGCTGAAGGCGAGGGTGTTGTCGGAACGGGTGTAGTCGACGCTGGGCTCGGGCTCGCCGGGCGTGCGCGGACGGGAGCGGAGCATCATCTCGATCGTGAAGGCGACGTCGGGGGAGAGGGCGTGCTTGAGCTGGACTCGCTTGAACTCGACGGGGGAGCGCTCGACCTCGACGTCGATGCGGGCGATCTGTTCCATCACGACCTTGATGGTCTCGTCCGAGCCGGTGAGCAGGAGCGTGTTGTTGCGGCGGACGGGCGTGATCTTGACCTTGATCCCGGACGGAAGCGCGGAGCGGAGGGCGTTGGCGACGTCCTCGGCCCGGGCGCTCTTGAGCGTGACGGTCGTGAGGCGAGAGGTCTCCTCGGACGGCGCGGCGTCCAACTGCTTGATGAGGGCCTGGACCTGGGGCTGGTCGTCGGCGAGGGCGGAGACGATGAGGGAGTTGGTGCTGGGCTGGGCGGTGACGATGACCTGGGCGTCCTGCCGGCCCGCGCCGCCGCGGGGGAACTGGGCGCGGACGAGGTTGGCCAGTTCGTCGGCCTCTCGGTTGCGGACGGCGTAGACCTCGATCTGGCGGTCCTTGCCGAGTTCGGGCTGGTCGAGGAGGGCGACGAGGTCCTTGGCGACCTTCATGCCGGCCTCATCGGCGGAGATCATGAGGAGGTTGCCGTCGGGGGACCCGATGATGGAGACCGCATCCTCCGGGAGGCCCTGGGCCTCGGCGCGGTCGCGGAAGACCCGGCGGAGCGTTTCCGCGGCGCGGGGGGCCTGCGCATGGCGGAGGGTCAGCGTTTCCATCGTGCTGCCTTCGCGGCCGGTGGCTCCCTTCATCTCGTTGATGTACTGCACGGCCTGGTCGACGCGGGCCTGCTTGCCGACGAGCATGATCAGACGCCGGGATTGATCGACCTGCGCCGCGACGAGGTCCGGATCCTGACCCTGCCAGCTCCGCCAGCCGGGGGTGGCGGTCACCTGGCGGACCATGTTGGCCATGGCGTTCAGGTCGCCGCGATCAACGCGGATGGACTTGACGATGAGGCGGGTCTGTTCGGACTGGGGGCGGTCGAGTTCGGCGACGACCTTGAGCATCGTCTCCATGGTCTCGCCCTGGCCCATGAGGATGATGCTGTTGATGCGTTCGTTGGTCTGGAGGATGAGCTTGTCGTCGCCCGTTTCGGGCGCGCGACCGCCGCCCCAGGGGGACCAACCGCCGAGGCGATCTTCGCGGAGCTGCCACGAAATGCTCTCGAGCGTTTCGGTCAGGTCGGTCACCCGCGCATTCTGCAGCGGGATGATGCGCATCTGCATTTCCTTGGCTTTCGCCGGCGCATCGAAGGTGCTGATGAGGGACTTGATCTGGTCGAAGTCCTCGTCGGAGGCGGAAATGACAAGGGAGCCGCTGCGGCGGTCGCCCATGACGGCGACGCGGTTGACGCCGCGCTGCCCGGCGCGGCCGGAGGCCTGGGAGCGTTCCTGGAAGAAGCGCTGGAGGGCGGCGGCGACGGTCTGGGCGTCGGCGCGTTCGAGCTTGACGAAGCGGATGGGCAGCCCCCCCACTTCCGCGGTATCGACCCGGGCGACGATGTCGCGGATTTCGCCGATCTGTTCGGCGGGGGCGCGGATGACGAGGACATTGGAACCGTCCTGGGCGGAGACCTGAACGCGCTCCTTGAGCGCGGGGTTGCGGCCGACGACGATCTGCTCGATCACGCGCTGCACGCTGGATGGCGTGGCGTTCTGGAGGGTGATGATCTCGAGTTTGAGGTCCTTGTCCTCCATGGACTGGTCGAGGGCGCCGATGAGGCGCATGACGTCGGCGTGCTGGCGATCGGTGGCGGTGACGAGGATGGAGTTGGTGCGTGCATCGGGGACGGTGCGGGCGCGGGGGAGCTCCTCGGCGTGGCCCTGGCGCTGGGTGTCGAGCATGGTCTGCAGGGTCTGGGCAAGGTCCTGCGCGCGGGCGTTGGCGAGGTCGTAGCGGCGGATGGAGAGGCGGTCCACCACGGGACTCTGGTCGAGGAGGGAGATGAAGCTGTCGAGCAGTGGAAGGACATTGGAGGGAGCGGTCACGATGATCGAAGCGCCCGAAGGATCGGAGGTGAGGCGGACGAGGGCGGGATCGATGGTGGCCTTGACGTCCTTGCCGTCCGGCCCTTTGACCGTGACATCCATCGAGCCGCGAAGCCGCCGGGCCTGGGCGCCGCGGGGTTGTGGGCTGAGGAGGTCCTGCACGGCGCGGATGGCGCGGTCGGCGGTGACAGAGGAGAGCGGGTAGACCTTGACGGTGAGGGAGGCGGCGGGTTCGAGCTGTGAAACAGCGCGGATGAGTTCGCCGACGGATTCGAAGTCGGTGTCGTTGGCCCAGACGATGAGCGCGGTCGCGCCGGGATCGGGCATGACGGAGACGGGGCCGGTGAAGCCGCCGGGGTTGCCGGGTCCCATTCGACCAAGCTGCTGCACGGTCTGGCGGATGACCTGCGCCAGTGATTCGGTGTCGGCCAAGGGGGGCAGGCCGACGATACGGACCTTGGAAGGCTCGGCGGGCATCTGCTGTTCGAGCTGTGCGGCGAGGGCGGCGAGGCGGTCCGTGGCGCGGGGGGAGCCGACGACGATCAGCGAGTTGGTCGCGGGATCGACGGCGATGGTGATGCCGGAGTCGGGTGCGGGAGGCTTTGGCGCTTCGGGTTGCCAGGCGAGCGCGGCGGCGGCGAGGGCGGTGTGAATGAGGCTGCCTTGGGGGGCAGGTCTCTCGGAGGCGGGTTCAGATGCGCGGGTGATCGCTTTGTCACTGGTGGGAAGGGAATCAAGCACGCCTCGGAGAGGCGAGCCACCAAGGAGAGGTGTGCCACCAAGGAAGGGCGTGCCACCTGCATCGCTGGTCTTCTTGGGTTCTTCCTTGCGGAGCAACTGTTCGACGGGAACGACCTCAACTTTGACGCCGCCCTGCTGCTCGAGGAGTTTTTGGAGCGTCCGGGCCATGAGTTCCGCATCGGCCTTGGAACGGTCGACGGGGATCATGCGCATCTGGCGGCTGGTGGAGAGCGTGGCGGCGTCGAGCTTCTGCACGACGGCCTCGATGCTCGCCAACTGGTCGGCGCTGGCGCGGATGATGAGGGAGTTGCTGGCGCGATCAACGCGGACGACGGCGGGTTCGACGCCGGGCTTTTCTTCCGCGATGACGGCCTGCACGCTGGCGGCGAGTTCGTTCGCGTCCGCGTTCTGGAGCGTGATGATCCGGACCGGGCGCTCCGGGCGGCCGGAGACGGTGGCGGGGTCGACGTCCAGTTCGGCGATGATCTGCTCCGCCGTGTCGAGGATGGCGACGGGGGCGGTGACCACGACGGCGTTGATGGAACGCTCGGCGGCGATGCGGACCTCGGGCTCGGCCTTGAAGCCCTGGCGGGCGAGGAAACCGCCGCGCTCCCACGGGGGGAGCAGGTTCGCGACCGACTCCTTCTTCAGCAGCGTGTCGAGCACGGGGGCGATGGATTCGGCGCGGGCGTGTTTGAGGCGGATGGTCCGTGCGCCGACGCCGTCCTTCTGGGTTGCGGCGTCGAGCTGCTCGACGAGTTTCTGGGCTTTCTCGATCTGCACGCGGGTGCCGACCATGACGATGCTGTTGCTCGCGGCTTCGGGCGTGACGGTCGGGGCGGGCTCGCCGGGATTCTCCGCCGAAAGGGTGCGTGTAATCGCCGTCGCGGTGGAGGCAGCGTCGCCGCGCTCGAGCCGGAAGACCCGCAACTCTGTCGCGCTGGCGACGCCCTGGGAGTCGAGCGTCTGGATCAGCGCATCGCAGATGGTCAGCACGCTTTCGGGAGCGGTGACGACCAGCGTGTTCGATGAGCTCTCGGCGGTCACATCGACGAGCGAGGCGATGTCCAGGCCCGGGTTGGCCAGTTGCAGCTCCCTGGTTCGTCCCGCGATGACCTTCTGCACAAGGGGTTGGATCCGTTCGGAGCGGACACTCTTGAGCGTGTACATCTTCACGCCCGTCGCGGGCCTCGCGGGCGCGGAGTCGACCTTCTTGAGCACTTCCTCGACGCCCTTGAAGACATCGGAAGGTCCGCTGACGACGAGCGTGCGGCTCATGGGTTCGATGTCGACGGTGACGGGTGTGACGCCGTTGCCGCCGGCGGCGAGGGCGCCGCTGGCCGCGGCGTTGCGGATGGCCTGGGCCGCGGCGTTGAGGTCGGCGCGTTCGACGTGGTAGGTGCGGAGTTCGACGTTGGCGCCGAGCTTCTGGGCGTCGAGGCTGCGGACGATCTGCTCGAAGCCGGCCAGACGCTTGGCGGGGGCATCGACGATGAGGGAGTTTGTGCCGCGATCGGCGCGGACGACGACTTCCTTGGGTCGCTGGAGGTCCGGGCGGGGCTGGCCGTTGCGCGGGTCGCGCGGCATGGGGGGCTCGGGGTACATCTGGTCGATGGTCCGCGCGAGCTCCTCGGCGCGGGCGATCTTGAGTGGGAAGATGCGAATCTCGCGGCCCTCGGCGTCGTAGGCCTGCTGGAGGTTCAACTCCTCGACGAGTTTCTCGATCTCGGGCAGCGTGTCGGGGTGCGCGGAGACGATGAGCGTGTTGGTCGCGGCGTCGGCCGTGATGTCGACGGGCTTCTTCGCCTTCTGCTCCGAACTGCGCCGGTCGAAGGATCCCTGGAGAATGGCGGCGACGCTGGCGGCGTCGGTCGCCTTGAGGCGGAGAATCCGCAGCGGCGGGCGCTCGGCGCCCTGCTGCAGATCGAGGTTGCGGACCATGGCTTCGATGATGGGGAACTGCGTGGGCTGGGCCGCGATCATCAGCGAGTTGTTCGCCTCGATGACTTCGAAGACGGGGTCGGGATCGCCCTTGGCGCGGAAGCTGGCGCTGGACTTGATCATGTCGTCCATGAACGACTTGACGTTGGCGGCGGGGGCGAAGCGGAGTTCGATGAGGCGGATGTCGCGCTGCTGGCCGACGTGGCGGCCGAGCTCCTCGACGATCTTCGCGAATCGCTGCAGGGCGTCGGGGCTGGCGATGGCGAGGATCGAGGTGCCGGTTTCATCGAGCGATGCCTCGACCGGGCCGGCGCCGGCCACGCCCTCGGTTTGCGTCTTGTAGATGGCGAGTGATCGTTCGAGAAGCGACTTGCCGTCGCCCGCGCCGACGGGCAGGCGGCGCACATCCTTGGGTCCCTGGCCGGGGACATCGAGGCTCGTGATGAGCTGCTCCATGGCGGCCACGTCGGCGTCCGGGCCGGTGATGACCAGGCCTCGTCCGTCGGGCGTGGCGGCGAACTTCACCGTGGCGGCCTGGCGCGGGGTGAGCAGGCGGGGCGCGAGGCCCTCGACGGCGGCGGGTGTGATGTGCGTGAGGCGGAGGATGGCGGCGCGGCGTTCCGGCGCCGGGCTTCCACCGGCCCTGGCGCTGCCGGGATCGATTTCCCCGATGAGCGCGATGGCCTGGGCCATGAGGGCGTCGGCGGCGACAACGGTGACCTTGCCCTGGGCTTCGAGGGGGATGATGGTGGGCCGCTTGGCGGGTTCGATGGGGGCAAAGAGCCTGTTCAGGTCCTCCGCGGCGCGCGCGGGGGCGACGGCGTCGAGCGCGAAGGTCATCATCTTGCGATCGCCCGAGAGGCCCTCGGGCACGTCGAGCAGGGCGATGAGCTCCTCGACGACGCTGATCCGGGCGGCGGGGCCGACGGCGATGATCGAGTTGGTCCGCGGGTCGGGCTGGAGGTTCAGGCCGGCGATGTCGACCTCCTCGATGGTGCGCTGCTTGTTGTCCTTGTCGATGACGACGGTGGTCTTGCGCTGGCCCACGAGCCCCTTGAGCGCGTTGAAGACGGCGTCGCACTGCGCGTGCTTGAGGGGGAAGAGCTTGTACGCGGAGTCGACGGGCTTGACCGAGTCGATCGCCTGGACGATCTGCTGGATGCGGCGGCACTGGGCGGCCGTTTCCACAATAATGAGCATGTTCTGCGCCGGCACGGCCTGCACCGAGCCGTACTCGCCGATGAGCGGCTTGATCTGCTCGACGACGACGTCGGCGCGGACGTTGTTGAGCGGGATCGTGAGGTTCACGATCTTCTCGGGGCGGACGCCGGCGGGCATCTCGCCCGAGACCACCTGGGCGGCCTTGCGCGCGGAATCCTTGAGGGAGCGGAGGTACAGGAAGTTGTCCTCTCGCTGGACCTGCACGCCGCGGGGTTGCAGGTTGAGGTTGAGGATGGTGAGGGCTTCTTCGAAGGAGTAGGACTCCCCGCTGATGAAGGTCATGGTGCCGTCGGGCACGGGGACTTCGCGGATCGGGGGCAGGCCGCTCTCGCGGGAGAAGAAGTCGAGCACCTGATCGAAGGGGGCGTCCTTGAAGTTGAACCGGATGGGACGGGGCTCGGCAGGCTGGGCGGCCGGCTGGGCCTGGGGCTGGGCCGGAACGGGGGCGGCAGCCGCCGGTGGGGCCTCGGCGGGTGGCGCCTCGACGGCGGCGACCGGCGCGGCGGCTTCGGAGGCGGGGGCCACGGCTCCTTCCTGGGCCGAGACCGGCAAACCCGCGGCCGCCACCAAACCAGCCGCCATCACAATCCTGCTGCGCTTCTTCATACCAGGCGCTCCCTAATCGTCCTCACGGGAACCAACGCCGGTTCAACCGGCACGCCAACCCACCCACCCTGATCTTCTGATTGTCCCGAATCCTTCGAAGACTCACCCCCGGGGCCGCGGCCCGGTCGCACAACCGGTTGCGGGTGGGGGCTGTAGTCTACCTATCTGCAGGGCGTCGTTGCTCCAGGGTCTGTCCATTGAACACTTCAAACCTTTCACCGCCGATCTCGAAGTAGGCCCGCTCGCCCTGGCCGCCGAGGAATCTCGCTTCGGAAACCGCCGAGCCGACGGCCAGGGTCAGCCGCTGGCCATCGCGGGTGTTGATGAGGAACACCTCGGTGCCGAGGCGGCTCTCGACCAGGCCGGTCAGCTTCCAGTCCGACCATGGCGGGCGGACGGGTGTGGCCGGTGGGGGCGTGCTGGGTTGCGAGGCCACGACGACGGGCGGGGGCTCGCGGAAGACGTTCTTCTGCACGATTCCGGCCCAGGCGGAGCGGCCGCCGTCGGGCACGGGGATGATGGCGGGTTCCGGCAGGTTGGCGGGGGCGAGATCGGGCGCGATGAGGGTGACCAGTTCGACGGTCAGGGCAAAGCGCTGGCGGTCCTTGTCCTCGGGCTTGAGAGAGAAACTCTCGATCCGGTGTACCCAGGGCTGGGCGCGGAGGGTGGCGAGGGTGCGGAGCGATGCTTCCAGCGAGCCCGTGCCGGTGATGGTGCCGTTGAGGGCAAGGAAGTCCATTTGCTTCTTCAGGTCATCCTTGAGCCTGGTCGTGAGCTTGGATGTGCCGCCGGGGTTCAGGACACGCTCCGCGCGGCTGGTGTTGATCTGCACGCTCGACTTGGACAGCCCGCTGGTGACGGCGATCTCGCTGAGCAGGGAGCGGAACCGTGCATCGGCCCCGTCCACGGTCGCGGCGATGGTTGTTGCGCCGAAGTCCTTGAGCGCCTGGCGGACGCGGGGACGGTCTTTGATGGCGGCGTTGAGCTCGTTGTTGGTCGCGATGACGGTGTTGAGCTCCGAGCTGATACGGCCCATGGGCCGGGCGTACATGTAGTAGAACGCGGCGAAGAGCGCGCCGCCGGTGGCGACGAGGGCGCCGACGGGTTTGATCCACGCGGGGAGGTTCATGATCCACCTCCCTTGGCGGCGGCCGGCTTTCCGCCGTTGGCGGCGGGCTTGGCATCTTCAGGACGTGGCGCGGAGGTCTGGAGCGCCATGGCGAAACGGTCGGCCATGTCGGCGCCCTTGGTCTCGACCTGGTACACGGGAGACGAGACGAGGCGGTCGCGGAGTTCGTTGGCGACTTCCCGCTGCCGGGCCTTGCCCTGGATCGAGAAGTTCGCCCGTTGCGATACTTTCCAGCCGTTGACGTCGTATCGCCCGTTGTTGGGTGTCAGTTCGACGTTGATGGTCGCGAATCCCGAGAGTTGATCGAGCTGGGCCTGGCGAGGGTCGGGCATCTGCTCGCTCAGCCAGGCGGCGTGGGAGAGCCAGTCAAAGCCCGCGGCCCGCCACTTCTCGATGTGGCTCAGTCGGGCGTGGTCCTTGAGGTACGCGGCGTAATCGAGGCGAAGGGCGGCGCCGCGCTCCTTGGCTTCCTGCAATCGCTTCTCCGCTTTCTCGACCGCTATTCCGGAGAAGACGTAGCCGCCTCCGCCGACGATGATCAAGCCCAGGGCCGCGGCGAGGACTCGCATCCGGCGCGCGGCGGCCAGGTCTGGCGCTTTGCGGGGATGGGCAAAGTCAAGGGTCTTGCGTGCGAGGATCTCTTCGCCCAAGAGGCCGATGAGCGGGCCGGCCACCAGCTTGTCCACCTCGGACATGGCGGCATCGAACTCGACGATGGACGAGGACTCCGCGAGCTCCCAGGGCATTTCGAGGGCCTTGCCGCAGGCCTCGCCCGCCTCCTGGGCCAGGGGACCGGCGCCGGGGACGACGACCGCTTCGACCGCGGCGGCTTCATCCCCGACGCGGTAGCCCATCCACGTACGCTTGGCCTCGACCGCGACGCGGGCGCTGAGCGCTTCGCCATCGACGGTGGCCTCCGCGGAGGGTGTGCCGGCCGACTGCGAGGCACCGACGCCGACGTCCGCGGCTCGGGCGAACACGAGTTGGCCATCCTTCACGACGATGAACTCGATCGTGCTCCATCCCAACGCGACGCCGACGATGGCGCCGTTGTGCCGGTGCGAGGCGGCGGCGAGCAGGGCCGCGGCGCCCGAGGCACGGAGGCCGATGCGCTCGATTTCGCAGCCGGCGGCTTCGGCCATGTCGCGGTACCACTGCATGCGGTCGGCGGGGAGGGCGCCGGCCAGGACATCGAGGGTCTCGCCTGAGCCGCCCTCGATGGGCACGTAGTCGATCGCGGTCCCCTCGATCGCCATGGTCAACTGGCGGGACATCTGGAGCCGGACCATTCCCGCCAGTTCGAGCTGCGCGTTGGCGCCGTCGGCGCGGGGCAGTTTGAGCCGCTTGAGGACGACATCGCCGCGGGGCACGGCGATGATCAGTCTCGAACGAGCGAGGCCGGCCTTGTCCAGCTCTGCGCCGAGCCATGCGCCGACCGCGGCGGCATCGCGGAGCTCGAGCGATTCGGGGGCCTGGACGCTCAGCCACGACCGGACCTTGACCCGGCCGCTGCCGGCCACGCCGCACACGGCGACGAGCCGGTCCTGGTCGAGGCTGATGGCGACGACAGCGCGAGACGTTTTCATGGTTGCGACTCCGTTGGCATCGCTCCGGTCTGGCCGGACCACCGGCCGATGCGCCGGTCCACTCCAGCGGCTGGTGGCTGAGGCGAAGGGGGGCCGACGCTCGGGGCCGGGGGGGCGTTCGTGCGTGGGGGTGGCGTGTTGAAGTTCAATCCCGCGTTGAAACGCAGACCGGTCCCTGTGGATGGATCACCGGTCGGGACGGGCAAGTCGGACACTTCGGCGGTTTCCGGCCGGCGTTCGGGGTCCTCGGCGTCCGCATCGATCCGCGACTTGAGGGTGAACGCGGTGGAGAGCAGGGTGACGTCGCGCAGGTAGGCGACGCGGGGGCGGTCGGAGGCGACGTCGATGATGGCTTCCAGCGTCATGCGTTCCTGCAGCTCCGGGGTGCCCCTGTCCGGGCTGTCCGTGTCGATGATGCCCGCCTCCAACCGCACCCTCCATTGCATCGACCGCGTGGTCATCCAATCCACAGCCTTCACGAACTCGTCGGGGGAAAGGATGCCCTCGATCACGGGCCACGCGATGCTGCGGCGGCGGCTTGCCTCGAGGCCGTGCCTGGCCTGAACGATGGCGGTGGCGGCTTCATGGCTGATGCCGGGAATGGTGGCCAGGACCCGGGCGGGGGCGCGGTTGATGTCGATCCGGCCCGGGATATAGGGATCGGGCGAGACGGTGAAGGTGTCGAGGATGGGCGGCCAGGACGGGGGCGGAACGTTGTTTCGCCGGAGCACACCGACCAGGTCGGCGGTCTTCTTGAACTTCTCTCCGGCGTCAAACATGGTCTTGGCGACGTTGACGGCCGCGGCGTCGAAACGGGTGCGGATCGCCTCGGCCAGCTCGTCGGACCAGGCGACGTTGAGGTTGACGCGGAGCTTGCCCTTGGAATCCCCGCCGCGCCCGGGCGCGGTTTCGATGCCGGCCTGGACGTTGGGGTCGAAGCTCATGACCGTGAGGAAGTTTCGGGCGGGCAAGGAGTCGAGCGCGGGGTCCAGCGGTTCGTCTTGCGCTTCTTCGTTCAGGAGGTCGGGGGCGACACGGACCAGTTCCTCAAGGCTGCCGTAGGGACGACCGCCGTGAATGGCCGCGGCCTGCGACTCGGAGACGCCGCCAAGATTGCCCAACATTTCGGGCGTGGCGAGGTTGACGTTGAGCCTCGTGCACTCGCTGACGGCCCAGCGCTCGAGGCCCGTATCGTCCTGCTCGAGGGCGACGAGGCGGACGATGCCTCGCCGGGACCCCTCTTCGAAGAGCTGCCACTGCGTGGTGAGCATCGGCGCTTCGCCGTCCAGCAACTGTTCCCGCTGCGCATCGAGCTCGGCCATGACCGCCTGGATGCCGGACCATGCCAGGGCCCGGGACCGGACGCGTCGGAGCGATGCATCAGCCCCGGCGGTGGCGGCCTCGCTGAAGTACATGGTTGTGGACGCGGCGAGAGCGGAGAGGGCCACGATGACAAGCACGGCGACGATGATCGTGCCGCGGCGGCGATGGGCGCTTGGTCTTTCACGGAGGGCCGTCATCGCAGCTCCTTCCATGCGGTCGAAGGGCCGTCGGCAATGACCATGACACGAATCCGATCGGGGGGAGATGTGGGCCGGGGGGCGGGGGCGGGCTCTTCCGGTTGTTCGGAGAAGAGGCGAGGGGCGTCGCCGTCCTCGGCTCTCGATGGCTCGGGGCTGACTGGCGCACTCTCGACGATGGGTTCACCGAACCAGATGGCGACTTCGACGGCCACCGGCAGCCCGTTGTTGGTCTTGCTGTTGAACGATTCCGCCCACGACGTCCCGTCGAAGAAACGGAGCCGAAACGCCGCGACGCCGGCGTGGATGGTCTCCGGTTCACCGGAAGGCCCGGCGCGGAAGCGGTGGGCATCCCATCGGCGGGCGGTGAGACGGCCGGAGGTGAAGGCGAACTCGGAGCCCTGCAGGTCGCCCGGCGTCCACGGCGAATCACCGGCGTGAACGGGCAGGGCGACGCCCCGGGTCAGCAGCCGCAGGGAGGACGATGACCCGACGACGCCCGGGTTGCCGGCGGAATCCACGGCGACGGCGCTCAGGAGGTCGGCCTCGATGCGGTCGAGCACCATGTCGCCGGCCTGGCCGGCCTTGGCGCGAGAGGTCATCGCGGCTTTCTGCGAGGAGACCTGCCACAGAAATGCGAACACGCTGCCCGACAGCGCGGCGACAAGGGACAGGGCGAGAAGGACCTCGAAGAGGGTGAAGGCCCGGGGGCTTCGCGGGGGAGGGGCGATCATGGCTGGCCTCCCTCCCGTCGGGCGGGCGCTCGCTCCATCCCGCGGCGCGCGCGTTCGGAGATCGCATCCTCCTGGCCCGCGGAGTCTTCGCCCTTGCTGCCGAGCCTGACCAACTGGACCAGTTTGTAGCTGGTCTCGATGGCCGCGCCGGAAGATGATCGTTTGAGCGCCGTCACGGTCACGCGAGTGAGGCCGCGGAACTGCGAGGCGTCGGTGTCGATGTCCAGCTCCCATCCGCGCCCGGTGAGATCCGCGCCTTCCTCGCCGCGTTCCAGGGGCCCGCTCAGCGTCTGGGGGGTTTCGATTCCCGCTTCAATCTTGGCCATGGCGGATCGGGCGATGTCCGCCGCGCGGGCGAGGTCCCGTGAGCGGTCGACGCCGAGCATGGACTGGCTGAGCAGATTGGCGATGGCCCCGCCCGCGATGACGAAGATGGCGAGCGCGAGCACGACCTCGATCAGCAAGGAGCCGCGGCGAGGATGGACGGTCCGGCGGGTCACTTCTCGCCTCCCAGAGCGGGGCGCTCATCTTCCGGCTGGTCCTGTTCCACCACGGGCGCGAACGAAGCGCCGCCTGCCCAGCCGTTGATCGAGATGCCGAGCCTGTGCACGCCGTCGGTCAGGATGGCCTGCCCCGTGCCCTGGGCGGTGCCGTCGGGGAGGAAGATGCCGATGGGAACAGCGTCGCCGCGGGGCGATTCCGGGTCTGCATTCGGGTTTGCATTGCGCGGCCCGGCGGCGCCTTCCACCCGCATCCCCGCGGGGAGTACGCCCCACACCCGCATCCTCGTCTCGGCGGGTGCCCGGGATGCGGAACGGCGGGGCGGCTCGCGCTCGGCGGCGGGCGAGGCGCCACGCCCGTCGCCCGATGCGGCCTCGCTCTGCACATCCCGGATCAACAACTCCGTGCCCTCCGCACCGGTGCGGGCGACAAGCTCGACGGGCCGTCCCCGACGGATCGATTCCGCCCGTGAGGCCAGCGAGGCCGAGTCGATCAACTCTCTGGCGGACTCCGAGCGGGCATCACCCAGTCGTCCCTGGATCGCCGGCAGGGACAGCGCCGACACGACCAAGATGATCGAGATCGCCACCAGAAGCTCCAGCAGCGTGACGCCGCGTGGGTTCATTCGAAACTCAGTCCAACACGCGCCGCTACTTCGGCGCGGAACGAGAACCTGAGGGGACTTCCTCCATCGGTCCTTCGCCGCCCGCGGCCGCGCCCCAGGACGTGATGTCGTCCTCGGTGCCGTCCTGCTTGTCGGGGCCGAATGACCAGAGGTCGAACATGGACTCATCGCCGCGTTCGCTCTTCTGGCGGTACCCCCACTCGTTGCCCCACTTGTCCTTGGGCAGGGGCTCGGTCAGGTACTTCTTCCAGCGTGTCGCATCCGCGTCGGAGTCGAGGGCCGTCTTGTCCCAGAGGACCTTGATGCCCTCCTGATCGGTCGGCCAGCGGTCGAAGTCCATCTGGAACAGCTTCAACGCGTTCTTGATCGTGTTGAGCTCGATCTTGGCCGTGTCCTTCTTGGCATCGTCGCGGCGGCTGAAGACCGCCACCCCGATCAGGCCCGTCAGGGCGACGATGATCGCGAGGACAATCAAGACCTCGATGATGGTGAATCCACCCCGCCCACGTGTCCCGCCCTGATACCCCGCCCGGTTCTGAATCATCCCTGTGATCATCTTCGCATCCTTTCCGTTTCAACGGACGGCCGTGTCCGCGATCGATCCATCCTGAAACCCAAACACTCTCTTCCCCGCCCCGAAAGAACTCCAGATTATTAGTCCACACTAGCAACCCAAGACGGCGACCGCAACCACCATTTGCGGGCTGGGGTCTCCCCCATGCCCCCGAAATCAAACTCAGACGCCCGCCTGAAGCCTTGTCATCGGGAGAATGAGCCCCGCCGCGACAGTGGCGATGATGAGCGCGATGATGAGGAGCATCATCGGCTCCACGAGACGAATGACGGTGGAGAGCATCCGGTCCACGCCGGAATCGATGGTCCCCGCGATGGTGAGGAGCACTTCGTCGAGGTTGTTGGCCGATTCGGCGACGTTGATCATCTCGACGACATCATCCGAGAAGAGCCCGCTCGCCTGAAGCGGCGCGGAGAGCGATTCGCCGGCGCGGACCGCCTCGGTCGCCTTGTCGATGGCTTCCTCCATCAACAGGTTGCCCGCGGCGTCACGCGCGATCTGCATGGCGGTGAGCATGGGAATCCCGTTGCCGAGCATGGTGCCGAGCATCCGGCAGAACCGGGATGCCGCCAAGGCCCGGACCAGCGGCCCGATGACGATCGCGCGGGTCTTCCACTCCACCAGCTTCCGGCGCACGCCCTCCCGTTTCGCGAGACGCCAGGCGCCAACGCCGAGCAGCGCGAGCGCCATCGCCGTCCACACGCCGTAGCTGGCGATGAGGGAACTGGCGCCAAACACGATCTTCGTGACCAGAGGCAAGTTGACGATTTCCGCGTACATCGGTTTGAAGCGCGGCACAAAGACACCGAAGATGACCGCCATGGCCACGCAGAACACGATGATCAGCACGGCGGGGTACGTCAGGCTGCCGATTACCTTGCTCCGCAGTTCGGCCTGGTGCTGCACAAAGAGGGACAGGCGGTTCAGGACCGCATCAAGGAACCCGCCCTTCTCGCCCGCCTTGACCATCGCGATGTGAACCTTCGGGAACACGTCCGGGTGGCGTTCCATGGCCGCGGCGAGCTCCTCGCCTTGCGAGACTCCCTCGGCGAGATCGCGGAACACATCGCTGAGACGGGGCTGGCTTCGCCGGTTGCCGATGAGCTTGAGCGCGCGGAGCAGGGGGACGCCGGCGCGGAGGAGGTCGGCGAGCTGCTGGTATCGCGCGGCGAGGGCTCGCGTGGAGACGCGGCGTCGGGCGCGCCGCTCGGGGCGGCTCTGGATGGAGACGGGAACCAACTGGCGTGCCTCGAGCTCGACCAGCACGGCCTGCTCGCTCGCGCCGGAGAGCACCCCCTGGGTCCGCTTGCCGGCGGCGGAGAGCGCGATGTACTCGAACACGGGCATCCGGAAAGATGATAGTGGCTCTCTCGGCGCCGGTGGACTATCGCAGGGGGTGCAAGCCCCGTGCCTTTCGGTCGCGGTTGAGGGCGACGAGGGCCGGCGGGTGATCCTTGAGCAGCTTCACGAGTTGCGAGTGCGAGCAGGTGAGCCGGATGGCGGCCTTGTGCGTGTCCAGGGCGCAGGCGTGTATCATGTCGAGCGCCTCGGCGAGGACCGCGGGGAAGTCGCGGTGATGCGGGCTGCAGGCGATGCGGCCCTCCGGCGTGACGCGGGACTTCCAGAGTTCGCTTCGCGCATCGCCGATGGGCACCGGGCGGCGAACCGCAACCGCCAGCCCGAGGCGCAACCGGAAGATCGCGACGCGCCTGTTGTCGGTCACGCTGCGGCGCTCCCCCGCGTGGGCCTCGACACCGGTGGGCGTGTGGTGCAGCGTGACCTTGGTTTCGACCTTGTTCCGGTGCTGGCCGCCGGGGCCGGACGCTCGGCCCTTGGAAAGGTCGCACTGGGCGAGCAGCTCGGTCTCGGGGAGCGCGGCGGGGTGCATGGCGATCACCCGGGCGGTGGGGACGGCGGCGCCCGGTCGGGCTTGCGACGGGTGCGGGCTGCCTCGATCTCGTCGGCGGAGAGGCTCCAGACCTTCGCGATCATGCTCGCGCCGGCCGGATCAACCTCGACCAGTTCTTCTCGCGTGAACGGAGCGAAGTCGTTTCGGCCGAACCACGCCTCGGTCAACTCCGCGAAGTACTCGCGGACGTTGGTCCGGGCGTACGCCGGGCGTGTTTCACCATCCGCCGCGAGCACATAGCGGACCGCGTCGTAGGTTCCCGCCTTCTTCGCCGCGTTGTACGCCGTGGCAACTTCCGGGTGGTCGAAACCGATCATCGCGTGGTACGCGTGCGCCAGTTCGTGGAGCAGCATCATGGGCTGTTCCGCACGCCAGGCCAGGAAGTCGTCCATGTTGAGGATCTCGACCGTGCCCTCTCTCGCGGCATCGAAACCGTTGGCCACGAGCCACCCGGAAGACTCGTGGTAGCACATGCCCCGGCCGGAGAGCCCCTTTCGCCCGGTGGTCGAAGGCGTCACCACGAGTCGAACCTCGTGCAAGGCGGTGAGCGCATCGGCGGGAACCCGGCTGGAGATGAGTTCCACATCGAACGCGATCGCGGCGAGCACGCGCCGGTACCGCATCGCGTCCGAAGTTGCCTCCGGATGAAAGAGAACCTTGAACGTGCCGACCGTTGTTTCCCGGTACTCGCTCAAGGGAACATCCGGCGAGCGCTCAACCGAGAGGCTCGCGAGAAGGGAGACGGCGACGATGGCGCTGTGTGTCAGCATGATGTGGTGGGCATGGCTTGCAGGGACAGATCACTGACGCGACCGGCGGACAACAAGTGGTAGGCCACGCCCGCGATCATGGCGGCGTTGTCGACACAGAGATCCAGGGGCGGCAGGAACAAGGCGAGCGAGTGCTGCTTCGCGACTTCGTCGAGCCTTCGGCGGAGCAGGGAGTTGGCCGTGACCCCGCCGCCGGCGAGGATCGAGCGGTAGCGCCCGCCCTGAACCGCCCGCTGCAGTTTCAAGATCACGGCCCCGACGGCGGCCCGCTGAAAGCTCGCCGCGAGGTCGGCACGGCTGGATTCGGAGAGCCACGTGTGGTCCTTGAGAAAGTGCCCACCCCGCTGGGGCACGCCGCGCACGGCGTAGAGAAGGGATGTCTTCAGGCCGCTGAAGGAGAAGTCGAGGGAGTCAGGCGCGATGCGGCTGACCGGGAAGTCGAAGGCGCGGTCGTCGGCGCCGGGGGTCTGGGTCAGGCGATCGAGGTTCGGCCCGCCGGGGTAGGGCAGGCCCAGAATCGTCGCGGCCTTGTCGAAGGCCTCGCCCACGGCGTCATCGATCGTTGAACCGAGTCGTCGGACGTCGATGGGAGAATCGACGTGGTACAGCGCGGTGTGCCCGCCGCTGACGACCAGGCCCAGGGCCGGGAAGTTCGCTTCATGCCGGCCGCCCGGTCCCGCACCGAGCAGACCGGAATAGAGGTGGGCATGGACATGATCCACGCCGATGAGCGGCTTGGCGAGCGACCAGGCCAGTGCCTTGGCCGCCGCAACACCCACGAGCAGGGAACCGATCAGGCCCGGGCGGTTTCCAACGGCGATGGCATCGACCCGGTGAAGGTTGATCCCTGCCTCGCTGATGGCCTTTCGAACGACGGGCAGTACCCGCTCGGAATGGGCGCGGCTCGCTAACTCCGGCACCACGCCCGCATACTCGGCGTGAAGATCGTGCTGCGAGGCGATGACGTTGCTCAGGACCAGGTGACCGTCCTCCACCACCGCCGCGGCGGTTTCATCGCAGGATGTTTCGATAGCGAGTATCAGCAACGCGATGTTCCGCCTCCCCCTAGCCCCGCCCCCCCTCCCCCCCCCACTACGTCTGTGCTCCCGCTCGACGCTTGGTGTCATGGTCCTCCGAACGCTCTCGGAGACCCACGTCTCCGTTGGGAGACTTGACAAACGGCGCGAGCCCGGTCAGGGCTTCTGGACTTCTTCTTTGGTCACTCCTGCATCGATCAGCCACCGTTCAAGGTCCGGCGCTGTCACCTTGAATCGCCCAACGGACTTTCCGCTCTTGTCGAACACCTCGATCTGCCCGCCGGCCACTTCCACCGCATCGCCCCAGAGGTCGACCTCGGGCGTTTTCTCGCCGGCGGCGCTCTCCAGCCCTTCCAAACGGCGGTAGACACGGTCCAGCTCTCGCTCGAGACGGGCGCGGTACGCTCGGGTCTTGGCCAACTCCTGCGACGCCGCGGCGGTCACTTCCGGCAGCGGCTGACCCGTCGGCTTCCACTCGCCGGAGTCGATCTTGATCTGAACGGCTTTCAGGGCCGCGGCGAGTTGCTTGTCCTTCATGGTGCTGCTGATCCACTCGGGATCGGCCCAGTTTGAAGCGGCGGCCACCTTGGCGGAGGAAATGGTTTCGTGCTCGCGCCGGGCCTGCAGCATTTCGCGGACCTCGGCGTCGGTCGCGGGGATGTAGAAGCCGGGAGCGGGATCGACGCCCCATTCCACCGAGTCGTCGGAGCGGTGAATCGAACGGCCCGAGGGGAGGTAGTACCGCTGCTCGGTAACTTTCAGTTGCCCGTGGTTGGGAATGGTGTGCACGGACTGCACCAGGCCTTTGCCGAAGGTCCGCGTGCCGATGGTGATGGCGCGCCCGTTATCCACCAGCGCGCCGGAGAGCACCTCGCTGGCCGACGCGGATTGACCGTTGATCACAATCGCGATGGGAAACGGCGGCAGGGTTCCTTCCTTTACCGCACGAGAAACCTGCTCGCGGACGGCGCGGCCCTTGGTGGACACGATCGTGCCGCCTTCGAGGAACATGTCGGCGATGGCTTCGGCGTCCTGCAACACGCCGCCCGGGTTGTTCCGGAGGTCGAGGACCAGGCCCTTCACCTCACCTTTGTCGGCGCCGAGACCCTTGAGCACTTCGGCGAACTCTTCTGCCGATGTCGGGGTGAACTGGGTCAACCGCAGGAACGCGATTCGGCGCTCCGGGTCGATCATGAACTGCCAGGCGCCCTTTTCCTTGCTGCCGTTGGCGGCGGGCTTCCAACTGAACCCCTTGACCGTGTGCGCGATGATCCGTTCACGCGCGATGGTGACATTGAACCGTTCCCCCTTGCGCTCGATCAGCAGGTTCACCTTGGTCCCCGCTTCGCCCACAAGCCGGTCCACCGATTCCTCGGTGGTCATGTCCAGCGTCGTGGTGCCGTCGATCTCCACGATCCGATCATCCGGAAGAATGCCGGCCTTGAACGCGGGCGAGTCCTCCAGGGGAGTCACCACGGTCAGGTAGCGATCGCGGGTCGTCACCTGCGCGCCGATCCCGACATAGTCCCCGGTCAGGTCCTTGGTGAAGTTCTTGCTGTCGGCCGGGGGCACGTACACCGTGTACGGATCGTTGAGCGACTCGACCATGCCGCGGATCGCCGACTCCTGCATCGCCTTCTCGTCCGGCTGATCGACGTAGCGCTGGGAAATCACGGACTTGATGTGCACGAGGGGATCGAAGAACGAATAGTCCTGACGGCTGACGACCAGGGTCGAGCCGAGGACGGCGACGGCGAGGATGCCAATCAACGATGTCTGAAACAGCAGCCGCGGCTTGGCCATGGCGGAGACTCCATTCGTGCGGACGGGCAATGGTATGGGCGGGGTGACCGGGCCGATGCCGCGAGCCGGGGAAGGGCATGCCGAGCCCGCCAGGCGTCGCGGGAAGTCACGCGTTCCCACTCGCTGCCCACCGATCCGACTACCCTTGGCCGATGCCCGTCAAGCAAGAACGCACGGAAATAGAGGTCCAGAGCGAACGAACGGTCCTTGCCGCGGTCCGGCTGCCCGAGTCGCGCTACGACAAGTCCGACCCGTTCGGCGAGCTTCGATCGCTGGCCGAGCAGGCGGGCGCGATAGTCGTCGGCGAGCTGACACAGGCGCTCGACCGTCCTGTGGCGGGGACCTTCATGGGCTCGGGCAAGGTGCAGGAACTGAAGAACCTGTGCGAGGCGCTGGACGCGAAGACCATCATTTTCGATCACGACCTGGCCCCAAAGCAGATCGCCAATATCGAGGAGATCACGGGGCGGAAGGTCATTGATCGGTCCGAGCTCATTCTCGACATTTTCGCCAGCCGCGCGACGACACACGAGGCCAAGCTGCAGGTCGAGCTGGCCCAGCTTGAGTACACCTACCCCCGCCTCCGCGCCATGTGGGACCACCTGGAACGGATCGTGGGGCGCGGCGGGATCGGCGGCATCGGCACACGCGGCCCCGGCGAGCAGCAGCTTGAGATCGACCGCCGCCTGGTTCAGGCCAAGCGCGTCGACCTGCAACGCGAACTGGCCACGATCCAGGACCGCAAACGCCGCGAAGTCCGGGAGCGCAAGGTGGACTTCTTCACCGTCGGCCTCGTCGGGTACACAAACGCGGGCAAGAGCACGCTCTTCAACACCCTCACCGCCGGCGGGGCCTACGCGGACGACCGCCCCTTCGCCACCCTCATCTCCCGCACACGCAACTGGGACATGGGCGGCGGGCTTTCCGTGATGCTCTCGGACACGGTCGGGTTTGTGCGTGACCTGCCGACGAACCTGATCGCCTCGTTCCGGGCCACGCTCGAAGAGGCGACGCACGCAGATGTCCTGCTGATCGTGCTCGACGTCTCGGACCCCGCGGCGGAGCTTCAGTTCCACACCGTCAACGAGACGCTCGACGGGATCTTCAAGGAAGTCGCCGAGCGCGAGGCGAAGGAAGGCATCAGCTGGACCCCGCCGCGGCGGGTGCTGCTGCTCAACAAGATTGACCGGCTCAAGGACAACCGGGAGGTGCTGATCTGGAAGGGCAAGGTGCCCGATGCCATCGCGATCAGCGGGCGGGACCTCTCGCACCCCGGCCATGCCGAGCTTCGCGACCGGGTGCGTGCCGCGGCCCAGGGAACGATCGAGGAACTTTCCATCACCGTGCCGCTGTCGGACTCGAAGACGATCCACACGATCGAGAACCGGTCGCAGGTGCTGTCACGGGACTACAGCACCGATTCGGTGACGCTTCGTGCACGGATCGGCTCCCGCCAGCTCGACCAGCTCCGCAGCGCCGGGGCGAGAATGGCCGTTCACAAATGAACCGCGGCCCCGGCATGTGCGCCGGGACCGCGAATCTCACCCGATCGGGATTTACGAGCAGCCGGCCGCGAACTTGTTGAGGTAACACTGGAAGTCGTTGGCGGTGAGGGCCGGTACGCCGGTGCTGCCGTCGCAGTTGGCGTAGCTGTCGCCGGCGGCAAACTTGTTGAGGAAGCACTGGAAGTCGTTGGCGGTGAGCAGGGGGGCGCCGGTGCTGCCGTCGCAGTTGGCGTAGCAGGTTCCGGCGCTGACGGTGAGCGTCGCCGGGGTGCTGGTCACTGATCCGCAGGAATCGCTCACGACGACCCAGTACCCTCCGGCATCGGAGGCCGCAACAGGATTGATGGTCAGCGTGGAACCGGTGGCACCGGAGATGGATCCGCCGTTGACCAGCGCCTCACCGTTTCGGTGCCACTGGTACGTCACGGAGCCGACACCGGAGGCGGCGGCGCTGAACGAGGCCGAGGCCCCTTGAGCAACGGTCAGGTGCTGGGGTTGCTGCGAAATCGCCAATGGTGTGTACGCGGTGGAACCCCACGCTCCCGGCGTGCCGACTCCCAGCGCGGAGCAGGCATTCATGGCGGAAACCCAGTAGTAGTACGTGATGCCCGGCGTGGCGGACTGGTCAACGTAGGTGGTCGCCGACGACGATGTTGTATGGATCGTTTCCGCGAGCGAGATGACATCCGACGTTCCTCGCAGGACGTTGTAGCCGGTGATCTGCGGAATCGCATATCCGGCCGACCAGGTCACACGGATGCCGCCGCAGGCTTCCGCAGCCGTGACACTCGAGGGCGGAATCGGGATCGCCCCGCGCACCCCGGTGTCCATGTTGCTGGGTCCGCTGTTCCCACAGGCCGCGCTGGAACGAACCCAGTAGTAGTACGTCTGCATCGGAAGAGCCGTCTGATCGCTCAGCGAATCGCCGAACGTCACGCCCGCGAGAGTGGAGGATTCCCAGTCATTCACCGTGTTGCGATAGACCTGGTAGAGCGGCGAGCCGGCCACCGTGTTCCACGACAGCTCGACGCTGCCGCACGTCCCATCGGAGGCGACGAGGCCCGAGGGAGTGCCCGGCGTGGACCCGCGATAGCCGACATTGGGGCCCGCGTAAGGGCCGAAGTTGTTGCCCACGCACGCGGCCCGGAACGCGCGAACCCAGTAGTAGTGGGTAACGCCCGGGACCGCGGTCAGGTCCATCCATTCGGATTCGAAGGGAGAGCCGATCAGAATGGCCTGCCCGAGGTTGTTGTTGAAGCTCCGCCACACTTGGTAGGAGGTGGCGCCTGACACATCGTTCCAGTTGACGAAAACGCCGTTGCACTGCGTCCCGTCCGAGGCCGACAGCCCGCCCGGCGTTGCGGGTGGGCACTGGGCGATGGCTGAGGCGGCGAAACCGGCGACCGTGGCAACCGCGGCTGTGCATCTGGCGTTCATGGGCGTGCCTCCCCGGCCTGAGGCCGGATTCTGTTGCGTCTTTCACCCCGAGACGCGAGAATGGCGGGGACCGCCCACAGGAATCCACGAGGTTTTTTCACATGCAGGACTCGGACCCCCAGATCACGGCGGCAATCCTCGGCGAAATCGCCTCCGGACGCCGCGAGCGGGCGGGGAACCTCGCGGCCTTGGTCTATGACAACCTAAGGCGTTACGCCGCGGCGGTTCTGGGCCGGGACGATCGACGCGACAGAACCATGCAGCCGACAGCGCTCGTGAACGAGGCGTTCCTCCGCATGGTCGACCAGTCCCGCGTTGACTGGAAGGGACGGACGCACTTCTTCGCCGTTGGCGCGGAGATGATCCGTCGCGTGCTGGTCGATGACGCGCGTGCGCGGCGAGCTTCCAAGCGGGGGGGCGGATGGGAGCGGATCTCGATCGACGATGCCGCGAACCGCCCGATGGACGGTTCGGATGTGGACCTGCTGGCGCTCGATGAAGCGCTCACCACCCTCGCTCGAGTCGACCCCCGGGCGGCCCGGGTTGTGGAGCTCAAGTTTTTCGGCGGCCTGCGCGAGGAGGACGTCGCCGTGATCCTCTCCGTCTCGGCGAGCACGGTGCGCGATGACTGGAAAATGGCGAAGGCCTGGCTGCGCGATGCGCTCCGCGAGAACACCCATGATCGGCCCTGAGCGCTACAGCGAGATGAAGCGCGTGTACCTGGGCGCGGAGCGACTGCCCAAGGGTGAACGCTCCCGGTTCATCCGCTCACAATGCGGTGACGACCATGAACTCGAAGCGCAGGTCCGCCAGCTGCTCACCGCCAGCGAGCAGCAGCCCGACTTCCTGGAGAGCCCCGCCCTGTCCGGGCGCGCCGGCCTTGCCCCCGGTTCGACCGTTGGCGCTTTCACCATCGTGCGTTTGCTTGGCGAGGGTGGCATGGGCATGGTGTACGAGGCGGAGCAACGCGAGCCCAGCCGGCGCGTGGCGCTCAAGATCATCCGGTCGGGCGCGTTCTCGGAGCGCCTTCGGGCCCGTTTCCGGCATGAGATCCGCATCCTCGGCCAGCTTCGGCACCCGGGGATCGCGCAGATCTACGAGGCGGGAACCCTCTCCATCGGGGCGGAGCATGTTCCGTTCTTTGCCATGGAACTCGTCGAGGGACCTCCGCTGCTCCGCTTTGCCGACGAGCGCAGGCTTTCCGATGTCGACCGCCTCCTGCTCATCGCCCAGATCTGCGACGCTGTTCATCACGCCCACCAGAAAGGGGTGATTCACCGCGACCTCAAGCCCGGCAACATCCTCGTCGAAGACTCCCCCACGACCGACGGGAGCAGCACGGCCTCGCCGATGCAGATCAAGGTTCTCGACTTCGGCATCTCGCGCCTGACCGACACGCAAACCATCACCATTCGGACCGAGCCCGGTCAGCTCGTCGGGACACTCCCGTACATGAGTCCGGAACAGGTCGCCGGCGCCGGCGAGGCCGTGGACATTCGCAGCGATGTGTACTCCATCGGGATCATCGCATTCGAGCTGCTCACCGACCAACTGCCCTACGCCGTCCGCGAGGCCACGCTTCCCGAGGCGGTGCGGATTGTTCACGATGCACAGCCCGCCCGCCTTGGAACGATCCGTCGTGATCTGCGTGGTGATGTGGAGACCATCGTCGCCAAGGCGCTCGAGAAGAACCCGAAGGACCGGTACCAGTCCGCCGCGGAACTCGCCGCGGACATCCGACGGTTCCTCCGCGATGAGCTGATCCTGGCGAGGCCCGCCTCCGCGCTGTACCAGATCCGGAAGTTCGCACGGCGCCACCGGCCGCTGGTCGTTGCGGCGGGCGTGGTGGTGCTGGCCATGGCGGCCGCGACCGCCGTGTCCGTGCGGCAGGCGGGCATCGCGATTCGCGCTCGCACCCTCGCCGAGAACCAACAGCGGCGTGCGGATCTCAGCGCCGAGTCGTCACGTCGGCTGGCCCTTCGGGCCACGCTGGCCGCGGTCGGCGCCGCGGTGGACAGCGGAGACCCCATCTCCGCTCGCCGTTTGCTCGACGCTTCGGATGAGTCGTCGCGGGGATGGGCCTGGCAGTACTGGAGCTCGCGGCTCGATCAGAGCATCTCCGTCGTGACGGTGGACACGCCGATCGTCGGCGCGTGGATCAGCCCGGACGGCCTCGAGATCGCGACGATCACGCAGGACGGCGTCCTTTCGCGTGGCACCCCGCGTGACACCCGGGCCATCGCGAGGCTGGGCGCCGATGGGTGCACCGCCGCCGCGTTCACGGGCGATGGCTCTCGCGTCGTGGCGATCACCGGTCCGACAGCGCAGAGCCTCGACATCTTCGACGCCAGCAGCGGAACCCACGTGAAGCGTCTCGGGGAACTCGAAGCCCGCGGACAAATGGTCGAAGTTTCCAACGATGGCCAGACGGTGCTGGTCGCGCTCAAGCGGTACTACGGCACGCCACCCGCCGACGATGTCTGGATCTGGCGTGGCGAAGAGCCCGGGCAGCCGCTGCAGACCAAGCTCCGCACGAACTACATCTCGCTCAGCGCCGATGGGAGGCGGGGCTCCTTCGGTTTCTTCCGTGCACGAGCGATCGATACGGCAACGCTCGAGTTCACGATCGACAGTCCCGAACTGCCCGCCTGGCTCCGCGGCTCGCTCAGCCCGGACGGTTCATCGCTCGCCGCCGGGGGCGAGGACAAAGTCGTACGCGTCTGGAAGTCGGGCCAATCCAGTCCAATGGAACTGCGAGGCCACACCGGCTCGATCACGGCCGTGGCGTTCGATCACGCCGGGCGGAGGATCGCCTCCGCCGCGGAAGACCTCACCATCCGGTACTGGAACCTCGAAGATGGCCGGCCCCTCGCGGTCCTCTCCGGTCACCGAAAGCCGGCGCGGCGGCTGGCGTTCTCACGCGATGACTCTCGGCTGCTTTCCGTGTCGGACGATCGAACGGTTCGCACCTGGGTGCCCGACCCGGCCGACGGCGTGACGACGCTGCGTGGGCACACCAGTTACGTCTACGGCGCCGCCTTCACGCCAGACGGGAGCAGGATCGTCTCCGGCGGGTGGGATCACGCGATACGAACCTGGGATGCGGGCAGCGGGCGCGCGGTCGCCAGCATCGATGACCTCGGCGACTACATCACCGCCGTAGCCGTGTCCCACGACTCCGGCCTGGTGGCCGCCGCGCTCAAGCAGAGCGAGTGGGGCCCCGCCATCGTCACCATCCGCGAGGCCGATACGGGCGACGTCATGCTGACCCAGCGGGTCGGGCGCGGCGAAGTGGGCGACCTGATCTTCACACGCGACAACAAACGCCTCTGGATGTGCTGGCAGTACGGCGGGGTTGGTGAACTGGACCTGGAATCTCGCGTGCTGTCAACCAAAATCTCCCAGCACAGCGTCCTGTCCTTGGCGCTCTCGCCCGATGAACGCCTGCTGGCGGCGGGCACGGCAGATGGGACGATCCTTCTCGCCGATGCCGCGACCGGCGAAGTCCGCTCCCAACTGACCGGGCATACGGCGTGGGTCGCCTCCCTGAGCTTCCATCCGACGCGACCGGAGCTGGCCAGCGCCGCGACCGACAAGACCGCGCGGATCTGGAACATCGAGTCCGGCGTCTGCCGCGCGGTGCTCGACAGCCATTGGGACAAGGTCTACGCGACCGCCTATTCGCCCGATGGCTCGATTCTGGCCACCGGCTCCAACGACACCACGGTCATCATCTGGGATGCCGCTTATGCCGACGAACTGACCCGCCTCAAGGGCCATGAGGCGTACGTGTACTCGCTCGCTTTTTCCCCTGATGGCCGGCAACTGGCCAGCGCATCGGGCGATGGAACAGTCCGGATCTGGGATACCCGGCCGATTCATCAGCGATGGATGGCCAAAACCACCCCTTCCTCTTCCGGGGTGGATTCCCACGATTGACCCGCCGATACTTCCGCTCGCTTTCCCGCCCGCCACACCCCTCAACCGGGGGTCGGAGGGACGGCCAAAGCCACCTTAGCTCAGCGGTAGAGCGATGCTTTCGTAAAGCATAGGTCCAGGGTTCAAATCCCTGAGGTGGCTCTTTTGGCGTGAATTCCGCGGTTCAGCCGCCCTGTCCGGGCCTTGAGACACTTCCACCAGGCTACCGGGAACCTGCACTTTCCGGACCTGCCCGGCCACCGCCGCGACAGCGTGCAAACCGGAAGAGGACCCGAATAGTCACGGGAGACCCGCCATTGGCCTCTGGCGCATGGAACGCCGCCAAACACGGGAACCCCGTTGGCCGACGAGAGTCTTACCTATCGTTCCGCGGTACGAATAACCGCGGCGGCGCAGGCCGGGAGTTGACACGAAGCGTTTCCGCTTTCTTCCCGAAGCCGGGCGCCACAGGAGTCCGCCATGAAGGCATCTCGATTCGCCCCTCTCGCCGCCCTCAGCCTTTGTCTTCTGGCCGGCGCGGCAACGCCGGCCGTGGCCCAGAGCAACACCGGCGGCACGACCGCCCGGACGGGTGTCCCGCAGCGTGACACGATGCGTCTGCTCATGCGGCGGATGACCGTCGAGTTCACCGAGAAACGACTCGAGGACATTCTCACATTCATCAAGGAATCGACCAACGCCGACATCGAACCCTACTGGGTGGATGACCGCCACGCGGAAGGCCTCGACAAGGACAAGGTCATCAGCGTCAAGGTTGAGAATGCGACGATTCTCTCTTTGATTGAGAAGGTGCTGGATCGCGCCGCGCCGGAAACCGGCGGTGAGGCGACGTGGCAGATGTCGGAATCGGGGACGCTCCAGTGCGGGCCGCGGGCGCGGCTCAACAAGCACCGCCGTATCGAGATTTACGACATCAACGACCTGCTGATGGAAGTTCCGGACTACCGCGAAGTGCCGCAGATTGATCTGCAGCAGGCCCTCCAGGCGAGCCAGGGCGGTGGCGGCGGCGGCGGGCAGAGCCCCTTCCGAAATGACCAGGGCAACCAGAACCAGAACCAGCGCCAGCAGGAGCGTCAGGAACAGGCCGAGGAGCTGGCCACGCTCATCCGCGATCTCGTCGAGCCCGATCAGTGGACGGAGAACGGCGGCACGGGCGGTTCCATCAAGTACTACAAGGGCACGCTCATTGTCAACGCGCCGGACTACATGCACCGCGGCATCAATGGTTACCGCTGGTGGCCCACCAAGCAGACAGTCGCGATGAAGACCACCGAGGGCCGGCGTTACGTCACGCTCGGCGTCGATGCCGGGATTTCAACCGTGGACGGCTTCGCGCAGCAGCCGGTCACCGCCGTCGTCGGTGGGCAGCCGGTCTCCAGCGGCCCCCCGGGCGGCGGTGGGCAGAAGTCGCCGGCGAACAAGGAAGGCGACCGCAAGCGGTAAGCCTGCGGTCTAAATCCGGCACATTCACGCTTTGCTCTTGGCCCTCTACGCCGCGGGCACCACCACGGTGAAATCACTGCCTTTCCCGGGTTCCGAGTGGACCTCGAGCCGTCCCTCGTGCGCCTCGATCAGCCTCCTGGCCGTGGGCAAGCCGAGCCCGGTCCCGCCCGACTTGGTGGTGAAGTAGGGCTGAAAGATCTTCTCCAGGGTCGCGGCATCGATGCCCGGTCCCGTGTCAATGACGTGCAGCGCGACTTCCGGCTTGCGGTCGATGTTCTGTTGTTTAAGGGTTCGGAGAATCAGCTCTCCCCCACCGCTCATGGCCTGCACCGCGTTGAGCATCAGGTTCAGGACCGCCTGCTTGATGTGCGCCACATCCAGCTTCGCCGGGAGCTCTCCCGGCCACAGCTCAACCCGGAGTCGCACGCCCTGCTGCTGGGCCTGGGGCATAAAAAAGTCCGCAAGCTCGGTGACGACCTGGTTCAGGTCCGCCGGAATCGGCTCCACCCGCACCTGCCCTGCGAACTGGAGGAAGTCTGTCAGGATTCCCCGGAGACGCTCCACCTCGCGTCGCAGCGCGGCGACTCGTTTCGAAAGCCGCGTCTTCTCTTCCGCCGCGATGGGCAGCTCGGACACCGCTTCGTCCAGCAACTGGGCGTTGAGCCCGATCGTGGAGAGCGGGTTCTTGATCTCGTGGGCGAGGCCCCCGGTCATAGACCCGATCTCCGCCATGCGCTCGGCGGCGCGCGCCCGTTTCTCCGCCGCACGGACCCGCGCGTTGTGGCGGCGGACGAGCGAGCGAGCCACGCCGACCGTCAGCAACACGCCCATCGAAAACGCGATCAGAATGGTTCCGAGCAGAGGCACAGCCTCAACGATACCCGCCCCCGCCAGCCAGCGCGCCGCTCAACGGCGCGGCGAACGGGTGTAGCCCTTGGACGGTTTGACCGTGATCTCCGGATCGTCGATCCGGACGGCCTTGGTCGCCTTCCACCGGTTGTCCGTCCCCTTGGCGGCGTCGTAGAGCACCCGTGAGCCGTCTTTGAGCACACGGAACCCTTCGCCCTGAATGACGGAGAAGTGAACAAAGATGTCCTGACCTTCAGGGCCGACAATGAACCCGAACCCCTTGCGGGGATCGAACCACTTGACAGTCCCTTCGACATCGCCCAATCGATCCGCGTTGTCGCTCATGTTCAGCCCCTGACTCTGTCACCCTCGACGTCGTCGTGCCTTTGGGGGGCGTCGGACCTTCTTCCTCCAGTCGCAAACACACACCGGGAATACCGGTAGACGAGCACATGGACAAGGCCAAGCACCGGCACGGAACGAAAGCGTGCCGGCTCGTTCACGAGAAGCATTCAGATTACCAGAACCTCGCCCCGCGTCAAATCAACCCCCGCCCGCATATGGCGGGGCGGCGTCAAGGCCCCAACGGGCCCGGGGACTCTGGTTTGCCTTTCCGCCCCGTGGTTCAGTCGCGGTCGTCCCGGTGCCTGCCGCGGCCACCGCGGTCGGACCCGGCGGGGTGGCCGCCCCGGCGGCCGCCCCGGTCGCCCCGGTCCCCACCGCGCTCGCCGCCGCCTTCACCGCCGCTGCCGGGGGTGCCGCTGGCGCCATCCGGGGTCGCCCCCTCCATGGCCATGACAGCTTTGCGGCTGAGCTTGATGCGGCCCTGGTCGTCGATGTTGATGACCTTGACCTTGATCATGTCGCCGATCCGAACCACATCGCTCACCGCCTTGACGTACCCGTCGGCCAGTTCGGAGATGTGGCACATGCCGTCGGTGCCCGTCGCGATCTCGACGAAGGCTCCGAAGTCCTTGGTGCTGACGACCTTGCCTGTGTAGATCGTGCCGACCTTGATCTCCTCGCAGAGGGCCTCGATCTCCTGCTGAGCGCCGGCGAGCGCATCGCCGTTGGCCGCGGCGACCATGACGGTGCCGTCGTCCTCGACGTCGATGGTGACGCCCCACTTGTCCTGCAGGCCGCGGATCATCTTGCCGCCGGGGCCGATGAGCTTGCCGATCTTCTCGGGATCGATCTTGATCGTGACCAGGCGAGGGGCGAGCTTGGAAATCTCGGGGCGCGGGGCGGCGATGGTCTGCTCCATCGTGTCGATGATCTGGAGCCGGCCGACGCGGGCCTGCTCGAAGATCTTCTCGATCTGGTGGAGTTTGAGGCCGCGGGTCTTGAGGTCGAGCTGGATGCCCGTGATGCCCTCGCGTGTTCCGGAGACCTTGAAGTCCATGTCGCCGAAGAAGTCCTCCTCACCGATGATGTCGGTGACGAAGATTTCCCGCTGGTCGTTGTCGTCGGCGAAGCGCCCGACGGAAATGCCGGCGCAGGTCGCGGTGATCGGCACGCCCGCATCCATCAGCGCGAGGCACCCGCCGCAGACCGAGGCCATCGAAGACGACCCGTTCGACTCGGTGATGTCCGAGACGATCCGGATGGTGTACGGGAACACCTCGGGGCTGGGCAGGACACCCATGAGGGAGCGCTCGGCCAGCGCGCCGTGACCAATCTCGCGCCGGCCGGGGCCGGTGATGCGCTTGGCCTCTCCCGTGGAGAACGGCGGGAAGTTGTAGTGCAGCGTGAACTTCTTGGAATACTCGGGGATCAGGCCGTCGATGATCTGCTCATCCTTGGCCGTGCCCAGCGTGCAGGACACGAGCGACTGCGTCTCGCCCCGCTGGAAGAACGCCGACCCGTGGGTCCGCGCGAAAATGCCCACCGAGGCCTCGATCGGGCGGATCTCGGTCGGGCCGCGGCCGTCGGCGCGGATGCCCGATTCGACGATCAACCGGCGGGTGATCTTCTCCTCCAGCCGCTTGAAGGCTTCCTTCGCCTGCGTGCGACGCTTGAGCGACTCGGCGTACACGCCGTACGTGCCGTCGGGATTGAGGGGGAAGTGGGTGTCGAGGAACTTCGTGCGGATGGCGTCGACCGCGTCGCCGCGCTCCTTCTTCGACTTGATCTTGCGGGCCTCGGTGAGCTCCCGCTCGCACTCTGCCTTCGCCTTCGCGACGATGTCCTCCGCGGGGAGCGCGAGGTCGCCCATGCGCTTGGGCTTGCCGGCCTTGGCCGCCAGGTCGTTGATCAGGGCGAGGACATCCTTGATGTGCTCGTAGCCGAACTCGATCGCGCCGAGCATGTCCTTCTCGGAGATCTCGGCCGCGCCGACCTCGATCATGTTCATCCCGTCCTTGTGCCCGGTGAGCACGAGGTCGAGATCGGAGTAGTCCATTTGCGTCACGGTGGGGTTGATCACCAGCCGCGTGCCGTCGTCCGTGTGGACGCGCCCGACGCGAACGGTGGCCGTCGGGCCCTCAAACGGCGCATCGCTGATGGCCAGCGCCGCGGACGCCGCGGTGCCCGCCAAGACATCGGAATCGTTCTCGCCGTCGTGGCTCATCACGAAGACCTGGATCTGGATCTCGTCGATGAAACCATCGGGAAACAACGGACGGATCGGGCGATCGATCATCCGCATCGTGAGGATTTCCTTCTCGTTCGGCGCCCCCTCGCGCTTGCGGAACCCGCCCGGGAACTTGCCCGCGGCGGACGTCTTCTCGCGGTAATCAACGGTCAGCGGGAAGAAGTCCAGGCCTTCACGCGGGGCGGCGCGGACCACCGTCGCGAGCACCGTCGTCCCGCCGTAGGTCGCGAGCACAGCGGCATCACAGAGCTTGGCAATCTTGCCGGTTTCGAGGATGAGGGTGCGACCGCCGATCTCACGCTCGACACGAATCACTTCAGACATGTGCAGTCCTTCTGCATCGGGGCATCGCCGGGGCGCTTCGTGCGCCATCGCGGCGATCCAGACCGACCCGCCCGTACCCCCCAGTGGGGCGCCCCAGAGGCAGAAGACAAGTGGCAGTCGGTTCCGGGTGGGCTTGCCGCTCCGCGGCGAGCTTCGGGATCCATCACCACAGAGCGATGATGACGCCCGATTTCCCGCTCATCACCGCGGAGCGGTGATGCCACCCAAGATCCCAGAGTGGTGAGACCATTCCGGGAACTGCACCTTGTCCACTGCCGCCAGGCGGGACAGGTCGTTATGAACAAACTCGCCCCGGCCGTTTCCGACCGGGGCGCATGACGATTACTTCCGCAGACCCAAGCGACCGATGACCGCCTGGTACGAATCCGGGTTCGTTCGGTGCAGGTACGCCAGCAGCCGGTTCCGCTTGCCGACCATCTGGATCAGGCCGCGGCGGCTGTGGTGGTCCTTCTTGTGGCCCTTCAGGTGGTCCGACAGCACCGTGATGCGCTCGGTCAGCATCGCGATCTGGACTTCCGGCGAGCCGGTGTCCTTGTCGTTGGTGCGAAAGTCGGAGACGATCTTCTTCCGGCGTTCCAGGGCGATAGGCATGAGGCAAACTGTCCTTGCACGAATCGGTTGAATGGATGGCGCGGCTAAGACCGCACGAACAAATAGTCTAGGGGCCTCGGCAGGGGGCTTCAACGGCCCGGCCCTTCCCGCGGGAACCCACACGGATGCCTCGGCCGGGAAGCGCCCAACCCGTTCGGATTTCGCCCGTCCCCCACCTCCCACCTCTCCACCCGCCCCCACGACCCGGCCGATACTCTCCCTCCGATGACCCCCGTCCCCCTTTCGATCCGGGCCGATTCCCTGAAACCTTCGGGGACCCTGGCGATTGCCGCCAAGGCCAAGGCGTTGGCCCGGCAGGGGGTGGAGGTGCTGAACTTCAGCCTGGGCGAACCGGACTTCGACACACCCGAGCCAATCCGCAAGGCGGCGATCGACGCCCTTGGCTCCGGCCAAACCCATTACCTCCCCACGCTGGGGGATGCCGAGACCCGGGCGGTGATCGCGGACAAGCTGACCCGTGAGAACGGCATCCCCGGCATCACCGGCGACCACGTGGCGATCTCGACGGGCGCGAAGCACTCGCTGTACCTGATCGCTCACTGCCTTCTGGACCCCAACTCCACCCGTGCCAACGAGGTGCTCCTGCCGGTGCCGGCCTGGGTCAGCTACGCGCCGATCATCCAGCTCGCCGGCGGCAAGGTGGTGCAGCTCCCGACTTCGCCCGCCGCGGACTTCAAGATTACGCCCGGGCAACTCAAGGCCGCCATCACGCCTCGTTCTCGACTGTTGATCCTCAACTCACCCAGCAATCCGTGCGGCACGATGTACACGCCGGATGAGCTCAAGGCGATCGCGGCGGTCGTGGCGGAGGCCGCGGCTTCGATCGCACCCGACCTGGTGATTGTCACCGATGAGATCTACGAGAAGATTGTGTTCGGGGGCATCCCGCACTACTCAATCGGATCAACGCCCTCGGTGGCGGAACGTACGGTGACAATCAACGGGATGTCGAAGGCGTTCGCGATGACGGGTTGGCGCGTGGGGTACTGCGCTGCGCCGGGAGAGTTCGGGGCCCGGCTCATCAAGGCGGTCGACAACCTGCAGGGCCAGATGACCAGTTGCATCACATCGTTCGTGTACCCGGCGATACGGACCGCGATCCGCGAGTGCGGGGCGGATGTCGAGCGGTTCCGGCACGCGTTCGCCAAGCGGGCCCGCGTGGCGCACGAGCGGCTGATGGGCATACCGGGGATGGTGTGCCCGACCCCGACCGGTGCGTTCTATCTTTTCCCGGATGTCTCGGCGCACTTCGGCAAGAAGTCGCCCGCCGGGAAGACGATCTCGTGCGGGGCGGACTTTGCAGAGGCCCTGCTGCTCGAAGCGCATGTTGCCACGGTGCCCGGTGAAGAGTTCCTCGGCTGCGGGTCGCGGCACATCCGGATTTCGTACGCGTGCGCCGAATCGCAGATCGAACGAGGCATGCGCCAGATCGCCGATTTTGTCGCGAAGCTGCGGTGACCTACGCAGGGAGTTCAGCGGAATCCGTGGTCTCGGCCTGCGCCGGGACGCTTTCGCTGTCCTCGCCCGCTCGCAGCCCGATCACGATCCCCCCATCCTCTTCATCCTGCCGCACGGAGATGGCCCGGCGCCGGACCAGTTCCAGCACCGCCAGGAACAGGCCGAGCATCTCGCTCCGCGTTCTGCCGGTGAACAGTCCGGCCAACGGGATCCGCGCGCCCTCGACCTGCTTCTTCAGATGCTCGACGATGTCCTCCGCGTGGAGCTCGATCGGGGTGTCGTCGTAGGTGACTTGGTGGTCCCCGAGTCGGTCAAAGTTCACGCTCGCGATGATCGCGGAGAACGCCTCGACCAGGTCCACGAGCGACACGTCTTCCAGTTCAACATCTTGCGCGGAGGCCAGGATCGCCTCCCGCAGCTCCTCATCGTTCATCCCCGCGCGGGCGGCCGGGAACCGTTGCTCCCACTCCAGCCGCCGATGGTCGAGCGCTTCGGAGGCATCCCGGAACTTCTTGTACGCGAGCAACTGACGCACGAGGTCGGCCCGCGGGTCGGTGGCATCCGGAGCGGCCAGGCCGCCCGCCTCCCCCTCCGCCGCCGCCTTGGCCGGGGCCAGCATGCGGGACTTGATCTCCATCAACGTCGCCGCCATGACGAGGAACTCACCCGCCAGATCGATGTCGATCGTGTCGATCGCCTTGAGGTACGCCATGTATTGGTCGGCGATCGAGGCGATCGGGATGTCCGTGATGTCCACCTCGGCCCGGCGGATGAGGAACAGCAGCAGGTCCAGCGGCCCCTCGAACGTTTCCAGCCGTACTCGGTAGTCGGTCGTCAAGTCTCGCTCCATCCGCGGCCATGCCCGGGCGGGCCATGCGCCGTGCCGAGGTCCGTGCGGCCACCGGTGCCGCAGGCGTGGCCGCAGTGTACCCTTATCGGATGCCCGACGGCCGCCAAGCCAACGATGAACGAGCCTTTGCGGAGGGAATCCTCCGGGCCGAGGCCGCGGCGGTTTCCGGGGTGCTGGGGCACCTGGGCGAGACATTCCATAAGGCGGTCGACCTGATCGAGACCTGCGCCAACGCCGGGGGAACGGTGCTGGTGACGGGATTGGGCAAGTCGGGGCTCATCGGGTCCAAGATTTCCGCCACGCTGGCCTCCCTGGGCATTCCCTCCCATGCCGTCCACCCCTCGGAGGCTGCCCACGGGGACCTCGGCCGTTTCCGGCCTTCCGACACCGTGATCTGCCTTTCGTATTCCGGTGAAACGCACGAAGTCGTCAACTTGGCGGCCGTGCTGCGACAGGACGGCCTCCCGATCATTTCCATCACGGGCAAGCCCAAGCCGGAACCTTCCAGTCTCGAGCGCCTGGCCACGGCGGCCGTCTCCATCGGCGCTGTGGATGAAGCCGCCGAGTTCGCCGCGCCGACGTGCTCCACGACGGCCACGCTCGCGCTGGGCGATGCGCTCGCGTTGTGCGCCGCCCGTCGACGGAACTTCACGGACCGGGACTTCGCCAAGCGACACCCCGGCGGCTCGCTGGGGGGGCTGCTCAAGCCTGTGACGGAGGCGTTGCGATTTACCGTCGGCCGCAACCTCCCGCTCATTCCTGAGGGTGTGACCGTCCTGCAGGCGCTCGAACGCGCGGAGGAAAAGGGCCGGCGCCCGGGAGCCATGCTGATTGTCGACTCGGGCGGCAGGCTGACGGGCATCTTCACCGACGGCGACCTGCACCGGCTCATTCTCCGCGACCGCGGCGAGCTGAACAAGCCCATCTCGGACGTGATGACGCGCCGGCCTCGGTCCCTGCGATCGTCCGACTTGGTCCGCGATGCCGTGAAGCTTGTCCGCGAGAGCCGGCTGGACGAGATCCCCGTGGTTGATGACCATGGAAAGCCCGTGGGCATCCTCGACGTCCAAGACCTCGTGGCGATGAAGCTCGTCCGCGAGTAACCCGCTTTGCACCCGCCATCCCTGTCAGGAGTGACTTGAGTGCACCGTGCCGACGCCGTTGAACTGCTCATCCTCGATGTCGATGGTGTCCTCACCGATGGCTCGATCTTCCTCGACGACCTCGGCCACGAGACCAAACGCTTCAACGTCCGTGACGGTTTCGGGATCAAGCTCTGGCAGCGCCTGGGCTTCCCCTGCGCGATCATCACGGGGCGTACCGGCCGGGCCGTGCTCCACCGGGCCACGGAGCTCCGCATCCCGCACATCATTCAGGGCTCGAAGGACAAGGGCCAGGCCGCGGCGGAGCTGGCCGCCAAGCTCGGCCTTTCGCTCGATCGCGCGGCGTGCCTCGCGGACGACTGGCCCGACCTCGCGATGATGAAGCGCGTCGGCTACCCCATGTGCGTCGCCGATGCGGACGCCCGGGTCAAGCAGGCCGCGGCGTACACGACCAAGGCGGCCGGCGGGCATGGCGCTGCCCGCGAAGCAATCGAGCACCTGCTAAGCTCCAAGGGCCTGATGGAGCAGGCACTCAAGCTCTACGATTGAGCCTCACCACCCATGAGCAAGCCGAAGGATCGGACCCAGCAGCGGACTCAGAAGGCAGGCGCGTACGCCGCGCTCGCGGTCGCGGGCGCCTTTGTGCTTGTCATTGCGTACTTCGTGATCTTCGGCGGCAGCCGCCCTTCGCCCGCCTCGCCGCCTTCGGACCTCCGTCGGCCGGGCGATCTCGCGGCGGTTCCCCTGGGCCAGGGGGGGCAGTCCATCGGCCCCGCCACGGATGCGCGCTTCGATCTGATGGACAAGCGCGATCCCACCAAGACCATCGGGCTCGTGACGTTTGACGCGATGGACCCCCTGGAGGGCCACCGCTACGCCGTGCGCAAGCCGCAGGCCTGGCGGTTCCTCGACCGCGGCCGGACGCTCTACATCCGCGCCGACGACGGGCAGATCGCCGCCTCGGACGGCCAGCGGGAACCTGAATCCGGCACCATCCGGGGCAATGTGCGGATCAAACTCTTTGAGGAAGGCTTCGAGGTCGGCAAGTCGGACCCGGACTCCTTTCCCTCGTTGATGGACATCCGCACCGCCTCGCTCTCGTTCGAAACCGCGATCGGCCAGTTGACGACTCCGGACCCGTTCACCGTGACGTGGTTCGGCGGGAACTTCACGGGTGAGGGCCTCTCGTTGGTGTTCAACCAGCCGCAGCAGCGGCTCGAGCGGGGCGAGGTGCTCCGCAAGGGCAAGCTCACGTTGACGGGCGAGCGGCGCCGTGCATCGGGGCAGGGTTCTTCATCCACCGCCTCCACCGCGGCCCCCGCCAGTCCTGCCGCGCCTCTCGCCGGCTCGACGCAGAATGCACCCGCAGCGCCTTCGAAGCCCGCCCCGATCGAAACGATCTACCGGCTTGTCGGCAGCAGCAACGTCGTCGCTTCCCAGACCACGCGCCGCCTGACGGCGGACACGTTCCAGGTCCTCGCCCGCTTGATCGACAACGAACTGCCCGAGAACGCGATACGGGACATCCAGTTCGCGCAGGACGACCCCGCCCCATCGGCCGCGGCGCCGGCCTCCGCTGCTCCGACCAGTGGCGTCGCACCGACCGCTCCCGCCGTCGCCGGCACGACCCCGGGCACGCCAGCCCCGGCTCGCGAGCCGCTTGTGCTCGCTTGGGACGGTCCGTGCATCATCGTCCCTCTCGCGCAGACGCCGACCGAACTCGCACGCGACCACGTCGCGGCACGATTCGCGGCCAACCAAGGCGGGCGCGTCAACCTTTCCGATGAAGCCGCGGGTCTCTCGGGCTTCGCCCGCTCGATCGAGTACGGCGCGACGTCCGGGTCGCTTGCCTTCGTAGGGGCGGACTCCGACAAGGTCTCGCTTGCTTCCGCGCAGTCCGGACGCATCGAGACGACCCGCATCGAAGCCGACCTGGTCTCGGGGATCGTGACCACCCCCGGCGCCGGCACGCTCACGGATGGACGCGAGAACGCCCAGACCATTTCCTGGTCGCAGCGGGGTCGGTTCAACTTTCTCAGCACCGACAAGGGGTTGACATCCTTCCTTCGCGAGGCGTTGGTCGAGGGGGATGTCGCCGGGTCCGGGCGCGGGTTCACGTTCAGCAGCGCGGCGGCGGGCGCGGGATTCGTGAAGTCCGCCGCGGGCAAGCCTGAGGTGTCGTGGATCGACCTGGCCGGGAATGCCCGTGCCGCTTCGACCGAGACCGGATCGATGACGGGCGGAAAGCTGCACATCGACTTCGACCTTCCCACCGCAACCATCACCAACCCGCGTCCGCGGTTCGTCCGCGCGGAGGACGGCTTCACGGTCCAGCGCGACGGCCAGTTCCTCGCCGGCACCTATCTCGAATCCCGCTTGCTCGAC
Source organism: Phycisphaeraceae bacterium (assembly GCA_019636625.1). Classification (GTDB taxonomy): domain Bacteria; phylum Planctomycetota; class Phycisphaerae; order Phycisphaerales; family UBA1924; genus JAHBXE01. The sequence goes on from JAHBXE010000010.1 coordinate 52,148, forward strand.
TTGCCCGAGGGCAAGGTGGATGTCGGCTCGGTGCTCGCACGCGGCGATGTTCGCTTCAAGAGCGAGGCCGACTTCATCGAAGGCCAGACGCAGGAGCTCACCGCCGATCTCGGGTTTGACGAGTCCGGCCATCGCAAGCAGTTGATCTGGCTCGTGGGCGATGGCACCACGATCGCCCGCAACCAGCCCGGCGTCGAACAGGGCGCCATCACTTCAACCCAGCTCGCCATCGATGGCGTGCTGGGACGCCTCGACGCCTTCGGCGCCGGGGACTTCAACTACCGCGGGCTTTCCGGTTCCGATGAAGCCACGATCGACGCCATCTGGACGCGGCGCATGACCTACGACGATGCGGCGGGGCTCATCGACTGCTGGGGCAGCCCCACCGTTCGCTACTCGCCCGATGCCGATACCCGCAACAAGGCGGACGCCGACCGCGTCAAGCTCTTTATCTCGCCCGGCACGCCGGGACGCTCCATCCTCGCCGCACGCCCCGGCAAGCCCTCGGATGCACCCAATGGTGCGCCGCCCGCGGAACGGTCGATCCTTGCTGCTGAACTCTTCGGCTCCATCCTCGATCGCGAGGGCGGCGTGAACGCGAAGATCGAATCACGTTCCTACGCCGCGGGCGTGCTCCAGAAGCTCTCGTACCTCGAAGGCCCGTCGATCCTGGCGAACAACGACAAGGGAACGCTCGATGTTCCCGGCACGGGCAAGTTCCTCCTGCTCGACCAGTCCGCCGCGGCCAGCAGCCCGGCACCGGGAACCCGCGACCTCGGCGGCGACGCCCGGGGTACTTCGCTCTTCACGTGGACGACATCGCTCCACGCGGCCAAGCAACCGACGGGCGACACGGTCATGAAGATGGTGGATGGTGTGAACGTGATCCATCGGGCCTTGAAGGATGGCCAGGTCACGGAGATCCGTTGCGATGGCATCACCGCGAACTTCAAGAACCAGGATGCCTCGCTGGGCGATGCCGGGCGCGGCCTCGAACTGCACACCGCCGTCGCGACGGGAAGCGTGTACGCCGCCTCCGGTCCGCCGCGCACGCCGGAACAGCCCCGCCCGCCTGTTCGCGAACTGATCGCGGACACGCTGACGTACGATGCGCTGGCCCGTCGCATCGAGGCCCGCGCGAACACCGGCGGCATCGTGACCATGTTCGACCCCGCCGCGGCCAGTCCGACCACGGCAGCGTGGCTGACGTGGGACCTGGAGAAAAACACGGTGCAAGTGCGGCAGCCGGCGGGGGTTTCGCCGCGGTGAGACGGTCTCGCGAGACACAACTGTAAAGGTCAATCGCCAAGTGGATCGACGGCTCGCCGCGACCTGGGGCGTGGTTTCGCACTGGCAGATGGCACAACCGCCGTGCCAACACCTTGCTGTCCTCACAAAAGTGGTGCGGCGGGGTGTTCGTAGGGAGCGTGGGAGTTGGACGTCTTGGGTGTGCGACACGGGTGTCGGCGAAGCGCCGTCACCCGTGCCACCAGAGGTCATCCGTGCCACCAGAAGCCATGCTTACCATCTGAAGTCATACGTGCCGCGACTACGAGGGGGGTTGGAACTTGCTCGCCTCGGAGTGGCGGGCCACCTTGTTGGCTTGCGCACGCCTCGGCGAGGCGGGCCACCTGCGAGACTGCTTTGTTACGCGTCGGTTCGGTCGACGACCTTGTACTGCTCGCGTTCGCCGCGGCCGCGAAGCGGGTAGTCCTTCCGCAGCGGGTGCGCGGGGTAGTCCTCCCATGTGAGGATTCGGCGCAAGTCCGGGTGGTTGCGGAAGCGGATGCCGTACATGTCGAAGACTTCGCGTTCGGGCCATTCAGCGCCGGGCCAGATGTCCGTCACGCTGTCGAGGTACAGCGCCGGGTCTTCGGTGATTCCGTCGGTCGGCAGCGAGGGGTCGAGGAACACCTTCACGAAGAACCGGTCGTCGCGGTCGAACGCGATGAGGTTGTAGAAGACGGCGAACCGGCCCAGCGGCTTGGCGGGGTAGTTCAGGTAGTCGATCCCGCCGACGTCGGACAGGAAGTTGTACACCGTGCGCGGGTCGTTTCGCAGGAAGGCCATGACCTCGTGCAGGTCCGCCGGCTCGACGATCAGCGTGGATTGGCCGCGGAACTCCGTCGCCCGGAACCGCTTCCCGGGGAAAGCGTCCTTGACAATCTGAAACGTTGGATGGTCCGGCTTCACGGGCTCCGCCATGGTTCACTCCTGCGAATCGGCCAGCAGTTTAGCGGCCCCCCACCGCCGCGGCATTCAACTCCACCACGACCTTGCCCGGTGGCACTCGCTCCGCCACCATCCGCACCAGGCCCTCCGGCAGCACTCCTCGCCCTGTTTCGCACGCACGAAGCAGGCCTTCGCCCGCCGGTTCAACATTTGAAACCACCACGGCCTTTACGTTGTCGTGCCCGGCGAGCGCTTCCATTGCCCGCGTGAGGTGGTCCTCCGCTCGCGGCAGCATCGCCTCGGTCAACAGCCCGGCGGGATCGAGCAGCACCTCGAACCTCTGCCCTGAGCGCTTCTTCAGAAAGGTCACGCACGACTGAACATCTGACAGCACGTGGCGCGGATGGGGCCAGAGGCAGGCAACGCCCTGCGCGCGTTCAAGCCCCGGCGCGATCGCATCGCACCACGCCTCGAGCTTCGCCCATGCCTCTTTGCCCCACGATCGGAACTCGAGCGATGTCGGTGTGTCACCCATCCACCCCGATCGGATCACGCGCCGACCCGACCAAGCAACCGGGGCCGGGTCGGCCAGGACGTTGCGATCGTCCAGCGCGGCGAACACCGCCCCACCGCTTTCCGCCTCGATCACTTTTTCTTGCAGAAAGTACCGCTGCATCGCAGCAGCGTAGCCCCGCCTCGCGGCGAATCATGCGCCGCGTTGGTCGGCGATCGACCTTGCGCCCTTCGCCGCGCAGGTTTCGACCTCGAACCCCGATCGCAGGAACGCTCGTTGAAGAATCCCGCGACGTGATCCCGATATCCCACACTCGCCGCCCGACCCGTTCTGCGGGCGGCGAACCGGAGACCATTCATGCACGGAGCCGGCGCCCCTGGGCGCACCTCCGAGCCGCTGGAGAGCAGCTCGACATCGTCGCGGTTGACCCGGGAGCAGGTCGTCGATCGCATCATCACCATCAACCCCACCGCCACCACCTCGTTCCTCTCGGGCTTCAGCGAAGATTCCCTCGGCCGCTACCTTGACCATCTCGTCGCCACCAGCGGCCCCCGCGGCCGGCACGCCCGGTGGCTCCGGCCCGGCGACTCACCCGCGATCTTCGCCCGCGACCGCCAAGACTGACAACCCTGTTACCAACGCACTGAGGGGGGCTCCATGGTGGGGCCCCCCTCGGTTTGTTTTTCCGCCCGTTGGACGGTGTTTCCGGCGATTTGCGGACCAAGAGCTATTGGGACTCATGGAGGCTATCGGAACGTCCGATGGTGAAGCCGAACGGGTCGGCGGCCCTTCAAGAGGGTCTTTGGGCCGGTCCGATAAAAGCCCAGACGGAGTCTCGGCTTGTTGGCCGCGCCGGACTCGGGCACCACGCCCGTCCCGGCCCCTCCCGGAGCGGACAAGGCACCCCATCGGAGACTTCGCCCATGAACACCACCCCCCACCTCGCCCCCCGCACTGGAACACTCGCACTGGCGCTCGTTGCTCTGGTCGGAATGGCCGGCTGCGAGATGGCGCCGGGCACCTACACCACCATGGGCACCGGCCCGAACCAGCCCCAGCGTCCCGATGCCGGCCAGCCGGTCCGCGGAACCGCCGCGACCCCGGTCCGGTACGACACGCCGTCGGCGCAGGTCTCTGCGCAACCGCGCAATGCGTCGGGGACGATCAGCATTGACCCGATCTCGACATCGCTGGTGGGCGGGCCCGCCGCGTCGGACTCAGTCATGACGCTGCACGCGCAGCCGCTGCCCGCGGGGCAGCCCTCGAACGCGGCGCTCAACCTTTACGGCGAAGTGCTCGCACGTTCCATGACGCCCCAGGGCGCAGAGACCTCCAAGATCGGCGGCGCGAACCTCAAGCAGGTCAGCTTCGCGCTCGAGGGCGCGGACTTCGACCCTGATATCTCCCGTGACGGCCGGCGCATCGTCTACAGCAGCACGCAGCACCGGTTCACCGCGGATATCTACGTGAAGAACGTTGACAGCCGCGTGGTGAGCCAGCTCACCAACGACCCGGCCAACGACGTGATGCCCAAGATCAGCCCGGATGGAACGCGCGTAGCCTTTGCTTCGAACCGCGCGGGGAACTGGGACATCTTCGTGATGCCCATCACCGGCGGACGGGCCATTCAGCTCACGAACAACTCCGCCGACGACCTGCACCCGACGTGGTCGCCCGACGGCTCGCGCATCGCGTTCTGCCGTCTGGGCGAGGTCAGCAACCAGTGGGAAATCTGGACGACCGAGGTCGGCAACTCCGGCGTGGCCTCGTTCGTGTGCTACGGACTGTTCCCCACGTGGTGCCCCGTGCCCGGCTCCGGCGCCAACGGCGCGGACAAGATCGCGTTCCAGAAGTCTCGCGAGCGGGGCGACCGTGCCTTCAGCATCTGGACCGTCGATTACCGCGATGGCCAGGCCGACAACCTGACGGAAATCGCTTCATCCCCCATCGCCGCGTGCATCAACCCCGCCTGGAGCCTCGACGGGCAGTGGCTCGCGTTCGCGACGGTTCCCAACCCCCAGCAGTGGGCCCAGAGCACGGACAGCCGGCCGTCGTCGGCCGACCTCTGGATCACCGACGTCAACGGCAACAGCCGCATCAGCCTCTCGGCCGGCTCCGCGGTCAATCTCATGCCGGCGTGGGGGCCGAGCAACCGGCTGTTCTTCGTCTCCGATCGTGGCGGGATCGACAACATCTGGTCGATGGACACCACCCAGATCGTGCAGCTTGCCGCGCTCAACATGAAGTCGTCGACCGCCTACACCGCGACACCGGTCGCGACGCCCACGGCCAATCCGGCCTCGCCCCGCACGCCCTCTGGCTCTCGAATCACCACCGGGCAGGAATCGGCTCAGCCCGGAGAGAACCGCTAGTCCCCTTCCTGCGACGCGATCGAAAGACCGTGTCGCGGTTTGATTGAACCGGCCAACGCAGGACGCCGCGGCCCGAACAGGCAGGACGCCATGACATCAGAACAGACCATGCTCTCTCCTCTCTCGCCCGCCTGCTGCGGCCGCCTGGCGGCCCGGTGCGCGGCCTTCGCGAGAGCCACCGTCGCCCTCGTGGCGGCGATGCTCGTGGCGGCGTGCGCGCCGAATCATGAGCAGGTGCTCCAGCCGCCGCAGACTCTCATCGCGCCGTACGACGCTTCCGGCGGTGATGCGCTGTGGGCCGTCGTGCCCCTTCGGAATGAGTCGGGCACGACCGTTGCCGATCCGTACATGGTGAGCGACAAGGTGGTCGGCGCGGCGTCGCAGGTTCGCGGCGTGCGGTGCCTGCCGCTCAATCGGACGATCGCGGCCATGCGTGCGCTGGACCTGCAGGAACTGACCCGGCCGGAAGAGGCCGAGGCCCTGGCCAAGGCGCTCGGCGTTGATGCGCTCCTGGTGGGCTCCATCACCGCGTACGACCCCTACAACCCACCCAAGCTGGGGATCGCCCTGGCGCTCTACACGCGGCCCGGTTTCAAGGGCCGACCGACGAGCAGCTCCGCCGTTGATCCACGCAAGCTCACGTACCAGCCGACGGACTACTCGTACTTCCCCCGCAGCGCCTACGCCAACGCGCCCGCCTCGGTCGTGTCGGAATATCTCGACGGCAAGAACCACCAGGTGATGATGGACATCAAGGCGTACGCGGCGGGGCGGCACGACGATCGGACGGCCCTGGGGTGGAGGCGATTCCTGGCGAGCATGGATCTGTTCTGCGAGTTCGGCGCCTGGCACGGCGTCAACCGGCTGCTCCAGCACGAGTGGATCCGGATGGCACGGGTGCCCGTCGCGGATAGCGAACAACAGCCCTGATGTCGCGGCCCCCCCTCCCCGTTCCGGCCCGACCATGGGCCGGAGCCTCGAGTGACCCGGCAATCGACACGAACCCGATTCCCCAGCACGTGCGCCCGGACGCCGGACCGCCCGAATCGACGCCGCACGGATGGGCGCAGATTCTGCCGGTCCGAGAGTGTCGTGCCGCGCGTGCCCACGACAGACTTTTGGGTCCGAAGCAACTCGGACTCAACACAGCCCCTGACCCGGCCGATCAGCACGGATAACGCAGTTGTTCGCGGACCGGAAGATGCAGTGACCGCCAGGAGTTCGCCACCATGTCCACGCTCCCACTGACCGACGCCTTCGCCAGCTATCTGATGGATGAGCGGCACTTCAGCCCCTATACGGCCCGCTGCTACGGCGCCGACCTCCGTCAGTTCGTTGAGTTCCTCGCCAAGGAGCACGGCATCACCATCGATGCCGCCAAGGAAGCCGACGCCCTCCGCCAGCGGGAGGAAGCCGTCAAGGCCGCCGGCGGCAAGAAGCCCGGCCCCTCCGGCGTCGCCGGCAGTATCCCGGCAACCGTCTCGCGCATCATCTGCTCCGCCAGCGCGGACACCATCCGCGCGTTCCTGAACCACCTGGGCGAGCAGCACTACTCCGCCGCCACCATGGCCCGGAAGATCGCGACCCTCCGGTCGTTCTTCAAGTGGGCGGACAGGCGGAACCTTTCTGACTCCAACCCGATGACCCTCATCCGCACACCCCGCCAGAGCAAGCGGCTCCCCAAGGCGATCTCGATCGAGCAGATCGAGAAACTGCTGTCGGCGCCGGATGAACGGGAAGTCCTCGGCCTGCGCGACCGGGCGATGCTCGAGACGTTGTACTCGACCGGCATCCGCGTGAGCGAGCTGGTCGGGCTGGAACTCGAGGACATCGACCTGCCCGGCGAGGCGCTCAAGGTCAAGGGCAAGGGCAAGAAGGAACGCATCGTGCCGCTCGGTTCGCACGCCCTGGCCGCCATCAAGCGGTACATGGACCAGATGCGGACCGACACGCGGTTCAACGGCGCCTGGGCCGAAGGGCGTGCCCGCCGTCCGCTGTTTGTCAACAAGCACGGGGGCCGGTTGAGCTCCCGCTCGGTTCGCCGCAAGCTGGACAAGTACCTGAAGCAGGTCGGCCTCGACCCGACCATCAGCCCGCACACGCTCCGGCACAGCTTTGCGACGCACCTGCTCGACAATGGCGCGGACCTGCGGAGCGTCCAGGAGCTGCTGGGCCACCAGTCGCTCTCCACGACCCAGGTGTACACCCACCTGACGACGCAGCGCATGACCAACGCCTACAACCAGGCGCACCCGCGTGCCGAGGCGGGTTGATCCCTGCACCGCGACCCGGCGCATGACTCGTGAAGGCACCGTGCCCAGGCTCGGTGCCGTTTGCATTTCAGGATGGCACGTATGAGGTCTCGCGGCGTCGTGCGTGGTCGGCTCACTGAGGCGGTGGAGGGCCGCCCGGGATCTCCAGCGGGCGCGGCGTGGGCCGCAGTTCGGTCAAGTATGCCACCTCCTGGCGGCCCTCCGTCGCAATCGCCCAGCGTGCGGGGTCGCCGGGCTCGACCGATCGCACCGTCATATCCACCTGCATCTCCGCCCCGGCTCGCTTGACGGTCGCCGACACCTTGGAAAGCCGCATGGTGCTGACCAGGGACGTCAACGCGATTGATCCCGTGGAACCCTTCCCCCGCATCGTGACCGTCATGGGGCGCGCGGACTCGTCCACCACCGCATCGGACCACGCCACGCCGCGCAGCACCTCAAACGGGGATGACAGCCTCTCATCCTCGGGATTGACGATGGCCAGTTGCGGCAGAAGCAACGGCGGCAGCAGCTCCGCCAGCTTCGCCGGCGTGATCGCGCCGGCAAACGTTTTCCGGTACACCTTGTCGGCCACCTGGGTGCTGATCGCTGTCAGCGTCCCGCCCGCAATGTGCACACGCAGCGGACCCATTTCCAACAACACCGCCTGAGGCCCCTTCCGCTCGCCGGGCGGGCCCGGATCAATCCGAACCGTGACGGTGTCCGATCGATCGCCGGAGGGTGTACGCAGGCGAATCACCACTTCATCGGCAAATGGCTTGGCATACGCCTCCTTCAGATCAGACAGGAAGAGATCAGCCGGCACGGGCTCAACGGCCTGCTTGTCCTGCGCGACTGTGATCGCGCCGAACGCCAAGACCACGACGATGGCCAGCCAGAAGCGCATGTCAGTTCGACCCCCCCACTGTCCGCGAAGTTCCCGCCGCGGCCAGCCGATCCCGCAACTCGGCGACGGTCGCGTTGAGCGTGGGCACGCGCATCCGGCCAGCCACTTCCGCCAACGGGCCCAGCACGAACATTCGCTCATGCATCCGCGGATGCGGGACGGTCAATCCCTCTTCCACAACAACGTCCTCCCCGTACAGGATCAGGTCGAGGTCGATCACTCGCGGCCCCCAGCGCGGGGCATTCTTCCGATCGCGACCGAGACGCCTCTCGATATCGAGAAGCGATAGGAGAAGCTGCTTCGCCTCCAGTCGTGTCGCGACGATCGCCGCGGCGTTCAGGAATGGCCCCTGCGACACCGGGCCCACGGGCTCGGTCTCGACAATCGTGGATCGTGCCAGAACCTCCCCGAGCTGCCCGAGGGCTTGCATCGCCGACTCGATGGAGGCGAGCCGATCGCCCACGTTGGAGCCCAGGGCGATGCACGCGTTGACCGGCGATGAACGGGCCATCCCCAAACGATAAGGCCGCCCCGACGATCGGAGCGGCCTTGGATCTTTCGGAGCTTCGGGCTCAGGTCTCGATCGGCTCGAGTTCCTTTGACCGGTGCTGCATCTGGGCTTTGAGCCGGGCGAGGATCGAGCTGTGCATCTGGCTGACGCGGGACTCAGAGAGGTCCAGCGTGGCCCCGATTTCCTTCATAGTCATGCCCTCGTAGTAGTACAGGATGACGATGAGCCGCTCGGCCCGCGAAAGCCCCTTGGTGATCAGGTCCTTCAGGTCCCGGCGCTGCATTTCGCGCAGCGGGTTGGAGTCGGCGTCGTCACGGACGATGTCGATTTCACGGAGTTCGCGAGAGCCGTCGCTGGCGGCAAACTTGCGCGTGATGCTGTGCGTGCTGACGGCGGAGGAATCGCGCTTGACCTTGTCGAACTCCTCGTGCGGCAGGTTCAGCTTCTGGGCCAGCTCGGCGTCGGTCGGGGGTCGGCCGTTGGCCATCTCGAACTTCTGACGCGCGGACTCGACCTTCGCCGTGCGGTGGCGCACCAAGCGGGGCACCCAGTCCATGGCGCGCAGCTCATCGAGGATGGCGCCGCGGATTCGGGGGGCGCAGTACGTTTCAAACTTCACGTTGCGGTCCAGGTCGAACGCGTCGATCGCGTCCATCAACCCGAAGATTCCCGCGGACATGAGGTCCTCGACGTCCACCTCGTCCGGGAGCCGCGTGTAGATGCGCTCCGCGTTGTAGCGCACGAGGGGAAGGAACTTTTCCATGAGGAAGTTCCGGATCGGCTCGGCCTTGGCCGGGTCGTCCTTCACCGTCTGGTACTCGTTCCAGATTTCCTGGATCGGTTTCTTGTCGAGAGGCGTGCGCGTCTTGGACGCTTCAAGGCGAACGCCTCGGCGCGAAGACGACCGAACTTTGCCTTGCCGGGTTGCTGTCATCGGCCACTCCTTAGCCATCCACTCTGCTGCCGCGTCCAACCGTTCGCGGCGATTCGATCAAAGCGACCCGTCCTGGGTCCGCAGCGGGCGAAGTATACAGACTTTCGCCCGCGTGCAAGTCGGCGGCTACGCCGCCCCTTCCGTGCCCCCCGGAGCACCGCCGCCCTCCACAGGGCGAGCGGCCTTGTACTGACGCAGGTAACTCTCGACGACCCGCTCCCCCACCATGCCGATGCCCAGCCCGACCAGATGGCACGCGACCATGCACACCAAGGCCGCCCCCAGCACGCGGCTGGCCGGGTTCTCCGACGCCAATCCCGAAACGATTGCCACCGCGAACCCGGCGAGCCCCAGGCACGAGGCGATCAGACGTGACGTTGTCCCGGAACTCACGAACGCATCCCTCCGGTCCGCGGCGCACCGACAGCCGTGCGGGCTTTATCGTCGCACGTGGCGGGCCAATCGACGTTCTGTTGACAATTTCACGCACAAATTCACGATCGCTGAGATCGCTCCCGTACAAACGTTCAACTTCCGCGCAAAGTCAGACGCGACCAGAGACCTGACAGGCCCGAGAGCCTGCCCGCCGCCCGCGGGTCCGAAGCGTGACGAAGTTCGAGATTCTCCACAAGCACGCAAGCCAACCTACGAAGATCCCGGCTCGCCGGACAGCGGGGTTCGTCGAGTATCAGGGGTGTCCGCCTCCGGACCGCCGCCCCAACCTGCGAATCCTGCGCGATCCAACCCAAACAGGGGAGCCGATAATGCAGGAACCTCGCGCACACCGCCGCCATCCTCGCGTGCACCGATTCCGCCTCCTTCTTGCTCGACACCTGGTTCACAACCAGGGCCACCCGCGAGGGCCGCGGCGTGCCGACGAGCGAGCACTTGATCAGGGCGTAGGCGTCGGCGATGGAGGTCGGCTCGGGCGTGGCGATCACCAGGGCGAGGTCCGCGGACTGCATGAACGCCAGCACCTCGCGCCCCAGGCCGGCGCCGGTATCCACGATCAGGAGCTCCGTGCCGTCCTCCACCTGGTCCAGGGCGCTCATGAGGCGGGCCCGCTCGTGCCCGGCCAGTTCCGCCATCCTCGCTACGCCGACCGAGCCGGGGATGAGGCGGAACCCTCCCGGAGCGTCCACCGCGATCTCCCGAAGGTCGGCCCGGATGCTCCCCCGGCCCAACCCGGCTTGATCCTGCACGCCCACGAACTGCTCGAGCCGACGCGTCGGGGACAACCCGCAGAGCACATCCGCGTTGGCCATTCCAAGGTCCGCGTCGAGCAGCGTGGTCTTCCAGCCGAGTTGCGTCATCGCGATGGCCAGGCTCACACACGCTGTCGTCTTCCCCACGCCGCCCTTGCCCGACGACACCGTCAACACCTTTGCACGCCGGGGCGATGGCGCCGCGGCCGCTGTCTCCACCATGGCGCGCAGCCTCGAGGCCTGGTCCAATGGAGAGGTCGGCGGGACGAGGGCCTGGCTCACGGCGCGGCCCCCTTCTCCGCGAGCAGCAGTTCGGCCAGCCGCTCCGGCCTTGAGGGTTCGATGTGGTCGGGGACTTCCTGCCCTGTGGTGATGTACGAAAGTCCCAGATCAATCTTGCGGGCGACGGAGAAGAGGGTGCCGTAGCTCACGGCCTCATCGAGCTTTGTGAAGATCAGTCGGTCGGGCCTGATCGGCATGAACCGGCCCGCCGCTTCCAGCATGACCGATCGGCTCGACACGCTGGAGAGCACGAGGTGCGTCTCGTGCGGCTCGGCCGCGGCGATGAATCGACGTAGCTCGTCCAGCCGCCCCGAATCGCGGGGCGAACGGCCGGCGGTATCCACCAGCACCACATCGCAATCGTCCAGCGATTGGCAGCACGAGGCCATGTCCGCCGGGCTCATCGCGACCTTGAGCGGCAACCCGATGATCTCCGCGTAGGTCCGGAGCTGGTCCACCGCGGCGATACGGTACGTGTCGCAAGTGATCAGCCCCACGCGACGCCCCTGCCGAAGTTTGAACGTCGCGGCGAGCTTGGCGATGGTGGTGGTCTTGCCCACGCCGGTCGGACCGACGAGGGCGAGCGTCAACGGCCTGTTCTCCGGCGCGCGGGCCGAAGCGACATCCGCCGGGGATTCCACACGAATCAGTGTGCACAGGGCGCGGACGAGCGACGCACGGATCGTGGCGGCATCGGCGGTTTCCAGCTCCCGCGCCGGCAGTTCTTCGCGAACACGGGCTATGACCTCATCGGCCAGTTCCGCCTCCAGGTCGCTCTCCAGCATCTGGATGTAGGGCTGAAACAGCGGATCGGGGAGCGTGGCGGGAGAGAAGCCCTGCCCGCCCTCGCGTGAAACCCGCACCGCCGTCTGCCGCGAGCACTGAAGGATCTGGCCCACCATCCGCTTGAGCGATGCGATCTCCTCCGTCAGGACGCGGTCCCCGACTGTGGAGGACGCGGGGGAAGGAGGTGAGTGCACCGCCACGGCCTGGGCCGACGTGGAAGCTCCGGATCGCAACTCCTGGGCTTCAACAGTCGCACCCGTGCGAACCACTGGCATCCGTTGCGGCACCGTCACCACCACCGGGGGTTCGGCCTCGACGGCATCCGTTGGCGCCGGGACCGGCATCGCGCGCTCGTTCCTGGCCGCGGCGTTCTGCGCCGCCCGATCGGGGTCCGGCTTGATCGCCCCGAGGTCCAGCGATGGCTGAGCCGTGTACGCCCTGAGCGCGGCGATGTTGCCCGACTTTCGCCGCGGCGGCGTGTTGGCCCCATCCGAGGCGGTCACTTCCACCATCGGCTTGGCCCCGATGCCGAGAACCCCGCCGACCTTGTAGGTCCGCGTGTGCAGGATGACAGCGTCCTTGCCCAGGTCCTTCTTGACCTCGGCCAGGCAATCACCCATCGTTCGAGCGCGGTACGTTCGAAGGTTCATTCAGCCATCCATGGCCTGCCAGTGTTCGCCGGGCATCCTGCCCTTGTGAACGTTCGATCAAGACGTGCAGAGGATACACATCTGAACGGCGGATGCAAGTCGGCCCCCCGCTACGCGATGCGGCGGGCGCGCGATCCTCGGCACGGGCTGTGGCTTCGATCGGCTTCACGCCGCCGCGACCACCTCCTTGGACTGCTCATCGGACACGAGAGCGAGCGATTCAACCTCGACGGTCGGGATGATCTCGTTGTACGAAAGTACTTGCACCATCGGGAGTTGCGGCTCGAGAAGCTGCCGCACGACGGCCCGAACCTGGGGCGAGGTGATGACCACCGGCTGGTGCCCGGCGGCGGTGACCTGCTTCAGGGCGGCGATCACCAGTCGGGAGATATGGCTGGCGATGCGGGCGGGCATGGAGACGACCGTGCCCGCGTTCGTGCGGTCGATGAAACTGTTGATCTGGTCTTCCAGCGTCGGGTCGAGCGTGACGCAGACGATCCGCGGCTTGCCGCCCTCGAGCGAGGGAGAGGCCACGATCTGGCAGATGGTTCGCCGCAGCGCGTTGCGCACGTACTCGGTCAGCACATCCAGGTCTTTGGTCTTGGTCCCCCAGTCCGCCAGCGTTTCGAGAATCGTCTCGAGGTCGCGGATGGGAACGCGTTCGCGAAGGAGGTTCTGCAGAATCTTCTGCAAGTCGCCGGGCTTGACCACGGCGGGCACCGTCTCCTCGACGAGCTTGGGGCTCTTGGCCTTGAGCTGCTCGAGAAGGTTGGCCACCTCCTCGCGTGTGAGCAGCTCCGCGGCATGCTGCTTGACCACTTCCGTCAGATGGGTCCCGAGCACGCTGGTTGCATCGACGACGGTGTAGTTCATCGTCTCGGCGCGGGCCTTCATCGTCGGCTCGATCCACCAGGCATCGAGCCCGAAAGCGGGCTCGCGGGTGCGTTCGCCGCCGTCGAGGGGGCCGCTGGCAAGGCCGGAGTCCATCGCGAGCAGCTTGCCCGGCCGGACCGAGCCGGCAGCGATCGGGTTGCCGCGGATCTTCACCCTGTACTCGCTGGCCGAGAGCTGGATGTTGTCGCGGATGCGGACCGGCGGCATGACCAGTCCCATCTCCTGGGCGAGTTGCCGGCGAATGGCGGAAATGCGGTCGAGCAGGTCTCCACCCTGGGCCGCATCCACCAGCGAAACGAGCTGGAAGCCCACTTCCAGTTCGAGGGTGTCGACCTTCAGCAGGGTCTCGACCGGCGGCGGTTCGTTTACGGCCGCGGCGGGCGCTGCGGCGCTCGCCTGTTCCGTCTTTCGCTTGGTCCGCATCATGATCCACGCCAAGGCGCCAAGCCCGAGCCCGGTCATGATGAGGGGGATGGTGGGCAGAGGCGTGAACGAGAGCAGCACGAGGAACGACCCGGTGATGATGAGTCCCTGTGGCTGGCTGATGATCTGATCGGTCAGCTCGTTCCCGAGCTGGGCCTTGGAACCCGAACGCGTCACGATGAGGGCGGAGGCGATGGCGATGACGAAGGACGGGATCTGCGACGTCAGGCCGTCGCCGATCGTGAGCTTGGTGAAGACCTCCGCTGTCTGGGCGGGGTCCCAGCCGCGATCGATCATGCCGACGGCGAACCCACCGAGCACGTTGATGACGGTGATGATGATCCCCGCCACGGCGTCGCCCCGCACGAACTTGGAGGCACCGTCCATGGCGCCGAAGAAGTCGGCCTCGCGCCGGATGAGGTCGCGCCGCTCCCGGGCCTCGGCCTCGGTGATGATGCCCGCGTTCAGGTCGCTGTCGATGGCCATCTGCTTGCCGGGCATGGCATCGAGCGTGAACCTCGCCGCGACTTCGCTGATCCGGGTCGCACCCTTGGTGATGACCACGAACTGAACGATGACGAGGATCAGGAAAATGACGATCCCGACAAACAGCGACGAGCCGGCCACGAAGCTGCCGAACGCTTCGATGACATGACCCGCCGCGTAGGCCGCCTCCTCCGGCGTCGCCCCCTCCGCCGTGAGGATGAGCCGGGTGGAGCCGATGTTCAGCACAAGGCGGAGCAGCGTGGTGGCCAGGAGCAGCGAAGGGAAGACCGAGAAGTCCAGCGGGTGGTCCATGTAGACCGTCGTAAGCAGGATCACCACGGCGAGGCTGATGTTCGCGCAGATCAGGACGTCCATCAGCCACGGCGGGATGGGCACCAGCAGCACGATCAGCATCGAGATGAAGCCGATGGGAACGAGCAGGCCCCGGTACTGGCGGAGCTTCTGCGCCCACGGCGGCAGCAGGGACCGCTGGGCGGACAGGCCCCTGGTCGCCGGCTTGCCCGCGGGGCGGGGGGCGGACGGCGCCGGGGAGGCGGGTCGCGTGCCGGGTTTGGCGGGGATCTTGGCCATGGGCTACGTCAAAGGAACGATCAGCGCCGCCGGGGCGCTTCGATCAGGCTGCCTTCTCCTTGAGCCGGTACACGTACGCGAGAACCTCGGCAACGGCCTCGTAGAACTCGGGCTTGATCTCCTGCCCCACGCGAACGCCCCAGTACAAGCCTCGGGCCAGGGGCGGGCGCTCGACCATGGGGATGCCGTTGGCAACGGCGAGCTGACGGATGCGGAACGCCATTTCATCGGCCCCCTTGGCGATGACCTTCGGGGCCCGCATGGCGTCCTGGTCGTACTGCAGCGCCACAGAAAAGTGCGTCGGGTTGGTGACTATCACGTCGGCCTTGGGGACGGCGTGCTGAAGCCTCTGCAGCGCGATGTCGCGGGCCATGCGGAGCCGGCGGGCCTTGACGTCCGGATCGCCGTCGACCGACCGGCGTTCATCCTTGACCTCCTGACGCGTCATGCGGATGTCGCGCGTGAACTGCCACCGCTGGTAGATCAGGTCGATGATGCCCAACACGAGCATGAGGATGAGCAGCCAGGCCGCCAGCTCCAGGCACACGAGCAGCGCCTTGAACAGCGCCGGGGCGGCCCCGAGCACGGGCAAGGCCGAGATCGTGCCCAGGTGCTTGCGGATCACCAGGCCGGCGACCAGACCGATCAGCACCAGCTTGACGCAGTTGAGCGCCGTCTTCACCAGGTTCCGCAGGTTCACGAACTTCTTGATCCCCGCCGCGGGGTTGAGCCTCGAGAACTTGGGCTTCAGCGGCTCGGCCGTGACATGCCAGCCGACCTGCACGTAGTGGCTCAACGCCGCGATGACGAACATCGCCAGCACGATCGGGCCGGTGACCGCCGCCGCATCCGCGATCGCCTGCACCACCAGCGGCTTGACGCTGTCGATGGTGACGGGGTCGCCCGGTGTCTGGTTCTCGAGCGCGCGACGGATAAGCACCCCGAGGCCGGACATGACAAACCCGCCAAGCGCCGCGAGCAGAATCACCGCGCCGATGAGCTCCACGCTCGCCGCGAACTCGCTGCTCTTGGCGACGCGCCCCTCATCGCGAGCCTCCTGCCGGCGGCGTGCCGTCGGGAGCTCCGTGCGTTCGCCGAGGTCCTCAGCCATCGGTGCCCGCCTCCGCCGGGGTCATCGCCTGTCCCCAATGAACAATCAACCGCAACACCCGTTCGATCTCCTCACTGCTCACCTGCTGAATCGCGGCCATCGCGAGCGCGAGCACCGCCAGTCCCATGAACAGCTTGATGGTGAACCCCACGCTCATGATGTTGATCTGCGGCATGGTCTTGCCCAGCAGCCCGATCGCGATCATGACCACGAACACGCCGCACAGCACCGGCGCCGCGACCCGGAGGGCCAGCTCCGTTCCGCTCGTGAGGATCCCGATGATCGACTCGATCGGCGCCCCCGCGAGCGTGCCCTGCCCCGCGGCGCCCGACATCGCCCCGATCGGCACCCGCTCGAAGGTAAACACCAGCGCCAGGAACACCGCGTCGAGCCCGCCCAGCGCCACGAACGTCGCCAGGCCGATGTACATCAGCACCTGCCCGATCGAGTCCGTGTCCTCGCCCAGGTCCGGGTTGTACACCCGACCGAGGCCCATGCCCATCTGGTGCCCAGCGATCACGCCGGCCATGTCGAGGCTGATGATCGGCAATCCCGCAATGAACCCCATCACAACGCCGATGAGCGTCTCGGCCAGGAGCATCGGCCCAAGGTCCACCAGCGAAACCGGCGGGCTCTCGTGCATCCCGCCCGGGAGCGCGGGATACACCGCCGCCGCGAACATCACGGCCAGCAACGCCCGGAATCGTCGCGGCAGGGTCCGGTTGGCCAGAAGCGGCGTGAAGAAAAAGAGCCCGGCCAGCCGCGCGACGACCAGGGAGAAGGGAACAAGGTGCTGGGCGAAGGGCTCGAGGGAGAGCATGGTTCATCCGTGCACACCGGGAAAGCGGACGGGGATCACTGGCTGGACACCAGCCAGAGCAGATCCGACGCGTAATCCACAAGCTTGGCGACAATCCAGGGGAGCAGCACGGCCGCGGCGAGGATCATCACGACGATCTTCGGTACAAACGTGAGCGTCTGATCCTGGATGGAGGTGACCGCCTGAACGATGCTGACGACCAGACCGACGATGACCCCCGCCGCGAGAATCGGCGCCGCGATCTTCAGCGCGATCAGGAGCATGTCGCGGGCCATCATCACCGCCGTCTCGTCGTACTGCATCCGGCGACTCCTAGGTGATGTACGGGCTCAATCCTTGAAGAATTGACGACACTGCCGGCGCGGCGGGCTGCACGAAGCTCGTCATCAGGCTGCCGACGACCAGTTGCCAGCCGTCGACAAGAACGAAAAGCAGGAGCTTGAACGGAAGGCTGACCAGCACGGGCGGGAGCATCATCATGCTCATGGAGATGAGCATGGTTGAAATCACCATGTCGATCACAAGGAAGGGCAGGTAGATGCGGAAGCCCATCAGGAACGCGGTCTTGAGCTCGCTGAGCATGTAGGCGGGGATCAGCGAGACCATGTCAACATCGGCCCGGGTCAGCATTTCGGGCTTGCTGGTGTCCACGCCGCGGTAGTTCAGGACCATGTAGAGGCTGGACCAGTTGCCGGAGGCCTCGATCTGCGCGAACATGAAGTCACGCATCGGCTGCTTGGCACGGTCCCAGAGCTGGTCGTAGCTCTCCACCTGACCTTGGTTGTACGGGACGATCGCCTCCTTGTAGATGCGCTCCCCCGTCGGGGCCATCACGAGGATTGTCATGAACAGCGCCAGGCCCATGGTCACCTGCGGCGGCGGGAGCGACTGCGTGCCCAGCGCCTGCCGCAGCAGCGTCAGCACAATCAGGATCCGCACGAAGCACGTCGTCATCAGGATGATCGACGGCGCCAGCGCGATCACCGTCAGAAGCAGCATGATGTTCAGGACGGTCGAGAGCCCCCGCGGACGGTCCGACTCACCCTGGCTTCCCTTCCCCGGTAGCGCCTGCGCCGCGCTGGCCATCAGATCGATCGGGTTGAGCGAGCCCGGCCCCGAGATCGCCGGCGGCTCCACGCTGAGGGTCGGCAGTTCCGGCGTTGGCGCGGGGAGAGCAGTGCCCTGCCCGAGCGCCGGAGCAATCACCATCAGCAGCGCCACCACGATGGCCCGCCACATCGCCCTCATGCGACCACCCCGGTCCTTGCCTTCGCAAGCCGGGCCTTGAGGGGCCCGGTCGCCCGCGGCTCACGCTTGGTCAGATCAATGATGGGAATCTTGTTCCGGCCCCCCTCCGCCGCGGGCGGCTCCATCTGCCGGTCGAACCGGTGGAGCATCGAACGGAACCGCTCCGCCAGCGAGTCCCCCTCGGCGTCCCTCGACTTGATCAGGATCGAGGCCACTTCTTCCGGATCCGTGATCTCGGCCAGCGTGGCGAACCCCGCTCCCGCGCCGAAGCGCCCTCCGGCCGTCTGCGACAGTAGCAGGATCCGCGTGTCCATCTTCAGCAGGACCAGCGTTGCCCCCCGGCTCACGGGGTATCGCCCGATGACCTCGAGAATCCCCGACGGTGCACGCCCGCCCGCCCCGATCGCCGATCGCAACGAACCCGACCGCCTCGCCGCGGAGCGGATCAGCCTGCCCCCCACCACCGCCAACCCCAGCACCCCCGCCAGCGGGAGAATCGTTGAGCCAATGAGATTCGACGGCTTCGCGGGCTCGGTCGCCGCCTCGATGGACCCGCGTCGAACGGCAACCGGCATTCCCAGCGACTTCGATTCCGCGCCGGGCGATTGCGCCATCGCGGACGACAGCGCCGCCGCGCACGCCAGCAGGCCGCACCAGATTGTCCGCTTCATCCTCGGCACACCACCGGCCCTCCTGGCCGCGTACTCCGGGCTCCGCCCGGAACGAACCGCACTACACCGACCGGCCCTCCGCATCCCCGACTTGGTTGATGATCTCGTTGATCCGCACGCAGAAGTTGTCGTTGAGCACAAGCACCTCGCCCCGCGCGATGTGCCGGTCGTTGACGTACACATCCACCGGGTCGCCCGCGAGCTTGTCGAGTTCCACCACGGCGCCCTCGTTGAGCTTCAGAACATCTTCGACGAGCATCCGCGTCCGCCCGAGCTCGATCTTGACGTTGAGATTGACGTCGGAGAGGAGGTCGATCCCCTTGGCCGGCGCGTCGGCCGAATCAGGCTTTGTCAACGGCGCCGGCTCGAACGGCTGCACGCCGCCCGCCGCCGATCCGGCCACTCCGGCCTCCTGACCGAGCGACGTCACGGCCTGCTGCGCGGCGTTGAGCGCCGCCTCGGCGAGCGACTCCGGCGCCTGTGGCGTCGGCGATGAAGCGGGTTGAGGGGCGGGATCGGCCATCCTGGCGCTCCGGACTTCCTCGGTGCCGCGACGGACTCCCCGCGCGGCGTGGTTCGTCCATCGGACAACACGCCGCCATGGCGACACTTTTGCGGATGCCCGGCGCAGGAACTGCCCGACCTAGCGTTCGACGTCCACGCCCCGGCATTTCGGGATCAGGATTCGCTCGACGCGGCTGTTGCCCTTGGCGTCATGCCCGAAGACCTTGTCGGCGTAGGCCGAGATCTGCCGGCTGATCGTGACCAGGTCCGGCTCCTTCAAGTGGCTGTGCTGCGCCCGGCGCACGATTTGCGCGATGCCTTCCTGGATCTCCGAGGCACGCTTCTCGAGCTGCTCGTTGATGTGCTCCTCGTTCTTCCGGGCCGTCTTCAGCACGATGCGCATGTCCCACAACCACACCCGCCCGGTCTGCATGTTCTGGAACTTGTCGTCGATCAGCTCGATCTCGACCGTTTCCTTGGCCGCCGCCTCATCCTGTCCGTGCAGCTCTGTCTCCGCGACGACCGGCTTGGGGCTGGTCATCCCGATCAGCATGTACACGCCCGCCGCTTCCGCCACCATGATCCCCGCGATCAGCCCGATCGTCTTGACCGGCGGCTTCTTCTTCGCGGGCGCGGCGTCTTTCTGCTGTTCCGGTGCTGCCTTGCGTTCCTCGGCCATGACAATGCCCCCTGATTCGCGGAATGCCCCCGGCGGTGTAGACCGGGTCCGCATTCCAAACTTCCAATTCAGGGCTCGCCACGTCGAGCCAGCTCGGCAGATGTCGCCCCGGGCCGGACGCTACATCCCGCAAGGTCTTCCTCACTCGGGTTATGGGGTGGGATACGTCTACGCCGCGGCGGCCGCGGGAACGCCTTCCCGCCGTGGCAGCATGGCGTTCAAGGCAGCGCGGACGGCGCTCCCATCCCGCGAGGCGCCGATCATGCACACGGCCTCAATCACGAGAAGGCCGTGAAAGGTCCGCGCCGCGATCGCCTCGGCCCGACGTCCGAAGACAAGATTGGCACCGATAAGCACGATCCCCGCCGGAACGGCGGCCGCGCTGAGCACCATGGGCACCGTCGCCGCTTCCACGCTGGCCACCATCCACCACGCCGCTCCGCAGGCAGCGCCAAGACCGAGCAGCCCGACCGTCCCGACGAGCAGGGTCATCAGCAGGGCCGAGCCAGCCCCTGACCCACCCGGACCATGGTCGACTTCGGTCAGCAGCGTGTCGCGGACTTCATGAACCGCACGCCCCGAGGCCAGCAGCTCGACCCCGCGGGCCAGGCCCGGAAGACTCGATGTGGCGGCCTCCCTCTCAATGCTGAGAAGCCCTCGACGCAGCGCGGCATCCGCCAGCGCGGCCAGTTGTTCAACCACCTCGCCCGAATCCCCCGGCGATCCTGCCCGCCACAGGCGGTCAACCCCGAGCCAGCGGGCGAGAAGGATCGAAGCCCCGCACAGCCCGGCGGAGACGACGAGCATCGCGAGCAGGAAGGGTGTGTCCGAGGCGTGGATCATCCGGAGTCATTATCGGCCGAGAACGAGGAGCTGTTGAAGGAGTTCGTCCGCCGTCCGGACGATGCGGGACGCCGCGGAATAGCCGGTGGATGTCTGGATCATCTCGATGAACTCGGTCCCGAGGTCAACGTTCGATTGCTCGAGCGCCCCCCCGATGATCCGGCCGGTCCCGAGACTGCCGGGCTCGGCGATGACCGGGGAGCCGCTGTTGAGCCCGACGCGGAACAGGTTGTCGCCCACATCCTCGAGCCCTTCGATGTTGTTGAACGTGGCCAGCGCCACCTGCCCGAGCGTGCGAGAGAGGCCATTGGTGAACGCGCCGATGATCAGGCCGTTCTCCTCCACGCCGAAGGCCGCGAGCGTGCCGAGCGGGTAGCCGTCCTGATAGGTTGAGGCGATGGCGGACTGCGTCGCGGACAACGCCGTGATCCGGTCCGCGCCTTCCGACAGCAGCAGGTTGAACGTGAGCGGCGTCGCCGCGCCCGTGTTCGCCCGATCGATGCCCACCGTGATCGGCGTGGTGGACTGCAACTGACCGAGCGTGTCGAACCGAACCAGGCCCGTCGCGAGATTGGAAGACAGATCGGTGTCGTCGGGCGAGTCGGCGAAGTACCGCCATGTCGTCCCGTTCGAATCCTTGCCCTCGAGCACGAAGCTCATGTCGAGCGTGATGGGCGTCCCCAGCGAGTCGTAGACCACGGTCGAGGTCCGCACCGATTCCCCGGTCGCCGTGCCCGCCGTCGTCGTCACGAACGGGTTGCGCACGAACTGCCCGCCGCTGTCCAGCACGCGGATATCCGTCGTTTCGATCTCCAGGCTGTTCACGGTTCCGACATTGCCCGTGATGGTCAGCAACCCGGTCAGCGAGTCCAGCGTCACACCCGCCGGCAGCGCGCCCGTCGGAGGGTCCGCCGCGGCGTTGAGCCCCAGCGCCTGGCCGAGGAACGTCATCAGATCCGCGACGGTCGAGGTGCCGAGAATCGGGAACCTCGCTTCCGGGATGACCCGCGTGCCCCGCTCCGCCCCTCTCACTTCGATGACCTGCCCCGGGCTGAAGAGCGGCACGGACGGCGCCAGCGGATCGGCCACTTCGAGCAGGAAGCTCGTCGGTTCGATCACATTCGGCGCCGTCGGCGGGAACAGCGCCCCCGGGATGACCGAGAGCCCCGTCGAAGTCGTGCCCCCCAGCGTTGTCGTCGAGCCCGTCGTGGCCACGGCGCCCGAGGCGTTGAGATTCCCCGCGAACCTCGCGTTCCGCGTCGCCTGCGCCACGCTCAGGCTCCCCACCGGGATGTTCAGCGGCGAGAGGGCCCCGGTCTGGACCTGGAAGTCCCCATCCACGCCAAAGCCCATCAGCACGTTGCCGTTGATATCCACAAGATTGTTATCCCGGTCCTGGCGGAACGCCCCGGCCCGCGTGTAGAACTGGTCCACGCCCCGCCGGACAACGAACAGCCCCTTGCCGTCGATCGCCATGTCTCGCGCATCGCCGGTGGGGGAGATCACGCCATTGCCGAAGTTCCGCTGCGTCCCCGCCACCTCCACCCCCATCCCGATCTGGAACGGGTTGGTCCCACCCGTGTCGGTCGTCGGCGCCGTCCCGTCTCGCGGCGTCAGGCTGAACTGCGTCTGGAACATCATCCGGCTCGCCTTGAACGCGGTGGTGTTCGCGTTGGCAATGTTGTTGCCGATCACGTCCAGCTTGCGGGCGTTCGCGTTCAGCCCCGTAAGCCCCGTCATCAATGCCGTCAGACTCGCCATCGCTGATGCTCCGAAACAAAGGAGACACCCACGCCTCAGGCGCGGGCCACGCCCTTCGACCCCAGCGCCTTGAGCAGCGTCTGGCCGCCGACTTCCGCCGCGCCACCCACCCCCGCCGTTCCCGTGGCGACCGGCGGCACCTCGACCACCGCATCAATCCCGGTGATCACGCCCACTTTCGACAGATCCACCACGCCCGTCACTTCCCGCATCGCCACGTCAAGCCGGATCGCCATCCCGTCCATCTTCACCAGCGCCCGCGTGGCGCCCTGCGACTCGGCCAGGTCCGCCGCCGCCGACAACCGCTTGATCTGGTCCTCGGAAAAGTTCACACCGGCGCCGCGTGCCACTTTCACCTCGCGCCCGCTCGCCAACTGCCCGGATCTCGCCATGTGGAGCAGCTTCGAAAAGTCCAGCGCCCCCGCGGCCGCCGCCCGCTCCGGCGCCGCCGCGACACCGGGCGTCGCCTGCGACGAGAGAACCTTCAGCAGATCCGCGCTGGACGAGGTCATGCCGCCGCCCCCGTGGTGGCCGCCGGCGCCCCCAGGACTTCATCCATCAGTTGCACGGGCACGCGCGCCCCGGACTCCAGGTTCAACACCGCGCCATAGTCGGTACGCGACACGCTCTTGACCGTCCCCTCCACGCGCATCAGGTTCTCGCTCAGCCCGCTCACCCGCTTGCCGATCAGCCCCGCGGCGGATGTCCACTCCTGCTGCCCGACCAGTTGCTGCAGCTTGTCCGTCAGGTCGATGCTCGACTGAATCGAACGGATCGTGGAGATCTGCTCCAGCAGCGCCTTGGAGTCGCTGGGCGCCAGCGGGTCCTGGTTGGTGAGTTCCGTGAAGATGATCTTCACGAACTGCGAGCTGTCGAGCGCGCCGAACGCGTTCGACGCCGACGTCAGCGGCTTCTGGGCCGCCGACAGCGCATCCATTCCCGCCATGGCGGAGTCCTCCATGGATCAGCGCGATACCCGACCGCTACGCGATCGCATCTATCGCAAGACGAACCACCCGGGCTCCGCCCGACATTTCGGCCCCGGCTCCAGCCGTGGACCACGACAAGTCTTCGCTCCGCGAGTGGATGCCGGCCTTCTCGGGCGTGGCGTCCGTGCCCCGCCCATCGGCGTCGTGCCTCTGGCCGCGTGCATCCTCGCCGACGGCTCCACCGCCGGGGTTCTGGGCTCCGCCCTGCTGCCAGGTCTCCGCCTGGTCCTCGGCCTTCGCGTCCTGCGTCGGCCGTTGGCTCACCTCAACGGTGAGCGAGTCCACGTTCAGGCCCCGGGCTTCCAGCGCGGAGCGCAGCGCGGACAACCTCGAACCAAGCAACTGCTGTGCCTGATCACTCTCCACCTCGAACGCCGCGGCGACCTGGCCCGGCTTCAAGTCCATCCGGATCGTCAGCTCACCCAGCGCCTCGGGCTGAAGCCGCATCGTCAGCGAGCCGCCATTTTGCCGCAATACCGCGGCGAATCCCCGTTCGAGCTGCTCCGCAAACTCCACATCCCGGTCCCGGGCTGCTTGGGCGGGCGCCCGTTGCGAAACACTCGAACCGGACGGCTTTGATGCCGCCGCGGGCGCAGAAACGACTCGCAGGTTCGTGCGCAGCGGCGCGGGTTGTGCCCGTTCCAACCCTGCCACCGGACCGGCCTTTCCCATCCGCCCCACCACCGACGAGGCAACCGCCACGGGCGGCAACGACGCACTCTGCAACGGCCTGGCGGGTGGAATCGTCGGTCCAGGAGCCGACGCGGCGATCGGCGCGGCGACCGTGGCGCGGCCCGCACTGCTCGCATTCGCAGGCCTTGCCGTATTCTCCGCCCCCGCCTGGACTTCACGCGATTCCCGCCGATCAGCCGGCCGCGAATCAGACGGCGTCTCGCCGCCGGGCGCTCGGGATGTTCGCGAAGGTACCGATGGCTCTCCCATGCGACTCGGATTCGTCAGATCCTGCGTCGCCGCGGCGACGGTCTCCTTCGGCTGCCCGCGCGAGCCAAGCTCGGCGACAGCGACCTGCGTTGGGTCCGCCGAAGCGCCAGGGCGCTTCGCGATGCGCTTGCGATCTTCCGTGCCACCCCGCCCCAGGTCCACGGCCCGGCCCGACCCGGACGGCGATGGGGCTTCGGCTGCGCCCAAGGATCCGATCAGGGAAGCGAACGGCTGCGCTTCTTGGCGCAAGTCCGGCGGGCCAAACGTGCCGGGGCGTGGGGCTTGTCCGTCGGAAACAACTTCAAGGGCTGGCATTCAGGGCGAACCTCCGAGACCCGCGACAGAAACGCCGCGGGTCCGGAGTCGCTCCAGCAAGTCGGCTGCCACCTTGGGATCGGCCTTGACGAACTCATCCATCACTTTCGTGCGCGTCCGCTCCTGCATGGCGTCGAGGTACGACACCACCTGGTCCACCTGCTGCTGATCGATCAGCGTCTGCAGCGTGGCCTTGGCCTTGTCTGCTTTCAGGCCCTCGATCGTCGCGAGGGCCTTGCGGAACTGCTCATCGCTCTCGGTCTTGATGACAACTTCGCGGGCCTGCTGGAAGTCCTTGCGCTCCTTCTCGAACGCCGACTTCTGCTCATCCAGCGCCGACCGCTCGCGCCGCAGCGTATCCCGCAGCGTTTCGACATCCCGCCGCATCATCTCCAGGCGTGCCATGTCGATCTGGCTCTGCTCCTGTTTGAGCAGCAACGCATCGGCGCCGGTGACGGGCGGCGTGCCCACCTTCGCCTGCTCCTGCGCGACTTTGGCCTCCCGCTCCGCCTGTTCCTTCGCCAGCGCCGCCTTCGTCGCCCGCTGCCCCGCCGTCTCGCTCAGCAGCACGCGGATCTCCCGCATCCGCTCCGCATCCAGACGCCCCGTCGAGTTCAGGTACAGCACAATGCCGACCAGCGCCAGCAGATTCGCCACCGCCGCCACCGACAACACCGACCAGATCGTCTTCATGCCGCTTCACCTCCGGCCGGCCCGAAGCCGACCTCCACGCCCGCTCGCATCACCGCCAGCTCATCCAGCGCGGCGGCCTCGGCCTTGTCCTGCGCGTGCTTCCATTCCTCGTACCGCCGCTCGCGGAGCAGTTCCACGGCTTTCCGCTGCCGCGATGCCTCCAGAAGCGCCGCCCGGGCCGCCTCCAGCCGCTTGTGGACGCCCGCCAACTCCAGCACCGCCCGCTGCGCCCGCGAGGTGAGCCGCCCGGCGACGGCGTACTGCTGCCGCGCTGCCCGCAGGTCCGAACCCTCCAGCATCGCCCGGAGCGTCGCCCGCTCCTGCACCAGGCTCTCCTGGCACTGCCGGATGACATCCTCCAGCGCCACGCGCTGCGCCTCCAGCTCCGCCACCACGATCTGCCGGTCGCGCTCCACCCGTTCCCGGAGGTCCAGCACGGCCTGCAACTCGAACCGAAACCGGGCCACGCGCTACCTCCTTCCCGCCGGCTTGGCGGCCAGCCGCCGGCGCAGCGATTCGCCGGACTCCATCGCGATCTTCACCATCTCGTCCCGCGCCTGCGCAAAGGGTGTGGACTCGCCCTTGCCCTGCCGGAGAAGGTCAAGCACGCGCGGGCGGAACTCGATCGCCACATCCACCTCGGGGTTGCTCCCCGCCGCGTACGCCCCGATCTGGATCAGGTCCTCCGCATCGCGGTACGCCGCCAGCAGCCGCATGACCTGCTGCCTCGCGGCGATGTGCGTCTTGTCGCACACATCGTCCGCGACTCGGCTGATCGAGTCGAGCACATCCACCGCCGGGAAGTGGGCTCGCTGCGCCAACTTCCGCGACAGGATGATGTGCCCGTCGAGCACGCCCCGGGCCGCATCCGCGATCGGCTCGGTCATGTCGTCCCCCTCGACCAGCACCGTGTACAGCCCCGTGATCGACCCCCCGGCGCCGCCGCGCTCCACCGCCCCCGCCCGCTCGAGCAGCGCAGGCAGCATCGCGAACACGCTCGGCGTGTACCCCTTGGTCGCCGGCGGCTCGCCGATCGAAAGCCCAACCTGCCGCTGCGCGTGCGCAAACCGCGTGACCGAATCCATCATCAGAAGCACGTTCCGACCCGCATCCCGGAAACGCTCCGCCACGGTGCACGCCAGCAACGCCGCGCGGATCCGCAGCAGCGGCGATTCATCGCTGGTCGCCACCACCACGACGGACTTGGCCCGCCCATCCGGCCCCAGCGTGTGCTCCAGAAAGTCCTTCACCTCACGCCCACGCTCACCGATCAGGGCAATCACGTTCACATCCGCCGAACTCGATCGCGCAATCGTTCCCAGCAGCGTCGACTTGCCCACGCCGGGGCCAGAGAAGATCCCCACCCGCTGCCCGCGCCCCAGCGTCGTCATCAGGTCGATCGCCCGAACCCCGGAATACAGCGGCTCCGAGATCCTCCGCCGCTCCATCGCCGAGATCGGCGCCGGAATCAACGGCCGAGCCTCCGTCTCGCGGATCGGACCAAGGCCGTCCAGCGGCGTGCCCAGCCCGTTCACCACCCGCCCCAGCATCCTCGCCCCCACCGGCGCCGCCATCCCGCCCCGCCCCATCGGCTCCCCCACCACCTCATCCCCCACCCGCAGGCCGAGCGACGACCCCAGCAGCATCACAATTGTGTGCCGGCTGTCAAACCCGACCACCTCGCCCCACACCCGTCCCGCTTCCTTCCCCGCTCCCCCCCCTTGCCCGCGAATGCTCACCAGCGCCCCCGCCGGCAGCGGGAGCGACTCCACCATCACCGACAGTCCCTTCAAGGCCGCGATCCGGCCCGAGATCCGCATCGGCTCCAGACACGCCAGCGTCCCAAGCTCCGGCGCGAGCACGCTCACGGCGACCCCTCGCCCCCGTCCGCCGGGATCAACGCTTCGATGATCCGCTCCAGTTGCGTGCCGATCGAGGCGTCAACCTCCGCCGGCCCCGCCGTTCCCTGCATCGTCGCCACCACCGATCCCCGCTCCAGCCCGCTCGACTCGACGACTTCGATATGCCGCGACTGGCCGAACCGCTTGACCACTTCCGGCACGATCCGATCCACGATGGCACGGTCCTCCGGGTGCACGCGAACCTCGACCCGTGTCGCCGCCGCGGTCCGCTCCAGCACGGCGCGGAGCTGATCCCCCACAACCTCCGGGTTCACCTCGATCACCCGCCGCGTGACGATCCGTCCCATCTCAACCGCGAGACGCAGGACGTCTTCCTTCGCCTTCAGGTACATCGCATCCCGTTCGGCCTCCAACCGCCGCAACCCATCCAACCACGCCCCTTCGAGTCGCGCCAGCCGCTCGCGAAACTCCGCCAGCGCCGCCTCCTTCCCCGCGGCCTCTCCTTCAATCCTTCCTTCCTGCAGGCCCCGTCCGTACCCTTCCGCGCGCCCGACTTCCCGCGCATCCGACAGCAGCCTCTCCCGCTCCGCCTTCGCCTCGGCCACGAGGCGCGCGGCCTCCTCCCGGGCGCGGGCCTTGATCGCCTCGCCCTGGCGCGACAGATCGCCAAGATCGAGGACAATCGCCTCGCGCATCGACCGTGCCGCGTTCGCCTGCCGGATGAGCGCCACTTACACCACCAGTTCCGCGTCCCCGCCCCGACCCTGGATGACCACCTCGCCCGACTCCTCGAGCCGGCGCACGATGTCCACGATCCGCTGCTGCGCCGCCTCGACGTCGCTGATCCGGACCGGGCCCATGTACTGCATGTCCTCCTTGATGAGCGCCGCCGCTCGCTCCGACATGTTGCCGAAGATCTTCGCCTTGAGTTCCTCCGAAGCCGTCTTGAGCGCCACGGCCAGCTCGTCGTTGTCCACTTCCTTGAGGACCGCCTGGATGCCCTTGTCGTTGACCTGCAGAATGTCCTCGAACACGAACATGAGTCGGCGGATCTGCTCCACCAGGTCCGGGTCCTCCGCCTCCAGCCCCTCCATGATCGTCTTCTCCGTCGCCCGGTCCGCCAGGTTCAGGATTTCCGCCACCGTCGGCACGCCCCCCGCCTTCTCCATGCTCTGCGTCAGCATGTTGGCCAGGCGGCTCTCCAGCCCCTTCTCCACTTCCTTGATCACGTCCGGGTTCGTCTGCTCCATGTTCGCCACGCGCTTGATCACCTCGATCTGCTTCTGCATGGGAAGCCCGACGAGAATCTCCGCCGCCTTGTGGTGCGGCAGGTGGCACACGATCAGCGCGATCGTCTGCGGGTGTTCATCCTGGATGAACGTCAGCAGGTTCTCGCTCTCCGCACGCTGCAGAAAGCTGAACGGCTTCTTCTGCACCTGCGTCTGGATCTGCTGCAGCACACGCTCCGCCTGCTTGGGATCGAGCGAGTTCTGCAGGATCGACTTCGCGTACTCCAGGTTGCCCTCGTTGGCGTGCTGGCTCGCGATCGTCATGCTGTAAAACTCTTCCACCACCGCCGCCGACAGCGCCGTCGGGATCCGCCCGAGGCTCGCCAGCTCCCGCGTGACCAGCTCCACCATTTCCGGCGCCAGTTGCTTGAGCAGAACGCCCGCCCCCTCCGGCCCCAGAGACAGCAGCAGAATCGCCGCCTTGGTCACACCGTCAAGGTCCGCCGGGTTGCTCGGGAGCTTGTCTGTCGGCCGCCGCGGCATCTGTTCCCTCCATCATTCCTCGACCGAGATCCACCGGTTGAGCACCTTCGCCGCCACCTCGGGCGACGCCTTGACCAGGTCGCCGACCTGCTCGCGGATCTTGTCCGCACGGATCTCCTCTTCGCCCAGCTCGATGCCCGTGATCGCCGTCTCGGATTCGTCCGCCTCGCCGACCAGCCCTTCATCCGCCCGCAGCTTCGGCGGCGCCCCGACCAGTTCCTCCACCGTGGGAACCTGATCCGCCAGCCGCTTCCCGGCCTTGCGGACCATCAGGAACATCATCGCCACCGACATCAGCGCCAACAGCCCGAGCACGCCCTTCTCAATCAGCCCCGACCCCAGCAACCCAAGGCCCAGGCCGCCCGCTCCACCCCCGCCCGCCAGGCTCGCCGCCATCCCGCCCCCACGCAGGCTCCCCTCCCCCGAAACCATCGTCACCACCACCTCCCCCTCCACGATCTGCCCGTTGGGCGCCCGCGTCTTCACGTGCGGCTCCAAGGCCTTGCGAATCCGGCCTTCCTCTTCCGTGAACCGCGCCGCGATCTTCTCCGGCTCCGGCACCGCCGGCTTCTCCGCCCCCTCCGCCGGCGCCGGCAGCTCCGCCAGGAGCATCGAAATGATCGCGTTCCGCGGCACGTTCACCGTCGCCACCAGCCGCGTCGGCATCCCGCCCGGATCGTCAACGTGCTTGCTCTCCGTGCCGATCCCGACCGCAAACTCCGTGTCGTCCTGCTTCGTCTCGTTCTTCGATCCCTGCGACGACCCGACCGCGATGTTCGCCTGCGTGTTCGAGCGAACACCCGGCTCCGCCCCCTCGCCGATCTCCGCCTGCATCGTGGTGTTCGAGGTCTCCTTCTTCGGGACCGCCACCGTCCCCTGCCCCATCGGCAGGTTCTTCTGCAGCGTCGAACGCGACCGCGTCACATCCACCGTCGCCGTCACTTCCACCACCACGCCGTCAATGTGCCGCACCAGGTTGTAGATCTTCTCCCGGAACTGCCGCTCCATCGCCGCCGCCGTCTCGCGGTACCCGTTCCCCGCCAGCTCCGAATCGTCCGTCACCTTCCGAGGCATCCCCGCCCCATCCGCCACGCTCACACGCGACAGCTCCAGCCCCGCCACCGACCCCGCCACGATCCTCGCCGCGGCATCGACGGTCGCCTGGCTCAGCGGCTTGCCCGGTTTGGCAAAGATCGTGATGGACGCCTTGGGAGGCCGCGCCGCCTGCCCGATCCCGACCGCCTCCGGTGCATCGACAAACACCTTGGCCGATTGAACGCCATCGAACCGACCAACCACTTCCGAGAGGAAGTTGTCCAGCATCACCTTGTAAATCTGCCGGTTCTGTTCCTTCGAGTTGATCCAGTTCTGGTTCTTCAGGATGTTCTGGAAGACGACCGCGGTATTGCTCGGCTGCTGGCCGGACTGCGACAGCAGGGCGATCGCCTCCATCTGCCTCGCCTGAGGGATGAAGATCTGCCCGCCCCGGTTCTCGTACTTGATCCGGTTGGCTTCGAGTATCGGGATCGCCCGCTGCTGTTCCTCCGCCGTCGCCCCCGGCAGCGCCGGCACAAGAACCGGCTTGCCGCTGTACAGCGCGACCATCAGCAGAACCATCACGACAATGACACCCAGCGCCCCGACAAGCAGCCACTGCTCGGGCTTCATGCCCCCGAGGTTCTTCCGGATCGTCTCGATGACTCGTCGAAGCGGTTCCACGCGTGCCTCCGGCTCGGGTTCTCGACGCGATCCTCGCGCTCCCCGGCGTTCCGGGCGCAACCGCCCGCTCGCGTCCCTTCTTTCGGACGCGGCGCACCGCTTGCTTGAAACTCATGCGCACCAGCGGCACATTCTGCGCGACGGCCGCGGTTTGGCTCTCCCCCCGATCGGCGTCACACCCTCATCTGCTGGATGTCCTCGTACGCCCGCATCATCTGGTTCCGCACCCCCTGGAGCATCTTGAACGCCAGGTCTGCCTTGCTCTGCGCCAGCATCACGCCCTCGAGATCGTTCCGCTTGCCCGAGGCCAGGTCCTCGATCGCCGCCGCCGCATCCTGCTGCAGCTTGTTCACCTCGTCGATGTTCTTGAGCAGCAGGTCCTTGAAGCTCGGCGCGTTCGGGTCTGCCGCGGGACGCGCCATGTCCGGCCGCCCAACGCCGCCCAGTTGCCCACCGCCGATCAGTCCCAGTGGATCCGTCATCGCATCACACCCTCAAAGCCCAGGTCGCTCATGCGATCAATCGCAACGCCTGTGCCATCATCGACTTGGTCGCCTCCGCCACCATCGCGTTCGCCTCGTACGCCCGTTCCGCATCCCGCCCGTTCATCACCTCCAGGATCGTGTTGATGTCCGGGTGCGGCACATACCCCTCCCACTGCCCGCTCTTGATCGCGTACGGGCTCGAAGGATCGTACACGTACCGCGGCGGCCCCTGGTTTACATCGATCTGCGCCACGTGCACGCCATAATCCCGCCCGCCCGCCGACAGCGCCCCCGGGTTTCCGGGAGCAAACATCACCCGCCGGGCCCGATACGGGTTCACATTGCCCGACGAGTCGAGGATCGCTTCCTTGTTCGCAATATTCGCCGCGGCGACATCCAACCGCGTTCGCTGGGCGATCATGCCGCTCGTCGAGATGTCGAGGATTCCGTACATGCCGCTCCATCAGGCCCCATCACGCCGGGGCCGCACCCGCGTTTACACCCGCTCCGCGATCACATCCCGCATGAACTGCATCCGGCTCCGCATGAGCTCCGATGCGATCCGGAACACACCCGCGTTCTCGGCGTGGTCCTGCATCAACCGCTCGATGCTCCGGTTGTTCCGATCGTGCGACATCACACCGCCCGTGGGCGTGGTCGGATTGAGCACCAGCGCCCCCCCATCCCCGACCTCCACCTCTTCCGACGATTCGAGGTTGAGCGGGCCCATCATGCCCCCCGTCTCCGCCCGCCTGGCCTCGATCGCCTTGCCCAGCATCGCCTGAAAGTCCCGTACCGACACATCCTTCTGAACGAAGTTCGGCGTTGAGATATTGGCGATGTTGTGCGCGATGATGCGGTGGCGTGCCCCGGAGAACCGCATCAGCGTCTCGAGGGTCGGCAGGGCACCGGAACTGGTCACATCGGCGATCACGCCGCTCCCTTTCCGCAAACCGCGGGCCAACACCCGCCCATCCCCCTACAGCGTCTCCGAAACCAGCTTCTCCTGCTTCCACTTCTTCAGCTTGAGCCCCAGCGTCCGCACGCCGATCCCCAGCGCCGTCGCCGTCTTCTGCCGGTGCCCGTTGAAACGCCGCAGCGCAAAGACGATCGCATCGCGCTCCAGGTCCTCGAGCGGGCGAACCGCGATCACCGGCGCCTCGCTCACCAGCGGTTTGGCCTCCATCATCCCGATCGGACGTGACTCGCTCGCCGCCGGCGCGTGCCCGGTCTGCGCCGGCATCAGCCACGGCTCGATCACCTCGCGCGAGATTGGCTTGGGCGCCGCCAGCGCCTTCCCGTTCGACGACGGCCGCAGCGTGTTGAGCACCACCGCCCGCTCGCAGATGTTCTGCAGCTCCCGCACGTTGCCCGGCCAGTGGTACGACTGCAGGAGCGAGATCGCCGCGGGGTCAAACCGCAGCGGCGGCCTCCCCTCCCGGCGGCAGAAGTGCCCGATGAAGTGCTCCACCAGCAGCGGCACATCCTCCGCCCGATCGCGCAGCGGCGGAACGTGAATCGGCAGCACGTTGAGCCGGAAGAACAGGTCCTGCCGGAACTCCGACCTCGCCACCGAGCTCGGAAGGTCCCGGTTCGATGTCGCCACCACCCGCACATCCACCCCGATGCTCGTGCTCGACCCCACCCGCTCAAACGACCGCTCCTGCAGCACGCGCAGCAGCTTCGACTGGATCTGCGGCGAAATCTCGCTCACCTCATCCAGCAGCAGCGTTCCGCCGTCGGAAAGCTCAAACCGCCCTTTCCGCAGCTTGTCCGCGCCGGTAAACGCCCCTCGCTCATGCCCGAACAGCTCGCTCTCCAGCAGCGATTCCGAGAGCGCGGCACAGTTCACGGCCAGGAACGGCATCCCCTTGCGCTGGCTGTGCTCGTGAATCGCCCGGGCGATCACTTCCTTGCCGGCGCCGGACTCGCCGCAGATCATCACCGTGCCGTGCGACTCCGCCACGGCCATCACCTGCTCCTTCACCCGCTTCATCGCCGGCGAGGACCCGACAATCCGGTCAATCCCGCTCACGCCCGGCGCGGCCCCCGCCGCAACGCCCATGGGCGACGCCGCGCCCGCCTTCAGCACCGCGTTCTCCCGCAGCACCTGCGCGTGCGCCATGGCCCGCTTGACCGCGATGACCAGCTCATCCCCCTGGAACGGCTTGGTGATGTAATCGAACGCGCCAAGCTTCATCGCCTCGACCGCCGTCGAGACCTCCGCGAACGCCGTCATCAGGATGACGGGCAGTTCATCGTCGAACTCCCGCACCTTCGCCAGCAGCTCCGTCCCGGTCATCCCCGGCATCTTCAGGTCGCTCACGATCGCATCCGGCCGCTTGCCGGCGATCGTCGCCAGCGCCGCCGCGCCGCCATCCGCCGTGATCACCGTGAACCCCGCCCGCTGCAGGGTCGCCCCCACGCTGTCACGCATCATTTCCTTGTCGTCAACAACCAGAACGGTGTTCATCGGCTCAACTCCTGCACGCGGCGTTCCCGCGCTTCCTTGCCCGCCACTTCAACCCGGGCCGCACGGCGATTGCCGCCGCGGGCCGGAATCACAACTTCAAACGTCGCCCCCCGCATCCCCTCCAGCCCCGGCGCCCGGTCCGCGTTGTTCCACACCACGATCCGGCCCCCGTGCGCATCCACGATCCGGTGCACGATCGCCAGCCCAAGCCCCGTCCCCGACTTGCGCGTCGTAAAGAACGGATTGAACATCCGGTCGATCACCTCGCGGCTCACGCCCGGGCCCGTGTCGCCAACCGTTAGCACCGTCGCCGGCTTCCCGTCGTGCCCCACCGCCTCGGCCGCATCAAGCACCAGCGCCTGCTCGCCGCCTGTTTCCCTCGACTCCTCCATCGCCTCGATCGCATTGCGAACGATGTTCACCAGCACCTGGTGCATCAGCGAACTGTCGCACCACGTCTCCACCCCCGCGCCCTCCACCGCCCCGCCCCGACGGACAACACGCAGCCACGCCGGCACCGGTCCGCACGACCGCAGCGCCCGCTCCAGCAGTTCGTCCGAGTCCACCGCCTCCGGCGTCACCCGGACATCGCGAGCAAAGCTCAGCACGTCCCCCACCACCTCGTTCAGCCCCGAGACCGCCGCGGCGATCTTCCCCGCGATCGCCCGCTGCTCCGGCCGATCCCCCAGGTCCTGCTCCAGCATCCTCGCGTACAACCCGATCGACCCGAGCGGGTTCCGGACCTCGTGCGCAATGCCCGCCGCCATCTCGCCCAGCGCCGCCAGCCGACGCCCCCGCTGCAACTGCTCGTTGGCCTCCGCCAGCTCCGCCCGCAGACGCGCCACCTCGCGGTTCAGCGCCTCGTGCGTCCGGTGCAGCCGCGTCGTCACCTCGTTGAACGTCGACATCAGTTCCGCAAGATCAGAAGGGGCCACCCCCGCGCTCGCCGCGGCGGAAACCGGCCCCTCAACTCGCGAAACCGCGACCGTCATCACGCCTCCCGATCCTGGAACCTGGCCGAAGGTGAGTCCTTGGCGGGCCCGTACGCCGCCACGGCCCCCCGCCCCGTGGCCACTCTCGAAAGCTCCATGGCCATCGCATCCCGGCGGGTCTGCAACTCGCGCCGGTCCGCCTCATCCCGCTGGGCGATCACCCCCGCCAACTGCGCGACCGCATCCAGCCGCACCTTGACCCGCTCCCTCCGATCCGCCGGAAGCTCCCCGAGAAAGGCGTCCCATCGCCCGCGGTACGGCTCGAGTTCCGAGTTCGTCCGTGCGATCTGATCGATGATGTCCTGACGCTCGTTCAGCAGGCGCAGCAGCCGGTCCGTCTCATCGCTCGCGATGAGCTGCGACTGCTTCTGGCTCAGCGAGTCCAGCCGACCGAACAACTCGTGCTGGCGCGTCAGAAGGGTCTCGACGCATGCGCCGCCGTCGCCCTCGTCGATTGTGTGAACCCTGCTGCGGACCATCCATGGCCCTCCATATCCGGAATCCCCGGAACTTCTAATGCCCGCCGCCCCCCGTCCCGGATACCCCGGCCTGGGCCGCGCCAGCCTCTTTGATCGGCTTGAGCGCGTTGATGGACTTCAACCATCCCTCCCATTCTTTCTGCCCCATGGGTAGTCCCGGGTCCTGCCACGCCGTGACCGGCAGGCTCTCGTAGAACCGCTTGGCCCGTTCCTGGGCCGTCGCCGCACGCTTCATGTCCCCCATCTCGACGTACGCATTGACGATCTGGATCATCGCCACCAGCGACGCCGGATCCGACGAGTACTTCTCCCGGGCCGCGTCGTACTGCCGGATCGCCGACTCGTAGTTCCCCAGTTCAAACTCGCAGTCCGCCCGCAGGAACCAGCTGTTCCTCAGGTACAGCCGCTCCAGTTCCGTCAGCCCACCGCCCCGTCCGGGCTCCTTCCCCCTCGCCTCCAGCGCCTTCTTGACGTCCTCGTACAACTCCCCCGCCCTCGCCAGCCGCTCGCGCCTGGCCGCGACCAGCGATTGCCGCCTCGATTCCGGCATCGCCTCCGTCAGCGTGCGGTCGATCGCCTTCGCGTCCTGCCTCATCGCTTCCGCGAGTTCAAACCGCAAACGCACCGCCACATCGCCTTCCGCCGTCGCGCCCCCTTCCGAAGCGGGGCTCCCATTCCCCATCCGCATCGCGGCCTCGTTCAGCAAACCGATGGCCCCGGCAAAGTCCCCCTTTCCATACCGCAACCGCCCCAGCTCGCGCAGCGCCTCGGTGAACTGCACCGACTCCGGCCCGCCCACCGCCCCGCTGACCACCCGCTCCAGCAGCGATTCCGCCTCCGCATCGTTCGATGGGTCCCCGTCCGCCAGGTAGCACTGCGCCAGCGGCACGAAGCTCGCATCCCCGTACGGCCCCGCCGACCCGCTCCGCCCCGTCTGCACAACTTCCTCGATCAGGCCCCGGTACAGGTCCGCCGCCGTCGCGTAGTCACCCCGCGCCTGGTGCGCCTGGCCAAGACGGAACCTCGCCTCCGGCTGCTGCCGCTCACCCCGGAATGACCTGGCATACTCCGCGTACAGCGGGATCGCCTGCTCCCGATCCCCCGCCAGGTCGTAGCAGTCCGCCGCCATCCACAGCGACCGCCCGAACCCCGCATTGTCGTGGATCCCCACGGCGTCCGCGTGCTTCTTGAAGTACCGACCCGCCGCGATCAGCCGCTGCCGAACCTGTTCGCGTGTCGCGGGGTCAAGCCGCGACAGCTCGAGCAGCCGCGCACGCTGATCTCCCACACCCGCACCGCCCACCAACTGCTCCGCCGCGGCACGCTGCGCCCTGGCAATCGCGATCAAGACGCCCGGGGGTGTCGAGTCCGGCGTTTCGGACGCGTACAAACGCTCCGCCAGCATCGCGTAATCCAGCGCCCGATCGAACTCTCCCGAGTCGTACTGCCGCTCGACGCACGCCATCAGGCTCCGCGTGACCACATCCGCCGTCACATCCCGGTGCTTTTTCTTGGCCCCCATCTCCTGAACCAGCGCGCGGTACGCCCCCAGCGAGGCCTCCACGTTCCCCAGCGATGACTCCACTTCCCCCAGCCCGAGCAAGGCCGGCAGCGCCATCGGCCCGCCTTCGAACCGTTCCGCGATATCCGCAAACTTCGCCTTCGCCTGGGCCCGCCCCTCTTCCGGCGGATCACCCGCTTGCTCATCGATCCTCGCCAGAAGCAGCATCGCCTCCGCGTGCCGCACATCCGACGGCAGCAGCAGCGAAGCCCCCAGCTGGAGCTGCCTCGACGCCTCCGACAGCGCATCGCTCTCGAAGTACGCCCGGCCAAGCAGGATGTACAACTCGCCCATCTGCTCCCGACCAAGCTCGCTCATCAGGCTGGGCATCGTCTGGAGCACCTTCATCACGGCCGAGCTCACCAGTCCCTGCCGGAGCAGCAGCTCCGTCTGCCGGGCCAGCGCCCAGCCCCGGTCGTCCACCGTCAACTCCCGCTGCCCAAGGAAGTCCGCCAGCAGCTTCAGCGTCAGGTCCGAATCCAGGTTCGGCGCCGCCAGCAAACCCTCCACCACCCGCTTGATCACCCTCCCCCGCTGCACCCGCAGCTCGGGCGGAAGCCCGTTGGCCAGGTCAATCGCGGGCGTGTACTTCCCGAGCGTCGCATTGGCCTGCGCGAGGTAGTACTGGTCCAGCGGCTCAAAGTCCGCCCGCCCGGCCAGCTCCTCCGCTTTCTCGTACGCGGCGACCACGTTCGTTGCGTTCTCAGGGATCGCGATCCCCTTGGCCTGTTCCGCGAGATAAATCGCCCGGCCGCGAAGCACGTGGAACTGCCTCATCTGTTCCCGACCCAGGCGCCCTTCCTGGTACGCCTTGATGGCCTTGGTATTGAGCAACTCCAGCGCCGCCTCGTACTTCTCCGCCGCCACCAGGTGCTCCACATCCTCGAGCACCCGCACCTCGCCGGCCTTGGGCTTGGTCACCACCGCCGTCACGATCCCCGCCGAGAGCAGCAGCACCCCCAGCAGCAGCGCCGGCAACTGCCAGTTCGCGCGCAGCCACGCCCGCAGCGTCACCGCCTCCGTCCCCGGAACCTCCGTTGCGTCGTGCTCGTCCGGCATCCACGGTTCCATCCGCCCCGCCGGCGCGCCGCAATCCCTGCGCCCGAACAAGGCACCGTGTTATCGGGAATCCCTCACCCCCACCTTCACCGCTGATGCGCAAGCTTCGCCGATGCGTCGTTCCTGCGCGTTCAGGGCCGCGCCGTCCGCACGATCACCACCGTCCCCGCCGCCAGGTCCCCCCGATGCCGCCGCTCCGGTGTCCCCAGCCCCGACATCGCCACCGGGGGCAACACCCACTTCACGATGTTCCGCGCCAGCGCCCCCATCAGCCTCACCCGCATCAACACCACCCGCACCTCCCCCTCCGGAGTCCTCCCCAGCACCGACCGCACCGTCTCCGCGCCCGTCAGCGCCTTCCCCACCGTCCTTCCAAACGCCCACTCGCACAACACGCCCAGGCCAAGCCCGATCCCCACCGTCGTCAGGTACAGCGTCACCACCTCCGGCTGCGTCATCAACGCCCGAACATCCATCAACTCGCCCACCCCGATCCCCGTCACCCTCGTCGCCAGCACCAGGGCCACCATCGCGTCGATCGCCCCCGCGAGCATCCGCCGCCCGGGTTCCGCCAGCGCCGTTCCCTCCGGCAGGGACAGCGGCGCCTTCGACCCCTCCGGCCTCAGCACGAACACCACGATCGCCAGCATCACCAGCACCATGAACATCGCCAGCAGCCGGAGCTCCGCCGCCGAAAACGGCCGGCGTGGTTCCGCTTCCCCGCGGTACAGAAGTTGCCCCGTCAGCACCGACAGCTCCCCGATCATCAACCGCTCGGCAGGCTTCCGACCCTCACCCGCTGCGCCTTCACTCTCCACGCCCTCGCGCCACACCACCGCCACGCGACCCGATTGATCCAACACCGCCAGCGCGTACCCGCGCGACACCCCCGGCACCACCCCGATCGCCCGCGACCCCGACGCGCCAACCGCCCGGACCTCGACATTCCCGTCCACCCGGCGGCTGTACACCAGCATCCCCCGCACCCACGCAATCCCCGACTCCGGCGCGACGTCCTGCCCGGACTGCACATCCACAAAACTCAGCGGCTTCCACCCCCACTCCCCATCGCTGGCCGACTTTCCCTCGATCCTCCGCTCCCAGGCGCCGCTCTCCCGCCCTCCCACGACAACCAGCGCCGCCCCGCTTCCCGTCCCCACCAGCACCACCCGCTTTCCCGTCAGTCCTTCGGGCAACCCCACGTTCTGCCACCCATCCTCCATCAGCCTCAGCAGCTCAAGCCGCCCCGCATCCCCTTCCAGCAACGCCAGCAACCCGCCCGGAGACCCCGCAAACCCCACCAACTCCCCATCACCCGGCAGCGCCGCCACCGTCGGCAGCCGCCCCTCGCTCGACTCCCCCACCCAGTCCCCATCCACCGACCGCCGCTGCGCCTCGATCACCAGCACCGGCCGCCGCGCCGCCCCATGCTCCGACCCGGCCCGTGCCGGAAACACCATGTACAACCTATTGCCCATCGCCGCCAGCGCCGACGGCATCTGCATCAGCGTCGTCGCCAAACGGACCGACCCATCCTCCACCCCCCGCCGCCCCTCCGCATCCGTTCCCCGCGGCGGAATGTGCTGCACCGCCGCGCCCCCGCTCGCCCCCCCGCTCACCCCACGCAGCGGGAGCACCACCCACCCGTGACTCTCCCCCGTCGCCGCGTTCGTAACGCTCCCCGCCCCCACCGCCTCCGGCCCCGCCAGCACCGGCCCCGCCGCGAGCAACACACACATCCAAATGGTCGCCAGGATCCATCGCATCGCGCGGATCGTAGCCCCCACCCCCCTCGTTCCCATGGTCACTCGGGCCGCCGATCCAGGTCGATGACCTCTTCCACCCCATAGCCCTCCACGAGCTTCTCAAAGTCGAACACCCGCGCCCGAAGCCGCGACGGATCGTCCTGCGGCTGATCCAGGTTCAGCATCACCTGCGTCGACCCGCCATCCACATCCAGCGTCACCTTCAGCGGCACCCGGGGCCGAGGCGTGTCCGGCCCAGCCCCACGCACCGACACCCGTGCGAAGTCGGAAAGCATCGACGATGCGAGCACCCGCCCAGCCCCATCCAGCACCTCGATCCGAACCGGGTCCCACGTCTTCGGGTCAAGCACCAGCCGCCGGACACCGCTCCCGTCCCGCCCCGCCACCTTTACTTCCAGGCCCGATCCATCCGCCGCCCACGCCGTCTCACCGCCCGCCGCGGGCAGCGCCGTCAACCCGAGCAGATCCACAAAATCAAGCGGGTGGACCTTCAGCCCGGTGGCCTCGATCCGCTCCGCCGTCGCATGCTCGTGCCGCCCCACGTACGCCCGGTACGGCCGGTTCTGAACGTCAATCCACCAGTACCGCTGCTCGTCCGACCCCAGCAACATCCCCACCTGCCCGTACTTCCGCAGCGTCACCAGCACCATGCTCGGCCGCACATACTGGCACACCCCGTCCCCCTGCTCCTCCCGCCGCTCACCCTCCCGGTCCACGTACCGCAGCTTCGACCCGTTGATCAGCACCCACAGCCGCTCCAGCGGCGCCACCCGCGCGTTGTACCCCGCCGCCGCCTCCGCATACCCCGGCGCCGGCCCGCGTTCCACAGGCTGCATCGGCCGAACCACCGGCTGCGCCTGCCGGCAGCCCAGCACTCCCATCAGCGCCGCGGCCACCGCCACCCATGCCGGCCACGCCCTCATCCCCCCTTGCCCCCGCTTCCCCCGTTTCCTCCCGCCGATCCCCCTTCGCCCGCGCCGCCCCCGGCGGGCGCCAGCACCGAACCGATCTGCTCGATCGCATCCGCGATCGCCTGCTCATCCATCCCCGGATCGATCACTTCGATCAGCGGCGCGGGCGGCTCATCGACCCGCGTCGCCCGGCGGACCAGCATCACCAGCCCCTTGGGTGAATCCGGCCGGTCACGCCGCGTCCCCTCATACTTGAGCACCTTCCGCCGAAGCAGCAGCAGCGCGAGCACGTACCGGAAACTGATCCGCGCCGGCTCGGTCGCCTCCCCCAGCTGCTCGAGCAGGTCCATCAGCGACTCATCATCCACCAGCGTCCGACGCGACTCGTTCGGCGCCGGCATCACCGCCTTCCACGCGCCGAACATCCGCGACGCCGGCCCCGGGCGCGTCCCCGCCCGCCACGCATCCAGCGAATAGTCCCGCCGCTCCAGGCTCGTCCCATCCTCGCTCTCGAAAAGCGCCGCGATGTACTCCTCCCCCGTCGCGATCGCCTGCCCCGTCACGGCGCACACCCCCGTCGCACGCACCACCTCGAACCCCGGCTCGCCAAGTCTCGTCATGCCGCCAGTGTAGCGTCCGCCTCATCGCGCGCAATCGACTTCAAAGAACCGCGCCGAAGTTCCCCCCTGCCCCACGCGAAACACCACAGACTTCCCGCACCTCGGGCACCGCGCCTGGTACTTCGATCCATCCACGCTCCGGTACACACGCACGTACGCCCCGCTGCACGTGAACCGCAGCCCAAGCCAAGGCCGACCCGTACCACCCCGACCCTCCCCCTCCCGCTCGTACACATCCAGCGTCTCCATGCCACGTACTATCGGCTCACCCTCAGGAATCCCGGTGGAACGCCGGCGGTTCTGGCGCATCCATTGAAGATCGATTTGCAGGAACAACGATGTTCCTCTAATCTAAAGGTGCTGATAGGGTAAAGTTAGCATCCACAAGCAAACCCCCGTGCCTCGCCCCATCACCATCCTCCCCGACCCTCCCCCGCCCCCGACAGCCATCGGTCTTATCGCCGGCGGCGGCCGCCTTCCCATCATTGTCGCCCAGGGTCTTCGCGAGGCCGGACACCCCGTGCACGGCCTGGGTTTCAGCCGCGAGTACGACGCCGAACTTCCCTCCCTCTGCTCCACTTTCCAGGAAGTGGGCCTCCTCCGGCTGGGCAGTTGGATCCGCGCGTTTACGCGCCTGGGCGTCCGCCACGCCATCATGGTCGGGCGGGTCGACAAGGCCCGGGTCTTCCACGACCCGTGGCGCATCCTCCGCTTCGTCCCCGATCTCCGCACGGTGCTCGCGTGGTATCGTTCCAAGCACCTTTCGCACGACCGGCGCTCACACGTCCTGCTCTCGGTCGTCGCCGATGAGCTCGACCGTTCAGGGGTTCAACTCTTGGACTCAACCATCCCCATTCCCGACCAGCTCGCCACCGCCGGGGTCATGACCCAGCGTCAACCCACCCCCGCCCAGCGAGCCGACATCGACTTCGTCTGGCCCCTGCTCACCCAGATCCTCGCCCTGGACATCGGCCAGGCCATCGCCGTCCGCGAGAAGGACGTCATCGCCGTCGAAGCCGTCGAGGGCACCGACCGCATGATCCAGCGGGCCGGCGAAATCTGCCGCGCCACCGGGTGGACCCTCGTCAAGGGCGCACGCGCCGGCCACGACCGCCGCAGCGATGTCCCCACCATCGGCGTCAACACGATCAAGAACCTCCACGCCAGCGG
Source organism: Phycisphaeraceae bacterium (assembly GCA_019636625.1). Lineage (GTDB taxonomy): Bacteria > Planctomycetota > Phycisphaerae > Phycisphaerales > UBA1924 > JAHBXE01. Next base: position 94,572 of record JAHBXE010000010.1, read on the forward strand.
CGGCCGCTGCCTCGCCCTCGCGGCGGGCGACGTCATCATGATCGACCGCCCCGAAGTGCTCGAACTCGCCGACCGACTCGGCATCGCCATCGTCGGCGTCACCCCGGGCCATACCCCGGCCTCGCCGTGAACTTCGTCGGTCGCGGCGGCCAGAAACTGGCCCACGCCCTCTCCACCTTCTCCATCTCCCCCGCGGGCCTCACCTGCGCCGACCTCGGCTGCAACGTCGGCGGTTTCTCCGACTGCCTCCTCCAGCACGGCGCCGCCCGCGTCTACGCCGTCGACACCGGCTACGGCGCGCTGGCCTGGAAGCTCCGCAACGACCCCCGCATCGTCGTCATGGAGCGGACCAACGCCCTCCACGCCGCGCCGCCCGAACCCGTCGACCTCGTCGTCATCGACCTCGGCTGGACCCCCCAGCGCCACGCCATCCCCGCCGCCCTCACCTGGCTCAAACCCTCCGGCCGCATCATCTCCCTCATCAAACCCCACTACGAAATCCATAAATCAGAGTCTGCCACCCTCCTCCACGCCGGCGTCCTCGCCGATCCCGACGCCCAGCGCATCGTCGACCGGGTGGTCGCCGAACTCCCCTCCCTCGGCGTCGAGGTCCGGGGCCTCACCCGCTCCCCCATCGCGGGCGGCGCCTCCAAGGGAAACAAGAAGGGCAACGCCGAGTGGCTCGTCCATCTTCAGCCACTTCCCCCTCCCCCGACACCCAGCCCAACTCTCCCCCATCCCACCACCTCCAACTCCCCCAGCCCCTGAAAGGGGCTCGCGATGGTTGCCAGTGGTGGCTCTGCACCACTTGTCACCACCTCCCCAACTGCCCCGTACCCCTGAAAGGGGTACGCGATGGTTGCCATTGGTGGCTCCGCACCACTGGTCAGCACCCGCCTCAACATCCCAGCCCCTGAAAGGGGCTCGCGATGGTTGCCAGTGGTGGCTTTGCACCACTGGTCAACACCTCCCCAACTCCCCCGTACCCCTGAAAGGGGTACGCGAAGCCCTCATTCCAAGAACTCCGCCCGAAACTCCACCCCATGCCTCCTCAACAACTCCTTGAACTCATCGAGCGATCCAAACTTCCGGTGGTGCTCCTTCTGGTTCCTGATGTAGGCCGCCACTTCATCGCACGCGGAACTGCTCACGGTAAACCCGCCATACCCCTGCTGCCAGGCAAACTCCCGCAGCCCAATGCTCTCATGAATCCACTCCGACGACCGCTTCTTCACATGCCGCAGCATGTCCGCCGGCGCCAGGTCCGCCGGAAACCTCGCCAGAAAGTGAAGATGATCCTCCATCCCGTTGATCGCGATAGGCACGCACCGCAAGTCCTTCAGCACTCCACCGACAAACGGATAAAGCCTCTCCTGCAACTCAGCGTCGATCCACGAAGAACGCAACTTCGTGCTGAACACCGCATGGTACAGATTCTGCGTCCATGAACTGGGCATGGCGCGAGTGTACGATCTTTCGCAGACCCCTTTCAGGGGTGTGCGCCCCAGACCCACGCCCGATTCCAGGCATGCCAAGCCATGCCTGGCAACCACCGCCAGACCCTTTCAGGGGCTCCGATCTGAGAGACGGCGAAACATCACTTCGCGAGGGGGCCCGGAAGGGACCAGTTCCAACGCCAGTTCCCCTTCACCCGCCCCCGACCCCCACCGGCTTCCACCCCTCCACCTTCCCCTCCACCGGGTGCAACATCCCCCACAGCCGCTCCAGCAGGTCCTTCATCCCCTGCCGCGCCGCCCCGCTGATCGCCAGCACCGGCTCCCGATGCCCCAGCTTCAGCTTCCGGCACACCTCGTCCACCTTCGCCTTCCGCTCCGCTTCATCCGGCACCAGGTCCATCTTGTTCAGCGCGATCACTTCCTGCTTCTCCGCCAGCAGCGGCGAATACCCCGCCAGCTCCGCCCGGATCTTCCGGTAGTTCTCCACCGGGTCCGATCCGTCCACCGGCGCGATATCCAGCAGGTGCACCAGCACCTTCGTCCGCTCCACGTGCCGCAGAAACTCGTGCCCCAGCCCCGCCCCGTGCGATGCCCCCTCGATCAGCCCAGGGATGTCCGCCAGCACGATCCGCCGCGTCTGGTCCAGCTCCGCGATCCCGAGCTGCGGCGACAGAGTCGTAAACGGGTAATCCGCAATCTTGGGTGTCGCCCGCGTCAGCGCCGACAGCAGCGTGCTCTTCCCCGCGTTGGGAAGCCCGATGATCCCCACGTCCGCGATCAGCTTCAACTCCAGCCTCAGGCGGACCCGCGGCCCCGGTTCTCCCGGCTCGGCCTGCCGCGGCGTCTGGTTCGTGCTCCGCTTGAAGTGCTCATTCCCGAACCCGCCTCGCCCGCCCTTGGCGATCACCACCCGGTCCCCGGGCTTGAGGTCGCACAGCAACGCCCCGCTCTCCGCCTCGTACACCATCGTCCCCGGAGGCATCCGGATGATGCAGTCCTTCCCCGCCAACCCCGACTGCTGCTTGGCCCGCCCCGGCTCCCCATCCTGCGCCGACCAGTGGTGCTGCCCGCGAAAGTCGAACAGCGTGTTCACGTTCTCATCCGCCGCCAGGACCACCGACCCGCCGTCTCCCCCGTTCCCCCCATCGGGCCCCCCCTTGGGAACGTACTTCTCGCGCCGGAACGACACAGCGCCCCGCCCGCCGTTCCCCGCCTTCACCTCAATCTCAGCTTGATCGACAAACACGACGGGAGGATAGCGCCCTCACCACCCGCCCCGCTTCACGCCGCCCGCGCCAGCCGGCCGCTCGACAGGTGCCGCAACAGCGACTCCCGATCCGCCGCCTGCTCAAACGCCGTAAACGCCGCGGCCATCCGCGTCGGCCCCGGTTCATCCGGATCGACGCTCGCCCACACCACGTTCCCCCTCGCCCGGATCGCCCCGCCGCTCCCGGGCAGCCCGATTTCCAGGCTCACCGGCGTCCCCGGCGCCACGGGTTCATCCAGCTCAAACCTCACGCCGCCTTCCGACACATCGTACACGTGCCCGCTGTACTCCCTTCCGCCCGCGCACACGCTGATGCGTGTGTACATCGGAAGCACGGAGAACCGCTCAAAGCGCCGGCGATTGAACCTGTTCATGCCGTAGTTATCGACCCAATCCGCACCCGTATTGATCCTTCGCCGCGATTCCACATTCACCCGCAAACATTGCGCACGAGTCGCCCCGCCGCGCCCCCGATACGGAGGGACCATGGGCCGATCGACCAAGCCTGACTTGTTCCTTCTCCGGCAGCGCCTCCAGCAGGTCCGCCGCCAAGGCGCCCCGTCCCCTACCGCTCAACCTTCGCTTCCGGCGCCGCCACCACCTGCACCGTCAACCCTCCCACGCGAACGCCCATCCGCCGTTCGAGGTCTTCAACCGCCGACGGCGGTATCGCCTCCAGCAGCTTCTGGCTCAGGTCCTCCGGCACGTCACGGATCTGCCCATCCGGCATCGAGAGATGCACATGGTCGCTCGTGTCCGCATCGAACCGGCACGGCCCCGTCCCTTTCGCGCACGCCAGCCGCCGCACAAGCCCGACCTCGCTGAACGCCTCCAGCGTGTTGTACACCGTCGCGAGGCTCAGGCCCTCATCGCGTGACTTCACCATTTGGAACAACTCGTCCGCCGTCGGGTGCAGCTTCGTCGCCGCCAGCGCTTCATACAGCACCTGACGTTGCCGCGTGCAACGCAAGCCGTGCCGCTCAAACAGCGCCCGGATGTGACTGGCAACTCCGTCGTTCACGCCGAATTATGGCATCGTTCCCCCCGAAAGCCACACCCCTACGCCGCTTCTTCCTCGCTCGGGCACCGGATCACCGCCCGCCGATGCGGCACCCCCGCCTCCTGGAACACCTCGGGCTCCATCACCCACCCGATGCTCTCAAAGAACGGCACCGCGGTTACCGGAGCATGGCACACCAACTCCCGCAGCCCAAGTTCCCCGAACGCCCGGCTCTCCACCGCCACCACCAGCCGCCGTCCGATCCCCTCCCCCTGCCGCTGCAGGTTCACCGCCATCTGCGTGATCCGTCCCGCCCCCGCTGCCGGTTCCCCGGGAATCAACGCCGCGCACCCGACGACCCGCTCCGCCGCGTGGTGGTTGAGCACCGCGACAAAGTGCTCCATCCGCTCCTCAAGCCCCGGAAACTCACGCTTGAACCGCTCCATGTCGTACCCGATCGGCCGCAGGAGCACATCCTCCCGCAGCGCGCACTCCTGAACGTACAGCGGGTCCTTGCTCGTGATGCGCCGGATCTTCACCACACCGATCGTCCTCGTGCTGCCAAACCGCCACCAGTTCACACACGCCGCGACAACGGGCCCAAGGATATCCGCAACACCATCCCCCTGTCACGCGGATCTTCTCTCGTGGGCCACATCCCTCCCGCCTCCACGCTCCTCTGCGAATCCTGCGGCTACGAAATCGCCGGCCTCCCCGCCAGCGCTCCATGCCCCGAGTGCGCCCGCCCCGCGCGCGACTCCCACCCCGACCGCCGCACCGGCTCGCCTTGGCAGCAACACCCCTCCCTCCGCGCCTGGGTCCTCACCAACTTTCTCATGCTCCGCCACCCGCGTCGAACCTTCGACCTCATCCAAATGGACTCCCGCGGCCGCTTTTCCCTCCTCCTCATCAACCTCCTCCTCGCCGGCCTCCTGTGCACGCTTCCCTGGATCGGCACCCTCATCGGCGACCCCGCCCGCAACGCCCGCGACGCCGCCCCACTCCTCCGCTACGCGCTCTTCTTCCGCTCCACCGCCCTCGGCACAATCGCCATCACCTTCATCCTCTTCGGTCTCACCGCCATCGAGGCCTACGGCATCATGTTCTTCGGCCGCCGCCGCGCCTGGCGAATCACGCCCGACATCGCCTGGCAAGTCTGCGCCCACGCCTCCATCGGCTGGATCCTCGCCGCGCTGTTCACGCTTCTCTCACTCGCGATCTACCTGAATCTCTCTTCCTTCGGCCTCTCCCGCTGGTTCGACAGCCTCAGCCGCACCTCGGCGTTCATCCTCGCCTCGGTGCCACTCGCCGGCTTCTTCGCCGGCATGCTCATATTCGAAACCCTCGTCTACACCGGCATGCGCCGCTGCCGCTTCGCCAACGCCCCCATCACCGCCTCACCTGTTCCAACTTCAACACCCGTTCCAACCGCGCAATAAACCCCAACCGCCCCCCAGCCTCCGCCGCACCCTCAGTCCAGACTGCACCTCAGTTCCCCACCGCCACCCAGGTCTCGACTGCAACCCCGGTCTCGACCGCAAACCAAGTCTCGACTGCACGCCCGGTCCCAACCGCGCCCCCACCAACCTGAAGCGCACCTCGGCCCCACTGCTCGCCCCTGAAAGGGGCTCGCCAAGGTTGCCAGTGGTGGCTCTGCACCACTGGCCCGCCCCACTCCTTCGTGCCACACCCCTGAAAGGGGTTAGCGAACGCCCCGCAAGCAGCCCCCCAACCCACCCATCCCCCACTCACTGCGTCACTCCGTCACTGCATCACTCCGTCACTGCCCCTACCATCCCTCTCACCCCGGAGCCCTCGTGTCCCCGCCCCCCTCGACGCTCGAACCCGCCGCTGAACCCAGCGCCCCCGAGCCAGCCCCTCGCCCGCCTTCCTCTTCCCCCTGGTCCGTCCTCCGCATCCGCCACTACCGCAACGTCTGGATCGGCTCCATCGGTTCCAACATCGGCGGCTGGATGGAGGGCACCGGCATCCGCTGGATCGTCGGCTCCACCACCGGCTCCGCCCTCATGCTCGGCTACCTCTCCACCGCGCAGACCGCACCCATGCTCCTGCTCGGGCTCATCGGCGGCGTCGCCGCCGACCGCTTCAACCGCAAAAAACTCCTCCTCATCACCCAGTTCACCATGATGCTCATCGCCGCGTTCCTCGCCGTGAGCAGCTACTTCAACTTCTTCAACCTCAACGTCGCCTGGGTCCTCATCGGCGTCTCCGTCGGCCAGGGGATCGCCGTCGCCTTCAACATCCCCGCGTGGCAGGTCCTCACCCCCCGCCTCGTCCCGCGCCACCAGCTCACGCACGCCATCATGCTCAACGGCCTCCAGTTCAACTTCGGGCGCGTCGTCGGCCCCGCGCTCACCGGACCCATCCTCATCGCCTCACCCACCTACGGCGCCACCATCCTCTTCCTCGTCAACACCCTCTCCTTCGCTGGCGTCCTCATCGCCATCGCCGGCACGCCCGACGCCCCGCCCCCGCCACGCTCACCCGACTCGCTGTGGGAGCAGACTTCTGAGGCCCTCTCCTTCGTCTTCCACAACCGTGGCCCGCGCGCCGTCTTCCTCGCCATGACCATCTTCGCCATGCTCGGCGCGCCCCTCCTCACCCTCATGCCCCTCGTCGTCACCAAGGTCTACCAGCTCCACGCCGACACCTTCAGCACGCTCATGGCCGTCTTCGGCGCTGGCGCCGTCGCCGGCGTTCTCGCCATCCGCTACATCCCCCCCTGGTACCCCAAGCACCACTTCATCCCCTTCGCCATCACCGCAGGCGGCGTCTCCATCCTTGCCTTCGCCCTCTCCCCCACGTTCCTCCTCGGCTCCATCAGCACCTTCTTCGCCGGCGCCTTCTGGCTCTGGAGCTTCAACTCCACCTTCGCCGCCATGCAGATGCTCGTCCACGATGCAATCCGCGGCCGCGTCATGGCCGTCTGCAACACCGCCGTCTTCGGCATCACCCCCGTCGGCGGCCTCTTCGCCGGACTTGTCGGCATGCTCGCCACCGGCGACGGCGAATCAGCCCGCGGCGTCCAGATCGGCATCGCCACCGGCGCCGCCCTCCTCATCGGCGCCGGACTCATCATGCTCACCTGGCGAACCCCCGAAGTCGACGGCCTCGAACCCGGTGACCCCGCCTACACCCGCGACCCCTCTCTCCTCCACGGCCTCACCGGCGCCCGCCACCGCTACCTCTCCTCCGGCGACCGCTGCATCGAATGCGGCCACTCCCTCCGAGACATCCCCGCCTCCCAGACCGTCGTCACCTGCCCCGAGTGCGGCCACGTCAACGAACTGCGAAACCTCCACGCGCTGCATGTGAGCAGCGAACAAGGCGCCGTGCCCGACGCATAAGATTTCTCAATGCTCCCACGACGTCCAACGCGACAAGTCTCCATCGGCGACGCCCGAACGGGTATTGTCCGCATCGGCGGCGGTCTTCCCGATGCCCACGGCAACGCCTCAACCCCCGCCCCCGTCTCGGTCCAGACCATGACCGCCGGGTACACCCACGATGTGGACGCCTGTGTCCGGGAGATTCACAAGCTGCACGCCGCGGGCGCCGACATCGTTCGCGTCGCCGTCCCGGAGAAGAAAGACACCGAGGCGCTGAAGGAGATCCTGAAGCAGACGAACGTGCCGATCGTCGCCGATGTCCACTTCCACTTCCAACGGGCGCTCGAAGCGGTCGAGGCCGGCGTCCACAAGATCCGCCTCAACCCCGGCAACATCACCGACCGCGCCCAGGTCCACGCCGTGATCGACGCCTGCAAGGCCGCGAAGATCCCCATCCGCGTCGGCGTCAACGAGGGCTCGATCATCGAGCGCAAGGACAAGCAGAAGCGGATGAAGGAACTCGGCGCCGTCTTCAGCGAGCACAAACACGGCTACCTGCTGGCCATCATGATCGCCAAGCTCGAGGAGTACCTCGACATCTTCTACGAACGCGACTTCCGCGACATCTGCATCTCCGCCAAGAGCATGGATGCCGCGCTGGTCATCGATGCCTACACCGAGATCTCCAAGCGCTTCGACCACCCCCTCCACCTCGGCGTCACGCACGCGGGCCCGAAGGAGACCGGCTGCATCCGGTCCATCGCCGCGCTCTCGGCCCTCCTGTGCAACGGAATCGGCGACACGATCCGCATCAGTTATGCCAGCGACCCGGTGTACGAGGTGCAGGACGGCCTCGAACTGCTCTGGTCGCTCGGGCTCCGGCCACGGCAGGGAGTCGACCTCATCGCCTGCCCGACCTGCGGGCGCATCCAGGTCGATCTCTTCACGCTCGTCCAGGATGTCCGCAAGGCGCTCGCGGAGAAAGTCACGGTCCCGATGAAGGTCGCGGTCATGGGCTGCATCGTCAACGGGCCCGGCGAGGCGGAGGGCGCCGATGTCGCCGTCTTCGCCGGCGACCGCCGCGGCATCATCTATGTGCAGGGCCAGAAGACCGCCAACGTTCCCGAGGACCAGATCCTGCCGACACTGCTGGCCGAGTGCCTGAAGTTCCAGGACGAGGTCAAGGCCGGTCGGGCGAAGCTGGGCGAGAAGAAGGTCGAGATCATCCCGCCGGATCCGCTGGGCGAACTCGGGTCGGGCTGGGAAAAGATCGCGGCGGGGTCTGTGGAGCAGAGGACGGTACCTCTCACGGTCGATCGTCGCTGATCCCTGTTGCCTCATCCTTATCCCCCTGCCTCCGCCTTGCGTCTCGCTCGCTGTCCTACTTGGCTCGCTTGACCTGCGCCTCGACCATTCGGCTGACCATGTCGCGGGTGGCCTTGAAGCGGGCCTCGGTGAGGCCGGCGTCCTGGGCGCTGGCACGCATGGCGGTGAACCAAGTGTCGCCGGCGGGCTGGTAGCCGAGGGCGAGGATGCCGGCTTCGAGGCCAGGGAGGTGGCCGGCGCCGTAGATGATGCCGATGGTGCGGATGTCCTTCTCGGTCTCGATGATCCGCTTGAGGTCGGCGAGGACGACCTGGTTGCGGTCCTCGAGGATGACTTCCATGAGTTTGCCCATGCCGCCCGGGGCCTGCTTGATGAGTTCGCCCGCGTGGCCGAGCATTTCGATGAGCATGAGGCGGAGCATCGCCTTGCCCTCGGGGTTGGAGCCGATGAAGCCGAGGAGCGCCGAGCCGATGCGGGACATGAAGGATGACCCGTCGAGCATGGAGAACAGGGCGCCGGCATCGGCGCCGGACTTGTCGAGGCGTTCCTGGACCTGATCGATGGAGAGGTCGCTGTTGCGCCAGTTGGGGCCGTCGTGGTGCATGGCGTTCAACTGGAAGACGAGGCCGGTGGCTTCGGCCATCTTGGCCTGGATTCCGCCGCTGCGGTCGCCGCGCTCCGACTTGGAGAGGGCGGGCTGGTCCCGGAACCGGATGTCGGCGGCGGGGCCTTCACCGCCGGGTTGGCCGTCGGCGCCGAGGCTGACGATGTCGAAGCCGAGTTCGCCGTCTTCCTGCTCGATCGTGGTGAGTTGCAGGTCGCGGTCCCAGCCGTCGCGGTGGGCGCCGTGGAGGAGCGTGGCGATGCGGCCCTTGGTGCCTTCTTCCAGTTGCTCGAAGGACGTGGGGAGTTTCTTGTGCTCGGCCCGGTACCGGTCGATGGCCATGGCGATGAAACGGATGCGGCGCTTGGTGACATCGATGCGCTGGGCATCGGAGCGATCGGCGGCGTCGTGCTCGGCGGCGCCGGCGCCGGGGGGCTTGACGCCTTCGAAGAGGACGATGTCCTGCTTGTCGAGGAACTGCTGAAGTTGCTTGTAGAAGTCTTCTTCACCGATGTGGACGGCGGCGGCGAGGTAGATCTTCGGGCCGTTGCCTTCCTTCGGGGCGTACTCGCGGACGGCCATTTCGAGCTTGATCGAGGTGCCATCCTCGACCACGCGGGCGAAGCCGTCGGGCCGGGCGATCGCGGTCGCGGTTGTCAGGGCCCAGAAGCAGATGGTGGTCAGAACGTGTACGCAAGACTTCATCGGTGACTCCCAACAACACGGGATCGGGGCGCGGCGGTGGTGCTTGGCGGCCCCGAGCCGTACGCTGCTGCTGTCGATCCTACGTCCATGGGCACGATGCGTTACCAGAACCCGGACTTTCCGATACCGCCGGGCGGCCTTCGTGCGGAAGTCGTCCGCATGATGGACCTACCCCGGGACGCCCCGCGGCCGATCATCAGTTTGAGCGGGTGGCGAGCGCTGCGATTCCCCGCGCAGCTCCTGGCTTCTCGGTTGCGGCGGCTGGTCGGGAACGCGGAGACCTTGGCTGTCTCGTTCACCACGGTCGGGAGCGTCGAGGCCGCCGCGGCGAGGGTTGTTGACCGGGTTTCCCGAAGGTTCCCCGGCGGGAACGGGGGGGACACGATCGAAGTCGACGTGGTCGGGACTTCCATGGGTGGGCTGGTCGCCCGGCTCGCGGCCATTCCCGAGGATGGACGGCCCCGGTTGCGGATCGCGCGGTTGTTCACGCTCGGGACGCCGCACCGGGGCGCGGCCATCGCTCAGCGGATCGCTGTCGATGCATCGTCCCGGTCGATGCGGGGCGGTTCCGAGTTGTTGCGGCGGCTGGACGCCGCACTCCCCGGGGCGGACTTCAAGTTGATCTGTTACGCGCGGCTGCGGGACAGTTGGGTCGATGCCCGGAACACCGCGCCGGTCGGGCGGGAGCCGTTCTGGGTTCCCGGGCCGTTGCTGCTGTCGCACCACACCATCACGAACGATCGGTTGATCGTGTGCGACATCGCGAGGCGGATCCGTGGGGAGGCGCCGCTTGCGACGCGAGCGACGCCGCCGCCGCGGTGGTGAGGGGTCGTTTGCTTCCGGAGTAAATCGGGGGTGGGACGGCTCCGACGTTGGTGGCACGTTGTTGTGGTGGCCGTTCTGGTGATGGCCGCTGGAGGTCTGAGGACTGAGTGCTGAGGGCTGAGGGGGATGGCCGTTGGGAGGGTGGTTGAAGACGTCGGGGGGGAGGCGGGGACCATTGCGGAAGGCGCCGCTGTTGCCTGGGTACCGGCCCCGGCGATGGGGCTGGGGGGAAGGCGAGCCGACGGCCCGAAGCAGGGCGCGTGCGGCGCGGCTGGCAAGGTCGCGGTCGCGGGGGCTTTCGCAGAGGGTCTGGCAGTGTTCGGTGAGGACAGTGAGGGCGAGGTGGCGGGATTGGGCGGCGGTGTGGGAGGCGCGGCGTTTGGCGAGTTCATCGGCCGCGCCGAGGAGTTCGCGGATAGGGGGCTGAGCGGCCCAGATGATGAGCTGGCGGAGGGTGATTTTGTGGGTGGTGGCGATGTCGATGAGTGGCTGGTCGCTTTGGAGGAGGTCGGTGAGGACGGCGGAGATGTTGAGGGTGGTGTCGTCGATCCTGGGGTCGATGGGCTGGGAGAGGATGTCGTGTGAGGAGGAGAGCATGCCGTGAACATACACGGCGGTGGCGGGGGTTCAAGGAGGGGTGCGGATTCGGAGTGACATGACGTTGTCACTCGTTAGGGTTCAGAGTGACAACGTCATGTCAGTGGTGCGGGCTCATTTGGGGCTGATCGCTTGAATTGCCGGGTGTTGCTGGGGGCGGCTCTGACCGATATAATCAAGTGAAGCCTGCCCGTCCGAAGCTGTACGCGCCGCGTAGGGTACCAGTAGGACCGGGTGGGCTTTTCCTTTGGCTAAGCAATCTGCAATTGTGCCGACATCCATCGGCCGGTAGTCATGGTACCCTGACCAGGTATGGAAACTGAACGCATACTCATTACTGTGCGTACGTACCCTAACCTCAGCACGAAGCACATTGAGACCGTGTGCACGGGTGGGATCAACGACAAGGGCGAGTGGAGGCGCCTTTATCCAGTCTCGTTCAGGTTGCTGGATGAGGGCAAGCAGTATCGCACGTTTGACGTGATCAAGGTGAAGCTGGGATCGAATCCCGATGGGCGGCCTGAGAGCCGTAAGCCCGACGCCGCGACGATCGAAGTAATTGAATCGGTGAACGGCTGGGATGCTCGCCGACAGTGGATTGAGCCCACCGCTGTGACCTCAATGAAGCAACTGGTCGGGAGCGGTAGAACGTTGGCGCCGGTATTGGTTCGGGAGGTCCTCGAGTTCGTTGCAAACCCCGAGTCGCCTGATTGGTCGGCGAAACAGAAGGAACTGCTTCGACAACAGGGGTTGTTTGAGGGACCGTCGCCGTTGGAGAAACTACCCTTTGACTTCAGGCTCAGGTGGAGGGATGGAGATGGAGACGAACATGACTCGAAGTTCATCGCTTGGGAAGTTGGTCAAGCATGGCGGAACTACCGGCACAAGTACGCCGACCCCATTGGCGCGATGAGGCAAAAGTGGATGGAGGACTTGTTCGGACAGCGAAGGGATATCTGGTTTTTCATGGGAAACTTTGCCGAACACCGACATCGTTTTGGCGTATGCGGTACATTCACACCCCCGAAGGAAGTGCAGTCAAGTGGCAGTCTCTTCAAAAGCTGATCAGCGTCGAGCGAACAATGCCAAAGGGCTTAGCGCATTCGGCGCGCCGATCGAAGCCGGGGTGAAAGGCAACCTGTTCCGAGTTATCCGTGAAGGGGACCGCATCACCGTCTTCACGGTGGGTTACGAGCGGCGAGACGGAGAATCGTTGATAGCGGCCTTGCGCGATGCGGGCGTTGAACACCTTGCCGACATTCGAGAGAACCCGGTCTCACGAAAGCCAGACTTTCGAGCGAGGGCGCTGAAAGCACTCTGCGAAGATGCAGGGATTGAGTACGGGGCGTGGCCCGACTTGGGGTCTACCGAGTCGCAACGCGATGCACTGCACGAGACGGGGGATTTTTCGGCATTTCGCAAGAACTTCCGGGCTCATGCCCAGAGACGAATGAGCGAGCCGATTGAACGCCTTTGTGTTGTCGCCCGCAAGAAGACGGTCGCGCTCTTGTGCTACGAGCGCAGTCACGAAGAGTGCCATCGCAGCATCATTGCCGAACTTATGGCCGATCGGCTGGATGCGGGCATCACGGCCCTGTTGTGACTAGGTGACACACGCGTCCGAGGTCACTTTGCCTTGCTTCGTGCGCCCTTGGACTTGCTTGTCTGCTTTCCGCTGCGTTCGAGATTCAGCTTCAGCAGTGCTGCGAGGATCTTGGCATCGACTGCTTGGCGGGCTTCTTTGGCCGCGGCTTTCTTGACGGCGGCTTCGGGCGTGCCCTTGTTCTTGCCGGTGGTCTTGATTGTGATCTCGCCGGCGCCGAAAGGTTCGTAAACCTTGGCCCACGCGGGGTCCCAGTTGCCCTTGGGGTCGGTGGCGCGGTAGGCGGCGAGGACGGCGCGGACGGACTCGGTGATCCGCTCGGCAAGTTTCTTGTCGGCGGCGGTCGTGGGGAGCTTGATGGGGACTTGCTCGATGAACTGTTTGTTGTGCGCGAACCACCCGCTGTGGAATGGCGTGGTGATTTGCTGGAGGTACCAGTCGAGGAGTGTGCTGTTCAAGAGACCCAAGACGTACTCGTACAGAGCGGGATCGCGGAGAAGTATTCCGTAGCCGCCGCCACCGCCCCCGCCGCTACCGACGAAGAACTGATCGCCCTTCGGATCAAAGCAATACTCCGCCCGCTGCCCCAACGATGGCGTGAGCAGCTTCCGCTTGCTCAACCCTACACGTGTGCGGCACGAGCGGTCTTTCAGACTGCTGTGGGATGGGGTTGTCGCTCTCGGGGGTGTCGCTCGCCGGGCCTCGCTTCACGCCCCGGCTATTGACGATCAGACCTTCGGTCTGAGGAACTTGCTCAGAAACGTTTGGATGGAATAGCGTGCACTGGCGCTGTTACACACCTGGTGAAGCGGCGCGGGCCTTGCGGCGGACGTTGACGATCAGCGGGTCGTCGCCGGCCAAGGACGACTCGCACAGGAGCACGGCGACGGGTTCGGCCTTGTCTCCGGCGAGTTCCTCGACCTTGCGGCGCTCGGCCCGGGTCAGGCCGGCTCGGGCGGCGGCGTGGGCGAAGGCCTTGCGGAGGGGGTCTCGCCCGGAGAGCCGCCACCAGATGAGCAGGGCGTTGATGGCGAGGACGGCGGCGACGATGGCGGGGATCCACCAGTTTGTGGATGAGGCTGCCGTTTCGGATGGGGCGGTGTTCGGGGATGTGGCGCCGCCGGGGAGGACGAGTTGGACGACCTGCACATCGTTGGTCGGCGGGGCTTGCATCATCGGGAGAGCTCCGGGATGGAGGGGCCGGCGTCTCGGGACAGCAGTCGGCGGGCGCACCAGACGGCGCGGCGCTGGACGGCATCGTCGGGGTCCTCGGCGGCGAGGTGGGCCACGCGGGAGGCGAGCTGGTCCCAGCGGCGGCGGATGGATTCGCCTTCGCCCGCGTGCTCGGCGGCCCAGAGGCCGGCGAGGCGGTGCATGGGGCGGTCGTCTTCGAGCATTTTCAGGAGTTCATCCGCCGCGGCGGGCTCGAAGCCGGTTCCGCCCCATTCCGGGCAGGCGGCGCGGAGCATGGCGCGGATGGCGGAGGCGCGGACGCGGTGGCTGGGATCGGACTTCATCTCGATAAGGGAGTCGTAGAGACGGGGCGATTGGGCGGCGAGGTCGCCGCGGCCGAGGGAACGCTTGACCAGGCTCTCGGCGGCGTTGGAGCGGATGCGGGGGAGGGCGTGGGAGAGGCAGAGTTCGACGGCTTCGGCGGAGGAGTTGGAGCCGGCCTCGCCCAGGGCGGAGACGGCGCTGGCGAGGACGGCTTCGGAGTCGGCCGCGGCGCTGAGGATGGAGAGGAGTTCGAGTTCGATCGAACGCTGAAGGCCGAGGCGGCGGGCGTGCTGGATGGCGCGAAGGCGGTCTTCGCCGGAAGTGGTTCGGATCGCGGCGCGGAGCAAATCGAGGTTCGCGGCGGCGTCGCGTCGGGAGTGCTGGAGGAACGCGCTGCCGAGGCGGCGGACGGAGGGATGTGGCGATCGAGTCAGGTTGGCGGCGACGCGGGAACGCTCCTGCCCGCTTACCCCCCCCACCCCCAACCACCATCGAACGGCGGCGAAGCGGGCGATGGGTTCGCTCGGATCGAAGCAGAAGTCGAGCACGGATGTGCAGGGGAGCGCCGCGGCGGCACCGAGTCGGGCCGCATCGTCCGGATCGGGAAGGAGCGCGAGCAGTTCGGGCTCATCCACGCCGGGCATGCGCGGCACGCCGCGTCGGGCGGAAGGGGAAAGCGGTGCGACAGCGTCGAGCGCGGGGAGGAGCGGGATGCGCCGTCGCTGGCGGAGCCCATCGAGGCGGGCGGCTCGCCGCGGGTTTTCGAGGAGATGGCTGCGTTCGAGAACGGCCGCGAACTCATCGGGTGAGTCCGCGCGGCCGAGTCGCTCCTCCACGGCGGTGGCGAGGGCGGGGCGTGTGAGCCACTCCCAGGCGCGGGCACGCGAGAGAGGGCCCGTGCCGCGGCGGAGCATCGAGCGGAGGGCGGGGTGGCTCCCCGCGGCCTCGTCGAGGAACCACCGACCGAGGGGATCACCTCCAAAGGCGATGGAGGCGGAACCGAGGAGAGATACGGCGGCGGCGAGGACGCCCTTGCGGCGGTGGTCAGGAAAGGTGATGCAGAGGTCGGCGAGCTGAGCGCGGAGGGCAGCGAGGGATTCCACGGAAATGGATTTCGGAGCGACCTCGAGGTACTCGAAGCTGGAGGGTGAGGGGAAGTCGTGAGAAGCGGGGCACGGCGCCAGGGTTTGCGATACGTGAACGAGGGATTCCTCCGCCGCGGATGCCGCCCGGGGATCGGCATCGGAGATGATGGGGAGGAGGGCCGTGAGCAGGGTCGGATCACCGGAATCGCCAATGAATCGGGCGATGGACTCGGAGGCGGCAGCCTGGCGAAGCGCGGCCGCAAGTACCTGATGGACGCGACCTTGCAGAAGATGCATCGCCCGACGCCGATGTGGCGCGGAGAGGTGGCGCCAGGCGTTGATCAGGGCGGGGTCGCACGTGCGCCGTGCGATGTACAAGTGCTTGCGGGATCGTCGGTTACGAAGCGCGGCGATCCAGGAATGGTTGTCCTTGGATGGGACCGGCCAGGCTTCGAGCTGGCGGATCAGGGCATCGGCGAGGGTGTCCGCCTCGGATTCGTGTGCGATTCGCAGTGCCGCGGCGAAGGCAAGTGCAGATTCCAATGGCCCCAAACCGGCCAAAAGACGGGGTTTCACAGAATTCACGCCGTGGAGCGCAAGAAAAGGGCTTGAGTTATGGGCCATTCCTGATACTCTTTGCTCTCAGAGCCAAGGTTGTACCCCAACATCTTGTGGGTGGAGTCTCGTGGGACCCTGCCTTATTGGGGTGTAACGCCCGGAAAGGGATTGGACTTCGCCGCGACCTGGGTTGGGCGCGAGCGAGGGTCCTCGGGTATCGAGCGGATTCGAGGCTGATCGAGGAACGGACTCCATGACCTCTCAGCAAGGAACGCCCATGAGCACCTCCGGCAAGTCCCCTGTCATGTTGTCGTATCACATTCTGCTGTACAACCGGGCCCTTCACCCGGAGCACTTTCCCATCAAGGGAAGGCGGGTGGAGAGGCAGCAGGGTGCGTTTGAGCTTGAGGCGTGGGTGATGTCGGGGGCGCACCAGCTTCGGTTTGAGGGCCGCGGGTTGTGCGCTTGCGAGCTTGTGAGCGAGGAGATGGAGGGGCGTTTTCCGAGGGAGGGCGTGGTGTCGTCGGCGCCATGCCTCGGGGAGCGGGAGTACGAGCACCTGTTCGAGCGCGATCGGATTCAGTACATCAACACCGCGCAGACGGAAACGCTTTCCGAGAATCTGTTCATCGCGACGTACGAGGAGTTGCTCGGTGTTGCGAAGCGTCACAACTCGCTGATCCACCGGTGGAACGATGAGGCCGGGGCGTGCCTCTCGATGATCGACATCGAGCAGCGGCCGCGGGAGGTGCAGGTGGATGCGTACCACCTGATCGCCTCGGGCGGGTTTGTTCTGCGGACGGAAACGATCTTCCAGATGAACAAGTGAGGCGGGGGCGGCGCACGGGCGGACGGGGGGCGGGGTGTGGCTGCGCGCCGGGTCCCCGATCAAAGCGAAAGGGGCGATCGGTCGATAGCAGGATTGACCGTTGGCAGCAGCTGGATACTCTTTGCCCATGCTCAGCACCCACGCCATATCGGCGAATCTCCGGCTTTCCGGCCGAATTACCCTGCCCTTCTGAGGGCTGGGTCACGGTGCGAACATTTATGAACGCGACCGTCTGATCAAGCCCTCGGCAGGGCCGTCACCGTGTTCACGCGTTCGCCCCCGTTTCCCCTAACATCTGCCCCAAGCCCGAACCATCGGGAAGAGAGCCGCCATGAGCACCGCATCGAATACCCCCTCCACCCCCCCTCCACCCCCTCCACCCCCTCCTCCGACTTCTCCATCAGGCCCGTCGAAGGCCGAGGACGGCGAGAAGTCGCGGTACCGGGGGACGCTGAACCTTCCAAAGACGTCGTTTCCCATGAAGGCGAACCTGGTTCAGAACGAACCGGCGAGCATGAAGCGGTGGAACCTTGCGGGAGGTGAGGGGAGCCTGTACTCAAAGTTGCGGGCCGCGCGGCAGGGACGGCAGCGGTTCGTGTTTCACGATGGCCCGCCGTATGCGAACGGAAACATCCACCTCGGGCACATGCTCAACAAGTGCCTGAAGGACTTCGTCGTGCGCTCGCACTCGATGGCGGGTGAGGATTGCCCGTTTGTGCCGGGGTGGGATTGCCACGGCCTGCCGATCGAGCACAAGGTGCAGACGGAGCTCGTCGAGGCCGGGAAGTACGACAAGCTCAAGACGCTGACGGATGATCAGCGGCGTCTGGCGATCCGGCGCGAGTGCCAGAAGTCGGCAGAGAAGTTCATCAAGGTTCAGGCGGGGCAGATGCAGCGGCTGCTGACGCTCGCGGACTATGCCCATCCGTACATGACGATGGCGAAGGAGACGGAGGGGGCGACGCTGGAGGTTTTGGCCGCGCTGATGGAGCAGGGGCTGGTGTACCGCGCGCTCAAGCCGGTGCACTGGTCGATCGAGAACGAGACGGCGCTGGCGGAGGCGGAGCTGGAGTATTACGACCGGGAGGACATCTCGGTGTACGTGGACTTCGAGGCGGAGGATGCGGCGGCGGTGTACGACGCGTTCGGGCTGCCGAAGGACGATTCGAACGCGGAGGAGGCAGAGGGCACAGAGGATGGAGATGAGAGCGCCCGGCCGCGGACTCGGCCGTCGTTCATGATCTGGACGACGACGCCGTGGACGCTGCCGGCGAACCTGGCGATCGCGGTGCATCCCGACTACGGGTACGCTCTGGTCAAGGTGGACGGCAATGTGACCGTCATGGCCAAGGACCTGGTCGAGAAGGTGACCAAGGCCGCGGGGGCGGAAGATGTGAGAATCCTGGCGACCACCAGGGGCCAGAACCTGGTCGGGCTGCGGTACCGCCATCCCTTCGTGGACCTGGCGCGGCGCGAGTCGGTCGCTTCTCCGAGCTTCTCGTCCGAACGTTCTTCTGCCGGGGCTTCGTCGGCGGACTCCACGTTCACCCTTCTGCCCGCCCCGTACGTCACGCTTGAGGACGGCACCGGTCTGGTGCACACAGCGCCGGGGCACGGCACGGAAGACTACCAGACGGGCAAGGCCAACGGGCTTCCGGTGTACTGCCCGGTGCGGCACGATGGGACATACGACGACACGGTGCCGGCGCACCTGCGGGGGATGAACATCTGGAAGGCCAACGGGCTCATCACGGAGAAACTGCGCGAGAGCGGGCACCTGTTCTATTCGCACACCTTCATGCACAGCTACCCGCACGACTGGCGCGGCAAGTCGCCGGTGATCTTCCGGTGCACGGAGCAGTGGTTCGTGGGGGTCGATCTGCCGACGAAGCGTGACGGCAAGTCGCTGCGCGAGCTCAGCCTTGGCGCGGCGGGGTCCGGCGATTCGATCCGTTTCGTCCCGGAATGGGGCCGCAACCGCATGCGGGGGATGCTCGAGTCCCGTCCGGACTGGTGCATCTCGCGGCAGCGGGCGTGGGGGTTGCCGATCCCGGCGTTTGTGAACGAGAAGGGGGAGGTGCTGATGACGCCGGCGTCGGTGCGCGCGGTGGCGAAGGCCGTGCGCGAGAAAGGGTCGGATGTCTGGTTCACGGCGGAGGCGCCGGAGCTTCTGAAGCACTACGACGCGGCGTCGGACCCCGACGCGCCGGCGTGGGCCCGGTCCCTCACCGTCGAAGACCGGAAGACCCTCCGCAAGGGGCCGGACATCCTGGATGTGTGGTTCGAATCCGGCTCGACGTGGAACTCGGTGATGCGGGAGCGGTCCGGCGGAGGGGCGGCGGGGAAGGACTTCCCGACGGACCTCTACCTTGAAGGCTCCGACCAGCACCGCGGGTGGTTCCAGTCTTCGCTGCTGCCGAGTTTGGGCGTCACGGGTCAACCGCCCTTCCGGACCGTGCTTACGCACGGGTTCATGGTGGACAAGGATGGACGGAAGATGTCCAAGTCCCTCGGCAACGCGCTCGAGGTGGAGACGCTGCTGAAGGACTTTGGCGCGGATGTCTGCCGGTGGTGGATCTCGTCGCTGTCCTACGAGGCGGACATCAAGGTGGACCGTTCGTACTTCGACGTTGCGGGTGAGAGCTACCGCAAGGTGCGGAACACGCTGCGGTTCATGCTCAGCAACCTGGACGACTTCGATCCGGTGAAGGCCGGCGCGGTCGCTCGCCCCTCCCCCACTTCGCTCGAGGCGTGGGTGCTGTCGAAGTTTGACGCGATGAGCGCCACGGTTCAGAAGGCGTACCGGGAGTTTGAGTTCCAGTCGGCGCACAAGGCCCTGTACGACTTCTGCAATGACACGCTCTCGGCGACGTACCTCGCGGCGATCAAGGACCGGCTGTATTGCGATTGGGCGGACTCGCCGCGGCGGCGGCAGACGCAGGCAGCGCTGTTTGCCATGACCGACGGCCTGTGCCGGTTGCTGGCGCCGGTGCTGTGCCACACGGCGGATGAGGCGTTCCGATCGCTGCACCGGTGCGGTCCCGAGGAGGCGCGGTCGGTGCACCTGGAGGAGTACCTGCCCGCCACCGGGTCCAGCGCGGTCCCGGCGTGGGACCGTGTGTTCGCGCTGCTCCCGGCGGCGCAACTGGCGCTGGAGAAGGCCAAGAGCGCCGAGGGGATGAACCTCGACAATCCGCTCGATGCCGGCGTGGTGCTACCGGACCCGGACCGCGTGCTGAGCGGTTTCGCGGCGGCCGACCTCGCGGACCTGCTGGGTGTGAGCCGGGTCACGTTCGACCACAGCGAAGCGGCGAAGGAGCCGCGGGTCCTGGACCTTCGCGGTGAAGCACGTTGCGAGCGCTCGTGGAAGCGCGACGGGACGGTGAAGAAGCGGTCGGACGGCGGGATGCTGAGCGATCGGGATGCGGAGGCGGTGGGCGTCGTGTGAAGCTGGCAGAGCGCGGCTGGCTCTTCACTGACATCAGTTGCCTTCAGCATCGCCCCGAGTCAGCTCTGCCTCGATTGCTTGCGAGAGCGTTCGCCAACCCTGCATCGGAGTATCCAACGTGACTGTTCGCGATCGGAGCACTGTTCCCCGAACCTCAAACTGGCCGGGCCCCCGGCCTTCGACGTTGAGGCCTGCCCCGCCCATGAGCACCGGGTACTGCAACATCGACATCAATCCACCGCGCGTTGGGATGTACTTGATACGACCGTACAAGACAGCGTGCACCTTGTGAGGACTCTCTCGTCGCTCCACAGGGATCCACTCCCACGCGTAGGCGAGCCGATTGGCGTCTTCGGGCGAATGGTTCGCCGCGATGCGCAAAGTCCCGGAACTTGCCTCCAGCTCGAGCCCCGAACCGGGAGGTACCGTGACCACGGGAAACCGGGTTCGGCGTGCCATGCACTCGAGATTCCAAGGGCTTGGTTGAAACACCGCCCATCGCCACAACCCCTGCGGTACCAGGGTCGCATCGATGGGGAACATGGACGCGTGTACGCATCCGGCGATGCCGACCGTCAGCAAGACACCAAGTCTGACCACGGTGTGAGCGCGAGTCGCCTTCCGCTTCGGCAAGCGCGGCTTCCACGGCAAGCCGCATTCGGGGCAGTCGGACATGCCGCCCATCGGGTATCCACACGATGGGCACACTCGCTGGGAACAATGGCCTGCGGCGTGCAACTCTCGTGCCAACCTTCTGACGCTACGCCTTGTGACCATATACGACGCGATTGCGGCGAGAATGAGACATAGCCCAAGACTTGACGAAGTTGGAACGAAACTGTCGCTCGGCCATTGCTGAAGCACATTCGAGACAATATCGATCCAAGGCTGAATCGCTGCGTACACCGGGTCACCGCTCTGGTGACTAAGCCGATCAACGTCAAGCCACACGCCCGTACCCAATACGTCGAACGGGGAATAACCGCGCCGGGTCCCGATCCACCACGAAGCGAGTCCCAACACGGGACAAGCCACCGACACCAGTCGCGCACACCTGTACCGGATGTCCTCTTCGCGGCGCTGCCACAGCGCCGGAGCAAATCCTCGGCAGCACTTCCTGCCGGATCGAGCTCCCAGCATGGAGCCGACAGAAACGAGTGCCGCGACAACCAGAGTCCATACGAGCCAACGCCGCACAACTCGAACATCGAACGGCGACACCCACATCGGAGCTCGGACGGGACCGACCGCGACAACCTTGTAAAGGACGTCATCCGATTCCGGAAGCCCAAAGAATGAGCCGCTGCCGCGGCGGTAGACGCGGGGAAACGTCGCGAGCTCGTCGCTCCCCGGATAGCCCGCGAGAACGCCCGTGCTGTCCATGGCAGAGTGCATCCGATCCACCCACGACGAGTTGAGCGTGCAGTGCGTCACGAGCCACAGCGGCAAGCTCCACAATGCGGCGATGCACGTGAGAACAACCCAGACGCGAAGGCGTGTCGGATGCCGAATGGCCCGAATCTCGCTGGTTTCAGTGTTCAAGTCCAGGGGGAGTTGTTGACTCAACTTCAAAAACCGCCGACACAATCAGTACCAATACTCCTTGCTTGGCGTACATCCAATGTTCGGGAGGTTGTAGCTTCCATCCTTGCAGTTCATCGATCCTGGCGGGCAAGTCCATGTTGTGCGGGTAGGGATCGGCCTCCCCGGCGGTCCCGGCGGCACAACTTGTTCCCGCCCTGACGTTCGGTAAACGCATCGCCCATCGGACAACTGCTGACAGTAGGCCAATGTGCTTGGCCAACCGGGCAAGTTCGGGTTCGCAGGCGGAAAGCACGGGCGCGGAGAACCCGGCACAGGTGGCGGTCCAACCGTGGGATTCGTTGTACACCCCCCAGGATCCGGCAGCGGAGATGGGACATGCGGGCACGGACCCGTAACTGGATCCGGGCAGCCGCCCCTCGGTGGACGTGGAGTCAATGTTCCAGGAGGTGGCGCTGGGTTCCAAGCACCTGCTTTGGGCGATTCGTACAGGCACTCATCACTCCAACTGGCAACAACCTGAACCGGACTGCCGGGAATGTACGCTTCGGGGTGCGACACCAACAATGACTCAGCATCGATCGCCGTACCAGACACGTAAGGACCGCGAGTGGATCCGGTCACCGCGTCAACGAGCAGAAACCCGCGTTCATATGTCACCACAACGATCGGCAGGTCACCATACGCGCCAAAGAGAGCGTGCACGGTGTAAGCGTAGACGCCGCCTTGGACCGCCACATTTTCAATGGTCTCCGCCAATCCGGCGAGCATTGCCTGTCCAGGGCTTTGTCCCCCGGCAATTGGCGATCTGGCGAGCGAGAGATGATCAAAGCCATCTGCAATCGCTGCTGCCGAAGCAGCAACCGCCGCGATCCAAGGTATGTCTTGTGGGTCTATCGCAGTTGTTTGCGGGACACTCGTGTTGCTTGAGGCGACCGCTACAACCGGCAGGTCACTGGCGATCAGGTTCTGCCCATTCAACTCCACCGTTGTGGCAAACCCGATGCTCACAGCTGCCACGACTGAGTCGGCGAGTCCCGCGGCCCTCGCATGCTCAGCAATGATGTCCGCACCGACCATGCTCCCCGTCAGATAGCTGCGCACTCGCGCCGCAGCGGACGAGTTTGCCACGTTTGCAGCAGAGAGGTTCTGTCCGACCACGCAACCCGTCGCTTCAAAGGCTTCTTTGGTCGCCGACAAGGCCGTACGGGCGGCCCCAACGACCGGGTTGAACAATGGCGAGTTCATCGCGACGTTGGAAAACTCAAACGTTCCGGCATCGAAGGCGACCGTACCCGTATCCACTCGAAACACGTATCGCAAGCCCCAGCTTTGAAGCTCACTTCTTTCCTGCGGGCTTGGCTGGTCGTAGAAAGGGTTGCTCTGTGCGACTCCCGCACCCGCCGACAATGCGACGCCAACCAGTGCCGCTCGCCGTTGCTTCCTCATTCGTGTGCGCATGCTCTCGTTCCTTGTCACTGACCGTCTCCAGAACCCATCGCGCCTAGCGACGACGCGACACATTACTCTCGCTCCGCTCGCAATGTCACGCTACTTTGTGAAGCTACGCGTTTGTGTTGCTCGACTGGTACACCTTTTTGTGTACCTACTCGACTGTCACTCAGACATGTGCGATTGGTTCGGCTTCTGTTATCTGCCCGCTGCCCAGCCGTTGGTGGCTGCCGTCGGCCACCTGTCGTGCTCGTATCAAGCGGCCGGCTCGCTGTCATTCGCGTCACGCGGCGCGAGACAGGCTCGTTACCCCGCATCAGACGGTGGCCGATTGCGGTCGAATCAGCTTGCCCGCAGCGGCATGTGATGCCACACTTCGATCGGCACAACCCACAAAGTCCTTGGATTCATCACTGCGTCGAGGCCGATGATCGCTGCGCGTAGATTCCTTGGCTGGCAAACCGGTCGACAGCACTCCCAATGGTCGCCGGTCACATGCCGATGCGACAGACAGAGTTCATCGAGAAGGGCCCGTCACAATCGCTCGTGGCAGCGTGACGGGACGGTGAAGAAGCGGTCGGACGGCGGGATGCTGAGCGATCGGGATGCGGAGGCGGTGGGTGTCGTGTGATCGGGGCGCATCGTGGGAAGCCCTGCGTGGTGAGGAATCTTCCCGTCGAACGCGGCGGCCGCGTTTCCCGTATGATGGTCAGACCGCAATCGCAGCACGGAACGCTCCCTGCCGCTTTTCCGGCAGACTTGTCGTGCGGACGTTGGTGAAACGCCGCGCGATCCGGTATGGATGCTTCGCGTGCACATGGACGATCCGACGTTTACAAACCCTGATGCCCCGGTCCCGACGCATGCGGATTCACCGCAACCGGTGTCGGTCGGTGCACGGATGGCCACGCTGGCCGTGGTGGTCTTCCCGTTCCTCGGCCTGATCGCGGCGATCATCCTGCTCTGGGGCATTGGCTTCAGTTGGGTTCACCTGGGCTTGATGCTGGGGATGTACCTTGTGACGACGGTGGGGATCACGGTGGGGTTTCACCGGCTCTTCACGCACAAGTCGTTCGAGACGGTCTGGCCGGTTCGTGCGGCGCTCGCCATCGCGGGCTCGCTGGCGATCGAGGGCTCGATCTTCAAGTGGGTCGCGATGCACCGACGGCATCACCAGCACAGCGATCGGCACGATGATCCGCACTCGCCCCACAACCACAGCGGCGGTGTGTGGGCGTCGATCCGGGGCTTCTGGCGGTCGCACATCGGCTGGTTCTTCGAGCCTGATCCGGTCGATCTGAACCGGTACATCCCGGACCTGGCCAAGGACCGCACGGTGCGCGTGATCAGCAACCTGTTCCCGCTGTGGGTCGCGCTCAGCCTCGGGCTGCCGGCCCTGCTCGGCGGGCTCATCACGATGTCGTGGCTCGGTGCGTTGCTCGGGTTCATCTGGGGCGGCCTGGTCCGGATCCTCTTCGTGCACCACATCACGTGGAGCATCAACTCCGTCTGCCACCTGTGGGGCACCAAGCCGTTCCGGTCGCACGATGAGAGCCGGAACAACGCGATCTTCGGGATCCTCGCGTTCGGCGAAGGGTGGCATAACAACCACCACGCGTTCCCCACGTCCGCCCGTCACGGGCTGCGGTGGTGGGAGATTGACCTGGCGTACCTCTTCATCCGCGCGCTCGAACTGGTCGGGCTGGCCCGGCGCGTCCGGGTGCCTTCGCCGCAGGCGATCGAGGCGCGGCGGGTTCGATAACGCGACGGCCACGCCGTAGACCCATGCCGCGGCCGGTCGCACGCGCAACCGTCACACCCGTTGCAGACCTGCGTGCGCCGACGGGCAATTTCCTCGGGCCGTTGGTCTCTGTTGCGTTCGAACAACATGTTTCCCCCATGCAACGCCGCCGCGGGTGAATCGCGGCAGCGTTTGACCGCTTCGCCGGGCGAGCGGGGACAGGGGGCGACACGCTGTGAGGCCAAACGACCACAATCCGCCGCGCCGCGCGATCCGCGTTTCCACTCGGCCACCGGGCGATGAACCCGAGGCCGCGGACAGTCCGTACGCCGTGGAGCGGCTGACGGCGCTGTCGCACGATCTGGGGAACCTCCTGGATGGGTCGTTGCGGTGGGTGGTGATTGCGCGGCGGTCGCTGGAAACGGCCAAGTCCGATACCGAGCAGCTCGGCACGGTTTCGAAGCAGCTCGAAACGGTGCAGGGGGCGCTGGAGCGAATGGCTGACCTGATCACCGCGGCGATGAAGGCCTCGGCTTCGGTCGTGGGATCGCCGACGCTCTCGCACGGGATCACGCTGCGCGAGGCGATCGAGCACGCGGCGCAGGTGATCCTTCCGCAGGCGGATGAACGGAGCATCGGCGTCCGGGTGTCGATCGACGATGAGCTCAACGACATGCCCGCGGGGCCGATGTACTCGGTGATCCTCAACGGGCTGCGCAACGCCATCGAATCGGTGATGGAAGCGCAGGATGTCCAGCACATCCGCACCGGCGGCGAGATCGAACTGTGCGCGAGCCTGACGCACCCGATGGACACGAGGGGCCGGCGGCACACGCTGGTCGCCATCGAGATCAAGGACGATGGACGGGGCCTGACCAACGGCGAGGCGGCGGGCAAGGCGTTTGAGCTCGGGTACTCGAGCAAGCCGGGCGGGTTTGGGCTCGGGCTGGCGCTGTGCCGCGAGGTGATGCGGGAGATGGGCGGGGTGATCGAACTCTCGCGGCGGACGGACAAGCCGGCGTCGGGCCGGGCGGGGGCGGTGCTGCGGATCAGCTTCCCGCCGCTGAGCAGCAAGGGACGCGGAGGGGCCGCATGACCATCCGCGTGCTGATTGTGGATGACGATGCGATCGTCGCGGACTCCCTGGCGGAGTTTGTGCGTGGGATGGGGCATGCGCCCTTCGTGGCGCACTCGAGCGCGGAGGCGATTGCCGCGCTGGACGGGGCGGAGCGCCGGGGCGAGCCGGTTCATCTCGTGCTGGCGGATGTTTCCCTGCCCGGGGGGGCGGGAGTTCCGGGTGGGGCGGGGGGACAGGCTGAAGACGGCTTCTCGCTGCTCAAGCGGATTGCCAAGGACCACCCGGCGACGGCGACGATCATCCTGACGGGGTATGGGACGATTGAGTCCGCCGTGAAGGCCCTGCGCCTCGGCGCGGCGGACTTTCTGACCAAGCCGGTGGTTGATGCCGAACTGCGGGCCTCCGTGCAGCGGGCGCTCTCGCAGCAGGCGCTGCTGGCGGAGACGCGGCAGCGACGCAAACCCGAGCAACGGGGTGCGGGGGCGTTGCAGGCGATTGTCGGCACGGACCACCGGATGCAGCGGGTCTTTGAGCTCATTCAGGCGGTCGCGCCCAGCCGGACGACGGTGCTGATGACCGGGGAATCGGGCACGGGCAAGAGCCTGATCGCCCACGCGATCCACAAGGCCAGCCCGCGGCGGGAGAAGCCGTTTGTCGAGATCTCCTGCGGCTCGATCCCGGAGACGCTGCTGGAGAGCGAGCTGTTCGGGCACGTCAAGGGCGCGTTCACGGGCGCGCACGCGGACAAGACGGGCCGGTTCCTCGCCGCCAACCACGGAACGATCTTCCTGGATGAGATCAACTCCGCCTCGCCCGGGATGCAGCTCAAGCTGCTGCGCGTGATCCAGGAACGGCGGTTCGAGCCGGTCGGGTCGTCGCACACGGTCGAGGTTGATGTGCGCATCATCCTGGCGAGCAACCAGCCGCTGGAACAACTGGTCAGCGCCGGGACGTTCCGGCACGACCTGTATTATCGGATCAACGTTGTCAGCATCGACTTGCCGCCGCTGCGCGAACGTATCAGCGACATCCCAGCGCTGGCGGAACACTTCCTGAAGTTGCAGGCAGCGGAGCTGGGCAAGCAACTGACGGGGTTTGCGCCGGAAGCGATGGCGGCCCTGAAGGCCTACCGCTACCCGGGCAACATCCGCGAGCTGCAGAACATCGTGGAGCGGGCGGCGGTGCTCAGCCGGCGGCCCACGATCGGCGTGGAGGACCTGCCGGGGCACGTGGCGGCCCCCGCGGCGACGGCGCCCGTGGCCGTTGCCGAGGATGGCCCGTGGTCGCCGGTTCCGCTGGAGGATGCCCTGCGGGAGCCGGAAAAACGCATCATTCTGAAGGCGCTGCGCGCGAACCAGTGGAACCGCCAGAAGACGGCGGAGCAGCTCGGGATCAACCGCACGACGCTGTACAAGAAGATGAGGGCCCTGGGCATCGATCCGGGCGAAAGCGAGGCGGCGTGAGTTATCGCCCCTCAGGTTATCGGAGTTTCGTTTCGTCTTGTAACACCATGTATCGTTACATGCGCGCACAAAAAATGTGGCTGCGCGCAGAAAACACTTGTATGGCACCTTGCTCTGTGCATACTTGGGTCTGCTTCTTCCAACACGAGGAAGATGGGGAGAATACTCATGCGCGTTAAGAACCGTTTCGCCCACCGTCTCTTTGGTGCCTGTGGCCTGGCTGTCGCCGCGATCGGCGGCTTTGCGGGGTCTGTTCATGCCCAGGCGCCCACCGACATCGCGTTCACGTACCAGGGGCAGCTGCGCCAGGGCAACACGCCGATCACCGGCAACACGGACTTCATCTTCACGCTGTGGGACGCCACCAGCGGCGGCAACCAGATCGGCCCGACGCTCGTGCTGGCGAACGTGAATCTGAACGCGCGTGGCCTGCTGACCACAGATCTGGACTTCGGCAACGGCGCCTTCAACGGGCAGGGCCGGTGGCTGCAGATCGCGGTGCGCAACCCCGCCGGGGCCGGCGCGTACACCACGCTGAACCCGCGGCAGCCGATCCTGCCCACGCCGTACGCGCTGTACGCGCTCAACGGCAATCCCGGCCCGACAGGCCCGGTGGGCCCGGTTGGCCCGCAGGGCATCCAGGGGCCGGCGGGGCCGATGGGCCCGGCTGGTCCCGTTGGACCGCAGGGGCTCCAGGGTGAAGTCGGTCCCGTGGGGCCGGCTGGTGCCCAGGGCGCGCAGGGTGAACAAGGCCCCGCTGGTCCGGCTGGTCCCCAAGGCGCATAGGGTGAACAGGGCCCGGCTGGTCCAGCCGGCCCGCAGGGTCTCCAAGGCGAAGTTGGTCCAATGGGCCCCGCTGGTCCACAGGGTCTCCAGGGTGAAGTCGGGCCGATGGGTCCGGCTGGTCCGCAGGGCGCGCAGGGTGAGCAGGGCCCGGCTGGTCCCGCTGGACCGCAGGGTCTCCAAGGCGAAGTCGGCCCCATGGGTCCTGCCGGTCCTCAGGGCGCTCAGGGTGAACAAGGTCCCGCTGGTCCTGCTGGCCCACAGGGTCTCCAAGGCGAAGTCGGTCCAATGGGCCCCGCTGGACCGCAAGGACTCCAGGGTGAAGTAGGCCCGATGGGTCCCGCTGGTCCGCAGGGCGCTCAGGGTGAACAGGGCCCGGCTGGTCCGGCTGGCCCGCAGGGTCTCCAAGGCGAGGTCGGTCCCATGGGCCCCGCGGGTCCGCAGGGTCTGCAGGGTGAAGTCGGCCCGATGGGTCCGGCTGGTCCTCAAGGGCTCCAAGGCGAAGTCGGCCCGATGGGTCCGCAGGGGCCGATCGGTCCGGAAGGTCCGGCTGGTCCCCAGGGTCCCGCTGGTCAGAACGGCGCTGAGGGCCCGGTGGGTCCGCAAGGCCCGATCGGTCCGGAAGGCCCGCAGGGTCCGGCTGGCCCGCAGGGCCTGCAGGGTGAAGTCGGCCCGATGGGTCCGGCTGGTCCTCAGGGCGCGCAGGGTGAGCAGGGTCCCGCTGGTCCTGCCGGTCCGCAAGGCGAGCAGGGTCCGCAGGGTCTCCAGGGCGAAGTTGGTCCCATGGGCCCCGCTGGTCCGCAGGGCGCGCAGGGTGAGCAGGGTCCGGCTGGTCCTCAAGGGGCGGTTGGTCCGACCGGGCCACAGGGCGCCCAAGGTGTTCAGGGCCCTGTCGGCCCGACAGGGAACACGGGTGCACAGGGTCCGACGGGGCCGCAGGGTGAGACGGGGGCAGGGCACACGTTGATTCGCAAGACGGCAGCTCAGAATGTCACCAACAGCACCACGCAGACGAATGACACACATCTGGTTCTTGCAGTCGGCGCTAACGAAGTGTGGGAGTTTGAGGCGGTGCTCTTCGTTCAGTCTGGCAACAACTCGCCAGACGTTAAAGTCGGATTCACGGCTCCAGCTGGCGCAACGGTGACATGGACGGGCCTTGGTTTCCCGACTGGTGCAACTGGCAACATCACTGACGGCAACTTGGCGCTCGTCGGAATCACTGGTACGGGCACCGCGTCCTTCGGCGTGATCAACGGGCCGTCTCCAGTCCGCATTCGAGGGTTTATTGCCACCTCCAGCACAGCAGGCAACCTCCAACTTCAGTGGTCACAAAACGCCGCCAACAGCTCAGCTACGACAATCCAAGCCAACAGCTTCCTCAAGGCCGGCAAGTTCTGATCCAGTCACTCAACCCCTCCGGGCCGGAAACGGCCCGGAGGGTCTTTCGGAAGGGATGGACAATGCGGTTGGCTGGGGCCTTGGGGCCTGGGATAGCTGTTGGAGCGGCGTAGCGGGGTCATTCTCGGACTTGGATCGTTGAAGGCATGGCACGCAGGTTTACCCAGATTCCGGGATCGGATTTCGCGGCAGGGATCGTCGGATTCGGGGGTTGCATGGGTGGACGAAGGGGCAGAGTCGTGACACACTTGGGCAGGTCCAGGGAGGGAGGGGCCTTGAGCCCCTGAGAGACACTCGCGTGCCGCGGCCGAAAGGCTCGTCCCGCGATTCGAGGCACAACTGAAGATGCTGAAGGAGAGAACAGTGAAGATTCGCATCATCATCGCGGCGTCGGGCGTCCTGGCTTCGGTGGCGTCGGCTCAAGAGGGCTCGTACCGGGCGCGGCCGATGTCGCCGGATGAACCCCGGCCGGTGATCCTTCCCGGCGCGCCCGATGGCCCCGGCTACGACATGGATTGGAACACGTTCGACGGCGGCGGCGGGCCGCTCGGTGGTGGCCTGTACAACCTCAACGGGACCGTCGGCCAGCCGGATGCCGGGCTTCTGACGGGCGGTGGGTTCGAGCTTGGCGGCGGGTTCTGGCACTTTGAGGCGATCTCGTGCTACGCCAACTGCGATGAGAGCACGGGCACGCCGCTGCTCACCGCCAACGACTTCCAGTGTTTCCTCAACAAGTTCGCGGCCAACGACCCGTACGCGAACTGCGACGGTTCGACGGGGACGCCGCTGCTCACGGCCAACGACTTCCAGTGCTTCCTCAACAAGTTCGCCGCGGGCTGCTCGTAACGGGAAAGTGAAAATCAGCACCAGTGCGACGCCGTGCCCCGGGTGGGTGCGGCGTTTTTTCTGGGTTCATCCGGGATGTGCCGGGGATGGTCGGCGGCGAGCGGCGCGAGCGGCACGAGCGGCACGAGCAGTCTTTCAGACTGCGGAGGGAAGGGGTCGCTTGTTCCGGGGGTGTCGCTCGCCGAGCCTCGCTCCACGCCCCGGCTACTTTCGGTCAGACCTTCGGTCTGAAACGCCGGGCAGATCTGTTCCTTGGCGGGCGTGTCGATGAAGTGCGCATTCCTCTTGGAGCGTGCTGGTTCGAGGAGCGTCTCTGGAAGAGAAAGGTCTCCGTTTGCGAGCCGCCTTGGTTGGCTGCGCGGACGAAACATGCTCAGGAGGATTGGCGATGCGTAGAGGACCGATGTGTTGTTTCGGGGTGTTGTGTGCCGCGGGCGCGGCCGTCAGCGCTCGAGCCGACCTGACCGTCGTGGCGCAGTTCAATACCACGGCTTCGGTGGGATTGGCCTTTGACCATTCCACGGGCGAGGTATGGAGCTACCCGGACGCTGGGGCGGTGATTCGGCGGTATTCGGCGGCCGGCGTGTTGCTTGGCAGCGTGCCCCGGCCCGGCGAGGCGGCCAACGATGCGGATGTTGAGGTGACCGATGGGCCGCTCACGCTGGCGGGCGTCTTGTTGCCCGATGCGACACTGCTGTTCATCAATGGCGAGAGCGGCACGGCGGACATCTATGCGATCGACAAGCAGTCGGGTGCCGTGGTCGCGACGCTTGTGACCGCGTTCGGCGCGAGCCATGTGGTGGGCGGTGCGCATCACCGACAGCGCGGCACGATCTTCCTCATTCAGGATGCGGTGCCCGCGGGCACGAGCAACGACAACCTGGTCGCCGAGATAAACCCGGCGACGGGTGCGGTCATTCAATCGTGGTACACGACGGTCGCTCTTCCCGGATTCACGGTTGATTTTGGCGATATTGAAGTGGCCGGGAACGGCAACCTGCTGATTGTCAGCAGCGATGAAACGAGTGTCGGCGAGTTCACACCCACGGGGACGTTTGTGGCGCTTCGGGCGCTGCCGGCGGGGGTGTCGAGCCTATGCGGGATCGGCGTGGACCGGGCGGCGTGCGAATGGTGGGTCATCGAAACCAATGGCCAGGTGGCCCGCCTGGGCGGGCTGAGCGGCGAGGCGGTGTGTGGATCGTGCTATCCCAACTGCGATGGGAGCACGGGGACGCCGCTGCTGACCGCCAACGACTTCCAGTGCTTCCTGAACAAGTTCGCCGCGGGTGCGACGTACGCGAACTGCGATGGGTCGACGGGGACGCCGTCGCTTACGGCGAACGACTTTCAGTGCTTCCTGAACAAGTTCGCGGCGGGTTGTTCGTAAGGGGAAAGTGAAAATCAGCACCAGTGCGACGCTGTGCCCCGGGGTGGGTGCGGCGTTTTGATCGGGATGTGCCGGGGATGGTCGGCGGCGAGCAGCG
>JAHBXE010000011.1 GCA_019636625.1 Phycisphaeraceae bacterium
CTCCACACACACTCCCCCACTCCGCCACTCCGTCACTCCGTCACTTCTTCACTCCGTCACTGCGTCACTGCGTAACTGCGTAACTGCTCACCCAGGATACGTACAACTCGTCCGATCCGACTCCCACACCGTCACCGACACCAGCTTCGCCCCCGGCCTCGCCACCGCCGGCCCCAGAAGCTCGAAGCACACCCGCGCAATGTTCTCCACCGACGGGTTCAACCCCGAACCATCCAGAAACTCCGCCGTGTCCGCGTTCAGGTTCTTGTGGTCAAATCGCTGCACCACCACCTCGTCCGCGATCCGCTCCAGCTCCGCCAGCGGCATCGCCGCCGCCTCCGTCACCGCCACGCACGGCTCAAACTGGTAGTTGTGCCCGTGCCCCCCCGGGTTGTTGCACTTCCCGTACAACCGACGGTTCTCCTCCGCCGAAAGCGACGGCGCGTGCAGCCGGTGCGCGGCACAGAAATCAAACTTCTGCCGGAGCAGAACCGTCCTGGGTGCTTCCGTCTTCACTTCGAGCGAATAGTAAGGGCTCAGCTTCCACCGCACCGAGTGCAGCCCGGCCAGCGGCAAACCCCCAACCACCTCCCGCAACGTCTCCCCCGCATCGCCCGCCCCCAGCGCCGCATGGATCCGCGGCACCGCGTGCGCCCGCACCGCCGCATCGATCTCCTTGATGTTGATCAGGTACCCCTTCACCGGGTCAATCTCGCCGCGGCAGGACACCACCAGCTCGTAATGCGCCCCCAGCCCGATCATCGCGGGATTCCCCGCGTACCCGTTCGGCCCCCGATCGGGAACCACGCCCGGCGTCAATGAAAACCGAACTGTCCGTGTCAACAGCACCACGGGCCCATCGTAGCCAATCCCTCCACCTTCCCTTGCGAGGTCTGCTCTCCTTCAATGTCGCGGCGGCACATCCGCCGATGCGCACCCGTCGAAGTCACGCACATCACCCGGACACCCCCATGCTCCACACCATCCTGTCGTGCCTCGCCTTCCTCGCCGCCACCCTCCTTCAACCCGAGGTGAAGCAGGAGACCCAGCCCGCCGCCCGCCCCTCCGCTCCCCCCGCAACGGCCATGTCCCCGCTCTCCTTCAAGATGAAACTCATCGACGGCAAGGAGCAGGACCTCGCCGCCTACAAGGGCAAGGTCGTCATCATCGTGAACGTCGCCAGCAAGTGCGGCTACACCGCCCAGTACGAGCACCTCGAAGCCCTCTACAAGGCGAAGAAGGACGCCGGCCTTGTCATCCTCGGCTTCCCCGCCAACAACTTCGGCGGTCAGGAGCCCGGCACCAACGAGGAAGTCGCCAAGTTCTGCAAGGACAAGTTCGGCGTCACCTTCCCCATGTTCGAGAAGATCAGCGTCAAGGGCGACGACGCCCACCCGCTCTACAAGTCTCTCGCCGCGCTCCCCGCCCCCCTCGGCGGCGAGCCCAAGTGGAACTTCACCAAGTTCATCATCGCCCGCGACGGCGCCGTCGTCGCCCGCTTCGACGCCAAGAAGCGCGGCGGCCTCGAAGACGGCCTCGTCGAAAAGATCGACGAACTCCTCGCCGCCAAGTAGCCCACCCCCTCACGCCAAGTCCCCGTGCCGGGCAGCCCCACCGCTCTCCGGATGGCATCACCGCTCCCTGGGTGAAAGCACCGCTGCTTGGGTGGAAGCACCGCTGCTTGGGTGGAAGCACCGCTGCTTGGGTGGAAGCACCGCTCCGCGGTGCGCTCCCTCCCCCACCCCCCCATCACCCTCCCCGGTGACCACACCGCTCCGCGCCGTGCTCCCCTCCCCCTCCCACACGCCCAACAAGGAACCACTTTCCTCCGCCGCCCACATTTCAACTCCCCCGCTGGCAATTCCAACCCCCGCGCCCCACAATACCCCCGTGACGGACACGAACCCCACTCCCCCCCCTCTCGCCGCCACGCCCATCGAGGTCGCCTCCTCCCTCCCGCCGCGCCCCAACCTCCCCGGCTCCGTCGTCCTGCGTGCCACGGTCGAGGACCTGATCGATTCCATGGCCGCGGACCTGCTCTTCCACGCCCGCAACTGCGTCCGCGCCTTCGGCGACTTCCACCTCGCCCTCTCCGGCGGCGGCACACCCGAACCCTTCTACCGCCGGCTGATGTACGACCCCAACTACCGCGACCTCCCCTGGAAACGCACACATCTGTGGATAGTCGACGAACGCCGGGTCGACCCCGACGACGACCGCTCCAACTTCAAGATGATCCGCGAGACCCTCGTCGTCCACTCCGACATCCCGCGCGAACAGGTCCACCCCATCCCCGCCCTCGCCGACGACGCCGACACCCGCTACGAAGCCGAACTCAAGGAGACCCTCGCCTGGCGCGAGAAGGGCCACGACCGCCTCGACTACACCCTCCTCGGCATGGGGGCCGACGCCCACACCGCCAGCCTCTTTCCCCACTCCCCCGCCCTCGAATCCCAAGGCCGCCTCGTCGCCATCAACGCCGGCCCCACTGTCACGCCCCCCGATCGCATCACCATGACCTTCGACCTCCTCAACGCCTCCCGCTTCATCGCCGTCATGGTCACCGGCGAGAAGAAGCGCGACACCATCGCCCGCATCGCCGCCCTCAAGCGCGCCAACCCCGCCGAACTCCCCATCACCGGCATCCAACCCATCGGCGGCGAACTCCGCTGGTACCTCGACGCCGCGGCGGTGCCGGCGTAACGCCCTGCGCGGAGTCGCGCCCATCACGCGGAGGACGCGAAGACGCAGGCGCGTGTCAATTCACGGCGATGGCCGCGTCATGATGATGAATCGGTCCCCCACTTCGCGCTGTCCGCACCCCCTCCCCTCCTCCGCGTACGCTTCCACCCCCCACCATGAACCTCTCCATCTCCCCCAACCCCGACATCGTCTTCAAGATCCGCTACCGGGATGAGGACCTCCTCGTGGTGGAGAAACCCGCGCGGCTGGTGACGCAACCCGGCCGCGGCCACGAGGACGACACGCTCCTCAACGGCCTCTTCGCCGAGTTCGGTCAGCAGCTCCAGAATCTCGGCAAGGCCCGCGACTTCGGCTTGCTCCACCGGCTCGATCGGCAGACCAGCGGGCTGCTGATCGTGGGCCTCAAGCCCCGCGCGTACGATGCCCTGCGCAAGGCGTTCGCCCAGCGCGAGGTCAAGAAGTTCTACTGGGCCATCACCGCCAAGGCCCCCAACAAGCCCAGCGGCGTCATCAAGCGGCCCATCCTCGAAACCGACGACGACAAGAAACTGGCCAAGATCGCCGCCTCGGGCAAGCCCGCCCTCACGGCGTACCGCGTCCTGCAAACGGCGACCAAAGGCGAGGGACGTGCCGCCTTGCTGGAGTGCCGCCCCGTCACCGGCCGCCTCCACCAGGTCCGCATCCACCTGCACTCGATCGGATGCCCCATCCTCGGCGACGAGTTCTACGCCCCCAAGTCCAAGCTGTTCGTCTCGCCTCGCCTCGCGCTGCACGCGCACCGGCTGGTGTTCAAGCATCCAACGACGGGTGAGACAGTGGATGTGCGCTCCCCCTGGCCCAAGGACCTCGCGGCGGTGCTGAAGCGCCTTGGACTTGAGAAGCCCAAGGAGACCGCCGCCGAGGTCGAGTAGGCTCGGTCACGTGGACGGCACGAGGTCCATCAGCGACCCGGCGATCCCATCGGCCAGCAGCATGCCGTGATCGGTCAACCGGATCGATCCTCCCGAGCGTTCAGCCAGGCCCTGGCGGGTGACATCGGCAAGATGACGGCCAAGGACCTGCGGATCAACGCCCGCCTCACTCATATCCGTGTGCAGCCGCTGCTCGACGAGGCCCTCGCGGGTCCGCAGACCCGTCATGATCCTCTCGCGGAGCGCACGCGCGGGGTCCGGCGGCTCCCACTCCGTGATCGGGGCCAAACCGTTGTCGTCAAAGTCGAGGTAGTCATCGAGGCGGGGCGTGTTCTTCCAGCGGTGGCCCCGGAAGTGGCCGGAGGCGGATGGGCCCGCGGCGAGCCAGTCTTCCGCTCGCCAGTACGCGAGGTTGTGGCGGCACTCTTCGCCGGGCCCGGCGTAGTTGCTGACCTCGTAGCGGTCCATGCCCCGGCTCCGGATCAGGCGGAGCGTCGCCCCGTACATCTCGACCTCGGTGTCTTCATCCGCCGGCCGGAACTCGCCCCGTTTCAGGCGGGCGGTCATGGCGGTGTTGGGCTCGTAGGTAAGGTTGTAGCACGAGAGATGCGTGGTGCCGAGGTCGAGGGCGGTGGCGAGGTCGCGCTCCCACTCGGCGAGGGTCTGACCGGGGATGCCGAAGATGAGGTCGATGTTCTGACGCCGAATGCCGGCGCGGCGGGCGGCGGCGAGGGCGAGCGCCACGGACTCGGGGTTGTGCCAGCGCTCGAGGGTCTTGAGGTGGCGGGTGTCGAAGGACTGGGCGCCCATGCTGACGCGATTGACCCCGCCGGCGGCGAGCATGTCCATCAACTCCGGCGTGACCGTCTCGGGGTTGCACTCGACGGTGAACTCGAGCGTGGGCGTCATGTCGAACGCCTCCCGCAGGGTGCGGAGCAGTTCGCGCCAGAGGGGAGGTCGGAGGAGGCTTGGCGTGCCGCCGCCGATGAATATGGTCTCGATGGTTCCGGCCATGGGAGAGAGGGCGCGGAGTTCGCGGATGAGGCGGTTGGTGAAGGGTTCCTGGCGGTCGCGGGTGTCGACGATGCTGTAGAAGTCGCAGTAATGGCACTTGTGGAAGCAGAAGGGGATGTGGATGTAGAGGGAGCGGGCGAGGGTCTTGGGATGGACACTCGAGGGGGCGGAAGCGGGCGCGGCAGGGGTTTCCTTGCCGGCGGGGGCAAGGCCGAGGGGGACGGCGGCGGAGAGGGGCCGTTGCCGCCACAGGGGAATGGAGGTATCGTGTCGCATCTTTCAGGCCCGCGGCGGCTGTCGGCCGCGGCTTGAGCGGACCCCGGACAGCCCCCTGCCAAGGATACGCCCCGCGTGAACGTCACCCTTGTCACCGTTGATTCCCGAGGCAAGACCCGCGACGCCGCGATGCGGCGAGCCCGACTGCTCATCGGCCGGCGAGAAGGATGCGACGTCCGCATCCCGATCGCGAGCGTTTCGCGCGAGCACTGCGAGGTGCGGATCGAGGATGGGCGGGTGTACGTGAAGGACCTCGGGTCATCCAACGGGACGTACGTGAACCGGCAGCGGGTGCAGGAAGTGCAGCTCTCGCCGGGGGACCTGATCGCGGTCGGGCCGGCGGTGTTCGTGACGAGGATCGACGGGTTGCCGGCGCAGATCGACGCGGCCAAGGCGTACGAGCAGGGATCGGCGCCGCAGGCGGTGGCGGCAACCAGCGGTCCGGGCTCGCGCCCGGCGTCACCTTCCTCACCCACGAAGATGGTTCCGCCCAAGGCCGGGGGCAAGAAGTCGCTGCTGGATGAGGAAGAAGATGAGCTCGACCTCCGCAGGCCGTCGAAGGACAGCGCCGACAGCAGCGCGAGCGAACTGGACTTTGACTTCCTGGATGAGGATGAAGAGGACAAGAAGAAGCTGTAGTGAGGGGGCAGAACTACCTCTCACCCCGCAGCCATTGGAGTCGCTCGGCTTCGAGCTTGGCGAGCGTTTCCTTCGCCCGCTTTCGACGGGCCTCCCGCGTTTCAACGGCGTACTTTGGCCCTGGCCTTTCGAGTTCGCGAATCTCCTGCTTGGTCTTCTCAATCTTGGCGTCGAGGGCGGCGACCGCGGTGTCCAGCATGGCCTTGGCGGAATCGAACTGGGCGTTGAGCTGCGAGAGCCGTTCGGGGTAGGGGCCAAGACGGCCTTTGATTCGTTCAAGGCGATTCATGATCACCTTCGGGCGCGACTTGGCTGAAAGCTGCGCCTCGTTTTCTCGGAAGATTCGATCGGCGGCCGTGGGGACTTGATCGTCAATCGGGCAGCGAATGCCCCGGGCGAGCAGTTCATCGGAGATGACTTCGACGATGGCGAGCGTTGTGCACTCCGCGCCGATGGGCCACCAGTCAACGGCGAGGCGGAGCGTGTAGCGGTGGCCGTTGTCGTTGTCACCCGCTGAGCTGGGCCACACAGGTCGAAAGAAGTAATGGTCTGAACTCGCGCCGTCGAGCGTTTCCAGTCGAACGTACAAAGAGACGTTGTGGAGCTGCCTTCCAGACACGTTGACGGCTTCGAGGTAAACGCCGTGCTCCTGCGCGTACCAGTGCCGGATGCGGATGGTGCCGTCGTTGGTTTCCTGGCCCTTCGCAGCCTTGCGCAAGAGCGGCAAGATCCGCTGGTAGGCGGCGCGGCACTTGGCGTCGTAGCGTTCGCACCACGACAACACGGCCTTGTTCTTGGCAATTTCAAACCGGGCTCGCATCAGAGCGAGTGTGATTGCAAGTTCGGGGTGGGTGATCGGGTCAAGATCGATTGCCGGAAGGATGATCTCACGCAGCGCCGGCGTGATGCTGTGACGCGATTCAACCAAGAATGACCGCACATCTCGATAGGCAGCGCGGAGTGATGGGTGCGCGTCGAACAGGTGTTCATTGAACTCCCGTTCGCTGGTCCACTCTTCCATGACCGCGGCAACAGTGGCCGGTTCCTGCTCACCAAGGGTCAGCTTGTTTCGCATGGAAATGTACGGCACGAAGGCGAGGAGCTGATCGCGGAGCGCCGGATCAACGGCGAGGGACTCCTCCGTCTGTGCCATTGTCGATGCCGGGGCCATCGCGGCGAACAAGGTGATGACAGCCGCGACGAATCGCGCGAGTGGGCGGGTTGTGCGCATTCGTGCCTCCTCCTGGTTGTGGAACTCCAGGGGCGGCATGGTACAAACTGGTGCCGGCTGACGCCAGAGGCTTACGCCGCTTCGGACTTGCCCTTGGCGGCGGGGTCGGCTTCGGGCTTGCCTTCGGGGATGCGGATGTTGGTCTGGCAGCCTTTGCAGCGGACAGTCTTGCCGCGGGCGGAGACGGGGACCGCGAGGATCTTGCGGCACGTCAGGTTCGGGCACAGGATGCGCAGCGTCTCTGGGTTGGCCATGGCGGTCGCTCTCCGTGGGGGAAGATCGGCCGGATGGGGGCGCGGGTTTGGCGGGCGGGCCGGGGTTGCGGGTTATCGGCACTGGGAGGATCATGTTCCTATCCTGTCCGCGCATGAACCACCGCACCCCGAAAACGGCGCAGCCCCCCCACTCGACGGCGATCATCGGCCTGCAATGGGGCGATGAGGGGAAGGGGAAGGCCGTGGACCGGCTCGCGGCGGACC
The DNA here is from genome assembly GCA_019636625.1 of Phycisphaeraceae bacterium. Taxonomy (GTDB): domain Bacteria; phylum Planctomycetota; class Phycisphaerae; order Phycisphaerales; family UBA1924; genus JAHBXE01. The sequence continues at coordinate 7,254 of JAHBXE010000011.1, forward strand.
ACGATGTGGTCGTGCGGTTCAACGGTGGGGCGAACGCGGGGCACTCGGTGGTGGTCGGTGGGACTCGCTTCGCGCTGCACCTGATTCCGTCGGGGATCCTGCACCAGGGGAAGCTGGCGGTGATCGGGAACGGGGTGGTGGTGGATACGGAGAAGCTTCTGCAGGAGCTGGAAGGGCTGGAGGGGCGGGGGGTGAAGACGGGGGGGCTGGTCCTGTCGGACCGGGCGCACATTGTCGCGCCGTACCACAAGATGGAGGATTCGCTGCGGGAGGAGCTGCTGCGGGCTTCGATCGCGGGCGATTCGAGCGGGGGGGCGGCCAGCGGCGGGGGCGACATCGGGACGACCAAGCGGGGGATCGGGCCGGCGTACGCGGAGAAGATCCACCGGTCGACGGCGGTGCGGGCGGGGGACCTGCTGCGGCCGGAGGTGCTGCGGGAGAAGGTGAGCCGGGCGTGCATGTTCAAGAACTCGCAGCTTTCGGGGATGGCCGAGCGGGTCGGGGGCGCCACGGCGCGGGACTTCGTGCCGTTTGATCCCGAGAAGATCTCGAGGGACCTGCTCGAGCATGGGGAGAAACTGCGGGCGCGGATCCAGGACACGACGTACCTGCTGCACGACCTGCTGTCGCAGGGGAAGCGGATCCTGTTTGAGGGGGCCAACGCGACGCTGCTGGATGTGGACCATGGGACGTTCCCGTTCGTGACGTCGTCGAGCACGACGGTGCACGGGATCGGGCCGGGGACGGGCGTATCGGAGCGGTGCCTGTCGAGCGTGCTGGGGGTGATGAAGGCGTACACGACGCGGGTTGGCCGCGGGCCGATGCCGACGGAACTGTTTGACGACATCGGCAACCGGATCCGTGAGCGCGGGCGGGAGTACGGGACGACGACGGGCCGGCCGCGGCGGGTGGGATGGCTTGATCTGGTGGCGGTGAAGTACGCGGCGATGGTGAACGGGATCACGGGGATCGTGCTGACGATGCTGGATGTGCTGGATGGGATCGATGAACTGCGGGTGTGCACGGCGTACGAGATTGACGGGAAGCGGACGGAGCGGTTCGTGCCGGATGGGCCGGAGTTGATCAAGGCCAAGCCGGTGTACACGGCGTTCAAGGGTTTTTCGGCGGACCTTTCGGGCGTTCGGACGCTGGAGGACCTGCCGGCTGGGGCGCGGCGGTACCTGGAGTTCATCGAGAACTACGTCGGGGTGCGGCTGGCGCTGGTGGGCGTCGGGCCGGGACGGGAGCAGACGATTGAGTGTGGGGGGTGAGGGGGAAGAGGGAGCGAGAGAGCGAGAGAGCGAGAGAGCGAGAGAGCGAAACAGCGAAACAGCGAGACAGCGAGTCAGCGAGACAGCGAGACAGGGGGGAGCGAGACAGGGGGGAGCGAGGCGGGGGGGCTTGGGGGTTGCCGAGGGCCTTGGGGCTGTTCAACTTGAATCGGTCGGGTGGGTGGTGATCTGGGCGAGACGCCAGCAGCCTTGCGCGACGACGAGGTTGAGGGTGAGGGGGTGGATGCCGCTGGCGGTGTGGATGTGGAGGGTGTAGGTGGCGGAGAGATCGGTGACCTGGGCCTCTTCTTCGAGGAACTCGACGCGGTCGAAGGGTTCGTTGGGGAGGACTTCGACGAGTTCCTCGACGAATGAGGAGGCGGGGCGGCTGTTGATGGAGGCGGGGACGGTCAGAAAGTAGGTGATGGTGAGCAGGGCGCGGACGTCGCAGAGTTGGATGGCGTCGGCGATGATGCGGGCGACGTCGCGGTCGGTGAAGTGAGGGGATGGGACGGCGCGGGGCGTGGGGTCGTCGTCGGCGATGCTGGCTTCGATTCGGGCGTGGAAGGGGTGCGTGCCGCCCTCGGCTGGGTGGTGGCCGTTGCGGGGCTCGGGCGGGCAGGAACTTTCGGCTTGGAGGCTGTGCGGGTCGTGCGCGGGAGCCGGTGCTTCCGGAACGTCCTGGGCTCGGGTGTCGTGGGCGGAGAGGTCGGGGGACTGGGGCTCCGTGGCGGGCGCGGCGAGGGAGATGGGGTGGAGGTCGCTGGGTGTGGAGCGGGCCGGGCGGGGGGGGCGGGGGGAGTGGAGGGAAAGGCCGCGGAGGAGGGCGGTCGCGCAGCGGCGGGTTTCGACGGGGTCGGTGGAGGACTTGCAGGCGGAGGCGAGGGCGTCGATGGCCTGCTGGCGGTTGTGAATGGTGCGGAGGGTGAAGGCGGATTCGGCGAAGCGGCGGAGGGAGTCGAGGCGGGCGTGGACGGCGGGGGAGGAGGCGAAGGCGAGGAGTTCATCGTGGGAGAGGTTTTCTGCCGCGGCGAGTTGGAAGAGGTCGAAGTGGGCGGCGAGGAAAGCGGCGAGGAGGTGAGACTCGCGAGGGGAGAGGGTGGGGATGGGGGCGTCGGTGACCATCGGGAGTCACGGTACCGGACGCGGAGGATGAAACAAGTGGCGGAAAGGGAAAATGGCGGAGTGCGGTGACAACACGTTGTCACTCGCGCGGCGGATTTTTGGGGTTATTGGGATTTTGGTAGGGAGGCGGGTTGGGCGAAAGTACGGAAGCGCGGCGGGGTGCTGGATCCGGTGCGCTTGGGGTATCGAGGCCCCCGGGCGGGTCAGGGAGTAATCGCGTTTCTATGTTCAGGAGCAGCCTTCTGCGAACCGGTTCAGGAAGCACTGGAAGTCGTTGGCGGTCAGCAGGGGAGAGCCGGTGGAGCCGTCGCAGTTGGCGTAGGTGTCGGCCTGGGCGTACCTGTTGAGGAAGCACTGGAAGTCGTTGGCGGTGAGGAGGGGGGCGGAGGTGCTGTTGTCGCAGTTGGCGTAGCAGGCGAGGACAGCCAGCCCGGCGTAGGTCTGCATGCTGACCGATCGGTAGCGGCCCGGCGGCGGATTGTGGATCACCGGCATGGTACCCCACGCGGCGATTGATCCATCGGATCGGACGGCCGAAGGATGGCCCGCGCTGGATCGCCCCAGTTGCACGAAAGAACCGGTGGGCACCGGCTCGAACAGTGAGGCGTATGGGCCGAACATGGCCAGCGTCCCGTCCGTTCGCAGTCCAACGGCCCAGCCCCCCGCGGCGTTCACGGCGGTGAACGTGCCGGCCGGAACCCCGGTCCATGTTCCCCAGGCGACCAAAGTCCCATCCGTGCGCACGGCGGCCAGAAACCCCACGCCGACCGACACATCCACAAAGGTGCCGGACGGGACTTCGTACCCCGGGCCGGACGACAGGCCCCACACATGGAGCGTACCGTCGGGCCGAATGCCGGCGGCGGTCCGGTACCCCGCGGCGACTTTCGTGAAGGTACCCGCGGGGGTCGTGCCCTGCCCCCAGTCGTTCTGACCCCACGATACAGCGACGCCATCCTCGCGGAGAGCGACGCTGTTCTCGAAACCGGCCGATACGGAGAGAAATCGTCCGGGTTGGGGCGTGGCCTGGCCGAAGAAGTTGGAGCCCCAGCCCGCCATGGTGCCGTCTGGACGCAGGGCCAGCGCGTGGGCGCTCCCGACAGATACCTGTGTGTAGTGGCCCGGGGGCGGGCGGAGCGGGCCGAGGTCGTCCCCCCAGGTGACGATCGGGCCTTGGGCCGCTGCCGTTGACGCGAGACCGAGTCCTGCCGCGACCGCGCCGGCGAGCGGCGCCCCCATCAAAGGATGGGGGCGCCGGACAGACACACATTGAGTTGATGCGGGCATTGGATCTCCTAGGGCACGATGACAATGTTATGGAAGTTGCAGTTCCCCGGCGCGATGAAAGACACGGTCGCGTTCTGAAGGAAGGTGGGCACTTGACCGGCCCCGCCCGGATCACACCCCTCCTCTGTCCCCCTTGACTTCCCTGCCCCCCACCCCCACCGCCCCCCACCACCCCCCACCTTCCCCACCCCCTACTCACTCCCACCCCCACGCGTTTCGGCCCCCTCTCTTCTGTGCCCCGCCGATGCTGCTTGCATGATCAGGAGCAGCCCACGGCGTACCTGTTGAGGAAGCACTGGAAGTCGTTGGCGGTCAGCAGGGGAGAGCCGGTGGAGCCGTCGCAGTTGGCGTAGGTGTCGGCCTGGGCGTACTTGTTGAGGAAGCACTGGAAGTCGTTGGCGGTCAGAAGGGGGGCGGAGGTGCTGTTGTCGCAGTTGGGGTAGCAGGGTTGGATGGCGTAGGCATACTCCTGCCCCATGGCGATGAACGAGAATCGCCCGGGCGGTGTGTTCAGCACGCTTGGATGAATCGGTCCCCACACCGCGATGGAGCCATCGTCGCGAATCCCGCCGAAGTATCCAACTGACGTGAGGCTGATCCCGGAGAAGATTCCGGAGGGCGCGGGGAAGTTCTGCGCGTTGCAGTTGCCGAAGGTCACCACCGTACCATCCGTTCGGAGCCCGACGGATGGACAACCGATCTTCAGGGCCTGGAACTCTCCGGGGATGACGGGCACGGGCGGCCCCCACGTCACGAGGGTGCCGTCCGTGCGAATGGCGCCGATGTACCCACCGCCGCCGACACTGACAAACCGGTAGATGCCGGGAGGAACAGCCGTGCCTGCCAGCGCCCCCCAGACATGAATCGATCCATCTGGCCGAACACCGGCGCTGCTGCGATAGCCCGCGGAGATCTGGACGAATGTCCCTGGCGGCGTGGAGGCCTCACCAAAGAGGTTGCGCCCCCAGGACACGGCCACGCCGTCGCTTCGCAACGCCACGCTGTGGTCCAGGCCCGCGGCTACCTGGGTGTAGACGCCGGGCTGGGGCGTTGCCTGGCCGAAGAAGTTTGCGCCCCAGCCCACCATGGTTCCATCCGGGCGGAGCGCTAAGCCATGAGCGTCATTCACAACCATCGAAATGAACATGCCGTCCGGAGGCGCCATGCTGGCCGGAGCGGCTTGGGTGTTGCCCCACCATACGATTCTTCCGGGTGCTCCAACGTATTGGGCGCACGTCCCCGACGTGGCGGCCAGCAAGGCCGCCGGCCCCGCCAGGAGGCGGAGCCGGCGGAACGCACGGTCAGTCCATGATGATGACGATGTTGTGGTCATTGCTGTGTCCAGTCGCCACCGACAGCACGATGGCGTTCTCAAGAAACGATGGCACCTCGTTGGGGGGAGCAAACACAATCGTCCCGCCCGTCGAGCATGCGTTACCCCACGCGTGGACGTGGCTTCCCGTGGTCTTGGCGTATCCGTGGTTGTACCCGTTGTCGATGAACTGCACGCTGCCATTGATCGTGGTCGGAGGGACAACGTTGCAGCCGAGACAGCCCCACCACACGACCGAGCGGTCAGCTTTGACGGCATAACTCATGTAGTGGCCTGCACCAACGGCAATGTACACGTCATCGCTGGCAAACTGCGGCAGAACACCTTGAGTCGTACAACTCTGGTAGTTGACGGCGCCCCACACCCGAATCGATCCGTCCGCTTTCAATCCGATTCCGTGGTGACCGCCGGCGTCAATCGCCACGTACGGAATGAATCCCGGCGCGGAAGTGTCATTGTCGGGGATTTCGTCCTGCTCCTCCCAGTCTCTCCCCCAGTGCCAGATTGTTCCGTTGGAGCGAAGCACAAGATTGAACGCTTCGCCCGCCGCTATCTGCGTGTAGATGTGCTCACCTTGGGGATCAACCGGCACCGTACCTTGGCCGAGATTGCCTCCAGCACCCTCATCTCCCCCTCCCCAAGCGTAAACGTTGCCCGTTGCATCGAGGGCCAGACCGTGGTCGTATCCTGCTGAAACCGCCACGAACACACTCCCCTGCGGAACGTTGCCACGTCCGTGGTAGGTAGACCCCCAATGGATGATCTGGCCGTTCGAGTTGACGCCGAGGCTGAATCGATACCCCGCTGAAACCTTCACGAACTTCTCGCCCGCTGGAGGCGTGCATTCCCCCAGCAACTCGTATCCCCAGCAAATCGCGGTCCCCGCCTGTTGCCCCGCGCTACTCGCCGCGCACATTAGCACAGCGCCAACGAACGCCCCCCCCCCCCACTCCCGACATTCCCTTTCGTCCGAACAATGTGAACATGGACAACCTCCATCGAAGATGGTCCCTGCCCGGCCGGGCCCGCACGGGTCCGAAAACCGGGAGGCAGGGCGATGGAGTACCACAGGACACTCCTTGAGTCTACAGGAAATTCGGTGGATGGCAAGAAATTTAAGTTTCTTCGCGCGAATCCGTGGATTTTAAGGCCAGATTCCACGGATTCGCGCGGGAGTCGGCCCGGCACGAATCCCAGGCTCGTCCGGGGGTTTGTTCCTTCTCCCCCCCTCCCCACTCACCTCGGCCCCCTCTCTCCCGTGCCCGCCGGTGCTGCTTGCACGATCAGGAGCAGCCCACGGCGTACTTGTTGAGGAAGCACTGGAAGTCGTTGGCGGTCAGCAGGGGAGAGCCGGTGGAGCCGTCGCAGTTGGCGTAGGTGTCGGCTTGGGCGTACTTGTTGAGGAAGCACTGGAAGTCGTTGGCGGTGAGGAGGGGTGAGCCCGTGGAGCCGTCGCAGTTGGGGTAGCAGGGAGAGGCCGCGGGGACGAGGGTGTAGGTGAGTTGGCAGGCGATGGCGCCGTTGTTGCCCTGGGCGTACCACTGGTCGGGCTGGGTGTAACTGGAGACGCCGATGGCCTGGCAGTTGGCGCCGCCGACCCAGTCGAGCCCGCCGCTGCTGCTGCCGGTGCCGGTGTGGCGGATGGTGAGGAGGAGGTTGCCGCCGAGGTAGTCGTAGTGGTTGGCGAAGGGGACGAGGGGGCCCCAGGCGTTGAAGGCGGGCGTGACGGCGCCGCCGGGGAAGGAGTTGGCGATGAAGGTGAGGGCGCCGGAGCGGACCTGGACGGCGTCGGGGCCGATGTTCTCGGTATAGACGGTGGAGAGGGAGCCAGCGGCGTTGAGGGATGTGCTGAGCGTGATGTCGAAGTTCTGGAAGGTGACGCTGGCGGGGGGCCAGGGGGCGTAGGCCTGCCAACTGGCCATGCGCCATTGGATGCCCGTGATGCGGGCGGCCATGCCGGGGGGCACGTTGGGGAGATGCGCCGGGCCGATGACGAGTTGGTAGGAGCGGGCCTGGGCGTGGAGGATGGTGGTGTAGGCGCCGGTGCCGCCGGTGGTGGCCGCGTTGACAGGAGCGATGTGGGTGTCGGCGGCCGCGGCGGAGCCGGCGAGGAACATCATGGTGAGGAACGAGACGGTCTTGGTGCGCATGGGGCCTCCGTGGGCAGTGTCGCAGAAACGCGGGCGATGTCAATGGCGGACGAGGAGCAGGGTTTGCCTGTAGGATGCGGATGGATCGGGAGTGGTCATGGGATTGAAGAAGAAGATCCTGAAGTTGGTGAGTCCGAGGCCGGGGCCGAAGAGGGCGGGGAGCGATCCGTACGCGCTGCTGGCGTATGTGCTGCGGGGGGTGGAGGCGCCGGTGGTGTTTGATGTGGGGTGCAACGAGGGGGAATCGTCGGCGAAACTGCTGCGTTTGATGCCGCGGGCGCGGGTGGAGGCGTTTGAGCCTTCGCCGGCGACGGCGGCGCGGTGCCGGGCGCGGTTTGAGGGGGATTCGAGGTGGCGTGTGCACGGGGTGGCGCTGGGTTCGGAGGCGGGGACGATGCGGCTGCGGATGCATGCCGGGGGCGCGACCGACTCGCTGCTGGCGGAGGGGGAGGCGTTTGGGGCGCTGACGCCGGCGGCGTGGGCGGCCTCGGGCGGGGAGGTGGAGGTGCAGGTCCGGCGGGGGGATGAGGTCGCGGCGGAGTTGGGGATCGAGCGGATTGACCTGCTCAAGACGGACACGCAGGGTTTTGATGACCGGGTGCTGCGCGGGTTTTCGGGGATGCTCTCACGCGGGGCGATCGGCGTGGTGTACTCCGAGATGATTTTCTCGGCGCTGTATGAGGGGCAGGCGGCGCCGCACGAGATCATGCGGATGATGGCGGGGTTCGGGTATCGCCTGGCGGGGCTGTTTGATGTGCACTGCGAGGCGGGGCCGGTGGTGGCGTGGTGCGATGGGATGTTTGTGCACGGGTCGTTGGTGGGGTGAGGGGGCGGTTCGGAAGTTTGTGGGCGCTCGGCGTGGTTTCGCGGCGGGAGACCCGCGACTGCAACCTGGAACGGGCAGCGTTTCAGCGGCTGACAGCCGCCGGGCTGTGGACTTGGGATGTTGATCGCCTGCGTCAGAGGGAGCGACCCATCCGCCCTCTCGGGCGGGACTGGCCCACGATGCGATAACCGGGGGCTTGCTGCGCTGCGCCCCCGGCAACGCGCGTGCGCCCTTCGGGCGAGTTCAGAACGACCCTTTCACGTGCCGCGGAAGGGAGTTGGGCAACTGACTCTGCGGAGAAACCATGCGTCAGACCTGATTGAGGAAGCGGAGGTCGTTCTGGAAGAGGAGGCGGATGTCGGGGATGCCGTACTTGCCCATGGCGATGCGTTCGATGCCGAAGCCGAAGGCGAAGCCGGTCCACTGCTCGGGGTCGATGCCGCAGAGGGAGAAGACGGCGGGGTCGACCATGCCGCAGCCGCCGAGTTCGATCCAGCGGGGTTCATCCTCCGGGCGGAGGCGGATCTTCATGTCGAGTTCGGCGGAGGGCTCGGTGAAGGGGAAGAAACTGGGGCGGAGACGGATCTCGGCGTCGGGGCCGAAGTAGGCGCGGGCGAACTGGAGGAGGGTGGACTTGAGGTCGGACATGGTCACGCCGCGGTCGACGGCGAGGCCTTCGATCTGGTGGAACATGAAACTGTGCGTGGCGTCGACGGTGTCGGGGCGGTAGACGCGGCCGGGGGCGATGATGCGGATGGGGGCTTGGAGGCGGCCGCCGCCGGCCTTGACGGCCTGCTCCATGACGCGGACCTGGACGGTGCTGGTCTGGCTGCGGAGCATGCGGGGGCGGGCGACCCTGGCGGGGTCGTCGACGTAGAAGTTGTCGGAGGGCTCGCGGGCGGGGTGGTGCGGGGGAATGTTGAGCTTGACGAAGTTGTGCTCGTCGTCCTCGAGTTCGGGCCCCTGGGCGACCTCGAAGCCCATGCGGGCGAAGACCTCGACGAGTTCTTCGCGGACGCGGGTGAGGATGTGGCGGCGGCCGAGGGTGGAGGTCTCGATGAGGCCGGGCTCGGTCATGTCCACGGCGGGGGCGGAGGTCGTCGGTGCGAGGGAGGACTTTCGAGTTTCGAAGGCGGCCTCGAGGGCGGCCTTGACGGCGTTGAGGCGGGCGCCGACGGCGGGCTTCTGGTCCTTGGGGACGTCCTTGAGGCCGGCCATGGCGGACTTGAGTTTGCCGCTGCCGCCGAGGTAGGCGATACGCCAGGCTTCGAGTGCTTCCGGGGTGGAGGTGGCGGACAACTCGGCGAGGGCGGAGGACTCGAGTGTGGAGAGTTGGTCGAGCATCGGGGGAGTGTAGGGAAAGGGGTGAAGTGGCCGCGGGGGTGTTCGGTGGGAGGGATGTGAGGCGGGTGGCATCAAAGCAGCCTCAAAGGAGGCCACTTCGATGGCACGACGATTCGGGGGTGAGCGGGCTATTCTTTGGCTCGCCGCGGGCGAGACGCCCGGAGAGGTGGCCGAGTGGCTGAAGGCGACGGTTTGCTAAACCGTTATACGACCCAAAAGTTGTATCGAGGGTTCGAATCCCTCCCTCTCCGCTTCAACACCCCGGACCCGGATGGGTTCGGGTTGTTTGCTTTTTGGGGAGTTCAGGCGCGGGTGAGGCGGGCGAGGGCGAGGGAGAGTGTGGTGGGGTTCGTGAGAAGGATGGGAATGAGGCCGGCGCCGGGGGGCGCGATGGCGATGGACTTGAAGGTGCCGTGCAGGGATGCGGCGGCGACAAGGGCGAAGGTGCCGGCGGAGGGTGTGAAGCCGGAGGCCCAGGTGATGGAAATGTCGCCGTAGACGCCGGCAGCGCCGGTGGTGGTCAGGCTCGGGGCGCCTTGGCCGCCGATGGTGAAGGTGAGCGAGGCGACTTTCCAGTTGATGAACGAAGGGGCGGACAGTGCCGCGGCGGGGCCGAGGGTGAGTGAAGCGGCGTTGATGAAGTTTGCGGTGAGGGCAAGCGAGGCGCTGTTGGTGATCGTGAGGGAAGAGGCGTTGCGGGTGAGAGAGGAGAGGGCTGGCCAGGAGGCGGCCTTGCCTTCGAGGGTGATGGTGGCGAGGTTCGTGGTGATGGGGCCGCCGAGGTTGAGCGTGGAGCCCGCGGAAACCTTGTATTGACCGCCGGAGAGGGTGCCTTTGACGAGGTTGGTGAACGGGCCGGAGAAGGTGAGGGTGTGGCCGTTGCGGGCGTGGATGAGGCCGGCGTTGGAGACGGTCGCGGAGATGGAGAGCTTCCCGGCGATGGTGCCCTGGTTGATGATCGAGCCACCGCCGGGACCCGGGGAGATCGTGCCGGCGCCGGAGTTTCCAGAGAGGGTGATGTTTGGCGTGATGGTGAGGGTGTGGCCGCCTTCGATGGAGAGGGTCTGGTTGCCGAGGGTGCCGGAGAAGAGGATGGAACCGGAGCCGTCGATCGATTGCGAACCATCGAGGAAGCGGACGGCGGTGTTCTGGCCGGTGATGGAGAAGGTGCCGGCGAGGGTAAGGCCGCCGGAGATGGCCAGGCGAGCGCCGGGCTGAGATAGGGCGAAGGCGCCGGTGAGCGTGACGGCGTGGAAGAGGTTGTTGACGTTGGAGTTGAAGATGAGTTGGGCGCCGTCGGCGAAGGCGATTTCGCCGCCGAAGAAGCCGCCGCCGTCGACGATCCAGGAGCCGCTCTGGGCGTTGATATGGATGGTGGCGTTGGCGTTGTCGATGTCGCCGCGGATGATGACCAGGCCGCCGGCGGCGCGGAGGTCGCCGATCTGGGCGGTGGTGGCGAGGGAGTCGAAACTGAGTTCGGCGCCGGCGGTCACGGTGATGAGGCCGGTGTTGTCGAGGACGATGGGAATGAACGCCTGGAGGGAGCCGATGGTGGCGTGGGCAGTGCCGGAGAGGGTGAGCGTGCCAGAGTTCTGGAGCGTGACGGGTCGCGCGGCGAGGGGGCGACCGACGGTAAGCACGGCGGTGCCCGAGAGGGACATGTTCGCGGCGTTGGTGAACAGGACGGGGCCGGTGTCGAGCGTGGGGCCGATGGCGATGGTGGAGGCGCCGGTGGCGGTGATGGTGGCGTTGTTGATGAAGGTGGCGGCGGCGCCGGCGGGTTCACCGAACCAGAGGCGTCCGGCGGTGGCGGAGACGGTCGCTTCGTTCTGAAAGACGCCGCCGCCGATGATGAGGGACTTGCCGGGGGTGTCGGCGGTGATGGAGCCGTGGTTGGTGATGTCGCCCAGGATTCGGCCGAAGCCGGAGATGGAAACGGCGGCTGGGATGGTGAGCGGCTCGAAGGCCCAGAGGCGGGCGTCCTCGTTTTCGAGGCGGATGGCGGCGGTGCCGAGGATGGACTGCGCCGCGCCGGCGAAGGCGAGGAGAGAGTCGGCGCCGGTGAGGGTGAGGGTGCCGTCGAGGGTGAGGGTGTTGCGGATGGTGAGGGTGCTGAAACTGCCGAAGGTGAGGGCGCCGGTGAGGGTGACGGCGTCGAACTCGGCGGAGAAACCGGAACTCTGCCAGGTGAAGGCGCCGGCGAGAGACACATTGGTGAGTTTGCCGGAGGAGAGGGGGTAGTCGGCGAGGCCGCCGGAGGGAGTGGCGGAGACCGAGCCGCCGGAGATCCGCCCGCCGCGGAACCGCCAGAGCCCGGTGGCGGCGGAGAGAGTGAGGGAGGAGTTGGCGTTGAGGATGTCGCCCTCGATGAAGATCTCGCCGGCGCCACGGGAGTAGAGGCCGATGCCGGGGGAGGTGTCGAAGGAACCGGCGAGGACGATGTTGCCGCCGGCGGTGGCGATGAGGCCGGAGTTGGTCCAGAGGCCGGCGGCGATGCGGAGGTAGCCGAAACCGGAGGAGCGGAGGATGCCGAGGTTGGAGAAGGTGGCGGGGAGAATGTCGAGGGAGCCGCCGTCGACGTCGGACCAGATGGTGCCCTGGTTGATGATGGCGCCGGAGCCTGAGATGCGGCCGCTGACGAGTTTGCCGGTGTTGCCCGTGATGCGGACGGTGGGCGCGATGGTGAGGATCGCGCTGTTGTCGGCGGAGAGGTAGCGGTGGCCGACGAAGCCGAAGAATCGGACATCGGCCAGACCGGAAAGGGTCTGGGCGTTGGCGTCGAAGGAGAGGCAGGCGTCGTCGCCGCTGAGCATCAACAGGCCGTTGAGGGTGAGGTCGTTGGTGATGCGGAGGAAGGCGCTGTCGGCGGCGAGGGTGATGTCGCCGGTGATGGTGGCGGTATCCAGCGTGTTGGCGGGGTTGTCGGTGGCGATGAGGCCGGCGCCGGTGATGATCCACGAACCGCCGCCGATGGCGCCGCCGTCGAGGGTGAGTTGATCGCCGATGGAGGCGGTGGAGGCGAGAAGCGAGCCGCCGCGGACGGCCAGGGGCCGATCGGATTGGATGGTGACGAGGGAGAGGTTTCCGGTCGTGAACTCGACGGCGGGACCGGGTCCGAGGAGGACGGAGTCGCCATCGACGGGGAGGGTGTCGGTGTCCCAGTTGACGGGGTTGTGCCAGTCGGTGCCGAGGCCGGTGGGGCCGCCGTCCCAGGTGAGGAGGGCGAGAAGGGTTCGGGCCTCGAGGGGCTCGAAGGGGACGGATGGAAGATGGCGGGGTCTCGCTCTCCGAACGAACATACGGACCGCATCCTCTCTGTGGGCGAGGTGGAACCGTCGGGGAACGGTACAGATGTTCGCGCGCGGAGGCAAGGCGGATGCAGCGAACGCGCGAAGTCGAGGGATTGGCGGCTTGCCCTACACTGGGACATGCCTGTCACCTTTCGCGAGTTCACCGCACCGAACGGCCTCCGCATCCTGGGGGAGATTGATCCTGCCGCGCACTCGGCGGCGGCGGGGTTCTTCGTGAAGACGGGGGCGCGGGATGAGAGCACGGCGCTGATGGGGGTGAGCCATTTTCTTGAGCACATGATGTTCAAGGGGACGGAGGAGATATCGGCGGATGAGCTGAACCGGCGGTTTGACGCGATGGGGGCGAGGAACAACGCGTACACGTCCGGGGAGATGACGTGCTTCTACGCGCACGTGCTGCCGGAGCGGTTGATGGAAGCGACGGAGCTGCTGTCGAAGATGATGCGGCCGGCGCTGCGGGAGGAGGACTTCGACCGGGAGAAGAACGTCATCCTTGAAGAGATCGCGATGTACAAGGATGAGCCGTTCTGGGTGCTCTACGAGAAGACGCTGGAGGAGCATTATGGGAAACACCCGCTCGGGCACCGGGTGTTGGGGACGAACGAGTCGATCACGGCGCTTTCTCGCGACCAGATGCGGGCGTATTTCGATGAGCGGTACTCGGCGGACAACACGATCGTGTCGCTGGCGGGGCGCGTGGACTTTGACGCCGCGGCGGCGCAGATCACTTCGCTGTGCGGTTCGTGGAAGCGGACGGGCGTGGGGCGTGACAACGCGCGGCCGCGGGTGAACCGGTCGGCGTTCACGGTTCGGGATGCCAAGGTGACGCGGGCGTACCTGATTGGTGTGGCGGAAGGGCCGGCGGCGGATGACGATCGTCGGTACGCGGCGGTGTTGCTGTCGCAGGTGCTGGGCGGGGCGGACAACAGCCGGCTGCACTGGGCACTCCTGGAGACGGGGATCGCGGAGGAAGTGCAGGCGGGGTATGACCCGCACGACGGGTGCGGGAGCTACTACGTGTTTGCTTCGGGATCGCCGGATCGGGCGGAGGAGATCTGGTCCGTGGTGCGGCGGGAGATCGAGGGGCTGGTTGATTCGGTGACGGAGGATGACCTGGAGCGGCTGCGGAGCAAGCTGGCGACGGGGGTGACGGTGGGCGGAGAGAGGCCGGCGGACCGGATGCAGCGGCTTGGGCGGCAGTGGGTGTACCTGGGGCGGTACGCGACGCTGGAGGAGGAGTTGGCGCGGGTGAACGCGGTGACGCTGAAGGACTTGAGGGAGACTGCGGCGGCGTTTCCGATGATGCCTGTGACGGAGGGGAGGTTGGTTCCGGAGGGGTGAGGGGGTGAGGGGGTGGCCGTGTTCAAGATGCTCAAGGTGTGTGTGAGGGGGTTTGCGCATCTTGAGGGGGAGGGGATGGGGTTTTTGGTAGCGCCGATGGGTTTTTTGGGGTCAAGGTGCGCGTGGGCGGGGGTCAAGGTGCGCAAGAGGTTGAGCATCTCGGAAGATGAGGAAGTTAGAGGGTTGGGATGACCTTGCAGAACACCGAGATTGCAGCGCCAATCTCGGTGGCACGTTATGGGTGATCTCGATGCCACCCGCCGGATTCTCCAGAATCCCCCTTCATGCCCTCTGGATGGCACGCTCGATTGGTAGTAAATTGAGGCATGGGCGGGAGGCCGGCATGTTGAACGCACGGTCGTTGGCGGGGTTGGCGTTGGGGATGAGCGCGGGCGTGGCGGGTGCGCAGTGCGTTCCTCAGTGGATCCCGATGCCAGCGGGCCAGTGGCTCGATGACGAAGTCAAGTCTATGACCGTGTGGACGCCTAGCCCCAGCGCTGCGCCCCTCCTGATCGCTGGCGGCAACTTCTTTCACGGCGGCGGCACACCGATGAACCTGATCGGTGCGTGGAACGGTTCGCAGTGGTGGGCGATGGGAGCTGGCTTGCCGGGGAGCGGGATGTGCCTGCTGACGGTGGATCCGGACGGGGCGGGGCCGCAGCCCGAGGTGTGCTATTCGGGAGCCGTCGGCTCCTCGCCCGCCCCGACTCCGGCGCGGTGGATCGGTTCAATGTGGGAGGTCGTGGGCGGCGGTATCGTTGCTCCGGCATCGCCGACTGTTGAGACCATGGCCTGGTTTGATTCATCGCTTTTCATCGGCGGCATTTTCAGCAGCGTCGGCGGACAGCCGATTGCCAGCTGTGCGCGCTGGGACGGCGTCATGTGGCACGCCCCTGATCCGCGTTGGCAAAGCTCAAGTTACCGGAGCCTCTTCAATCACGGGGGCCAGCTCTTCGCTGGAGGTGGGTTCTTCTTCAACGGTGCACTGCCTCAGCGCGGTGTACTCCGCTGGACCGGTTCGCAGTTTGAGCCGGTTCCCGGCGCTCCCTCGAACAACGTCATTGCACTGAGTTCGTACCGGGGCAGACTGATCGCCGGAGGGGCGTTCTCCTCCATCTGGACTCCCGGCCAGCCTGGTGAGCACATCGCCGCGTGGGACGGCACCTCGTGGGGACCGCTGGGCGCGGGCGTGAGCGGCACGATCTGCGCGCTCACCACTTTCGACCCCGACGGACCCGGTCCGCTCCCCGAGTACCTCATCGCGGGCGGGTTGTTCTCCTTCGCCGGCGGCGTTCCCGCCAGCCGCATCGCCGCGTGGGATGGAACTTCGTGGACGGCGCTGGGTTCGGGCGTCAACGGCGAGGTGCTGTCTCTCTGCGTCTACCAGAACCAGTTGTATGTGGGTGGGTACTTCACGCTGGCCGGCGGCCAGGCTTCACCGTTCCTCGCGCGCTGGGGCTGCATCACTCCCCCACCACCGCCGTGCTACGCCAACTGCGACCAGTCCACCGGCTCGCCCTCGTTGACCGCCAACGACTTTATGTGCTTCCTCAACGCGTATGCACGGGGGGATTCGAGCGCGAACTGCGATGGGTCGACGGGTTTGCCCACACTGACGGCGAATGACTTTGCGTGCTTTATCAACAAGTATGCGGCGGGGTGTTCGTAGGGGGAGTGGGTGGTGGGGCAATGGATGTCGCGGATGTGCGACACGGGTGTCGGCGAAGCGCCGTCACCCGTGCCACCAGAAGTCATCCTCAGCACCTGAAGTCATCCTTGCCACGACGGCGCGGGTGGTTGGCCTTTGCGCGCCTCAGGGAGGCGTGCCAACCTGTCACGACCGGTGGCGCCACGGTGATGCCACCCGGTCTGAGGCATGCCGCCGGTCGCTCGTTTGATCGATTGGGCAGGAGTGCCAGTTGCATGCCGTGCGCCTCGCTCTGACTATCCTGATCCGATGCAGTCGACCGCCACGCTTGCGATGTCTGAACCGAACGCCACGGCAGTGCTGTTGGTGGTTTTTGGCTTGCTGCTGGCGTTCAGTGTGCTGTTCACTCGCACCCTCGATCGATTGGGTGTGCCGGTCGTTCTCCTGTTCCTGGTACTGGGCATGCTCGGCGGCTCGGAGGGGATCGGCGGCCTGGTTTTTGATAACTACGAGCTCGCGTTTCGCCTTGGCACGGTTGCCCTTGTCCTCATCCTCTTCGACGGCGGGCTGAACACTTCTTTGGCGTCGATCAAACGGAGCGCTGGTCCATCAGGACTGCTGGCGACGGTCGGCGTGGCCGGGACGGCGGGCGTCATGGCGCTCATCGCGCGAGGGCTTGGACTTTCCTGGTCGGAGGCCCTGCTGATCGGGGCGATCGTGTCGTCGACAGACGCCGCCGCTGTTTTCGCGGTGCTTCGTGGCGGCAGCTTGCGGGTCAAGGAGAAGGTGCGATCGACGCTCGAGGTTGAATCGTGCGTCAACGATCCGATGGCGGTGATCCTTACGGTCGCTGTCGTCGAGTTCGTGCGTCTGTCGAACGCGGGAGGCACTGCCAGCGGATCCGGCGGCCACGTGTGGCAGCTCCTGCTGGATGTGCCGGTGCAGTTGCTGATGGGCACGCTGGTTGGGCTGGCGGTTGGCTGGGTAGCACGATGGCTGCTGGCACGGACACAGTTCTCGACCGGCGGGCTCTATCCGGTCGTGACGCTGGCATCGGCGTTCGTCGCCTTCGGGGCCGCGACGCTCGTGTTCGGCAGCGGCTTCCTTGCTGTGTTCGTCGTGGGTGTTGTCCTCGGAAGCGGACCGCTCCCCTACCGAACCGGACTGACGCGTGTGCACGACGCGATTGCCTGGATGAGCCAGGTGTCGATGTTCCTGATGCTCGGCCTGTTGGTGTTCCCCAGCAGACTGATTCCCGTGGCGTGGGTCGGGCTGACCCTTGGCCTCGGGCTGGCCTTGCTCGCCCGGCCGTTGGTGGTCGCGCTTTGTCTTCTGCCGTTCCGCTGGAAGGCCCGAGAGATTGGGTACGTCTCGTGGGTCGGAATACGCGGTGCTGTCCCGATCATTCTCGCGACGTTTCCCGTCATGGCGCATCTGCCCGACGGCGAACGCATCTTCCATATCGTTTTCTTTGTCGTGGTGATCAGCGCGCTGGTTCCGGGCGCGAGCATTGTCCCCCTCACTCGTCGCCTCGGACTTGATGAGCCCGAAACACCCACGCCCGCCGCCGCGCTGGAAATGCACAGTCTGCGACCGATGGGCGGTGAGATTCACTCCTACCACATCCAACAAACTGTCGCGGCGTGTCACGCTCCGATCTCGCAGATCCGCTTCCCGGATGGGGCCGCAGCGATCCTGGTCGTTCGCGGCGACCGCGTCATGGCCGCGCGGGGATCCACGGTGCTTGCACCCGGAGATCACGTGTATGTCTTTTGCCGGCCGGGCGATGAGCCGCAGATCGGGCTGCTCTTCGGACGCCCAACGGGGACTTGAGCACTGCCTGTTGGAATGCCCGCGAAAGGACTTCTCGCAACCAAGAGGACCTGCCGCGTCGTCGAGCTGAACTGAGGCACGGCGGACTTGGCGGTTCGATGAACCGGCGGGTGGCGGGGGACTCCGTCAGGCCGCGCGTTTGGGGATGAAGGTTCGGATGCAGTTGCCGCCGCCGGAGGTGGCGGCGTCGCGGGCGCGGAGGGCGGCGGAGATGAGTTGGGGGGGGCGGGTGAAGACGCTTTCGGAGGGGCTGAAGGTGGCGGCGCCGACGCTGACGGTGAGGCGGTGCTGGCTGAGGCGTGAGAGACCCCAGCGGGGGCATTGGGCGGGGATGGCGGCGCGGATTTCGCCGGCGGTGCGGGCGGCTTCGGCGCGGTCGATGCCGGGGAGGACGAGGCAGAAGGTGGTTTCATCCCAGCGGCCGACCTGGCCGCCCATGGACTCGACGAGGTCGGCGAGGAACGCCGCGGCCTCGACGAGGAGGGCATCGACGGAATCCTGTCCGGCGCGGAGGGTGAGGCTGGGGAAGTCGTCGAAGGAGACGAAGGCGAGGGTGAGGCTCTTGCCGGCGGTCTCGGCGAGGGCGAAGGCTTCATCGATGCGGGAAGACACGATCCTGGGTGACAGGATGCCGGTGAGGGCGTCGTGCTCGTCGCTGTCGGAGACGAGGGCGTTGAGTCGGGCGTCGGCGGGTTCTTCAGGGGCGGCGCGGGCCTGGAGCGCATCGAGGTGGGCGCGGGCTCGGGCGAGGATCGTTTCGGCGTCGGCCTGGGCGCCGATGCTGAGGCGGAAGAGGGAGGAGACCTGACGGGCGCCGTCGGCGATGCGGTGGATCAGGGTGTTGCAGGTCTCGGCATCGAACTCGAACCACTGGGCGGCCTTGGACTGGAAGAGACGGAGGGCCTGTCCGGCATCCGCATCGGTGAGGACATCGTGCGCAATGTTGCCCAGCCCGACGCAGCGGACGAGCTCGGCGTGGCTCTCTGGCGCGGCGGTGGGCCGCTCGTGGTAGCGGACGGGCATGATGAGCTCGGGCGGGAGCTTCCACCGCTCGCACATCATCGCGCCGACGTCCGGGTGCTGGAGTTCGAGTTCCGAGAGTTCGTGGCGGACGAGGGCGCGGTGGTCGCCGTCGGTGGCGAGGAGGACCTCGAGGTACTTGCGGCCAAGGCCCCTGAACATGCCGACCATGCCGATGTCCTGCAGCAGGCCGCCCAGGAAGGCTTCATCCTCGGCGGCGAGGCCGGCCTCGTGGGCGATGCACTTGGCGGCGACGGCGGTGTAGAGGCCGCGGCGCCAATAGGCCGGGAAGTCGAACTCGCCGGAGGGTTCACCGTCCACGGCGGTGACGAGGGAGAAGCTGAGGGCGAGGCTCTTGACGGTGGCGAGGCCGAGCATGACGACGGCCTGGTTGATGGTGGCGCAGGGGCGGCGGACGCCGTAGAAGGAAGAGTTGGCGGTCTTGAGGATCTTGGCGGAGAGGCCCTGGTCGTTCTGGATGACGGCGCTGAGGTCTTCGGTGGAGACGTTTGGACGCTGCATGAGCTCGAGGACCTGCACCGCCACCGCCGGGAGTGTCGGCAGCGTTGGGCAGGCCAGGACTTGCTCGAGCAGATCTTGGTTCATGGGCAGAGTCACCCGCGCGATGTCGTGGGAAGTTATCGGCAGGTCTGAGAGCGGCCGTGAGGGCGGTTCACAACTTGCCGAAGAGGGGGGCCGCGGCGGGGAGTTCACGTCCGAGAACAGTGGTCAGGTAGGCGTTCAGAAGCTTTCCGGCGCGTTCGATGGAGGCGGGGTCGGCGTTGTCTGCGGGGTGGTCGAGGGTTCGGAGGAGGGCGAGGGTCTGGCCGCGGACCCGCCAGCGGGGGCCGGGTGGAGAATCCGCGGCGTCGGGCATGGAGGTGAAGCCGCCGAGGGATGGGGCAAAGGCGAGTTCGCCGGAGTTGGGGAGTGGGGCGCCGGAGAGGACGTCGCGCTGGAGCTCGGGTCGCCATCCGCATTCGTTGAGCGTGGCCCAGAGGAAGCGGAGGACGACCTTGCGTGGAGGGAGTTCGGCGGAGCTGAGGTGGCGAAGGGCGGTGAGGAGTGCATCGAAGAGCGCGGGATGCGGATCGCGGTCGTGGAGGGAGTGGCGGGCGACGTCGGCGATGTACATGGCGCTGTGGAAGGCTTCGAGGGAACGGGTGAGGCCCGGGAAGGTTTCCTGGAGGTCCCAAGCGGTGATGGTGGCGAGGTCGGAGGAAGGTTTGAGGATGGCGACGACTTCGCCACGGGTGAGGAGCTCGATGCCGCCGGAGAAGGGGGCCTTGTCGCGCTTGGCACCCTTGGCGATGCCGCGGATCACGCCGTGGTCGCGTGTGAAGAGGGAGACGGTCTGGCTGGTCTCGGACCAATCCCAGTGGCGGATGCACAGGGCCTGGTCGCGGGTGGAGGGCATGGGGGATGGTAGAGGAGGGTGTGGCGGAGACGATGGAGAGGCGGTATTGTCGGCGGCATGCACTTTGACCTGGTGGACCGTGTGCTGGAGGTTGGGGGTGGGCGGATTGTCACGTTGAAGAACGTGTCGGCGTCGGAGGAGTATCTGCAGGATCACTTCCCGAGCTTTCCGGTGCTTCCTGGGGTGATGATGCTGGAGGCGATGGTGCAGGCGGGGCGGAAACTGGCGGAGGCGGAGGAGGGTGTGGGGAAGGTTCCGCTGGTGCTCGGGAAGGTGAGGGCGCTGAAGTACGGTCGGTTCGTGAAACCGGGGAGCGCCCTGCGCATCGAAGTGGTGCTTTCGAAGCGTGTGGGGGATGAGTTTGACTTCAAGGGAGAGGGGACGGTGCTGGAGCCGGGGGCCGTCGGGGAAGCACCGGTGGCGGTGAGCGGGAGGTTCATTCTGCGGCCGGCGCGGGTGGAATTGCCGGCGATTGTCGCCCCCCGGGGTGCGAACTAGAATGGCGGAATAGCCGGGGATCGGGGGCTCCCCCACAGGAAGCGTGCAGGATGACTCGAGATGAGATCTTCGGGAAAGTCAGGGATGTGCTGGTCGATGCGCTGGCGGTCGATGACGATGAGGTGACACCGACGGCGACGCTGACGGGGGACCTCGGGGCCGAGTCGATCGACTTTCTCGACATCGTGTTCAAGCTTGAGCAGGCGTTCGGGTTCAAGATCGGGCAGGGGGAGTTGTTCCCGGACAACGTGCAGCAGGATCCGAAGTACGTGAAGGACGGGAAGGTGACGCCGGAGGGGATCGCGGCGCTCAAGGCTCGCCTGCCGCACGCGGACTTTTCGAAGCTCGAGGCGGACCCGCAGATCAGCAAGGTGGGCGGGATCTTCACGGTCGAGTCGATCGTGCGGTTCTGCGAGAAGAAGCTGGGGGCGGCGGCGGTTCGCTGATGGGGACGTCGCGATGCGCTGGATGTGGATTGACCGCATCGTGGAGTTGGTGCCGCGGGAGCGGCTGGTCGCGATCAAGAACGTGAGCCTGGCGGAGGAGCACCTGCACGACCACTTCGCGGCGGCGGAGGGCCGGGGTGCGCTGCCGATCATGCCCGCATCGCTCATCATCGAGGGGATGGCGCAGACGGCGGGGATCCTGGTCGGGCACGCGGAAGGGTTCGCGGAGAAGGTGATCCTGGCGAAGGTGGGGTTGGCGGAGCTGGAGCGGGAGGTGACGCCGGGGCAGACGCTGCGGTACACGGCCGTGGTGCGGCAGATGGACCGGATGGGGGCGTCGACGGAGGGGACGGTGGAGGTGATGGACCATGCGCGGGGAGGGGTGTTTGAGAAGATCGGACGGGTGGACCTTATGTTCAGCCACCTGGACCAGAACATGTCCGGCGAGAAGTTCCCGGAGCACAACTTCGTGTTTGGGGAGTCGTTCAAGACGGTGCTGGCGATGAGCGGGGTGGCTTGGGGGTAGGGATGTGGCGGGTTTGGGGGGGCGTGGCTGTTTGCGTGGGCACGTGGGATGGGAGGAACGGGGCGAGCAGGCTTTTAGCCTGCCCCGTGTTGATCACTTTTTGTCCGGGGGTGTCGCTCGCCGAGCCTCGCTCCACGCCCCGGCTACTGACGAACAGGCCTTCGGCCTGAAGAAAGGGCCGGGGAGTTTCTGCGCGGACTTGTGAGTCGGGGGTGATGCTCGGGGGAGGCGACCCGAAGGAGGTGGCTTGGGAGAGGTGGCTCGGGGTGGAGAGCCCGGGGAATGGAGTTTGTAGATATGCGGGGAGCTTCGCGTCGGCGCGCATCTGGGCTATCGCATGTATGTCCAGTGGAGGACAATGAAGGAGAACTGGGCGAGGTAGATGAGGCCGCAGGCGACGGCGGCGGAGTTGGCGATGAGGGCGAGTTCGGCGATCTTGAGGCCGGCGCGGGGGCGGTGGCGGGCGAGGTACTCGCAGATGAGCAGGACGATGGTGAGGGTGCTGGCCTTGATGGCGACCATGCCGAGAACGCCGGCGTGCTCGATGGCCCAGCGGGCGACGGCGTTGAGTTCGCGGCCGCCGGTGCTCAGCACAAGGGTGGTGATGATGATGTCGAGGACGGCGAGGGCGAGGACCCAGGCGTAGTGGCGTGGGTAGGCGCCGCGGCGGGGCGGCCTTGCTTCGGTGGTTGGTGGCGGGAGGTAGTCGAGGCTGATCTGGGTCATGGCGGGCGGCTCATCGGCGCGCCCGTTCGATCAGCCGGCGTGCTCGCGCACGAGGCGCTCGAAGAGGCGCGTGGGGGCCGGGGCGCCGGTCCACCGGGTGAACTGGGCCGCGGCTTGATCGACGAACATCGACACGCCGGAGAGGGTTCTTAAGCCCGCTTCGCGCGCGGCGCGAAGGAAGGGCGTTTCGAGGAGGGTGTAGATCGTGTCCATCACGATGGTTTGGGAAGGGAGCGCTCGCAGCAGTTCTGGGGAAAGTGGGGAAGCGTCCGGGGCGGGGCCATCTCTCATGCCCAGGGGTGTGCCGTTGATGATGAGGTCGAAGGGAACGGGAGACACGGGCTGAAACTCGGAGAGTGTGGCGGCGCGGGCGCCGGGTATGGAATCGGCGAGGGACTGGGCACGGGAGCGTGTGCGGTTGAGGATGGTGAGTTCGGCGGAGCGGAGGGCGTGGGCGGCGGCCTTGGCGACACCGCCGGCGCCGAGGAGGGCGATGCGCTTGCCACGGATCTCCCCCACTGCTTCGGCGATGGACCGGGCGAGAGCGGGTGAATCGGTGTTGGCGACCTCGATGCGGGCGGGCTCGCCGGTGGAGGTGCGTTCGATCGAGACGGTATTGGCGGCGTTGATGGCGTCGGAGGCGGCGTCGAGGGACCAGCGCTGTTCGCGGGCAAGGCGGACGATGTTCTCCTTGTGGGGGAGCGTGATACTCAGGCCGCGGAGGGAGAGGGTGGGATGGTGGATGAGTTCCAGGAGCGTGGCCTTGAGGGATTCGTAGCCGGGTGCGATGGGGAGGGGGAGGTACACACCGTCGTGGTTGACGGCATCGAAGCCGGCGTTGTGGAGGCGGGGTGAGAGGGAGTGCGAGACGGGAGAGCCGACGACGCCGTAGACGGAGGTGGTCGGCTTGATGGATCGGAAGCGGTAGAGGTTGAGGAGGTCGGCGATGGTGGGCTGGCCGGGGGCGGTGGCGGCGGAGGGGTGGAGGCTGGCGAAGGTGAGGAACCCGCCGAACTTGGGGGCGAGGATCCGGGACATGAGGCCGTGCTCACCCATGGCGAGGGCGATCATGGGACGGTCACGGTGGGCGAGGAGGTCGAAGAGTTCAAGGTTGTCGCGGATGGAGCGGGCGAGGAAGGCGACCTTGAGAATCTTCGCGGCGGCGTGCCTGGACATGGCCAGCACGCGGCGGGTGAGGTCGGCGGGACGACCCTGGAAGTCGTGCATGGAGAGGATGAGGGAGGTCTGCAGGTCGCGGATCTGCTCGGGGTGGTCGATCGCGAGGTTGATCTTCTGGCGGATGTTGGCGGAGCGGTCGTAGGTGGCGGCTTCGATGTCGATGTAGCGGGGCGGGTGTTCTTCCTTGCCGAAGGCGGTGCCGAGGCGCTCGAAGAGGGAGATGCGTGCATCGTCGGGACCGTCGTAATGGCCGCCTTCGGCGGCGAGGCGGCAGGTGGCGATACAAGGGAGGGGGCAATCGGAGATGAGGGCGACGATCGCCGGGACCTGGGCATCGTCGCCGGTGAAGAAGTCGTCGAGGCGGAACTCGACGAGGTCGGCGCCGGCGGCCTTGGCGGCGTGGGCGTCGCGGAGGGCGGCGTCGGGGGAGGGGACGGGGATGGGGGTGCAGATCAGGGACACGGGGCGAGTGTACGGGGATCGGAATCATGACCGAGCGGTGTTAGCAAGGACAGGCGAAGACGTTCGCTGTTGGCCCGGCCATCGGCGGCGAGCATCGAGCGTGGGGCATGCTTTGGCTTCCGTTTGTTTACGCGCGCGGTTCTGAGGTGGCGGCGGCGGTACCGGCGATGAAGCCGCTGGCCCAGGCCCATTGGAAGTTGAAGCCGCCGATGCGGCCGTCCACATCGCAGACTTCGCCGCAGAGGTACAGGCCGGGGCAGAGGCGGGATTCCATGGTGTCGAGGTGGAGTTCGGAGAGGGGGACGCCGCCGGCGGTGACTTCGGCGAAGAGGTAGCCGCGGGAGCCGGTGATGGGGAGGGGCGTTTCGGTCATGGCGCGGGCGAGGGCGCGGCGGGCGTCGCGTGTCAGCAAGTGGGCGGGGAGGGAGGGATCGATGCCGGCGGAGCGGCAGATGGCTTCGGCGAGCCGGTCGGGGAGGCCGCGGTCGCGGAGGTAGCGGGCGGGGGAGAGTTTGCCGAGGCGTTGGAGGTCGGCGTCGGCCTGTTCGAGGGAGTGGGTCGGGAGGAAGTTGAGGACGAGTTGCGGCGCATCTGGCGCTGATCTGGGTGAGTCGGCGTTGTTCGCGCCGAGCCCCCCACCACCTCCTTCGGGGGGAGGGCGCAAGGCGAGAAAGTGGCGGCTGATGTCGAGGATGCTGGGGCCGCTGAGGCCGAGGTGGGTGAGGAGGGTGGAGTTGGTGAAGGACTTGAGGCGCTTGCCGGTGGCGGCGCGGAGTTCGACGGTGGCGGGGATGGTGATGCCGGAGAGTTGGCAGATCCAGTGGTCGCGGGGGAGGGTGAGGGGGACGAGGGCGGGAAAGGTCGGGGTGATGGTGTGGCCAAGGGAACGGGCGATTTCGTGGCCGCGGCCGTCGGAGCCGGTCTTGGGGAGTGACTTGCCGCCGGTGGCGAGGATGACGCGGCGGGCGAGGAGCGATGAACCGGCGGGGGGGTGAGGAGGTGAACAGGAGATGAGGAAACCGGTGTCGTGCGTTTGAATGGATTCGACGCGGCAGGGATGGCGGAGTTCGACGTTGGCCTCGCGGGCGGCGGAGAGGAGCGCGTGGAGAACGGTGTGGGCGTCGTCGGTGATCGGGAAGAGTTTTCCGGTGTCCTCGCGTTTGAGTTCGACGCCGAGGTCTCGGAAGAAGTCGATGGTCTGCGGGACGTCGAAGCGGCGCAGGACCTTCTTGATGGCGTTGGGTGAACTGCCGGCGTACTGGCGTTCATCGACTTCGTGGTGGGTGACGTTGCAGCGGCCGCCGCCGGCGACGAGGATCTTGGCGCCGAGACGCTGGGCGCCGTCGAGGGCGAGGATGCGGAGGTTGGGGTTGGCCCGCCCCGCGGAGATGGCGGCCATGAGGCCGGCGGCGCCGGCGCCGATGACGGCGATGTCCACGGGTTGGCTCACCGGCGACTGTACGGGATCAGCGGCGGCGACGCGGGAGCAGCGAAGCGAAGCCGAGGAGGGCGAGGCTGGCCGGCGCCGGAACGAGGACGCCCGTGGCGTTGGTGGTGAGCGTCGTGTCGAGGCTGGCGGTGATGGCGTCGAGCGTGAGATCAAAGAGGACGTTGGCGATCAGGCCCGGCGGGAGGATGGTGGGAAGCTCGAGGGGGAACTGCGGGATGGCGACACCGGGTTCGACGGAGTTGGAGAAGGCAAAGGGCTGGACCGAGAGGAACTGCGCGGTGGAACCGTTGATGCTGAGCTGGCCCTCGAGCAGGAGGGGTGTGGGGACGGCGGGGATGGCGAAGGTGTTGCCGAGGAAGGAGAACTCGGCGGTGAGGTTGACCAGGGCGATGATGGAGAAGTCGTACGTGCCGGGGCCGGTGGTCACGAGCGAGCCTTGGGCGGGGATCAACTGCTCGGCGTCCAAGCGGGTGAGGGAGGCTTCACCAAAGGGGATGGTGAGGGGGACGCCGCCGATGTAGGTCGAGGTTGGGTTTCGCGTGCGGAAGGAATCGTAGAGCAGGGAGAGGTTGATGGGGAGCGTGACGGGACCGGTGCTGAGAAGGTTGACGGCGTAGTTGCTGAGGTTTACCAGGCCGCCGTCGGCTTCGAGGCTGAGGCGGAAGCCCCCGGAAGCGCGGGAGTTGATGGGGCCGGTCGCGCCGACGCCGAGGGTGACGTTGACCGGGACATTCTCCGTCGCGCCGAACGTGCCGAACAGACCTGGCTTGGTGCGGGTGCCTTCGGGGTTGCTGGTGGGGTCCCAGTTGCCGACGAGGGTGCCGGTGGTGTCGATATCGATGCCGGCGGTGCCGGAGAGGCCGCTGGGCGGGGCGTTGAGCGTGAAGTCGAAGATCTGGGCGGAAGCAAGGTGCGAGCAGGCGCAGAGCGCGAGCGCGGCGGACATCCATTGGCGCATGACAACCCTCCGAGAACACTTCAACATGCCCCAGGATGGCGACGGTGCCAGTTTTTTCTGGACTTTCTGGAGAGTGGACGGCTGGAGGACCGGCGACGCGTGAAGCTGGGGAAGGCCGGGGAGGGGGGAGGGGGGAGGGGGGGTCAGAGCTCGGCAAGGCGGCGGGCGGTTTCGTGTTCCATCAGATCCTTCATGAGCTTGCTGAGGTCCCCGGCGAGGATGTCGCGGAGGTTGTACTCGCCCGGGAGGCGTTCATCGGCGGCGATGCCGTCCTTGTAGCGGTACGTGCGGATCTTCTCGGATCGGTCGCCCGTGCCGATCTGGCCCTTGCGGGCGGCGGAGCGTTCGGCGTGCTGGCGCTGACGTTCGGCTTCGTAGAGGCGGGCCATGAGGAGGCGACGGGCGCGTTCGCGGTTTTGCTGTTGGCTCTTGGCCTCCATCATCTTGATGATGATGCCGGTGGGCTTGTGGTGGATCTGCCAGGCGGTTTCGACCTTGTTCACGTTCTGGCCGCCCGGGCCCTGGGCGCGGGTGGCGAACTCCTCGACCTCGTTGGCCCAGTCGATCTTCACATCGACGTTCTCAGGTTCGGGGAGGACGGCGACGGTAGCGGTGCTGGTGTGAACGCGGCCCTGGGCTTCGGTGGCGGGGACTCGCTTGACGGAATGGACGCCGGCCTCGAAGGCCATTTCGGACCAAACGCCTTCGCCGCGGATGCTGGCGACGGCGCTGCGGATGCCGCCGGCGTCGGATTCGAAGGTGATGTCGAGGGGCTCGAACGTCCAACCCTTCTTCGCGGCGTACTTCTGATACACCTCGAAGAGGTCGCGTGCCCAGAGGGCGGCCTCATCGCCGCCGGTGCCGGCACGGATTTCGAGCATGACGGAGCCGACCTTGCGGTCGTCGGTGGTGACGAGAGCGGACTTGACCTGGTTCAACAGGCTTGCGGCGCGGGACTCGACACCCGGGAGCTCTTCGCGGGCCAGCGCGGCATAGTCGGGGTCGGTGTTGGAGGCGATGGCGGCGCGGAGTTCGGCGGCCTCGGCCGAGGCGCGGCGGAACTCGCGGTAGGACTCGACGACCGGGGCGAGGGCGGACTTCTGGATGGAGAGCTCGCGAACCTTGCGGTGATCGACGACGACTTCGGGGCGCTCCAACTGCGAGGCGAGGCGGTCGTGCTCGGCGGCCATTTCGTCGAGCTTGGCGATGACGCGGTCTGGGAGGGATTCGGGCATGTGGATTCAGAGGGTACGCAGAGGTCGCGAAGAGTGACGCAGCGGCGCGGAGACGACAACGTGTCTCGAGCGGGAAGTCGGGGCTCCGACAACAGAACTGACGGCGCTGGCTTCAACGATGCCGTCGGCTGGCGTGCGGAGGAACTCGGGCTTCTGCATGCTTGCGTTGGCCGCGTATCATGCGGCCCCTGGAAACTGCCATGCCTGATGCGATCGCGATCCGCGGCGTCACCAAGAAGTTCGGCCCGAAGGTCGCGGTGGACCACCTCGACCTGACGGTGCCCGAGGGGAGCCTGTACGGCTTCATCGGGCCTAACGGGGCGGGCAAGAGCACGACGATCCGGATGGTGATGTCCATCTTCTTCCCCGATCAAGGGGAGATCTCGGTGCTGGGCAAGCGGAGCGCGGTGGAATCGAAGGACCGGATCGGGTACCTGCCGGAGGAGCGCGGGCTGTACCGGAAGATGAAGGTCGGGGCTTTCCTGCGGTACATGGCGCGGCTCAAGGGCGTGGACGGGGCCGGGCTGGACACGAAGGTGCGGGAGTGGCTGGGGCGGGTGGGGCTGGGGGATGTGTACCGGAAAAAGTGTCAGGAGCTGTCCAAGGGGATGCAGCAGAAGGTGCAGTTCCTGTCGGCGATCATGCACGAGCCGGACCTGATCATCCTGGATGAACCGTTCAGCGGGCTGGACCCGGTGAACAGCCGGCTGCTTCGTGAGTTGATCCACGAGCAGCACGAGAAGGGGCGGACGGTGATCTTCTCGACACACGTGATGGCGCACGCGGAGACGATCTGCGACCATGTCGTGATGATCAACCGGGGGAAGAAGGTGCTGGACATGACGATCGAGGAGCTGCGGTCGCAGCACGACCCGCGGACGATCATCGTGGAGCCGATGGATCACGGGCTGGATGGGGCGGCGCTTGAGCGGCTGAGCGGGGTCCGCCGGGTTCGGCGGGAGGGGGAAGGGTTCGAGGCTGCCTTGGCCGATGGCGCGGACCCGGCGGAGGTCATGCGTCGGGTGTTCGATCTGGCGCCGTTGAGGCGGCTCGAACGCAAGCGTGTCTCGCTGGAGGATGTGTTCATCTCGATCGTTCTGGGGCAGGGGAGCGGGACGGACGACGGAGGCGAGGAAGCGCTGCGGGCTTCGCTCAAGGAAGGCGCCGCGGCTGAGGAGGCGGGCAAAGGGGGAGTGACGGCATGAACAAGCTTCTGGCGGTCGCGTGGCGGGAGTTCACCTCGACGGTGATGACCAAGGGGTTCCTGATCGGCGTGGCGATCATGCCGGCGATCATGTTCGTGATGGTGCTGGTCATCCCGCTGCTGATTTCGGACAAGCCGCCGAAGACCGACGGCACCATTGCGGTGATCGATCAGACGGGCGGGGTGGTGTCGCCGGCGATCACGGAGGAGGCCATTCGGGCGAAGCTGGAGGAGCGGGCACGTTTCGTGCGAGAGGCGGCGAAGTCGGCCCTCGACCAGCAACTGCCCGCGGGTCCGATGAAGGACATGGCCAAGAGCCAGGCGGACGCGGCGATGGCCTGGGCGGCGCAACTGCCGACGCTGAAGATCCAGGTGCTTGATCCGAAGGCGGATCCTGAGACTGAGAAGAAACCGCTGGCGGAAGGGTCGATCGCTGATGGCGGGCGGCTGGCACTGGTCGTGGTTGACGGCAATGCGGTGACGCCTTTGGAGCCGGAGGGAGCGCTCGGCCAGTACCAGCTGTATCAACGGACGAAACTGGACGATCGCATCGTGGATGTGGTCCGGTCGGTGGTTGGTCCCGCGATTGTGCGGGCGAGGCTGGCCGCGAACAACCTTGATCCGGCGCAGGTGCTGAAGCTGACGCGGCTGGACCCGCCGCGGGCGATGACCGTCACGTTGACGGGGGAGCGCAAGAGCAACGAAGGGGCGCAGTTCCTGGTTCCGTTTGCGTTCATCATGCTGCTGTGGATTTCCTCGTTCACCGGCGGGCAGTACCTGCTCACCACGACGATCGAGGAGAAGAGCAACCGGATCATGGAGGTGCTGCTCTCGGCGGTGTCGCCGATGCAGCTCATGGTCGGGAAGATCCTGGGGCAGATGGGCGTCGGGCTGCTCATTCTGGCGGCGTACGCGAGCCTGGGCGTGGGCGCCATGATCTCGTTCAACCTGCTCGACCTGCTTTCCGCCGCGAACCTGGTGTACCTGGTGATCTTCTTCCTGATCGCGTTCTTCCTGATCGCGGCGATGATGGCGGCGATCGGGAGCGCGGTGTCGGAGGTTCACGAGGCGCAGTCGCTGCTGGGGCCGGTGATGATCGTGTTCATCATCCCGATGATCCTGTCGCCGGCGATCATCCGAAACCCGAACTCGCCGATGGCGACGGTGCTGAGCATCGTTCCACCGACGAGCCCGTTCGCGATGGTGATGCGGCTGGCGGCCACGTCCGAGCCTGTCCCGCTCTGGCAGATCGCGCTGTCGATCGGGCTGGGGCTGTTGACGGTGTGCTTCGCGGCGTGGGCGGCGGCGAAGATCTTCCGGATCGGGGTGCTCATGTACGGCAAGCCGCCGAGCGTGGGGACGTTGATCAGGTGGCTGCGGATGACGTGAGGGGAAGTGAGGCAGTGACGGAGTGACGGAGTGACGCCGAGGAAGAGACCCGAAGCGCTCGATCGGTTTGCGTTGTACGAGTTGGCGGTGACCTCGCCGCGGGCGCTGGCTCGGTTTCTTAAGGCGGTGCATGGGGGTTCGGCGAGGGTGCTGGGGGAAGATTTTTCAGGGACGGCGGCGCTGTCGCGGGCGTGGGTGGAGATGGATCCGCATCATCGGGCCGTGGCCGTGGACCGGGACGTTTCCGTGGTGGCACGCCTCTTCGAGGCGTGCGCGGCCTCCCCCGCTGCTTCCAGGATCGACATTGTGAAGGCCGATGTGCGGCGCGTGCGGCGGGCGTGCGATGTCCTGGCGTGTACCAACTTTCCAATCTGCTACTGGCACACGCGGGGCGAATTGATCGCGTACCTGCGGCACGCGAGGTCGCGCCTGAACCCGCGGGGGGTGCTGGTGGCGGATCTGTACGGGGGCTCGGACGCATTCAGGACGGGTTCGAAGGTGGTGAAGCTTCGGCATGGTGGCCGGGTGGTTGAGTACACCTGGGAGCAGCGGCGGGCGGACCCGTTGTCGGGGCGCGTGCTCAACGCGATTCACTTCCGTGTCGGCCGGCGGGTGTTCGAGGATGCGTTCGTGTACGACTGGCGGCTGTGGTCGATCCCGGAACTCTCGGAGGCGATGCGAGAGGCGGGTTTCAATGATGTTCGCGTGTTCGACGAGCTGGGCGGGGCGGTCGATGAGCGGGGGCGGCTGGTGGTGCGGCCGGCGGCCGAGTTGAGTGACCCGTACGTGGTGTATCTCGTCGCGCGGCGGTGACTTGTTGTCAAAGGGCTGACCCAAAAAGGGCCGCGGGCCCCCGGGGTTTCCGGGGGCCCGCGTTACGGTCCGGCGCGGCGGCTAAGCCGAGTTCTGTCCAGCCGGTGGTTCCCGTTCAAACCTTGACGGGGGCTCGGGGACACGCCTCGGAGAGGCGTGCCACCAAAGAACGGGCCTGCCGGCGTGGGCGGCCATTTCTCTCACCGCCTTTCGGCGGCGGGCCCGGCCGAGCACCCTTGCGGATGATCGGGACGGGTCCTGCGGTCTACCCGCTCCCCTTCCGCCCGGACGAGGCGTCGAGTGTGATCCCGCCTCGGAGAGGCGTGCCACCCTCGCGGGAGCTGCGTGACCTTGCACGCGGTGGGGTTTGCCGTGCCTCCCCGGTCGCCCGGGGAGCGGTGCGCTCTTACCGCACCGTTTCACCCTTGCCTGATCCCCCTTTCGCACCGGGCGTGACCCGGCCCGATCAGGGGCCATCGGCGGTTTGCTTTCTGTTGCACTGTCCCTCGCCCGGGACCGTCCTTTCGGCCGTTCCGGACGGGTGGGCGTTACCCACCACCGTGTCCTTTCGTGCTCGGACTTTCCTCAAGACGCACCACCGTGGTGCGCTCGCGGCCGCCTTGCCGCGCCTTCTCGAGATAGTACGTCGGCGGATGGGGGGTCGTTCTTTGGTGCTTTGGCCACGGCGGGGCACCCGGAAGGGTGTGGGACGGCAGGGGTCTGCCGCGAGGGAGGGGTGGCGGTTCCACTCGCTACCATGCCCCATCCATGGAGCGTCGAGCGGCCGTCTGGATGGCCCCGGACCAGGTTGAACTCGTGAAGGAAGTCGCGGCGGCGGCGGGGTTGTCCATCGCGCACGCGGGGAGTTGGGGGCGGGGGTTGTCGACGAGCGTGGCGGAGGAACTGGGCGCGGCGCCCATTCGCGACGTTCGCTCGGCGCTGGCGAGCGCGGAGGTTGACCTGTTCTGGATCGCCTCGGCGGGCGCCTTCGGGGCGGGGAACGCCGTGGAAGATGGCAACGCGGTATCGGACGCCCATGCCCGGAACGTGAAGATCGCCTCCATCGAGCCGATCCCGGCGGCGGCGCTGGATCTGCTCGGCGGCGGGTGGTTGGAGGGGACGGTCAAGCCGGTGGATGTGGTGCGTCTTGTGCCGCGGATGAGCGAGGCGAAGTGGGTGCGGAATGCGGCGGATGTGCTGGAGTCGTTCGGGTCGATCCGGACGGCGGTGATCCAATCGTGGGGCGCACCGGCGCACGGCTCGCTGGGGGCGCACCTGTTCTCCGCGCTGGATCTGGCTCTCTCGCTGATGGGGGAACCGGAGACGATCGACGCGGCGTGCGCGGTGCTGAGCGCGGGGAAGACGGTCCGCGCGATGCCGGGGGAGACCTTGCGCGACCTGCACGGGGACATCACGGCGAGCCTGCGCTACGCGGATGGTCGGGCAGCGGGTGTGATGGTGAGCGACCAGGCGGGGCGCTGGGGGCGGTCGATCACACTGCTGGGTGACAAGGGGCGGCTGCGGATTCACGATGACGGGCTGGAATGGATCGGGCCGGACGGGGCCCTGGTCGATGAGTCGAAGCCGAAGCGAACGAAGAAGGGAGAGTTGAATGTCTCACCCGCCGCGGCGGCGATGGCCGAATCGCTCGCTCGGCTGCTGGAACCCGGCGTGCAGGACATGAAGCCCGGCCGGCAGGTGGAGACGCTGACACTGTGCCAGACGGCGCTGCTGAGCGCTCGGACGGGACAGGGGGAGTCGCCCTCGACGATCCGGCGGATGGTGGGCGTGGATTAGTCGGCGGCGACGTCGCCCGCGAACTTCCAGGATGAAACGGAATCCGAGGCGAGCGGGAGGTTCATCATCCCTGCGCGGATGAGCTCGACGGGGATCGAGCCGTAGGTGAGCAGGGTGTCGTGGAAATCGCGCTCGGACATCTTGCCTGAGTCCACGAGTTCCTTGCGCATGGCGCGGACCTGGAGGCCGCCGAGCATGTAGCCGGCCTGGTAGAGCGGCGAGTAGTCGCCTCCGATGAAGCGCCGGACCTCGCTGGTGGCGCCGAAGCGTTCGTGCCCGACGCGATCGACGAGGAAGTCCACCATCTCCGCCGGCTTCATCTGGTTCAGGTGGAACTTGAGGCTGACGATGATGCGGGCGCAGCGGTGCATGCGCCAGAAGAGCATGCCGATGCGCTCCTCGGGCGTGCGCGGGTAGTTCAAGTCCCAGAGCGTCATTTCCCAGTAGAGGCACCAACCCTCGACGAAGAAGGGGGTCGTGAACATGCGGCGGTAGGGGCGGATACGCTCGGCCATGAAGCCTTGCAGGTGGTGGCCGGGGATGAGTTCGTGGGGGGTGACGATGCGGGTGAAGTGGCGGTTGTTGCCGCGCATCGACATGAGTTTGTCGTCGTGCTTCATCGAGTCGGTCGGGTAGGCGACCATCATGTTCTGGCCGCCGTAGGCCGCGAAGGGAAGCGTGCGCTGGCGTTGGGGAGAGATCATGGTGAGGCGCCAGGTTTCTTCGCACAGGGGCGGGATGGTGATGAGGTCGCGGTCCTTGAGGAACTGGATGGCGAAGCGGGCCTGTTCGGCGACGAGCTGGTCCTGCTCTCCCGGCGGGACGTGGTCGGCCTTGACCTTGGCGAGGGCCTGCTTCCAATCGTCGAAGCCCATGTCCTTCGCGGCCTTGGTCATCTCCGCTTCGCACCAGGCGAACTCTCGCTCACCGATCGCGATGAGCTGCTGGGGCGAGTAGGGGATCATCTCGTACGCGAGGTCCGCGGCGAGGGCCTCGGCGCCGATGGGGTCGCCGATGAGGGGGTCGTCGTCCTCCCCCTTGATCCCGGCGACGGTCTCTCGCAGGAACTTCGCGTAGTCGTCGAGCGCTTTGGCCGCCTCCTCGTGCGGCTTGCGGAGCCACCAGGAGAACTCGGGCTGGTAGCCGTCGTGGTAGCGGTACCAGTCGGCGAGCGTGGCGCGGAGGTCCCCCACCGCCGCCGCGGCACGCTGGGCGAGCACGGGTGAGACCTTGATCGCGTCGCTGGGTTCACCGGATTCCGCCTTCTCGGCGTCTTCCTTGGCCTTGCGGCCCTTTTCGATACGCGGCCGGAGCTTCTTGATCTGTTCGGGGAAGGCGGCCACCGTCGAGGCGGCCTCGCGGGGATTGGCGGGCTCCATGCGCCAGGCGGAACGCTGCAACTCCTGAATGGCGGCGCGGAAGGGGAGCAGGTCGTTCATCTCGGCAAGGCGGCGACGGTCGAGGTTGAGCCGGTTGAGGTCGAGCGTCAACTTGTTTCGCAGCAGGATGAAGTCGATTCGGCCCTGCTGATCGAGGGAATCAAACGGCTGCGCGGCGAGGCGCTGCCGCCACGATGTGTAGTGCTGTTCGAGGCGGTCGAAGCGGTGTTCGGACCAGGGAAGGTCGTAGAAGCGCGAGATGCCGGCGCGATCGACCTCGTACTCACGTATGAACTCGGCGAGATCGCCTGAGACAGAGGAGACCCGCTGATCCTGGGCGGCGGATGCCCCGGTGTTCTTCGGGCCCGTGGCGCAGGATGCAACAACGGAGAACAGTGCGATGAGAACGGGACGTACGAGCATGGTCGGCTCCTGAGCCGAGCATGGTACTGGCCGCGGCGGCGGTGCGCGGGTCGTGTGGCGACAGAAGCGGTGTGGGCGATCAGTGGCCCGGGTCGGCCCGCTTGGCCGGGGCGGCGTTCCCACCGATGGCGTCGCCCCGGTTGAACACCTCGCCGGTCAGGATGACTTCGACGCGCTGATTCTGGCGGTCGAGCAGGCGGTCGTAGGAAGCTTCGCGGGGGGTGGTTCGTTCGTTGTCGGCGGCGGTGGAAAGACGGAGTTGGCGGGGGTTCAGGCCCTGGGCGATGAGTTCGCTGGCGACGGCGAGGGATCGGGCGTGGGCGAGGTTGAAGGCACGCTGGGTGTTGGATTGTGCCTCGGATGGGCTGACATGGCCGCGGACTTCCACGATGAAGCGCTGGTCACGGAGGCGAACGCCGATGGCGCGAGCCTGCTCGCGGGCACGGTCGGAGAGGGTGGTGGAGTCGTCCTCGAAGTAGACACGACCGCCGAGGTTGGAGAACTCGGTGGGGACGATGGCCTGGGCCTCGCGGCCCTCGCCCTGGTTTTCCGGCTGGCGCGACTGTCCGGCCTGGAGCTCTCGGATTCGCTGGCGGAACGGTGCTTCCGCGGGGTTGTCGGAGTCGAGGTTGATCGGGTTCTTGAACTCCTTGCGCATGGCGATGACGAAGTCGATCATCTCGACGCTGGGCGCGCCGCCCATCTTGGCTTCGCCGCCGATGCCGCCGGCCTTGGGCTTCTGCATGTTCATGGCGAGGAGGATGACGAAGAAGCCCATCATGAGGGCGACGAAGTCGGCGAACGAAATGAGCCACTCGGGAGCGCCCTCGTGCTCGCCCTCGGCATGGCCGCCCCCGCCGTGCGCACCGTGACCGCCGCCGCCATGGCTTTCCCCGCCGTGCTTCTCCTTGTGTTCCTCGTGTTCGGCCATGGCGGAAGTCCGGTGCGGAACGGGGGGACGCTGGGGCCGTGCTTACGCCGCGGCCCGGAGCTTGACGCGGGTCGTCGAGGGCACGAAGGCGAGCATCTTGTCCTGCGTGACGCGCGGGTTGTCGCCGGCCTGGATGGAGAGGATGCCCTGCAGCATCATCTCGCGGTTGACGATCTCTTCGCTGGACCGCATGGCGAGCTTGTCGCCGATCGGGCCGGCGATGGCGTTGGCGACGATGGCTCCGTACATGGTGGCGCACACGGCGATGGCCAGGGCGTGGCCGAGCTTGCCGATGTCGGCCGTGGCGAGCTGACCGAACATGCCGACCTGTCCCACCAGCGTGCCCACGAGTCCGTAGCCGGGGCCGTAGAGCTTGATGAGGTCGAAGAACTTCTTGCCGGCCTTGTGCCGGTCCTGCATGGCGACGAGTTCGAGGCGGAGCGTGGACTCGATCGCGGCGGGGTCCACACCGTCCACGGCCATCTTGAGGCCGGCGGACAGGAAGGGATCGCCGAGCTTCTCGATCTCGGGTTCGAGGGCGAGGATGCCGTCGCGGCGGGCCTTCTCGGAGAGCTCGCCCATGACCTTCACGACCTGGACAGGCTCCATGCCCTTGTGGAAGAAGAACCGCTTCATGTAGGCGGGGACCTTCTTCATCTTGTCCATGGGCATGGCCATGAACGTCACGCTGACGCTGCCCCCTCCCACCATGAGGACACCCTCAAGGGAGAAGAACATCATGAAGTGGCCGTGCGACACCTCGAAGAAAACGATAAAGAGGCAGATGAAGCCGATCAGCACCCCGATGAGACTTGACTTGTCCACGGCTGCATCCCCGGTGAAGAGGGCCGCACCGGCCCGATCTCGGCGCGCACTGCCGCGCCCGGCCGAACCATCGACGCCGCCACCGGGCGAGTGAAGGCAAGGGACACGGAAGAATGAAGTGCGGGGAGGGTTCCGGCCGCGCAGGGCGAAATGGCG
Organism: Phycisphaeraceae bacterium; assembly: GCA_019636625.1. Lineage (GTDB taxonomy): Bacteria > Planctomycetota > Phycisphaerae > Phycisphaerales > UBA1924 > JAHBXE01. Next base: position 43,557 of record JAHBXE010000011.1, read on the forward strand.
GGTAACCTCGGTGCGTTATCGGCGCTGCGGCGAGGGTTCGACGTGGACAAGGACGTCCGCGACGCTGGGGAGCCCGGCCTTGACGGCGTCCTTGACGCGGTGGGCCAGGGTGTGGGCGCGGGTGACATTCATCTCGGGATCGACCCAAACGTGCATGTCGATCCAGTGGCGCGTGCCGCTGGTTCTGGCGCCGACCTTCTGAACGTGGTCAACCCCCTCGACGACCTGCGCGAGTTCTCGGGCCTTGCGGACGATGTCCGCGGGCTCTTCATCCATGAGGTCGCGGATGGGATGTCGGAAGAGCAGCAATCCGTTGATCACGATGATGACGGAAGCGAAGATCGCGGCGATGGGATCCGCCCGCTCGTATCCGGGGCCGCCGAGCCACGAGACGAGGATCCCGACGAAGGCGGCCGCGGACGTGAGCGCATCCGACCAGTGGTGCCATGCGTCAACGTGGCCGGCGCTGCTCCCGGCGTTGCGGGCGGCGGTTCGTGCGAGGAAGAACAGCGTTGTTTTCACCCCAACAACCGCGAGCAGGACGAGGAGCGTCCACGGCGCGGGGGGACGCTGCGGATCGAGGAGCTGGTCCACGGCCTTGACGCCGATGCCGATACCTGCGGTCAAGACCAGGACGGCGACGATGAGGGCCGCGAGCGACTCGGCCTTTCCGTGGCCGTAGGGGTGGTTCTCATCCGCGGGCCGGGCGCCGATGTGCAGTCCTCCCCAGATCACGGCGCTGCCGAGGATGTCCGCGATGGACTCGATCGCATCGGCGATGAGGGCGTACGAGTGACCCACGATGCCGGCGAGGAGCTTGGCGATCGCCAGCCCGAGGTTCACCAGCACGCCCGTCATCGCGAGGCGTCGAACCTGCCCGGCGGCGGTTGTCTGCGGCTGGGCCATGTCAGGCCTCCGTGAATGTGCCGCGGGCTTTGTCCTTTACGACGCCGGGGAACTTCAGAGCGCGGCCATGGGCGACGCAATACACACCGGGAGGCAGAACTCCCGTGGCGAAGAGGGCTTCGGTCAGGTTCTGAAGTGCATCGCTGCGGGTCATTTCGTACGGCCGCATGGCGCCGGTGAGGATGACGGGGGCGTTGGGCCGGAGGCTGGCGTGAAGCAGCTCGCCGGTGGTGCAGAGCGTGTCGGTGCCGTGCAGGATGACGATGCCGGATGTTGAGCCCGCGGCGAGCGTTTCGCGGGCGGCATCGAGGATCTGCTTCCGATCCTCATCGGTCATGTAAAGGCTGTCTTTGCTGAGCAGGTCGATGACCGAAACGCTGGTGTCCTCGAGGCGGAGGCGACCGAGCATCTCGCGGAGGATGGAGCCGCGGTTGACCAAGAGGCCCGACGCCTCGTCGTACGTCTTCTCGATCGTTCCGCCGGTGGTGATGATCGTGATGGACCGGGCGGGCATGGGCGCTTCCGCGGTCGGTGGTTCTGCGGCGAACGCGTAAGCCGGGAGTGCGCTCAACGGCGGCCGCACGCGGGACAGAACGTCAGGCCTTGATCGAGTCGACCTTCACGCTGGTGTAGCGCTGGCGGTGGCCGGTCTTCTTCTTGAAGGCCTTCTTGGTGCGGAACTTCTGGATGTGGAGCTTCTCGCCCAGGACCACGGGCTCGACGACTTCGCCGGTGACGGTGGCGCCGGAGACATAGGGCGTGCCGATGGTGGCCTGACCCTCGCCCTTGCCAACGAGCAGCACCTTGCCGAGGTCGACCTTGGCGCCGGGCTTGGAATCAGCGATGAGGTCCACGAGAATGACATCGCCCTGAGTGACCTTGCGCTGGGCGCCTGAGTTTTCGATGATGGCGTACATGGGGAAAGGCTCCGAGACGGGCTCCAAAAGTGGCCTCGATGATAGGCAGGGTGCCGGTCAGGGTTTGGTTTGGGAAGTCTTGGGGGTGGGAAAAACAAGAAAGGCCTCGCCGCAGGGGCGAGGGCCTTGTGAACTCGATGCGTTGGGGAATCAGGTGCAGCCGCTGGCGTACTTGTTGAGGAAGCACTGGAAGTCGTTGGCAGTGAGCAGCGGGTTGCCCGTGCTGCCGTCGCAGTTGGCGTAGGTGTCGCCCGAGGCGTACTTGTTCAGGAAGCACTGGAAGTCGTTGGCGGTGAGCAGCGGGGAACCGGTGCTGCCGTCGCAGTTGGGGTAGCAGCCGCCACCACCACCGCCCGCCGGATCGACCCAGAACCCGATCATGGCCTGCAGGATGCCGTCCGGAGGACAAGCAACCGCGTAGGGGCCATAGGGGTAGCACTCGCCCTCACCGAACAGGCCGTCCGCCGGATCGTCGTCGTCCCACTGGTTGGCATCGGACGTGCCGACCATGGAGGGGTCATTCTTGCCCCACAACATTGTCTGGGTGCCGGCGACGGTGTCGAATGTGAACTGCTGGGTGACGGCGTTGTACTCGCCGTACGCAATTTCCACCGTGCCATTGCCGTCGGCCGGGGCGAGGATTCCGGCCGGGCCGTTGGGATCGCCGGGGATTCCAACGTTGGCGAGGTAGTAACCGCCGCCACCGGGCGCCAGGCCAAAGTCGAAGGCCACGCCGTCGACCGGTCCGGAGCTGGCGGGCGGGCTGCCGCAACCGCCGTACGTGTCATCGATGAAGACAGCAATCCACATCGGGCGAGCGGCCCCGGCGCCCCAGTTCCACGCGTGGTCGAAACGGTCGATGGGCTTGCCGACGGCGGGCGCATCGACGACAAAGTCGTTCAGAATGTGAGAGACCTGGTACGTCGGGCCGAAGAACCAGCGACTGGTTGGGACGGCGCCCCCGCCCATGCACTCGCCGCCAATGGGGTTACCCAGGGTATCGGCCTGGAAGTAATCCCAGGCATTCACCGTCGGGGCGTCCCCGTGAAACCCCGGGTGTTCGTAGGGCTGGACGGGACCGGCGCCGACAATCCGGCCATCCGGCAGGCGCTGAACCTTGACCCAGTTCCGCACCACCGGCTGGACGGGATTCGCGGCCAGTTTCTGCAGGTTCCGCACCTGCTTGGCCCCTTGCTTCTTGGCCGCCTTAGGCTGTGGGTCGCGCGGGCCGGCCATGGCGATCGACGCCGCCGCGCCGCAGCACGCGAGAACGAGAATCGAACGAGAAATCCGCATTTCAAGCCTCCGATAAAGTGCGCCAAGCTTCGGCGCGGTCCGTGTGGCTCGCCACCTGCCCCCCGAAAACAAAGCGGGGACCATTATGGCTGTTGAGACGATGAATGAGATACGCGGTCCTGGGCCAGCGGATTCATCGGACACCGCAATTAGGGGAAATCGTCAGGTTCGGACATAGAGGGAAGAGCCGTTCGGGCATGATCCGCTTCTTCCCGCGGGTCGTCCATAATTGGGTTCCTGCCGCAACATCGTGTGGACATCCGGACCGCCAAAAAGAAACAAGCCCGCCGAGGCGGCGGGCTTGAAAGGAAGTCCCTTTCGACGTCGGGCCTCAGGTGCAGCCGCTGGCGTACTTGTTGAGGAAGCACTGGAAGTCGTTGGCGGTCAGCAGCGGGTTGCCCGTGCTGCCGTCGCAGTTGGCGTAGGTGTCGCCGCCCGCGTACTTGTTGAGGAAGCACTGGAAGTCGTTGGCGGTGAGCAGCGGGCTGCCCGTGCTGCCGTCGCAGTTGGCGTAGCAGCCGCCGCCGCCACCGCCGCTGGTGCCCGTGATGCAGAACATGGCGTCCTGATTGCGGCCACCATCCTGGATGTTGGCCCAGGCGGTGCCGGTGAACTGAATGGCGTTGGCCGCGCAGTAGCCGTTGCTACCCGTGACGGTCACCGGGACGCACCACGGGCCGCTGGCGAGCGAGCCGGTGGTATTGAAGTCGACCCAGTACGTGCCCGCGGGGAGCACCACGGGGGCGGCCAGGGTCACCTTGTTGGCGTAGATGGGCCGGGTGAGGTCGCAGGCGGCGTTGAAGTGACGGTAGGTGTTCGACCAGGTGGAGCTGGTCAGAACGTTGGTGACGGTATCGCCGGCGATGACCGACGAACCCGCGGAGTTGGGTGGGCCGTTCCAGATCTGGACCGTCGCGCCCGTGAACGATGAAACCGGCGTGCCGGATCCGGTCTGGTAGCCGTAGAACGTGAAGCCGGAAACCGTCCAGGATGAACCCGCGGGCACCGTGAAGTCATCGGCCACGCGGAAGTTGGCGCCGCCGTTGAAGTTGAAGCCAGCGTTGACATTACCAGCCTGAACTTCGCTGCCCGTCTCGCCGCCGCCGAGGCCGGCGATGCAGGCCGCCGTTGGCGTGGTGATGATCGGACCGTTGCAGGTCAGGTTGCCGGCAGCCTGGTTGCACGAGCCGGTGGTGCAGGTGGTGCCGACACCGCCGAAGGTGCCGCCGCCGCCCGTGCACTGGGCCGAGGTCAGAAGCGTGCAGCCGCCGTTGGCGAAGCAGCACCGACCGACCGGGGGAGGCGGACAGGCGGCGGTGCAGTCACCGCCCAGGGTAAAGGTGCCGTTGGCCGAGGCGCAGGCGCTGGCCGTGTTCACGACACAGGAGCCGCACGGCAGGCAGCAGCGGCCCGTGGTGCCCTGCAGCTCGCCGCTGAACTTGAAGCCGATATTGGCCTTGAAGTTGGCGGTGCCTCCGAACCAGTAGTTGCCTTCCGGCGGCTCGAAAACGCCGCTGAGGTTGATGTCGATACCGAAGTAGTCGGCGCTGTTGCCCACGGCGTTGGTTGCCGATCCGTTGAACAGGGGCATCAGCGTCGGGTACAACGTGTTGGTCGTGCCGGACTCGTAGATATTGACGACGACGGCAAAGTCGTCGTCCGGGACGACGATGTTCGCCGCGGACATGTCGAGCGGCGCGGCGAAGGCGGCGGTTGCGAAGCCCTGTCCGAGCGCGGGAATGTTGAGCGTGAACGTGAACGTGCCGAGCGGGCCGGAGTTCACGGGATTGGCCGTCTGGACATACGAGTCGTAGAACTCGAGCACGATATCCACGTTGCCGCCGGCGTAGCCACTCGCGAGCGCGGCGATCACGCTGAAGTCATCCAGCGAGGTGAGCTTGGTGGGACCACCCGCGCCGGGGCCCGGCGTGAAGAGGAGGTGGTCCATGCACTTGGCGGGCAAGCCCCCGTTGGCGTAGAAGTTCAACGCGGCCGCCGTGCTGTTGTACACAACCGCCGGAACGTCCGGGCCCGCGCCCGTGGGGAGCCTCGATGACTTCGCATTCGATGAAACGACCGTGGCCGGAACGTAGCCGCGAACGGGTTCAGGCTGCGCTGTGGCGACCGTCGCCACCGTTCCTGAAACTGCTGCGACCAACAGAGAACGATTCATCCGCATTGGAACCTCCTTAAAATGGCACTGTCCGACGTTGACAGCACCTGTGATGTGGCACTTTCAGATCCTGACCTCACCCCTGATGGGGGACATGCTCGCCAAACATTTGCGAACACAAGCCTTACATATACCACAGCGACTGCGTTTTCACAATACCTTTTCTTGCACGCGAGCCGTCATTTCTTAGCACGCCTGGTCAACTCGAACCGGGGAAACCTAAGGGAGGGAAATCCCTCTCAATGCGGGAATCATCTACGGCAAAGCCCGCCCTCGGGTTCCTGCGCCGGTGTGGGTTCCGAGCGCGAGCCTGAACCTCGGCCACCAAGCCGGCGGTGAAGTCACGAACTGCGTGTTGCCATGGCGTTGACGAACTGGTCGAACAGGTAGCCTGCATCGTGAGGGCCCGGCGAGGCTTCCGGGTGATGCTGGACGGCAAACACGGGACGGCCCTTGAGACGGAACCCCGCGAGCGTCATGTCATTGAGGTTGAAGTGCGTTGCCTCTCCGTTGACTTTCTTGAGTGACTCCACATCGACGGCGAACCCGTGATTCTGGCTCGTGATCTCCACTTTGCCGGTGGTCGTGTTGAGAACCGGCTGGTTGGCGCCGCGGTGGCCGAACTTGAGCTTATAGGTCTTGGCTCCGAGCGCGAGCGAAAGCAACTGATGGCCGAGGCAGATGCCGAAGGTCGGGATGTTGATCGCCTTGGGGCCGGTGAGAAGTTCCCGAAGGGTGGCAATGGTCTTGTCCACTGCGGCGGGGTCGCCCGGGCCGTTGGATATGAACAGGCCGTCGGCTTCGCCCCGCTTGAACTTGGCTTCAATCTCGGACGCGGGGGTGTCGTGGGGGATGATGGTCACATCGCACCCGCGGTCGCTCAGGTGCCGCAGGATGTTGGCCTTGGCGCCGCAATCCAGGGCGAGCACGCGGTAGCGCCGGGTCGGACCGGAGGCGGAGGGCGGTCGCCAGTCGCCCAGGGTCTCGGACCAAGTCTGCTTGCTCGAGCAGCCGACGGCGGGGACGAGGTTCTGTCCCGCCATGGAGGGCGCCTCGCGGGCCATGCGCACGAGTTCGGCGTCGGAGAGATCCTGCCTGTCGGTAAGAACGCCCGACATGACGCCCGCGACGCGGAGGCGACGCGTGAGGGCCCGGGTGTCAATTCCTGTCAGGCCCAAGACGTTGTTCCGGGCGAGGTAGGTGCTGAGATCGGAGGTCGCCCGGTAGTTGGAGTGGCGGTGCGCCAGTTCACGCACGACAAAGCCGGCGACCTGCACCTTCTTCGATTCCACATCCTCCTCGTTGACGCCGTAGTTCCCGATGAGCGGGAAGGTGGCCACGAGGATCTGACCCGTGTAGGACGGGTCGGTCAGGGATTCCTGGTAGCCGCACATGGCGGTGTTGAAGACGACCTCGGCGGTGGACACGATGCCGCGACCTGTGGCCCCGAAGCCCAGTCCGTGAAAGACCGAACCGTCGGCAAGTGCCAGGCGGGCGGGAGTAACGGGAGGGTTGGTGTTGTGCACGAGGTAGAGTGTACGCGTGGGTGACCTGTTTGGACAGAGCGAGGCGGTTGGCGGGCCGTACGTTCGCGTGGCGGTCGAGCGGAGCATTGACGCCGAGGGCTCGATGCGGGGCTTGACATACCGGGCGTCGGGCGAGGTGCACGTCGGGCAGCGGGTCGAGGTGCCGCTGGGCCGGGGGAACCGTGCCGCGGCGGGGATCGTGGTGGTGGTCGGGGGTGAAGAACTGCTGGAGGGCATCCCGGCGCGGAAGGTGAAGACGGTTCTCAAGGTTCACCAGGCCCGTCTGCCGGAGCGGCTTATTGAACTGGCGAGGTGGATCTCGGATTACTACATCTGCCCGCTGGGGATGACGCTGGCGACGATGATGCCGGCGGCGGTGAAGCACAGCATCGGCGTCCGCCGGGTTGTGCTGCTTGAACCGGTCGATGAAGCGCGGGCGTCAGAGGTCTTGGCGGCGGGTGTGACGGCCAAGGTGGTGCAGGCGTGGGAGGCGGTGAAGGGCCTGGAGTTGCCGCTTTCGGCAGAGGAGATCAAGGCGCGGATGGGGGCAAGGACGCTCGGGCCGGTGAACAAACTCGCCGCGCTGGGGTTGCTCCGCCGGGTTGAACGGGATGTCGTCAAGGCACGGACGCCGTTGTGGGATCGCTTCCGCGTGGAGCCGCCCAAGGGGCCGGTCAGCCTGACGGACGAGCAGCGCCGGATATCCGAAGGGATCGCGGCCACGCTCGGGCGGTTCGGTGTTCACCTGCTCCGGGGTGTGACGGGTTCGGGAAAGACGGAGGTGTACCTTCGTCTGTTTGAGGAGGTGCTCGCCCGGGGCCAGGCGGCGCTGATGCTGGTGCCGGAGATATCGCTCACGCCGCAGACAGCGGGGAGGTTCCTGGATCGGTTCGCGGGGGGCGACCCCGGCGCGGTGGCCGTGCTGCATTCGGGGCTGACGGCGGCGGAACGTCATCGGCAGTGGGCGTTGGCGGCGTCCTCGCACGCGAAGATCGTGGTGGGCGCACGCTCGGCGGTGTTCGCACCCCTGGAGCGCGTCGGCCTGATCGTCGTTGATGAGGAGCACGCAACGGACTACAAGCAGGATCAACTCCCCCGGTACAACGGCCGGGATGTCGCGATCAAGCGGGCGCAACTGGAGGGGTGCCCGGTTGTGCTGGGTTCGGCGACGCCCTCGCTCGAGAGTTGGGCCAATGCGCTCTCCGGGAAGTATGCCCTGTGGGAACTCACGCGGCGGGTTGGCGGCGGCTCGATGCCCAGAGTCGAGATCGTGGACCTGGCGGAGGAGCGTCGAACGCTCGCGAGCCAGTCGAAACTTGGGGACGGCCCGCGAAGGTTCTTTCAGGCGATCGGGCCGCGACTTGGGGCGGCGCTGGAGCAGACCCTGGCGGATGATGGGCAGGCCATCCTGCTGCTGAACCGGCGCGGGTATTCGAGTTATGTCTGCTGCCCGGACCCGGAGTGCGGGTGGGTGATGAAGTGCGACCACTGCGACTCGAGCATGGTGGTGCACAAGTTGGAGACGAGCGAGGGGATGCGGGGGACGATCGTGCGGTGCCACCACTGCCTGGCGGAGCAGATCCTGCCGCGGAAGTGCCCGGTGTGCTCGCGCCCGGCGATGGCGATCGGGGTGGGAACGCAGAAACTGGAGGAGGAACTCGGGCGGACCTTGGCGCGGTGGCTGGTGCCCGGGGAGACGCTCATCCGTGTGGATGGGGACACGATGAAGTCGGCGGCGGACTACTTCCGGGTCCTGGCCCGCTTTGCGCGGGGCGAGGTGAAGGTCATTCTGGGAACGCAGATGATCGCCAAGGGGCTGGACTATCCCAACGTACGGCTGGTGGGGGTCATCAACGCGGACACGGGGCTGACGTTGCCGGACTTCCGCTCATCGGAGCGGACCTTTCAGCTCGTCAGCCAGGTGGCGGGACGGGCCGGGCGGGGGGACAGGCCGGGGCTGGTGATCGTGCAGACGGTCAACCCGGCGGATCCCGCCATCGTGGCCGCGGCGGCGCACGACTACCGCGGGTTTGCCGAGGAAGAGTTGCGTTTGCGGAAGGCGTCTGGACTGCCGCCGGCGACGCGGATGGCGCGGATCGTGGTGCGAGACGAGGACTTCGGCGCGGCGCAGCGTCGGGCGAAGGACCTGGCGGAGTTGATCCATGCGGCGCGGACGAAGGATGTGGTGGTGCTTGGGCCGGGGCCGGCGACGATCGCGCGGATCGGGGACTACTTCCGGTTCTCGATCGAGGTGATGGCACCGACGGCGCAGGAGTTGCACGCGGCGTTGGCGAAGGTCCGATCGGCGGGGATGCTCAAGAGCGATGCCCGCACGGCGGTGGATGTGGACCCGGTGGCGGTGGTGTGAAGGGCGCGCCCGGATGGAAGGGGCGCCGGGTTCGAGTGGGGAGCGGCGGTGCGCCGATACCCTAGGGCGTGATTATTCATCTCAACGGCCGGTTGATGCCTTTGGAGCACGCCTCGATCAGTCCCTTTGATCGCGGGTTCATCTTTGGTGATGGCGTGTACGAAGGGCTGCGGTCGTTCCGGGGCAAAATGGTCGGGATGGAGCGGCACATCGCGCGGATGCGGGACGGACTCCGGGAGGCGCGGATCGACTGGGATCCCTCGCCGCTCACGCGGATGAGTGAGGAGTTGATCAAGGCGTGCGCGATGCCGGACGCGTTCGTGTACTGGCAGGTGACGCGGGGCACGCCGGGGCCGGGGCAACCGGTGCGGTCGCGCGTGCCGGCGGGTCGGATGACGCCGACGGTGTTCGGGTACTGCACACCGCAGCCGCCGATCGAGAAGTTCGTGAACGCCGACCCGCCCACCGTGACCTGCGCCGTGTGCGAGGACACGCGGTGGAGCCGGGGGCACCTGAAGTCGATCTCGCTGCTGGGGAACGTCATCGCGGCGATCGAGGCGGATGAGGCGGGGGCGCAGGATGCGATCCTGGTGAAGAACGGGCTGGTCGGCGAAGGGACGGCGGCGAACCTGATCCTCGTCCACGGACGCCAGATTGTGACGCCATCGCTGGAAAGCGTGCCGATCCTGGCGGGCGTGACACGGGCGATGGACCTGGATGTGGCGCCGGAGATCGTGTCGCGCCCGGTGAAGGTGGAGGAACTGGCCTCGGCCAGCGAGCTGATGCTGACGGGCACCACGACGATGATCACATCGATCACGCAGGTCGATGGACGGCCCGTGGGTGATGGAAAGCCGGGACCGGTGGCGCGGTCGCTGCTGGCGCGGCTGACGCGGGCGATTGCCGTCGAACTCGGTTTTGGCGATATCGTGGAGCGGATCAGGGTGGATACGCTCTCACCATGGAGTTCGCCGGTCAGCGCATCACGGTGATGGGGCTCGGCCGCTTTGGCGGGGGTGTCGGCGTGACGCGGTTTCTCGCGGAGCGCGGCGCCGATGTGCTGGTGACCGACCTCGATCCGGAGGACAAACTGGCGGAATCGCTGGGCGCGATCCGCGACCTGGTCGACTCGGGGCGGGTGCGGCTCCGCCTTGGCGGGCACAACGTCAGCGACTTTACCACGTGCGATCTGGTCGTTGCGAATCCCGCCGTTCCTCGCCCGTGGGAGAATCGGTTTCTTCGTGCCGCGGGGGCGGCGGGCATCCCGGTGACGACGGAGATCCGTCTGCTGGTGGACTGCCTGCCGACACGTGATCGGGTCGTCGGGATCACCGGCTCGGCGGGGAAGAGCACGACGTCGGCGATGATCGCCCACGCCCTCGGGCGGTTGGGGGAGCGGGTGCATCTTGGGGGCAACATCGGGGGCTCTTTGCTGGGCCGGGCGATCGGGCCTCACGATTGGGTGGTGCTCGAGTTGTCGAGTTTCCAGTTGCACTGGCTGGGGCAGGGGCCGGCCTGGTCGCCGAGGGTGGCGGTGATCACGAACATCACGCCCAATCACCTGGACTGGCACGGCGACATGGAGCACTACCGGGCGTGCAAGGTGTCGATGGCGCGGCGCGACGGACCTCGCGATGTGGCGGTGCTGGGCGAGGGGGTCGTATACGCGGACGGGCGGCGGGTAGTCCGGGTTCATGCCGCGGACCAGCGGGGCCGGCTCTCGGTCCCGGGCGAGCACAACCGCGCCAACGCCCGCGCGGCGGTTCTGGCCGTGTTGGCGGCGCTGGAGAAGGAGCACGACAGCGACTTTGCTCGCCGCGTCGAGGAATCGCTCGCGGACTTTGCCGGCCTCCCCCACCGCTTGTGCCTGATCGGAGAGCGCGACGGGGTGCGGTACTTTGATGATTCCAAGAGCACCACGCCGGAATCGACGCTGTTGGCGCTCGGGGCGTTCGGCGCGGAGGTGGCACGGGTGCACCTGATCGCGGGTGGGTACGACAAGGGGATGGACCTGACGCCCATTGCACAGCGGGCGGGTTCCCTGGCGGGGCTCTATTGCATCGGCACGACGGGTCCGGGATTGGCTTCCCTCGCGGCGGGGGCGGAAGCGGTCTTCGCCTGCGGCACTTTGGAAGAGGCGGTGGAGCACGCACGGCGGCGGGCGAAGCCGGGGGATGTGGTGCTGCTCAGCCCGGCGTGTGCCTCGTGGGACCAGTTCGTGAACTACGAAGCACGCGGGAAGGCGTTTGCGGCGCTTGTGCGGGGCGCGCGGGCGACGGCGGGAGGAACTCAATGAGATCACTCCTGATCATCGGGACGGCATGCCTCCTCGCCGCGTGCGGGACGACTCGCCAAGCCTCGACGCAGCTCCCACGGCACTCCACGCCGACCGAGCCGATTCCCGTGCCGGTCGCGGATCCCTCGCCGGCGCGGCAGGAAGCCCCCATCGCCCCCGAGAGCCCGCCCCCTCGACTCCGCGAGTTGTTCCCCCACGTTCGTGCGGATGTCGCGGCGCGGCTGGTGGAGCTTGACGGCGTGGTTCCCATCGACTGCCATCATCCTGAAACGCCCGTGGTGTACCTTGAAGTCACGGTCTGCACACCGGACACGAAGGAGCACGAGGCGCTGGTGGTGACGAAGGCGAGGCCCTCGCATGTTCATGCCGCGCTGCTGGCGGTCGGGTTCACTCCCGGCGCACCCGGTCGATGGACGTGGGACGGGAAGAGTCTCAAAGCGATCGCGCCGACGGGCGATGCACTGGACGTCTCGGTGGCCTATCGCGCCGCGGATGGAACGGAGATTGAGACCCCGGTGACACGGTGGGTGACCAACGCGGATCCGAAGGGACCCGCGTTTGGCGCGGCGGCGGGTTCACGGTTTGTATTTTCGGGCTCGGCGATGGTGATGCGGGAAGGTCGAGAGTGGTACGACGCGGACGGGAGCGGGCTGCTCATCGGGCTGACCACGTTCGGATCTGAGGCCATCGCGTGGAGCGAGGTGATCAGCCACGACGCCACGATCGCAGAACCGGAGTGGATCGCGGATCCGAAAGTCGTGCCGAAGTTTGGCACGCCGGTGGTGGTGCGGATCAGGCCGGCCCGTTAGCGCAGCACCTGGAGTTGGATCGTCTTGCTCTCGGTGGTGTCGCCGCTTGCGACGGAGACCACAACGGGGATTCGCCGCCCGAGCAGGAGCCCCGCCTCGCCGAGGGCCAGGAAGAACTCCTCCGCATCCTTGACGGGCTTTCCCGCGACCATGGTGATTCGCTGGCCGGGCTCGAATCCCATCGACGAGGCCCGCGAGCCCTCCTGAACATCGTTGACGACGGCCCCGCGGCCAGAGGTCTCGACGCGGAGGCCCATGCGGAACATCGTCGAAACCGCCGCGCCCACCAGGAGGTCTTCCTTCGGACGGGCGACGAGGGTGACCGGAACCTCTCTGAAGGCGCCGGACTGCCAGACGCGCAGCTTGACTTCCTCACCGGGCCGGCGGGCACTGACGATGGAGCGGAGCAGGTTGGACTCGCCCGTGAACTCGCCGTCCACCGCGACGATGATGTCGCCCGGGCGGACGCCCGCCTTCGCGGCCGGTCCATCGTCGGTGACCGTGACCACGCGGACACCGGCGCCGTGGTAGCCGTTTTCGTCGATGATCCGGGCCGGGCGGTCGTCAAAGCGAATGCCGAGCAGGCCTCGCGACACTTCGCCATGCTTGAGCAGTTGTGCCACGACGGACTCGATGGTGCCCAGGGGAATGGCGAAGCTGATGCCGGCGGAGTCCCCGCCGTCATCGCCGATGGCGCCGTCGCTGTTGCGGCCGGTGGCGATGGCGACGCTCATGCCGATGACACGGCCCTTGGTGTCCACCAGGGGACCGCCGGAGTTGCCGGGGTTCACGGCGGCGTCGGTCTGGATGAAGTTCGTGAACCCGCCGAACTCGACGGCGGAGGTCGGATCCCGCCCCAGACCGCTGATGATCCCCTGCGACATCGAGAACTTGAACCCGAAGGGAGAGCCAAAGGCGAACACGGTCTCACCCTGTCTTGGTTGAACACCCGTCGCCCGACGGATAGGGAACACGCCGGAATCAGCGGGGATCTTGAAGACCGCGATGTCGGTGTACGGATCGGCGAGGAACACTTCTCCGCGGATTCGCTCGGTGCTCACGATCCGACCATCGGGGAACTGGACCGAGATCCGTTCAGCGCCGCGGACAACGTGCGCATTGGTGACGATGTGGCCGTCGGAATCGAACACCCAGCCCGACCCGGTGGAACGCGCGCCGAACCGCCGGCGGGCGTCGGAAAACACTTCAATGTGCACCAGCGACGGACGGACGGAATCGGCCACGGCCCGGGTGGCGGCGTTGATCCGCTCGAGGATGTCGTCGTCGTCGAGGGTGCGCTGCGCCAGGACGATCCTCGCCGAGGTGTGTGCCGAAGCGATGCGGCGCACGGCGGCCGGAACCGCCACCAGCACGACGGCGATCGTGAGCAGCACAACCAAGGCCGGCCCGAAGGAAATGAAACGGCGCATCGCAACTGCCTCCCTGCTACTTCTGTTCGGGGCCGGGAAGCCCCCGGATGCGGAGCTTATCGGCCTCCGCCGGTGGCATCGTGTAGCGTCGGCCGCCAATATCGCGCGAACGCACCCGATGCACCCACTGTTCCGCCGCCTGCTGCACCGCCGGTCCGAGCTTCGCGGCGGGCTCGGCAAATCGTGGCGGTGCATCGGTCATGCCCAGAAGATCCTGGATCACCAGAACCTGCCCGTGGCACCGCGGACCGGCGCCGATGCCGATGAGCGGCACCGACGTCCGCGCCAGGATGCGCTCGGTCACTTCATCCGGCACGGCCTCGACCAGGAGCAGCACGGCGCCCGCCCGCTCCAGCGCCACGGCATCCTCGACGATGCGCTCGGCTTCTTCGGCCGTTCTTCCGGCGGCGCCGTACCCGCCGCGGAGCGCCGCGAGTTGGGGCCGGCTGCCGACGTGGGCGCAGACAGGGATCCCGGCTCGGGCCATCTTCGCGATGAGCGGGGCAAACGAGGCCTCGGCCTCGACCTTGACGCTGTCGGCCAGCCCCTCGGTCAGGAACCGCCCGGCGTTGCGGATTGCCTCTCCCTCGTCCGCCTGGTAGCTCATGAACGGCATGTCGCCCATGACGTGCGCCATTGGCGCGCCGCGCTTGACCGCCGCGGTGAGGGCCAGAAGGACATCCAGCGGCATGTCGATGGTGCGTTGGAAACCGAGGATAACTTCCGCGGCGGTATCGCCGACGAGGAGCACCGGGACGCCGGCGCGGTCCAACCACCGCGCGGTCGTGGCGTCGTAGCACGTGAGGCAGGCGAAGGCTTCGCCCTTTTCAGCAAACTCCCGGAGCGTGCGGAGCGTGACCGGTTGACGGTTCGGCAGGTCGTCCGGCGGAGTGGCCATGGAAGATGGTCGGGGTCGCGCGGGAGAACGCGGGATGTCCATGGCCAATCGTATCCCCCGCGGAAAAAGCCCGATTCTCAGGGCATCAGCCACCACTTCAGCAGAACAAACAGCACGGCGCCGATCCCGAACGCCAGAAAGAGCAGCATGCCGGGGCTGATTGACTCGGTCGAGGACGGCGGGCGGACCATGGCCAGGCGATCCTGAGGAGAACCGCTCAACGCTTCACCGGACCGGGCGGCATCCTGCGCGATGGCGATGACCAGCGCGGCATCGAACGGACGAAGGCCCATGCGGGCGGCCTGTGTAACCAGGGACCGGCGATCGTCGGGCCGGAGTATGGCGGCGCGGCCACCTTGCAATGACATGGTCGTACGCACCGCCAGCACCCAACGGGCGTCGAGCGCATCAAGCTGGGATGCTTCCCGATTGGCCGTTCGCACGAGGCGTTCCGAAGATGCGGGCGCGTGGCGTGCCGGAGACGCCGAGGAAGGTTCGGCGTTGACCAGACGCAACACGGGAGAACTTGAAACGGCGCCCGACATGGTTTGAAGATACATGCAGAAAGCATGCCGGGATCGGAACCGACACGCTGTCCACCGGTTGTGCACGCGGGCCTGATAAACTCCGTCCCTCTGTCCGCCTCCTTCCCCCCGCTCCCCCTCCCCCCCCTCCCCCCGACACCGGTGCACGTTTCCGGATCGGGCCTTGGACGGCCTGCTTGTTCTGAGGAGTTCGCACCCGTCATGCACACTCAGGGATGGTCAGCTTTGCCGCGGATTGTTGTTGGGGCGGGCGCCGATACCGTGGTCGAGAAGCTGCGAACCGCGTCGAAGCGCGGGCGGCTGGCCGGGTTTACCGCTCCATCGCAAGGGGGAGCGTTGTTCTCGGTCGCGGCCCACGGGCGGCCGTTTGATGGTGTTCTCGCCGGGTGGCTGAACGACGGACGGCTGGAGTTCAGACTGAACATGCACCGGCGCCTGCCGGTCATTTTCGCCGTGGTGCTGCTGGCGACCGTGTGGCCCGGCGTGTACTTCATGGATGAGTTGATCGCCGTGTTCCTGCCTTCCCTGTGGCGGCCCTGGGTGACGTACTACTGGTACCTGCCGCTGACGGTGCTGCCGCTGCCGTGGGTATGGGTCGGGCTCATGCGGCGGTCACGGGCGACGATTCACGCCTCGGCGCTGGAGGCGATCGGGAAAATCGCGGCGGAAACGGGGGGGAAGGTCGAGACTCAGCCGATGCCGAGGTAGGCCTTGCGGACCTCGTCGCTGGCCGCGAGCTTCTTGGCATCATCGGCCATGACAATGCGGCCGACTTCGAGCACGTAGGCGTGGTGGGCGACCTCAAGGGCCATGTGGGCGTTCTGCTCGACCAGCAGGATGGTGGTGCCGTCGCGGTTGATCTCGCGGATGATCTTGAAGATGGTCTGGACGATCTGCGGCGCCAGGCCGAGCGAGGGCTCATCGAGCAGCAGGAGTCGCGGACGGGCCATCAATGCACGGGCCATCGCCAGCATCTGCTGCTCGCCGCCGGAGAGCGTGCCGGCGTTCTGCTTGAGACGTTCGCGGACACGGGGGAAGAGGGTGAGGGCGTGCTCTCGGTCCTTGGCGATCTGGGCCTTGTCGGAACGGGCGAAGGCGCCCATGTCGAGGTTCTCCGCCACCGTGAGGTTCGCGAAGATTCCCCGGCCCTCCGGCGATTGCGCCAGACCAAGGCGCACGATCTGGTGGGCCGGCATGCCGGAGATTGGTTTGCCTTCGAAAAGGATCTGGCCGGCGCTGGGACGGATCAAGCCCGAGATGGTCCGCAGCGTGGTTGACTTCCCGGCGCCGTTGCACCCGATGAGCGTCACGATCTGGCCCTGCTCGACGGCGATATCGATCCCGTGCAGCGCGTGGATCGCGCCGTAGTGAACGTTCAGGCCTTTGACTTCGAGCATCGGCATCGAGTGTCAGACTCCCAAGTTCAGAGCCACGGATGTCACAGACACGCACAGATGAGGAACGAGCGAGGCGGGAGCCTGCTCTGCTGGATGCACTTCCCGGATCCGATCTGTGTTCATCTGTGTCATCGGTGGCTTTGACTCCCTTCAGTGTGCCGCGGGCGCGGCCTCACCCAGGTACGCTTCGATCACTTTCGGGTTCTTCTGGATTTCCTTGGGCACATCCTCCGCAATGGTCACGCCGTAATCCAGGACCGTGATCCGCTCGCAGATGTCCATCACGACACCCATGTCGTGTTCGATGAGCAGTATGGTGACGTCGAACTGGCGCATGATCTGGCGGATGAGGTCGCGCAGGGACTTCTTTTCCTGGGGGTTCATTCCCGCCGCGGGCTCGTCAAGAAGCAGGACCTTGGGGTCCGTCGCCAGGGCACGCGCGATCTCCAGCCGCCTTTGGTCGCCGTAGGGCAGGTTCCGGGCTTGTTCGCCGGCGCGGCTGTCGAGGCCGAGAATGCCGAGCAGGTCGAGCGAACGGCGATGGATCGCCGCTTCCTGCCCCATGTGGTACGCCGATCGCAGGATCGTGGACCAGATGGAGTGCTTGCCGCGGAGGTGACACGCCAGGCGAACGTTGTCCAGCACCGACAACTCGCCGAAGAGCCGGATGTTCTGAAACGTTCGCGACAGGCCCGCGGCGGCGATCTGGTGCGGCTTGAGGCCGTTGAGTTTCACCCCGTCGAGCGTGATGGTCCCCGAATCGGCCTGGTACACACCGGTGAGGAGGTTGAAGACCGTGGTCTTGCCCGCGCCGTTGGGGCCGATGAGACCGTACAGCCGGCCGCGCGGGAGCTTCAGGCTGAAGTTCTGCACCGCCTTCAGGCCGCCGAAGGAAATCGAGATTCCCTGCACATCGAGAACGATCGGGGGCGTGCTCATGGCTTGCCCCCTTGGCTGCCGCCGCGTGCTCCGTTGCGAGCGGCCTCGCGCCTGGCGTAGCCGGGGAGAATCTCCCAGATCTCGTGGATTCCGAAGATGCCCTGCGGCCGCACGAGCATCATCGTGATGAGCAGGAGCGCGTACAGGATCAGGCGGAAGTCGGCGACGTTGATGCCCTTGCTGAGGGCGATCTGACGCCCGACTTCAAGCAAGGTCGAGGCGATGGCGATCACGATGATCGGCTTCCACCGGAAGCGCTTGCGGTACGATGAGACCCCGGCGATCAGCGCGATGAGCACCAATCCCACGGGCCATACCGGCGGCGGATTGCGGAGCAGTTCCGGCAGGATCGTCAGGATGATCGCCGCCAGCGCGGCGCCCGAGATCGAACCCATGCCCCCGAGCACGACCATGATGATGATGTCGAACGACTTGAGGAAACCGAGGTCGCCGGCGTTGATCGCGCCGATGTCCATCGCGTAGAGCCCGCCGGCGACGCCGGCGAAGAACGCCGCGAGCACGAAGGCCCGCACCTTGTACTTCGTGATGTCCACGCCCATGGCCTGCGCCGCGATCTCATCCTCGCGGATGGACAGGAAGGCCCGGCCCGTGGAACTGTTCTTGACGCGGTAGCAGATGATGAGCGTGACGACGACGAAGAGATAGACCCAGAACAGCGTGGTGTAGGTCGGGAGAAGCTGGAACCCCTTTGGTCCGCCGAGGCTGATGGCGAGCTCGTACACGGGCTTGGCCAGGGCGTCCTCCACCCGCCACGGCTGGATCTGTTCGTGGGTTCCCTGGAGAAGGACCCGAACGATCTCGCCGAAACCAAGGGTCACGATGGCGAGGTAGTCGCCGCGAAGACGCAGGCTCGGCAGGCCGACGATGTACCCGGCGATGGCCGCGCCGACGCCGCCCATCAGGCACGATCCGATGAACAGCGCATCCCCCCACCGCGCGAGGGCCGTTGGCTTGTCCGCGCCGCCGGTGAACGAGAGCACGCCACCCGCCGGATCGGCGGAGCCGAAGAGTTTCATCGACCCGTAGTAGGTGATGGTCGCGGCGACATATCCCCCGACCGCCATGAAGCCCGCGTGGCCCATCGAGAACTGGCCCGTGAACCCGTTCACGACCGTCAGGCTGACGGCGAGGATGATGTTGATCCCCGCGATGAGCACGATCTTGCTCGGGTAGTCGCCCATACCGGGGCCGATGACGTAGAACATCAACGCGCCGATCGCCAACCCGACCAGCAAGGGCCAGATCGCCCGGGGAAGAATGCTCGCCGCGGCGGGCTTGTTGGAGCGGGCTTGTTCGATCAGGGTCGGCACGACTGGTGGCGATCTCGATGGGGTGAGAGGGGTCAAACTTTCTCGATGGTGGCCTTGCCGAGGACGCCGGCGGGCCGGAAGAGCAGGACAAGGATCAGGATGGCAAAGACGTACGCATCGCGGTACTGGCTGCCGAGGTAGGCGACGCCGAACCACTCGATCAGGCCGATGAGCAGGCCGCCGAGCACAGCGCCGCGGACGTTGCCAATCCCCCCCACCACCGCCGCGACAAACGCCTTGAGCCCGAGCATGACCCACATGGAGTCGGCGGTCTGCTTGGCCTGTCCGCCGTACTTGACGCCGTACAGGAACCCGGCGGCGGCGGCGAGCATGGTGCCGACGACAAAGGTGAAACTGATGACCAGGTCGACGTTGATGCCCATGAGGCTCGCGTTGCGCGGGCTGAAGCTGACAGCCCGCATGGCGGCGCCCATCTTGGTCCGGAAGATCAGGTACTGCAGCGCCGCCATGAGCGCAACGGCGGTGCCGATCACCGCGGCGTCAGAAAGCCGAAAGTTCACGCCGGCGAGCGAGAAGAGCGTCTGGTCTCCCAGGAGCGTGGGGAAGGCCTTGGGGTACGCACCGAAGATCCAGCGGAGTTGGCCGAAGTTCTGGAGGAACAGAGACACGCCGATGGCGGTGATGAGCACGTTGATCCGCGGCGCGCCGCGCAGCGGCCGGTACGCGATTCGCTCCACCGTGAACCCCACCGCCCCGCACACACCCATGGCCAGGAGCATGACCAGCACGCCCATGTACCACGGGGGGACCGGCTCGCCCGCCGCGCCGATGCCGATCCAGCCCGCGATGGTGATGGACATCCACACACCGAGGGCGAAGACGTCCGAGTGGGCGAAGTTGATGAACTTCAGGATGCCGTAGACCATCGTGTAGCCCAGCGCGATCAGCGCGTACAGGCACCCGACAGTTACGCCGTCAAAGAGTGTTTGAAGAAACTGCGTCATGCGGCGGTCGCGCCGAACCGGCGGGCATTCCGGGTTTGCCCGGTCCTGCCCGCGCCCGACTTACTCCGGCTTGATCGTCGCTTTGTACTTCGGCACCCCATTGACGACCTCGAGCATGACCGCGTCCTTGGTCGCGTTCCGCTTGGAATCCATGGAGATCGTGCCCGTCACACCCGGGAAGTTCTTCGTTGCCGCGATCGCTGCGGCCAGGTCCTTGCCGGAGAGCGAATCGGCCCGGTCCATCGCGTCAAAGAGCAGCCGGGCCGCGTCGTAGCCGAGCGCCGCCAGACCATCGGGCACCTTTCCGTATTCCTTCTGGTACTTGGCGATGAACTCGACCACCTCCGGGCGGGTGTCCTCGTGCGAGTAGTGATTCGAGAAGTAGCACCCGTTGAGTGTGTCGCCCGCGTTGCGAAGCTCCTCCGAGTCCCATCCATCACCGCCGATGAGGGGCACATTCATGCCGAGGCGGCGGGCCTGCTTCGCGATATTCACCACCTCGGTGTAGTAGCCCGGGATGTAGATGAACTCGGCGCCCTTGGCACGGATCGCCGTGAGCTGGGCCGAGAAGTCGTTGTCGCCGTCGGAGTAGGCCTGCTCGGAAACCACCGTCCCGCCGAGCTTCTTGAACGACTCGACGAAGTTGTTGCTGAGGCCCGACGAGTAGGCCTGGGCCCGGTTGTACAGCGTGGCCCCCTTGGACAGGTTGAGGTTCTCTCGGGCAAACTTCGCCCCGACGTAGCCTTGGAACGGATCGATGAAGCACACGCGGGAAATCATGTTCCCCACGGAGGTGACATCCGGGTTCGTGCTCGACGGCGTCACCATCGGGACACCCTTGCGCTGGCACACGGGCGCACCGGCAAGGCTGCGCGAACTGGCGACCTCACCAAGCACCGCGACGACCTTGTCCTGATCGATGAGCCGCGTCACGGCCACCACCGATTCCTGGGGCTTCCCCTGGTTGTCGTAGGTGATGAGCTTGATCTTCTTGCCCTTGACCCCGCCGGCGGCGTTCCGCTCGGCAACGGCCAGCTTGATGCCGTTGTCGGTGGACACTCCAAAGGTCGCCTCGGACCCGGTCAAGGAGGCGTAGTGCCCGATCTTGATCTCGTCGGCGTTCTCTTCCTCCATCGCCGGTGCGGGGGCCGCGGCGGGTGCCGGCGCGGCCTTGGGAGCCGGGCGACTTTCCTTCGCCTCGCACGCCAGGGAGGTGGTCAAGGCGGCCAAGGCCAAACCGAACTTCAGCAACCGTCCACGAAGGGTCAAGGCGTTCATCGGATCGTTCCTCTTGAGATGCTCGGGCGGAAACGCCCACAGCATGGCCGAACCCCTCAACCCCTGTCAAGACCCGCTCCGACGGGGCCGGGTGAAGGCGGGCAAAGCCTATGCTCGAACGCATGTGGAATCCGGACCACATCGTCGAACTGGCCGTGGCGGGGCTGCAGCGTCGATCCGAGGAGCTGGATGCGGAGCAGGCGGTCCGAGGGCTGGACGCCTTGACTGAAGTCGAGCTTCACCCCGTGCTGGCCGCGGGCTTTGCGCAGGGCGGGCTGGGCGTCTTTCGGGAGTGGCCGTACCCTGGCGGAGCGTCACGCCGGCCGCGGCACGCGGAGCGGGAGCGGTGTGACCTGGTGCTGACGACCGCTCCCGGAGTTCGCCTGATCGACCCGGTGGCACGCCTGCGGGAAGTGGATGAATCCGAGGGCACGCTTTTCGCCTCGCAGGCCGCGGACCTCGTCGCGGCCGAGCCGGGCGTCGATCCGGCGGATGCGTTCTGGCTGGAAGTCAAGCAGGTCGGCCAGTTCACGTACACGCGGGGCGTGCCCGGGCCGAACGCCGCGTACTCCTCCGAACTCCTCCGTGTGTGCGCTTCCGACATTCCCAAACTGGCTCAGTGCGATGCGATCGCCGCGGGCGGGGTGCTGCTGGTGGTGTTTCACGAGAGCGACGAGGTGGCGGCGCATGATCTCCACGCTTTCGTGTCACGCTGCCTCGACCGCGACCTTCCGATACGAGAGCCGGTGACCCGCGGCCTGGATGTGTCGGACCGGATCGGCAACCGTCGGTGCTCGCTCATGCTGGTGCCGGTGCGGACGGCTCGCGGGGCTTGAGGCGCGGGCTTACATCGATGCGGCGCACCACTCCCGCCACAACGACCGCAACGTCGATTCGAACCGCCGCATGAACGCGGATTCATCGCGGAGCGGAGAGGCCGCCACTCGCTCTCGCATTCCCCTTCGATACGCGACGATGCGGGCGGGATCCGACGCGAGGCGAACCGCCGTGTCGATATACCCCGCCACATCGGACGCAACCAGTTCGCTGAGTCCCGCCGCGTGCAGCAGGCTCGCGGACACCCGGCTCGCGTGGACCTGCCCCGTGAAGGCCACGACCGGCACCCCCATCCACAGCGCCTCGCACGTCGTGGTCGTGCCGTTGTAGGGGAACGTATCCAGCGCGATGTCCATGCGGCCGTACGCGTTCAGGTGCTCCGCCAGCCCCTTGGTCCGGGCCATGAGTTCAATCCGGCCCGGGTCCACGCCCCGTCGCTGGAAGTGGTCCGCCGCACGCTGCGCCACGGAAGGGTCCCCCAGGGCGATACCCTTGAGAAAGAGCCGGGAGTCGGGGACTCGCTTGAGTATCTCTGCCCAGGCGTCCAGCGTCGCCTCAGAGATCTTGTCCACGGCGTTGAACGAGCCGAACGTGATTCGCCCGTTCGCCTCGCAGGGTGATGGCGCCACCGGCGGCGCATCCGCGGGTGGCCGGTAGCACAGGAAGCAGGGATCGAGGCGGATCAGCCTTTCCGTCGCCAGCGCTTCCGCCCCCGGCGGGTCGGTGATTGAGTCCACCATGCGAAAGTCGATCCCCGGCGTGCCGGTCGAATCCGGGAAGCCGATGTAGTTCGCCGTCAGCGGCGCCGGCCGCAGGGCCAGGCACGCCAGTTTCGTCCCGCTCGTGTGCCCCGCCAGGTCGAACACGATGTCCACCCGATCATCCGCGATCTTCTTGGCGAGAACCGGGATGGACACGGTCGCGGCGTCGTACCAGCCGTCGGCCATCTTCCGGAACCGCTCCGTGACCGCATCCTTGTAGATCGATGCGGAGTAGGCGATGACCTTGAACGCCTCGCGGTCCCGCGCGGCAAACAGCGGCTCCATGAAGTGCGAGCAGGCATGAACGCGGAAGTCGGGCGAGATGTACCCGATCGTGAGGCGGCGGTCCGGGTTGCGGTCGATGTGCAACTGCGGCGGCATTCCGTCCGCCTCGCGGGCGGTGAGGGCGCCGGCCACTTTCTGAAGCTCGAACATCTCGCGCGGATCGGAGCCGGAGGCGTACCGAAGGTAGTACGCCAGGTGCCGGAACATCCCCACGCCCAGAACGCCCTGCTCCTTCATCCGACGGAGCAGCGACACCGCTTCCGGTCCCCGGAGCGTGGCGCTGTAAATCCGAGCCAAGCCCAGGATCGCCTTGCCATTGACGGGGTTGGCCGCCCGGGCACGCTCGTGCCACACTTCCGCTTCCGTGTACCTTCCCTCCAGGACCAGGAACGCCCCGAGCGATGCGGCCACGCTGTCCGACCGCCCGGAGGCCTCGTACGCCCGCTCCGCCACGGCGATTGCCTTGTCCACTTGACGGGCCGCGACGTGCGCCAAGTGCAGGCTCATCAGCGCGTCGACATTCCCCGGCGATAGCTTGACCAGCCGCTCCAGTTCGAAAATGGCCTGCGGCGCACGGCCCGACTCCATCAGGATCTTTCCAAGCAGCAGCGTCGCCTGCTCGCCGATCTCTGGCCGGCGCGACAGCCGGCGCGCGATAGCCTCCGCTTGGTCGTACCGTGCCGCGGTGTAGTGGCTCACGGCGGTCTGGAGCGCGGCAAGATCGCTGGCTTCGGTCCCCATCGGATCGACTATAGCGGACGGGAGAGATGGAGCCTAAGCGGCCCGCCGCGCTTCGGCCGGCTCGTCCGCCAGCGAACTCCGGATTGAGCGGAAGACCTCGTGGCACCGCTCGAGCGCATCGATCAGCCGAGGATCGAAGGCGGCGCCCCGATCCGCCCGGATGGACCGAATGGCCTCGTCGTGCGAGAGGGCGGGCTTGTACACCCGTGCCGACGTCAACGCGTCGTACACGTCCGCGACAGACACAATTCGGGCCGCCAGGGGGATCGATTCACCCGCGAGCCCGGCCGGGTACCCGCGCCCATCCCACCGCTCGTGATGACAGCGGGCGACGTCAATCGCCATGTCTAGCAGCGGATCATCGCCCAGTCGATCTCGAACCGCCTCCAGCGTGGAAGCACCGGTCGCGGCATGGCGCTGGATGATCCGCCTTTCCGCCGGCGTCAGGGACCCCGGTTTCAGAAGCACCTGATCGGGCACACCGACCTTCCCGATATCGTGCAGCGACGCCGCGAGTTTCAAGTTCTCGATCCACTCATCCGTCATCGTGGCGTCCAGCATGTGGCGGGCCAGCGCCTCCGAGTACGCGCAGATTCGATCCAGATGCGCCCCGGTGTCCGTGTCGCGGCAGTCCGCCAGTTTGGCCAAACCGAAGATGATGGCATGGCGTGCCCGCAGGCTCTCACCCACGCGCCGTCGCACTTGGTCCTCCAAGCCCGCGTTGATGCGCTCCAGCACCCGATCGTGCCGACGGATCAGCACCAGCGATGCGACACCGGTGAGCGACAACAACCCCCCCACCACCGCGCCCACACGGACGACATTCCCCAAGGACACCGCATCCCCGAGCGCCAACAGCCCGGACTCCGGCTGCTGGACGAGGATCCGTGCCTTCTGGTCGGGGAGGTACCGGGCCGCGATGTAATGCATGCCGGACCTGTCCACCTTCATACGCCCTGAAGCGGTAACGTGCCGAGGCAAGTGGGCCAGGCGGGTGGTGCCAGCCGTCCCGGCAACTTCAAAGTTTGACAAGTCAAGCCCGCAGAGATCCGGCTGCTGACGAAGACGGGGATGACAGATGATTCGATCGCTGGCGTCCAGGATGCAGATGACACCGCCCGCCGGCAAGCGGACATCCTCGATGAGGCGTTGCGCGCGAGCCGTGTCCACACTTCCGCACACCAGTTCGCCAACGCCGAGCGACTGCAACGCGCCGGCGAAACTCCCAGCCGCCTGGACACTCTGGTCCAGGATCTTGTCCTGCAGCGCCAAGGCCGTCCTGTGCCGCACCTCGCCGAAGACCCACAACAGCCCGCCGCCGATCAACACCGCCTGACAGGCCAGTGTCGCCGCGATCAAGCGCGGGCGTGTACGAACGTGAAAGATCGCGAGCAGTTGACGGATGAGACGAATCAATCGACGTGTCATCGGACACCAGTCACCTATGCTCCCGGGTACGAACCTCCGTTTCCGAGCGGGTGATCTCTCTGCACCACTCAAAGCCGTCCATTCACGAGGTTATCGGCCGCGCCATCGGGACATTCCCCGTGCGCACTTCCCCGCTTCCGGGCGGGTGCATCGCCTCCGTGTACCGCGCCGACCTGCCCGACGGGCGGGCCGTGGTGGCCAAGGTCGCAGGCCCGGGCGGCACGCTCGACATCGAGGCCTTCATGCTCCGCTACCTCCGCGAACATTCCGGCCTTCCCGTGCCGGACGTGCTGCACGCGGAACCCGGCCTGCTCATCCTCGCCCATGTGCCGGGGGAGAGCCGCTTCCCACCCGCCGCCGAGGAGCACGCCGCGGACTTGCTCGCGTCGCTCCACGGCGTCACATGGACCCACTTCGGCCTGGAGCGGGACACGCTCATCGGCAGCCTGCCCCAACGGAACACGCCGACCCGCTCGTGGATCGAGTTCTTTCGCGAGCACCGGCTGCTGGCCATGGCCCGCGCGGCCCGCGAAGCCGGGCGCCTCGGCCAGCGCGTGGAGGACCGCATCCGGAAACTTGCTGACACACTGGCTGATTTCCTCGTCGAACCCGAGCGCCCGTCGCTCATCCACGGTGATGTGTGGACCACCAATGTCCTGGCCGTTGGCGACCGGATCACGGCGTTCCTTGACCCGGCCATCTCGTACGCCGATCCGGAGATCGAACTGGCGTTCATCACGCTCTTTTCCACCTTCGGGCGTTCCTTCTTCGAACGCTACCAGCAGCGGCGCCCGATCCGCGCCGGGTTCTTTGAAACGCGCCGCCACCTGTACAACCTGTACCCACTCCTTGTGCACGTCCGGCTCTTCGGCGGCTCCTACGCCGCGGACGTCGAGCGGACGGTAACCGTGTTGGGCTTCTGAACGTGGGGCGTCGGACTCGATGGGACGGTGCTACCCGCGGGGCGCCGCGGCGCACGCTTCCCGCCACATGCCCCGCAGCGCCGATTCAAACCGGCGCGCGATTCCCCGTGCATCGCACAGCGCCGAGTTGAGCACCCGAGGCCGCAGGTGCTCGCGGTAGGATCGCCGTCGCGCCGGGTCGTTCGCCAACCTCACGGCGAGGCCCACGTATTCATCCTCGGAACCGGCCACGAGTTCCTGGAGCCCGACGGCCGACAGCAGGGACGCCCCGACCCGCGAAGCGTGGCGATCGCCCGCGAGCGTCACCACCGGCACCCCCATGACCAGCGCATCGCACGTCGTCGTGGTACCGTGGTACGGGAACGTGTCGAGCGCGACATCCACCGTGTTGTACGCCTCGAAGTGCGCGCGGGGGGAGGGCGTCCACGCCAGCAGTTCGAACCGTCCCGGATCGATGCCGTGGCCCGCCAGACGCGCCGCCATGGACTCCCGTACCGGCGTCTGGTTGAACCCTTGTGTCTTGAGAACCAAGCGCGATCCCGGCACCGCATCCAACACCCGCTTCCACAGCCGGATCAGCGGGTCGTTCACTTTCTGCAGCACGTTGAAGGAGGCGAACGTCACGCCGCGGCCGTCGCTCACGCGGGCGGGCGGAGTTTCGAGCGCCTCCTCCGGCGGCCGGTAGCACAGGAAGCACGGGTCAAGCCGGACCAGTCGCTCCACGCCGTGCGCGTCCGCGCCCGGCGGGTCCGTTATGGAATCGACGATCCGGTAGTCGATCGCCGGCAGCCCCGTCGTGGCCGCGTACCCGAGGTACGACACCTGGACCGGCGCGGGCTTCATGTGAAAGGCGGCGAGGCGGCTGGCATCGGTGTGCCCGCCAAGGTCGATCAGGATGTCGATCGAGTCCCGCGCGATCACCGCCGCGAGGTCCTGGACGGGCACCGTCGCGACCGGTCGCCATGCGTGAGCGAGCGCCTTGAAGCGCTGCGTGACCTCATCCTCGTTCACGACCGTGGCGTACATCGTCAACGGGAAGCGCGAACGATCAAGGTGCGTCAACAGGGGTTCGAGGAAGAAAGCGACCGAGTGGCGCCGGAAGTCCGCGGAGACCAACCCCACCCGCAGGGAACGCTCCGGATCGGGGTCCGCGATGCGCGCCCCGAACGTTCCCGGCAGAAGTGACTTCATCACGTCAGCGAACCGGACATGCCGCCGCAGCACCTCGCCCGGAGGGATGCCCGGAAGGTACAGGCTCGCCTGCGCCTGCGCCGCGGCGATGACCTGGTCCAGCGGCCTCAGCGCCGCGGAGGCGTCGAGCATCGCCATCGCCTCTTCCCCCCGGCCCGCGTTGAGCAGCACGGCGGCGAGCGTGGTGGACAGGACGGGATGGCCCGGGCAGTGCGAGAGCCCATCGCGGCAGGCCCGCTCGGCGTCGGCGAAGCGTGCAAACTGAAAGTGCAGGTCGGCGATCGCCTCCCATGCATCCGCGCAGGCGGGATCGACACGGACGGCCCGCTCGAACGCGGTCCTCGCCTCTTCCAGGCGACCAAGGTTGAAGTGCAGGTTGCCGACGGCGGTGATCAGCACGCCATCGCCCGGGCGCGCCGCCGCGGCTCGCTCCGCGAAGAAGAGCGCCCGCTCCGGCTCGCCCGCCAGGTTGAGCGCGATGCTCATGAGGCGGTTGGCCTCGGCATCGCCGGGCGCCTGGCGCAGCAGACGCTGAAGCATCTCCCGGGCCTCGTTCACGCGCCCCGCGTGGAGCAGTCCTTCGGCACGGGCCGTGCGGGAAACGGACATGATCAGCCTGCGTAGTCGCTCATCGGCGGACACACGCACACAAGGTTGCGGTCGCCGTACGGGTTGTCCACCCGCCCCACCGCCGGCCAGAACTTGTGGTCCTTCACCCACGGCGCGGGGAAAGCCGCCTGCTCGCGCGTGTACGGGTGCTTCCACTCGCTGGCGGACACGATGTAGACCGTGTGCGGCGCGTTCTTGAGCGGGTTGTCGGCCTTGTCCATTTTCCCTTGCTCGATCGCCCGGACTTCCTCGCGGATGGCGATCATCGCCTCGCAGAAGCGGTCGAGTTCGACCTTTGGCTCGCTCTCGGTCGGCTCGATCATCAGCGTCCCCGGAACCGGGAAACTCATGGTCGGGGCGTGGAAGCCGAAGTCGATGAGCCGCTTGGCAAAGTCGTCGATCTTCACACCGGCGGACTTCTCCAGCGGGCGGCAGTCCATGATGAACTCGTGCGCGCACAGGCCGTTCTTCCCGCGGTACAGGATCGGGTAGTGCGACTCGAGGCGCTTGGCCATGTAGTTCGCGCTGAGCATCGCCACCTGCGTCGCCTTCGTCAGTCCCTCACCCCCCATCAGCGCGATGTACACCCACGAGATCAGCAGGATGCTCGCGCTGCCGTAGGGCGCGGCGGAGACCGGGCCGACTGCCTTCAGCCCCGCGTGCGGATCCGAGAGCGGGTGCCCCGGCAGGAAGGGCGCCAGGTGCTTCGCCACGCCGATCGGCCCCATGCCCGGACCGCCGCCCCCGTGCGGGATGCAGAAGGTCTTGTGCAGGTTCAGGTGGCACACATCCGCGCCGATGTTCCCCGGCGACGTCAGGCCCACCTGTGCGTTCATGTTCGCGCCGTCCATGTACACCTGCCCCCCGTGCTCGTGCACGATCCGGCAGATCTCCTTCACGCCCTCCTCAAACACCCCGTGCGTGCTCGGGTACGTGATCATCAGGCACGACAGGTTCTTCGCGTGCTCCGCGGCCTTGGCCTTCAGGTCCGCGATCTCCACATTCCCCTGATCGTCGCACGCGACGGGCACAACCTTCATCCCCGCGATGACCGCCGAGGCCGGGTTCGTGCCGTGCGCCGAGTCCGGGATCAGGCACACATCGCGGTGCGTCTCGCCGCGGCTCTGGTGGTAGCCTCGAATCGCGAGCAGCCCGGCGTACTCGCCCTGCGAGCCGGCGTTGGGCTGGAGCGAAACCGCATGGAAACCTGTGATTTCGGCGAGCCACTTCTCGAGGTCGCTGTAGATCCGGGCGTACCCCTTCTGCTGCTCCACCGGAGCAAAGGGATGGATCCGCCCGAACTCCGGCCAGGTCACCGGGATCATCTCGGTCGTCGCGTTGAGCTTCATCGTGCACGAACCGAGCGGGATCATCGCGCTGGCCAGCGACAGGTCCCGCTGCTGCAGCTTGTATATGTACCGCAGCATCTCCGTCTCGGAGTGGTGCGTGTTGAAGACAGGGTGCTTCAGGAACGCGCTGCTCCGCGCCAAAGCTCCGGGATAGCCATCGCCGGCCTGGCCTGAGAGCTCTTCCATGTCCACCGTCACGGGCTTGCCGCAGCCGAAGGCGAAGCAGATATCCGCCACATCCTTCTCGGTGACGGTTTCATCAAGGCTGATCCCGATGGAGCCATCCGCAAAGTAGCGGAAGTTCAACCCCCGGCTCTCCGCCTGCTGGCGCACGGTCGCCGCATCCTTGGCCGATCCCTTCGCGCCCGACGGCCACACGCGGATGGTGTCGAACACCAGGTCGTCGCCGACACGGTGCCCGAGGTGAATCAACGCAGCGCGGAGGCATTGCGTGAACCCGTGCACACGGCTCGCGATGGCCCTGAGGCCCTGCGGGCCGTGGTACGCGGCGTACATCCCCGCCATGATGGCCAGGAGCGCCTGCGCTGTGCAGATATTGCTCGTCGCCCGTTCCCGCTTGATGTGCTGCTCGCGGGTCTGGATTGCCATGCGCAGCGCCGGGTTCCCCTGCGCATCCTTCGACACACCGATGATCCGCCCCGGCATACGGCGCACATGCTCGTTCCTGGTCGCGATGAACGCCGCGTGCGGGCCGCCCGCGCCCATCGGCACGCCAAACCGCTGCGCGCTGCCAACCGCGATATCCGCCCCGCCGCCCCCCCACTCCCCCGGCGGCTTGAGCAACGTCAGCGCCAGCAGATCGCACGCCGCCACCAGCAGCGAGCCCGCGGCATGGACCTTCTCCGCGACGGCCTCGTAACACTCAACCCGCCCGTCCGTCGTCGGATACTGCACCAGCACCCCGCACGCCGATCCCAGATCGACGGCGCTGAGATCGACGGGCTGGGCGTCGCCCATCCCCGACTGGCCACGAACGAGAACCACCTTGATCCCGAGCGAGTCCGCCCGGGTCTTGCACACGGCGATGGTTTGCGGGTGGCAGTCATCCGCAATGACAAATGTCTTGCGGCTCCCATCCGCCCCTCCCGCAATGGCAAAGCACATGGCCATCGCTTCGGCCGCGGCCGTCCCTTCATCCAGCAGGCTCGCCCCCGCCAAGGGCAGGCCGGTGAGGTCCGCCACCATCGTCTGGAAGTTCAGCAGGGCCTCCAGCCGGCCTTGGGCGATCTCGGCCTGGTAAGGCGTGTACTGCGTGTACCAGCCCGGGTTCTCCATGATGTTCCGGAGAATCACCGGCGGCGTGATGGTGTCGTAGTACCCCATCCCGATAAAGGACCGGAAGATCCTGTTCTGAGACGCGATCCCTTTGAGCGCCTGGAGCAGTTCGAACTCGCCCCGCGGCCCGTCGGAGTGATCCGCCAGTCCGTCAAGCCGGAGCAAACGCCCGAGGCGGATCCCCGGCGGCACAACCGCATCCGAAAAGGCGTTCAGACTCGGATGACCGACGACACGGAGCATCTCCGCGATGTCCCGCTCGTCCGGCCCGAGATGTCGGTGCAGGAACGTGTCCGTCGGGCTCAAGTTCAGCGAATGAGCGCTGGGAATCACGGGCGTGGATGAGGAACGAACGGTTGTCGTGGTCATACGGGGCTCAGAATGAATGCGGGCGGCCGCGTTCGGGGTCAATCAGGGGATCGAGGGGTACGCAGGCGGCAGCGCAGGCCCGATTCCGGACCAACATGTACGCTGCAGCGAGGGTCAAACCGCTCCACTCGATCTCCGTTTTCGCAAGTGTAGCGCGGTCCGTTTCGATCTCCGCGACCGCCCCCGCGTCGACTTTTTTCGATCCTCGTCAACTTCCTGCAACCCGAGGCGATTTCGCCGGTATCACTGTTCCGGAATGCGTCGGCGGGCGAACGCGCCTCCTGACCCGCGTTCGCTCCAGCCTAGACTGACGTTCCAGGAACCCCGGTCGCGAAAGCGACCGTGGCTTCCTTTTTCCCATGCCCCTGCAGAAAGGTCCTTTCATGACGATTCGACGCCTGAAGCGGAGTCGATTGGTGTGGCTCGGCCTCGCCCTCGCCACGCCCTGCACCGCCCAGATCACCCAACCGATCGGATACTCGGCCGACCGCATGCTCGAGGACCGGGAGTGGCAACGGATCGGGCATCCGATCGAGGTCCGGAGCGAAGTGCCGGACCGGGGCGCGGCACGGCTCGGTGTCGAAGGGGGCGATGAGGGCAAAACCAAGGCGATCGAGGCCTTGGGCGAGAACCCCTTGGCGACCGTGTTCGATGCGATCGGCGCCGACGCCCGGCTCTACGCGCAGCACAACATCACACTCTCGAACCCCTTCATGGAGGGGCGTATTCCCGGTTCCGCGGGCAACCGCTTCGCCGCGGACTACATCGAGTTCTGGTTCCGGAAGTACAACCTGCAGCCCGCGTTCGCCGCGACTTCGAAGGCCGCGGATGGCGCGGAAGTCGTCACCGCCAATGCCTCGTTCCGTCAGACGTTCCAGCACGGGTCCACCGTGCGCACGGAGCGGCAGACGGTCACACTGCACCCTTCCGGTCGCGAGGACATGAAGCTTGAGCCGGGGAAGGACTTCACGGTTCTGGGCATGTCCGGATCGGGCAAGGTCAAGGGCGATGTGGTGTTCTGCGGGTACGGAATCGATGGGCCGGACGGGTACAAGACGTTCGAGGGCAACATCGACCTCTCCGGCAAGATCGCGATGGTGTTCCGCTTCGAACCGATGAACCCGGACGGCACCAGCCGCTGGGCGGAACGCGGGTGGTCGCCCGCCGCGGGGCTGGATGCCAAGCTCAAGGCGGTCGCGGAGCGCAAGCCCGCGGCGATCATGCTGGTGAACCCGCCCGGCGCGGCAGACCCGCGGGCGAAAGAGTTGATCGCTCCGGAGTCGCCGGGCGATGAGCCGAGCAAGCTCGGCGTGCCAGTCGTGATGATCACCACCGAGGCGGCCGAGAGGCTGGCCTGGTTCAACGGAACGATGCGAGACTTCCGGGAACGCGTGGATGAGGCGGGGATGGTCCGGCCGCTGACCGATGCCCGGGCCTCGATCGATGTCGAGATCAGGCGCGAACCGGTGCTGACGGACAACGTCGGGGCGGTGCTGCCGGGGCGTGGCGAGCTGGCGAAGGAGTACATCGTCATCGGCGCGCACTACGACCACGTCGGGTACGGGACGATCGGCGCGAACCCATCGAACCGTGGCAAGCTGCACCCCGGCGCGGACGACAACGCCTCGGGAACGGCGGGTGTCCTGCTCCTGGCGCACAAGCTTTCCGAGTCGTACGCCAAGCTGCCCCAGGACGCTCCCGCCCGGTCGGTGATCTTCCTGCTGTTCTCGGCGGAAGAGTCGGGTCTCAACGGATCGATGTATTACGTCAACCATCCCTCGGTGGACCTGTCAAGCATCCAGTTCATGCTCAACATGGACATGATCGGGCGTCTGCGGTCCAAGGCCAGCAGCCCCAAGGCCAACGGGCTGGACGTCGAAGGCACGCAGTCCGCCGAGGGGTTTTATGACCTGGTCAAGCCTCACCTCGACGCATCGGGCATCGAGATCCGGCACGGCACCACCATCGCCGCCAACACCGACCACTTCAGCTTCTATTCGAAGCAGGTTCCCATCCTCAACTTCTTCACGGGGTACCACG
This sequence comes from Phycisphaeraceae bacterium, assembly GCA_019636625.1. GTDB lineage: Bacteria > Planctomycetota > Phycisphaerae > Phycisphaerales > UBA1924 > JAHBXE01. Next base: position 76,460 of record JAHBXE010000011.1, read on the forward strand.
ATCAGTACCACAAACCAGAGGATACGTTCGACCTGATCAACCACACGGGCGCGGCGAGGATCGTCGCGATGGCGCACGACATCTGCCTGACGGTCGCCCAGCACCCGGAGAAGCTCAAGTTCACAGCGCGGCGGCCCTCGCGGAACGCCGCGGCAGCCCCTCCCCCACCACCACCCGCCCCACCTCCGCCGGCCGCCGAAAGCGGCCCGGCACGCGCCGGGGGCAATGTCCGATTCGGGATCAAGCCGGGCACCTACGAGGAGGAGTCCGGCGGGGTCGAAGTGGTCGAGGTCTACGAGGGCACATCGGCGGCGGATGCCGGGATCAAGGAAGGCGACGTCATGATCAAGTGGAACGGCAAGCCGATCGGCGATGTGCAGGCGTGGATGCCCCTGCTCCGTGCGTCGAAGGTGGGCGATGTGGTCGAGGTGACGGTGAAACGCGACGGCAAGGAACAGGTGATCAAGGTCACGCTCAAGGCCGGCGAAACCGGGTCCCGGTAATCGACCGTCAATCGAGGCTTACGGGACGAACCAGCGCAGCCGCCAGTTGCCGCGTTCGTACACCATGTCGAAGCCGGTCCACCGCTCGAGCCCCTTCCGGGACTGGCCGGTCACGCGGACGCGAAACATGTTCTTTCCGATCGACTCCATGATGACATTGGGCGAGTGCTCGCCCATGGGCATGCGGTTGAAGAGTTTCGCGATTTCCTGCTGCTGGGTCTTGAGAAGGTCGAACGCCTCCCCGGGGTCGCGCCCTCGCTCGTGGTACTCGGCACGGGTGATCTCGGAGAGAACCTGCTCCGTGAACTGTCCCTTCTCATCCTCCGCCAGCGTCCGCAGGATGTGGGCCATGAGGTGCCGACCGCTCTTGGACAGCAGCGTGACGGTTCCATCATCGTTCTGACGAATGAGCGTGAACTCATCACCCGCGGCGGCCCGCTCGAGCGCCGGGTTTGCCGGCGTGGAAGTCGTCGCGGGGGTCTGGGTCTGCACACCTTCCAGTCCGGACAGGAACGGCTTGTAGTTCACCACCCGCTCCTGGCACCCGGCGAAGAGCCCGAGCAGGACCGCCATGACAAGCGCACGCCCCCTCACGCCAGTGCCCCCGGCCCGGCTGCATCCACCTCTCGCGCGACCGGGACCAGTTGAGGCTCGGCGCGGCCACGCCGCCAGCAATCGTGCACTGCGAACTCCTCGCGGGACTCCGCATGGTCGCTGCGGGCATGGCAACCCCGGCTCTCCTCCCGCCACGTGGCCGAACGGGCCATGAGCGACCCCGCCAGCAGCATGTTCTGCGTCTCCCATCCGGCCGGATCGTCGAAGATCTTGTCCAGCGTGTACTTCCCCCAGAAGTCGAACATCTCCATCACATCCCGGAGCTTCCCGCCCGCGCGTTCGATGCCGACGTTGCGCCACATGGCTGAACGGAGGCTGGAGCGCACGTCGGCCAGGTCGAGTTCGCCCTGGTCGGACGGGCGGATGTCGCTCACGATCGACACCGGGCCCCGGCGTCCGGATCCGTTCCTTGATGCGCGATCTTCGCACGCCGCTCGCCCAGCGATTTCACCCATCACCAGCCCCTCCAGCAGCGAGTTGGAGGCGAGGCGGTTGGCCCCGTGGAGCCCGCTCGAAGCGGCCTCGCCCACGGCGTACAGCCCGGGAACATCCGTGCGCCCGGAGAGGTCGGTGCGTACGCCACCGATGAAGTAGTGGGCCGCGGGATGCACGGGAATGAGTTTGATCGATGGGTCGATGTCGAATCGCTTGAGTTCAGCGGTGATGCCGGGGAACCTCGCGGCGAATCCCTTGATGTGCCGGCAGTCGAGCCACACGTGCCGGCCGCCCTGCTTGGAGATCTGCTTGACAATCGCGCGGCTGACGATGTCGCGCGGGGCGAGCTCGGCCTGCGGGTGGAACTCGTGCATGAACCGCTGGTGGTTCAGGTCGAGCAGGTACGCGCCCTCGCCGCGAACGGCTTCGCTGATGAGCGAGCGGGCCGCACCGGGAAGGTAGAGCGTGGTGGGATGAAACTGGGTGAAGGCCATGTCGGCGACGGTGGCGCCGGCGCGGTAGGCCATGGCGGGGCCGTCGCAGGTGGCGATCCTCGGGTTGGTGGTCTCGCGGTACACCATCCCGGCGCCCCCGCTGGCCAGGATCGTCGACGCGGCCCAGATCATCTGGAGGCCGAATCTCGGGTGGTGCGTGATCGCGCCCATCACGGGCGAGCCCTGCTCGGATGACGGCGTGATGAGGTCGAGCGTGAAGCACTTCTCAAAGAGACGCACGCCCGACGTCGCCCGAAGCCGGGCGATCAGGCCCCGCTGCATCTCCCGGCCCGTCGCGTCGCCGTTGGCGTGGTAAATCCGCGAAGCCGAATGGCCCCCCTCGCGCCCCGGGAGGAGTTCGCCCGTTGGGCCGCGATCGAAGCGAACGCCCCAATCCACCAACTCGCGGATCCGGGCCTCGGCCATGGTCGCGACGAGCCGGACGATCGGTTCATCGCACAAGCCCGCCCCGCACACCAGCGTGTCGCGGATGTGCGACTCAACATCGTCACGGGTGCCGGGCAGCACGCCGGCGATGCCCCCTTGCGCCCACGCCGTGTTGCTCTCCCCGGCTTCCCCTTTGCACAGCACGATGACCTCGCCCCGCTCGGCCGCGGCGATGGCGGCCCGCGTTCCCGCCACACCCGCCCCGATCACCAGTGTGTCGGTGAAAATCTGCGGCAGGAGGGAAGATCGGAACGGGATCAGGTACCGGCGCTGGTCAAAAAGACCTTGCATGGGCGACCTTGCTCAGAGGGCCACTCTCACTTCTTGGCGCACCCGCACCCCCCCCCACCGCCCCCGCAACACCCACCCTCCGGGGCAGGCCCGAGGAACTTGCAGATCTTGGCGTTCAGGAAGGCGACATGGTGCTCCAGGTGCCACGTCGTGTACTCGAGCATGGTGCGGACGGAAACCTCGCCCTTGGTCTCGTGCATCGCGCGGCGCTGAAGCTGGTCCGGCGCCAGCGTCGCGAGCCACTCCGCGGTCCAGCGACGCATGGTGTGGATGACGGCGATGAACCCCGCAATCGGGTGCTTGCCGCCGGCGTAGAGCCCCGCATCGACAAAGGCATTCTCATCCCACGCGTTCACCACCGGGCTGTCCTCGGCGACCGCCCGGCGCATCCGGTGGGTGTACGCGATCTCCGCATCGGCCAGATGTCCGATCAGGACGCGGGCCGGCCAGTTGCCCACCCCGGCATCGGGCAGGAAAGCCATGTCCAGTTGCTCATCCGACAGCTCGAAGACCCGGGCGTCCACCAGTTCCAAGCCCCGCCGATAACGCTGGATCAGCTCCGAATCTGCCATTCGGGCGATCTGCTCCAGGGCTTCCCCCTTCCGGGCCGTTGACGTCGCCATGTCGATCCCTTCTTTTTGCACCGAACTTTGCTGCCGCGGCATCGTAGGAAGGAGTAGTCACGAGTGTCTTCTCTCTCCTCCTCCGAACGACACCGCCCGTTCTCCCGGGCGGTGTCGTTGCCTGTTGGGCTATGGTGTCGCGATGAGCACTGCCGACCCCCAAGCCACGACAGGGACCTCCGCACGGACGCTGGCGCTCCGCGTCGTCACCATGCCCCGGGACACGAATCAGTACGGAACGATCTTCGGGGGCGTCATCCTGAGCTACATCGACCAGGCCGGCTTTGTCGAGGCCCGGCGGCACGGCGTGCACCGGTGGGTGACGGCGGCGATGGACCGGGTGGACTTCAAGGCCCCGGTTCACCTGGGGGACACCGTCAACTTCTACGCCTCCACCGTCCGGATGGGTACGTCGAGCGTGACCGTCCGGATCGAGGTGGAGGCAGAGCGGTTCACCTCCGGGCAGCACATCCCGGTGACCACGGCGACCATTACGCTCGTCGCGGTGGACGCCTCGGGCAAGGCCATCCCTTTCCGCTCTCCGCCGACGGCGGCGACAGAACCGTGAGGCGAGCGCGGGACCGGCGCGATACCCTCTCCTGATGTCAGAATCGCAGTATGTCAAGGCGGAGGCGATCGGGCCGGTGCTCTCGGCGCAGGTGCTGTGGGAACGGATCACCGACCGGGAGAGCGGCGCGGTTGTGAGCGATATCCAGAACGCGGCCCGGGAAACAACATGGCGGATCGCGCTCGATCTTTCACGCGTGATGCTGCTGGCCTCGGCCGGGCTCGGGGCGCTCATCAACCTGCACAAGCAGTGCCTCGAAGCAGGGGGCAAGCTGGTCGTGTTTGGCCTGCGCGAGGAAATCGAAGACCTCATGAAACTCACGAAACTCCACCGGCTGCTGACCATCGCGGGCAGCCGCGATGACGCATTGGCAAAGGCCTCGGCATGACCGCCCGCCTCGCCGTGATGCTCTCGGGAAGCGGCAGGACGCTCCTGAACCTCGTGGAGTGCATCCGGGCGGGTCGCCTGCACGCGGAGATCGCCCTCGTCATCGCCTCGCGCGAATGCCTCGGGGCGGAACGTGCACGCCAGGCAGGGATCGAAACCGTCGTCCTCAAGGGCGAAATCCCGAGGGACGTCCTGCAGCACACGCTCACCCAGCACCGCATCGACTGGGTTGTCCTCGCCGGGTACCTCAAGCGCATCGCGATTCCCCCCGCGTATCGCGGGCGCATCGTCAACATTCACCCCTCGCTCCTGCCGGAGTTCGGGGGCCACGGCATGTACGGCCACCATGTGCACGAAGCAGTGCTCAGGGCCGGGCGCGACCGGTCCGGCTGCACGGTGCACCTGGTGGATGATGAATACGACCGGGGACCGATTCTGCTTCAAAAGTCGTGTCCTGTCCTGCCCGGCGATACGCCCGATACCCTGGCCGCGCGGGTCTTTGAACTCGAGTGCCGGGCGTACCCGGAGGCCCTGGAACGACTGCTGGCATCGGGCGTCTCACCCATGGCGGGACCACGCAAGGGGGAGAACCGATGATGCCGCGGCGATGTGCTCTGCTCGTGTTCCTCGCCGGCTTGGTGCTGGCAAGTCTGCCAGTGCCGGTCGCCACAGGGCAGGACGATCCTCCGGCCCGAGCGCTCGAACTCCAATCCAGGGCCTTCGCAGCGATCGAGCGCGGACGGTACGCCGAGGCCGAGAAACTGCTCCGAGAGCAGCTGGCGCTCGACGAACAGAACTTTGTCATCTACTACAACCTCGCGTGCGTTCGCGCATTGCAGAATGACGGCCCCGGATCGGCCGACCTCGTCGTCGAAGCGGTCGAGCGCGGGTTTGTCGATGTGTTCCAACTCCAACGCGACCCGCACCTGGCGCTCACCCGGAAGGAAGACAAGATCAAGCGGCTGATCGACCGCTGGCCCGAGGTACTCGAGCGGCACATGGAGGCCAATCTCAAGGGCGTCCGGGAGCGGTTCCCGGATGCGCCGGCGAAGTACCACGAGTCACGCGATGAACGGATGCGACTGGTCTTCCGCAGCGCGATGGACACCACCAGCACCGAGCAGGCCCGAGCGGACCTGGCACGCCTGTTCGACTGGGGCATCGCCAATGTCTTCCCCGACTTTGCCGATCCTGCCAAGGCATCGCACGATGCCTGGTGCATCGTGGTGCTGCCGTACTCGCGGGACTTTCTTCGCTGGGCGATATCCAGTTTCGGGCGCGACGCCGTCACCGGGACGTCCGGCATCGGCGGCTCGTACATCCACGACACCAAGCGCCTGGTGGCGCAGGACCTGGGGGCAACGCTCCGGCACGAGTTCTTTCACGTACTTCACTGGCGGAGCACGACGCGCCTGGGACAGGACCACCCGATCTGGATTCAAGAGGGCCTCTGCAGCCTCGTGGAAGACTACGAAACGGGCGCGGACGGCGACCTGAAGCCCGTGCCCAACTGGCGGACGAACATCTCAAAGCGGCTGACATCCAGCGGCCGGATTCTCGCCATTCAGAAACTGGCGACGATCCCGCGCGACCGGTTCACCGCCAGCAGCCCGCTGGCCAACTACGCCCAGGCCCGAACCGTGTTCCTGTACCTGTGGCACAAGGGCAAGCTCAAGGACTGGTACGCCGCGTACATCGAGGGCTACACGTCGGACCCGACCGGGGTCAAGGCCATCGAGCGGGTCTTGGGCAAGCCGATCGCGGAGGTGGACAAGGACTACCGCGCGTGGATCCGCGGCCTGCCGATGGTCGCGGAACAGATCAAGCCGGGCAAGGCCGGCATCGGGGCCGAAGTCGATCCCGGCTCGGGCGATGGACCGGTCATCGCCGAGATCGACCGCAACGGCCCGGCCCGGAAAGCGGGCCTGCGCCGGGGCGATGTGATCACGGCGATCGACGGCAGCCCGACGCGCGACCTGAACGAACTGGTTCGACTGCTGGGTGAACGAGACGTCGGCGATGAAGTCGAGCTTTCGTACCGGCGCGGCTCCACGCACGGGACCGTCCGCCTGACGCTGATCCGCCGCTGACGGCGGTTATCAGGCCTGCCGCCCGCCCGCACAGTTTCACAGGCTTTCCCTCGCGGCGCCCCCGCGCGCCGCCGCGTGTGTTTGTCGCACCGACACTCGCCGCCCCTCGGACCCGTGGCATGGTTGAGCATCGGCGCGGTGCGCCGGCGCATCGGAGATGCACACAGACGCCGTTCCGGCCGTGGTGGCGGCCGCGGGACATCGCTCGTCCAACGGGCAGAAGAGAGGGGATCATGCGACTTCGTGGTGCGTACGTGCTGGGCGTGCTTGGCCTGCCGCTTGCGGCACATGCCGAGACCATTTTCTACTCAAACAACTTTGAGTCAGGCCTGGGCACGGGCTGGGGCACGGCCGCGCAGGTCACCCAGCACACGAACTTCTCAAAGTTCGTCGGCCGCTACAGCGGCAACCAGGGCGTTCTGCTCACCGTCGCCAAGCCCTCTGTCCCGACGCCCCCGGCGGGTTCCTGGGTCGAGTACCGGCTCACGTTCGACTTCTACGCGATTGACTCCTGGGACGGCGACGACCCGACCTACGGGCCCGACTACTTCTGCGTCTCGGTCAACTCGAACACCGTCTTTGCGCAGACGTTCGCCAACCAGCACCAGTACCAGAGCTTCATGCCCCCGACGGTCGGCGGCATCGACCTCGGGTACGGCGCCGCGTTCGATTCCATCTACCGCGATATCACCGTCACGTTCAACCCCGGCACAGCATCGAACATCAGCGTGAGCTGGTACGGCATCGGCCTCCAGGGCATCGCCGACGAATCCTGGGGCATCGACAACGTTCGACTGTCGTACGCCGTGGTTCCATCGCCCGCGGCGGGCTCCGCCCTCGCCCTCGCCGGCCTTGCCATGCTCCGCCGTCGCCGCCACTGACCTCATACCACCCCAGCGGTGCAACCGCACCACCACGCACTGCACGCCGCGGCACCCCTCGCCGCGGCGTGCGGTCATTTTCAGGAGTCCCGCCCCGCGAGGGTCAGGACTGGTCCATGCCGTGCAGCGCCGCGAACCGGGGCCCGAGATCGGTGTACAGCGACCCGTACACCTGCCTCGCCCCGTCGTACGCCGATGAATCCCGCGGGTCGATGATGCCTGACTCATGCACGGCGGTTCGGCAGGCTTCCGCCACGTTCGGGAACACGCCCGCGCCGACGCCCGCGAGCAACGCCGCGCCGAAGGCCGGCCCCTCCTCGGTGTCCATCGTCGCTACGCGACAGCGGTACACATCCGCCTGCAACTGCCTCCACAGCGCCGAGCGAGCCCCGCCTCCGCCCAGTCGTACCGATTCGACCTCAACACCCAATCCTCGAACAAGATCGAGGATCTGCCCCATGCCGAACGTGACCCCCTCGATGACAGCGCGGACCAGGTGTCCGCGCGTGTGCCGGCTGGTGAGCCCGATCCACCCGCCGCGGGCCTGAGGATCTGGATACGGGCACCGCTCCCCCGTCAGGTACGGCAGAAAGACAAGACCATCGCAACCCGGCCGGACTTGCTCGGCTTCCGCCATCAGCGCTTCGAAACTCTCCCCAGGGAAGAGCGAATCGCGGCACCATTGGAGCGAGCCGCCCGCGCTGAGCATGCACCCGGTGAGCGAGTACTGACCGGGGATGCCTCGGCTCCCGTTCGCGGCGCACATGGTGTGAAGACGCCCCACGGGTTCAGGCCCCTCCTGCCGATCTGAGGTCGTTGATTGAAGATCTCGCCGCGGCGAATCGCTGTGGGCGTACATCACGCCGCTGGTCCCGATCGTCGCCAGCACCAGCCCGGATCGAACAATGCCCGCCCCCACGGCCCCGGCCTGGTTGTCCCCGGAACCGGCGATAACGGGCGTGCCCGCGGGAAGTCCCGTCTCCGCCGCGGCGGCAGGCGTCACACGCCCGGTGACCTCGCCCGACTCCACCACGTCCGGCAGGATGGCCGGATCCAGGCCGACCCGCGACAGCGCCGCGCGGCTCCAACGCCGCGCCTCGATGTCAAAGAGCAGCGTGCCCGAGGCATCGCCCACATCCGTGGCACGCCGGCCGTCCAGCTTCAGCCGCACGTAATCCTTCGGGAGCAGCACGGTCGCGACCTTCGCGAAGTTCTCGGGTTCCCGCTCCCGCAGCCAGATGATCTTGGGGAGCGTGAAGCCGGTCAGCGCGGCGTTGCCGACCATCGACACCATCGCACGCCGCCCGCCGAAGGCCTGCTCGATCGACCGGCACTGCTCCGCCGTCCGCTGGTCGTTCCACAGCAGCGCGGGCCGGATCGGCGTCTCGCTCCCGGCTGGCAGGAACACCGATCCGTGCATCTGCCCGCTCAATCCAACCGCGATCACACGGGAACCGTCGCACTTCGGGTCCGAGAGAACGCCACGGATCGCGGACACCGACGAGGTCCACCAGTCTTCGGGGTTCTGTTCCGACCAGCCGGCGTGGGGCTGGTGGATCGGGTGCGCGGCGGAACAGGTCGCGACAATCCGGCCACTCGAGTCGCACGCGAGGGCCTTGACAGATGAAGTGCCGACGTCCACGCCGAGCAACAGTTCGGACATGGCGGGAGTCTACCGGGACGGATCGACCGCCATCCGGATGCGGATCGTCGCCCCGATCTGGTTGTCGTCCTGCAGGTACGCCTCCCACTGGACGGACTCGAAGAAACGAGCCGCCGCGCCGGGGTCCACGCCCTCTTGAAAGTCCACATCGTTCAGCTCAATCGCCTCCAGCCACCTCCACAAGGCACGCGGCCGGATGGAACCGAGGGACAACCAGCGGCGGGCCCTTCCACTGCTGTTCGTTTCGGGCGTGCTGAGTGCCCGAAGCTCACGCGAACTCCAATCCTGCGTCGGCGCGAGGGAACCAACCCACCACGAAGTGGAACCCGGAACCCGGGGCTCCATGATGCGCCAGGAGAGGCTCACCTGGTCGCCGAAGGCGCGATGGAGCGTGGGTTCGATCGACGGATGCAGGGGAAGGCCGTTCACACCCTCTCCGAGCGGAATGACCCGGGGGCCGGCGAGCGGAATCTCAAACCGCACTCCCCCACCAACGCCACCTTCGGCAAGCTTGCCGCTGTCGGCTTCACCCAGCATGAGCATCCCGGCCACACGGGTCATGAGCACATCGCCATCAACCAGTGTCTCGCGCGGGGTTCGAGTCTCGGCCATCGCCGTCACGCTAAGCCGCCCGCGAGGTGAGTTTGTGTCCGCCTCGATGCGGGAATCGTGGAAACTGTTCCTCGCCGCGACAGATCGACTCGATGCGGCCTGGACCGGCCCCGGCGAAGACGGCCCGACGCCGCGAACAAACACGCCGGTCCGCAGTTCCCCGCCGGTCAAGGCCCTCGCGGGGTCGGCCAGCGACGCGATGACCTGCTTCCACGATTGAAGGGGCTCGGGCAAGAGCGGCAGTTCTCGCATCCCGGACAGAGACAAGACCCCAAGCAACGAGCCGGCTTCCAGGTCCCGGAAGAGCGAATCGCCCCATACTGGAGCGTGGCGTGCGGCTTCGTTCGCAGGAGAGCCCGCGCCGAAGATCTGCGACGGCTCACACACGATCGAGGCATCCCAGCCGTTTCCAGCGCTCCTGGCAACCAGCCGCAGCGAAGGGGTGGCCGATCCCGCACGCCGAATCGAGAGCGAGAAGTCACCGTCCTTCGCGGCCGTTTCGGTGACGTTGGTCGCCTGGGCCGTCAACAGAGGGGCGACCTCTTCCAGAAGTCGCTCGCTGCTCCGTGGCGCCAGGAGCACCAGGGATGAATCAAGCCCCCGCACCGTCGCGGCGGGGCATGGGGCGACCAGGAGTTGAAAGGACCCATCCTCGATCGACAGCACCGCAAGTCCGGCCATGGCGCTGCGAGGGGCGGCCCGAAGCCGCTCACGCAGGCGATGCTGGGTGCCCGAACCGACCGCCGTGAGAACGACCCACTCGGGACCGTCGGCGGCATCCAGCCCGCGAAGGATCAGGCTGGCACGCTTGCCCAGCACCTCGTCAAATGTCCGCGCCGGCGTCCAGTCCAGCGTCCGGGCCAGGGCTTCCCAGGCACGGATGGTCCCGCCCCACGATCCCGAGGCGGTCAGCGCTTCTGTCATGGCCCGCCCGGCCGGGCTTGCACGCTGCCTCGCGGCATCCTTGAGGGCGACCATGACTTCCACCGAGGCGGAGAGCCGCTGGAGCACCAGGTCGTGCAGGCAGGAGACGGACGTCGCAGGCACGGGCACCGCCGACGCGGGAAGCGGGCGGCCCGGCGTCTGCGGCGACTGCCGCGCGGGCGCACCTTCAGCCACCACTCCGGCCACCGCCAAGCACACGAATTTGCGCCACGCCTTCGCCACGATCGAATCCCCACCCCGCCCACCGACCAACGATCACGGCTCGCGACGGTCCTCGGACCGAGGCGACGCCTTGCCGGCCCGAACAACCTCCGCCGGATCAATCGCCGGGAGCAGGAACAGGTTGTCGGACGAAACACCGGCCCAATCCATCGAACCGATCCGCGATGGCGACATATGCCCCAGGGGCAACACGACCGCCGCGTTCCGGTCAAAGTACACCACTTCAGGCAGCACGATCCGGGTATCCGGTCCCGCGCCGCGGTAGATGATCATCGAGTCGTCCGCGCCCGCTCGGGGCGTCGCCAGCAGCTTCGCCGAAGTAACGCCGGGACGGAGCTCCATGAGCGAGTGCACCGCGGCGGAGGCCCTTCTCGCGGGCTGATCCTTCAGTTCAGGGCCGGGCAGCACCACCACCGTTCTGGTACCGCCGGCCAGGCCCGACACCCCCTGCACCGCGTCCTGCGCCGCATGCTGAACAACCTCCGACACCGGACGGGGACGCGGGCTGAGCCTCAGCGCGCCGGGCGAAACCCGTTCCACCACGAACAAGCCGAGCACGCCGGCGAGGGCAACGCCCGCCGCCGCCAATCGACCGGCGGTGACAAAGCGCCGCAAGGACTCCGGGATGAACCGCCGACGGCGGTGGACCTCCGCCAGGACTCGGGCGGAAACATCCGGCGCTTCGATCGGCTCACGCAGGAGCGAGATCGCCCGCTGCATCCTCGCCACCTCCGCGCAGCGGGGCAGGTCCGAACGCAGCTTCGAGAAGAACACTTCCGACGCTCCCTCGGTCAACTCGCGATCGAAGAACGCGTTGACCATCTCGTCGCTGAGCGGCTCGGAATGTCGGCGGTCACGCGCGCTGGTCATGGCAAGGCCTCCCTCACGTTGCCTGACCTGCTCTCGTACGCCTCAAGCAGCCGCCTCATCCTCAGCCGGCCTCGGTGCAAATGGCTCTTGACCGTGCCCTCGGGAATGTCCATGTACTGCGCGATCTGACGGATCGGCCAATCGAGTTGATGGAACAGCACGACGATCTCTCGTTGATCCGCCGGGAGCCCCAGGAGCGCTTCCTGCAGCGCATCACGAACCCGGCCGCGGGAGTCCTCCCGCTCGTCCGCGCCGGGCTCGATCGGTGCCGGCTTGCCCCACGTGCTCACAACTTCGCTGCTGTACGTCGGCTTCTGCTTCTGGCAGGCATTCACCCAGAGTCGCTTGGCGATGGTGAAGATCCAGGTGGAGAACCGGAACCGCGGATCAAAGCGGTCCAAGTTGGTCAACACCCGGACGAACGCCTCCTGCACCACATCTTCAGCGAGGTCCGCCTGCCCGGTCATTCTCAGCATGTACCCGTACAGCGATGCCTGATGGGCACGGATCAGCACCTCCGCCGCGGCACGATCGCCCCGAGAGGCCCGCAGGATCAGGTTTTCTTCCTCGGAGCGTTTCATGAGGCAAACCGAACTCACTATACCGGCAGGCTCCCGAGCAGTTGCCGCAAAAACACAAACGGGCCCCGATTCGCCGGGGCCCGCTGTAAGTCTTGTGTTTGCAATACGTTAGGCAGCTTCCCGACGGACGCGACGCTTGCGGCCAACGGTCCGCTGTTCCTCCTGGGCACGACGAGCGGGCTCGGAAACCAGGACGTCGACCATCTCCATGGGCGAGTTCGCCCAGAGGTCCGCACCGATCTCCTCCGCCAGGCCGTCGGCCCGGTTGAAGACGCCCCCGCCCACGGCGATCTGCACATTCGGGCAAGCGCCGATCTCCCGGAGCTGGTCGATCAGGGCCCGGATGTTCGGAAGGTCGTTGGCGCCCGAGGCGAACATCAGGAGCACGTCCGGCTTCTCTTCGTTCACGTGCGCCATGACTTCATCGTTGGCGATGTTTCCACCGGCAAATCGCACCTGGAACCCCGCGGATTCCAGCATGTCCACGGCCATCTGCGCGCCCAGTTCATCCGAATCCCGCGGCCCGCAGAGGGCGAAAATCGTCCGCCCTGTCGAGGCCTTGGGCGTCATCCTTGCCGCATTTTGATCCACCAACACCCGCAGCAGCCGAGTGCCCATGTGGTGGCTGAGCTTCGAGAGCTGATCCGACCGGTACAGCTTCTCGATCGACTCGTAGGTTGGCCAGAACAGATCGCTCAGCAGGTGGCCTGGGGCTGACCCCTTGTCCAGAGATTCCTGCACGATGGCCCTCGCACTGGGGCGGTCCCCGTTGACGAGTGCTTCAAAGAACCGCTCGATAAGAACTGAATGACTCATGGGCCGTACCCCGGCAAACGTCCGCCGACCTTGGACTCCGCCGGGCCGGCCTGATTCGAGTTGAGCCGGACTCCGTCCCGGCACGCGGGGAGTATCGAGTTCCGCCCCATTGCACCCGTGAAGATTGAAATCGAGTGCTGCAAGACCGTTCGTTATCGGACTTAGGCCGATAATCCGGCGCAGATCACGCCTCTCGCGAGTCGGAAAGTTTGATGTTATTGGACGCTTGTCCAGTTATCGGGCGTTATGACTTCACGCCCCGGTAGCAGACACAGATGCCCAGCGTCATGCCGCGGGCCTGGATTTCGCGGAATCCGGCCTGTTCGAGCAGTCTGCACATGGCGGCCCGGTCCATGAAGGTGCCGACGCTCTTGGGGAGATAGCGGTAGGCGCCGCTGCGGTCGCCGCTGATCCAAGTGGCGGTCCGGGGCATGAGCCAGCCGCAGTAGAAGTCATTGAACCAGCGGGCGGGACCCGCGGGGGGGCGGCCGAACTCGAGGATGATCAGGCGACCGCCGGGCTTGAGAATCCGTGCAAACTCCCGGACGGCCGTTTCAGGCGAAACGACGTTTCGGATACCGAACGCGATGGACACCACATCCGCGAAGGCATCCGGCAGTTGCAGGGCCTGGGCGTCGCCTTCCCGGTACTCCACTTTGCCGTGGGCCTGGGGCGGCAGGGCTGTCGCCTTGCGGCGCGCGACTGAGAGCATTTCGGGAGTGAAGTCGATCCCGATGACGCGTGAGGCCGGGGTCCGGGCGAAGAGCTCGGTCAGGTCGCCGGTGCCGCACGCGACATCGACGACGACATCGCCCGGTTTGACCGCCGCGGCGCGTACGGCACGGCGGCGCCACGATTGGTCGCGGCCGAGCGAGTGCAGGCGGTTGTTGAGGTCGTAGCTGGCCGCGATGGCAGCGAACATGCCGCGGACCTTGCCGGCCTTGAGCGCGTGCTCGTGGGGATTGGCCAGTTCATCGGCGGTCCAGGCGGCGGAAGGGCCGGCCGGGCTTGGCGTGGAAGGGGGCGTAACCTTGTCGGACGTGGACGGCACGCGGGATGGTATTCGGTCCGCCACGACAGGAGATCACCATGGTCCGCCGACGGTTGGGAACAGTGCTCGCGGTGTGCATGATCGGATTGAGCTTCGGGGCGTGCACGAAGAACGTCGCGACGGGCAAGAGAATCCTGACGCTCGGGCTTTCCCGCGATCAGGAGATTGCGTTGGGGACGCAAGCGGCGCCCGAGTTCACGCAGGAGTACGGCGGCGCGGTGAATCACGCGGGGTTGCAGCAGTACGTTGCTGGGATCGGGCAGAAAATGGCCGCGACGACGGAGGGCACGAACCCGACGCTGCCCTGGGAGTTCACGTTGCTGAACACCGAGGCGATCAACGCGTTTGCGCTGCCGGGCGGCAAAGTCTTCTTCACCCGTGGGCTGGCGGAACGGCTGACCAGCGAGGCGCAGATGGCCGGGGTGCTGGGGCACGAGATCGGGCACGTTACGGCCCAGCACGGGACGCAGCGCATCGCCTCATCGCAGGTGTTCGCGGCGGGCGTGGGCATTGCAGCGGTTGTCGTGGGCGCATCGGACAACCAGACGGTGAAGGAGATCGGCGGGTACGGGGTACCGGCGTTGGCGATTGGTGGGAGCCTGGTGATGCTCAAGTTCGGGCGGAATGAGGAGCTGGAAGCCGACCGCCTTGGGGTCCGGTACATGACGAATGTCGGCTACAACCCGCGGGGCCAGTTGGAAGTGATGCAGGTGCTGCAGCAACTCTCGCAGGGGAACTCGACGCCGGCGTTCCTCTCAACGCATCCTGACCCCGCGGCGCGGGTGCAGGCCATTCAGCAGCTCCTTGATACCGACTACGCATTCACCCAGGGCAGCGCGCAACACCAGGACTTCAAGGACCGGTACAAGACGCAGTTCCTCGATGTCATCAAGAACGTGCCCAAGCCGCCCAAGCCCGCGGCCACCGGTGCCCTTGATCCCGCCAACCCGTCAACCTGGTGCCTCCACTGTGCCGCGGCGGCGGAAGAAGCGGTCCCAGTTCCCCCACGCAAAGGCGTGTACGCGTTCTTCGCTCCAGCCGCGCGCTGACAGCCCCTCGGCGAGCCGCTCGAAACCTTCGGGCGAGTTGATCCCGGCGGGGAGATCGTGCGCACTCATCCCACCGTCAAGGTCCGAACCAAGGCCGACGGCGCGATCGTGGCCGACGAGTTCGCAGACCCGCTCGACGTGACGCAGGCAGTCCTCGATCGATGGACGGTCGCCCGGGTCGTTGCGCCGGAGGCCGGTCCGGATGAAGTTCTTGACGAGGTTCAGGCCGATCACGCCGCCGCGCCGGCCGATCTCGCGGATCGCTTCGTCGGTCAGATGGCGCTGGCTGACGCCGTCGAGCAGGGCGCGGCAGTTGGAGTGAGACGCAATAACGGGGCGGCTGGTGCGGGAAAGCACGTCGTCGAGAGCCCGGTCGGAAAGGTGCGAGACGTCGTGCACCACGCCGAGCGCATCCATGCGTTCGACGAGTTCCACTCCGAGCGGGGTGAGGCCGACCGGGCTGTCGCAGGAAGGCGCGGCGTTACCGGAGGCGTAGCGCGAACCGCGGGCCCAGGTCAGGCCAATGGCGACGACACCCTGGCTCGCCCACCACTCGAGTTCATCCGGCTGGCGGATCGGATCGGCGCACTCCATGAGAATGCCAGCCGCGATCCCGTGTTGCACCGATCGATGCTCGAACGGGATGATCCGGCCCGATGCTTGCCAGCTCTGGTAGACACGAAGCTGTCGAAGTCCGGCGGCGTTTGCGGCGGTGGGGTCGCCCGCCGGGTAACCGGAAGCGTCGGCGCCATCGGCCTCGGTGAAGATGGTGGCCAGGCACGCCCGAACGCGCCCCGACTCCATCGCTGGGAGCGTGACGGCGGCGGGCGGATGCGGGCCACCGCAGTCATTCAGGCCGCGGGTCATGTCTCTGCCGTTGGCGGCGAGGTAGGCCAGGTCAAGGTGCGCATCGAACCACGGGTGGGGCATGGAGGCGATGGTAATCGGGGCGCTCCCGAGGCGTCGACGTGGTAGGCTGTTGGCATGACGACCACCAACCCTGATGACCGGCTCCGGTGCCCGAAGGACGCCTCGCTCATGTCCAAGGTGTCGGTGGGGAACGTCGTGGTCGACCACTGCGCCCGGTGCGGGGCGATGTGGTTTGATCCCTACGAACTTGAAGTGGCCGTTCGGACCAAGGGCGCCGCGCAGGACATTGACCACGGCGCGGCCAAGCACCAGTACCAGTGGAACGTCTACCGGGCGTCGGAACTGCTCTGCCCAAGGGACCACTCACCGCTGGTGACGGTTCCGGACTCGCGTCAGGCACACGTGCAGATCGAGTTGTGCAGGCAGTGCGGCGGCGTGCTTCTGGATGCCGGAGAACTCCGGGACTTGTCGGAGTTCACGCTCTCGGAACGGCTGAAGGCGTTCCTGAAGCGGTAGGACCATCAAGCAGATCGATGGTGCTGAAGCGATCGGGGTCGCCCAGGTTCAGTCGCCACGCCATGATCAGCCATGCGGCGATGCAGGGCACCGCCTTGAGCCCGTACTTGGCCACGATCTCGTGGCGGATATACGACGGGCATAGGTCGCTGTGAGACAGTCCGGTTATGAAGAACACGGACAGGAGCACGATGGAACGAAGCCACGACCTGGGCTCGACAAGGCCCCAGACCGCCGCGCCCGCCATCGCGATGATGTACGTCGGCGACTCCGCCATCGGGTTGAACACCACGACAAAGACGGTGATGTACGCGGCGAACATGATGCGGAACCGGCGATTCGCGTAGTGACGAACTCGCCGCAGCGGCAGCAGGAGCAGAAGGAGCCCCGGCAGGATGAAGTACCAATCCGGGAGCACGACGCCGGTCCACTTCTCGGTCACGGTCATCACCGAGTACTTCATCAGCCTCGGCCCGCCCTCCTGCACCTGCTCGCGCCATTGCTGGTAATGGGTAATCAGCGGGCCGAAGCCGGTGATCGCCGCAGGCGCCGACCAGAGCGCCGCGACACACGCGAGTCCCCCGATGATGAATCTCGCTTTGCCCTTGAAGCACAGGAAAAGCATGCCGACCGCCGCGCCGTAGATCTTGATGAAGAAACCGAAGCTGGCCAGCATGGCCGCGAGGATGGGCCTTCGGCACTCGAACGCGGCGAGCGTGCCGATCATCAGGCCGGCCATGAGGCCGTTGCTCTGGTTGTTCTGCATCGACGTGCTGAGCTGGGGGATGACGAACAGGAGCACGCCCGCGGCGGCGGCGGGCTTGATCGGGAGCTTGCGGGCGGCCAGGAAGAGGGCCAGTGCGTTGCAGAGATTCCAGGCGACGACCGCCGCGCCCAGGGGGAGCGCCCGCAGCGGTGCCATGAAGAGGGCGAAGGTGGGGCTGTACCGGAAGACGTCGAACTGCTTTTCCTCGTAGGGGAGGTAGAGGTTGTCGTTGTTGAGCAGGTGGTCGAACGAGTTGCGGAAGATAACAAGGTTCTTGATGGAATCCGGACGAAGAAAGAACTGGTACGCGGAGAGAATCAAGGCCAGCGCGATGTAGACCCCCAGCAGAAAGCGGGGCGAGTGCATCCAGGGATGGCGGGCGATGAAGCGGACCATGCGGGCGTTGGACGAAGGCTCGTGCGGCGTGTCGAGCGCACCAGAAGGGGCCGATCATACACGGCATCGCCGCCCGTTCGGGCGGCGAAGGGCCGGGGCGTTCTACAGTTGGGTCCTTCAGGAGCCCGGCGATGCCCGAGCGGTTGGATGTGCTCAAGACCTACAAGCTCTTCATCGGGGGTGCATTCCCTCGCAGCGAGAGCGGGCGATCGCTGCCGATCGCTGGAGGCAACGGGAAACCCGTGGCGCATATCGCCCACGCCTCTCGAAAGGACCTGCGCGATGCGGTCGAGGCCGCGAGGAAGGCGGTGCCGGGCTGGTCCGGCACGACGGCGTACAACCGGGGGCAGGTGCTCTACCGCATGGCGGAGATGCTCGAGGGCAAACGCCTCGAGTTCGTTGAAGCGCTCAAGGTGAGCCGGCGGGTCGGATCGGGCAAGGGCGGCGCTGGCGGTTCCCCGGCGAAGGAAGTGGACGCGGCGATCGACCGCCTCGTGTGCTTTGGCGGATGGGCGGACAAGTACGCGCAGGTGCTCGGGTGCAACAACCCCGTCGCCGGACCCTTTTACAACTTCACGGTGCCGGAGCCGACGGGCGTCGTGGGCGTGGTGGCGCCGAAGGAGGCGCCGCTGCTCGGGCTGGTGTCGCTGCTGGCGCCCGTGATCTGCTCGGGGAACACGGCGGTGGCGCTGGCGTCGGAGGCCAACCCGCTCCCCGGCGCCATCCTCGGCGAAGTGTGCGCCACGAGCGATGTGCCCGCGGGCGTGATCAACATACTCACCGGGCACCGCGCCGAACTGCTGCCCCACTTCGCCTCGCACCGCGACATCGACGGCCTGCACGCGGCGGGGCTGTCCGGCGAAGAGGCCCGCCTGCTCCGCGAGGGGGTGGCGGAGAACGTGAAGCGCGTGACCGTTCGCGGTCGCACCGACTGGTTCGACGAGGCGGAATGGCACAGCCCGTGGTGGATCGAGCCGTTTGTCGAGATGAAGACGATCTGGCACCCCAGCGGGGCGTGAGCCCGGGGGCTCCGTTCGATCGTCACGGCTCGATGCGGACCATGCTCACCTGCTCGCCCAGCAGTTCGTACATGAGCGCGATGTCCTCGTTGCCGAGGCGGACGCAGCCCATCGACTTCTGCTTGCCGATGCTGTCGGGATCGATGGTGCCGTGGATCCCGTAACCGGCGACGGTCACCGCATCGCCCAGGCCTTCCAGGCCGATCCAGAACTCGCCGATCGGGTTCTTCGGGTCGCTGCTCTCGAACCGCTCGCCTGTCCGCGGGTTCACCCAGTAAGGATCCACGAGCTTGGACCCCTTCTTGACCACGAACGTCCCCGTCGGGGTGGAGTTGCCCTCGCCAAGGCCGACGGTAAATGAACGGACAAACACCCAGTTGCTTTCGTCGTCCGCAGGCCCCATGTACAGGTCGAGGCGGTACTTGGACTTACGCACAACCGCGTGGAACGGCCCTCGCACGAGCTTGATCGCCTGGCCCTCGCTCAGACGGTTCGGGTTCGACATCCGGTTGACGCGCTGGATCAGCCGCCAATCCGGCCCCAGCTTGTTCCGCTGCGCGATCCGCACCAGCGAATCACCCGACTGCACCTTGTACAGCATGGTGTACGGGTCGCCCGCGACCACGCGAGGGGAGAACACCAGCTCATCGTTCAGTTTCGAAAGCTCATCCCGCAGCGCGGCCTCTTCTGGGGCGTTGAGCTTCCCGTCGGCCAGCACGCGGCTGAGCAGGATGCGGGCCGCGGGGAGGTCGCCCTCGGCCTGCTTCTGCCTCGCCGCGGCGACGGAGGGAACCGTATCGATCAGGCCGGGGGATGAAGGGCTGGGAGACGGATTCTGCACTTCCATCGGCGGAGCGACGGGGGAGGGTGTGTTCGATGCCGGCGTGGTGGGCGTCGTGTCGACCGGCGAGGAGCGGCTGGTCCCGCCCCGGCCTTGGGTAATCTCAACCAGCGGGGCCGGCGGAGGCGTCGGTTCAGACGTGGGGCTCAGGACAACTTCCGGCGTCACGGACCGGTCCGGCGTCGCCGCGGAAGACCCCGAGTCTGCCGAAGCCCCCTTTGGCTGAACCAGGCGATCCCGGTCCTTGGAGGGCAGGAGGAACCAGATCGCGGCGGCCGCGCCCGCGATCACCCCGGCGACGACCAACTTTGAAGCGAGCCCCTTTCGGCGGCGGGTCGAATAGCGTGCGGCACCGGTGGAGCGTCCAGTCTGACTGGGGAGGGGCATGCGGATCCTTCCAGAATCGGGCCGGTTCCTTCGGCCGGGGGGAGCGGGGGACAAGGGGAGCAAGGGAGGCAGCGAATCAGCGGGTCACAGAGTATCGGCGCTCCCGGCGTCACGTCTTCCACAGTTGGCCGGGGGTGGCAAGGTAGTCCACCACGATGTCGTGCGGCTCGGCAGGAATTGACTCGACCAACTGCGGCTCGAACAGGACCCCGCACCGGACGGCCTTGAGCGTCGGCTCCGCCAGGAACCGGTCGTAGAACCCCCCACCGCGGCCCAAACGCCGGCCAGAGCGATCGAAGCCAAGCCCTGGAACGAGGATCAGGTCGATCTCGCCCGGCGGGACCTCCGGACACTCCGGGCGAGGCTCGAGGATGTTGTTCCGGCGGAGAATCAAGGAGCAGTCGAGGTCCCGCACGGCGGCGGCGGCCATGCGCTTCTGGTACCAGTCCACGCGGGGGAGGCACAGCCGGCCGCGACGGAGCATCTCGACCGCCAGCGGTCGCAGGTTCGGCTCGCTCCGGATCGGGGCGAACATCATGACGGTCCTGGCTTCCTGCCAGAACGGCGCGGCTGCAATCTGACGGCAAATCTCCTGAGACCCCCGGTGTTGATCGGCCTCGGCCAGCAGGCCCAGGGAACGCTTGATGGCCTCTCGGAGCGACGCCTTGATGGCCGCGACATCTGCTGGAGGGGGGGGAGGAGAAGGAAGGGGACTCGTCACTCGCTCGGCCTCGTCTTGCGTCGGAGCGTCCGGACCTGATCGAGTCGTTCGATGAACGCCTTCTCGAGCCCGGACGCGATGGGACGGTAGTACTCCCGGTCGACGCCGAGGTAGTCCTGACCCGTGATGGCGCCGGGGACACTGTGGCTGTAGACATAGCCCTCGCCGGGAGATCCGGGCGTGCCGTTGTGCCGGGAGGAACCCAGCGGCGAACTGTTCGGGTCTCGGAGGTAGGTCGGGACCGGGATGGTCCGACCTTCGCGGACGTCTTCCAGCGCTTCATCGATCGCGACGTACGACGCGTTGCTCTTGGGGGCCATGGCGAGGTACGTCGCGCACTGCGCGAGCGTGATGCGGGCCTCGGGCATGCCGATGCGTTCGACCAGTTCCCACGCCGCGGCGGCGACGGAGATCGCCCGGGGATCGGCGTTCCCGATATCCTCGCTGGCGAGGATGGCCAGGCGCCGGGCGATGAAGCGCGGGTCCTCCCCGGCTTCGAGCATGAAGGCGATCCAGTACACCGCGGCGTCGGGGTCTGAGCCGCGGATGGACTTGATCATGGCGCTGATCGAGTCGTAATGCTGGTCGCCGGTGGCGTCGTAGACGGCGGCCTTCTGCTGGATGGAATCTTCCGCGGTCTGGCGGTCGATCAGGATCGGCGAACCGCCATGGCCGAGCGAGGCCTGCGACGAGAGCACGGCGACCTCGAGCGCGGTCAGGGCCCGGCGGGCATCACCGTCGCACTTGACGGCCCAGACGTGCAGGGCGTCATCCGTGACCTGCAACGGGAGTTTCCCGTACCCACGATCCGGGTCCGCTATGGCCCGCCGGAGCACGCCGACCACCTCGGACTCCGAGAGCGGCTCCAGGCGGAAAAGCGTGCTGCGGCTGATGAGGGCCGAGTTGCACGCGAAGAGAGGATTCTCCGTGGTGGCGCCGATGAAAGTGATCACGCCGCGCTCGACGTCGCTGAGCAGGACATCCTGCTGGGCGCGGGTGAAACGGTGAATCTCGTCCAGGAAGAGGATCGTCCGCCGCCCCCCGCTGCCGCCGCTCCCGCTCGTCTGGAGGCGTCGCACGGCTTCGTCGATGATCTCGCGGATCCGCTTCACCCCGACCGAGGCCGCGTTCTCGCGTTCGAAGTGACGGCGAGTAAACGTGGCGATGAGTTCGGCCAGCGTCGTCTTTCCCGTTCCCGGCGGGCCGTGAAAGATCAAAGAGGTGATCGCATCGGCCTGCAGCATCCGCCGGAGCAGTTTGCCCTCACCGAGGATGTGCTTCTGACCGGCGAACTCGTCGAGCGTCCGCGGGCGCATCCGTACCGCCAGCGGCAAGACCCGCCCGAGGGCCGCTTCGCGTGCTGGAGCCCAGAGGTCCGACATCGGGAGATGTTAGGGGGGCTGGCGGCGCGCGAATCAGTTGTCGGCGCCACTGGATTCGACGCTGGTATCGTTCGCCCATGCGCGCGATTGTCGTCACCAAGCAGGGTTCGCCGGTTTCGAGCAACATCCGGTATTCCACGGACTGGCCCGAGCCGCCCTCGCCAGCCAAGGGCGAAGCTCGAATCCGCACTCTTGCTTCGGCCTTCAACCAGATGGACCTCTGGGTCGGGCGCGGCGTGCCGGGGCTCTCGCTCGAGTACCCGCGTGTCTCCGGATGCGACGCGTGCGGCATGGTTGAGGCCGTAGGCGAAGGGGTGGACCCAGCGTGGCTGGGCAAGCGGGTGATCGTCAATGCGGCGCTGCGGATCCCGCAGAGAGTTTCGCCCATGGATCCCCCCGCCTCGACGCTCGCGCCGGAGTATCAACTCATCGGCGAGCACCACAACGGGATGCACGCGGAGAAGTTCAACGCCCCTGCCGCGAACCTCGCCGTGGTGGGCGATGGGGCGGACCCGGCGCAGGCCGCGGCGTTCGGGCTTTGCGGGCTGACCGCGTGGTCGATGATGGTGACCAAGGGACAACTGCGCAGCGGGCAGTCGGTTCTGATCACGGGGATCGGGGGCGGCGTGGCCACCTCGGCGCTGGCGATTGCCAAGCACTTCGGCTGTTTCGTGGTCGTGACCTCGAGGCATCAATCGAAACTGGACAAGGCGAGGGCGCTCGGGGCCGATGCGGGCGTGCTGGACAAGGGCCAGGACTGGTCGCGCGAGGTGCGAGCGTTCACGAACAAGCGGGGCGTGGATGTCGCCGTCGATTCTTCCGGCAAAGCGACGCACCTGAACTGCATCAAGTCCCTGGCCCGGGGCGGGGCGTACCTCACGCCCGGCTGCACCTCCGGACCCGATGCCGTCACCGACCTCGCCCGCATCTTCTGGAACCAGCTTCGGATTCTCGGCTCGACGATGGGGTCCAACGAGGAGTTCCAGGAAGTGACGGCGCTGTTCCGGAACGGGAAGATCCGACCGGTGGTTGATCAGATCTTCGACGCCGGGGATGCGGTCAAGGCGTACGAGCGCCTGGAAGCCTCGGAGCAGTTCGGGAAACTCGTGCTCAAGTGGTGAAGTCCCGGGCGGGGTACGCAAGGGAGTGAATGTGAGCCAGGAACGAATCAAGGTCGAGGCCCACCCCAGCAGCGCGGCGGCGGCGAGAGCCGTCGCGGGCGAGATCGCGGCGTTAATCCGCGCTCGGGCGTCGGAGGGGCGAAGGGCGGTGCTGGGGTTGGCGACAGGGTCCACACCCGTGGGCGTGTACGAGGAGCTGGTCCGGCTTCACCGGGAGGGCTTGTCGTTCCGCAACGTCACCACCTTCAACCTCGACGAGTACTGGCCGATGAAGGCGGAAGAGCTGCAGAGCTACCGCCGCTTCATGAACGAGTACCTTTTCGATCACATCGACGCGCCGCGGGAGCACATCCACATTCCCGACGGCGGGGTGCCGCGCGAGGGAATCGCGGCGTTCTGCGAGTCGTACGAGCGACGGATCGCCGAGGCGGGCGGGATCGATTACCAGATTCTCGGCGTGGGGCGCACGGGTCACATCGGCTTCAACGAGCCTGGCTCGGCCCGCGACAGCCGCACTCGGCTCATCACGCTCGACCGTGTCACGCGCATGGACGCCGCCAGCGACTTCTTCGGCGAGCGGAACGTTCCACGCCACGCGATCACCATGGGCGTCGGCACGATCATGCAGGCCCGGAGGATCGCGCTGCTCGCCTTTGGCGAGCACAAGGCCGCCATCATCAAGCGGGCCGTCGAGGGCGAGATCAGCCCTTCGGTCGCCGCCAGTTTTCTTCAGCAGCACCCCGACGCCACGATCCACCTCGACCCCGCCGCGGCGGCGGAGTTGACGCGGTTCAAGACGCCATGGCTGCTGGAGCGGGCGGGGCTGAACTGGGACGCGGCGCTGACGCGCAAGGCCGTCATCTGGCTGGCGCTGCAAGTCGGCAAGCCCATCCTGAAACTCACGGATGAGGACTACAACGAGCACGGCCTCCAGGACCTTCTCGCGGCGCGCGGCGGGCACGGCAAGGGCCGATCCGGCGCCTACGACATCAACATCGAGGTCTTCAAGGCGCTGCAGGCGACGATCACCGGCTGGCCCGGCGGCAAGCCCCCGCCGGGTGAAGAACGCCGCGGCGCGGACCACCCGCCCGCAGCCGAGCGCCGCTCCGCCAAACGCATCGTGATCTTCAGCCCCCACCCCGACGACGACGTCATCAGCATGGGCGGCACGCTGATCCGCCTGTGCGAGCAGGGGCACGATGTTCACGTCGCGTACCAGACCTCTGGCAACATCGCAGTGTGGGACGAGTCGGCCCTCCGTCACGCCGACTTCATCCGCGAGTTTGCGCACGAGTTCCCCGGCGTGGGGCGCGAACTGGTCGACCGCATCGATGCCGCGATCGAGTCCTTCGTTGCCGTCAAGGCCCCCGGTCAAGTGGACACGCCCGAACTCCAGAAGATCAAGACGCTCATCCGCCGCACCGAGGCCCGGGCCGCGGCGCGGTACTCCGGCGTACGCCTGGACCGGATCCACTTCCTTGATCTTCCGTTCTACGAGACCGGGCGCGTGCGCAAGAAGCCGGTCGGTGAGGAAGACATCCGCATCGTCGCGGACTTGCTGGACCAGATCCAGCCGCAGCAGGTCTACGCGGCGGGCGACCTCTCCGATCCGCACGGAACGCACCGCGTGTGCCTCGCGGCGATCGTGGCGGCGTTCGAGCTTCTGAAGGACCGCGCGTGGATGCGGGACTGCACGCTCTGGCTGTACCGAGGCGCGTGGCAGGAATGGGGCGCCGAGGAGATCGAAATGGCCGTGCCACTCTCTCCGGATGAAGTGGTTCGGAAGCGCATGGCCATCTTCAAGCACGAAAGCCAGAAGGACCTCGCCCTCTTCCCGGGCCCCAACGACCCCCGCGAGTTCTGGCAGCGGGCCGAGGACCGGAACAAGGGCACGGCCCGTCTCTTCGACAAACTCGGGCTGGCAGAGTACGAGGCCATGGAGGGGTTTGTACGGTGGCGGCCGGGGCGACACGGTTGAACCGGCCTATCGTGAATTATGGTCAAGTTCCTTCTTATCGCTGTGGCCGCCGGCACGCTGACCCTGTCGGGGTGCGGCGCTTCCCCGAAGACCGAGAGTGAACGCACTTCGCTCGCCGCGGAGGTCTCCGCGGCGATGGAGGGGTTCCTCAGCGCCGACCCGACGCTCAAGGCGCTGCTCGACGCGTCCGCTGGCTACGCGCTGTTGCCGGAAGTCGGCAAGGCGGGCCTCGGGATCGGCGGCTCGTACGGAAACGGCGAGGTGTTCGACAAGAGCGGGAAGAAGATCGGCTACGTCGAACTCGCGGAGGGCACGATCGGCTTCCAGATCGGCGCGCAGGTCTTCAGCGAGTTGATCGTGTTCGAGACGACCGAGGCGCTCACCCGCTTCAAGGCAGGCGAGTTCACCTTCGCCGCCAACGCCACGGCCGTCGCCATCAAGCCCGGCGCCGCCGCCAAGAACGACCCAAGCAGTGATGTGAGCGTTTTCGTGCGGACCAAGGGCGGTTTGATGGCCGAGGCCTCGATCGGCGGTCAGAAGCTGAATTTCAAGCCGCTGTGATTCCCTGGATCACGCGCATCGGGTCGTTCAGGCCAAAAGTGCTTTGACCGGCTTCCCATGGCCGTCCTTGGTGACGTAGAACGGGCGGCCCTCGGTGATGTACGACGTGTCGGGCGCGATGCCCATGGCGTGGTAGAGCGTCGCGTGCATGTCGATGAGTTTCACCGGGTTCTCGACGGCCACCATCGGGTGCCGATCCGCTGTCTTCCCGTACGCCATTCCGTGCCTGAGCGGCCCACCGAAGCACACCATCGAGGAGCACGAAGAAAAGTGGCCGTGGAAGCCGTACATCCCTTCGTGCTCGATGGTCAGCCCTTCGCCCGACTGGGTTTCGGCGGCGCCGTCCGGCTCGATTCCCGCGGCGGGTTGCGCGGCAAGAGTCCGCCCGAACTCCGTCGCGAGGACGACCAGTGTTGAATCGAGCAGACCCCGCTCGTCGAGATCCCGGATCAGCCTCGCGATCGGACGGTCGATCTGCTGCTTCATCTCGACCATGCGTGACCAGCCGTTCTCGTGCATGTCGAAACCCTTGAAGGGCCCGTACTGGTATTCGACCTGGATCATCCGGGCGCCCCGCTCGACCAGGCGGCGGGCCAGCAGCAGGCCGTGCCCGAAACGACGCCCGAAGTAGTACGACTTGTCGGCGATGTCACCCGAACTGATCTCGGGCTCGTACTGCGCCACCAGGTCCGCCGGTTCGTCACGCTGGTAGTCGAACGCCTGCTTTACCGGTGAGTCCATCATGGCCCGGGCGTCGTCCATCACCTTCGCATACTCCGCGGCCTTCTGCGCATCGCGCAGCGACCGATCCGCCAACGCGTTGAGATTCCGGAACAGCGCCATGCGCCGGTCCAATCGCTCGGTGGAGACCCCCGCCGCGGCGGAGAGCGTTGCCAGCCCCTGCGTCGCATCGGGGATCATGAACGGCGCGTGCTGCACGCCGTAGAACCCCGGCCCGATGAACTCGTTGATGAAGATCCGTTCTTCATCGCTCGAGTCGATGTCGCGGCCGATGTAGATGTACGCCGGGATGTGCTCGTGACGCCGACCCCGCGTGCGACCCACGATCGCCCCCATGCTCGGCGCCTTCACGCCCGCGGGGAACAGGTACCCCGTCATCATGTAGTACTGCGCCTTGAGGTGGATGGCGCCGAACATGACATCGTTCGCGAGGCTTCGGACGATGCACCCCTTGTCCATCACGGATGCGATGTTCTCCAGCCCCGCCCCGAGCTGGACCCCGTCGGCGGCGGTCGGGATCAACGGGCAAGTCCCGAGCAGTTCGCTCCCCTTCATCCCCTTGCGGAAGGGCGTGTGCCGCTTCGGGTCCCACATGTCGGTCTGCGCCATGCCGCCGGGGAGCCAGATCACGATCATCGACTCGGCGGCCCTGGGATTCACCACGCGTGGGGACTCGGGCTCGAGCGCCCGCAGTGCTCCCGGAACCAGGAGCCCGGCCCCCGCCGCCACACCGGCCCGAAGCACCGTCCGGCGATCGAGCATCGCCTCGCCGCGATCGGGGCACCACGATGCGCCCACCGACGCGGCGATCCGATCCACACCTCTTTGTGCACTTGGCTTCTGGCTCATGTCGTCTTTCACAACGCCCTTGTCGTAAGCAACACTTATCGCACGTACTGGAACTCCGGTGATGCAAGCAGCGCCCACATCAAGTCACCCAACGCCTCCGTTTCGGCGCTTCCCATCCCGGCGACGATCCCGGCCGCGTCCCAGTGCACGGTGCCGCCGTGCTGATCGAAGGACATGCCCACGATCCGGCCTCCGGCGCCCGTGAACCCGACGACCGCCGCTGGAACATCCAGCCGCACCCATTCACCCCATGCGGGGAGATCGCCAACTCGCCGGCGCGACGGCGAGTCCGTCTTCCCGAACGGAATCAGGTCCTCTCCCCAGTACGCCCGGTGCGACCAACCCCCATCGTTGATCGTCACGCCATCGTTCCACTGCACCATGATCTGGCGCGGCGGATCGGCGGGATCAATCCGCACCCACACGAACAGCGTGTCGCCCGGCATGACCCGCGCGGGCGAGAGGTCGAGCACGTAGTGCTGTATCCGATTGCCCAGCTCGGCCCGCTGCGCCCGCCACCGCCCGCCGGATGCGGGGGCGGGAGCGTCGGTCCAGTTCCACGAGCCGACGGCACGCGCATACTCCGGCAGGTCATCCTCAATCAGAACCTCGGGCCCCGTCCGGGAATCCGGGCTCGAGCGACCGGCGGCGCTGGACACGTACTCACGGGCGGCTTCGAGCTCGGCCGTTGAAGGGGGCCTCGACAGCACTGCGGTGTAGAGCCGCGTGATCTGGTTCGACAATCGCCCTGCGTCTTCGCTCGACACATGGGCGGCGTCGCTCAGAATCGCCGCGGAGTACACGAGTGCACCGAACTCCTCTCCGTTGAGCAGCTCGAGGGACTGCACGACCGCCGCATCATCGGCTCGCGCCGTCGATATCTCGTTCCGCGAGGCGGGCTTGCCCAGCACGCGTGAGAGCGCTGTGGACTCGTTGACGTGGAACAGCCGCGCCCTGGGTTCCAGTTTCTGGTCCGCGGCGACACGGATGCTGTCCACGACCTGCTCGGCGGTCATGCGCCGAAGGGAGGGGGAGCGAAAGTATCGCGGCGCGGACTTGTTCGCCACATCGAAGTGGTCCTCCAGGGCCGGGTCGTAGCGCAACTGGTACGTGCGGCTGGTCAGGATGAGCCTGATCGTCCGCTTGAGGTTGAAATCGTGCGTGGCCAAGTCGCGTGCGAGCCAGTCCAACAGTTCCGGGTGGCTTGGCGGCACATCCGCGCGGAAGTCGTCCGCCGGTTCCACCAATCCAAGCCCCATGTACCGCTTCCAGAGCCGGTTCACGATCGCACGCGCAAAGCGAGGGTTGTGCGGGTCGGTGACCAGCTGCGCCGCACGCCGGAGTCTCCCGTCCTCGTCCGAGGGCACTTCCCGCGGAACACCCGGAATCTCAAAGCAGAACGCCGCGGGAACCACTTCGCCCGTGTGCTTCTCGCACACGACAAGCTCAAGGTCGTGCGCGGCGAAGAGGCTGGAGTACGCCAAGGCCCTTCGCTGCGGCCATTCCTCGTTCTCGAAGTGGCTGTGGCACGAAGCGCACTTGACGGACGTGCCGAGAAAGACCTGCGCCACCGCCGCCGCGGACTGCAGCGTGTCCGTGTGCGTCTCGTTGCGGATGTAGGCGATCTTGCTCTTGCGGCCGTTGGCATCCCCGATCTC
This sequence comes from Phycisphaeraceae bacterium, assembly GCA_019636625.1. Classification (GTDB taxonomy): domain Bacteria; phylum Planctomycetota; class Phycisphaerae; order Phycisphaerales; family UBA1924; genus JAHBXE01. The sequence goes on from JAHBXE010000011.1 coordinate 105,409, forward strand.
GGGCTTCTTCGCCCCGGGCAGTCGCGTGTCGATCAACTCCGCCGCGAACAGATCGAACGCCTTGTTCGTCCTGAACGACTCGTTGATCCACTTCCGGTAGTTGCCCCGCGTCGGCACGCCGCCCTGGAGATTCACGTACGAACTGCCCAGCGCATCTTCCCAGAAGGGCGTCCAGTGGTCGGCGTAGTCCGCATCGCGGGCGAGGAGCTCATCGACGAGACGGGCTCGCTTGTCGGGATGCGTGTCCGCATGAAACCGCGCCAGTTCATCGATCGTGGGAACAACACCGATCACGTCGAGGTACACACGCCGGGCGAAGGTGGCATCGTCGCAAAGGACTGGCGGCTGGGACGCTTGGGGCAGTTTCGCCGCCGACCAAGCCGCCTCGATGAACCGATCGATCTCGTTGTTGGACGGCCCGTTCGAAGGGGGAACGCGAGGTTCGGGCGGCAATGAGGCCAGCCGGATCGCGCGACGAAGCCGGAACACGCCCTCATCGCTTGACCCAAACAGGATCGCTTCAACCTCGGGCGACATTGCTGTCGCGGCGACCGGTGAAGCGGAAGACTCCATCGCCGCGGCGACGGTTTCCTTCCGCTCGGGTGGCGCCAGCGCGGCGAGCAGGTACCCCTCGCCGTGCACAAGCGTTCCGCCCCAATGACCGACGGCCACCACCATCGCGGCGACACCAATTGTGGTCAAGCGGGAAAGCCCGACCAGCCACCGCGTCCGCGCGATCAATGACAACCCGACCGCCACAATCGCAACGACCGCCAGGGCAACGCCGCCCCAGCGATGAAGCGACAGCACGACCGAGTCCGGCCCGGATCGGTCGAAGTCGGCATTCAACCAACCAAAGACCGCGGCCGCGACGGCCGCAGCGGCCCCGAAAACGAGGCACACCCGCGCCGCGGAGCGGGTGCGGTCGCTGGCGAACACGGCGCCGAGAAGCTCAAGAACCCCCGCGACCAGCAGCAGGGCGACGGGAAAGTGCGCCACCGCCTGGTGCAACCGACCCAGCAGCACACCCAGTCGTTCCGGCAGGCCTGCCTCCGCCGCGGATGCCGCGGGCACCGCCAGAAGAACACCACAGCAGAACGCCGCACACTTGCTCACACCAGGCAGTGTACCCGGAGTTCCAGCAGACCCAAACCCCAAAGTGCCGGTGCTTCGCCTCGGCCAACGCGGCGGCCAGCACCTCGGTTGGCCGGCTCGCCGGGGAATCACGCGATCACCTTGTGAACAACGTTCCCGAAGACATCCGTCAATCGGAAGTTGCGCCCCTGGAATCGGTAGGTGAGCCGGGTGTGGTCCATCCCCAGCAGATGGAGAATCGTGGCCTGGAGGTCGTGCACGTGCACCGGGTCCTCCGTCACGTGGTACCCCAGTTCATCCGTCGCCCCGAGCGTGAATCCCCGCTTTACCCCGCCGCCGGCCATCCAGATCGTGAACGCGTGCGGGTGGTGATCGCGTCCGAGGAACTTCGAGTCGTTCCTGGCCTCGTTCATGGGTGTCCGGCCGAACTCGCCGCCCCAGATCACGAGGGTGTCGTCGAGAAGGCCCCTCTGTTTCAGATCCTTCACGAGAGCCGCCGAGGCCTGGTCGGTTTCCTTGCATCGCGCGGGGAGGGACGTGATGATGTCGTCCCCGCTGCTGGTTCCGTGGCTGTCCCATCCCCAGTGATAGAGTTGCACAAACCGCACGCCCCGCTCCACCAGCCGGCGCGCCAGGAGGCAGTTGTTGGCAAACGATGTCATTCCCGGTTCCGTGCCGTAGAGCTCGTGGATCTCCTTCGGTTCGCCTGAGATGTCCATCAACTCCGGGACGCTCGTCTGCATCCGGTAGGCCATTTCGTACTGCGCGATGCGTGTGGCGATCTCGGGATCGCCGATGCGTCCGAGGTTGATCCTGTTCAAGTCCCGCACCGCATCGAGCGATTGTCGGCGCGTCCGGTCCGACACGCCCGGAGGATTCGACACGTACAGCACCGGGTCCCCGCGCGATCGGAACTGCACCCCTTGGTGCACCGTGGGAAGAAAGCCGCTGCTCCAGAGCGTGTTGCCCGCATCCGGGCCGTTGGGCCCCGAGGTCAGCACAACGAACCCGGGCAGGTCCCGGTTCTCACTTCCCAGGCCGTACGTCACCCACGAGCCCATGCTCGGCCGGCCCGGCAACTGCGACCCTGCGTGCACAAACAGCTGCGCGGGCGCATGGTTGAAGTGGTCCGTCTTCATCGAGCGGATCACCGTGATGTCGTCGGCGATGCCGCTGATGTGCGGCAGGAGGTTGGAGAACACCGCGCCCGACTGCCCCCGGGGCGCGAACTCGTACGGGCTGGGCAGAACCTTGGGCGTGCCGCGGATGAACGCGAACCGCTCGTTCTTCACCAGCTCGTCCGGGATCGGCTGGCCGTCCAGCTCCTTGAGCCTGGGCTTGGGATCGAACAGGTCCAGTTGCGACGGCGCCCCGGCCATGTGCAGGAAAATGACCCGCTTGGCCCGGGCCGGGAAGTGCGGCGGACGGACGGCCATGGGATCATCCAGCAACTCCCCCGCGCGTGCGAACGCCCCCTGTTCCAGCAACGACGCCAACGCGATCGTGCCCATGCCCGTGGCGCAGCGGCAGAAGAACTGGCGACGCGTGATGGCGAGCAACCTCGCGGGATCGGCCCACCCACTCCTTGACGGAGAACCCGGTTCGTTGCCACCAGGGAGAGGTCGTTCATGCATGCCCGGCGCACTCCTGACTACCCACGATTGAGCACCTCATCGAGGTTGAGCAGCACATTCGCCACGATTGTCCACGCCGCCAGCTCCGCGGGATCCAGACCGGATGCGCGCGCGGGAGAGACGCCCTCAACCAGCGCGATCGCCGAGTCCGTGTCGCGCCTGTACGCCTCGATCATCTGCTCGTACAGCGCCACAAGGCGGGCCTGTTCCGCTCCGTCCGGGCTCCGCGCCAGACACGCCTTCACCGCGAACTCAATCCGTTCACGCACGCCGGGACCGGCGGAGGTGATGATCCGCGCCGCAAAGGCCGCGGCCGCTTCGATGAACACCGGATCGTTCAACGTGGTAAGCGCCTGGAGCGGGGTGTTGGTCCTGGCGCGGCGGGTGCACGTGACCTGCCGGCTCGGGGCATCGAAGGCCACGAAGGATGGGTACGGCGACGACCGCTTCCAGAAGGTGTAGATCGACCGGCGGTACCGCCCTTCACCCTCGCTGGTCCTCCACGTATTGTCGCTGTACGGATTTTGCCAGATGCCCTCGGGCTGCACCGGGAAAACCGGGGGGCCGCCCATCGTGGAAGCCAAGAGCCCCGACACCGCCAGCGCCTGATCGCGGATCGTCTCTCCCGCGAGCCGTTGCCGCGGCCCGCGCGCCAGCCACACGTTCCCGGGGTCCTTCTCCAGCAGTTCGGGTGTCACGCGCGACAACTGGCGGTAAGTCGCGGACGTCACCACAAGCCGGTGCATCGCCTTCAGGCTCCACTTCTGCTGGACAAACTCCACCGCCATGAAGTCGAGCAGTTCCGGATGACTCGGCGGCGAGCCGCGGGTGCCGAAGTCCTCGCTCGTCTCGACAAGCCCTCGCCCGAAGTGATGCTCCCACACGCGGTTCACGGCAACCCGGGCGGTGAGCGGGTTGTCTCCATCCGTCAGCCACCGAGCCAGCGTCGCCCGATTGGCCCGCCCTTCCGACGTCAGTTTCCCGAACGCGGCCGGGACCCCCGGCTCCACCCGCTCCCCCGGGCTCAGAAAGCTCCCACGCAGCAGCACCCGCGTGTCGCGCGGCGAGGCTTCATCCCGCATCACCAGCGTCGTCACCGGTTGCGGCGTCTGCCGCCGCAGGGCCTCCAGCTCACGCTTCCGCTCCTCCACTCCTTCCGCCTTCTCGCCCGCGGCACGAATCAACTCTTCCAGACGATTGATCTGCCCACGTTGCTCATCATGCCCATCCCGGAGCGTCAGCTTCGGGCTGATCTCCTGGAACTCTGATCCCGCCGCCAATCGCGATTCCGCGGCTGCATCGTTGAAGAACGCGAAGAAGCGGTAGTACTCCTGAATCGAGACGGGGTCATACTTGTGATCGTGGCACTGGGCGCACGCGACGGTCTGCCCCAGCCACACCGTGGCGGTCGTGTTGACCCGGTCAACGACGGCGTTCACCCGGTACTCCTCCGGATCGACCCCTCCCTCCTCGTTGATCATCGAGTTGCGGTGAAAGCCGGTCGCGATCAACTGGGATTCTTTCGGATCGGGCAACAGGTCGCCCGCAAGTTGTTCCAACGTGAACCGGTCGTAGGGCATGTCCTCGTTGAACGCCGCGATCACCCAGTCCCGGTACGGCCAGATGCTGCGCCCGCCGTCCTTCTCGTACCCGTTCGAGTCCGCGTACCGGGCCAGGTCCAGCCACGTTCTCGCCATGTGCTCGCCGTAGCGGGGCGAAGCCAGCAGCCTGTCCACCACTCGCTCGTAGGCGCCGGAACGCTCATCGCGCACGAACGCATCCACTTCCTCCACGGTCGGCGGCAAACCGGTCAGGTCGAGTGTGACGCGCCGGAGGAGCATCCCCCGTTCCGCTTCCGGCGATGGTTCGAGCCCCTTCGCCTTCATCGCGGCGAGGATGAACCCGTCGATCTGATTCCGCCCCCACGTTCCGGCCGGTGGCGGATCGCGTCGCACCGGCTTCACATACGCCCAGTGCTTCTCCTCCTCGCCATGATCCTTCGACAGTCCATCGTCCGGCCAGTTCGCGCCTTGCTCCACCCATGCCTTGAGAATCCTGATGCACTCCTCCGGGAGCGGGTCCTTGTCCGCGGGCATCCGCTGCTCATCGCCAAGACCCAGCACGCGGATGATCAACTGGCTCTCGTCCGGCTTGCCGGGGATGTACAGCGGCCCGCCCTTCCCACCCTCCAGCGCCGCCGCCTTCACATCCATCCGCAGCGCCCCCTTTCGCTTCTTCTCGCCGTGGCACTCCACGCACGACAGCACGAATATGGGCTTGACGTCGCGGTTGAAGTCGATCTTGCCGTCCGCTGGAAACCTGATCTCCTCGAGCGTCGCGGGCATCGGGGTCGTCGGAGTCAGCGCCATCACCTGCGGCTTCCGCGGCGAGAACACCCCGCGAAGCGCGTCCGTCACGTAGGTCTCGCCATGCGTCAGCGCCCCACCAAGGTGCCCGCCGTACGCGACCAGCCCCGCCGCGACCACCAGCCCCAACCGGTACGCCCGCACGCCCACCTGCGCGTTGCGGATGACGAGGCCGCACGCGGTCAGCGCGACCGCCATCCCCGCCACGGCCACGCCCACCCAGCGGTGAATCTCCGCCGTACCGGATGTAACCGATTCGTACGATGCGTTGAGCCACCCCGAGCCGGCCGCCGCGCACGCGCCCAGCGCCCCGATGCCAAGGCACAACAGGCCCGTCGGCGAAACCTGGCCCTTCCGGCGAACACCCCGCCACAGCTCGATCAGGCACGCCGCGGCGATCAGCGCGATGGGAAAGTGGACGGCAAGAGGGTGCAAACGCCCGCCGAGCCTGCCCAGCCGATCAACAAACGACGGCGCTTCCGCCGCGCCGCACGCGAGAGCCTGAATCGCCTCGAACAGGACAACGGAACTCTGCATCCGGGCAGTCTAATCGATTGGAGCGAATCCGAACAGACCCGGCCCCGATCGATCCAAGGCGGAGGCTTCACTCGCTTGAGCGGCGAGGGCGATGCCATCTCCAACGGGCGTTGACCTCGGTTCTGGTATGCTGCCCGGTCGGACTCTCGCTTGCTCGTGTCGCTCTTGACCGGAGACTTGCATGCTGTGGTGGATCATCGGTGGCGTCGCGATTGCCTTGGTGGTCGCGGCAGTTCTTTTCATCCGCCGGCGAAAGGCCGCCGGGGCCCTCACCTCGATCGTCCTGATGCGGTCTGGTCCGCTCCACCTGACCGAGGCACACGTGCTCGCCGCTGCCAGGCGCGTTTTCAAAGATGACGCCTCGGTCGCCAGCCTTCCCCTCGGCGACACCAAGCCGCCGGGTCTTCTCGCCGGGTTCGCCATCCTGCTCAGCGGCGCCCCGGTGTTCTACGTCATCAGCGCCGACCGCCCATACGGTGAAGCCGCGGACGCCGAGAACATCGGCGATGCGAAAGTACGGCAGGTGTTCAAGAGTCACAAGGCCTGGGTCTCCGTCGACGTCGTGGGCGGAGCGCCGCCGGCCAAGATGAGATCCATGGTGATGATGTCCCTGGCCGTCGTGGCCACCGGGCTTATGGACAAGGAAACCGTCCTGCTCTACGCCACGTGGCTCGGCCGAACCGCCTTCCCGTCGGACATGAAGAAGGCCGGCGAGTCCGGGAACGTCGACGCGATCTTCACCACCTGACCTACTTCGCCTCGCCCTTCTGCATCTGATCGATGAAGGCATTAGCCTCGGCGATCGAAGACTCCATGTCCCGGATCAGGTTCCCCACATCCGTCTGAATCTGCGCCACGTTCCCCTGCAGCGAAGCGATCGCCCGCGCATTCAGGTTGTGCTTCAGGAACAGCACCTGGTCCTTGAACGCCGCCAGCACCGGCTGCATCTTCGCCGCCGCGGCACGCATCGCCCCGATCAGCCCGTCGTACCTCGCCCGCGTCGCCTCCAGCTCGCGCTGGCTCGCCTGCCGCATGCTCTCGCTCGAATACTGAGCCAACTCCGCCTTCCACTCCTTGAACAACGCCTCGGCGACGCGTTCCACATCCTTGATCCGGCTGTGGACCGTCTCCGCCCGGCTCTCGCTCCGCTCGTACTCCTTCCGCAGCTTGTCGTACTTCGCTTCCAGGTCCCCCCCGCTGGCCCCGGTCACGGCCATGAACTCGTGCAGCGCGGAGGCAAACTGCTGCTTGGCCTCCTGCTGCCCATCGCGGGCGTCGTTGACACGGGCCACAAGTTGCTCGCGCTTGGGGATCCCCATCTTCTCCTTGATCGCGATCGTGGTGGATGAGCATCCGCCCGCGACGCACGACACCCCGACCGCGACGATTGCCGCTCCGCCAACAAGAGACCGAATCATGCCTCGCTCCTGATCTACCGATCCGCCACGGGGATCAATCGAACCGCCCGAAGATTCATCACCGCATTGTTGGCCAACTTCTCCGGGACCACCCGCACCGTGGCCATTCCCGGCTTGACCTCGACACTCCCCAACGCCGCGGTTTCGAAACTCCCCCAACCCCCCGTCCCTTTCACCTCCATCCCCAACGACTCCTCCCCCACTTCAATCCGCACCCGGCTCCCCGCCGCGGCGTCCTCGCACGCAAACTCGACCTCAACGCGGAACGCGCCGCCCCGGTGCACCCGCACCTTCCATGTCACCACATCCTTCTCGCTCGTCCAGAAACCGATGCACCGACGATCCTCGCGCGATTCGTACCTCGCGTGCCCGCCGTCAACCTCGGCCTCCGCTGCGAGCAAGTCGATCCGTCCATCTCCTCGCTGCTCCGGCGGTATCTCGACGACCGCCGCCTCACCGATCAGCTCCAGCACCACCACCGAGTTGTTCGCATCCGGCGCGCCGACCGGCACATCCACGCGAAGCCCCTCGCCCGTTCGACGCCAGGAAAGCGGCTCACCGGGCCTGGCGAGCAGGTACGCCCGTTTCACTTCATTCATCACCCCCGGCACGTTGAGCACGCCTGACGCCGGCCACTCAAACACGTGGAGGTACACGATCGAGCCCGAAGGCCCTCGCTTCATCGTGCTCCGCCCCCACGGCAGGCGTGCGAACGGCCCCGCCTCCGTCTCGTAAATGCTCGCCGAGTTGACCCGCATCCACGCCCCGACGGCCTTCAGCCGCTCGACACTCGCCTCGGGTATCTCGCCGAGTTCCGTCGGCCCGACGTTGAGCAGGAAGTTGCCGCCCTTGCTCGCCGTCTCCGCCAAGGTCCGGATCAGCGTCCCCGCCGACTTCCAGTTCGCATCCGCGCGGTGGTACCCCCAACTGTCGTTCATCGTCATGCAACTTTCCCAGTCCACACCGGGAATCCCGCGCGACGGCACCTCCTGCTCCGGCGTTCCGAAGTCGCCCGGATGGTCCCCCGCGGCGGTCATGCCCTGCATCCCCTGACGACCCTTCCCGACCCGGTTGTTGATGATGATCTCCGGTTGCAGCGAGCGGCACAGGTCGTACATCGCCTTGCCCTGCTCGCTGGTCCACTCCTTCTCCCATTCGCCATCGAACCACATCACGCCGATGGGCCCGTACTTGGACAAGATCTCCTCAACCTGCTTCCGGAGCACGGGCGCGTAGCGCTCCCACCGCTCCGCCTTCGCATCCGGATGGTGCCAATCGAGGATCGAGTGGTACCACCCCATCTTCAGCCCCTTGTCCCGCACCGCTTCCGAGAGTTCCTTCATGACGTCGCGTTTGAACGGCGTCGCATCCATCACGTCGTACGCCGTGTGCGCCGAATCGAACAGGCAGAACCCGTCGTGATGCTTGGTCGTGATGACGATGTACCGCATCCCTGCCTCGCGCGCCAGGTCCGCCCACGCCCCGGCGTCGAACTTCGAGGGATTGAACCGCCCCGCCAGCGGCTCGTACTCCTCCGGCAAGATCTTCGCGGAGTTCATCAGCCACTCGCTCGCCCCGCCGTACACCTTCCCCTTCCACTCGCCGGCAGGGATCGCGTACAAGCCCCAGTGGATGAACATCCCGAACCTCGCCCCGCGCCACCACGCCATCCGCCGATCGTGATCGGTCGGCTCCTCTTCCTTGATCTCCCGGAGAAAGATGTTCCGGAACCGCAGCGGGTTCCCGTGCGCCTGGAGTTCCACCGGACCCGCCGCGTACACGGCCTTCCACGGCTCCCAGTAGTTCTCCATCTTCACCCGGTCCACCACCAGCGCGCCATTCAGGTACACCGTCACCCGCTCCCCACGCATGATGATGTGGAACCGGTTCCACTGCCCCAGCGGCCGATCCGCCACCGTGAGCGGGCGGGACAGTTCACGCGTGTTGTTGTAGAGCCCGCCCGAACCGATCGGGTTGTCCCAGATCTGCACCTGGGGCGTCCCCCGCAGGTAGATCCCACTGTCCCCACCCTTGTCGATCGCCCAGTCGATATACAACTCGAAGTCCCGATACTCCCTCACCGATTGCAGGCTGTCACCCTTCCCATCGAACACCAGCACACCGTCCTCGACCCGCCAGTGCTTCCGCATTCCTTCATCCGCCCGGCGCTGCGTTTCCTGTCGTGCTGCTTCGGTCATCTGCCGCAGTTCAACCGGCGAGCCCGCGAGCCCCTGCCACCCCGTGAGATCCCGCCCGTTGAAGAGCGCCTCAAAGCCCGCCGGCGGTTCATTGCGAGGATCAAGCTCTCCCTCCGCCAACGGGAAGTTGTGCGACGCCCATCTCCCGCCCCCTTCCTCGACCATCATCACCTTCACTCCCGGAAACGCGCCGAGCAGCCGCGTCCCCGCCATGATTCCCTTCACCGCCAGCGCCGTCGCCAGCGCATCCGCGGTCGCCCCATCCTCCGCAACCACACTCGCCGCCGCACGCCGCGTCGATCCAAGCCCTGTCGCGGGATCGACGATGTGGCTGTACCGAACGCCATCCACCTCCACAAACTGCTCCGCATCGCCGGACGTAGACACGCACGAGTTCTCGACCTCGATCACCTCGCGCACGCCACCAATCCCCGGCTCGACCGCGATCCGCCAGCCCCTGGCCCCAGGCGGCGCCCAGCCCACCGCGATGTCCCCCGAAAGCGACACCATGCACCGCGGCAGCCCCATACGCCCAAGCACCACGACGCCCTCGCGCGCCGCAAGCCCCTTCCCGACACCGCCAAGATCAACCATCATCCCCGCACGCCCCAACCTGGCCGTCCGCGAGCCTTCATCCAACTCCAGCAACCTCCAGCCGCTCCGCGACCTGGCTTCCGCCACCTGCTCCGAACTCGGCAAGCGCCCGCTCGTCCTGCTCTCCCTCCACAACCGCACCAGCGGACCGATCGTCGGGTCGTACGCCCCATCCGTCGCCGCGGCGATCCTCTTCGCCGCCGACAGCGCCTCCCAGAGATCCTCGCTCACCCGCACGGCAGCCCCACCAGCCCCCTGATTCAGCCGCGACAACTCGCTCTCCTGGCGGTAATCACTCATGACCTCCTCGAGCGCCGCAATCCGATCAAACACCGCCCGCGCCCCGGATTCAGCACTTTCCCTCGACGGCGCGTACACCACCACCTTCGCTTGGACCCCCATGAGCAACTGTGTAAACTCGGCACGCTGCAACGTCGAGGGCTCCTGCCCGCGCAGCGCCGTAGCGATGGATACCAAGCCGATGAACACCAGCACGCGAGCCAGAACACGCATCGTTCGTTCCTCGTCACCCGCCCGTCCCAGCCTATCCCGCTTCATCGCCATCTGCTTGGCCTTCTCCGTGGCCGGTGCGGCCCACGCCCAGCCCATCACAGAGACAATCCCCGGAACGACCGTCAAACTCTCCTTCGTTCCCATCCCCGCCGGCAAGGTCAGCGTTCCCGACCCCACCGACCCGGCCAAGTCGCGCGACGTCGACATCAAGCCTTTCTACCTCTCCACCACCGAGGTCACGTTCGACGCGTACGACATCTTCGTCTACCGCCTTGATGAGACCGACCCCGTCCCCGATGCCGACGCCACCACGAAACCATCGAAGCCTTACATCCCGCCGGACCGCGGCTTCGGCCACGCCGGTTACGCCGCCATCGGCATGTCCTTCAAGGGCGCCGATGAGTTCTGCAAGTGGCTCTCGAAAAAGACCGGGCACACCTACCGCCTCGCCACGGAAGCCGAGTGGGAACACGCCGCCCGCGCCGGGGACCCGCACGGCGTCGCGGCCGACGCGCTCGCCGACTTCGCGTGGTTCAAGGACAACGCCGGAGAAAAGACCCATCCCGTCGCGTCGAAGAAGCCCAACGCCTGGGGTCTTTTCGACATGCTCGGCAACGCCGCGGAATGGGTCGTCGGCCACGACGGCAAACCGGTAACCAAGGGCGGGTCCTTCAAGGATGCAGCGTCCGAGCTCGAAGTCTCGGACCGCATGAAGCAGTCCCCCGCCTGGAACGCCAGCGATCCCCAGATCCCCAAGAGCAAGTGGTGGCTGTCCGATTGCTCCTTCGTCGGTTTCCGCATCGTGCGTGAACTCAAGCCGGGAGAGCCGGCCCCCTCGCCCGCCCGAACAGCGTCCCCCACACAGGCCCATCCCGACTCGAATACTCCCCCCGCCACACCCAAGGACCGCATCGATGACCACCCCGCCCCGCCCGCTCCACGCTGACTCGCTGTCCCGGCGCGACTTCGTCCGTCTCTCGGCCGGCACCGTCGCCGGAGCCATGATCGCCGCCTCGCCCGCCCTCGCCTCCTCCGGCCTCTCCCGGTTGACCCAACCCCTCAAGGTCGGCGTGATCGGCTGCGGCGGGCGCGGCACGGGCGCCGCCGTCCAGGCCCTGCGTGCCGACTCCAACTGCATCCTCCACGCCATGGGCGATGTCTTCGCCGATCGGCTCGCTTCCAGCCTGAAGGCCATCACGGAAGAGATGGGCGACGACGCCCCCGGCAAGGTCCAGGTCCCCGCGGAGCGCCAGTTCACCGGCTTCGACAACTACCACAAGGTGATCGAAAGCGGCGTCGATGTCGTCCTGATCACCGGGTATCCTGCCTTCCGGCCCGAGCACTACCGCGCCGCCATCGCCGCAGGCAAGCACGTCTTTGCTGAAAAACCCCTCGCGGTCGACTCCCCCGGCATCCGCCTCGTCCTGGAAACCGCGGAGAAGGCCAGGCAGAAGAACCTGGCCTCGCTCGTCGGCTTCTGCTGGCGCTTCAACACCGGCATGAAGGGCGCTTTCGATCGCCTCCACTCCGGCGCCATCGGCGATGTCGTCTCCGCGCACACGACCTACCACACGAGCACGCTCTCCAAGCGCCCGCGCAAGCCCGAGTGGTCCGACCTCGAGTTCCAGATGCGTAACTGGTGGCACTTCAACTGGATCAGCGGCGACCACATCGTCGAGCAGGCCATCCACTCCGTCGACCGCCTCGCCTGGGCCATGAACGACAAGATGCCGACCAAAGTCACATGCCTCGGCGGGCGCGCCGCCCGCTCCGGGCCGGAGCACGGCGATGTCTTCGACCACTTCGCCGCGATCTACGAGTACGACGACGGCCGGCGCGCGTTCCACACCTGCCGCCAGATCGACGGGTGCCCCAGCGACAACACCGATTACATCCACGGCTCGTCCGGCTCGGCCATCATCAACGGCTGGGTCCCGACGTACCACTTCAAGGACAAGTCCAACGCCATCACCTGGAAGGGCCCCGGCAAGCCCGAGGACGCCTCCGCCATGTACCAGAACGAGCACGACGACCTCTTCCGCTCCATCCGCGAGGGCAAGCCCATCAACGATGTCGAGCGCGGCGCCAACAGCACCCTCATGGCCATCATGGCCCGCATGGCCGCCTACACAGGCCAGACGGTCTCCTGGCAGCAGGCGATGGAGTCCAAGGAGTCCCTCGTCCCCGACAAGCTCGAGTTCGGCCCATTCCCCACCCCCGAAGTGGCCATTCCCGGCAAGCGGAAACTCATCTGAACCACGCGCGGCCCCCGAGCATTCCTCGCATGCAGAGAGCACAAAGAAGAGGATCGGCGCCAGAGCCGTCGGAAGCTCCGCTCAACTCCTGTCTCCTCCTCTGTGCCGCAGCCTGAGCTCCTCGAAAGCGCCCCCATGCCTCACCTCTCCCGCCGTTCCTTTCTCGCGACCTCCGCCCTCGCCGCGGCCGCTCTCTCCACCCGCGGCCTGGCGCAGCCCGAATCCTCCGGCCCGCGGCGGACCCTCCGCAAGGCCGTCATGTACGGCATGATCGGCCCCGGCCGCTCCATCGAGGACAAGTTCAAGGTCATCCACGACTGCGGCTTCGAGGGCGTCGAAATGGACTCCCCCACCTCGCTCCGCATGGAGGACATCACCGAGGCCGCCGCCAAGACGGGCATCACCGTCCATGGCCTCGTGAACTCCGAGCACTGGCGCGTCCCCCTCAACGCCCCCGACGAGCAGGCCCAGGACCGGGCCATCAAGGCCCTGGAAACCTGTCTCCGCGATGCCGGCACACTCAAGTGCTCCAGTATCCTCCTCGTCCCCGGGATCGTCCGCGACGGCCTTCCGTACGACGAGTGCTGGCGCCTGACCCAGAAGAACATCCGCCGCCTGATCCCCCTCGCGCGCGATCTCAAGGTCAAGATCGCCATCGAGAACGTCTGGAACGGCTTCCTCCTCAGCCCCCTCGAGGCCGCCCGCTACGTCGACGAGTTCGACGATCCGGCCGTCGCCTTCCACTTCGACATCGGCAACGTCATCAACTTCGGCTGGCCCGACCAGTGGGTCCGCATCCTCGGCCCGCGGATCGTCAAACTCCACATCAAGGACTTCTCCCGCAAGAAGCGCGACGAGAAGGGGCTCTGGGAGGGCTTCCGCGTCGAACTGGGCGAAGGCGACGCCAACTGGCCCGCCGTCATGAAGGCCCTCGACCAGACAGGCTACTCCACAGCCCCGGCCGGCAACTGGGCCACCGCCGAGGTCGCTGGCGGCGATGAAACCCGCCTCCGCACCATCTCCGACCAGATGGACAAACTCTTCGCGATGTGATGAAATGCCCTTTGGTGGCACGCCTCTCCGAGGCGTGAATGACAGCAGCGAAACACGCACGCTTCGGAGAGGCGTGCCACCCGGAGCCCCCCATGCACCCCCTCTCCCGCCGCGACTTCGTCAAGTCCTCCTCCCTCGCCGCCGCCGCCCTCTCCCTCACTCCCATCTCCGCCCTCGCCTCCCGCTCCCGTTCCGACTCCATCAACGTCGGCGTCATCGGCTGCGGCGGGCGTGGCACCGGCGCTGCCGTGGATTGCCTCACCGCCGACCCCGGCGTCCGCATCACCGCCCTCGGCGATGCCTTCGAAGGCCGCGTGAAGTCCTCCCGCCAGAACCTTCTCGAACAGGAAGCCTTCACCCCGCGCATCGACGTTCCCGACGACCGCTGCTTCGTCGGCATGGACGCCTACAAAAGGGTCATCGCCTCCGGCGTCGACCTGGTCATCCTCGCCACGCCCCCCCACTTCCGCCCCATTCACTTCGACGCCGCCATCCGCGCCGGCAAGCACGTCTTCCTCGAAAAACCCTGCGCCGTTGACCCCGCCGGCGTTCGCCGCGTCCTCGCCGCGGCGGAGATCGCCGACGCCCAGAAACTCTGCGTCGTCGCCGGAACCCAGCGCCGCCACCAGAACGGCTACCTCCAGGCGATGGAACAGCTCAAGTCCGGCCGCTGCGGCCAGATCATCTCCGCCCGCTGCTACTGGAACCAGGGCGGCCTCTGGGTCCAGAAGCGCCGCGAGAACGAATCCGACATGGAGTGGCAGCTCCGCAACTGGCTCTACTTCACCTGGCTCTCCGGCGACCACATCGTCGAGCAGCACGTCCACAATCTTGACGTCATCAACTGGGCCATCGGCGGCCACCCCATCCGGGCCAGCGGCATGGGCGGGCGCCAGGTCCGCACCGCCCCCGAGTACGGCCACATCTTCGATCACTTCGCCGTCGAATACGAATACCCCGGCGGCATCCACGTCCTCTCCATGTGCCGCCAGATCGACGGCACCGACGGCAAGGTCGAGGAGGTCGTCCACGGCACGATGGGCACGCTCCGAACCCGCCCCGGCTTCGCCGAAATCACCGGCAACCAGGCCTGGAAGTTCGACGGCAAGGAATCAAACCCCTACGTGCAGGAGCACATCGACCTGCTCTCCGCCATCCGCTCCGGCAAGCACGTCAACGAGGCAAAGCAGATCGCCGAGTCCACGCTCACCGCGATCATGGGCCGCATGGCCGCCTACACCGGAAAGACCGTCACGTGGGACTTCGCCATGAAGAGCAAGCTCGACCTCTCGCCCCCCTCGTACGAGTTCGGCCCGCTTCCCGTCGCCGCCGTCGCCATGCCCGGCAAGACCCCGCTCGAATGACAACTCACCGCCGGCAATCCACTCCCGATCCCGTGCCTACGCCGACATTCTCGCCCGCGCCCCGGACTTGGTGACGACCACCTCGGCCGCGACCTCCGTCCCCTCCTCATCCCCACCTTCGTCCTCCGCCACCCCCGCCTGCGCCTCGATCGTGGCGCCGGTGGAAAGCAGGATCCCAACCGCCGCGTGCCTTCCCATCTTCCCCGCGCTCTGGCACAGCGCCTGAATCTCCCGCATCATCACACGCAGCTTCGCCTCGGTAATCCCGAACTCCCGCTTCCACGTGCGCCGCCATGCTTCCTTGATCCACGGACTTCCCGTGGACGACCCTTCCCCATCCTCCAGCGTCACGATCATCGGCGGGTCATTCCCGTCAAACCCGAGCGATGCCACGAACTCCGTCGACACCGCCTCGTTCCAGTGCGACCAGAAGTGCGTCTGCGCAAAGCAGCACATCTGCATCGGCAGGTCCCCCTTGATCTGCCTCGCCACCAGCCGATCGAACACCGCCACCAGCTTCGGCTTCTCCTTCACCAGGTACTCCCGCGCCGCCAGCTCGCACGGCTTGTACCGCATCAACCTCGCCCGAAGGTCCGCCACCGCCCCCGCCGCGGCGAAGTACTGGTGCCAGATCACCACCCGATCCCCCGGTCGCTTGGCCGTCTTGAAGTACAACTCCATCACCCGGTGGGCGCACGCGACATGTTCCGCCGCGGCGAGAACGCCGTGCGCTACGGAGAGAGTGGGCCTGTGCGCTGCGGGATTCCGCAGCTTGACAACGAACCTCTTTGGTTCCATCACCACGCTTTTCCGTCCGGATACCGAACCGGATACGACCACCTGCCTCCAGCTTATCACAGGTTCTTGGTCGTGCAAGTTGACGACACGGAATGGTTTCCCCCGATGTCGATTCAGGGCGCGGGTGTTGCGCGTGCCGCCGCCCGCCGGAGATCCTCGGCCTCTTGCCGAAACTCCGATCGCTCGACATCGGTGGGGAATGCAGAGGCCGGTATCCGGATTACCACGCCGCCCGTTCCCGTGATGTACAAGTCCCCCGCTTCTTCCTCCACCTTGGCCACTTTGCTCCACTCGATCCCGACCTTGTTCTCCCGATCCGAGTAAAACACCTCCGCCGGACGCAGTTCCACTCTCGCCGGACCAAGCGTGATAGGTACTTCCCCGCCCCGGACCGATTGCTCCACGCTCCGGCGGAGCCGTCGCTCAAACACCGACCGCCGCAGCGTCGTAAACGCGTACACCGACCACACGACCACGTAGATCCCCGCCCACAGGACCGCCCGATTGACCGGGTTCATCCCCGTGCGTGCGGTGTAGTAACCCGTGCCCGCCAGCATGGCCGCCACCAGCACACCCCCGATCACCCCGGTCCGCAGGTGGCGCCGGTACGCCCGCTCAAACATCGGCGACCGAAGCACGCCGCGGCAGTGCAGCGCCACCACGTCCGCCTCGGTCACATCGTAATCGACCGCCACCGGCCCGGCGTGCTGCATCGAAGGCCCCTCACGAAACCGCCCGCTCCGCCTTCGCGTCCCACTTCATCATCTTCTGCTGCCGGTACGACTCCACCCCAAGCTTGATCGCCACCATCGTCGAGCAGCCCAGATCAATGTTGCAGTTGGGTTTCGCCTTCCCGCGGATCGCATCGAGCCAGTTCTCCACGTGCCCGCGGCTGTCCCTGGCCTCCATCTCGAACGACGCCCGACCCGCCGGCGGATCATCCCGCTCTTCGCCCTTGTCGTTCTTCACCCGCGCCACTTTGACGTAGTCCGCGTTCGCCTTCCGGAACTCCGGCGCCCACACCCCCTGCTCCTTGAAGCTCCACCCGCTCCCCGCCGGCTCCATCGTGCCGTACTGCCCGCGGATCACATCCGGCAGCGGCACATCGTTGGTCATCACGCTCACCAGCACAATCGTGTGCTCGCTCGGATAGTCGATCATCAGCATGAACGAATCGGGAATATCCCGCCCATCCTTCTCGATGTACTGCCCGCCCGCCGCGACCACCCGCGACGGATACTCCCCGTTCGCCCCCGTGATCGCGATCAGCAGCGGCGCCAACCGGTGGTACATCAGGTCCGTCGCCACGCCCCCGTTGTACGCCCAGTACTTCCGGAACCGGAAGAAGTGATCCGCGTTGTACGGGATCTTCGCCGCCAGCCCGTGCTCGTGCCCCAGCCACCGGTCCCAATCGATGTAGTTGTCCCCCGTGCCGCTCGGCCCCGCCTCCGGGTCGATCCGCCAGTTGAACTGCCCCTCCCGCGAGTTGCGGCAGTAGCTCGCCTGGCTCCACACCACCTTCCCGATCCGCCCCGCCCCGATCGCCTCCCGCGCCTTCCACCACCGCCCCTCGCTCGTCCCCTGCGGCCCGACCTGCAGCACACGACCCGTCTTCTTCACCGCCTCGCGGCAGGCAATCGCCTGCTCAATCGTCAGCGACAGCGGCTTCTCGACGTACACATCCTTCCCCGCCTGCATCGCCTCGATCGCGATCTTCGTGTGCCAGTGGTCCGGCGTCGCGATCAGCACCGCGTTCACATCCTTGTCATCGAGCACCCGCTCGTACTCGATCGACCCAGACCCCTCACTCCCCCCGATGATCCGCACCGCGTTGTTCAGCCGCTTCCGGTACACATCGCACACCCGCGTCACCGCGATGTTCTCCGCCCCCGCCATCTTCATGAACCCGTTGACGTGCACCGTCCCCATACCCCCCGTCCCGATCACCCCGATGTTCAACCGGTCATTCGCCCCAAGCACCCGACCCCACGACCTCGCCGGAAGCGCGGCGGCGGCAGCGGTCAAAGCGGCGGTCTTCATAAACGCACGACGGGTGATCGACATAAGAAACCTCCAAGCCCCATCCTCCCCGGAACCGGCCCAGGATGCAAGCGGCTGATTCCCGTACGCGGCCCAACTCCCCTCCACCGCCGGGTTCTCCGACGGACCGCGGAGCCGCGGGAGAAACTGGTAAACTCTCCGCCCAACATGAATCCAACTCCCGGATCCGTCTCCGCCCGCCTCTCCCTCATGATGTTCCTCCAGTTCTTCGTCTGGGGGGCGTGGTACGTCACGATGGGGCCGTTCATGAACGCGAGCGGCATGTCCGGCTCGCTCATTGGGTGGGCGTACTCGGTCGGACCGATCGCAGCGATCGTCTCGCCGTTCTTCCTTGGCATGGTCGCCGACCGGTTCTTCCCCACCGAGCGTGTACTGGGCATCATGCACCTGCTCGGCGGCCTGGCGCTGCTCGCCGCCCCGGCGGCCGCGGGCGTCTCCCCGCAACTCTTCATCATCGCTGTGCTCGCGCACATGCTCCTCTACATGCCCACGCTCGGCCTGACGAACACGCTCGCCTTCCACAACCTGACCAACGGCGAAAAGCAGTTCCCGCTCGTGCGCGTGTTCGGAACGATCGGGTGGATCGTGGCGAACTGGGTGGTTTCGTTCCTGGCGCTCGATACGTCCGCGGGCATGTTCTACGTGGCAGGCGCGTCCGGGCTGATGTTGGGTGTGTTCTCGTTTTTCCTGCCCCACACGCCGCCGCCGGCGAAGGGCAAGGCGTTCTCCGCCCGCGACGCGATCGGAATGGACGCGCTGGTGTTGATGAAGGACCGCTCGTTCGCCGTCTTCATCATCTGCTCGTTCCTCATCTGCATCCCGCTGGCGGCGTACTACGCCTTCGCGGGGCAGTTCGCCGGCGCGGTCGGCTTCGAGCGCATCGCCTTCACCATGTCCGCCGGCCAGATCTCAGAGATTTTCTTCATGCTCGTCATGCCGCTCTGCTTCGCCCGGCTCGGCGTCAAGTGGATGCTCCTGATCGGCATGGGCGCCTGGGTCGCCAGGTACGGCCTCTTCGCCGGCGCTTGGGACGGCGCGACCGGCAACCACATGATGCACCTGGTGCTGATCGGCATCATTCTGCACGGCATCTGCTATGACTTCTTCTTCGTCACCGGCTTCATCTACACCGACAAGAAGGCTCCGGTCCACGTCCGCGGCTCGGCGCAGGGCTTCCTCGTGCTCGTCACGCAGGGGCTGGGCATGTTCATCGGCGCGCAGGTCGCCGGCAGGCTCGTGGACTATTACTCGACCCCCGCCGCCGACGGCACGGCCGTCATCGCGTGGAACAAACTCTGGCTCGTGCCATGCCTCTTCGCGGCGGGCGTCATGGTCGTCTTCTTCTTGTTCTTCAAGGACCGAGTGACCGCGACGCCGGAGCAGGTCGATGCCACGCCCCTCGGCCCCGACCAGTCGGAGACCGCGGTGTGACCGGGCCGCGACTGGCTGTCTGCTCGTGGTCGCTCCGGCCGACCGGCCCGGCCGACCTGGCCGCGAAGGTGCGGGCGTGCGGGCTGGATGCGGTTCAGATTGCCCTCGACCCGATCCGGCGCGGCGAGTGGGACGAGGGCGAGACCGTCCGCACGCTCGGCGAGGCCGAGATCGTCGTCGTCAGCGGCATGATGGGCATGAAGGGCGAAGACTACTCGACGCTGGAATCCATCCGGCGCACGGGAGGCGTGCGTCCGGACGAGACGTGGCCGGAGAACCTGGCCGCGGCGGAGGCGAATGCGGCCCTGGCGCAGCGTCTCGGCCTCGCCCTCGTCACGTTCCACGCCGGTTTCCTGCCGCACGAACCGGCCGACCCGGAGCGAGAACGGATGCTCGACCGCCTCCGCACACTGGCGGGCGTGTTCGGGTCGCGAGGCGTGCGCATCGCCCTCGAGACCGGGCAGGAGACCGCCGACACGCTGCTTGGCGTGCTCGACGAGTTGAATGCCGAGAACGGCAGCGCCGGCTCTTCGCCCGCGCCCGTGGGCGTCAACTTCGACCCCGCCAACATGATCCTCTACGGCATGGGCGATCCGATCACCGCCTTCACGCGGCTCTCGCCGCATGTCGCGCAGGTCCACCTTAAGGACGCCCGCCCGACGGATCGGCCCGGCACGTGGGGAACGGAGACGCCGCTCGGCGACGGCGCGGTGCGCTGGCCTGATTTCTTCTACGTCTATCGCGACGCGGATCTTCGGTGCAACCTCGTGATCGAGCGCGAGTCTGGCAGTGACCGCATCGCGGATGTGCGGGCCGCGGTCCAATACCTCGATCCGATGCTCCCTTGAAACCCCGGCCGCGTTG
>JAHBXE010000012.1 GCA_019636625.1 Phycisphaeraceae bacterium
AATGCTGGAATACTGCGGCGAGGTTGTATTCCCTTCTCAGGTCCTGGGACAAGTGGTTGCGGTAATCGACAGTGGCGCGATGGATCGGTGCGTCACGTGCGAGGACAAGGCGGAGATCGTTTGTGAACTCGTAAATGCGGCCCTCGTCGACTATTCCCCGCGCTTTCGAGGGCCATTTTCGTTGCTGTACTGCACGCGATCCGGGGTGGGCATGTCTTCTACGTTTGCGTGTTTTGAGATCGCTGCACCGGGTGGGACTGCTTTGGCGAATCCCCCGCGTGTCAAATTGCCGGACGAGTCGGGGGTGTTCGCCATCCGTGGTTCAGGCTCCAAAGCCATCTCCAACGCGGCCTCGCGTTGGAGCGAGACTCATCCCGCTGGAGGTCGAACAAGTCGAGCGACATTTGGAGGTTTCTGCGATGCAGTTCGCTCCGGGAATGATCCCGCCACGGGCGGTTCGCCTCAGCTTGTAGGACTCTATCGCAAGGGGCCTGCGCAGACCTACGGAGTGGTTTGGGAGGGAAGAGCGTTTGTGTTCGGCATGGACGTGGGGTCATGCCGCGCCCCTGAGATTGAGTGGCGAAACGAGCAATTCGAACGGGTAGATCAACGAGGACTGCTAGTTGAAGGAGCCCAACGCCAGCCCCGCCCGCGAGACGCTTAGTGCCGTCGTGGCTAAACGCGATTCACGCGAGTAGGAGCGCGGCGACCGGGGTGTCAGAGTGCGGCCAATAGCGGCTTGATTCCCGCCTCCCACACCCTAACACCCTCCAAGAAAAGTTCTATTGGTGTACTGTCACCCCGATTCACGCGTAGAGCCCCGCAGGTCAAGGACTTGCGGGGTTGTCGCTTTTGAGCGTGTGAACCTTGTTTCCCCCTCCACTTTTTACGGTGCTTGGTCGGCGGCTCGATGCCCATCTGTCGAACCAATAGACGGGGCGCGGAGCTTTGAAGCGCTCCCGCTGATCGCCTGGCCCGAACCGGCATAACGTCGGGCATGCCGACCACCGATCCGCTTGTAGATGCGTACATCGCTCAGTCCGGAGACTTCGCAAAGCCGATTCTGAGGAAGCTGCGGGCGATGGTGCACAAGGCGTGTCCGGATGTGATTGAGAAAATCAAGTGGGGGGCGCCGGCCTTCGAGCACAAGGGGCCGCTGTGCGGCATGATGGCGTTCAAGAAGCACTGTGCGTTCGGCTTCTGGAAGTCCAAGCTCCTCCTTCGCGACAAGGACTCCACCTTTGCGAAAGCCGGGGAGAAACTAAGCTGGGGCGTCAAGGGGCGGGACCCCGAAGCGGCTCGCATCTCGCACATCTCCGAACTGCCTTCGGATGCGGTCTTGCTCAAGATCATCAAGGAGGCCAAGAGGCTCAATGATGAAGGCGTCGCGCTGCCGAAGCACAAGGCGAAGCCCGCGCGACTGCCGGCGGACTTCGGAGCTGCGCTGAAGAAGTCCAAGAAGTCTCTCGCGAACTTCGAATCATTCTCGCCCAGTCAGAAGCGTGAGTACATTGACTGGATTACGGAAGCCAAGCGGGAGGAGACGCGTCGTGTTCGCATCGCCACCGCGGTGGAGTGGATCTCGGAAGGCAAGATTCGGAACTGGAAGTACCAGAAGCGGTAAACACTCTCAGCCGACACGGAGTCCGCGATCAATGTCGATTCCCCAGGAAATCCGCGACTACAACGCCGCGCAATCGCCGAGCGACAAGCGAATCTGCGACGCCCTCGCCAAGGCCATCGACCGGCACCTTCCCGGCGCGGAGAGCAAGATCTGGCACCGGCATCCCGTGTGGTTTCTGGATGGCAATCCCATCGCGGGGTACAGCAAGCTCAAGGACTGCATCCGGCTGTTGTTCTGGAGCGGCCAGTCGTTTGACGAGCCGGAGTTGCAGAAGGAGGGGAGTTTCAAGGCCGCGGAAGCGAGGTTCACCTCTGTCAAGCAGATTGTGCCCGCCGATCTCAAGCGTTGGCTCGCCAAGGCGGCGGAGATTCAGTGGGATTACAAGAACATCGTGAAGCGCAAGGGGAAGTTGGTGCGGTTGAAGTGATGGCATCAGCGTTCTCGTGTTGTCACTATCCCGCATTCCGAGAACACCTGTTACACTTGACAGGTCTCCCTCCATCATGGAAACACAAATGGGCATGTTTCGATTGATCGTCTGCGTGGCCGGTGTGGCACTGTGCGGTTGCGCCGCGACCCCCGCTGGTCCAACCAACTCAACGCCTGAAGGTTCCGCCGCCTTACAGCTCGGCAACTTCTCCGTAAGCCTCACCGTCAAGGATCTCGCCGCCTCCCGCGCGTTCTATGAAAAACTTGGCTTCAAGCCCATTGGTGGCGATCAGAAGAAGTGGCTCATTCTCCAGAACGACACCGCCACCATTGGCCTGTTTCAAGGCATGTTCGACAAGAACACGCTGACGTTCAATCCAGGATGGGACCGTTCCACCAAGACCCTGCCATCATTCGAGGATGTGCGCGACATCCAGAAGCGCCTCAAGACCGCCGGAATCACGATCACAACCGAAGCCGATCCCTCCTCGACCGGCCCCGCCTTCATCACGCTCGTCGATCCTGACGGCAACCCGATCCTGATCGATCAGCATGTGCCTCGCCCGTGATACCATCGACTCCCTGCGACGACGAAGTGTGTTGAACCTCTGCGGACACTCACGGGACAACCATGAACACCCTGCCCTCCACCATCATCGTCCCTCCGACGGCCGGCCAAGCTCTTCGCGCTTTCGGCGATGAAATCACACCCGTCCTGACTGGCGCCCAGACCAACGGTCAATACTCCATGTTCAGGACGGTCACCCCGCCCGGCGGGGGGCCGCCGCCGCACCGTCACATGAACGAGGATGAGTGGTTCCTCGTGGTCGAAGGCCGGGCCGAGTTCTTCAGGGACGGCGTGTGGACTGAAGTCCCGGTGGGCACCGTGGTGTACACGCCCCGCGGCGTTGTCCATTCGTTCCGCAACGCGGGCACCACGCCCCTCCGCATGGTGCTCCACACCGCGCCATCCGGCTTTGAGAACTTCTTTGCCCGTGCCGCGGCGGAGTGTGCGAAGCCCGGTCCTCCGGATATGCCCCGCCTGATTCAGATTGCCGCGGAACACGGGATCTACTTCGCGTAAAGCCCGGACTTCGGACCTACCTGCTCATCGCCGCATGGACGAGCGACTCAATCATCCATCGCTTGACACGCCGCGCCTCTTTCGCCTCCATCCGCAGCACATCCTGAAACACGATCATCGATTCCGTGCCGAACACCAGCGCAAGCGCCGCGCAGAGTCGCGTGTAACGGGCCTCGCTCATGGCAGCCTTGGCAGGTTCGAGCGCCGCCGCGATGAGGGCCGACCGCCGATTCTGGCGAACAGGAACTTCCGTCGCCTCATGTCGGCCTTCCAGACTGCCGCGCTCCAGGCTCGCCGCCAGCATGGCGCGCAGCGGGCCCTCGTACCGGTAGCAGACTTCGTGCAACGCCGCTTCCGCTCGATCGACTCTCGACACGACGTCCGTCGATCGATCCTCGGCGAACAACGCCGCTCCATCCGGCACGGCCTCATCGACCATCGCCTCAAACAGCAACGCCTCGATCGTCGGAAAGTACCTGTACGCGGTCGCACGCGACACCATCGCCTCCGCCGCGACTTCATCCATGTCCGGCGTTCGCCCGGACTTCATCAGCTTCGCCGCCGCCGCGAGCAGGTCCTTCCGCGTCCGGCGGCGCTGGTTGTCCCTCCCCGGCTTGGGCGCGTGCTTCGTGCCGTTATGTGCCACATGCTTCGCCATGCTCAATCCTGCGGGAGCTGCTGCATGATCGCCGCCATGTCCAGCCATACCTGCTCACGCTGAATGTGCCCATCGGGCGAGAACTCAACCACGTGCAGAATGCGGAACTTCAAAGGCCGATTCCTGCCCTCAAGCCCGAAGGGCTTCCCCGGCGCCCGCCCCTCCCACATCGACTCATCCACCATGAACCCATCGCCGTAGAGCCGCTTGATCACCTTCACGGAACTCTCCGCCAGGTCGGCAAACATCCGCGTGTAAAACTCGCGAGCCCGGTCACGCCCCCGCGTCGGCCCTGTCGGATACCCCACGATGTCATGCACCGCATCGGGCGCCAGCGTCGCCACCACCCCTTCCACATTGTCCGACGCCTCAAACCCGAAGTGCTCCTCGATCTTCCGGTCCATCTGTTCACGTGTCAGCGACATGGCTCCCTCTTTCGTTCAGTTCAGGATCGACGGCATCCACACGCCCCGCGGCGGTGTGTACGGCCCGACCGTCATGTAGCTCATCACTTTCACCGTCCTGCACCCACGCCGAAGCAGTTCCCGATAGAACGACCCCTGGCTCAGCGGCGCGAATATCCGGTGAAACATCGCCGGCGCCGTCGTGGCGGCATGGCCCACCAATGCCGCCATGCTTTCCACGTCCGGCCCGAACCCATGCCCCATGAACCCGGGCAGCAGATAGGCCGTCACTTCTCCACGCGATTCCCGTACGAACGCCGGCAGACCTGCGGCCAGTGCGGACTCCGCCTCTCGCCGGCGCGAGGCGCCATACTGACGCTCCGCGATCCGCTCCACCGAATCCAGATCCCTCGAACGCATCGGCCTGCACGCCGAATCCCCCTTTCCGCCCGCCAACATGATCGCCACCGAATCGCGCCATTCGAAGCCCAGCGAGGTGTACAGGGAGAGCGAAGTGGTGTTAATCGCTTCCTGGAGCAGCCGCACCTGCTGAACGCCCCGCCGCGACGCCTCTTCCAGCACCGCCCGCATCAGCGCCTTGCCAACGCCGGCGCCTTGGCAAGCTGGATCCACCGTGATCGGCCCGACCCCCGCCACCTCATCCACGAACGAAATGAAGTTCGACCCCACCAGCCGCCCATCCACCCTCGCGGCGAACCCCGCAAATGCCGGATTCGACGCCAGCATCCCGATCACCATCTCCGCCGTTTCCAAAGAGTCAAAGTCCCGAGGCGTTGAATGCCGCTCATGAAGGGCCCCGAATGCCTCGTAGCAGATCCGGGCAAGCGGCTTCACATCCGCTGCCACGACGGGGCGAAGGTCAATGGTCATCTGGAATCTCCGGTCGGAATGCGTATGAAACAAAGGTAGCATAATAAGACAATAGTCTCATGTCAAGTCTCGGTGATGTTGTTTCTCGCAAGACACGGTGCCTGCCGAGCCGCGGATGAGTATCCAGACCCCCTTCGGTTAGCCTGGGCAAGGTCATGCCATGGGGACAGACGAAGTTGTGCGCAACCTCGGCAGACGGTCCCGAAAGCCCTCTCCGCTGCCGCCGGACCGCGAAGCAACTCCCCTACATCAGAACCAGCCACACCCCAATCCACACCCCGCCCGCCACCATCACCACGGCACAATATCCCACGATGTCCCGGGCCTTGGCCCCCGTAATCGCCAACAGCGGCAGCGCCCAGAACGGTTGCAGCATGTTCGTGAGTTGATCCCCGTACGCGACCGACATCACCATCTTCCCCATTGGGACTCCGGCCGCCATCCCGCTCTGCAGCGCAATCGGGCCCTGCACCGCCCATTGCCCGCCTCCCGAAGGCACAAAGAGATTCGTCACCGCCGCGGCCACGAACGTCAGCACCGGCGTCAGCCTTGCCCCGCCCGCAGAGGCAATCGCCTCCGCCATCATCCGCGCCAATCCCGACGCCTCCATCATCGCCATGATCCCCGCGTACAGCGGGAACTGCAGGATGATCCCCGCACACCCCTTGGCCGCCTCCTCCGCCGACTTCCCGTACGAGCGGAGCGACCCGTGCAGCACCAGCCCAGCCATCAGCATCGCCGCGATGAACTCGTTCAGTCCGAACTCCATCAGCGACCTCTGCTGCACAAACCGCCACGTCGCCGCCGCCAGCGGCAACGCGAGCAGCAGCATCACCAGGGCGGATCGTTCCAGCCGGTCCGGCACCGTCGACGGCCCCGCCTCGCGACCGTCTTCATCCCCCGCGGCCAAATCCAGGCCCACCGGCGGCGACGCACAATCCTCTGCCCGTTTCGGCGCCAACAGCGCCAGCATCACCGGCACGATCACCAGCAGCCCGCCCGTCACCACCAGGTTCATCCCCGAGAACAGCGACGCCGACAGCGGGACCGGCACATCCCCAAGCCCCGCCATGGCGCTCGCCGGCAGCACCTTCGCCGCCTCCACTTTCGACGTCATCGACAACGGCGCCGACCCCGACAGCCCGCCATGCCACACCATCAACCCCGTATACCCCGCGGCCACGATCAGCGGATAGTGCACCGCCTGCCCTCGCGACCGAAACGCCCGCCCAACCTCCCGCGCCAGAATCGCTCCCGCGATCAGCCCCAGCCCCCAGTTCACCACGGCGCACACACACGCCGCGAACCCCACCATCGCCGCCGCGCCCGCCGTCGTCCGCGGCACACCCGCCAGTTTCCGTAGCCCCCGCCGCACCACCGTTGCATCCGCCAGCGCATGCCCGGTCACGAGGATCAGGCACATCTTCATCGCAAAGTCCATCAGTTTCCAAAGCCCGGACCCGCCCCGCCACGAGTCCAGCAGCGCCGCCCCGCGCTCGGGAACCGACCTCCCACCCCAATCCCCAAACGCCACCGCCAGCGCCGCCGTCAGCACGGTCAACAGCACCGCGATCACAAAGGGATCCGGCACCACCCCACGAAACACGCGAGCAATCCACAATCCGAGTCGGCTGATCATGATGGCCGACAGCTTACCCGCGACAAGATGGAGCCGCGGGGTTCCTTCTGCCTGACAGATCCCCGTCACCTCCTCTCACGCGTTCCTGTGTCGTGTACGTGTTGCATCCTCGGCGGCACACGTGTACCCTGCTCCACTCGGAGGGTCCGCAATGCGCGAGTTCGTCCTGACGATAAGCAGTGCAGCGTTTCTGCTCGCGGTTGCCGCATGCCAAACGGGCACGCCGAATGAGATGATGGGCCGTCCGGTCGGTGAAACAGCGCAATGCGTTGATGCCGATGCAGCGGGCAACGGCTGGATGGCCTTTCCAAGCGAACAGTGTGAAGACACGCCCGCCCCTCGTGTCGAGATTCAAGCTCTATCCCGGGTGAAGCCCCGCCACTCTGCCGCAGCTCTCGCGGTCGAAGCAATCGCTCGCGCCCAGTTCGAAGTCAACGATCCCGACCTGCCCGCCAGGGACGACCTCCTTGTCGTGTTGAAAACTGTGGTCCATGCGCTTGCGACGCCCGACTTTGACAGTTATCACCGCTTCATGTCGGATCGCGGGTGCGAACTGATCACAATTGTCGCGGCCCAAGCCGACGAACTTCGCGGGCACATGGACTTTGGTTACACGGGTACGCAGTGGGAGAAGTTGTCGCTCGAAGACAAGACCCGCGCCTACTGGTTGGCCGTAGACCAGCGCAAATCAAGATGGCTGTCGGTTGACAACGGAAGTGTGATCGCCACCACGAATGGGCGGCAACTCCCAAAGGCCGAAGCAGGCATGGTGTCCAGCCAGTGCACCTACAAGTGTCCCGGCAGCGAGTGCATGAGCGAGCGCGTCAACCATCGCGAAGCGGCCGTCGCGTTCGTGCACATGCGAGTGACCGGTCCGCTTGGCGAGGCGCCCGTCGTGCTCTGCTTTGTGTACAGCGAGACTGAGGGACGCTGGTACCCATGGACTGCCATGGTGTTTCACGGCGAGTCCGGCCCTGTCATCAATGTGCGAATATGAACAGAAGCAATCGGAAGAAACCCTTCGCTTGCGCACCTTGAGCCCATGGCGCACCTTGTAACACCGCGCCGGTGCAGAATGTCATGGCCACATTTCAGCGCACAAAGCCGGTCGACGAACGGCCAGAGCCGCCCAATGCTCACGGTAGATCGCAGCGAGCTGAGCGCCGCCAGCGAACGAGGATTCCAACCGTGACGAGCTATCCCCGCGCCGACAAATCGCCGCTCTGAGGCCGTTCAAGGTGCGCAACCCCCGTTCCCAACACCTTGCGCACCTTGAGCCTCACGGCACCGCCTTCACGAACACCTCAAACCCGCCGTACGCCATCCGCTTCATGTCAAACGGATTCTTCTTCGGGTCCATCATCGCCCCGATCCGCGGGTCCTTCATGACCTTCTTGTTCACCGAATCCCGGTGCGCCTTCGACTTGTACAGAATCCAGCTGAACACCACGGTCTCCCCCTTCGCGCACTTGCACAGCTTCGGGAACGGCATGCCGAAGCCCTGCTGAAGGTCCTCGCCCACCGCCTCGTAATACTCCAGCGCCCCGTGCTCCTTCCAGATCACGCTCGCCTTCTTCGCCATCACGCGGTACGCCGCCATGTTCTTCGTCTTGATCGGAATCACGAACCCATCAACGTACGCCATGTGACTTCCCTTTCTCAAAGGCCCCGAGCTTACACACTCCTACGTCGCTCCGCCCGCCTGCCCCTTCCGAAGCCGCGGCCAAACCAATGCATCCACCGACAACTTCCCCGGCCCGGTCAGCAGGAGCGAGGCATACACCGCCGCGAACATCAGGGCCGGCTGCTTGCTGCTCCACGACTTCGCAGCCCCGGACATGAAGAGCTCCGCTCCCTTCGACATCGTCCATGGGTCCTTGCTGTGAACTACGAACGCCGCAACGCACATCGTGAAGATCAGCGGAATGCACGCCATCCGAGTCGCCACCCCCAGTACAACCAGAATCGCACAAATGAACTCCGCAAACGCCGCCGAGACCAGGCTCACTCCGTTCCCGATCCCCAGCGGATCAGGAAACTCGCCGAACTTGCCGTTCAACACCATCTGAAACTTCCCCCATCCATGCGTGATCATGTACCCGCTCACCACAACCCGTAGGAGCAGCAACCCCACGGAACCCGCCAGATCACTCGATTGCTTTCCCATGTCCTGCACTCCTGATCGACCACCGAACGGTATACGACCCGCTGCAGTACGTCAGCTTCCGAGTCGCTTCACCGTCACATTCGAGCCCTGTCCCATGCTCTCAGACTCAGTGTTGATTGACCGCTCAAGACCATGTTCAGCCAATGCCAAAGCAGAAGGCGTGAGTCTTCCGGGGAACACTCCTACACTGAACGGTGAGCGCTGCACCGTGCTGCAGCGCCAGCAAGCCAAACAAAGGAGATTCGCATGACCTGTAAGTCGCTTCTCGCCATCGTCGGTCTGGCCGCGCTCGCCGGATCCATCGCCATCGCCCAGCCCGCCAAGGAGAGCAAGCCCGCGCAGCCGACAAAGCCGGCGGCGCCAGCCAAGCCGGTCGCGCCGTCCGATCACGCGCAGCCCGGCATCCCCGGCATGACGCCGCAGCAGATGCAGGACATGCAGACGTGCATGGAAGCCGGTCAGCCGGGGCCGCACCACGCGGAGCTTGCGAAAGCCGTCGGCACGTGGCACGGAAAGAACAAGACGTGGATGTCTCCGGACATGAAGGAGCCGATGGTGTCCGAGTGTGTGCAGACGGTCACATCACTCATGGATGGGCGGTTCATCAAGATCGAAGTGACCGGCGACATGGGCGGCATGCCCTTCCACGGTCTCGGCTTCACGGGCTATGACAACGTGTCGCAGAAGTTCGTCTCGACCTGGATGGACAACTGCGGCTCGGGCATCATGCACGGCACGGGCGAGCCCTCGTCCGATGGCAAGACCATCACGTTCAGCTACAACTACAACTGCCCGATCGCCAAGAAGCCAGCGGTCATGCGCGAAGTTCATACGCACAACGGCCCTGACGCCATGACGCTGGAGATGTTCATGAAGGATCCGCGTTCGGGGGTCGAGTACAAGGCGATGGAGATCGCGTTTACTCGCCAGGCCACCAGCAAGGTCGCAAACTGACTCAAGGGATCCTCGGCTCACAAAGCAGGCGACCGCCTTCCGGGCGGTCGCCTGTTCATTTGGCCTTTGTGCAAGGATGTTCGTCTGTTGGGACATCCCAGCAGGGTGTGCCAAGTCGGCGCAAAGGGTTCGGCAAAAGTTAGGATTCCGCAAGGAAGTTGTGAAGGGGGGCTAGACAGGCAAGCGCAGGGAAGGTACCTTATTGCTGCTGAAGGTTCGGAGGGTTGGACGACGGATGTTCGGTAAGGCACTCTGGAGCCGGAAGCATCGGGGTGTTTCTTGCCGCGGCCATTCGCGTTGCGCTCACCCTAGGGAAGAAGTTGCCGCGAGAGCGGCCATTCGGAGAACACCGATGAGAATGGGACATCACCGACGGACCGGGTTCACCTTGATCGAACTGCTCGTGGTGATTGCGATCATCGCGCTGCTGATCGGCATTCTGTTGCCGGCCTTGGCGGAAGCGAGGCGTACGTCGCGTTTGTCCATCTGCGGCTCGAACCTGAAGCAGTTCGGCATCGCCACGCAGAGCTATTCGTCCGAGTTCCAGGACCGTATCTGGGCTTTCTCGTGGCGGGCGAACAAGCAGTACGTGCAGAACATCCCGGCGCAGGGAACCGACCTGCTCGCGGCCGTCGCTCAGGTCGTCGACATCTTCAATCGCCGTGCGGACCGGCCGGACATCACGATTGCCAACTTCCCGAACTGGATCCCGCACATTCTGTACAGCCACGTGGTCCTGCAGGACTACTGGGCGGCCCGCTTGCCCGAGAAGATTGTCGTGTGTCCGGAAGATCGGACCCGTCTTGCGTGGCAGGATTGGCGTGCGTTCCAGCAGAACCTGACGCAGCCGCAGCCCGCCGGCAACGATCCGGCCAACTACCGCTGGCCGTACAGCGCTTCGTACATGACGCCGACCTCCGCCTTCGACCGCAACACGGTCGGCCTCCGAATCTACCAGGCCGGCGTTCACAACGGCTACTTCGTGCCCGGTACAACCAACGGCACGCTCGGTAACCGCAAGCTCGGCGATGTCGGTTTCCCGTCTCAGAAGGTTCACCAGCACGACTTGAACGCCCGTCACTTCGGCACCAAGCAGCCGTTCTTCGGCATGGCGGCCTGCCGTCAGCCTCTGCTCGCCTATGACGGTTCGGTGCTCGTCCGCAAGACCGGCGACAACCAGGCCCCGGGCAACACGACGTTCACGGACTGCAACCGCGGCATGCAGCCCAACCAGCCGACCGGCGGTCCGACGCCGATCTCGTACACCCCCTCTGCTTGGGAGCCCCCGGCGATTACGGGTGCGACGGACAACGGCTGGGGTTACTACCGCTGGACGCGGAGCGGCCTGAAGGGCGTCGACTTCGGTGCAAGCGAAGTTCGCGGCAACGCGTACTGATTCACTCTGGTCCCAAGTTCGCACTATCCGCAACGCCCAGTGGTATTCCCGCTGGGCGTTTCTCTTTTATCGTTGCTCCCCTGGAAGCACATCTCGCGGCGAGGCTATCGGTCCCTGCTTTGAGACTGTTCCAGTGTGGTTTGTCGTGTAGACTTCAACCATGCGTGTACTCATCGCTGACAATCTCGAATCCGAGGGCGTGCAGGCACTGGAGCGGCTTGGCTGTACGGTGATGCTCGAGCCGTCGATCAAGGCTGAAGAGCTTCCCGGTCGGCTTGGCAAGGGTGATGCCGAGGTGCTGATCGTCCGCTCAAAGAAAGTGCCCCGGGCGGCGATCGAGGAATCGAAGAACCTGCGTGCGATCATCCGGGCCGGCGCCGGCGTGGACAACATCGACAGCGAGGCGGCCACGGAGAGGGGGATCGGCGTGTGCAACTGCCCGGGAATGAACTCGGTCGCAGTGGCAGAGCTGACCCTCGGACTCATCATCGCGTGCGACCGCCGGATCACCGACCAGACGGCGGCGATCAAGGCCCATCGGTGGGATAAGAAGGGTTTCTCGGGCGGGGCGCACGGCCTGAAGGGGTCGACTCTGTGCATTGTTGGTTTCGGCGCGATCGGGCGGGCCGTGGCCCACCGGGCGGCCGCGTTTGAGATGACCGTCGCCGCGTGGGATCGCCACCTGACGCCATCCTTGGCGAGAGAGCGTGGCATCGCGTTCGCCGGGTCGTCTCGCGAGGAGCTGCTCGCGTTCCTGCCCCAGTGCGATGTGGCGAGCGTCCACCTTGCGCTCACCCCGGAGACCAGGAAGTTCTGCGATGCGGAGTTCTTCGCCCGCATGAAGCGAGGAGCGACGTTCATCAACACGGCGCGAGGGGACGTCGTGGATGAGGCGGCGATGTGCCGCGCGGCGACGGAGCGGGGCCTCCGCCTCGGACTCGACGTCTACGAGAACCAGCCCGCGGGCTCGGGAGTCGAGTTTGTCACGCCCGTTGCTCCATTGACCGGGGCGTTCACGCACCATTGCGGCGCCTCGACGGACCAGTCGCAACGCGCGGTCGCCGACGAAACGGTCCGCATCGTGCAGGTGTTCATGGAGACCGGCCGGCTGGAGAACTGCGTCAACGCATCGGCGCTGGCGAGCCGCTCGCCTGCCTCGGCGGCGCGCTCTCGATGAGCGACGTCGCGGCGCGTTGATGGTTCGGAAGATCGGATCCACCCGCGGCGAGCGAGGCGTAGATCCGATCGAACTCCTGAACATGGTCGGGATAGCTCCGCAGAAGCGGCGTGGCCTCGTGGACCTCGCTCGGACTGGGGAGAGCGATCCGGCCGGTGACGAGTCGCTCGATGCAATCGGCCAGTTGATCCGCATGCCCTCCGGCAAACAGGAGACCGTTCCGCGGCGGGTCAATCCACTCGACGACACCGCCCAGACGTGACGCGATGACAAACTTGCCCGCGTGGAGGTGCTCGAGCAGCACGAGCGGCGAGTTCTCAAACCAGACATGGGGGAGCAGGCCGACGTCGTACTCGCCCGCCTCGCCGATCAACTGCAGAATGTCGTAACCTCCCGCGAACGCGACCTCCGGGTACGCGGCGAGTTTCTTGCGGACGGGCCAATCGAAGCCCTGTGCGCGGATGTGAAACTGGCACCGCTGGCGGATATCACGGGGGAGCTGCGGTATGGCTTCCGCCAGAACGTCAATTCCCTTGCTGGGCCGCATGGCGCCGAGGAAGGCCAGGCGAAGGGGGCGCGAATCGCGCCGGGGGTCCCACGGGCGCTGGGTGTAGTACGGGCTTCGCTTGGCGCGGCGGTGCAACTGGTCGAAGTGGGGCTGTCCCAGGCGCACGACGCGGGCGCGGGACTCGGCCAGGCCCATCCGGATGTACGAGCGGCGTACAAAGTCGCTGGGTGGCGTCACCAGGGATGCGGCGTTGAGGGAGGCGATGCCGTCGGAGCGGCGCTGGCCATAGTCGTGAAGGACGGTGAGATGGTGCGTCGCGGCCAGAAAGGCCTCGTTGGCGTCAATCGCGACCTTGGAAACCGGCTTCCGAACGTTGTCGGTGGACTCCGGCGCGAGTCGGGCGCGGATAAGCCCGTCGTCGAACTCTCCTTGCCTCGGGTTCAAACCGGAGGCGGTCTCGGGATCACCGCAGGGCACAATCGGCGTCGGGTTCTCCAGGCCGGCCAGTCGGCGTTTGAGTGCTTTGAACAGCAGCCGCGCTGCGCCCGTTGTCTCCTGGCCGACAACCGATTCAATCGCCTGCCCAAGGCGCCGCTTCAGGCGGTGGGTCCCCGGGCGTCGCTTGTGGAGGCACGTGTCGCACCTGCGGCCGCCATCGAAGTCGAGGCACAGGTGCCGTTCCTGGTGCATCAGGTCAACTTGTGGGCAGGCGTACCAGTAGTTATGCGGCGTGATGACGACGGGAAGGCCAGCGGCGCGGAGCGAGGGAACAAGGTCCAGCGAGAAGCCTTCAAGACTGTGGATGTGCACGATCTGAACCGAACGCGACTTCAGCCACGCGACGACAGCGGCCGTCTGCCGCGGGCAGCGACGTTCGGCCGGCATGTTGCCGAAGTTGTACGACGCGGGGGACAGGTTGGGGCTGTTGATCAGGTCGAAGCACTCCACACCGCGCCACCGCTGGGTGTGGGCAATGTGCATCCAGGGGACAAGGTTGTACTTCCGCCCCGATGCGAGGTAGATGACCCGATGACCGGACATGACCAGCCCGGCAGCGAGTTCCGAAGCGGAGAGGTTGTATCCCGAACCCTGCGTGGCCTGATAGGCAAGGCGTGCCCAGCCCAGGAGGGCGATGGTCAGCGGACGATCAGTCGACGGCCATCCATCGGGGATGATCGGCTCGCGTGGGTCAAAGCCAGGTGTTTCGAGCCGCGGCATATCAGCCGTACCTGCTGGATCGGACAAATGGCCTGACGCGCAGGCCGTACAGTGTGCAACGGATCGCCGTGAATGCCCAGCGACGGAGGAAGGCCAGTCGAGGGAGAATCCCATCGCGTTCGACCTGTGCGTGGTTTGGCCGCCGACGATCGATGTGGATGTTGACGCGGCTGCGGAGAAGAGGGCATTCGTTGTGCTGGTCGAACACGACGACGGCGGAGGGCGGGGCGGCGAAGAACAATCGCTGAACGCGCCACTTGGAAGCGCGGTTTGGCTGGAACATCACGCGTCTGGCGGCGTTGGCATCGAGCGATGAAGGGTCGGGCGTTCCCTCGCGGACGAGATAGGTCCATCGAGGAATGTCCGCCGCGCGGTCCCGGTCGATCAAGGCGTGGGCCACGCGGGCGCGCAACTCGTCGGCCCAGTGGATGGACTCGGCGTGGGAGCACATGACGAGCAGATCGGAATCCGGGCGAAGGGCGCCCGAGGCCTCGAGCGCATCCAGCAGGGGGACAAATGGCGGGCCTTCATCGGAGAGCTTTCCGCCGCGGTTGGTGACAACATCGTGCGCTGTCCGGCGGATGATCTCGGCGTGGAAGAGGCGGCAGTGGGTCATGGCCTTGCGGCTGTCGATCATGAGGTTGCCGAGGCGGCGGAGCGTCGCCCGTTTGAGGGCGCGGCCGGTCATGACCTTCTGCGTAAGCCAGACAAGATTCCGCTGGGAGTAGTAGGCGCGTGCGGGGGTCAGCTTGGCAAGCCAGTGGGTGTGGTACACGACGGCATCCAGATCGCACACCACGCGATAACCCTCTCGGGCGAAGCGGAGGCACCAGTCGGCATCATCGCAGTAGATGAAGTAGCGTCGGTCCCAGAATCCGACCTTCTTCACGGCGCTCCAGCGAGCCAGGAGGCTGCACGCGGAGACGATGTCAACGTCGCGGACCCCCGAGAAGGGAAGGTCGCCGCGCGTGCCGCCGGTGGATTGCTTCCACGCCTGGTGCGACGCGTGCGCCGGATGGTCGGGCGTCGGGTCTGGCCCCATCCATCCGTTCTCGCGGTCGAAGTAGATCGTCGTTTCGATCGTCGTCTTGCGGTCGTCGAAGTTCACGGTGCGGGAACCGACAATGCCGATGCCCGGATCCGTCGAGGCTGTGGAAACCAGTTGCTCCAGGGCGCGATCCGGGAGGTCCACATCGTCGTCGACGAGCCAGATGTAGTCGAGCGGGGACTCGGACGGATCGAGGAACTGCTCGACAAAGCCGAATCCGGTGTTGAAGCCGCCGCACCCCCCGAGGTTGCTCGCGTTCCGCACGATGCAAAGCGAACGGAACGGGTGACGGGCGACGCCGTTGCCGGAGGTCGGGGGAACTCGGGAAAATCGGGGCTCCTCGGCCCGATCAGTCTGGTTCTGGTAGAGGTGATCGGGGTGCCAAGCCGCGGTCAGGAACTCCGTCGCGCCATCGGAAGAAGCGTTGTCGACCACGACGACGTCAAGGCAATCCAGGGGATACGACTGGCGTGCCAAGGCCTTGAGGACAGTGTCCACCGCACGGCAGCGATTCCACGTCACAATGACCGCCGCCACACGCGCGGTTCGCGCGGGGGCCGCCTCGCTCGAACGCCGCGGCCCGCCCGGGGCGAGCGATTGAGTCGCGGTCAGGTGCGGGGTCGAGAGTGCGGTCAACAAACCTCCAAGTCGCGGGCCGGGCCTCCAAGCCAAGCGAAGATGGTACGGGAGTTGGCTGGGCTGCTTGTTTGGCGGCCGCACGCCTTCATCGGGGGACGCCTTCAGGATACAGGACTCCCGTATTCCTGTTCCAGTTCATCCACGTGCTCAGCAACAGTCTTTGGCTGTCGAATGCCGTGTTTCAGGCGTTCGACCGTCATCGGGTCCTTGGTGACCTCGGCGATCCGCCTCGCGAGGTCCCACCGGTCGTTGCCGCGGAACAGTAGCCCATCCACGCCATCCCTGATCAGCTCAGGGATGCCTCCGAGTTCCGCGCCGAGAACGGGCACGCCGCAGGCCTGGAACTCCATCACCGTCTGGGGGGCGTTGTCCCACCAGACACTGGGGACGATACCGAGGTCAACGTCGGACAGCAGGGATGGCAACGCCTCGGGTTGGTACCCGAGACTGGTCCGCAAACCGGCGAGCCGCGGTTCCAAGCGCCGGAGGTGGGGCTCGATCATCGGGAGGTTGATGGCAGATACGGTGAGGTGAATGCGGGAGAGGACTTCGGGGGTGAGCAACTCAAGGCTGTCAAGCAAGAGGGGCAGTCCCTTGAACCAGTTGTGGTAGCCAATGAAGGCAAGTCGAAGCACGCCGGGCTGGGGGGGCTTTCGGGCGATGCCGGCGCCACGTGCCATCTCGACCATCGGCGTTCCGATGCGGAGCGTTCGCA
Source organism: Phycisphaeraceae bacterium (assembly GCA_019636625.1). Lineage (GTDB taxonomy): Bacteria > Planctomycetota > Phycisphaerae > Phycisphaerales > UBA1924 > JAHBXE01. The sequence continues at coordinate 16,552 of JAHBXE010000012.1, forward strand.
AGCGGTGGGGGCGAACGCCCATGGAGGCGAACTTGCGGTTCACGAAGTCCGAAACGGCAAGCACGCGGTCGCACGCGTTGAGCATGTCGATCATGGCTGCGCGGCGGGCGGCATAGGGGTTGTCAAGCGACGTCGTGGGATCGGGTTCAACCACGTTGAGCAGCGGCTTCCACGCCGGGCGATCGATGGTTTCCCACGGCGGTGGAGGCGGGGCGGCGGGATGGAACACGGGAGGAGACGGCGGACGACAGCGCTTGTCGCGTTCATCCGCGGGGTTCACCGTTGGGATGCACGACGCGCACGCACGCCCGTTGTCGAATGACAAACACGGTCTCCGGTGCCCTTGCATGAGGTACACCTGTGGGCAGAGGGTGTGGTAGTTGTGGAGCGAGTAGACGACGCGGACGCCCGAGCGAGCGGCGGCGCGGACACAGTCGGCAGAGAAGCCCTCAACGTTGTGAACATGAAGCACATCCGGCTCCGCTTCGCGGAGGAACGAGGCAAAGCGCGATTCCAGTTCGGGAGAGGAGACTTCGCCGAGCGGTTCGCGAAACTGGGCCATGGAAGGGGCGAGCACGGGCGAGTTGACCACTTCATGGCAGACGATGCCGTGGTAGTCCGCGCGACGCTCGACCCGGCATGCGCTCTGCGGATGACGCGGCTCGTAGCGCTGGCCGGAAGCGATTGAGATGACGGTGTGGCCGCGCTGGGCGAGTTCAAGACCGATCGCCCGGCAGTATCCATTGACGCCGCCGCCGTGCGTGGCGCCATCCTCGATTCGGGCCCAGTTCATGAGCACAACCCGCATGGGGGCAAGCCTATCGCGTCCGCCCCGTGAAACCCGGGCCGAGGCGTTTCCAACGATGGGAGCAATGGGGGAGTGTCCCGGAGTACGCTACGCGGCCATGCTGACCAAGAAGTGCGACAACTGCGATCGGCTGATTCAGGCCCCGGATGATGCGGCGGGCAAGAAGGTCAAGTGTCCCCATTGCGGGGACATCAACCTGTTCCCCGGAGGCGAGCCGGCACGGGCGGCGGACCCGGTGGAGAAAGTCGGGACCAAACCTGCCAAAGGGGGGGAACCGGAGAGGTCGGTCCTCAAGGTTCGGCCGACGATGTTCCGAGCGAGGCCGGTGACGTTTCTCGGGCTGGGGACAGGGTTGCTGGCGTCGGCGGCTGGGGGCGTGTACCTGTTGACATCGACAAAGAGCGAGGCCCTTGGGTGGGCATGCCTTGGGCTGGCCGGGGTATTGGTTGGCGTGTTTGGCGTATGGAGGATAAAGAACCTCGGGAACAGCCTGGAAGTGACCAACAAGAGGACCATCGAACGGGTCGGGCTGTTCAGCAGATTCACCAGCGAGATCATGCACGACGATGTACGGAACGTGCAAATCACGCAGTCTTTCATCCAGCGGGTGATGGGGGTTGGGCAGATCGGCATCTCCAGCGCGGCCCAGGACGGGCTGGAGATTTCAGTCAAGGACGTCCGAAACCCGGACCGGATTCGTGAAACCATTGATCGGTATCGGTCGATGTGAACGGAGGTGAGCTCCGCCCCCTTGCTCCCGGGTTGGACCGCCGTTAGGATTCTCCGCGACCATGACGATGCCCGAGCCACATCGCGACTCCCCGGATGCTTCGCTGTTCCACCGTGTGCGGCTGCGCGTGTTCGCCGTGCTTGTGGCGACGGTGCTGGCCGTGGTGGGGGCGGTGTCGTGGGCGGCGTTGCCCCTTTGGCCCGTTATCGGTGTCGCCGTGGCGACTATCGCGTTCGCCGTCAACGGCATGACTTCGCGGCTGGACCAGCCCGTGTGCTGGACGTGCGGCGCGGATGTGTCGAAGCAGACGGCGGGTGAGTACGGCGCGATATGCCCTGAGTGCGGGACGCTGAACTCGCACGTGAAGCCGGCGCAGCCAACATCCCGTAAGGCCTGAAGCGGGCCTGAATCCCAATTCAATCGTTCGTGCGGTCCAAGGCTATCGGTGCGCGAGCTCGACGAGAAGCGGGTCGCTTCAGCTTGCGGCGGCCTTCCGCTCCGCCTCCATCGCCTTGTTGAACTCGTCGACCGGCATGTCCGTGATCGTTGACTTGGCCAGCAGGGCGTCGAACGTCTTGTGCTCGCGGATTTGCTGGAAGATTCCGTAAACCTGATTCCGCTGGATCATCTCCTGGCGGAGGGACTCGGGGCGGATTCCCCGCTCCGCGGCCATCTGCGCGATACGCCCGTTGATCTCGCCCTCGGTCACCTGGATATTGAGGTTTTCCGCGATCTGAGCGAGGATGAAGAAGAGCTTGAGTTCCTGCGCCGCCATCTGGCCGGAGGCAGACCGCAGCTCGGCCATGCGCTGCTCGATCACCGCCGGTTCGACGCCGCGGTACATGAGTTCGAGCCGCTGGCGCTCGAGGGTCCGCATGGCCTGCTGGGCGGTCAGACGCTGCGGGAGCTCCATCTGGGTGTTCTTGAGCAGGTGCGCCGCGATCTGCTGACGCATGACGGACTGCTGCTGGATCATGACCCTCTGGGTGAGCCGCTGGCGGATGGCGAAGCGGAGCTGTTCTTCGTTGGACATGCCGAACTGGCTGAGGATCACCTGGGGATCCGCCGGGATAATCCGGTCGATGCGTTCGACCTCGAAGGTGATGGTCAGGTCGTTGCCCCGCACGCCCTCAACCTCGTGCTGCTCGGGACCCTTGACCTTGATCGTCGCGGTGTCGCCCGGCTTGGGAGAGCCGAACTGCGCATCAAAGTCCGGCACGATCACGCCGAGGATCATGCCCTGTCCGTTCTTGTCCGCCGTCGGCTTCTGGACCACAGCGCCGTTGATGTCGTAGAACTCCGTGCCGTCCTTGCCCACCATCCGGCCGCGGCCCGTGAGGTAGTCGCCGGGCTCGGCGACATCGCGGGACTCGAGACGGCCCTCGTTGATGAGCAGCTTCTTGAACTCCTCATCGACCATCGCCTCCGTCACTTCCATCGTCGGGCGCTTGACCTGGATGCCCTCCAGCTCGGGGACGGTGAAGTCGGGCATCACCTCGACCTCCACCTCGAACTCGAACGCTTGGCCGTCCTTGAGCTCGGCCTTGTCGAGGGTCTCGCTGAAGGGCTCGCCGACGATCCGGAGGTTGGCGTCCTTGATGGCGTCCTGATACGCCGCGGCGATCAGTTGCCGCTTCGTCTCGTCGCGCATCGACTGGCCGAACTTGCGTTCAACCAAATTCCGCGGGGCGCGGCCCTTGCGGAACCCGGGGATCTGGGCCTCGCCCATGAAGAGATCGAGGGACCCGCGGAGCTTCTCGGACACGGTCTCGGCCGGGACCTCGATCGTGATCTTCTTCCGGGCGGGGCCCGCGTCGGAGATGGAGACCTTGTTGGGGCGTTCGGTGGTGGTGGCTTCGGACATGGGATGCTCGTCTGTGCTGGGCCCGGCCGGGCGGTTGGACTCGGTTTGAAGGGGGGAAGTCTAGCCCGTGCTCTTCCCAAGTTCCGGCCCGGGGGCCCGCATCCCTACGATCTTCCATGGCCAAAGCCGTTGTCGATCCCGCGGAACTCCGGCGATTCGCCCAGGACCTCAAGCGGCTGAGCACGCAGCTCCGCGACCAGATGGCGGTGCTGCAGGCCAAGCTGGGGGAGCTGGGGCAGTCCTGGCGAGATCAGGAGCACGCGAAGTTTGTCGAGGAGTTCGAGCAGACCACCCGGGTTCTGGTCCGTTTTGCGGACGCGGCGGATCGGCACGTGCCCTTCCTGATCCGCAAAGCGGAGAAGATCGAAGAGTACCTGCAGCAGCGGTGAACGGATGTCCGAATCGGCCCGGGTCAGTTCGATCGAGGCCCTGAAGCAGGCCAAGGCGGCCATGCTGGAGTTTGCCGATGCCGTGACGACGGCGCTGGCCTCGGTCGATGCCGACATCAATCGCACGGGTTTCTGGCTGACGCAGGATCGCCCGGCGCACTGGAAGCGTCAGGTTCGGCTCCGCGAAGAGGCGATCAACGCGATCAAGACGGACATCATGCGAAAGCGGATCATCGCCGCCCCGGAGCCGGCTTCGGTTGTGGAGGAGGAGAAGCGGCTGGATCGGGCCAAGGTCATGCTTGGTCATGCGCAGGCCCGGTACGAGGCGGTGCGGCGGTGGGGTCCAGTCTGGGATCGCGAAGCGATGCTGTACAAGACTTCGACCCACTCCATTACAGAGTTCCTGCACCGCGATGTGCCCCAGGCGGTGGCACGGATCGAGCGGATGCTGGAGAGCCTGGAGCAGTACACGCACCTGGCGCCGCCGACGATGGATGCGCCCGCGTCACCCGGAGTGGTGGAGCCGCTAGAACCTGGTGGATCAGGGCAAGGGGGTGGGGAGTGAGCGTCACCGTCGCCAAGGCCAACCTGATGGATGCGCTCAAGCAACTCCGGACGCGGTGGTCCCTCATTTCACAGCAATGGGACGATGCCGCCAGGCGGCAGTTCGAGAAGGACTACATCGACCCGATCGAGGCGAAGATCCGCACAGCCCTCAAAGGGCTGGATCACGTTTCCGAGCTCCAGGACCGGGTCCGCCGGGAGTGTGGCGATGAATAGCAAGTGGGGCCGAATGGGAAGGGGTTTTCAGGGGTGGTTCTCGGCCCGGAATCCGGTACACTGATGAACGTCATGGGTCGACGCGCGTTCACACTCATCGAGTTGCTGGTGGTGATTGTGATCATCGCCGTCATCATCGCGATCTTGATCCCCGGCCTCGGAAGCGCACGCACGCAGTCCCGCGTGACGGTCTGCGGTTCGAAGGTGCGGCAACTGGGTGTGGCGTCGATGTTGTACCTGTCGGACTTCGACAACTGCCTGCCGCAGATGAAGGGCCCGCTCCCGCAGGGTGGCGAGGGCATCGTGGGGGGCCTTTTCGGCGGCAAGCGGGGCGAGGTGCCTCTCTGGGGCTACAACCAGTTCGGTGCGCAGCGTCGGCCCCTCAATGGCTACCTGAACTCTCCCGACAATCCCGAAGACGCCTCGGGGCAGCCTCAGTCGCTGGAAGCATTTCGGTCGCCGTGCGACAAGGGCGCCAAGCAGACGCACCTGCCGATCCCGGGGATGGAGCAGACGAGCTCGATGTACGACCTCTACGGGTCAAGTTACATCATCAACGACCACGGGCTCGATGGGGACTTCCAGCGGACGCTGATCCCCGCCGGCGGCGGGCGCATGCCCGACGTCGTCGACACCAGCAAGACGTGGCTTCTCGGTTCATGGCCGATCTACTCCTACGAGTGGGATGCGGACCGCGGCATGCAGTGGTACTCGGAGATGACGACCGAGGCCTCACTCTGCTTTGTGGACCTGCATGTCCGCACAATGGTGCCGGTTCCGAACATCATCTGCGAGGTCGAGAACACGACACGGGATTACACGTTCTTCCCCGTCCCGGGGCGTGTGCGTCCTTGAGGCAGTATTCCAAGGGCACGAGGTTCAGCGTTTCGCCGCTTCCGTCCCCTTGAGTGGTATGGCGGGCGCCCAATCCAGCCACTCCTTCTTGGCCTCTTCAGCCAGGGTGAAGCGGTGGCCGTCGAGCACCTCATCGCCGGGGCGGTTGGGCGTGGCGAAGGCGATGCCCCCGGCCACGAGGGTTTCAAGGGACCCCGCCTGTACCTTCAGGCCGCGAATGATCCCCCAGTCCAATCCCAGTCCGCCCGCGTTCCAGAACTGCGTGTTGGCCCGCACGAGGCGGGCGTAGGGCTCGTCCACGACGGCGGCGATATCCACGCGCCGGGCGTCGGCGGAGAGCGTCACCCCTCGCACGCTGCCGACCCGGATTCCCCGGTACACGATCGGGGAATCCACGCCGATTGACCCGGTTTGCGGCGCCTCGATCACGATCGCGAGTCCGCCCTCTCCTCCCGCCGCGGGCGGGCGTTCAAGGCCCATGAACTTCGTGGCGGGTTTGCCGCTGCCCGGCTCGCCCTGCAGGTACCGGGGGCCGAGCAGGGCGTCCAGTCCCGTCACGCGGCCGGCGCTGATCTCGGGACGGACGATCCAGAAGCGGGACCCTTCCACGGCAAGGCCCGCGGCGTCCTTGTGCAGCCGGGCGGTGACTTCGATCATGGACAGGTCGGCGCTCGTGGCCACCCGCGCGACTTCGCCGATCCGCACGCCTCGGAACATGACAGGGTCCCCCGCGCCGATGCCCGCGCCGTGGGCGAACGAGATCGTGACGAGCGGGCCGCGTTGGCGCCAGGCGTCGAACACGAACGCGCCGGTCGCGAGCGCGGCGAGCAGGGGGATGAGCCAGAACCAGCGCGATCCGGCGTTGCTGGAGGCACGATCGTTCATGCGGCGGCTCCGTGGGGCGGGCGGAACATGGCCGAGGCCAGCATACTGAGCACGACAACGCCAGCGAACGCCGCGGCACCGGGACCGGCGTGGATATTGGCCCAGTTGCCGATCTTGATGGCGGCGACCAGCACGGCGACGAGCAGGACGTCGAGCATGCTCCAGCGCCCGATCCAGTCGATAACGCGGTGGACCGCCCGCCGGGCGCCGGCCCTCCGCCACGAGCGGTCCAGGTCGATCGCGAGGATGCCGGCGATCTTCAGGATCGGCGTCACAATCGAACACACAAAGACGAGCAGGCCCACCGCCAGCTCTCCTCCGCTGATGAGCTCGATCGCGCCGGACCAAACGGTCACGGGGCGTGTGTGGCCGAGCTTGGTCAGTTCCATGACGGGCAGCAGGATGGCCGCCGGGAAGAGAATGAGCGCGGCGAGCGCGAAGGCGAAGGACGCGGTGATCTCGCCACGGCGTGGGAGCCGGAGCAACTCCTCATCGCACGCGCGGCAGCGGACGGAGCGGCCACGCTGGATCGGAGCCTGGCGCTGAGTGAGCCCGCAGCGGAGGCACGTAAGCAGAAGGTCGGGCGAAGGGGCGGTCACCGGGTAGATTGTTAGGATCAGCCGCCTCAGCGTTCCTTTGGTCCCGGAACCCTGTCTATCGCGAAAAAAGCAACCGGCCGTCGAGGCAGGGGTATGAGCGCATCCTCCACTCGCTCACGCCGCACCCGCGCTCGACGGCCGGGTTGGGGGGCCCTGCCGTGCTGAAGAGTGTTGATCGGACGAGGTGGTGGGCACCGATCGTCTCGAACTCGCGCTCGCCTGGTTCAGCCCAATGGCTGCTCCCGCGGACGGACTCCCTTCAGTCTCGCGTCGCTCGAAAGAGCTTCCGACCTTGCCCCGCCTCCCGGGGCTTCGTTGAGAAACCTACCACGAGTCACGACTTTCATCAAGCGCGATTGGATCAAGAATTCGCGAATGAAACCGGCTTTGCAGGGGTCAAGGGTTGTCCCCTGCGCACCATTGGCCACGACTGGCGAGTATTCTCAGACCATGACAGAATTGGCCACTTTCGGAGGAGCCACTTTCGTTGTGCTCCTGCTCTCTGCTCTTGTGTTCCACGCCGCGGCCCGTTTGGGAGGTGTCGGGAAGCGGCTGTGCGAGATCGCGGCGGCCGCCCCGGGGCTTGACGTGGTGGTCTTCTACTTCACGACCGCGCCGTGGATCGGTGCCGTGGCCGTCTGGGCGACCCGGGGCGAGCAGACCTTCGGGAGGCTCATGCTGTTATTCGTCGTCGCCGGAGCTTCGCAGGTATTGACGCTGCTCATGTGGGCGAGGCTCCACGAGGCGATGCATCCGGGGACCCGAAAGGGACCACGCATTTATCCGACGCTGAGCCGAAAGGTCGGGCCGGTGCGGAACCACCTGGCGGTCTGGTGGACAGCGCTTGTGCTGCCGGTGTTCAACCTGGTGCGGATCGCGGAGATCGTTCTGTGGCCTATGTTGGTGTGGCTGGTCGGTTTCCCACGCTATCCGATGAAACAATGGATCAATGTGAGCCGGCACAAGTTCAGCGGGCTGGTGGGGTATGACCTGATCTGGTGCCTGTATTGCGACTGGATGACGGGAGTCTGGTCGCTGGGAACGGAGATGCTTCGCAACGTGGAGAGCTTCTGGTGCCCGATCCGGTTCAGCTCTCCGGAGAAGTGCGAGAACTGCCGCATAGACTTCCCGGACGTTGAGAATGGATGGGCGCCGCCGACGTCGGACATGGCCGCGGTGGTCAAGGTGCTGGATGAGAAGTATCCCGGACCCGGTGGGGTGAATGCCTGGTTCGGTCACCCCGTTCGGTTGACGGTGGATCGCAAGCCGACGGAGGATCGCCCGAAACCCTGATCTCGTGCGAGTCCGGTCGCGATCGGATCAGACCTGGGAGATTTCCTTCGACTTGGACTCGACCAGCTTGTCCACTTCGCCCTCGTACTTCTTCAGAAGGTCCTGAATTTCGGTCTTGAGGGTTTCGATCTCATCTTCCGGGACCTTCCCGCCGGACTTGAGCGCATCGGCGTGCTTGTTGCCGTCGCGCCGGGCGTTGCGGATGGCGACTTTCTGCTCTTCGCCCATTTTCTTGACCTTGGCGATCAGTTGCTGGCGACGGTCGCCGGACAGGGGCGGCACGTTGATCCGGAGCTGCTTGCCCTCGGACATGGGATTGAGGCCGAGACCGGCGGCTTCAATGGCCTTCTTGATCTCGCTGATGGCGCCCGCGTCAAAGGGCTTGACGAGCAACTGCGTGGGCTCGGGGACGCTGATCGAGGCGAGCGACTTGAGGTCGGTCTGCGATCCGTAGTACTCGACTTTGACCGAGTCGATCATCGCGGGGGAAGCTCGCCCGGTCCGAATACCTCGGAGTTCGTGCTTGAGGTACTCGAGGGCCTTCTCCATGTGCTCCTCGGTTTCCAGAAGGATCGTGTCGGGATCGGCCATGGGGGTGAGCTCCGAAGTGGGAACAGGGCATGATAATCCGGCCGGGCGGCCGCGGGTGAAGGAAGCCGCCCTCGGGTGGCGGTGGGGGCGCTTTTGGTTTTGGTTCCAGTGTGATACGATGCGGTATGCCCCCTCCGCCTGTCAGGGAGCGCCCGCGATGGATGAACGTGGGCGTTTCTGCCTCTTCGCGCTCCACCCATACCACCCCCAGCGATGATCCCGCCGACACCGCCGGCTCGGACCTGCTGTCCTCCACGGCGGAGGCGTCCACCTACACCGAGTTTTACAGCCCGATCCCGCAGGGGTACCGCAAGGGCTATCACAAGTACGTCATCGTTCTGGGCACGGTGATGTCCGGCCTTGGAAAGGGCATCTTCGCCAGCAGCGTGGCCAAGATGCTCAAGGACAAGGGGCTGGTGGTCGCGCCGATCAAGATGGAGGGGTACCTGAACATCGATTCGGGGACCCTCAACCCCTACCGGCACGGCGAGGTGTTCGTGCTCGACGATGGCACCGAGTGCGACATGGACCTCGGGACATACGAGCGGATGCTCGATCAGAACCTGACGGTTCGTAACTTCACCACGTCGGGTCGGATCTTCAGCGAGGTGCTGGAGCGGGAGCGCAAGGGCCGGTACCTCGGGCGCGATGTGCAGTGGATCCCGCACGTGACGGGCGAGGTGAAACGAAAGCTGCGTGAGCTGGCCGCGTACGGGGACGGCGAGAACCCGGCGGATGTGGTGATCGTGGAAGTGGGGGGTACGGTCGGCGACTACGAGAACTCGTTCTACATCGAGGCGCTGCGCGAACTGGCCTTTGAAGAAGGGCCGAGTTCGTGCTGTTTTGTGGCGCTCACGTACGTGATCGAGCCCAAGACCCTCGGGGAGCAGAAGTCCAAGGCAGCGCAGCTGGGCATCAAGCGGCTGATGGAAGCGGGTATCCAGCCCCACCTGCTCGCCTGCCGGGCCAGCCGACCGGTGAACGAAACGGTGATGCAGAAGATCGCGATGTTCAGCAACGTGCCGTTGCGCCGCGTCTTCTCAATGCACGACCGCGAGAGCATCTACACCATTCCCGAAGAAATGCGGCAGGAAGGCCTGGACCGCGAGGTGCTCTCGCTCCTAAACCTCCACGACCGGGTCGATGTGGCGCACGAGGACCGCTGCCGCGAGAAGTGGACCGGGTTTGTGCGCCAACTCACGGCCCCGAGAAAGCGGACGATCACGCTCGGTCTGACCGGGAAGTACGCGGCGCTGCGGGATGCCTACGCCTCCATCGACAAGGCGCTCGAGCATTGCTCGGCGCACCTGTCCACGAAGATCGACATCCGGTGGATCGATACCACGGACGTGACGGAGTCGAACGTGGCGGCACGTCTGAAGGCCGATGGTGGCGTGGATGCCGTGATCGTGCCGGGTGGGTTCGGCAAGCGGGGGATCGAGGGCAAGATCGCCTGCGCCCGTTTCTGCCGCGAGAACGGCGTGCCGTACCTTGGCATCTGCCTGGGTTTCCAGGTGGCGGTCATCGAGTTTGCGAGGAACGTGTGCGGTCTGGCCGGGGCGTCAAGCACGGAGTTCGGGCCCACGCCCTTCCCGGTCATCAGCGAGTTGCCGGAGCAGAAGCAGATCGAAGGCCTGGGCGGGACGATGCGGCTGGGGGCTCAGGATGTCGTCATCCAGCCGGGCACGCTGGCGCACTTCCTGTTCCGCGAGGGGCACGTGCGGGAGCGGTTCCGTCACCGGTACGAGGTTGACCCCGCGTTCATCGCGAAGCTGGAGGCGGGCGGGCTGGTCTTCTCGGGCAAGCACCCGACCCAGCCGATCATGCAAGTGCTCGAACTCCCGCAGGTCGCCGCGGACGGCAAGCCCTCTCACCCCTACTTCATCGGCGGCCAGTTCCATCCCGAACTGACGAGCCGGCCGCTGCGTCCTCAGCCGATGTTCATGGGCCTGATCGCCGCGGCCGTGCTGAACAAGTTCGGCGAGGCAGCGATGCAGGATCCCGCCGTGGCGAAGTGGCTGCGGTCGCCGAGCACGCAGCGGCAGCCGGCGTGATCGTGATGGACAAGCAGAGGGAACGAGAAGCGGATGGGGGACCGCCTATCGTGTGGTATGAGCACGGGCCACACCGAACTCTCGCGGGAGGTGCTCGTTCGCGGCGCCAAGTGGAACCTGGAACGGGTCGCGTATCCGGGCCGCGGCGGCGGGCCGGTTCAGCGCGAAGTCGTGAGGCATCCTGGCGCGGTGGTGATCCTGCCGCTGACCGGCGATGGGCGGGTCTTGCTGATCCGGAATCACCGGTTTTCGGTGGATAGGGAGTTGTACGAACTGCCGGCGGGCACGCTTGAACCACCGGAACCGCCGGACGAGTGTGCAAAGCGGGAGTTGCGGGAAGAAGCGGGTTGCCTGGCTGCAACCTGGACCCGGCTTGGCCGGTTTTACACTTCGCCGGGTCTCTCCGATGAACTCATGTGGGCGTACGCAGCGCGGGACCTGACAATGGTGGGGCAAAGCCTTGAGCCGGATGAACGCCTGACGGTGCATCCGACCCCGGTGCCGCGGGTTCTGGAGATGATCGACGGGGGAGAACTGGTCGATGGAAAGTCGATGCTGACGGTGTTGCTGGCGGTGCGGCAGGGGCTGATGTGATGAAGAGGGACGGCTGATGGGGTGGGAAGACAGGCGGTACCAATCCTCGGACGACGGTGGGCGGTTCCGTGCCGCGCTGCGCCGCATTTTCGGTGACGGCGAGAACCCGCTGGACTGGGCGATCCCCCTCTGGACGGCGTGGGGGATCCGCGTTCGCCTGCACATCATCTTCGCGTTCACCATCTTCGCGGAACTCTTTGAATCGATCACCCACAGCGGCATGGGGTTCTGGTACAAGTTCTCCGGGATCGGGTCGCTGTTCGTGCTGGTTCTGCTGCACGAGTACGGGCACTGCATCGCGTGCCGGCGGATCGGCGGGACCGCCAACCAGATTCTCATGTGGCCTCTTGGCGGGCTGGCGTCGTGCGACCCGCCGCGGCATGACTGGAAGTCCTCGCTGATCATCACGTTGGGGGGGCCGGCGGTGAACGCGATTCTCTGGCCGATCCTGGGGGTCGTGTTGGCGCTGCTCGGCGTCGGGTGGAGCGGTCTGTTCTTCAATCCGTTCCGGCCGCTGGCGTACGCGCCGACGATGGCGAAGCCGGACTACCTGCTGCCGACGGTCACCTTTCTGTGGTGGTTGTACTACTGCAACGCGATGCTGCTGCTGTTCAACATGCTGCTGCCGATGTACCCGATGGACGGCGCCCGCACGATTCAGGCGATCCTGTGGCGGAGCATGGGGTACACAAGGGCCACGCGACTCGTGGTGACGATCGGCCTGGTGGTGGCCATCGCGCTGGCCGTGTTCGCGATCACGGCGAACGAGTTGCGGCTGGTGCTGCTGGCCATATTCGGGGGCGGGATGTGCTACGTGGAGAAGCGGAGACTCGCCATGGCCGACGAACACCCGGCGCTGGCGGGGTACGACTTCTCCCGTGGGTACGGCGGAATGCCGGACGATGAAGATGAAGAGCGTCAAGCCAAGGCTCGCGAGAAGCGGATCAAGAAGGAACAGGAAGATCAGGCGGAGCTGGACCGGATTCTGGCCAAGATTGCTTCGACGGGGATGGGCAGCCTGACCAAGGGTGAGAAGCGATGGCTTGAACGGGCGTCGGAGCGGCGGCGGCAAGGGTGATGGCCGGGCTGATCCGCGGAAATTGCCAGCCCGATCCCGGAATCAACCGAACAATCAGCCGGACAACCGGGAACAAGCAACCGCATGGGCATTTACGACCGCGAATACGTCCGGATGGGGCCGCACTCCCGCAGCGGGCTTGGCTCCGTTCAGTTCATTTCGTTCAACAGTTGGCTCATCATCGCGAACGTGGCGGTGTTCGTGATCGGCGCGTTCCTGAGCGGCATGGCCCGACCCGTGATGACGGGCCAGTCGATACACCCGGACGCGGTTCACCGGGCCCTGGTCGTCGATCGGTTTCCATCCCCGTTGCCCCCGGCGGGGGGCGGGTTTGTCGTCGGGGTGTTCGACCGGGAAACCGGGCAGCCCGTGGGTACACGCCGGTTCTCGATGATGACTCCCTTGGATGAATTCGGCCACTTCTCGACCGCGCGGGGCTTCTTTGCGATGCAGGTCTGGCGGTTGATCACGTTTCAGTTTCTGCACTCCGGCATCTGGCACCTCGTGTTCAACATGCTCGGCCTGTGGATCTTCGGGGGAATGGTGGAGCAGTACCTCGGCCGGAAGCGGTACGCGGCGTTCTACTTGACGTGCGGCATCGCCGGGGGCGTGTCCTACCTTTTCCTCAACCTTCTCGGGGCCGGACTTGGCTTGCAGCTCCCGGGCGTTCTGGTCAACGATCCGTGGACGCCGCTGGTCGGGGCCTCCGCGGGTGTGTTCGGCGTGATCATGGCCTGCGCGTTCATCGCGCCCAATGCCGTGGTGCTTGTGTACTTCATCCCGATGAAGCTCAAGTTCATGGCCTACGGCTACGTGGCCTTGGCGGCGTACAACCTGCTCTCGGGCGGGAACAACGCGGGCGGCGATGCGGCCCACATCGGCGGCGCCATCGCCGGGTTCTTCTTCATCCGCAACGCCCACCTGTTGCGAGACTTTTTCGATGTACTCGGCGACTCACGCAAGCCCGGCCGGGCGCGCCAGCGTTCGCCGAGGTCCCCCGTCAATCACGCCGAGGTGGATCGGATCCTCTCCAAAGTTCATGAGGAAGGCCTTCGAAGCTTGAGCGAGCGTGAGAAGGCGGTCCTCCGCGAGGCGAGCAGTCGGGGCCGGGGCTCGTCGTCATGAATGGCCTGACCTCCCTTTGACGGCTCGCTGCACGCGAAGTTGCCCCCCATCGACGTACACTCGTCCGTGCCGATTTCATTCGAGATTCGTTCTCAATCACGGCGATCCAGGGCCCGCGTCGGCCGGGTGACGACGCCTCATGGGGCGTTCGACACCCCGGCCTTCATGCCCGTCGGCACCCGCGGCACCGTGAAGGGGCTGCTCCCCGATCTGGTGGCACAGACCGGGTCGCAGGTCGTGTTGAACAACACGTATCACCTGTTGCTCCGGCCGGGGCCGGACACGGTGCAGAAACTCGGCGGCGTGCACCGGTTCATGGGCTGGCCGGGGCCGATCCTGACCGACTCGGGCGGGTACCAGGCGTTCTCAATGGCGGACATCAACGCCGTGGATGACGACGGCGTCACGTTCCGATCCATCATCGACGGGCGGGAAGTCCGATTGACACCCGAGTCCGCGACGCGGGTTCAGAACCAGCTCGGGGCCGACATCATCATGGCCTTCGACGACTGCCCTCCAAGTCAGACGGTGCAGGCGGAAGAGGCCGATCCTCGCCTCGCGCGTGCGCTCAAGCGCGATGCCATCGGGCGGCGCGGCATGGACCACGCGGAGCGACTTCGCATAGCCAACGAGCGGACGGTGCGATGGCTGGAACGGTGCAAGGCCGCGCACGGGCGAGCCGACGAGCAGGCGCTCTTCGGTATCGTGCAAGGCGGCACGGATCTGGACCAGCGGTCGTGGTCAGCAGAGCGGATCACGAACATCGAACTTCCGGGATACGCCATCGGCGGGGTGGCCGTGGGGGAGCCCGCGGAGGAGATCGCCCGTATTGTGAGTCATACGGCGCCGCTGCTGCCGGAACACAAGCCGCGCTACCTGATGGGTGTGGGGTACGAGCGGGACCTCGTGGCGGCGGTGCTGGCGGGGGTGGACATGTTTGATTGTGTCCTGCCGACTCGAAACGGGAGGAACGCCAACGCGTTTACGGCGGGGGGACCGATACGGCTCCGCAATGCCGCCTACACCGAGGACCCGTCTCCCATCGAGCCGGGGTGCGATTGCCCGGCGTGCGACCCGGCGAGGCACGGGTGGCAGGCCCCGGGGCCGTTCTCCCGGGCGTACATCCGGCATTTGTTCATGTCCGGGGAGATGCTGGGGCCAATCCTGCTCAGTCTGCATAATGTTCGCCTCTTCCAGCGGCTGATGACGGACATCCGCCGAACGATTCAGGAGGACGACTGGGAAGGGTTCGCCGCCCGCTGGCCGCAGGCCAGACCGGGACTGGGTCAGGTGCTGCCGGCGGTTTGAAGGCCGGCGGTCGTCAAGTGAGAATCAACAACATGAACATGACCGACAACTCGTTCGCATTCGCGTGGCTCGCCATGGCGCAAACCGAGGCCGGGCAAGCCCAACCGGAAGCCCCCGCTGCAACCTCGGCCCCCCGGGTTCCGGGGTCGGTCGGGTCGCAGGGTGCGCCGCCTGCAACGTCGCCCCCGCCGGGAGGGGCCCAGGGGGCGCCGGGCGGCGGGTTCAACTTCATCTGGATCCTGATGCTCTTCCTGGTCATGATGGTCGTCATGACCTCCATGACGGGCCGGCGCGAGAAGAAGCGTCGCGAAGCCCTGATGACCTCGCTCAAAAAGGGCGACCGCGTCCAGACGCTCGGCGGGATCATCGGGACGATCACCGAGATGTACGACAACGAGGTCGTGCTCCGTGTTGACGAGGTGAGCAACACGCGGATCCGGTTTGCCAAGACAGCCGTGCAGGGCGTGCTCCGCGAGGCCAAGGCTGGCGGGGGCGGGTCGGAAGTCGAACCGAAGCTCAAGTCCCAGACCGCGGCGGTGTAGCCGTCCCTTCGCTGTGTCGAAGCACTCACCCTGATCCCAGCATACGCCGATCGCGCCAGCCCACTGCCGGACGTTTCCAATCATGCGACAGTTGATCCGCAACATTTCGATCTGTATCTCGGTGTTCCTGATGAGCCTTTGGCTCATCTATCCGCCGGAGAAGCAACTGCGGCTGGGCCGAGATCTGGGCGGTGGCACCAGCCTCGTGTACCTCGTCCAGCTGGGACCGGACGACGACGAGGGTGTGATCCCGCGGATCATCGAGGTCATCAAGCAGCGTGTGGACCCGGACGGCCTGTCGGAAGTCCAGTTTGTCCAACGCGGCAAGGACCGGATCGAAATCACGATGCCGGCGCCGACGCCCAACGTCGTCCGCCTGAAGAAGGCCTACGAGGAAGAGCTGGCCAAGCTTGGCGTGGGACACGTCGATCCGGCTCACTTTGAACGCATGATGCGCCTTGATCCGCCGGAGCGACTGGCGGAGGTCGAGCGGGTAACGTCCGACGCGACGCGGCGTGAGCGATTCCGTGTCGCGGGCGAGGCCTTCGACCAGGCCAGGACGGCGCGGGCCGCCGTTGAGGCGATGGAGCCGGAACTCAAGTCGGCGCAGGCGGCGGTGGATGCGGCCGCGGCGGAGCTTCGCGCGGCGGTCGAGGCCAACCGGGAGCAGTCGGTCCGGGATGAACTGCAAGCCAAGCTGAATCAGGCGCAGTCCACGGCGGATGCCCTTCGCCAGAGGTTCGACTCGGCGGTCGAGGTGGCGGCCGAAGCCCTCGACCTGTACGACCGGGCCAGGACGGCGGCCATGGGTTCGCGGCTCACGGTGCAGGAGGTTCGCCGGGCGCTGTCGCTCTCCGATCAGGCCAGGGCGCTGAGGGACGATGTGACGGGCAAGGTGGAGCGGATCCCGAGCCCTCGTGAGACCACGCTCAAGCGGCTGAGCGAAGCGTATCCGGAAGATCGGCCTGCGCTGGACGCGATCGTCAAGGCATTCAACGCGTATACGGCCGAGCGCAGGGGATTGGACGATCCCGCCGACCTCAAGCGATTGATCGCGAACGCGGGCGTGCTGAGCTTCCGCATCACGGTGCGACCCGGCGGCGGTCCCGGCGGGCACGAGGATGAGGCAAGGTTGCGGCAGGAGTTGCGGGAGCGCGGGCCGCGGGGCGTGCGGTCCAACGATGCCCGCTGGTACAAGATCAACCGGATCGAGAACTGGTACGACTCGGCCCAGGAACTGGCCATGCTCTCGCAGAGCCCGGCGGAGTTCTTCCGGCTCCGCGGGTACGTGGTGGAGGCCTACGACGGCGAGTACTACATGCTCGGGTGGGATACGCCGGGTACGCGTCTGACGCGTGCGGACGGGGACTGGGGTGTCCGTCGGGCGTACATCGGCCCAGATCAACGGGGAATCCCGGCCATCAAGTTCGAGATGGACGCCCGGGGCGGCGTGAAGCTCGGCGACCTGACGAAGAACCACGTGCAGAAGCAGATGGCGGTGCTGCTGGACGACGAGGTGTACACGGCGCCGACGCTGCAGTCCCGCATCAGCAACAGCGGCGAGATCACAGGCAAGTTTTCGGATGCGGAGCTGAACTACGTCGTGCGTGTGCTCTCGGCCGGTTCGCTGCAGGCCAAGCTCTCGCCCGAGCCGATCAGCCAGAGCACGCTCGGTCCCGAACTCGGACAGGACAACCTGGACAAGGGTCTGAACACCGGCAAGATCACGTTCGGAGTCGTCGCCGCGTTCATGATCGTGTACTACTTCTCGTGCGGCGGCATCGCGGTCATCGCGCTGGGCTTCAACTTCGTGCTGGTGCTGGGCATCATGGCCCTCAACAAGGCGGCGTTCACGCTTCCCGGTATCGCCGGGCTGGTGCTGACGTTCGGCCAGGCGGTGGACGCGAACGTGCTGATCTACGAGCGCATGCGGGAAGAGTTCCTGCGGGGCGCGGACATGAAGACAGCGGTGCGGCTCGGCTTCTCACGCGCAGCGTCGTCGATCATCGACGGTAACTTGACGAACCTGATCGTGTGCATCGTGCTGTACCGGTTCGGCACGACGGAGATCCGCGGGTTCGCCATCACGCTGGGCATCGGCGTCATCACCACGCTGTTCACGGCGGTGTTCTTCTCCCGTCTCATCTTTACCATCTTTGTTGACTACCTGGGCTGGCGCCGGGCGTCGCAGCTCCCGATGAAGGTCCCCGTCATCCAGCGGATCATGACCCCGAACGTGGACTGGATGCGTCTCCGGCACGTAACCCTGGGGGCCTTGGCCATTTTCCTGGTGGCCGGCGGCATCATCGCCTGGCAGCGCGGGGCCAAGATGCTCGACACCGAGTTCCGCGGCGGAACGCAGGTGGAAGTGAAGTTCAAGGACGGCCCGGACGGCAAGCCGCTCACCCGCACGCGCATGCAGGTGGAAGAGCTCGTCCGATCGATCGGGAAGGAGGCCAAGCCCGGAAGTCCCCTGCGGATCTTCAGCGAGGCGGAAGTCCTGCCCGTGAACCCGCAGGACGACAACATCACCTCCGACCGGTTCAAGATCACGCTTGTGGCCACGGAAGACGAGGGTGAGGCCCGCGATCGAGAGATCCTCAGCGCGCTGTCGGTAAAGCTGCAGGACCTGATCGAGAGCCGACCCTCGCTCGAGTTCATCGGGCGAGATGAGCCCGAGTGGCGGAGGGGGCCGGTGTACCCGATTCTCAGCTCGAAGCTGGGAGACGACATTCAGCTCCGTGCGCCCGGCGCGTCCGCCGCGGCGATTACGGATGATGTGTCGTCCTACCTCGGAGGCGTCGCCATCGTGCTGGAGAACGTTTCTCCGCCGGTGGCCAGGACTTCGATCGTCGAGCGGTTGGAGACGGTGCGGCAGCAGGCGGACTTCTCGGACACGCTCGGTCGAGTGCGTGAAGTCCGCATCCTCCAAGGGAACGAACGGGAAGTAACGGCCGCTGTCATTCTGGTGCGGGACGACGAACTCAAGTCGTTCGACAACGAAGCGAAGTGGGGGATGGAGGTTGCCGCACGGGAGTGGCGGTTGACCGTCGATGCGCTGGCGAGGCCCTCGCAGATGGCCCGCATGGACACGATCAGCCGGACGATCGCCGACACCTTCGCCGCGCAGGCGGTGGTGAGCGTGCTGATTTCGCTCGTGCTCTTGACCGTGTACGTGTGGGTTCGATTCGGCGCCGGGCGATGGGCGGTGGCAGCGACCGTGCCCCTCTTCGCGGACGTGGTGGGCATCCTCGGTCTGATCGCGCTGGCCCAGATCCTCTACGAGACGCCCTCGACGCAGGGCTTCGCGGCCGCGCTGGGGATCCTGCCGTTCAAGATCGACTTGGCGCAGATTGCCGCGCTGCTGACAATCACGGGCTACTCGCTCAACGACAAGATCATCATCATGGACCGCATCCGCGAGAACAAGGGCAAGCTGCCCTACGCGAGCTACAAGGTCATCAACGACTCGATCAACCAGACGTTGAGTCGAACGTTCATCACGTCGGGCACGACGCTGTTCTCCACCGTTGCCCTGTACCTGTACGGGGGCGAGGGCATCCGCGGGTTCGCGTTCGCGTTCACCTTCGGCGTGATCATCGGCACGTACACGTCGATTGTGTCCTCGCCGCTGGTCTGGTCCAGGAAGTACGACAAGCCAACCACCCCCGCCACGCCTTCCGAGGCGCCCGCGATCGCCGGTGCCGCGGCGAGCCTCCCCAGCGGGGGAACCGGCGGCGGTGGGGTCCGGTAAGGAGTAACTTCTGCGGAGGCCGCGGCCGATGTAAGATGTGAGGCGATTGGGGCCACGGAGACGGTCATGTCGCGCAACTGGGCTCGGTTTCTGGCGGGGGTGGTTTCAGTCGCGTTGATCTGGATTGTCGCCTATTGGTGGCTGAACTCCGGTCCGTCGGACAAGATCAGTTTCGGGGGGCCGGCCTCCGCGGACGCGGCGACGACGTTGCCGCCGGCGCCAAAGCCGCAACCACGCGAGCCGCTCAAGGTGGTTGACTACAAACGGGACTTCGCGCCGGCCGCGGGTGGTGCAACAGGCCGCCCGGGTGAGAGCCCAAAGGTGGCGCCGGCCAAGGTCTCGACGTCGACCACGTCCGCGACCGGTGGCACCCCGACGGTGATCCCGCCAAAGTTCGAGGACTACACCGTCAAGCGCGGCGATACATTGTCCTCCATCGCGGTCAACAAGTGGGGTTCAACAAAGCAGATCGAGGCGCTGCGCCGGTCCAATCCGCTCAAGGACATGGACAAGCTCAAAGTCGGCGATGTGATCCGAATCCCCGTGGATCCGACGAATATCCAGGGCAAGCCTGTCGAGGGGGCGCCCACTCCCGCTCCGCCGCCCAATCGGCAGGGCGAGGTGCTCGAGTACACCGTGCGAAGCGGCGACACGCTCTCAAAGATCGCGAAGGAGAAGTACGGGAACCCTTCGTTCCAGGACCTGATCTACCAAGCCAACCGAGACCGGCTCTCGAGCCCCAACTCGCTCAGAGAAGGGCAGAAACTCCGGTTGCCGCCCAAGCCGGCGTCGTGACCGAAGCAGCCGAGACGCCTTGGTGCGATCTCAGGAGCAACCGGCGGCAAACTTGTTCATGAAACACAGGAAGTCGTTGGCGGTGAGCGCCGGCGTGCCGGTGCTCGAGTCGCAGTTGGCCCACGGCAGGTTGTTGGCCACTGCCAGGAAGAAGCACTGGAAATCGCTCGCGCTGAGCACCGGGCCTCCCGTGCTGCCGTCGCAGTTGGGATAGCACGGATCGCACTTGTAGCGGGCGATGTTCTGGGCGGGAACACCGTTGAAGTCCACCCAGCCGCCCATGACGTACATCGACGGCACGGCTTCCGTCGGCGATCGGTACTCCTGAATCGTGCGTCGGATGGAGGGATCCCACAACTGGACTTGGCCCGCGACGGACCAGGTCCCCGTTGCGCGGTTCCAGCGGTCTATCGTGGTCGACCGCATGACGAAAATGTCCGGCGCGCCGAGGCCGTTGGAGTAGTCGATGCTGGCGATCGAGTGCATGACGGACCCGTAGAAGTTGGGATTGCCCGGTCCGGGTTGCCACGAGGAGCCATCCCACCGGGCCAGTCCGAGCGCGGGCGTCGTCCCCGCTTCGTTGAAGAAACCGCCGACCCAGAGCCGGGGCCGTTCGGGACCGGGGCCGTCCTCGTCGATCACGGCCATCGCATCGGCCTTGTAAACCCCGCTCCGAATGTTCAGCCCGCCGCCCACCACTTCCCACGACGATCCGTCGAGGCGAAGGATGCCCGGCGACGACTTGATGCCCAGGAAGAGCTTCGGCGGCGCCGGGCCGTCGCCGTCCTCGTCGAACTGCGCCATGCAGACGGAGGCGACCGCACCCGGATCCGGAAGAGGCGACCAGCTCTGTCCATCCCAGGCCATGAGTTCCGGCCCGGGCCAGATGGTGGGTTCGCCGAGAGCAACAAGCACGGGCCGAAGGGGGCCGGCACCGTCCGCGTCGAACTCGATGATCTTCACGGTGGTAATCAGCTCGGTCGTGTACCCGGAAGCCGGCGCGGTCCATTGAACCCCATCCCAGAACGCCATCCGGTTTGCTGGGACACCACCGATCTGCGTGAATGTGCCTACCACAGCGAGCACAGGCGAGGCCGGCCCGTTCCCATCCAGATCGAACACACACATGCCATCGATCGAGCTCGCCGATGTCAGGCCTCCGCCGACAGAACTCCACGCCTGTCCGTTCCACTTGGCGATGCCGCGGGTTCCCGCAACCCCGCCCGCGCTCTGGAACGACCCGGCAACATAGAGCTCCTCGGGCATGGGGCCGGGACCGTCCGGATCGAACACGGTAATCGCCTTCGTAAACAGACCAACCCCTGAACCCGGCGCGGAGAAGTCCGATGTCCATATCGGATTCCTGCACTGGGCTGTCGCCGAAGCGGCGGCGACGGCAAGCCCGGCGGCCACGCTCAGCCGTTGCGCACGCCAAATGGGACGCATGTTCATGTCTGGTCTCCGAGCCCGCGAGATGCGCAGGCTACCGGATCGCCTACACAAGTGCAAGGGGTATCACACAAACACAATGTCTCATGGCGAGAGCATGAGCGGTGACGGGACTCGATCACGACGATGGTTGGTTCGGGAGGGTCCGCGAAGGCGGGGAGGCCAACAAGCTTCGCGGTTTCAGCCGCACGCACCGGAGCGCGGGCGAGGCCGGCATTTGGGCAGCGAATCGGGGGCATTGTGGGGGTGCCCCGGCCGGTCCCAGCATGGGATCAAACGCTCCCTTCCGGTTCGTCCGATACCTACCATCTCTACCCGACTCTCGTATCCAGAAAGGGATGATTCCGGTGTCTCAAAGCCCACGAGCCATTCTGCCTTCGATCAACGGTTGGAACGCCGAGTACCTGGAAGCCGAATACAGACGGTTCCAGGCAGATCCCGGGTCCGTCTCCCCCGACTTGGCCTCGTTCTTTCATGGGTTTGATCTCGCCTCGGCCGGCGCGCTCAGCGGCCGTCCCGCCGCGCCGGGCGATGACTCGACCGCCCGGTTCCAGTCGGCCGTGACCAACCTGATCGAGGCCTACCGCCAGTCCGGCCACATGGCGGCGAAGCTGGATCCGTTCGGCCGTCCGCGGCCCCGGCCCCCGGAACTGTCCTTGGGGTACCACGGGCTTTCCGATGCTGACCTTGGACGCACCGTCCATACCGGTGATGTCAGCCTGCCGGACTCCTCCACGCTGGGCACCTTGATCCAGATGCTCGAGGAGACTTACTGCGGCTCGATCGCGTTCGAGGTCATGCACGTGCAGACCGAAGAGGAGCGTCGCTGGCTGCTGGACCGGATCGAACGCACGCGGGGCCGGATCCCCCTCACGCGGGAACAGAAGCGCAACACCCTTGAGCAGCTCCTTCGCGCCGAGGAGTTCGAGAACTTCCTTCAGAAGCGGTACGCCGATCAGAAGCGGTTCAGTCTTGAAGGGTCAGAATCGACCATTCCGCTGCTGGACCACATGGTCGCCGCCGCGGCGGACCTGGGGGTGGAAGAGATCGTGCTCGGCATGGCTCACCGGGGCCGGTTGAACGTCCTCAACCAGATCATGGGCAAGAGCTACGAGCAGATCTTCACGGAGTTTGAGGACAACGAGGGGTCGAACGACGGCGGTGATGTGAAGTACCACCGCGGCTATTCGGGCACGCGGACAACGTCGTCCGGCAAGCTGGTCCATCTCGCCCTGGCGAGCAATCCCAGCCACCTGGAAAGCGTGAACGCCGTGGTGGCCGGTCGCTGCCGCGCCAAGCAGCGCCTCCGGGGCGATAGCCAGCGTCTGCGCGTCATGCCCGTGCTGATCCACGGCGACGGCGCGCTGCCGGGGCAGGGTGTGGTGGCGGAAGTGCTCAACCTGTCGTATCTCGATGGGTACACGGTCGGGGGCACCATCCACGCCGTCATCAACAACCTTGTCGCGTTCACGACGAGTCCGGAAGATGGGCGGTCCACGCCCTATTGCACCGATGTGGGCAAGATGATTGCCGCACCGGTGTTCCATGTGAACGGGGAGGACCCCGAGGCCGTGATCGCGACGGCCCAGATCGCCGTCGAATACCGCCAGCGGTTCAAGCGCGATGTCTTCATCGACCTGTACTGTTACCGCAAGTACGGCCACAACGAGCAGGATGAGGCGACGTTCACACAGCCGCAGCTCTACGCCCTGATCCGCAAGAAGGCCAGTGTGCTGAAGGTGTACGCGGAGCGGCTGCTGGCCGAGGGCGTGATCACCGAGCAGGACATGGAATCGGTCCGCCGTCGCCTGGATGAAGCCCTCAACAAGGCTCAGGCCGCGGCCCAGAAAACGCCCTACGACCCCACGATCGACCCGGGTGGAGACCGGTGGCGAGGCGTCACCGGCGAGTACTCGCACGCACCGGTCGAGACGGGCGTGCCGATGGAGATGCTGGAGGAGGTCTGCGCGGCGCTTGGTCGAGTACCGGAAGGATTCAATCTGCATCCCAAGCTCAAAGGGCTGCTCTCCGCCCGGGCCGGGCTGCCCCAGACACGGGCCGTGAGCTACGCGGACTGCGAGACCCTGGCCTACGGCACCTTGCTTCTTGAAGGCACGGCGGTACGGCTTTCGGGCCAGGATTGCCGGCGGGGAACATTCAGCCATCGGCACGGCGTGCTCCGGGACCAGGTCACGGGCGAGCCGTACATGCCGCTCAATAACATGCGAGAGGTCGGTCGGCCGGGAACGGACGCCCCGCCGCGAAGCCTTGGAATGGACGGCAAGCCCCGCCAAGCCCTGTGCTGCATTCACGACAGCCCGATTTCGGAATACAGCGTGATGGGCTTCGAGTACGGGTACTCGCTGGCCGATCCGGACATGCTCGTGCTGTGGGAGGGCCAGTTCGGCGACTTCTACAACGGCGCGCAGATCATGGTGGATCAGTACCTCGCGGCCGGCGAGATCAAGTGGAACCGGTGGAGCGGATTGGTCCTGTTGCTGCCCCACGGCTACGAGGGCGCGGGACCGGAGCACTCCTCCTGCCGTCTCGAACGTTTCCTGCAGTTGTGTGCGAACGACAACATGCAGGTGGTGTACCCGAGCACCGGGCCGCAGATGTTCCACCTCCTGCGTCGTCAGGTGCGCCGTTCGTTCCGCAAACCCCTCATCGTGGCGACGCCCAAGTCGATGCTGCGGACGCCGACCGGGACGATCGATGAACTCGTCAGCGGGCGTTTCCGCGAAGTACTCGACGATCCGAAGTTTGCCTCGGCGGACACGTCCACTGTGAAGCGGGTGATGCTTTGCTCGGGCAAGTTCTACTTCGAGCTGGCGGACCGGCGCGACAAGCTTGGCCGGATGGACACCGCCCTGGTCCGTGTTGAGCAGTTCTACCCGATGGATGCCGCGCAGCTGCAGCAGATCATCGCGCGGTACCCCAAGGGGGCCGAGTTGATCTGGTGCCAGGAAGAGCCGAGGAACGCGGGGGCCTATCTGTACATGGACGACCTTCTCCGCAACGGCCTGGGATACCCGAAGCTCACGTACATCGGCCGTGAAGCGAGTGCAACGCCGGCCGTCGGCTCCAAGCACGCGCACAAGGACCAGCAGGAAGCTGTCCTGACGGCCGCCATCGGCCCGATCTCAGCCGCGAAGTCCAAGGAATCCGCCGCGGTCGCGGCCAAGCATTGAGACGCGTACCCTCATCTCCCCCTATGGCCACGCCCATTGTCATCCCCCCCGTCGGCGAATCGATCACCAGCGGCGTCATTCAGACCTGGCGCGTCAAGGACGGCGATTACGCCCAGCGCGACGATGTCCTGCTCGACCTGGAAACCGACAAGATCACCGTCGAGCTGCGGGCGACTGCCGCCGGCATTGTGCACCCGGAAGCCAAGGAGGGTGATCAGGTCGACGTCGGAGCCAAGGTTGGATGGATCGATGAAACGGCGACGGCGCCCACTCCCTCAGGCGCCAATGCGGCAAAGCCCGAGCCCGCGGCGACCACCGTGGTCCAGGAGTCTCGGGCGGAGTCCGTCCGCGCGACACCCCTGGCCCGCAAGGCGGCGGAAGAGCGGGGTGTCGACATCTCCAAGCTCCGCGCCACAGGGCCCGGCGAGCGCATCCGCGAACAGGATGTGATCAACTACGCCAAGGGTGGCGCCATCGCTCCTGCGGCGGGCCCGGCCATGAACGCCGAAAAGAACATCGCCGCGGTCGACGCGGTTTCACAGGTTCGGAGCGGCGGCCCCGGTTCGCGCCAGATCACGCGCGAGCGGATGTCGATGCTGCGCCAGCGGGTGGCGTCCCGGCTGGTGGAGGCGCAGCACACAGCCGCGATGCTGACCACGTTCAACGAGTGCGACATGTCGGCGGTGCTGGCGTACCGGGCGAAGTACAAGGAAGACTTCGAGAAGCGTTTCGGTGTCGGCCTCGGGTTCATGTCGTTCTTCGTGAAGGCGGCCTGCTCGGCATTGCAATCCTTCCCGCTCGTCAACGCCTCGATCGTGGCTGATGAAAAGGGGCATCCCGCGATTGAGAAGCACGATTACTGCGACATCGCGATCGCCGTCGCCAGCCCGAAGGGCCTAGTCGTCCCGGTGATTCGAAACGCGGAGCTGCTGAACTTCGCGCAGATCGAACAGGCGGTGAAGGACCTCGCGACCAAGGCGAAGGATGGCAAGATCACGCTCGAAGACATGACGGGCGGAACCTTCACCATCACCAACGGCGGGATCTTCGGCTCGCTGATGAGCACGCCGATCCTCAACCCGCCGCAGTCGGGCATTCTGGGCATGCACGCCATCAAGAACCGGGCGGTGGAGAACCCGGAGAAGCCCGGCGAAGTTGTCATCCGGCCGATGATGTACCTGGCCCTGAGCTACGACCATCGGATCATCGACGGGGCCGAGGCCGTGCAGTTCCTCGTTCGCATCAAGAACTCGATTGAGGATCCGCGTCGCTTGCTGCTCGAGCTCTGAGGCCTGTCAGCTCTCCAAGTCATCGGCGAGCACATCCAGCAGGCCGCGGCAGGCGCTGAGGAGCATCTGGTAGACATCCTCAAACCCATCACCATGCCAGTCGTAGGGGTCGGGCACATCCAGATCGGACATCTCCCTGCCGGCCAGCGATGGATCGAACGATCGCATCAGCCTCACGCGCTCACGGGGACCGCCCGCGGTCAGGATCGACCGCACATTGGCCCGGTCCATGGCGATGAACCAGTGAAAGCGTTCAAAGTCGGAGGCGGGATCGAGCTGCCGCGCGATGCTCGGAAGTTCGACACCGTGCCTCCTCGCCACAGCGATGGAACGCTGATCCGCCCGTTCGCCAACATGCCAGGCGCCGGTTCCGCATGAGTCAACATCAAATCGCTCGGCAAGTCCGCGGGCTCGCGCCAGGTGCAGGAAGATACCTTCCGCCAGTGGTGATCGGCAGATGTTCCCGAGACACACGAAGAGCACACCGGTCCGGCTCACGCGCTGGTCTCCTGAAGCATCGAATGTCCGGCGTCGGAAGGTTCCTCGAGCGCCGTATCGAATGGCCTGCCGGAGTAGAAACCACGGATCTCGCCCACAAAAGCCCGGTTGGAGAAGGGGCCGGCACGATGCACCATGTCACGCATCTGGCGCCGGTTCTCGGCGCACGTCTGAACCAGGCGGGCAAGCTCGGCGGAAGTGGTATTTCGCGCGACCAGGTGCGGGCGGAGCGAATCGGGGATCACCCAGCTGGCTTCCGGAGGGACGATCACCGGCACGCCCGACGCAAGCGCGGAACGGACGTTCGCCGGGCAGGGCCCCATCGGGCCCCCCATCCAGAGGGCGACGTCGCACGTTGGCAGCAGCGACATGAGTGGACGAGACGTGACAACGGCTCGAATCGGGCGGTCGATGAGGTGGTAGAAGTGCCTCGTTCGGCGCATCGAATCACTCGAGGCCGAAACGATGGGGCGCACGGGGACGCCGATCTCGCCCATCAGGGTGCACAGGAACACGAAACGCCGTGCGTCTGCATGGGGGCCCAGCATGAGCACGCGAACGGCATCATGGGACGACTCACATCGTGGCCGTTCGGAGTCCAGCAAGCAGGGGGGCTCGACTGAAACGGGCGTGATTCCAAGGTCCAAGGCCCGTTTGTGCTCCATCGGGCCGCACGCAAAGGCCCGCGGCGAGGAGAGCCAGAAAGGCAGGCCCATCGGCGTGGCCCCCGCCACGCTCTCCAGCCGCCAGGCCCTTCCGGGGCGTCCGACGCACCCGCCGGTCCAGCGACCGTTCCAGACATGCACGAAGTCCGGCCGCACCATGCGCAACAGCCGGCCCATGCCCGCCACCGCCAGCCCGGGTCGGCCCAAGGGGGGCGGCACAACGAGTTCGGCGCTCACGCCGAGCTCGGTCAGTCGGCGGCGGGCGCTGCCGCCCCCGAGAAGGCAAATGCGATGGTCGCCCGGGACGCTGTCAACGATCAGTCGGCACGATCGGGCGCGAACGTCAAACGAAAGTTCCGTTCTGGCGCGTGCGAACTCGCGGAGGAGGGGTGCACCTGAATCAATGACGTGCAGCACCCGCATCGGCTACTCGGGCACCAGCGTCGCCTGGTTGGCGGCATGGTCGAAGAACAACTGGGCCAGTTCAAGCCCGGCTCGCTTGGCCAGATCATCCTCGACCTGGTACCGCCCCGTGGTCGACGTCGGCATGGTCTGAACCCGCGCGGCCATCCGAGTGACCACGCGATGGCCCGCGGGGTCTTCCGGCCAGATTCGCTCATCCTTGGCGACATCCACGACGCGGACACGCATCACCACCGTTGGGGACAAGGTTGTTCCGTCCGGGGAGATCGAGAACGAGTCCACCGTCGCGTACACGACGACCTGCGCTTGCACGGCCTCGCCAATTTCCGCCACAGACAGGGGCTTTCCGTCGCGGTCCGAAGCCGCCGCGGCCAAGGCGGACTGCGAAGAAACCATGTCCTTCACAACCTTTTCCTTGAGCATCGTCCGTTCGGCCACATCGCCCATCAGCACACGCAGGGCTCGCCGTGGCACCCGGTTCGCCCGGTCGTCGATCACCACGACCGTGGTCCGGTTCTTATCCAGCGTGTGAACCTTCTTCACCTTGTCCGGTCCGCGGATCATGTAGAACGCCGGCCCGACAATGTTGCAGCCGCTGCAGACGAGGCAGGTCGCGGCGAGCAAGACGGCAATAGCAGCGTTTCGAGCGGGCATCATGCTTCAGTACTTGGGGTAGTACGGTTCCTCGTGCGTGTAGAACAGCCACGTGGTCCGGTCGATGAACCGCTGCGCCAGCGCCGTCGAAACCGTCACCCGGTCCATGTCCGCGGGACCAAATCCGTCGTCATCAGGGAATCGCACCCGCACCGGCTTCTGAAACGCGAACTCATCCTGCAGGAACGTGTCCGCCTCCACGACACCAACTGTGCCCGACGCAAGACCCGCCCACAGGTACTGGTTTCCGGGCTCGTTCAACCGGTACTCAAACACCTCCACCACGATCAGCCGGTTCACCTGGAGCGCCTTGGCGAGTTCCGAGTAGGGCATGGATGGCCACGACGGGTGGTCGAACTGGTACCGCAGCACCCGTTCGGGCGGCACCATGCCCGCCGCCGCGATCTTGGGTTGCTCCGTCACCAGCCGCTCGCAGATCTTCCCCGTAAGGAACGCGACGAGTTGCGGGAACTCCGCCTGGATCGAACGATCGGCCTGCACGATCACGGCCCAGTTCTTTCCCTTCAGGCCCGTGTACTCCGCCTGGATCGTCTTTGTGCTGCTGCGACGGTAGTTCTCGATCATCGGTCCCGCAAAGCCGACGATGTTGCACCCGCCGCCGACGACGCTCAGGGCGATGAGCACGCACGCCAAGGCGGAGCGAGAGGCGAAACGGCGGACTCGAATAGGCATCGACATCAGTTCATGGTCCCGTGTGTGCCAAGGCGGGTGATCGTGCAAAGGGTAAGGGCGTGAGGTTGTCCGGGGTAGGGGTAGTGATGGAAAGCTATCAGGGAAAGGATCGTGGGGGAGAGGGCGGGCTTGAAAGGGGTCATTCGGGGGCAGCGAGAGGGCGGTCGGCGTCTAGGACTGCCAAGTAGCCCACTTGTACGCCCACGAGGCCACCGCCAGGCCCGCCATGGTCCATACGACTCGCGGGAGCAGCAGCTTGCCATAGATCCGGCCCGCGACCGATCCGGTTGCAGCAATGTGCAGGCTGGCCCAGAATCCACAGGCGGTCAGCACCGCCAGGATGCACCCAAACGGTTGGACCAGGAACGAGTCGACCAGCCGTCCGTCCGCCGCCAGGGCGAAGGCCGTCGTCATTCCGCAGGTCGGGCACGGTCCGCCAACGGTCTGGGGCCAAGGGCAGGAGGGAAGGCCGAGCTGGGTGTGCGTGCCGTGGCCGTAGACAGACGGCGTAAGCCAAGCTGCCACAGCAAGAAGTGAGGCGCAGAAGATGCAGCCAAGGGCCGCAGCGAATCGCTGGCTACCGCTCAGGGAAAGTCTGGACGTCTTGGCGGAGGCCCCGGAGCCCGACATGAACCCATGGTAGGGATTCAGGCGGTAAGACGAAGGGGGACGGGTTCCGACTGGTTGCGGAGGAGCACCGAGCTGGAGCCAAGTCGCTCGCCCTTATGGCCGGTGTTCTCGGCGGCCGCCTTCATCTCACCGAACATCCTGAAGACCCCGCGGGCGTCCTCCACCTGCGACGCGAAGGAAGGAGCGAGGACAGCTCGTATCCCAATGCCTTCCCGCCCGGACGTCTGCTCGCCGATCGGCGCGGCCGAAAGGGCGGACGCGGCTTGCTCAAAGCGAGACACGAGATGGGGAAGGCGATCCATGAGCACGCCGGGCGGAGCGGTCACGAGGAACCGGTCATCGCCGATGTGGGCCGCGAACACGTGCGGGGAGCAACTCATGACCTCGATCCGCAGCGCGTTGCAGAGTTCCTGGAGCAACTGATCGCCGAGTTCGTAGCCGTAGGCGCCGTTGTAATCCGAAAAGTGGCGGATATCGACGAGCATCGCATCGTGCTGCTGCGATCGTGGCAGTGATGCCGATTGCGACAGCATCGCGGCGAGGTGCTCATCGGCGTAGATCCGCCCGGGCATTCCCGTGATCGGGGCGGTCCGAACGAGCGGATTCCTCGACATCTCGGACACAGTGCTCAGCACGTCGTGAACCGTCACGATGCCGAGCAGGCGCGAGTCCTGCACGACGATCAGCGGGTGCGATGCAAAGCGAGGATCCCGGGCGCTGAGGAGCTCAACCACCTCGTGGATGCTGTCCTCCGGAGACACCAACGTGGCACAACTGGGCAGGATCGCGGCGATCGGGTACCCCGCCTGCTCGCTCGAGGCGCGCTCCATCAGCCAGTCCCGGTCGGCCCACCCGATGCAGCGGGCGCCGCTTTCATCCACGACCACAGCGCCGGGGATGGTCTCTTCCTCCCGCAGCAGGGTCGCGACCTCGGCGATGGGCGTCCGCGCCTCGACCGCAAAGGCGGGACGGATCAGCCGCGACACGCGCTGCCCCGCAGGGCGCGAGAGACGCACGGACTGAGTATCAACCCACCGCTGCCGCAACCATCCGACGACCTCATCGTGGAGCGTCTGATGGCGTGAGCCGGGCTTGCCGAGAAAGTACCCTTGCGCGTGCACAATGCCCAGGTCCATGAGCGTCGCGAGTTCTTCCGCGCGCTCAACACCTTCGGCGATGATCCGCACGCCGCTCAGGCGGGCGAAGTGAACCATGAAGCGGATCAGGTTCTGTTTCACGCGATCGCGGTCGATCGAATCGATCAGGTCGCGATCGAGCTTCAACCAATGCGGGCGAAGCCGCATGATCCGGTTCAGGCCGCTGGTCCCCGCGCCGACATCGTCGATCGCGATCTGGAATCCACGCTCCTTCAACGCCGCGACCTGGCGGGTCAGCCCGTCGATGTGTTCCTGCTCGGACCGCTCGGTGATCTCGAGAACAACCCGTCCAGGCGACAGGCCCGTTGTGGCCAGAACGGACGCCTGCACCTCGTCCGCGAAGCGTTCATCCGCGAACACCTGGGGAGAGCAGTTCATGAACAGCAGAACGCCGGAGCTCCATCCCGCCGCGGCGTCAAAGGCGGCCCGGCGCGTAACCTGCTCCAGTGGCCAGAGCATGCCGGAACCTTCCGCCACGTCGAAGAGCACGCCGGGATCGGCAAAGCCAGAGTCGGCACGCGGGCGTGTGAGCGCTTCGAACCCGGTGATCGCGGCACGTTGAACATCCACGATCGGTTGAAACACCGGATCGATCAGTGACTCGCTGATCAGCCGAGTGAGTTGTCGGCGATGCGGCGACTCACCCCGACCGACGTGAACATCGATTCCACGCACCGGCTATCTCCCTTGGCCAGACCGATACCCGAACACAATGTGATCGGTCAGTCTCGACAAGGACTTCCGGGGGTAATCCACCCGGTGGATCAGTCAAACTTGAAGACACCCTTCCGCCAACCGTACAGATACGCCACAACGGTTGTGAGCAGGAAGAACATAATCCGTCCGAGCCAAAGGAGTGATTCCTCGGACTGGGGGGTGAGGTGGGCGAAGGTCGAGGCCCAGGGGTAGAGGAAGATGATCTCGACATCGAACACGAGGAACACGACGGCAATCAGGTAAAAGCGGACGTTGAACCGCTTGCGGGCTGTGCCGACCGGGTTCATACCCGATTCGTACGTAACCCCCTTCACCTTGCCCTTGCGGCGCGGCCCGAGCAGCATGGATACGCCAACGTTGATAATCCCGAACGTGATCGCCATCAGCACGATCACCACGATGGGCAGGTAGTTGCTCAGTTCGACGTCGGCAAGAAACATGCTGGGCGCGAGGATGGCCATGGGCCGACATGATAGCGTCAGCTCTTCGGATGTGGGAGCCTGCCATGGTTCTGCCGGTGTCCAGATCGATCGCCCTTGTGCTCGGGTCCTTTCTCGCCGTGAATGCGGCGGCACGTGTCCTCTGGCCCGGCTTCGATGCCACGATCTGGCTCCTGGACCTCCGGGCGTGGCCCGCTTGGCTGGGGACCACGTTGATCGCCACGGTGGCCGCGGCGTTGCTGTCCTTTGCTTGTCGACCTCGGATGGGACAGTTCCGCCAACGGCTCACGATGGCGGCCATCCTGCTGCTTTGCCTTGCAGCATTGGTTGACAGCGCTCGCATCGCAGCCATGTACCTGGCAGGAGAGGTCCGCTTCGGCACAGTGATCGCGCTCTCATGGTTCGTTCTGGCCGCTTCAGTCGTGGTGCTTGTCGGTGCGATTCGATCTCGAACCCATCGAGATGTGAAACGCGGGCGAATGCTGGCGATGGGGGTTGTTCCCGCGTGTCTCGCCGCGTTTCCTCTAGCCCAGATGTTCCTGTTTGGGGTTACCGATTACCGTCGCCCGGCGGATGCCATTCTGGTCTTTGGATCCCGAACGTACGCCGATGGACAAATGTCCAGCGCGTTGACCGACCGCATGAAGACCGCGTGCGAGTTGTACCGCGATGGCCTCGCCCCGAAACTCATCCTTTCGGGCGGACCCGGCGATGGGGCGGTGCATGAAACGGAGGCGATGCGAAGCTACGCAACCCTTCACGGCGTCCCGGATGCGGCGATCCTGCTCGATCCCGAGGGACTCAACACGCGATCCACCATCCGGAACGCATCTGCCCTCGCACAGAAGCACGGCCTGACCTCGATGCTGGCTGTCAGCCATTTCTACCATCTGCCCCGGGTGAAAATGACCGCGGACCGGGCCGGGTTGGCCGTTTTCACGGTTCCTAGCCCACAGGGCCAGCCCCTGAACCGACTCCCGTACTTTCTCGCCCGCGAGGTTGCTGCCTGCTGGGCTTACTACGTCAAGCCTTGAATTCTGCCAGTTCGGCAGGCCAACCAGAGCTTCTCCGATTGCGGTGACAGCCCATTCGCCGGGTTGTCCGGCCAATTGCCGCTGAATCCCCTTCCAACTCCCGTATCTGACAACCTGGGAAGTGGCACCGCAGTTGCCACTCCACAGGCAGGAGTAGGTGCATCCCGCCGGGGCTATCCCTTCGACCAATTTCCCCCTCTCACCCGGCGAAGTCCCAACGTTTGAAGTCAATCGGAGAAGCTCATGGCAGCCAAGGAACTCGTGTTCGATGTGGAAGCCCGTCAGGCCCTCTTGGCCGGGGTTGAGAAGCTCGCCCGGGCCGTGAAGGCCACGCTGGGACCCAAGGGCCGCAACGCCGTGTTGGACAAGTCCTGGGGCGGACCGACCGTCACCAAGGATGGCGTCTCCGTCGCGGAAGAGATCGAACTGCGGAACAAGGCGGAGAACATGGGCGCCCTGATGGTCAAGGAGGCGGCTTCCAAGACCTCCGACGATGCCGGCGACGGCACGACCACCGCGACCGTGCTCGCCGAAGCGTTGTTCCGTGAAGGGCTCAAGTACATCACCGCCGGCGTCGACGCCAACGCGCTCATCCGCGGGATGAAGGCGGCCGTCACGCTGGCCTCGGACGAGATCAACAAGCTCTCCCGCCCTGTCAAGGGCAAGGCGGACATTCAATCCGTCGCGACCATCTCCGCAAATAACGACAGCGCGATCGGGCAGATCATGGCCGATGCGTTCGAGAAGGTCGGCAAGGACGGCGTAATCACCGTCGAAGAAGGCAAGGCTCTCGACACCGAAGTCACGGTGGTGGAAGGCATGCAGTTCGACCGCGGCTTCCTGTCGCCGAACTTCGTCACCGATGCCGACGCCATGAAGGTCGAACTCGACAAGTGCCTCGTGCTGGTCCACGAGGACAAGATCGAGAGCGCGAGCAAGCTCATCCCGCTGCTCGAGAAGGTCATGGCGTCCAAGAAGCCGCTGCTCATCATCGCGGAGGACGTTGCCGGTGAAGCGCTCTCCACGCTTGTGATCAACAAGCTCCGCGGCACGATCCAGGTCTGCGCCGTCAAGGCCCCAGGCTATGGTGACCGTCGCAAGGCGATGCTCGAGGACATCGCGATCCTCACCGGCGCGACGGCGGTGATGAAGGACCTCGGCATCGAACTCGACAAGGTCGAGATGAGCCACCTGGGCATGGCCAAGAAGCTCGAAGTCGATGCCGACAACACGACCATCATCGAGGGCGCCGGCGGCACGAAGGACATCCAGGCCCGCATCGAGCAGATCCGCCGCGAGATCGAGATGACGACCAGCGACTACGACCGCGAGAAGCTCCAGGAGCGTCTGGCGAAGCTTGCCGGCGGTGTCGCACAGATCCAGGTCGGCGCGGCGTCCGAGGCCGAACTGAAGGAGAAGAAGGCTCGCGTCGAGGACGCCCTTCACGCGACCCGCGCGGCCGTGGCTGAAGGTATCGTCCCCGGCGGCGGCGTGTCCTTCCTCCGTGCTCGCAAGGCCATCGAGCGGAACAAGGATTACAAGTCGGTCTTCGGCAAGCCCGGCAGCCGCGAGGACGACAAGACGGCCGAGGATGTCGGCCAGGCGAAGTACGACTACGCCGCGGGTATGGACGTGGTCTACAAGGCCATGGCCGTCCCGACTCGCACCATCGCGGAGAACGCCGGCGCCAAGGGCACCGTCGTTGTGGCGAAAGTCAGCGAGTCAACCGATCCGAACTTCGGCTACAACGCCCTCACCGATGAGTATGGCGACCTGATGAGCGCCGGTGTCATCACCCCCGCCAAGGTCGATCGCTCCGCGCTCCAGAACGCTTCCAGCGTCGCCAGCATCCTGCTCGCGGCCGACTGCATCATCACCTCCAAGCCCGAAGCCAAAGAAGACCACGGCCACGGCCACGGCGGCGGCGGCGGCATGGGTGGCATGGGCGGTATGGGTGGCATGGGCGGCATGGGTGGAATGGACTTCTAAGCCCCTCTTCGCAAGGAGAATGCAGCATGTCAAAGGCGAAAGACCTTCTCGGCAAGACCGGCAGCCCCGGCTTTCAGACCGAGCCAAAGAAGTCCGTCGTTCCCTTCGTCCACGATTCCGAGATCAAGGATCCCAAGCATCCCGAGTTCAAGCCGCCGCAAGATGACAAGCTGGCCAAAGGCAGCACGCACGCCGCTGGCGGCGGTGCCGGTGCAAAGACAGTTCGTCCCAAGGTATGAAGTGAGCCGGGGCGTCCTCGCCCCGGACAAGGAAACCCTGACATCCGACCGGGGCGAGGACGCCCCGGGTTACAGGTCTGAAGTCGGAGAATAGCAATGCCCGTCAAGCCCCTCGAAGATCGTGTCCTCGTCAAGCCCATCGAGTCCGAGTCCAAGACTGCCTCCGGCATCTTCCTGCCCGAGTCGGCCAAGGAGCGCCCGGTCCGCGGCAAGGTGGTTTCCACCGGCCCCGGCAAGCGTCTGGACAACGGCAAGCGGGCCCAGCTCTCGGTCAAGACCGGCGACACCGTGGTGTACGGCAAGTACGCGGGCACCGAGGTCGAGATCAAGGGCGACAAGCACCTGATCCTGCGTGAGACGGAGTTGTTGGGTGTGATTGAAGGATGATCCAAGGGCAATGGGGAGTGGGCAATGAGCAGTGGGGAGTACCTCACCACCGGCCCAACCGCCCAGTGTCGATTGACCATTCCCCTTCCCCATTGCCGACTGCCCCTCCCATGACACTTCTGAATCGCCTGGGACTGAAGAATCGCCAACCGGTGGAGGTGGCACCGCCCGCCCCGCCGCGGCAGTTTTTCTTCGTCCGGGGCCATCCGCGTTCCGGGACGAACTGGGTGGGGGCGTTGCTCAACCTGCACCCGAAGATCAACTGCTTCGGCGAGTTCCACTTCGAGGACATCCGCAACGCGATCGACACGCTGCAGGGCCACGTCTGGCAGATCACCTCCCGCGAGCCGCTCAAGTCCGAGCTGGACCGGTGCTTCGAGGACCTGGTCCGTCGATGCATGCGGACGCTGGAGAGCCGCAAGCCGGGCGCGGAGTGGATCGGCGACCGCACGCCGCGGGGCTTGCGTGTATTCCTCGAAGGCGCCCCCTACATCATGATCGCCCGTGATGGGCGGGATGTGCTTCTGAGCTGGACGTACCACGTTCTCCGTCAGCGGCCGCACGTGGTGGACGTTGTCGTACCGGCGCACCTCCGTTCCGCGTTCCAGGTCAAGCACGATCACTTCAACGCGGACCACGACTACTTCCGGAAGCACCCGGAAGAACTGCTCACGGATGAGGGCTGGGTGCGATTCATCGCCGGACGCTGGGCGAACTGGATGCGGGCCGACCGCGAGGCCGTCCGCCAGATTCAGCAGGGCGAGTTGAACGCCCGGGTCCTCCCCATTCGCTACGAGGAGCTTCACGCTGACACGGAGGGCGGTCGCAGGGCCATGTACCGATTCCTCGGCCTGAACCCTGACGAAGCCGCACCCCTGGGCAAGGAGAACCGGACGACTCCGGGCTTCGACCAGGAGGATCCCACATCCTTCTGGCGGCACGGTCGGATCGGCGACTGGAAGCGGTACAGCAACGATCGGTTCAAACTGTGGTTCAAGGAAGCGGCGGGCGAGGCGCTCGTCGAGTGTGGATACGAAAAGGACAATAACTGGTAAAGGGTGGCGCTCACGCGCACTTTCAATTCACGGAGTTCACTTCCCATGGCGACCAAGCAAATCATGTTCGACGATGCGGCCCTCCTCGAGATGAAGAAGGGCGTTGATCGCCTCGCCGAGGCCGTCAAGTGCACCATGGGCCCGAGCGGGCGCCACGTGGTGATCGAAAAGTCGTACGGCGGTCCGGCCGTCACCAAGGACGGTGTCTCCGTCTCCAAGGAGATCACCCTGCCCCAGCCCTTCGAGTCCATGGGCGCCAAGATGGTGAACGAGGTCGCCAAGAAGACCGCCGACAAGGCCGGCGACGGCACCACCGCCGCGACGGTTCTCGCGCAGGCCATCTTCTCCGAGGGCCTCCGCCATTTGACCGCCGGCGCGAACCCGGTCCACCTGCAGCGGGGCATCAACGCCGCCGCCAACGCCGCGGCCGAGGCGATCGACAAGATGGCCGTGAAGTGCC
Source organism: Phycisphaeraceae bacterium (assembly GCA_019636625.1). Classification (GTDB taxonomy): domain Bacteria; phylum Planctomycetota; class Phycisphaerae; order Phycisphaerales; family UBA1924; genus JAHBXE01. The sequence continues at coordinate 53,566 of JAHBXE010000012.1, forward strand.
GCGGGAAGGACGATTACAAGAAGATCGCCACCGTCTCCGCAAACCACGACGCCAACGTCGGCGAGCTCATCGCCGAGGCGATCGCCAAGGTCGGCGCCGAAGGCGTGGTCGTGGTCGAGGAAGGCAAGTCCGCCGAGACCACGCTGGATTACGTCGAGGGCATGCAGTTCGACAAGGGCTACCTCTCGCCGTACTTCATGACCGATCCCAAGACGGCCGAGTGCGTCTTCGAGGACTGCTACATCCTCATCTACGAGAAGAAGATCAGCAACCTGCCCGATCTTCTGCCCCTGCTCAACAAGGTCGTGATGACCGGCAAGCCGCTGCTCCTCATCGCCGAAGAAGTCGAGAACGAGGCGCTCGCAACGCTGGTCGTGAACCGTCTCCGTGGCTCGCTGAAGATCTGCGCCGTGAAGGCCCCCGGCTTCGGCGATCGCCGCAAGGCCATGCTCGGCGACATCGCCGTCCTCACCGGCGGCACGTTCATCGCCGAGGACCTGGGCCGCACGCTTGAATCCGTCGAGGTCTCCGAACTCGGCCGGGCCAAGAAGGTCGTGATCACCAAGGACAACACGACGATCATCGAAGGCGCCGGCAAGAAGGCCGACATCCAGGGCCGCGCGGCACAGATCAAGGCCCAGCACGACAAGTCCACCAGCGACTACGACCGCGAGAAGCTCATGGAGCGTCTCGCGAAGCTCACCGGCGGCGTGGCCATGATCAAGGTCGGCGGTTCGTCCGAGCTCGCCATGAAGGCCCTCAAGGACCTCGTGGACGATGCGCTGCACGCGACCCGCGCCGCCGCGAAGGAGGGATATGTCCCCGGTGGCGGCGTCGCCCTGCTCCGCACGCAGGAAGCCATTCTCGCGGCCCAGAAGAAGGCCAAGGGCGATGAGAAGATCGGCTTCGACATCGTCGCCAAGGCCGTCGAGGCCTGCGCCTACCAGATCGCCGAGAACGCCGGCTTCGACGGCGACCTCGTCGTCGAGAAGATCAAGGAGGGCGGCAAGGGCGGGAACTCCTACGGCTTCAACGCCGCGACGGGCGAGTACACCGACCTGGTCAAGGATGGGATCATCGACCCGGCGCTGGTGGCGAAGTCGGCCCTGATAAACGCGGCGTCCGTCGCGGGATTGATGCTGACCACCGATGTGTTGATCACCGAGCTCAAGGAAGACAAGGCGCCGGCGGAGGGTGCCGTGGCGTGACGCGAGGGCGACTCCGACGTTTCGAAAGGACTCGCGATGGATCTCGTAATGGCCAATAGCGTGGGTGCGGCTTGGGTCCAAGCGAGTTGCGCTATCGTTGCGTTGCTGGCGACGTTGTGGCTGGCTCGCCTCACGCGGACGTACGTACTTCTCAGCCGCCAGTTGCTTGCAGCCCAGACGGAGCCACAAGTAGCGATCTACGTTCGTCCATCGGCGCGCGGCACGCCATGGCCGGAGTTGGTGGTCGAGAACTTTGGCGGGGGTCCCGCTTTTGAAGTGAAATTCGACTCTAACTGGCATGACTTGGAGAAAGTGATCAGTAAAGACGGCTGCGATTGCTTGAAACGAGGCATTCCTGTGCTTCCGATTCGCCGTCCGGTTGTTTACGACTTGCACGAGGTGTACGGCGAGGGCAAGACCTGGTCAACGAGCTCGGTGCCGGTTCGAGTTAGCTTCGCTCGCGCACCCGGCCGGTGGAGTCGAACAGAGCACGAAGGCGTGATCTCACTTGAGCCGTTAACGGGGCTCGGGATCGACGTTAATGCTGAGCCGTTGCGGAAGATTGCGACGGACTTGCAGAAGATTAGGCGAGTGATGGAGAGTGCTTCACGGACTCGTGAGGACTTCGCGGCGCCATTCAAGCCCTGATTTCCCATGCCCACCACCCGCGACTACTACGAGATCCTCTCCATCGAGCGCACCGCCGACGGCGAGGAGATCAAGCGCGCCTACCGCCGCCTCGCAATGAAGTACCACCCGGATCGCAACCCCAACGATCCGGAGGCCGAAGCCAAGTTCAAGGAAGCCGCCGAGGCCTACGAGGTTCTGTCCGATCCCGGCAAGCGCCAACGCTACGACCAGTTCGGGCACGAGGGCGTACGTGGTCAGGGTGCCGCGGCCCACGACTTCTCCCGCATGAACGTCCAGGACATCTTCTCGATGTTCGAGGACATTCTGGGCGGTGGCGGGGGTTTCGGCGGGTTCGGCGGTGGGGGGCGCGGCCGGCAGCGCGGTGTCGCCCGAGGCTACGACCTCGAGACGGAAGTCGCCCTCTCGCTCGAAGATGTCCTCAAAGGCACCGAGCGCGAGGTCGAGTTCACGCGGATGGACGTCTGCGAGACCTGCACCGGCTCTGGCGCGAAGGCAGGCTCCAAGCCCGTTTCCTGCCCGACCTGCGGCGGCCAGGGCAAGGTCCAACAGGCCGGCCTCGGCGGCATGTTCCGCATGGTCACCGTTTGCCCGCATTGCGGCGGCCGCGGCCAGATCGTCAAGGATCTCTGCGAAACCTGCCGCGGCAAGGGTCGCCAGGCCCGCAAGCGGAAACTCTCGGTCAAGATCCCACCCGGCATCTCCGACGGTCAGGCCGTCCGCATTCAGGGCGAGGGCGAGCCCCCGCCACAAGAGCTCTCGCCCAGCGGTGAGGGCGTCCGCGGCGACCTTCACGTGGTGGTGCGGGTCAGGGAGCACAAGACCTTCGCTCGCGACGGCGACCACCTGCTGCTCGAGATGCCGATCTCGTTCACACAGGCCGCGCTCGGCGCCGAGGTCAACGTGCCGACGCTCGAGGGCCATGACAAGTTGAAGATCCCGCGCGGGACGCAGCACGGCGCCCTGTTCCGCGTGATCGGTCAGGGTCTGCCCAACCTTCGCAGCGGCCGGCGGGGCGACTTGGTCGTTGTGACCAAGATCGAAATGCCCAAGAAGCTCTCCACCACGCAGGAGAAGCTGCTGCGAGAGTTCGCGGCAACCGAGAACGAGAGCGTCCTGCCCGAGAGTCAGGGCTTCCTGAAGAAGATGAAAGACTTGCTCGGCAAGGGAGGGAGCTGAACCATGGCGTTCGGACGACCCAGGGAAGACAAGCGAAAGGATCAGGATCCGAACACCCCGTCGGAGGGTGAGGGCATGCAGGCGACCGAGTCCGACGCGGCGCAGCAGGAAATTGCCCGCCTACAGGCCGCGTGCGACGATCTCAACCAGAAGTACCTCCGTACCCTGGCGGACTACCAGAACTCGCAGCGTCGAGCAGTCTCGAACGAGCGAGAAGCCAAGCAGCAGGGCATCACCTCCGTCGTGCTCAACGTGGTGACGGTTCTCGACCACTTCGATCTTGCACTGGCGCAGGATCCCGCCAAGGCGTCGGTGGAGTCGATCGTGAGCGGCGTCAAGGTGATCCGCGATGAACTGATGCGCGTGCTCCAGAACCACGGCGTCAAGGTGATCGAGTCGCCCCGGAATGGCGAGTTCGATCCTTCGATCCACCAGGCGGTCATGCAGGTGGACGCCCAGGATGTGGAGCCGGGTCGCATCGTCGCGACGCTTCAGCCGGGATTCCAGCTCAATGACAGGGTCATCCGCCCCGCGACCGTGACGGTCGCTCGCAAGCCGGAATCGGCCTCCCCCGCTGCGGAGAACGCGTAGTGCCCACGTACGAGTACATCTGCCGCAAGTGCGAGCACGAGTTCGACGTCTTTCAGTCGATGACCGAAGCGCCCAAGCGCAAGTGCCCCAAGTGCGGGAAGAACGCGCTCGAGCGAAAGATCGGCCTCGGCGCCGCGATTCTGTTCAAGGGCTCGGGCTTCTACCAGACCGACTACCGCAGCGAGTCCTACAAAAAGGCCGCAGAAGCCGAGAAGCCGGCCAAGGCGGAGGCCAAGTCAGAATCCAAGTCGGAAGCCAAGCCCGAGCCCAAGCCCGCCAAGGAATCGAAGAAGTCCGACGCCAAGCCCAAGGCCGCCAAGAAGGAGTGAACCCGGGCGCCATGCAGGTTCTCGCGCACGGTATTGATCTCGTCGACGTCGCCCGCATCGGACGAATGGTCGCGGAGCACGGCGAGTCATTCCTCTCCCGCTGCTTCACCGAAGGCGAGCGGGCCTACGCCGGAGACCGCAAACGCCGGGATGAACACCTCGCCGCGCGGTTCGCGGCCAAGGAAGCCGTGCTCAAGGCTCTCGGCACCGGCTGGTCCAATGGCATCGCCTGGACCGATGTCGAAGTTGTGCTCCTGCCCAGCGGCCAGCCGACGATCAGCCTCAGCGGCCGCGCCGCCGAACTCGCCCAGGCGCAGGGCATCCGCGCATGGCTGCTCTCGCTGAGCCACACCGAGACGCACGCCATCGCCTCCGCGATCGGCGTGGCCAACGGATAGGCTTGTGCCCATGCTGATCCGCGACTTCAGCGAGGCCGACGTCGCCCCCGCGTGCGCGCTGTCGAACCACTACATCGAACACACCGCGGTTCACTTCGGCCTCCATCCATACACACCGGAAGAGTTCCGCTCCATCTGGGCCGCAGGTCGCGAGACCTACCCCTGGCTGGCGGCGGAAGTGGGGGGGACGTTTGCCGGATTCGCGAAGGCCGGTCGATGGCGTGAGCGAGAGGCGTACAGATTCACGGCGGAAGCCGGTCTCTACGTTGACGCGCGTTTCCACGGCCGGGGGATCGGTACCGCCCTCTACCGTGAGCTGTTCGCCCGTCTGAAACGTTCTGGCTTCCACACCGTCGTCGCCGGCGTCACACTCCCAAACCCCGCCTCGGAACGTTTGCACGAAGCCATGGGCTTTCACCGGGTCGGCGTGTTCCGCGAAGTCGGCCGGAAGTTCGACGCATGGCACGACACCGGTTGGTACCAGTTGATGCTCGAGTAGCGCAACGCTACCTGGGCCCGGCGCTCGCCGCGGCCTTCTCCTTGGCCGACAGGAAAGGCACGAACTCTTCCTTGTACCACTTGCGCCAGGCCGCCTGGTCCCAGCCGAGCCGATTGGTCGGCTGGCCCCACGCTTCACTTGAAAGCCCGACGAGCGCGTTGTGCACCTCGATGTGGTAGGTGATCACCGCCGCGTCGACGATTCGGAGTACCGTGCCGCTGGTGATGACGCTGACCGTCGGGTCGAACGCGACGGCACTGTCGCCCACCACAGGCGTCAGGTCGCTGACAAAGGCCTGCTGTGTGCCGACCATGATCCACGCCAACGACCGGCCGTCGTCCCCGCCCCCGCCTGTCTGCACCGTCTGCCCCTGGATCTGCGCGTTGATCAGCATCGGGATCGCTTCGATCAGCTTGAACTGCTGCGCCAGGCCCGCGGCGGTTGCCAGGCTCTCGCTGTCGCGGCTGCGCAGCCCTTCGGCGATGACGCTCTTGATGCGGTAGCTCGCCGCCGTCGGGAGATCGGCATCCTTCATCCGCCGGCCAAGCACAACCGCCGCTTCAGACCTCATCTCTTTCTGCTTGCCAAACACCGCCACCCAAGCGAGCACCGTATCGGCCTCGTCATTCTTCTGCTCCGCCAGATGCTCCAACACGGCCTTGCGGACATCAGCACCCTCTTTCTCGAAAATCGAGACAAGACTGTCATAGATCAGCGGCTGCGTATACCCACGGATCTTGGCGATACCCGCCTGCCGCAACTCCGTCTTGCGGATGTTGTGGATGTACTGGTACCGGATCTTGTACAGTTCCTTCTCCAGCTCGCGTTTGATCTTCTGGCGGCGGGCGTACTCCTGGACCCTCGGATCGTCCGGGTTCTGGATCTGCACCGCAACCCAACCGGGAACGTCGTCGCCCGTGGTGGACTCGAACTTCACCTCGGCCTGTCCCATGGCCCGGCCGACCAAGAGCAGAAGGCACGCCGCCGCGACCGCGTTGGTCAATGAGGGGGGCTTTGCATGGGTGTTCATTGCAGGTAGTACTCCCGATCCCCGTCCGGGTTCCATGGTGGCCCTACGCAAACGCTTCGGAAACGCTAGGCTTCGCACCGATGAGCCTGCACCGGCCAATACTCCGCTGCCTCCTGACCCACCCCCGCCGCACGTTGATGACCGATGACAACCGGTCGTACAAGGGGATTGAGGTCCTGGTCGCCTCGCTGCACATGGCGGGCCAGATCCAGAGAGTCTGCAAGTCGAAGACGGTGGGAATCCTGCTCCCCACGGGGGGTGCATTCCCCATCGCCGCGCTCGGGGCCTGGATCCTTGGCAAGACGGTTGTACCCCTGAACTACCTCTTGAAAAGGGAGGAGTTGACCTACGTCATCGGTGACTGCGAGACCGACACCATCATCTCCGCCGGGCCCATGCTCGAGTACCTCGGGTACCGGCCGGAGATTCCCAACCTCATCGAGATGGACACGGTCCGTTTCAAGGGATTCCCGCCGCTCCGCTTCCCCGCGGCCGCGGCGGACGACGACCTCGCCGTCCTGCTCTACACCTCCGGCACCAGCGGCAAGCCCAAGGGCGTGATGCTCACGCACGGCAACCTGACGTCCAACATTCAGCAGTGCATCGACCATGTCCACTTCACCTCCGAGGAAGTGATGCTCGGCGTGCTGCCGCAGTTCCACTCCTTCGGGTTGACGGTTCTCACCCTGCTCCCGCTCACGCTCGGCTGCCGCGTTGTGTACTCGGCCCGGTTCATCCCGCAACGGATCATCAAACTCATACGCGAGCACAAGCCGACCGCCTTCGTGGCCATTCCTTCGATGTACAACGCGCTGATGGTGGTCAAAGGCGTTCAGGCCGACGACTTCGACTCGGTGAAGTACATCGTCTCGGGCGGCGAGCCGCTGCCCGACGCCGTCTTCCAGTCGTTCAAGGAGAAGTTCGGGAAGATCATCAACGAAGGGTACGGATTGACGGAGACATCTCCAGTGACGCACTGGTGCCGCCCCGGTGAGTGGCGGGCGCACTCCGTCGGCCCCGCCCTCCCCCGGATGGGTGTGAAGATCAAGGACCCGACCACGGGCGCCGTGCTCGGACCGGACACGGACGGCGAGGTCGTCATGAAGGGCCCGAACGTGATGAAGGGGTACTTCAAGCTGCCCGCGGAAACGGCGGCGACCTTCGACGCCGAGGGCTACTTCAAGACCGGCGACATGGGGCGCGTGGACAAGGATGGTTTCCTGTACATCACCGGCCGGATCAAGGAGATGCTGATCATCGGCGGCGAGAACGTCTTCCCTCGTGAGATCGAAGAGGTCCTCAACCGTCACCCGGCTGTCAATGCCTCCGGCGTCATCGGGATCCACGATCCCATGCGGGGCGAGTTGCCGCTGGCCTTCGTCGAGCTGAAGGAAGGGCAGACAACGGACGAGAAATCGCTCAAGATCTGGTGCCGCGAGAGTCTCGCCGGGTACAAGGTCCCCTCGGAGATCCGCATCATCCCGGCCCTGCCGCGGAACCCGACGGGAAAGATCATGCGACGTGAGCTCAAGAAGCTGGTGTAGCCCCGGAAGGCGGGGATACCCGATAAACTCAAGGGCCACGGAGAACTCGCATGGAACTGTACATCGACACCGCCAGCCTGGATGAGATCAAGCAAGCCCACGACATGGGCGTTCTCGACGGGGTGACCACCAATCCCTCGCTCATCGCCAAGGAGAAGGTGCCCTACGCCAAGCGCCTGGCCGAGATCTGCGAGGTCGTCAAGGGGCCGGTCTCGGCGGAAGTGATCGCGACCGACTACGAGGGCATGCTCAAGGAAGGGCGCGAGCACGCCAAGATCGCGCCCAACATTGTCATCAAGCTGCCCAGCACGCTGGACGGCCTTCGGGCGTGCAAGACCTTCAGCGAGGAAGGGAAGAAGACCAACCTGACCCTGTGTTTCCAGCCGATGCAGGCGATGCTCGTGGCCAAGGCCGGCGCCTTCCTGGTCAGCCCGTTCATTGGTCGGCTTGACGATGTGTCCGAAGATGGGATGGATCTGATCCATCGCATCCGCACGATTTACGACAACTACGGGTATAAGACCAAGGTTCTCGCCGCCTCGATCCGCCACCCCAAGCACATGGTGGACTGCGCCCTCGCCGGGGCTGACGTCGCCACGGTGCCCTTCGCCGTCATCAAGCAACTCCTCAGCCACCCACTCACCGACTCGGGCCTGAAGAAGTTTGTGGAGGACTACCGCAAGGCGTTTGGTTGAGGTGAGTGCGCGGAGGCGCGGAGTTCACGCGGAAGCCGCGGAGAAAAATCAAAGTTGAAGAATCAGAAGCGGCGAGCAAAGTCTGCTCTCGAAAGTGGCCTTACCTCTGTGCCCTCCGCGTGAACTCCGCGCCTCCGCGTACCTCTTCACCCCACCTCAAACACAAACTCCACCTCCACGGGCGCGCCCAGCGGCAATGCCACGCTCCCCACCGCCGCCCGCGCGTGCCGGCCCGCCTCTCCGAAAATCGACACGAGCAACTCGCTCGCGCCGTTGGCCACCTTGGGTTGGTCCGTGAACCCCGGTTCGCTGCAGACGAACACCCCGACCCGCACCACCTGCCGGATCTTCTCCAGCGTGCCCAGTTCCGCCTTCGCCGCGGCCAGGCCGTTGAGCACACACTGCCTGGCGCACTCCTGGGCCCGCTCAATCGACACCTGGGCCGGCACCGTGCCACGGGCCATCAGTTCCCCTCCCCAGAGCGGAATCTGTCCGGAAACGAACAGCAGGTTGCCCGCCCTTCGGCAGGGGATGTACGCCGCGACCGGCTTGGGGGGGGTGGGAAGTGTCAGTCCAAGTTCAGTCAAACGGCTTTCCGTGTCGATACGACTCATGGCGGGGCTCCTGTAGCCTTGCCGCGGGCCCGGTTTCGGGGGCCCGCAGGGGCGATTCTGGCCCTAAGGTAGCGTCCCTCGGTGGCGCGGCCGACCCCCGCGTCCCGCCCTCGGAAAGGGGGTGCCGGACAGGAAGCTCCGGAAATAACCCAGATTCCGCCCCGGGGAAGGAACCCCCCGGCTTGACATGCGGAAAGAATGCTGTATCTTGTTCGGTGCACGCGTGCAGCGGCACGGCCTTAACGGGCGGTGCCGGACAGACTGGCGAGTGAACGGGCGATTCGGTTCGCAATGGCCTTATGGATTGTCGAAGGCTGCCGACGCATTCAAGCAGCCCCCCGCATCACCCGCCGACATCCTGATGGCGCCCGCAACTGCGTCCCTCTGGTGACGCAGCTCCGAGGCGTGAGTCGTTTCGGCGGATCGATCCTCATCATGAGACTGCGAGTCCGACCTCGGGCGAGTTGTCGCGGCATTCATCCTCGACAGCGCCGCTCGCGTAAGCTCGTGCCGGACATGGGAGGGTCCATCCTACAGGTGGTGATACACGGCGCTATGGAGCGCCAGACCGTTCCGGGTACGTTGCCCGGAGCGTGACACAAAGGAACCCGGGGAACCGCGGACTTTCAGTGTGAAAGCCGGGACCCCAGAACATGTTTGGAGATTCCAATGAGTATCCGTAAGGCCTTTACCCTGATCGAGCTGCTGGTGGTCATCGCGATCATCGCGCTGCTCATCGGCATCCTGCTCCCCGCGCTCGGCAAGGCCCGTCAGTCGGCCCGCCAGCTCAAGGACAGCACGCAGGTTCGCGGCATCCACCAGGGCATGGTGACCTGGGCCCAGAACAACGGCGACGACTTCCCGCTGCCCAGCCGCGTTGACCGGGCGAACTACGTCGTCAACCAGCCCGCCGCCAACGCCCACGTCAAGGACCTGACCCGGCACATCTTCTCCATGCTGATCTTCAACGGCACGGTCTCGACCGAGATCTTCTTCAATCCCGCCGAGTCCAGCGGCAGCGTTCGTCTCAACGATTCGTACGAGTTCGACCAGCCGCAGGGCGCCGCGACCCCCGCTCAGGCCACATGGGACCCCAAGTTCCGCGGCACGCCCTCGGACGCCGCCATCGGCAACCAGACGGCGACGGACCCGGGCAATAACTCCTACGCCCACACGCCGCCCTTCGGCAAGCGTCGGGCCCGCTGGTCCAACACCTTCAACGCTTCGGAAGCCGTCATGGGCAACCGCGGCCCGATCTTCTCGCTCACTGGCTCGGGTCCGACCCGCCAGTGGAACCTGGTCACCAGCAGCGCCTACGGCGACCAGTCCATCACGCTCCTGATTCACGGCAGCCGGGTCAAGTGGGAAGGTAACATCGCTTTCAACGACAACCACGTGGACTTCCTGACCAAGGCGGATCCCGAGTCCGTGACCTTCACGCTCGGCGTCGCGCAGGCCAACACCCGCACGGTTCCGGACAACATCTTCATCAACGAGAACGACAACAACGGCAACCCGGAAGCCAACGGTGGCCAGTCCGCGGGAGGCGGAACCAATCAGCAGGGTACCTACCAGGATGGGCTAGTGTGGCAGAACGCCAATGCTTATCTGCGGCCTTACCATACGGTTGCGGGCAATGCTTCCCAGCCTTCGATCTCAGTTTGGGTCGACTAAGAGATTGTTGGCCAAGCGGGCCACCACTCAAAGTTGTGTGATTGAAAACGCCGCCTCCGGGCGGCGTTTTCCTTTTCACACATATTGGTGTGGTGGCGCACGCTTGCGGGGGCCATAGTCTCCCCGTGAGCCATATCGGCCCCAAAGGAGCGACGCAATGAAACTGAGCAGGCATCTTGCAGCAGTCGGACTCTTGGCGTTCACCGGATACAGTTACGGGCAGTGTCAGGCGTGTTATGCAAACTGCGACGGCAGTACGGGAACGCCGGTGCTTACTGCGAACGATTTCCAGTGCTTCCTGGACGCCTACAGCTCGGGGAGCCCTTATGCGGATTGTGATGGTTCGGGCTCTCTCACGGCGAACGACTTTAACTGTTTCATGACGGCGTATGCAGCTGGAGTGTGCCCAACTTCGCAGCCGACACACTATCTGCATGGCACGATCAGCGGTACGATCTTTCGAGAAGGGGACGTCGTAATCGGACACAACGGGAGTTCCAATGCGACTGCGTTCATTGCGGGGAACACCACAATCATTGTCAGAAACGGATCGATTTCCGTGATCGGAGGAGGGATTCGAGACAGTCGTGATCTCAACGGCGAGCCGGGCGAAAATGGTACGGGGTCTTCGAGTCCGACCGCTGGTGAAAGCGGTCTCACGCCGTACAGCTTGACACTCAAGACTTATGGCAGTCCAGCATGTAGCGCGGACATCACAGTGTCTGCGAGTGTGAATTTCCGAGGTGGCAATGGGGGAGACGGTGGAAATGGGTATGACGGCGACACGCATCTATCTGGGTGCGTTTGGGAGTCCCCTCAAAGTGGCCAAGTTCCCGGTGACGGGGCCGCCGGGGGTACCGTAAACGTGCAGTGTGGAGGACAGTTTGCTGTGATTGGGTCTGGCGCTATTGACGTATCTGGTGGCGCAGGCGGTCGGGGAGGAAGCGTGGGAGGAAACAACCGCAATAGTGGGGGAGCGGGGTATCCGCAAGATGGCGGTTCAGGCGGAGCGGGCGGAACAATTGTGGTTTCGTACACAGGAGTCAGTACAGCTGCATTGGGAGGTGTAGGGGGAGGGATCGGCACGCCGTCGATAGTGGCGGAGGGCGGGAATGGTGGGCATGGCGGTGCCTTTCACGGGTCGGGTCAATACCCGCGGACAGGGGGATCAGGAGGTAACGCCGGAGACGGCGGATTGATTGATGTAACCTATCCGAACTGGGGAGTGTCCAACGGAGTTGTGTCAGTCAACGGCGGATCGGGTGGATCGGGCGGGTATGGTATAGATGCACTGGCAGAATGCTGGGACGTGTGCATCTATCCCGGCACATCGGCCGGCAATGGAGGAGCGGCAGGTGATGGGGGAGGCGCGGGAGCGATAATCGTCGAAGCTGATGAGATCGAACTTTCCGAAGATAGTGTATCTCGCGCCAATGGAGGCGTGGGGGGAAATGGTGGACGAGGAGGGCAATCGCAGCCGTCCATTGACTGTACAACGGGCTGCACGAGCGGGACGAATGGTGTTCTCGGTGGTGACGGTGGCGCAGGTGGAGGAGGCGGGAACATCAACTTGCTCGCAAGTGTCGCGACCATTCACGCCAATGCGTGGATTCAGGTTTTTGGGGGCAACGGCGGTCTCGGAATGACAGGTGGCTACGCGGGGCTTTGCGACACGTGCAGTTCTGCAGATGGAGGGCAAGGTGGCGGGGGTGGAGTTGGTGGGGACGGTGGCGCTCTCATTGTCACCGGTGCCGGTGGCTCTTTTTCAACTTCGGGAAGGGCAAACGGCGGAAACGGTGGTGCTGGCGGAGCAGGGGGCGAGCCTGAAGGATTACCAGGTTCGGGAGGGGGCGCTGGAGGCGCTGGCACGGTAACCGTGAATGGCGGTTCGCCTGTTTCCGGGTCCAGCGGTTCTACTGGCTCAAACGGTGACGCGGGCGACGACTGTCCCTGATCTGAATTGGCTTGTTATGCGGCCGCGACGCCATCGTCGCGGCCGCTTTCTTTTGAACGGGGGAGTGGAACTTTCGGCGCTGCTCGTGGTATCTTCTTGAAACCACTCGTTGCCTACTGGGACGACGGGCCGTGAGGCTTCGAGGTCTTGTGTGGCATGATGCTCAAGTGACTCAATCGGCGTCGTCTAGACGGGTGATCCGAATGAACCTCTCCGATCGATCTCGCCGCGGATTCACCTTGATCGAGCTCCTGGTGGTCATTGCCATCATCGGCACGCTCATCAGCCTGCTGCTTCCGGCGCTAGGGCAGGCCCGGAGGACCGCGCGCCAGCTCAAATGTTCCACGAGCATACGGAGCATCGTGCAGGGCATGGTCATGTGGGCGCAGAACAACTCGGACAGCTACCCGATGCCAAGCCTTGTGGACAAGACCGAGGCCACCGTGCTGATCCAGCTTGTCGAAGCCGAGAAGGACAACACGGGGAACATCATGTCCGTCATGGTGTATGGTGGCTTGGTGCCGCCGCTGCTGCTGCGCTGTCCTTCGGAGACGAACCCGCTCGTGCAGATCGATGAGGCGTACGAGTACATCGAACCCCAGCGAGCGCAGGATCCCCGTGCCGCGGCGTGGGATCCGGGGTTTGCCGGTGTGCCACAGGAATCCGGCACAGGCGGGGGGAACGTCCGCCGGAGCGTCAACGCGAACAGCTCGTACGCTCATCTACCGCCGTTTGGCGCGCGGCGAGCGAAGTGGATGAGCACGTACAGCTCAAGCGAAGCCGTGTTCAGCGACCGTGGGCCGGTGTACGGCGGATCGCCGGGTGCGTGGCAGTTGGTTCCCGGGCCGTTCGGGACAGGCTCCGGGGCCATCCGCATACACGGGTCAACCAACCGCTGGATGGGCAACGTGGGTTACAACGATGGCCGCGTGGCCCAGGAGAGCCGGCCCGATCCGCGGACCTTGCACTGGGGCTTTCCGGCGCTCGGCCCAGCCCAGCGGAACAGCTTTGACAACATCTTCGTGAATGAGAACGACCGGACGGGCCTGGTTGAGCCCGACAGTGAGCCGGCGAGGAACGCCAATGTTTTGCTGCGGCCGTACAAGGACGTCAGGGTGACGCCAAACGATGAGCTTCGATGCACCCCGTGGGTGGATTGACGACAGTCGGGGGTGGTGGGCGATCCCGAATCAGGCCTGCTGACGGCGCCGGGCCTTGCGGGCAACGGCGATACCGCCGAGCATCGCGAGACCGGCCCAAGCGGCCGTGGGCAGCGGGACGACGGTGACGAAGATGTCCATGTCGCCCGAACCTGCGCCGTTGGAATCGGGGATCCAGTTGAACTGGAGGAAGCTGCCGATCAGCGGGAGGTTGAACCACGGGGAGACATCAACGTTCCCGAACTGGGAGTCGGAGAAGCCGCCGCCGCCCGTGAGGCCCTCGATCTTGTACCCGCCGCCGACGTAGGACTGAACCTGGCCGCCGGAGCCGATGGAGGTGGTGTAGGTGTCCGTTCCGCCGTTGACCGCGATGGTCAGCGAGCCGCCGGTGACCTGACCGTTGACGAGGTTGATCTGGCCGGTGAAGTTGGAGAGGGAGCCATTGAAGCCGAGGTTGGCGAGCGGGCCACCCGTGGTGGTGCCGAACATGCCGTTGAGTACCGTCGTGTTGGCGATCATCGAGAAGTTGATCGAGCCCGTGTGCGAAAGCCCGCCGAAGGCCGAGGCCTGACCGGCGCTGTTCTGCGATTGGACAGCGAAGCTGTTGACATCGAACTGCAGGATCGACTGCGCCTGCGCGAGGCCCGCGGCCGCGAGGATCGATGACACACCGACTGCACACAACGTCTTCATATTCCTCTCACTCTCTGCCGCGGGCGGTTGAAAAGAAGCCCCCGCGCGGCCCCAAACCCCACAACATCCCTTCCGACCCAAAGTAAACCACGGTTCTCACCTGAAAGCAAGAGGAATCCGACGAAAACCGGCGCTATCGGGCCTGAAAAATGCTGACATTGTGCACGGTTCGGCGTGGAGCCGGCGTGGAACAGGAGTGGGTCGAGGAACGTCTTATAATCCCCTCACGGCCACCTTCCGGAAGGCCGATGAGAGCAGCCTCAGGAGGGCCTGGCCTATGAAGGGGATCATTCTGGCGGGGGGGCTTGGGACGCGGCTGCGGCCGCTGACGCTGGTGACCAATAAACACCTGCTTCCCGTGTACGACAAGCCCATGATCTACTACCCGATCCAGTGCCTGCTGAACGCGGGGATACGGGACATCCTGATCGTGACCGGCGGGGAGCACGCCGGGGACTTCCTGAAGCTCCTGAAGAACGGGAAGCATCTTGGGATCCGGCATCTGGAGTATGCCTACCAGGAGGGAGAGGGCGGGATTGCCGACGCCTTGAAGCTGGCGGAAGAGTTCGCCGACGGCGGGAAGATCTGCGTCGTCCTGGGCGACAACATCATTGAGGGCAACATCAAGCGTGCGGCGGGGGCGTTTTTCACCCAGGCGAGCGGGGCGAAGCTGCTCCTCAAGGAAGTGCCCGATCCGGAGCGGTTCGGTGTTGCCCGGTTTGAGGGCGAGCCGCCGGGCGGGCGGATCGTGGAGATCATCGAGAAGCCCAAGAAGCCGCCGAGCCACTACGCGGTAACGGGGATCTACTTCTACGACCAGGATGTCTTTGGAATGTGCAAGCAGCTCAAGCCGTCCGGGCGGGGCGAGCTTGAGATCACGGATGTCAACAACGCGTACCTGCAGCGCGGGGATCTGACGTACGAGATCCTCGAGGGGTGGTGGACGGATGCGGGGCAGTTTGAGAGCCTGCACCGGGCGTGCACCTACGTCGCCGAGGGCGGGGCGAACCACGCGGAGTCGGTGGTGGGGAAGAGCTGACGTGAAGGCGGAGACCGCAGAGATCGCGGAGGAGGAAGGCAGAAGAAAGCCCGGCCGCCAGACGGGTGCACGAAGGACCCTTGGTTCACTCGTGTGCAACGCCGCGCCAACCCACGTGCTCACGTTCTCTGCGTGCCTTGCGTTCAAAGTCAATCGGAGTAACCAGTGAATCCGGCAGCACCGAAGGTTGTAAACGACACCATGCCCGCCGCGTTTGAAGCGGCGGTGGCGGGGAGAGAGCCCGTGTTCGTGCCGCAGCAGGTGTTCACGGACGACCGGGGGTGGTCGCTGATGAACCAGTTGCTGGGTGTGATGAAGCCGGAGGGGCAGGTCAACTTCTCGGTGCAGTACCCGGGGGTGATCAAGGCCTGGCACCGGCACTCGTTGCAGACAGACTTCTGGATCTGCCTGACCGGGCACATCAAGGTCGGGGTGTACCGGGAGGAGGATCAGAAGGCGTGGCTGTCCGTGATCGGCGAGAAGAAGCCCGGGGTGATGATCATCCCGCCGCCGCTCTGGCACGGCGCGGCGACGGTGGGGGACTCGCAAGCGGGGCTGCTGTACTACGTCACGCATGCCTACAACGCCAAACAGCCGGATGAGCAGCGGCGGGCGCACGACAGCGTGCCGGGGTTCCCGTGGGGAGTGAGGCACGGATGAGCGGGGGTGAAGTTCGATGACCGCGCCGGTGTTCCTGGTGCTCGGCGGGAAGGGGATGCTGGGGCGTGCGTTCTCGTCCTCGCTGGCGTACCACGCGCTGCCGTTTCGCTCGTGCGATGTGGATGAGGTGGACATCACGAACGAGGACGCGGTTCGGCAGGCGATCTTTCCGGGGGTTCGGTTCGTCCTGAACTGTGCGGCGTGGACGAACGTGGACGGTGCGGAAAAGGATGAAGAGGCCGCGACCCGGATCAACGGGCACGCGGTAGGGCTTCTCGCCCGGCGGTGCGAAGAGGTCGGGGCGATGCTTGTCACGTACAGCACGGACTACGTGTTCGACGGCCAGGCCCAGCGCCCGTACAGGACGGGTGAGAAGCGTGCTCCGCTCAACGCCTACGGCCGGAGCAAGGCCGTCGGGGAGGAGCTCCTGGAACGGTCCGGCGGGCGATGGATGAACATCCGGACGAGCTGGCTCTACGCGCCCTGGGGGAACAACTTCGTTCGGACCATCGCCAAGCTGCTCCGGGAGAAGCCGAGCATCAAGGTCGTCAATGACCAGCGTGGCAGGCCGACGAGCGCGGAGCACCTGGCCGCGGCGACGCTGGCGATGATCGATGCGGGGGCCACGGGGCACCAGCACGTGACGGATGGCGGCGAGTGCACGTGGTACGAGTTCGCGGTGGAGATCGGGCGGCTGATCGCTGCTCCAGGCAAGGTGGAGCCGTGCACCAGTGCGGAGTTCCCGAGGCCGGCGAAGCGCCCGGCGTACAGCGTGCTGGACCTGACAGAAACGGAGCAGTTGATCGGATCCATGCCTGACTGGAGAGCCAACCTGGCCCATGTGGTGAAGCGGATGGAGGCCTAGGCTGGGGGTCGGTTGGGTGAACACGGGCAGGGGCCTTTCAAGGCCATGAGCGAGGAACGGATGGTCAAGCACATTCTCCTGACGGGTGGCAGTGGGTTCATCGGGTCGAACTTCGTTCGATTCGTGTTCAACGCGCGGCCGGGCGTGAAGATCACGAACCTCGACGCGCTGACGTATTCCGGGAATCCGGAGAACTTGGCCGACTTGGAGCACGACGCCCGGTACCGGTTCGTGAAGGGCGACATTGGCGATGCCCCGCTGATGGAGCGGCTGATCGGGAGCGGTGAGTTTGACGGCGTGGTGCACATGGCAGCGGAGAGCCATGTGGATCGGTCGATCATGGATGCGGGGCCCTTTGTTCGGGCGAACACCTTGGGGACGCAGGTGCTGCTGGATGTGCTGCGGCGGATGCAGGTGCGGCACAAGGAGGGAAAGGGGCCTCCTCCTCCCCGCTTCGTGTACGTGAGCACGGATGAGGTGTACGGCTCGCTGCCGCTGGAGGACAAGAGCCAACTGTTCACGGAGGAAACGCCGCTCCAGCCCAACAGCCCGTACTCCGCGAGCAAGGCGGGCGGGGACTGCCTGGTCCGGGCGTACCACCACACGTTCGGGCTCGACCTTCTGACCACGCGCTGCAGCAACAACTTCGGGCCGTACCAGTTCCCGGAGAAGGTCATCCCGTTGTTTGTCACGAATCTCATCGAGGGCAAGCAGGTGCCGCTCTACGGCGTGGGAGCAAACGTGCGGGATTGGCTGCACGTGGAGGACCACTGCGAGGCGGTGCTGACCGTGCTGGAAAGGGGAGTGTCCGGCGAGGTGTACAACGTCGGCGGGAACAACGAGCGGAGCAACCTCGAGCTGACGCACGCCATCCTGGCGATCATGGGCAAGGGCAAGGACATGATCCGGAACGTGGAAGATCGCCTCGGGCATGACCTGCGGTACGCGATCGATGCGAGCAAGATCAAACGCGAGCTCGGGTGGCAGCCGACGCGATCGGCATGGCCCAAGGCCCTGGAGGCCACGTGCCGGTGGTACGTGGACAACCGGAAGTGGTGGGAGCGGGTCAAGAGCGGTGCGTACCGCGAGTATTACGAGCGGCAGTACGGGACGCGGTGAGAATGGTGGCATGCGTCTCCGAGGCATGTAAACGCGAGCCTCGGAGACGCGTTCGACGGCCTTCAGCTCGGCTCGTACCGCATGGTCTGCTCGACGCGGTTTCCCTCGCCCATGATGAGGACCTTGGGCCGGTGCTGGCGGTACTCCTCATCCGTCATGTAGCCGTAGTGCATGATGATGATCTTGTCCCCGACTTCGACCAGGTGGGCGGCGGCGCCGTTGATCTCGAACTTTTTCGAGCCCGGTTCGCCGCGGAAGACATAGGTCTCGAAGCGTTCGCCGTTGCGGCAGTTGGCGATGGTGACAGCGTCGTTGACGCGCATGCCGCAGGCTTCGAGGTAGTCGGCGTCGATGGTGATGGAGCCGATGTAGTCCGGGAGGGCCGCCGTGACGCGGGCCATGTGGATCTTCGAGTGGAGCACTTTGCGGAGCATTCGTGGATTGTAGGATCGGCGGGGAGGAACTCACGAACCGCGGCGGATGCTTCGTCTTCTGGGCGATTCAGGCTCCGGTGAGCCATCGTCGCGGGGGGCGGGAGGCGTGAACGTCGAGGGAACGCCGAGGGTTCGGGTGATGAACTCGTTCTGAGTCCGGTTCCAGTGGCGTCCGCCGACGCCGTGGCGGTTCTCCGGGTAGAGCATCATTTCGAACGGCTTGCCGGCGTTCTGCAGGGCGCGGATGAGCTTGGTCGCGTTCTGCAGGTGCACGTTGTCGTCCATCATGCCGTGGGCGATGAGGAGCCGGCCGTGCAGCTTGCCGGCCGCGGCGACGACGGAGGTCTTGTCGTACCCCTGCTTGTTCTCCTGGGGTGTGAGCATGTAGCGCTCGGTGTAGATGGTGTCGTAGTCGCGCCAATCGGTGACGGAGCCGCCGGCGATGCCCGCGCAGAAGTGCCTGGAATGGGTCATGGCGTAGGCGGTCATGAAGCCGCCGTAGCTGAAGCCGGACATGCCGATGCGCGCGGCATCGACCCAGGGTTGCTCCGCCAGCCACTTCATCATCGCGTCGATGTCGGCCATTTCCTGCACGCCGAGCTGCTTGTAGGCGGTCCACGCGGAGACAGCGCCCTTGCCGCTGGCGCTGCGGGGATCGGCGCGGAAGACGATGATGCCCTGCTGGGCCAGGACGTGATCGCCGGATCGGCCGCCGGACCAGGAGTCGGAAACGGTCGGCGCCTGCGGGCCGGCGTAGGTGAAGAACCAGACCGGGTACTTCCGGGTGGGATCGAAGTCCGGTGGCTTCATCAGCGAGGCTTCAAGGAGGAAGCCGTCGGGGGGCTGGATCTGGAGCATCTCGACCGGGGAACGGATGAAGCGATCCAGATCCCGCACCGGGTTCGTGTCCAGCCAGCGCACGATTGATTGGTCCTGTACCTTGCGGAGAACGGTCCGCGGGGGGAGCTGAACGCTCGACCAGGAGTCGGTGAAGTAGGCGGCGTTCGGTGAGACGTCGACGCGGTGAGTTCCGGGGCCTTGGGTGAGGCGATCCGGGTTGGCCGCGGTCGATCCGTCGAGGCGGGCGCGATAGAGGTTGGCGGCGATGTGGCTGTCCCGAGTACCCGAGAAGTGCAACCAGCCGCCGCTTTCATCGACTTCCTCGATCGCCCGGGCCTCCCAATCTCCGGAGGTGACGGCGTGCCGGAAGGTGCCGTTTCTGGCGTAGCGATACACGTGTTTCCAGCCGGAGCGTTCGCTCTGGAAGAGGAAGCCGCCGTCCTTGAGGAAACGGGGCGGTGGGGGGGTATCCACCCAGGCCTTCGTCGTTTCGCGGAACAGCACCTTTGGCGAACCGCCATCGGGCGCTACGGTCAGAACGTCAACCCACGTCTGGGTTCGGTTGGACACCATCGCGTAGGCGACGGATGAGTCCGGCCACCAGCCGGCTTGCAGGATCAGGCGGTCCTCGACCGAGTAGTCGGCCAGATCGACCTCGCGTGGCTCTTCACCAGACACCGCGACGGTGAAAAGCCGGGCCCGCGGGTTCGGGTCGCCCGGCTTGGGGTACGGTTGGCGCTCGACGACGGGATCGCTCGGAACCGAGTTGACCATCGTAAAGGGGCGAATGGGAGAGCTGTCGATCTGCAGGAAGGCGATGCGCGTTGAATCCGGGCTCCACCAGTACGTCTGCCACGAGCGGCCGAACACCTCTTCGAAGTACACCCAGTCGGCCTTGCCGTTGCGGAGCAGGTCCGTCCCGCCCGTCGTCAGGGCCCGGGCGGTCTGTGTCACCACATCCACGACCCACAGGTCGTTGTTCTGGACAAAGGCGACCATCGAGCCATCGGGGCTGAACGTGACCAGTTCCTCGCGTTGGGGCGTCGCGGTGAGGCGAGCCGCCTTGGAACCGTCGAGGGAGACGTAGTAGAGGTCGTTGCCCTGCTCAAACACCGCCGCGGTGCGGGTCTTGTTCATCGTCATCCCGCCGTTGGCGGCGCGGTTCGCGAGTGAATCGGCGGTACGGGCGTTGATGGTGGGAAGCTGACGAAGGGCCGCGGCGATGGGCTTGGGATCGAGGAATGGTTCGGCCCGGCCCGAGGCAGCGTGGACCTTGTGGAGGCGGCCGTCCTTGCTTTGCAGGAAGTGTTCCCCATCGTCGAGCCAGGTGACGCCGCCGATCGGGGAGCCGTTGAAGTTGGGGGCTTGGTTGGACTCGTACACGGCGTCGAACGTGACCGGCTTGGGCTTCCCGGGTGGTTCGATGAGCGAACGCGCCGGAGCCAGCGAGAGAGGGGAGGCTCGGTTGAGACGGAGAATCGGGAACTCGCCATCCACCGCGAGCGCGGGATCAAAGAAGTTCCAGGTGGTGAGCCCGTCCGCGGATTCGGGCTCGAGTAGGTACACGGCGAGCGTGCCGAGCGGTTGTGCCGTGCGGACGAGGATGGAGCCGGCGGGCACGCGGCGTGTCGCCGTGCGGACCTCGACGCGGACCGTGGCCAGTTCGTGACTCTGGAACGGGCGGGATCGGGAGAGGGAGGTCACCGTGTACGTCGCCACATCCAGGTCGACATCCTCGCGGAGTTCATCGAGCCGAACGCCGTGGTGCTGGAGTACGCGAATGGCTTGCGAAGCCCATTCCGGGAATGAGGCCGCCGGCTGAATGGCGTTGGGATCGGGCGACGCGGGCGCCGGGATGACATAGGCGTACGGGCGTTTGACGGTCGCCTCGGGCATGAAGCGAGTAAAGAGATCGACCTCGTAGTCCTTGTGCTGCTCCGTGGGACGGGTTCGGCCCTCGTGCTGCTCCTCGACATACCCCAGCACGGTCGCCTTTCCGGGCGCGGCGACCATCTTGGAGCGAATCGGAACATCGTCCTCGGCGGCGCGACCGGCCTCGACCGTCCGGCGGTCGGCCTCTTCGAGGAGACGGCGGATCTCGTTCCGCTTCGAGGCAGCGAACTCGAAGGCGGAGCGGACGAAAGCGACCTGCGCGTCAAACCGCTGCTGGTAGGTGGCGTAGGAGCAACTTTCCGTGAGGATGGAAAGGCGGTTGCGGAGGCCGACGTACTGAATGCCGTAGCGGCCCTGGTCCGGGTATGTTTCCCATCGCGAGTGGTTGTCGGCGAAGTTGCCGTACCAGAACGTATCGAGGTTGTGCCCCTTCTTCGCGGCCTGCGCGATGGCGGGGAGCATCGTGTCGCGTGTGAACTCGATCACCTTGCTGTCGGCCGCGGGGTTCTTGGGACCGTCGTAGGTCATGGGGTAGCGGTGGAAGGAGCCGTTGGTGGTGTGGGTGTCGATGAAGATGGCGGGATCCCACTCGTTGATGCACTTGAGCAGGCCCCGCGTCTCGGGGGCGTCGAGCTTGATGAAGTCTCGGTTGAGGTCGTAGCCCTGTGCGTTGGCGCGTTGGCCCGCCTCGTCGGGGCCGACCTGGCCGGGGCGGACCTTCGCGATCGGGCCGACCTTCTCGTTCCCGTCGGGGTTGTAGATCGGCGCGATGAGCAGGATCACATCCTTGAGCAAGGTATCCTTGTTCATCGCGATGTCGCGCGCGAGGGCGAGAAGGGCCTCCTTCCCATCGCACTCGCCGGAGTGGATCCCGCCGATAGCGAGAACGACGACTTTCTCGGTGCGGCGAGCTTCCTCGGGAGTAGACACCGGAGGGTCCGCGATGATCGCGAGGGGAATGGTGCGTCCTTCATGGCTGGCGCCTATGTCGCTGAGCCGGACGAGGCTCGATGCCGCCGCGAGCCGGACGAGGAACTCATTGACCTGGCCGTACGTCGCGGTAGCGCGAAAGCCGGACTGTTCGGCGACGGTCCGCAGAGCCGGGGGAGGGGCCTCGGGCTGGCGTGACGGGAAGGAGCAGGAAGCGAGAAGCAGAGTCAGGGCGGCCAACATGGTGGGGGCTCCAGGCACGGGCGAACGGTCTGGACGGGCATGGGTCACGTGGGGATGCTACTGCTGATCGGGCTCCCGTGCAGGAAAGTGGTCTGGAGCGGGTTATACACGTGGAAGCTGCCTGGGCGTATATTCCTCCACCCCACAGATGCCGATCAACAGGCCCAGACAGGGGGGACTTCGAACCGGCGTCGGAACCCATGCACCTTCGCGACATTTTCACCCAATACCCGACGACGTTCTCGTTCGAGTTCTTCCCGCCGAAGAGCCCGGACGCGGCGCAGGCGCTGTTCTCCAACATCGCGGAACTCCAGCGGTTGAAGCCGACGTTCGTCTCGGTGACGTACGGGGCGGGGGGATCGACGCGTCAGATCACGACCGACCTTGTCCTCCGGCTGCGGAAGGAAACTTCGCTTGACGCCGTGCCGCACCTGACCACGGTGTGCCACACGGAGCAGGACATCCACGAGATCCTGACCCGGTACGCGCAGGCGGGGATCAGCAACATCATGGCGCTGCGCGGCGATACGCCAAGGGACTTTGCCGGGGGAGATCCGCACAAATCGTTCAAGCACGCGGCGGACCTGGTTCGGTTCATCCAGAAGTTCAACCGATCGGGCGTTCACCCCGACAAGCGGGGGTTCGGGATCAGCGTCGCGGGCTTTCCGGAAGGCCACCCGGATACTCCCAACCGGCTTCTGGAGATCGAACGCCTCAAGGCGAAGGTGGACGAGGGCGCGGACGCGATCGTAACGCAACTCTTCTTTGACAACGACGACTTCTATGACTTCCGCGATCGGTGCGGCTTGGCGGGGATCAAGGTTCCGATCATCGCAGGGATCATGCCGATTACCTCCATCGCGGGGATGAAGCGGATGGCGGAGTTGGCCCTGGGGGCGAGGTTCCCGGCACCCTTGATCCGCGCGATCAACCGCACCAACGGCAACGAAGAAGCCGTCAAGCGGGTCGGCGTCCACTGGGCGACGGAGCAGTGCCGGGACCTGCTCGATCATCGCGTTGCGGGGATTCACTTCTACACGCTCAACCGGAGCACGGCGACACGGGAGATTTACGCGACGCTGGGCGTCGAGGACTCGGCGGGGCTGATGCCGGCGAAGAAGAATCAGTGACGTGCCGCGCGGATCAGCGCTTCGAATACGCCCGGCCCGGTGGCCGGGTCGGACGTTCGCTCGGGGTGCCATTGCACCCCGACATAGAACCGTCGCAGCGGATCGGCGATCGCCTCGATGATGCCGTCCTCGCTCCGGGCGACGACGGCGAGGCGCCCCGCATCCTCGACGGCCTGCCGGTGGTTGCTCCAGACCTTCCCCGCCGCCACGGCGCCGCATCCCCCGACGGGCGCCACGCGGTGCTCCGCGTTCGAGTGGAGACCGTGGGTCGGCAAGGTGTCGGGGAGGTACTGGTTGAGCGTCCCGCCCGCGTGCAGGGACATGAGTTGCATCCCCAGGCAGACACCCAGCACCGGCACCTCCGGTCGCCCCGCTCGCAGTTCATCCAGCAGGGCGAGTTCGAACTCTTGCCGAAGGGGGTGCATCACCTTGGCCCGGGGGTGCGTCGGCACACCAAAGACCTCCATTCGCGGGTCATCCCCGCCCGTCAGCACGAAGGCTTCCAGTCGGCGCGCGTATTCCGGCACACGCTCCACCAGCGGCGGCAGCAGAACCGGCTCTCCACCCGCCGCGGCGACGCACGTGGCGTACGCCAGTCCGCAGTCCGCTTTCAGGCGTCCTTCGGGGGATTGAGTCACGTCCACGGTGATGCCGACGAGGGGCCTTTGGCCGCGTGCTGGATTCACGGAGGACATGGGGCGCTTCTCTGGGGAACGGGTGGAAGGCAATCGCGGGATTACATCGGGCCGATACACTCCGGCATGTCGAAAGCCGCGGTCATTGTTGCGCTGATTCTGGCGATGGGTTTGGGGGTTGCGGCGCTGCTGGTCACGCAGGCTGGAGGCAATCCGAGTGTGGCAGGGCCGCTGTTGACATTCGATCCCGCTTCCGTCACGGAACTGCGGGTGGTGTATGCGGATGGCTCGGAACAGGCGGTCGTAAGGGCCGGCTCGGGTTGGATGGTTGTGCTCCGGACGAAGGCGGGGGCGGAAAAGGAGTGGCCCGCGGCGACGACGCAGGTCCATGCCGCGCTCCGGATTTTCGCCAATCTCGTGCCGGAGCAGCCGGCGGATGGGAAGGTCGTCGAGCCCGCGGGAACGCTCCGGGTGGTGGCGGGCGACGGGGCTCATGAGTTGGCGATCGGCAGCCAGCGGCTCGGCGGGCGGGTGCTGGTTCAGGCGGGCGACCGCGCGGCATGGCTGGACGCGTCCATAGCGGAAATGCTCATCGATACCGGGATCCGGGCGTGGCGAAGTCCGGCAGCGCTGCCCGGGCTGGGGATGGACGCCTCTCGCATCAGCGTCCGCGGGCACGCGGGCGGCGAAGTGTCACTCGCGCGCATTCAAGGGCGGTGGGCGCTCCGGGAACCATTCGCCGAACCGGCCGATCCAGAAGCCGTCCACCGGTTGCTGGCGCTGCTGGCGGCGGTGCGAGTCGAGGACTTCTGCGACAACGGCGCCCCCGCGGACACGGGGCTGGATACGCCCGCGGCAACGCTGATCATCGAATCAGACTCGCGGGATGCGGCCGGTCGTTCCACGACGACGCGTCAGGCGGTCAGCGTCGGGCGTGCGGCCGATGTCGCCGGGCGAACCGTCATCGCTCGCCTCGAGCGTTCAGGGGAGGCGGCGTTCGCGGACACCGTGATCCTGCATGGCGAGCCACTCGCGGCCATCAACGCCGACCCGCTGCACTATGTGGCTCGCCGGGCGCTGCAGGTGGAGCCATCCGAAGTCGGTCAACTCATCGTCAGGCGGGCATTTGTGGAGGGCTCGTGCGCTGTCGTCGGGTTTCGTCGCACGCTTGACGGCTGGGAGACACGGTGTGGCGAGGAGGCTTGGCGTGTTGCTTCCGCCGATGATGTCAAGTTGGTCACGAGCCTTGTTGACCTCCTCGCGACGACCCCCGCCGAGATGGTGACCCGGCGAGGGACGGCGGAGGAGTCGGCACTGTCCGCGGCCGCCACGGTTGAAGCGTTCAGCCTGGGTGGCACGCCGATTGGCCGAGTCGATCTGGATGTGGAGGCGACGCGTTTGGTCTCCCTGACGGATCGAGTTCGGCGCCAGTACCCTCCGGGAGTTGGTTCGTTGGTGGCGGAGTGGCTGGGTCGAAAGTAGCCGCCGGGTGGGGTGGGATGGGGACGTGTTCAGGCCTTGATGCCGATGTCGCGCCGCATCTGCTTGCCTTCAAAGTGAACCAGATCCGCCGCGCGATAGGCCAGCGACCGGGCTTCCTCGATTGAAGAGCCCGCGGCCGTGATGCCGAGGGCACGGCCGCCCGCGGTGACGATCGTTCCATCCGCCGTTCGCCTCGTGCCGGCGTGATGAATCGTGACGCCCGGCACCGCCGCGGCGGCTTCGAGGCCGGTAATTGGCAGACCGGCCCGTGGACTGTCCGGGTACCCCGGCGCCGCGAGCACGATACAGCAGGATGCTCCGGGCTTCCACGCAAGATCGATCTCGTGCAAGCGACCCTGGCAAGTCGCCGTGATGACGTCGAGGAGGTCGGACTCGAGCCGGACCATGAGTGCCTGGCATTCGGGATCGCCGAATCGGCAGTTGTACTCGAGCACCTTGGGTCCGGCGGGCGTGAGCATGAGTCCGGCGTAGAGAACGCCGCGGTAGTCGATGCCTTCGCGCCGGAGGGCGTCGAGCGTCGGCACGAGCACCTGACGCTCGATCCGCTGCATGAGCGCCTCATCCACCTGACGTGAAGGGCAGAACGCCCCCATGCCTCCCGTGTTCGGCCCTGAGTCACCATCGCCCAGACGCTTGTGATCCTGGCACGTCTCCATCACGTAGATGTTGTGACCGTCCACGAGGGCCAGCACCGAGACCTCAGGGCCTTCAAGGCGTTCCTCGATGACGACCTGCGAACCCGCCGCGCCGAATATCTTGGCGACCATGATCTTGTCGATGGCATCCACGGCCTGTCCGGTGGTATCCGGAACGAACACGCCCTTGCCCTTGGCGAGGCCGGCGGCCTTGATCACAGGTGGGTTGGGACGGGAGCGGACAAACGCCGTCGCCGCGGCGGCATCGTCGAAAATGCGGGCCTCGGCGGTGGGGATCGAAGCCCCGCGCATGAGCTGTTTGGCCCACGCCTTGTCGGCTTCGAGGCGGGCGCCGTCGGCGCCGGGGCCGAAGACCAGGCGTCCATCCGCCCGCAGCTTGTCGGCCCAGCCCTCGGCCAGCGGGTCTTCCGGTCCGATGACGACAAGGCTTACGTTGTGCTTATCCAGAAACTGAACAAGGCGGTAGGCCTCGCGGATGTTGACGGGAACATCAACGGGAGTGGCCAAGGCCGCCAATCCCGGGTTGTCAGCGTGCGTTGTGAAGAGCCTGCCGAGGCGAGGGGATTGGCGCAGCTTGATGGCCAGTGCGTGCTCTCGCCCGCCGCCGCCCATGAGGAGAACATTGATCGGTTGGGACATCGGGGCAGGGTAGGGTGGGGAAGCGCATCGAGCGATTCAGGGATTACTGCGGACCGTTTGGCACTGGCTGCGGCGGCGATTCGGGGTTCAGGAACTGGGCTTCATTGCCGGTGTTCAGCGATGGTGGCGGGGCGGGAACCTTGCTCTTGAGCAGCGATGCGACGGTGGTCCGAAGCGTGGTGGCCTTGTAGTCCGGGAGTTGGAACGCCCACTTGGCGGTCTTCTCGTTGAAGTCAATCACTTCCTTCTGGACTTCCTCGGGCTTCTTCTCCGGCGCAGGCTGCCCCTCCACCGTGGGCGTCTCCTCAAAGGATGCGAGGATGTGAGCCCAGAGCTTGCCACCCTTGTCAACCGTTTCGACATGCACGCGGAGGCCGTCGAAGGTGAGGAACTCGCCCTTCGGGCCTGGCTTCACGGTGTCATCACCCGCGGGGGGTGGGAAGACCTGGCCGGCCGGAGCGACGTCTTCAAACGCCATGTAGTCCAGGGCCGCGCCGACGGTGTCGCCCGCGGTGTCGTACATCAGCTCCTCACCCGGCGGGATGTCGTGGACCGTGAACTTGGCATCCTTGTCCTCCCGGCTGACCCGGGTCTTCGAACCGTCAGGGAACGTAAGCTCGGCGGACTTCATTCGGGCGCGGGGGACATTCGGGAGCTGCGCATCCACCCACCCCGTGAAGGACTCGGGGACGTCGATGCGACCATCGGCCAGCCATGACTGCGCTTCCCCCGAGCGGCGAAGGTAGGTTGATGGCTTGGAGTCCCAGCGTGTGCTGCCCACGATGACCGCGGCGATGGTGTCGCCCTTGCCGTCCTTGAGCGTAAGGAGTGTGGACGAGCTGGCGGGGGCATCGGGGGAAGATGGCTTGGATGAGCCGGGGTCTTCAACGCCGATCTTGGCGTAGTTTTCCGGCTTGCTGGTCTTGGGCTCCAGAACTCGAATCTGGGACAGCGTCCGGACAATCTCGACGATCTTCTCTGCCTTCGCGGGGTAGCCGCCCTTGTCCGCAACTTCCCACCCGGCCTCGCCCTTCTTGAACGTGAACTCCTTGTCGCCTTTGCGCACCGCGAGTTGCTCAACGGCGTTTATCTTGCCCGCCAGATCGGGGAACACCTTGTCGGTCGCGACTTCGGACTTTTCCTTGGCCCGGCCCTTGGTGGACACCACCGCCGCACCCACGCCCACCACGATCGTTGCGGCCACCAGCACGATGAGAGTCGAGGTCTTCATCGGTTCCTCCGTCGATCAGTTCAAGCTCTTGACGGCCCGGCTGCTGCGCCGGCGGTTGACGCGGTACACGCTCAGGCCGACCGCAAACAGCCCGATCACGATCGGCATCGCCGCCAAGTTCAGCACCTTGAGGCGGGAGGCCAGAGCCTTCTCTTCCTTCTCCGACTGGTACTTCACCTCGCGAAGGTCCTTGCGTGTCTGAAGCTCCGCCGCCCGCAGGTCCTTGAGTTTCTGGTCCATCTCCGGGGTGAGCATCAGCGCCTGACCGGTGGGGGATTGCCGGAGAATCTCGTTGATCTCCTGCTCGATCTTGCTCCGTTTGCCCTCCAGCTCCGTGCGCTTCTCGTT
Organism: Phycisphaeraceae bacterium; assembly: GCA_019636625.1. GTDB lineage: Bacteria > Planctomycetota > Phycisphaerae > Phycisphaerales > UBA1924 > JAHBXE01. Next base: position 81,947 of record JAHBXE010000012.1, read on the forward strand.
GAACTTCTGCTCGGCCTCCTTGCGGATCTTCTCCACCCGGTCGAAGGGACGCTGGAACTTGCCGCGGGCGCGGATGCTGATGAGATCGCTCGAGCCGCCCAGGTTGTCCAGCGCGCCGACAACAAAGTCCCCGTTGTCGGCCATCTTCTGGTAGCCGAGAACGAAGTTGCCGAGCCGGCTCTCCTGCACCCAGAACTGGTCCTGGAGAATGTCGCAGTCGGCGACCACGATGACGTTGATGGGTTCGGCCGACTCCCCGATGTGTCCGGGCTGGGGCTTGTCGTTGGGCTCCCCTTCCGGCGCGGCGGGCTTGTGCGGGTCGCCGGAAGGAAAGGCCGACTTGACCTTTCCGCTGATCCGTGCCGCGAGCGTGTAGGTTGTCTTGCCGTTGGGAACGAACTCCGCCAGCATTTTCTTGGGGTCGGGGATGAACTGGAGTTGGGTCGTTTCGATCAGCATCGACGAGGTGCCGGTCTGGAGCAGCGGCTCGAACGTGATTGGGGCGTCCGGACGCTTGGTCAGCACGCCCGCCGAGGCGACGTTGATTTGTTGCAAACCCCCGGTCACGGAATCCGCCGACGAGAGATTGCCCCTGTCCTTGGTCAGGCCCAGCCACGCCACGAACGTCACGGATTCCGGCCGGGTCCGGCTTCCCATGGAAACCTTGAGCGCGGCATCAGAATCCGCGGCGAACACGCCGGACGCGAGGTCGATCCCCCATGCGGAGAACAGGGCCTTGAGGTCGCTGTTCTTGGGGATGTTCATCGTCTGCATCGGGTTGAGGCCCGGGGGAGAGTCGGCCTCGCAATGGGGATCGACAAAGACCAGGAGGCGCCCGCCCTTGAGGACGAACTGGTCGAGCAGGTACTGCATCTTCTCGCTGATGCCCTTGGGATGCACCAGCATGATGACGTTGACGTCGGCGGGGAGTTCCGCGGCGTCGGGCGCGATGGTCTTGACGTCGAAGAGTTCCTTGATCTGGTTGGTGATCTGCCACGGCGGGGTGTTCTGCCCGCGCATGAGCGGGTTGTTCATCACGCCCTCGATGGGCAGGTAGCTCAGCAGGCCGACAGCCTTCTTCTCCGTCGCGGAGAGCAGGTGGATCATCCGCGTGAGGTTGTATTCGAGGAGTTCGCCCTTGGTCGGGTCAAAGAAGGGAATGACCTCCCGCTTGTCCGTTGAGTTTGTGCCCACCAGGCCGAAGTAGAACCGATCCTGGCTGCGCCCGGTGGGAACGCCGATGATCCCTTCCGCCACGGCCTTGTCCTCCGTCTCGCTGAACGGCTCCGGGCTCACGAACTCGAGCTTGAGTTTGTCACCCGAAGCGAGCTGCAGCTCACGCAGGACTTCCTTCACGCGCTGCGCGTAACTCTTGAACTGAGCAGGGACATCGCTCGATGTCGCCTCGGAGTAGTAGAGTGTCAGGCGAATCGGCTCGTCCAGTTTGGCGACGATCCGCTTGGACCCCTGCGAGAGCGTGTAGAGTCGCTGCTCGGTGAGGTCCAACCTCGCCCGCCCCAGCGTGCCAGTCGCCAGGATGTTGACGCCGATGAACAGCGCCAGCGCCAGGGCCAGCCCGATCGTGGTCAGAAAGGTCTTGCTCATGGTTCAGGCCTTCTTGGCATCGACGACGATGGCCGTCGCGAAGAGGAACACGGCGATCATGGAGAAGAAGAACACGAGGTCGCGCAGGTCGATCACGCCCTTGCTGATGGAGTCGAAGCGGGTCAGGAAACTGAACCCGGCGACAGCGTCCACCACCGCCGCGGGCGCCCACCCGCTGAGCATGTCCATCACCGGCGCGTAGCCGCTGATGAGAAAGCCGAAGCACAGCACCACGGTGATGACAAAGGCGATGACCTGGTTCTTGGTCAGGGCGGAGACGAACGACCCCACGGCGAGAAATCCGCCGGCCATAAGGAAACTGCCGATGTACGCGGCGACGATCACGCCGTTGTCGGGCTTGCCGAGGTAGTTCACGGTGACCCACATCGGGAATGTCATGGCCAGCGCGATACCGGCAAACGCCCACGCGGCGAGGAACTTCCCGAGTACCGCCGCCGGCAGGGGGATGGGCAGGGTCATCAGCAACTCGATGGTGCCCTGCTTGCGCTCCTCCGCCCAGAGCCGCATGGAAATCGCCGGGATCAGGAAGAGGTAGAGCCACGGGTGGAAGTAGAAGAACGCGCCGAGGTCCGCCTGGCCGCGGTCGAAGAAACCGCCCAGGTCCTTGGACCACGTGAAGACGCCCGTGACGAACAGGAAGATCACGATGAAGACATACGCGACAGGAGTGACGAAGTAGCCCGCAAGTTCACGCTTGAGCACGCACAGCGTTCGCGAGAGAGGATTCAGGCTTCGTGGGGTCGTGGCGGCGGTGGTCATGCCTTGACTCCTTCTCCGGCGGTCATCGACCGGAAGACCTCGTCCAGACGGCCCGCTTCGGCGTGGAGTTCATCCAGCTCCCACCCCTTGGTTCGGGCGTGGTGGCCGATCTCGTCGATGATCGCCCGCCCACCCTTGGGGAGGACGAGGAACGACACGGCGCCGTTGCGGCCCGGGGCCTCCTGAACGTCGGAAACTCCGCCGAGGCTCCGCAGATCGCCCCGAACGGCCGCGGCACCGCCGGAGGCGTTCCGAACAGTGACGGTGACGGCGTTGTGAAAGCGGCTCTTGGCCTGAAGCTGGGACGGGGTGCCATCGGCGATGATCTTCCCGCGGTTGATGATGACAGCCCGCGTGCAGACGGCCTCGACTTCCTCGAGAATGTGGGTCGAGAGCAGGATGGCTTTCGTGGCGGCCATCGACTTGATGAGGCTGCGGACTTCGTGCTTCTGGTTCGGGTCCAGGCCGTCCGTCGGCTCATCCATGATGAGCACGTCCGGGTCGTGCAGGATGGCCTGTGCAAGCCCGACGCGGCGTTTGAAGCCCTTGGAGAGCGTGTCGATGGTCTGGCGCATGACCCCTTCCAGATGCACCATCCGGACCACCGCTTCAATCCGCTCGGTCTTGGCCCTTCCCTTCAGGCCTCTCACTCCTGCGACGAAGTTCAGGAACGATTCGGGGGTCATATCCGCGTAGGCCGGGGCCCCCTCGGGCAGGTAGCCGATGACCTGTTTGACCTTCAAGGGCTCCTTTGAGACATCGTGCCCCGCGACGACGGCGGTGCCGGACGTGGGGGTAAGGAACCCGGTAACCATCTTCATGGTGGTGGACTTGCCGGCACCGTTGGGGCCCAGAAAGCCCAGCACCTCGCCGCGCTGCACGGTGAACGAAACGCCATCGACAGCCGTGAAAGGCCCGAAGCGTTTGACCAAGTGTTTGATCTCGATCATGCGTTGCCTCGCGAATACCCCGGCGGAAGTGGGAACTGGCTGGGGGAGAGGGGGCCGGGGTGGGGGACATTCTTGCAGGGGTTTCGTTGACTTCAATCTTGGAAGTGACGGTTTGTGGGCGTACCAACAGCCGGTTGGACGCTTATTCCGCCAACGGATCCAGGCGCTCGGCACAGGCTGAGGGCGGGGCCATTACCGGCGAGCGGGGCGACCACCCGTTAGGATCGCGGCGTGTCCAAGCTGAGCATTGAAGATGAGGTCTTGGCGAATCTCCGGCGATTGCCGCTGGGGCCGGGGGCCGAACCGAACGGCTGTGTGGGTGATCTCGGGCTGCCGCTGGACTACCTGCGGCGCGCGGCGGATCGCGTGATCCAGTCTTCGTTCCGTGAGAGGTCCCGCCTGGTCATGGGGGATGGTGGGATGGAACACTCCCCTCCCAGCCCGCCCCCTCAATCGGGGCCGTTGCCGGAGTGGATCGAGATCGCCGCGGAACACGTGGCGCCCGTTCAATCCCTGGAGGAGTTTCGTCCGGCGGATCCGGCGTTTCGGGCTGAGCTTGGCTTGCCGTTGTGTACCGACGCTCTCCGTGTGCGGTCGGAGAACGTGGTCGATCGTCCGCAATGGATCCGGGTCCAGGTTACGAGCGCTGGCTACTACGCGGGTCCCGGCGATGGGGGAAGCCTCGACATTCTTCGCCAGCTCGTCGAGGGCAATGAGGAAGTGACGGTGTTCGCGAACGTTGAGAGCCGGCACCTGGGTGCCGTCGCGGCGAACGCATCGCTGTGGAGGCCGGGCCGCGGGGTCCGATTGGTGCTCGCTCCCGTTCCGTTCACAATCTCGCAGTGGGCGAGGGACAATGCTCTGGCCGTGCACGGTGATGGCGGTGGGTCGCGCTCGCTCCTCACCCCGAGATGGGCGGGTCGGGGTGAAGAAGGCGGCATTTACATTCCCGGCGAGTCTCTCGCAATGATCGGCCTGGCCGCGGCTGGATGGGATGTGCGACAGTCGGATCTTGTGTTCGAAGGCGGCAATGCCCTCGTCGTCGATGAAGGGGCCCGGCGGGTGCTCCTGCTGGGTGAGGGGGAGGTGCACCGAAACGTGGCAGTACCGCGCGACGAGGTTGTGCGGCGATTCCGAACGAGATTCGCGGTGGATGAGGTGATCGTCCTCCCCGCGGCGTCATTCCACATCGACCTGGAGGTCGCGGTATTGCCCGGTCACGATCGGCCCGTGGCCCTCGTGCCGGACACGCTGAGCGCGGTTCGGATCGTCAGCCGGCTGGCGGCACGAAAGTTGGCGGAGGCGGGGCGGATCGCATCAGCGGCCGCCGCGCAATGCGGGGATCCGAACTGTCCTCTGGCCGCGATGCTCGGGGCGCTGCTGCCCGGAGTGGATGATCGCTCCCTCGGGGGCGGAAGGTACCCGTACGAACTGGCCAGGCTGTTCCGCGCGTCCGAGGTTGACTCGGGGGTTGGCAACTACCTTCGCGTCTGGTTTGCATTGGACTACCTGATGGCCGAATGCGGGATCGGGGTTCAAGGCGAGAGCCACTACGCCGCTCATCTGAGGGCGATCCGGCGGCAGGAGCGCGATCGGGCGGCGATCGCGAGGCAACTCCGGCAGCGAGGGTGGAAGGTCGTCAAGGTTCCGGCGATCTCGTCCGAGTCGTGCAGCCTGAACCCGGTCAACGGTGTCTGGATGGGTGATCGGTACCTGATGTCTGCGTACGGCGGGTTCTTTGTGGAACTGGACCGCGCCGCCGAGGATGTGATCCGGCGCGAAGGGGTCGAGGTTGGAGCAGTTCTGACCGGGGAGACGCAGCGGCGGGGCGGGGGGCTGCACTGCGCGGTGTCGGTCGGATGATTCCGCAGTGCAAGCGGAGGAAGTGGATTCGGTCGCAACTGTTAGATTTGAAGGCAGGGTTCGCACTCTGTCGTGTGCACGACGCACATAGAAGGCGAACCCACCATGCCCAAGCCCAGAGAACGTTCGTGGTCCAAGGCCGGAGTCCTGGTTGCCTCGATCATGGTGATCGGCTTTGCGGCCAACCAGTCGCGGGCGGACCTGATCTTCGGCCTGCACGTCGGCGCCTCTCCGGGCATCTACTTGATCGATACCGCGACAGGTCAGACTTCCCTGTACCGATCAGCGCCGATGGCATCGTTGGGCAACAGCCTCGCCTACAACCCCGCGAACGACTCGTTCTTCTACACGAGGAGCGGATCGTCCAGCCCCCAAGTGGTTCTGAACACGACGAGCGGGTCGGAGATTGTGCTCGGGGCGCTCAAGACAACAAATGGGGTCACATCGGGCACGTTCTACAACGGTTCATACTGGGTTCAACCGAACTACACGGCCGGCATTCTCGAAGCATGGCAGTTTGGCGGAGGAGTAGCGTCGGTTTTGAGAGGCATTCCCGCGTACCCGACGACGGTTACGTACGGCGACATCGCCTCCGACGCCAATGGTGTCACCTACGCCTCGCACAGCCGCGGCATGCACCGCTACGACCTCAACGCGCTGGCCGCGGGGTGCACGGCGCTTCCGAACGCGAATGTCTTCCAAATGCAGTTGGCGTTCGGACCGACCGGCCTCTTTGGTCTCTCCGGCTCCCGGATCTACCGGATCAACACATCAAACGGAGCGGCGACACCGATCTCACAAGTCCAGGGCAACTTTCAGTTCATCGATCTGGCGTCCGTGCCGTCACCGGGGGGACTTGGATTGCTCGCTTCCACGGGGTTTGTTCTCGCGCAGCGAAGGCGACGGCTGCGCCAGGATGGCAGGAGTGCGACCACCGAGGCGTCGCGCCGCTAGGCACACGTTCTTTGAGCGTCATTACCCCGCGAACGGTCCGTCGTACGCGTGGTTCACCGGATCGATGCGGCGCATGGGGCGCTCCCGCGTCTGCTCCTCCGTGACGTGGGCCACAAGTCCGGGCGTGCGAGCGATCATAAAGATGCCGTTGAACACGCGGGGGTCCAGGCCGAGGTCGGCCAGGATCGCCCCGATGGCGCCGTCCACGTTGATCGGCAACGGCTTGCCGATCGCGGCGAAGGCTCGTTCAACCGCCCGAGCGGCGCCGATGTGCGTTGTCGGCGCATCCGTCAATCCTGCCTCGGCCGCCAACTCGAACAAGCGGACGGTGCGAGGATCTTTCGTGTGGATCCGATGGCCGAACCCGCTGATCCGGTCGCCCGTGGACTTGATTCTCGTGACTTCCTCCGCCGCGACCTCGTCGAGCGTTCGCCGCTGCTGCGAGGCACGTTCAAGCAACGAGGACAGGTAGCGGGCGCAATCCTCGATCGCGCCCCCGTGATGCCGGTTGATTGAAAGGATGCCCGCGGCGACGGATTGCGACAAACTCGCCCCCGTGCTCGCCACGGTCCGGGCGGCAAGGCAGGAAGGCGGCGTGGCCCCGTGGTCGATGCTCGAAACGAGAATGGCGTCGAGGAGCCGGCCCGTCCTCTCATCCGGCAGCCGTCCGGACAGGATCAGGTACACCGCCGCGCCGAAGGAAACCCGGCCCATCAGGTCGGCGATGTTGTGACCGCGAACCGCGACCTTGTTGGGCTCGATCTTGGTGATCGCGGTTGTCCACACCGCCTTGATCTCGGCCTCGGTCATGAGGCTCCTGCTGCCGCGGGCGCGGAGAAGCGAGGCGACGGCGTTGGGCAAGTCGCCGAAGGCGTCGACGACCGTCGCCCCCGCTCCCCGCAGCGCTGCGACCTTGCCCGCGTGCGTGCCGCGGTTGCCCTCGATGATCGCTCCCGCGTGGGAGAACCGTGTACCGGCCTTTGCTGCCTTTCCGCCGATGTAGGCGGCGACCGGCTTGGTGATCACTTTGGAAGCGATGAGATCGGCGAGTTCCTCTTCCTGCGATCCGCCGATCTCGCCGAACACGACAATCGCGTCCGTGGCCGGGTCGGCTTCGAACATCTTCGCCACTTCCGGAATCCGCAAGCCCAGAACCGCATCGCCGCCGATGTGAACGATGGACGAGATCCTTACACCCGCCTGCCCGAGGTAGTACGCCGTGCTGGAGGACATCCCGCCCGAACGCGAGATGATCCCCACGCCCGTCCCGCCGGGCAGCGGAGGCTTGAACCACTCCCGGGCCGATTCGGCGCGGCCGCCGATCATCCCGACGACGGCCTTGCCGGGGCTGGCGATACCCAGCGTGTTCGGGCCCACGAATGAGGCTCCACGCGCCCTCGCCGCCGCGGCAATTTCCATCGCATCCCACACCGGCACGCGATCCGCCACAAGCACGATCAGCTTGATCCCGGCGTTGATCGCGTCCAGTGCGGCATCTTTCAGCCCCTGCGCGGGAACGAACAGCACGGAGATGTCGACGCCACCGAGCGTTGCAACGGCCTCGGAGCAGGAGTTGAACACCGGCAGGCCGAACACTTCCGAGCCGCCTTTGCCGGGAGTGACCCCGCCCACAACCTTCGTGCCGTAGTCGAGCATGAGGCGGGTGCGGGCCTGGCCTTCGCGCCCGGTGATGCCCTGCACAATGACCTTCTTGTTCTCGTCGATCAAAATGGCCATCAGCGATGCTCCCTCACGGCTTCGAGCCCGGGGATGTCGAGTTCAACAAACAGGCCTTCCACGCCATCGCGTCGGCACTCCACCTCGCAGGCGATCATGTCGCTGTCCTTGGCCAGGAACGCGTCCGGAGCGACGGTGAGTGCAGGACGCCCGTTACTGTCTTTCAGAAGACCGGCGGAGCGTGCAACAATCGCAGGTGCATTGGCTCGCCATGCGACCGGATCGATCCACACACGCCCACCCTTGACATCGAAGTGAATCGCGGATGATGCGCCGACAAAAGCAGGACGCCGCGGCGAGCGAGGTTTCCATCCCCGTGTCAGAGAAGATGATTCAGCGGTTTCGGTCGATCGGAGAGAATCCGCCACGAGCGAGGCGAACCGCGCGGCGATCTTGGCCGGAGAATCGGCTTTCTTGTACCCCTCGACGCGCGCGGGCAGGTCCTTGCATGCAGAGTGCAGGATGTCCACCGCTCGGTCCTCGGTGTTCCCGCCCAGGCGAATGACCGCCGGGATGCTCAGTTCGAGTTCCCAGAACGCCTTGGCCAGGCCGTACGCCGACCAAAACTGCTCCTGGTTGGCCACGCCGGACCCGGAGCCGAAGTAGCCCACCAGCCCGGGCTGCGACAGGATGATCCTCGCCGCGCGATAGACCTTCGCGGGAGATGGGTTCCCGCTCGTGTCGCAGAAGTTGGCGATGGTGAAGCCTTCGTTGGTGATCGCATCCATGGACATCATGGACCCGCCGCCACCGGCGCCGTGAAACCCGATCAATCCCTTGGAGCCGGGCGCCGGCGTCGTGTTCATCTGCGCGAAGAAGAAAGTTCCGCGGTGGTCCTCCTGCTCGACGCGGTAGGCGATGCGCTCGAGTTCCGTCGGCGGATGGTCCAGTTCTCGGGCGATCTCGATGCCCAGCTCGGGATGCCGAAAGACCGCGTAGTCGTCCACGGTCACCCGGCAATCGGCGGCCACCACCGACCCGTCCGCAAGAATCACCAGCGGATTGATCTCCAGCGAGCGTGCCTCGATGGAGCGGGCGACGGAGAACAGCGTCCGCACGGCCTCGTGAACCGCTCGCTCCGCGGCGCCAAGCTTCAGCAAAGCAAGCGACGTGCGCAGCGACGCTTCATCCGGACCGGAATGAACATCGCACGGTATTCTCGCGATGTCCTTTGCTCGATCTTCGATGCCCGTGCCACCCGCCGATGCCAGCAGGATCACCGGGCGCCGGGCCGCATCATCGATCGAGAGCGAAACGAACAGCTCACGGGCGAAGGAGAGCTTCTGCTCCACAAGCAGGTGCGTCACGGGAAATGAACCGACATGCATGGAAAGCAGCCGCTCCGCGTGTTTCGCGGCCTCTTCCGGAGACTTTGCGAAGGCGATACCGCCCAGGGCAGCCCGCCCCGTCGTCCACGCCTGAATTTTCAGAACGACTTCCCCGCCCAGTCCCGTCGCCGCCGCGCGGGCTTCGCTCGGCGATTGCACCGCCCTGCCGCGCGGCACCCGCACGCCGGCCCCCGCGAGCAGGGTCTTTCCTTGGTACTCATGGAGTCGGGCCATGTCGGCTCCTCAGGAAGGGCAAGCGTAGCACCTGGCCCGGGTCTATTGACATCCCGCGGCGAAGGCGTTGAGGAAGCACTGAAAGTCATTGGCGGTGAGCGTGGGGCTCCCCGTGCTGCCGTCGCAGTTGGCTGAGGATTGGCCCGCGGCGAACGCGTTGAGAAAGCACTGGAAGTCATTGGCCGTCAGAAGCGGGATGCCGGTGCTGCCGTCGCAGTTGGGGTAGCACGCGGCCTCGACGTGAAACGCCACCATGGCTCCTTGAGGCAGCGGGCAATGGTGCTGGTCGTTGTAGTAGCTGCACTCGTTCCACTCGTGGACGCCATTGGCATTGCGCCAGTCATCCCACTGCATTGCCGACGAGGTACCCGGACGGGCACCGTTGCCCCATCGCATGGGCTGCGTCCCCCAAGCCTGGTCGAAAGCGAAGATTCCTGTCACTTCGTCGTACGCTGTCCCCAGCAGTATCGAGTAAGAGCCCTCCGCCGGAAGGGGCCATGAGAGTTCCACGGCTCTCAGGTCGACATCGGCCCACCAGTAGCCCTCCGGTTGGGCCAGCATGCCAAAGTCGAAGATGACACCGCCGAGGTCCCCTGACACCGGCGGAACGCCCGTCGTGCACGAAGAGAACTGCGTGCCCGTAAGCACCGCGACGTAGCACCTCGACGGTGTCGGATGAGCCCAGAACCATGCAAACTGGCCACGCACCGCTTGCCGATTGGCAAAGACCGGAGCCACCACCATGTCGTTGGTCGAAAAAGGCGACCGAAAGTTGGGACCGCCCCACCAGCGAAGCCCGGGCGATGCACTCGGGCACCACCCGTATTGGTCGCACCCCGCGTCACAGAATCCAGTCGGTTCGCCGCTGGAATCGGACCAGAACGCGTCGAACGCCGCTTGGGTCGTCCCCGCGTCGCGGGGCGACTCCATGCCGATCCAGCCCGAACGCATCAGCAGACGGCCGGAGTCAAACTTGACCGCCGCGACACGAATGGGAGAAACCCGCCCCGCCGGAGCAAAGACCTGCTGGGCGAACAGCGAGGTGCCCGAAGCACACAACCAGACCATGCCGAGCCCGAAGAGGCTGGACCGCATGGCCCGGCACACTATGAGCCGCTGCCATCACCAGCAAGCACAAGCCGTGCCTGCAAAAGCTGTCGGTTGCGCCGGTCAAGCCCAGGTTTCGGCAATCTGGGCAAACGCCTCCGACCTCACTTGACGGTGTACTGCCCTCGACCCACCCGCTTGAACTTGCCGCTCTTGATGAGCGCGATATTGACTTGCGTCCGGAAGTTGTTCGAGTTCGTGCGGTACCCGGCGTCCTTGACCGCATCCGCCGCATCCGTGACGGTCATGGTCTTGTTGGACAGCACTTTCTCCAGAGCCTGCGTCAGGGTCATGGCGTTCTTCGCGCGGCCACCTCCGCGAGCAGACGGTGCTCCCGTCCCCTTACCGGCGAGCGTCTTGATCGTGCGATCGAGTTCGCGGAGTTGCTTGAGCAGCTTCGCCCTCTTGGCCTCCAGCGCGCCCACGGAACGTTGGCGGCGGCGCATTTCAGCGACAAGATCCTGGTACGAAACACGAACAAGCGCGCGGGACATGAACTTCTCCTGAATGTTACAGAAAGTAAGTGCGAAGGTAATGTTAGACACGGCTTCAACTGCGGTACGGCAAGTGGCCCCGCCCGGATTCGAACCGGGGACCAAGCGATTATGAGTCGCCTGCTCTAACCGCTGAGCTACAGGGCCGACGGCGAACAGAATACGTCCGGTCCGGCGTGTCGGCGAGTCTCAAACGCAGGAAACGAAAGCAGCCTCCGACCATGCATCGGAGGCTGCGAGGGGTTTCGTGGTATCGGCCCGGTGTCACCGAATCGACAGCATCTTGCGATAGCTCGGCAATGGCCACAGGTTGTCCGCCACCTGCGTCTCGAGCTCATCGACACTTCGACGAAGCTCTTCCATCGCCGGGACGACGTTTTCCTTGATCCACTTCGCGTGCAGGAAGGGATCGCCATCGTGGTGGGCGAGCGCTTTTTCGAGTGCCGCCACCGCATCCCGGGCTTTGCCGCACGCCGCCACGCACTGCTCCAGAGACTCCTGGAGCGACGGATCGGGCACCTCGGCCCGCGCGGTTTCCGCGGCGGCACGGGCGAGTTCCGTCTGGTGGCGAACGGCCGCCGGCAGGATCATCGTGCGTGCCATGGAGACCATGGTTTCCGCCTCGATGACCACCTGCTTGACGTACTTCTCGGCGAAGATGAACGCGCGGCTCTCGACCTCCTGCTTGCTGAGCACCTTGAACTTCCGGAACAGGTCCACCGCCTTCTTGGACTTGAGCACGGGCAGGGCGTCGGCGGTGTTGCGCATGTTGGGAAGGCCGCGGGCCTCGGCTTCCTTGTGCCACTTGACGTCGTAGCCGTCGCCGTTGAAGATCACGCGCTTGTGCTGCTTGACGATCTTCTGCAAGACCGAGGCAACCGCCCCGGGCAGCTTGCTCTCCGATGGGTTCTGGCCCAGCGCCTTCTCGAGCTCCGTCGCCACGTAGTCCAGCGACTCGGCAACGATGGTGTTCACGACGGTCACCGGCCAGGCCACGGCCGCGGAAGACCCGACGGCCCGGAACTCGAACTTGTTGCCCGTGAAGGCAAAGGGCGAGGTCCGGTTGCGGTCCCCCGCGTGCCGCGGAATCTGCGGCAGGGTGCGGGCGCCAAGGTCGAGCTTCCCGCCCTTCATCGTGCTCTTGGGGGTGCCCTTCTCGATCTGCTCCACGATGTCCGTGAGCATGTCGCCCAGGAAGATCGAGATGATCGCCGGCGGTGCTTCGTTGGCGCCGAGGCGATGGTCGTTGGCAGCGGACGCAATCGACGCACGGAGAATGTCGGCGTTGAGGTCGACCGCCCGGATGACGGCGCAGAGGAACACGAGGAACTGCATGTTCGTGTGCGTTTCGTCGCGAGGGTCGAGCAGGTTCACGCCCGTGTCGGTCGCCATCGACCAGTTGCAGTGCTTGCCCGAGCCGTTGATCCCGCGGAAGGGTTTCTCGTGCAGGATGCACTGCAGGCCGTAGCGCGGGGCGACGCGCTTGAGCGTCTCCATCACCAGCATCTGGTGGTCGCACGCGAGGTTGGCCAGCTCAAAGTGCGGCGCCAGCTCGAACTGCCCCGGCGCCACCTCGTTGTGGCGCGTCTTGACGGGAACACCAAGCCGGTACAGCTCACGCTCCGCATCGCCCATGAAGTTGAGCACCCGCCCGGGGATGGAGCCGAAGTAGTGGTCCTCCAGCTGCTGGCCCTTGGGCGGCCTCGCGCCGAAGAGCGTGCGGTCGCAGGTGAGCAGGTCCGGCCGCTCGAAGTAGTACGCCCGGTCGATCAGGAAGTACTCCTGCTCGGATCCGAGCGTGGATTCGACACGCCCGACGCCCTGATCGGTCCCGAAGATCCGCAGAATCCGCAGCGCCTGCTCCGAAAGGGCGTCGATCGAGCGGAGAAGCGGCGTCTTCTTGTCCAGCGCTTCGCCGTTCCACGACACAAACGCCGTCGGGATGCACAGCGTGACGTTGTTGCCCGCGCGGTTGAGGAACACCGGGCTCGTGCAATCCCACGCCGTGTAGCCGCGCGCTTCAAAGGTCGTCCGCAGGCCGCCGGACGGGAAGCTGGAGGCATCGGGCTCGCCCTGCACCAGGGCCGAACCTGTAAACTCGCTGATCGCCCCGCCGTGCCCATCGGGCACGATGAACGCGTCGTGCTTCTCCGCCGTCTGACCCGTCAGCGGCTGGAACCAGTGCGTGTAGTGCGTCGCGCCGTTCTCCACGGCCCAGTCTTTCATGGCCGCGGCCACGACATCCGCGACCGCCGCGTCCAGCGGTTCGGCCAGGCGGATCGTCCGGAGCAATCGCTTGTACACATCCTTGGGCAGCCTCTGCTGCATCACCCGCTCGGTGAAGACATCCGCCGCGAAGGTTCTTTCAACATTGTCACGAAGTGGTGTGGTGGGCATCTTGCCGTTCTCGTTGTTCCAACTCGAGGCCGAGGCCTCGGGTCGCATCGTCGCCGTCATGGGGTAACTCCCAGTGAGATGGTGAGGTGAGGGGGGTGGGGGGGGGTTCTTGGTTCCATCCGAGAACGCGCTCATTGTTGCGACCTGGGGCCGCGTTGCAAGCGGTCTCGGTGCCTGTCAACAACCGGTGGTATGGATGGGTGAACTTCAAGGCACGTGGACAACGCCCAGCCCCCGAACTTCCAAGCAACGATCCGGCAGTCGTTTGCAGGCGTTCGGGGCCATGTGCTCAGGCGCTGCCCGAGCGTTGTCGCTGACGGTCCAACCCCTCGATGGAGGCAGGGGACGACACGCCGCGGCCGGGGGACCCGGCCTGCTTCGTCGAGCGGAACTGGCGCCAGCGGCGGTACGTCATGATCGCCCAATATCCTACGGCGATACCCGGCCCCAAGGCGAGCAGGAACACGTTGCGGGCCCACTTGGGAAGTTGGTCCGCAAACTCACGCTCCGCCCAGACAAGGCCAAGCACGAACAGCGCAAAGCACCCGATCACGACGGGTATCAGCCACAGGCGTGGTGGAGAACTGGAAGGCGCCGTTCCCGACACGAGCATCGCCTTTTCCTTCATCTTGGTCAGCAGCCGCCGCGCCCATACGAACTCGGTTGCCAGCAGAGCCATACCGCCGAGTGCCACGAAGATGCCGCCGGGGCCCGGCAGCGCGCCAACCAGGGGAGCGATGATGAAGACAATCGTGAGCCCGACGATCAGGATGATGATCTTCCGGGACCTTCGCCAGGCTTCTTCCGCCGCGGTTGTCAGGTCGTCGATGGGCCGTTCCTGCGGCCCCCGTTCGCGGGCTTCCACAGCGAGCGACGCGACAACCCCGAAGGCGAGAATGGAAGCGATGACGAGGAGCGAGACTTCCGGGGAGACCTGGTACCAGCGGTCGGCGATCATCCGCCCGCCGATGAACGCCAGCACGAAGACGGAGCTGATCTTGAGAAACCGGAAACGACGGCTCACCGCCGCCATCGCGAAGTAGATCGACCGCAGACCCAGGATCGCAAAGCAGTTCGAAGCGAAGACCAGGAACGGGTCGGTCGTGATCCCGAACACGGCCGGGATCGACTGCACCGCCAGCGCCAGGTCCGCCACGTCCACCACCAGCAGAGCCACCATCAGCGGCGTCATCAGCAGCTTGCCGTTGATCCGCGTGAAGAACTTCTCCCCGTCAAAGTGCGGCGAAACGCCGATCAGGCGGCGCGCGGAACGCACGATCAGTTTCCGCTCCATCTCCGCTTCTTCTTCCCGCATCACCATCATCTTCGCGGCGGAGACGACCAGCAGAACACCGAACGCCAGCAGCATCCAGTGGCCCCACGTGTTGAGCAGGAATGAAGTAACGACGATCATCGCCCCGCGGAGCACGATCACCCCGATGATGCCCCAGAACAGCACGCGGTGTTGCACTTCCGCCGGGATCCGGAAGTATGCCAGGATCAGCGCGATCACCAGCATGTTGTCCAGGCTGAACATCAGCTCAACCAGGTACCCGTTGAAGAACATCAGGGCGGCTTGCTTGCCATCGGCGGGGAGCAGGTCGAGGGCGGTGCCGACCGCGACGTCGGGCGGACGACCAAGGCCGAACACCTGGTGCTGGTACAAAAAGTACACCGCGATGTTGAACGCGAGGGAAACGCCCACCCAGCACAGCGCGGTCACCAACGCCTCTCGCACGCCGATGATGTGCGCCCGTCGGTGCAGCAGCAGCAGGTCGACCGCCAGCAGAAGGAGAATGACACCGATGAACCCGGCCCAGACGACGAGAGTCATGCCGCCCTAGCTCCCACCGCCCATCCTGCCGCTGGCGGGTGCTGCCGCGCATCCGTGACGGGCCGGGCAAGAGTAGGCCGCTCCCGGGGTTTGACCAGCGCGCGAAAAAAGCCCCGGCCAACAGAACAGCCGGGGCTCGGGTGGATAGAAACTCGCTTCAACGGCGGCCCGACTCGCGGGCCGCCTGACTCTCACGAACGGCGGCGACGGAACACGGCCAGCCCGGAAAGCCCGAGCAGGGCAGCGGTGCCGGGGGCCGGCACGACGCTGAACGTGACATTGTCGTACAGGTTGATCCAAGCGCCGAGCGGGGCCAGAGGCGTCCGACCGCGGTGCGTGATGATCACGGACTCGTCCGCATTCAACGTAAAGGTCGAGATCGAGATCGGGATGTTGATCGAATCGCCCACCGACGGGAACGGCAGCGGCTTGCTGACTGTCGTCGAGTAGAGCAGCGTGGTCTGGTTCTGGGTCGAGTTGTACTTGGCGATCACGACATCGACATCGTTCGGACGGCCCAGACCGTCAACCCCGTTCCACGCCACCTGGAACGAGCCGTTGATCGTCACCGTCGCGCCATTCCCACCGGGGTTCATGAATCGAACCACCGGGATGTCCCCGTACACCGACGACGCCACGTTGTGGACGAGCCGGCTGCCGAGGATCGGCGGGTTCATGTCGTTGCCCTTCGACCAGACACCCCACCCGGTGGCGTACCACTGGGAATCCCAGGTCATCAGCTCAGCGCTCTGCGAGTTGCGGTACCACGCGTCACCCGCCCCGAGAGCCCCGCCTTGGAGCACCTCGTAGCGCCACACGTTGACACCGCCGACCTGGTTCGGGTTGCCCTGGCTGCCTCCCTGCGTCGTTCCGCCGCTGAAGTTCGCGGATCGGATGTAATCGGGACGAGCTTCAGCCACTGTCGCGGCCAACGCCATCGCCGAAAGCGCGCAAATGGCAACACACTGGGGTGAACGCATCTTCATCTGAACCTCCGGACTGCCTTGCCGCAAATGTGCCACAGGCCAGACCAGAAGCCAGAAATCCGAAGCGATTGTTTTCGGAATTCCTTCGTTGGCTGGCTGGAACCCGCGATCACCAGCCCGGGGACCCCCTCGAACAGCCGCATTTCCGCCCTCAGCACGGGTTACCGGGCTTGCGGTACCATGCCTTCTCTATGGCCACCGTTCTCGTGATGTGCGACGGCAGTGTTACCGGACTTCTCGCGGCCGCCGCGGCAGGGCTGCGGGCTGCCACGGGGCCCCGAGGCGTCGAGCCAAGGGCCTTCATCTGCGGGCCGTCCGAGCATCACAGGAAGTCGGCAACGGTTCAGGCCGCTGAGTTCGGGCTTGGTCGTGATACCGATCAAATTCCTATCGAGGCGTCGCCTGACGGGTGGGTTCGAGAGCTCATGGAAGCCGCGCTTCGAGTTCGGCGGGATGGTGGGGGAGTGCTTGTGTGGCCTGTGGGTCCCGAAGGGCGAGATGTGGATGTCGCCGCATCGGCGAGGGCGCTCACAGCGGCCACCTTGATCTCTCAACTGACATCCCTCATTGGTCTCGACAGTGAAACGGTCGAAGTCCAAGCTCCTTATGCCGACCTCTCGGAGGATCAGGTGGCCGACCTGGTGCTGGATATGGATCTACCGATCTGGACCTGCTGGTGGATGGCCGCGGCGGAGTTCGGCGAGGGGGATGTGAAAGCTCGGGCGATTCAGGAGCGAGAGCGGTGGCGGGCGGCGCTGAAGCGAGCGGGCTGGGCCGGATCGCTCGAGGCCAAGGCCGCGATTCACGTAAGGCAGGCGGTCGTCGACCCTTCCCAGCGGATTCACGGAGGTCAGGCATGATGTTGGGCATGATTGTTTTCGCCGCGGGGGTGTCCATGGGGCTGAGCGAACCCGCGATCCAGTCTGAGCCGCTGCGGGCCGTGTTGCTGACCGGGCAGAACAACCACAACTGGCCCTACACCAGCCGTGTCCACGCGGAGACGCTCGAGGCTACGGGGAGATTCCGGGTGGAGATCGCCGACGATGCACCCGCCGCGCTCCAGAACTCGGACGATCTGTCCACGGTGCGGGTGTTCGTTCTTGATTACAACGGCCCCCGCTGGGGCGAGCCCGCCGAAACCAACTTTCTGAACGCGGTGCGCGAGGGCGCAGGCGTCGTCATCATTCACGCTTCCAACAACGCCTTTGTCGGGTGGACCGAGTACGAGAAGCTCTGCGGCTTCATGTGGATCAACGGGAAGACGAGCCACGGCGACTTTCATCGCTTTGATGTGGACTACCTGAAGCCGGAGCATCCCATTCTCCGTGGTTTGCCGGGCATGAAGGATCATCCCGACGAGCTGTACCACAACCTGATCAACACGCAGAACAGCCCCTTCGAGTTGCTGGCCGATGCGTACTCCTCCCCGGAAAGCCGCGGCTCGGGGAAGCGAGAGCCGATGGCCATGACGCTTTCTTATGGCAAGGGTCGCGTGTTCCATACGCCGCTCGGCCATGTCTGGAAAGGGTCGGATGCGCAGAAGGCGTCCATCCACGATCCGCAGTTCAAGGTCCTGCTCGCACGAGGCGCGGAATGGGCCGCTACCGGAGAGGTCACGCTCGGAACCCACTCCCACGACGTCCGGCGCCACAACGTCCTCACCGCCGACGAGGCCGCGGCGGGCTGGAAGCTGCTCTTCGACGGTCACTCGGCGTCGCACTGGCGCGGGTTCAAGAAGGATGCGTTCCCGAACTCGGGCTGGGAGGTGCGGGAAGGCGCGATCGTTCGCGTCCCCGGCGCGCCCGCGCCGGGGGACATCGTCACGAAGGATGAGTTCGGTGACTTCGAGTTTTCCATCGAGTGGAAGGTAAACGCGGCGGGCAACAGCGGGATCATGTACCGCTGCGATGAGAACCACGACTACCCGTGGCAGACCGGTCCGGAGATGCAGATTCTCGACGATTCCGGTCATGCCGATGGCAAGCACCCCAAGCGCCGGGCCGGGACGCTCTACGACCTTGCCGAATGCGCATTCGATGTCTGCCGTCCGGCGGGCGAGTGGAACCACGCGAGGGTCGTCTGCCGCGGCACGCGGATCGAGCACTGGCTCAACGGATTCAAGGTGGTGGATGTCGACACCGCGTCGGCCCCGTACCAGGAGGCCAAGGCGGCGAGCAAGTGGGCCGGCAGCACGACCCATGGCTCGTTGTCACGAGGCCGGATTGCGCTCCAGGACCACGGGGATGAAGTGTGGTTCCGGAACGTGAAAGTGCGCGAGTTGAAGTAGATCCCCAGCCGGGGCCGTGAGCCGGGGCGTCCTCGCCCCGGTTCGGCACGCGCCGGACGCTTCAAGCCAAGGCGAGGATGCCCCGGCCCACGAGCACTGCGTCAATACACCGATTCCGGGAAGTAGTAACTCTTCGCGTTCTCCGGCGTGATCAACTCCACGTCGATCATCAGGTGCTTGGGCATGAACTGAAGGATCTTGTCCTTGTTCCCGTCCCGCATCACGGAAGCCGCCATGTGGATCCCCGTCGCGATCATGCTGGGCGGATAGGTGATGTTCGCCGGGACCAACGGGCTCTTGTCCATCACCATCTTCACGACA
Organism: Phycisphaeraceae bacterium; assembly: GCA_019636625.1. GTDB lineage: Bacteria > Planctomycetota > Phycisphaerae > Phycisphaerales > UBA1924 > JAHBXE01. The sequence continues at coordinate 100,824 of JAHBXE010000012.1, forward strand.
TCCTTCATCCCCGCCCCGCCAAAGACCCACATTTCCTTCTCACGCCCGGCCTCCTTGATCGCCTGGATGGCCCCGAGCAGAATGTCGTCATCCTGCGCCCACACCGCGTCGATCTTCCGGTGCTTGTTGAGCATGTTCTCCATCACCGACAGGCCCTTCTCCCGGCTCCAGAACGCGGGCTGCTGATCGAGGATCTTGATCCCGGGGTTGGCGGCGAACACTTCCTTCGCGGCGTTCACGCGGTCCGTGTCCACCGTGCACGGGATCCCCGTGAGGATAACGATGTTGCCCTTGCCGTTGAGCTTCTTGACCATGAACTCGGCGGACTTGCGCCCGAAGGCCTTGTTGTCCCCTTCGAGGAAGATGTCCGCGATCTGCCCCGCCTCGGGCAGGAAACCACGGTCCACGTTCACGATGAAAATGCCCTTCTCCTTGGCTTTCTTTGCGATCGGCGTCAACGGCGCGGACTCGGTGCACAGGATCACCAGGCCCTCGATTCCCTTGACCATCATGTCCTCAACGTCCGCGATCTGCTTCTCGGGATTCGCCGACGTCGTGTACACCCAATCGATCTCCGGGTGGAGTTTCATCGCCTCCTTGGCCCACCAGCCCACGCCGGCGGTCCAGCCGTGGTCCGCGGCGGGGACCGTCACGCCGATCTTGGGCTTCTTCGCCGGCTGCTTCGCTTCCGAAGCGGAGGCGTTCGAGGCAATGCCGGTTGCCGAGACGAGAGCGAGGGCGGCGAGTCCGGCGAGCAGAGCGGCGGCTTTCCTGAGCATGTTCATTCTCCCTGCGTTGATCGATCGGTTCACGTTTCCGCTTTCCGCGGCTGCACCAGCACCGCCGCGATGATGATCAGGCCCTTCACCAACCCATGGTAGAAGTTGGACACCTGCAGCATGTTGAGCATGTTACCGACCACGCCCATGATCAGCACGCCGATGACCGTCCCGAACACCCGGCCCGCCCCACCCTGCAGCCGGGTTCCCCCGATCACAACCGCCGCGATGGCGTCCAGCTCGTAGAACAACCCGAGCGTCGAACTCGACACCGAGTTCAGCCGGCTGGCGTTCATCAGGGCGGCGATTCCGCAGGTCAGGCCCGCGATGGCGTACACACCGGTTGTGACCAGGCCGCTGTGAACGCCGGCGTATCGAGCCGCCTTCGGGTTGTCGCCGATGGCGTACACGTGGCGACCGAACACCGTGCGCGAAAGCACAAGATGGGCGACGATTGCCAGTCCCACGAACACCAGGACGGCCATGCGAAGCCGCAACATGCCGCCATCGCCAAACCACGGAACGGAGACCACCGTGCCGCCGAACTCGCCGAACGCGGACACATTCGACCGGATCTCCCCGCCCTGAGCAGGGGCCAAGACGAGCGACCGGAAAATGGCGAGCGTGCCGAGCGTGGCGACAAAGGGCGCCACCTTGCCCCGCGCGATGACCAGCCCGTTCAGGGTGCCGAGCAGCGTGCCGCAGACGACGCACACGCCGGCCGCGACCAGAATCGACGCCGAATCGCCCAACCCCCACGATCCCGCCGCGGCGTTGAGCGCGTACACGCCCAGGCCCGCCGACAGCGCCACCATCGATCCCACGGACAGGTCGATCCCCCCGAGCAGGATCACAAAGGTCATGCCGATGGCGACGATGCCGACAAAGGACCATTGTCCGAGGATGTTCGCGAAGTTGCGACCCGTCAGGAAGGCCCGTTGATCCGCCGGAACCGTCGCCGCTTCAACGATCGCGGTTCCCGCGATGAGCAGGAGCAGCGCCACGAGCGGCCCGAAGCGCTCCAGCAGGTTGACAACGTGACGGGTCCTCGCCGACATGGGCCGGATGGTAACGACCCACCCGCCGCCGGTCTCGAACCTGATATCCTGATTTCATGCCACGACCTGTTACGCTCTTCACCGGCCAGTGGGCCGACCTGACGCTGGACACCATGGCCTCGAAGGCCAAAGCCTTCGGTTACGACGGCCTCGAACTCGCATGCTGGGGTGACCACTTCGAGCCGGGCAAAGCCGTGGCCGATCCTTCTTACGCCAAGACCCGGTGGGACATCCTGAACAAGCACGGCCTGAAGTGCTTTGCGGTGTCGAACCACCTGGTCGGTCAGGCCGTGTGCGACCAGATCGACCTGCGGCACAAGGCCATTCTCCCGCCGCACGTGTGGGGCGACGGCGAGGCTGAAGGCGTTCGCCGACGCGCGGCGGAGGAGATGAAGGTCACGGCCAGGGCCGCCGCCCGGCTCGGCGTGAAAGTCGTCAACGGCTTCACAGGCAGCAGCATCTGGGGTGCGTTGTACTTCTTTCCACCGACGACGCCGGAGTATGTGAAGGCGGGCTTCGACGACTTCGCGAAGCGGTGGGGGCCGATCCTGGATGTGTTCAAGGCGGAGGGGGTCAAGTTCGCCCTGGAGGTGCACCCGACCGAGATCGCCTACGACCTGTACACGGCCGAACAGGCGCTCTCGGCGATTGGGAACCATCCGTCATTCGGGTTCAACTTCGACCCGAGCCACCTGCTGTGGCAGGGCGTCGCCCCGAACAAGTTCATCGAGCGCTTCGCCGACCGCATCTTCCATGTTCACATGAAGGATGTCGCGGTTCACTACGGCCCGGGGAACAACAAAGGGGGCGATGGGCTCTCCGGCGTCTTCGGGTCGCACCTGCCGTTCGGCGATGTGCGGCGCGGGTGGGACTTCCGCAGCGTCGGCCGCGGGCATGTGACGTGGGAAGCGGTCATTCGGGCGCTGAATCGAACTGGATACAAGGGCCCGCTCTCGGTCGAATGGGAAGACCCGGGCATGGACCGCGAACACGGTGCCCGCGAGAGCTGCGCCTTCGTGCGGCGGCTCGACTTCGAGCCAAGTTCCGTCGCGTTCGACGCGGCATTTGAGAAGAAGTCTTGAACGCAAAGACCGCGGAGGACGCCAAGAGAGTGAGCGGGCCGTTGTCCGCCTTCCCGTGTCTCTCGCTTCCGCTTTGCGTTGCCTGCGACCCTTGCGTTCAATAGAACACCATGACCACACCAAAGCTCAGAATGGCCATGATCGGCGGCGGGCGCGACGCCTTCATCGGCGCGGTGCACCGAAAGGCCGCCGCCCTCGACGGCCAGATCGACTTCATCGCCGGCGCCCTTTCCTCCAACCCCGACAAAGCCCTCGCCAGCGGGCGCGACCTCGGCCTTCCCGCCGATCGCAACTACCCGTCTTGGCGAGCCATGCTCGACGCCGAATCCAAACTTCCCCGCGACAAGCGCATCGACTTCGTCTCCATCGTCACACCCAACGACACCCACTTCGAAATCGCCGCCGCCTTTGCTCGGGCCGGCTTTCACATCGTCTGCGACAAGCCCTTGTGCCACACGTCCGCTCAGGCCCGCGAGCTGTGCGACATCGTGAGTCAGACCGGCGTGGTCTTCGCGGTCACGTACAACTACTTCGGCTACCCGCTCGTGAAGCAGGCCCGGCACATGGTTCGCCAGGGCCTGCTTGGCAACATCCGCAAGGTGATTGTCGAATACAACCAGGGCTGGCTCGCGACCGCGCTCGAGAAGTCGGGCCAGAAGCAGGCCGATTGGCGGACCGATCCCGCCCGCTCCGGCGCTGGCGGGGCGATCGGCGATATCGGCTCCCACGCGGAGCAACTGGTTTCGACGATCACGGGCCTCGAGGTGGAAGCCATCTGCGCCGACCTGACCCACTTCATTCCCGGGCGACGTCTCGATGACGATGCCAACCTCCTCATCCGCTTCAAGGGCGGCGCCAAGGGCGTGCTCATCGCGTCGCAGGTGGAGATCGGTCACGAGAACGACCTTCGCATCCGGATCTGGGGCGACAAGGCCGGTCTCGAATGGCGCCAGGAGAACCCCAACGAACTCTGGTACAAGCCCGATGGCCAGCCCGTCCAACTCCTCCGCCGCGGCAACGCGTACCTCAGCGATGACGCCAAGGCCGCGACGCGACTTCCGCCCGGTCACCCCGAAGCCTTTTTCGAGGCCTTCGCGAATGTCTACCTCGGCGCCGCCGCGGCCATGAGGAAGGATCCGAAGGCCTCGATCGACTTTCCCACCGTCTACGATGGCGCCCGCGGCGTTCACTTCATCGAGAAAACCGTCGAGTCGGCGGCAAGCGATCGAAAATGGACATCCGCGCAATGGAAGCCTTGACCTGAACGCCGCGGTCGCAGAAGACGCAAAGTAAGGGCAAGGTGAAACGACGGGCTTGTGCTCCGACTTCCATCTCTGTGCTCTCTGAGGCCTCTGCGTTCAAGAACACCCATGCCCCTCGTCGTCCAAAAGTTCGGTGGATCATCCGTCGCGGACGCTGACCGCATCCGCCGCTGCGCCCAGCGCGCCTACGACGCCAGGCGTGCCGGCAACGACGTCGTGGTCGTGGTTTCGGCCATGGGCAAGACCACCGACGGCCTGATCAACCTTGCCAACGAAATCACCCCCGTGCCCGCCAAGCGGGAGATGGACCAGCTCATGGCCGCGGGGGAGCAGATATCCATCGCGCTCACGGCCATAGCGCTCGACATGCTTGGGCAGGAGGCGATCAGCCTGACCGGTGCCCAGGCCGGCATCCTCACCGAGCCAAGCCATACCAAGGCCCGCATCAAGAACATCGAGACCGCCGCCATCAAGCGCGAGCTTGCCAGGGGAAGGATCGTCGTCGTCGCCGGCTTTCAGGGCGTTACGGCTGACGGCCATGTGACGACCCTCGGACGCGGGGGATCCGACACCACCGCCGTCGCTCTCGCGGCGGCCCTCAGGGCCGATGTCTGCGATATTTTCACAGACGTCGACGGCGTCTACACCGCTGACCCGCGCATTGTTCCTGACGCTCGCAAGATCGACCGCATCAGCTACGAAGCGATCCTGGAACTGGCCAGCCTCGGCGCGAAGGTCATGGCCACCCGCTCGATCTTCTTCGGCGCCAAGTACAACATCCCCATCCACGTGAGGCACGCCATGCTCCCCGATACCGGCACGATGATCGTCCCAGAGTCCAAGGACATGGAGCAGGAGGAAATCACCGGTCTTGCGCTGAAGGTGAACCTCGGCCGCGTCACGCTCACCAATCTTCCGGGTGGGCCCGGCGTTCAAGGGAGGATCTTCTCGCAGATCGCCGCGGCCGGGATTCTCGTGGATGACATCATCCAATCCGAAGGCAGCGGCAACGCGGGCGACGGACAATCCGCCGGCGACTCGACCACCGTCAGCTTCACCGTCGAGCACACGGATCTCGTCGACATCAAGCCGGTCCTCGACCGCATCCTCGCCGACCTCGGACGTGGCCAGGTCAGGATCGACGTCGGCCTGTGCAAAGTGTCCGCCGTCGGCGTCGGCATGCGCTCCCACACCGGCGTCGCCGCGAAAATGTTCCAGGCCCTCGCCGAGGCCAAGGGCAGCAGCGGGGGGGTGGGCATCAAGATCCAGAACATCACCACGTCCGAGATCAAGATCTCCTGCATCCTCGCCAAGGAAGACGGTGAACCCGCGATGCGGGCGATTCACGCGGCGTTCGGGCTGGGCCGCTGAAGCCGTGGGATGCAGCCGTCGTTCGTGGCAGAGGCGAAGGCGGTGCGGCTGTATGCCTTCCGATGACTCCTTGCTGATCCCGGGGTTTTCGCGGAATCTCACGGGAGTATCGTGCCCATAACCCCATCGTCGCGTACCCGCGATACCCCAGCCCTCACAACCGGACAACTCCACCACGCGCCGAGTCGTGGGGCGTCAACCGCCGTCAACGCCCCGCCGATGAACCCCCAAGCCGACCGGGCGCTGAAGGGGAGGGTTCGGTCGGCTACGGCGCTTGTTCCCGCGTGAAACACCGCGGCGGGCGTCTTGGCAGGGCCGGCGGTGTTGCCGGCTGGCAAGGAATCGCCGCCCGGCAAGGGAGCCGGATCCCATCCGACTGGTTGTAAGGAGAAGCTCATGCGCACACGTGTTCGTAAGGCCTTTACGCTCGTTGAAATTCTGATCGTCGTCGTGATCCTCGGCATCCTCGCCGCGATCGTCGTCCCGCAGTTCACCAACGCGACCCAGGACGCTCAGGGTGGCAACATCCAGAGCCAGCTCGACACGCTGAACAATCAGATCGAGCTCTTCAAGGCTCGCAACAACGGCGAGCTCCCGGGTGGCACGACCATGGTCGGGTACGACTGGCAGTCCATGATCACCGGCGGCTACATCAAGGCCGCGCCCCGCAACCCCGCCTGCCCGACCTCCGGCGATCCGACCGCGATCGGCGCCCCGGGCACGGCCGATGTGGGCTGGCACTGGAACGATGTGACCAACTCGCTCGAGGCCGCGTACTTCGACGAGAACCCGGCCAACCCGCGCGTCACGCCGGGCGTGCCATAACTCAAGTCTGCACTTCTCTCGGCGAATCCCTACCGGGATCCGCCGGGCTTTTCGGGGAGGGCGGCGGCGGGCGGCGTCGGGGGACGTTTCCCGCCTGGCAGGAGAGCCTGTTCATGCGGTCCAAGCGCGCGTTCACGCTCGTTGAAATCCTTATCGTCGTCATCATCCTCGGCATCCTCGCCGCGCTGGTCGTCCCGCAGTTCACGGGCGCGACGCAGGAAGCGGCCAGCAAGTCCACCGTCAGCCAGCTCTCCAAGATCCGCAACGCCATCGGCGTCTTCTACGTTCGCAACGGCAACACCTGGCCCAACATCACCGCCGGGGACGGCACCTGGGGCGAAGTGATCACCGTGGGCGGCGAGTACATGAAGACTCCGCCGGCGAACAAGTGGGTCAGCCCGGCGTACTCCACCACGATCATCCTTCGCGACACGCCGGACACCGAGTACACGCTCCCCTCGCCCACCTACGGCTGGATCTACAGCCCGACCCGCAACGAGGTCTGGGCCGCCGGCTTCGACGAGTTCGACAATCCCTTCCCGCGGTAACCCACGCATGTCACTGTCATGCTTCATGCCCCGGGCCCTGGCCGTCCGGGGCATGTTCATTCGCCGATCAACCGTCGCATCGTCCCAGAACCCACGGCCGCGCCAACCCTCGCAGCCCGCCGCGAATCCCGGCGGCGGTCCCAAACCGCACGTCGATTCCCGCCGATACCTCGATCATGGACCACTCACCCTTCGGAGGTCGCATCATGCGCCGTCCCACCGCCTTCGGCTACCAGAACGCCGCGCTCACCGCCATCGCCGTCCTCCTGGCCGTCGGCCTGATGGACCGTCGCCCCGGCGGTGAGTTCACGTCGCTGCCCGCCGCCCACGCCCAGTCGCAGCCCGATCAGGGCGGCATGACCAACGCGCTGGAGCAGCGGAAGATCATGATCGCTGAGCTGCGGTCCATCACCGCACGTCTCGACCGCATCGAGTCCAAGCTCAGCGCCGGCATCAACGTGAAGGTCACGAGCATGCCCGCGATCAAGGTGGACAACCCCGAACCCAAGGCCAAGCCCAAGGCGGAAGAAAACACCGCGCCGAAGGCCGACGCCAAGTAAGTCTGCGAGGCGGGAGAGTTCGTCGTGTTGAACAGCCATCGCTTTCGCGCCGTAAGCCGCAGGGCCTACACGCTCGTTGAAGTGCTCATCGTGGTGACACTCCTGGGCATCGCCAGCGCCCTGGTGATCCCCAACGTCAACTCCACGGAGGTGCTCCGCGTTCAGTCCACCGTGCGAGCGATCGTGGCGGACATCACCTTCGCCCAGTCCGACGCGCTGGCAAGGCAGCAGGGCCGCGCCGTGATCTTCGATGCCGAGAACAACGCCTACGCGATCGTCGAGGTCAAGAGCTCGAGCCTGAACCCCGCGACCGACACCATCCAGCGCGTCGACCTCCGCAACAAGCGGAAGTTCCACGACTCCACGATCGAGTCCGTCAACTTCGACGGCGGCAACGTCCTGGTCTTCGACGAGATGGGCGGGACCGTGACGGCGCCCGCGAGCACCACGCCCAGCGCCGGCGGCTCGCTCGTCATCAGCGGGTCCGGCTCGCGCTTCCGCATCGCCGTCGAGGCCTACACCGGACGCGTCACCGTCACACGCCTGTAAGCACCCCCGCCCAAGGAAGGGTCAGATGAGAGGCAAGCCGAGCAAGCACGTCCCGCCCCGCGTTGTCGCGACGACCTTTGCCGCCTTTGCGCTCTCCGTCGTCGCCCTGCTCCTCTGGGGTCGGATCAAGCTTGTCGCCGGCGTTCCGAGAACCGCCTACGCGGAGCCTCGTCAGGTTGCGGCGCCCCCAAAGCCCGCGCCCCACCCGGCCCAGCAGGGTGCATCGCCCAGCTCCAGCCAGGACCACGCCCGGTCCGACTTAAGTCGGTAAGCGTGCCTCACCAAGAGCCCGATTGCCTGGACACCGCCGCGCCCACACACGCGGCGGTACTTTGCTTCTGGCCGTCACCGCCGCCGTCCGAGAAGCAGCCCGTTGCGTCGGGAAGCCTTTGCCCAACCCGCGCAAAGCGACTCATCCTTCTCCGCTCCACCGCAAGTTCCATCGAACCCCGGACGACATTCGACACTGAGTCACAGGGCCCACTCACCGGGGGGATGTCACCCGGAAGCCCGCGATGACCCAGCAGGACACACCCCCGCGACCTGCGCGGCGGTCCCAAGGAGCAGTCATGGTCGAGTTCTCACCCCGGTTCAACGCGACCCTTCGCACGGCCAAGCTCGCCGTGACCGCCGCGGCCCTCTTCGGCCTCGCCGGCCTTCCCACCGCCCTGGGCCAGGCCAAGCAGCCGGCCTCCCCGGCGCCATCAACCTACGGATCGGGGCCCGCGGCCGCGGCCGCTCCCATCGGCGGCCAGCCCGCGAACACCGCTCCGCGTGCCAACCCCGGAAACGGCAAGGTCATTCGTCAGGCCGGTTCGACGCCCGCGCCCGCCGAGACGGAGCAGCCCGCGGCCGACGACGGCAAGGTCAAGGTCGATGAGCACCTGATCGTGGACCTCCACGTCAACGATGAGGACCTCGCCAACGTCCTCCAGATGCTCTCGATCCAGTCCCAGAAGAACATCGTCACCAGCAAGAGCGTCTCCGCCGTCGTCACGGCAAACCTTTACGGCGTCACCTTCTACGAAGCCCTCGACGCCATTCTCCACGTCAACGGATACGGCTACATCGAGAAGGGCAACTTCATCTTCGTGTACACCCTCGAGGAGCTTCTCAAGATCGAGGAGGCCAGCCGCCAGCGCGTCTGGAAGGTCCTCAAGCTCAACTACCTGAACTCGACCGACGCCGCGGAGTTCGTCAAGCCGCTGCTTTCCGAGGGCGGCCAGATCAAGACCAACGGCAAGGCGCCGAACTTCCAGATCACCGACAACGCCCCCGGCGGCGCGGAGGACTTCGCGCACGAGTCCACCATGATGGTCTTCGACTACGAAGAGAACATGGCGCAGATCGAGAAGGTCGTGCAGGAGCTCGACACCCGCCCGCAGCAGGTGCTGGTCGAGGCCACGATCCTGCAGACCAGCCTCAACGAGGCCAACGCCTTCGGCGTGGACTTCGCGGTGCTGGCCGACATGGACTTCACCGACTTCGTGAACATCGGCGGCCCGCTCGAAGCCGTCAACGGCCTGATCAAGGGCAACGGCTCATCGTCCGGCAGCTCCGGTGGCTCGGGCGGCTCCGGCGGCTCGGGCGGTACCGGCAGCTCCGGCACCCCGCTCCCGGCCGACAACAAGGGCTTCGGCCTGACCAGCACGCCGGGCAACACCGCGGGCCCGGGCACCCTCAAGCTCGGCGTGGTGTGGAACGACGTCTCCGCGTTCATCCGGATGCTCGACCAGGTCGCCGACACCACCATCATCAGCCGTCCCAACATCCTCACCCTCAACCGCCAGCCCGCCCGCGTCCTCGTGGGCCGCAAGGTCGGCTACCTCAACTCGACCACCACCGACACCGCAACGACCCAGACCGTCGAGTTCCTCGACACCGGCACCCAGCTCTACTTCCGTCCCTTCGTGAGCAGCGACGGCTCCATCCGCATGGAGCTCAAGCCCAAGGTCTCGGAAGCCGTCATCCGTAACACCACGAGCCAGGGCGGCCAGACCGTGACCATCCCGGACGAAATCAGCAACGAGCTGACCACCAACGTCATCGTCCGCGATGGCAACACCATCGTGCTCGGCGGCCTCTTCCGCGAGAGCACCAGCGCCAGCCGCCGCCAGGTCCCCGGCCTCGGCGACCTCCCGCTCATCGGCGCCGCCTTCCGCGGGCACGACGACTCGACCGAGCGCAACGAAGTGATCTTCATGATCACGCCCACCATCCTCGCCGACGCCATGGCCGTCGAGCAGGGCAAGCGCGGCCAGGACATGGTCGAGCGGGCCCGGGCCGGATCCCGCATGGGAACCCTGCCCTGGAGCCGCGAGAAGCGCTGCCAGCAGCTCGTGATGGAAGCGACACGCCTTGCCGCCGAGGGCAAGCGTGACGAGGCGCTCAGCAAGGTCCAGCGTGCCTTGGCGATGAGCCCCATGCAGCCCGACGCCATCCAGCTTCGCGAAGAACTCACCAACGAGAAGTCCAACTGGCCGACGCGCAGCATGCAGCACGAAATCGTGAAGGGTGAGCTGGAGAAGAAGCTCGCCGGCTCCAAGAAGGCCGAGGCCGCCCTCAAGGCCGAGGAACTCGCCCGCCGCGAGGCGCGCCGTTCCCCGAGCCGCGCCAAGCCCGCCAAGACCCCGGAGGTCGAAGTTGAAGCGCCCGGCAAGGTCGTCTTCACGCCGCCCCCGGTCGAGCCGGACACGGCCCCGACGTTCGATCCCATGCCGTCGGAACCCATGGGTGGCGATCCCTTCGATCCGGGTTCCAACGACCCCGAGCCCGCCGGCGGCGGGTCGGACCCTGATAACCGCTGATCCCTCGGACCCCGCGGTCCATCCAAGTCCGTCTGCAACGCCGACCGCTCCCGGAGCGGTCGGTGTCTTTGAGGGGTTGGCCAAAGCACCCGGTCCAAAAGCCCGATCACCTTCGTGGCCATTCCAGGAATCTCCACATGCGTACTCGTCTGGTTGTCCTCTCGCTGATCACGCTCGCCGGCCTTGCCGCCTGCAACCCGGGCCACGGCAAGCACACCCAGAAGCATCTCCTCGGCGCCATGGAGCGCCAGAACGCCATGAAGGCCGGGAACGAGTACGAGCAGGCCCGCCAGTCCTACCTGGCCGGCGAGCTCGAGAAGGCCGACAAGTTCATCAACCGCTGCATCCAGCTCAAGCCCGATGTGCCCAAGAGCTACATCCTCAAGGGCAGGATCATGATTGAGCTCAGCGACCTCGAACAGGCCCTGCTCGCCTTCCAGCAGGCCGAAGCCCTCGATCCCGCCAACATCGACGCCCAGTATTACCAAGGCATCGTCTACGAACGCTTCGCGCAGTCCGACAAGGCCCTCAAGCACTTCTCCGCCGCCGCCGACGCCGAGCCCGCCAACCCGCAGTACGCCATCGCCGTCGCGGAGACCATGATCGACATGGGCAACCTCGACGAGGCGGAGAAGTTCCTCACTTCGCGCGCCGCCTCCTTCGAGCACAGCGCGGGAATCAAGCAGACGCTCGGCCACATCGCGATGCTCCGCAAGGACACGGAAGCCGCCGTGAAGCTCTTCAACGAGGCACGGCTCCTGGCCTCCGACGACCAGTCCATCCTCGAGGACCTCATCCAGGCCCAGATCCAGAGCGAGCGATTCGCCGATGCCGAGTTCAACCTCTCCCGGCTGCTCAAGATGAAGGGCAACGCCGGACGCCGCGACCTGCTGCACTTCCGGGCCAAGTGCCTCTCGAAGCTCGACCGTCCGCTCGAAGCCCGGGATGTGCTGATCGAGCTGACCACCAGCGATGAAGGCCAGCGCGACGTCCAGGCCTGGATCGAGTTGGGCAACGTCTGTTTCGCGATCAGGGACATGAACCGCTCCCGGCAGGCGTGGCAGCGCATCGTCGCCATCGCCCCGCACCGTCACGAGGGATGGATGCTCAAGGCCCTCTACCAGCGCCGCACCGGCGATCTTGAGGGCGCGCTCAAGACAGTGGACCGCGCCATCGAACGCCGCGGCACCAGCGTCGATCCGCTCGTCCTCGAAGGCCTTATCCTGAGCGAACTCGGCCGCGCTGAAGAGGCCCGCGCCGCTTTCGCCGCGGCCTTGGAGGAGCAGCCCGAGGACCCCGCCGCCCGCAGCGGTCTGGCCAACGTGATCGACGACGCAACCGGCGACGGCCGATGAATCAGACGATGTGACGACACGTGGCGATCCGGGTGGGTACACTGCGCCCACATCCGGAGCCCGCGATGTCAAAGATCCGTGTTCTCGTCGGCACCCGCAAAGGTGCGTTTGTCCTCGAGTCCGATGGCAAGCGTCAGAAGTGGACCGTCTCCGGCCCTCACTTCGCCGGGTGGGAGATTTACCACATCAAGGGATCGCCGGTCGATCCCAACCGAATCTACGCCTCGCAGACCAGCGGCTGGTTCGGTCAGATCATCCAGCGGTCCGACGACGGCGGCAAAACCTGGAATCCTCCCGGGAGCAAGCCCGAAGATCTCGTCGGCCCCGAGGGAATGCCCAAGGGCGAGAGCAACAAGTTCGCCTACGACACATCCGATCAGACCGGCCGTCCCCTGACCACCCACCAGTTCTACGACGGCTCTCAGCACCCCTGGGAGTTCAAACGAGTCTGGCACATCGAGCCCTCGCTCACGGACCCCGACACCGCCTACGCCGGCGTCGAAGACGCCGCCCTCTTCCGCACCACCGACGCCGGGAAGACATGGCACGAACTCTCCGGCCTCCGCGGCCACCCCTCCGGCCCCAACTGGATGCCCGGCGCCGGCGGCATGGGCCTCCACACCATCGTCATCGACCCAACCAACCCGAAGCGGATCTTCGTCGCCATCTCCGCTGCCGGCACGTTCCGATCGGATGACGGCGGCGCCACCTGGAAGCCCATCAACCGGGGCCTGAAGTCCCAGTTCCTTCCCGACCCTTCCGCCGAGGTCGGTCACTGTGTCCATCGGATTGATGTGCACCCCTCGCGTCCATCAACCCTCTTCATGCAGAAGCACTGGGACATCATGCGTTCGGACGATGCGGGCGAATCATGGACGGAGGTCAGCGGCAACCTCCCCACGGACTTCGGCTTCCCCATCCGTGTCCACGCCCACCAGCCCGACACGGTCTACGTCGTCCCGATCAAGAGCGACTCCGAGCACTTCCCGCTCGAGGGCAAGCTGCGCGTGTACCGCAGCAAGACCGGCGGGAACGAATGGGAGCCTCTCACCAACGGTCTGCCGCAGGAAAACTGCTACGTCAACATCCTCCGCGGCGCCATGGCCATCGACCGCCTCGACCCTTGCGGCGTCTACTTCGGCACCACCGGCGGCCAGGTGTACGCCTCCGCCGACAACGGCGACAGGTGGAACCCGATCGTCCGCGACCTGCCCCCTGTCCTCTCCGTCGAGGTGCAGACGCTGCCATGATCCGCGTCGGCCTTCCCTACCACCTCCGGAATCTCGCCAAGGTCGGACCCGAAGTCGAACTCGACGTCCCACCCCCCGTCACGATTCACACGGTGCTGTCCGCCCTCGAATCCCGCTACCCCGTGCTCCGCGGCACCATCCGCGACCACGGCACGCTCCAGCGCCGCGCCTTCCTTCGCTACCACGCGTGCGGGAAGGACATCTCGTTTCAAGACCCCAATGCACCGCTCCCCGAAGCGGTGGCCTCGGGGAGCGAGCCTCTTCTCATTGTCGGCGCGGTGGCCGGCGGCTGAGCCTGCTACGGGCAGAACACGATCGCCTGGTTCAGGAAGCAGACGAAGTCGTTCGCGGTCAGCAGCGGGGTGCCGGTCGATTCATCGCAGTTGGCGTATGGGTGTCCCGCCGCGAACTTGTTCAGGAAACACATGAAGTCGTTGGCGGTGATCTTCGGAGTTCCCGTTGAGCCGTCGCAGTTGGCGTAGCACTGCGGCGTGAGCACCACCACCACGTTCCCGGTCTCGGCCGTGCCCACGCAGATGAGCTGCCCTTCATCGTTGATATCGCGGACTGAACTGATGAACGGATACCCGCCCGGGCGCTTGTCCACGCAGTTGTTCAGTTCGCGCAGCTTGGAGCCCAACTTGACCACCCCGACCTCGTGCGCGATCAGCCGGCCGCCGATCACGCCATGGTTGTTGATCGCGTAGGCCCGCCACGTCTCGCCCACGATCGTGTACTCCGTCGCCGGGTCGGCCACGCCGTCGCCGTTGTCATCCTTGAACACGATGGCGACTTCGCCCAGCGTGGGATGCCCCACCGAAGCCGTCATCTGCCCGAGATCGTTCATCGCGAAGATGCGGGTGTAGGCGCCCGAACCGGTGATCGGCGGGAAGTTCGGCAGCGGCGACGCCGTGTACAACGGGGGGGCCGCAAAGAACGCCAGGTGCGTGAAGTCAGCGTGGCTATCCCCCGCGACCAGCCCGCCGGCGTTGATCCCCGTCACAATTGAGTTGGCGCAGGCCGTGTGGGCGATCTGGAAACCTCCCCCAAGGCCCGTGAACACCGCCGCCTTGCCGCACGGCCCACCCGGCACTTCCAATCCGTGCCCGCCAATGATGCCCGAAGCGTTGATCTTGGAAGCCAGCGCCCCCGTGTGCCACACCAGCGGCGTCGATCCCGTGGCCAGGTCCCACCGCGCCACGTTGTAAGCGTTGGGCGTGCCCGCCCGCCCGCAGACCTCCCCGGCGTTGTTGATGTCCTTTGCCTCCCCATATTCGCCGCCCAGCATGTCCAGATAGTTGAACCCCGCCGGGTACCCATACTTCGCCACAGGCAGCCAGATGAACGGCTTGGTCTGCATGTTCGGCCCCCAGACCTCGCCCACCACCTCCCCGTGGTCGTTGATCCCGTTTCCGTTGATCCCCATCGACGTCGGCGCCGGTGGCACGATTTCCTGCATCGTGTACCACGTGGGTTGCGCCGCGGCGGTTCCCGCAAGCATGGTCATGGTCAGTAGGCTGGCGTTTCGGGCTGTCGTCTTCATGGCCTGCTCCTCTGCGAAATGCCCGACTCCCGGGCATCCACGTTCGCGACGCCCCGACAAACAACCCGCCAAAAAACCTGCATTCCCCGCGATGCTCGAGTTATTGGCCCCGACTTCGCATTGCCAGAAAGCCCGGGTTTCGGGACAATGGGGCCGGGCGGCCAATCCGGTGCGCCCCATGTTTGACGCCACCCAAAGGCATGAGCCGATGAGCGAGCCAGCCGGCCCAAACCAGGACGAGATCGCTCAACTCGCCGAACAGGCATCCAGCGGCAGCGCCTCCGCCGCGGAGCGCCTTTTCCCCATCGTGTACGACGAACTCCGGCGACTGGCCCAGGCTTGCCTGCGCTCGGAGCGCCCGGGTCACACACTCCAGGCCACCGCCCTCGTCCATGAGGCGTTCATGAAACTCGTCGGCCAGACCGCCGTGACCGTCAAGTCCAAGGCCCAGTTCATGTCCCTCGCCGCGCAGGCCATGCGACGGATCCTCGTCGACCACGCCCGCACCCGCAAACGCGAAAAACGTGGCGGGGGAGCGCCCGCCGTGTCGCTCTCTGATGCGATGGCGGAGTACGAACACCGGGCCATCGACCTCGAAGCCCTCGACGACGCCCTTGGGCAACTCGAGAAGATCGATCCTCAGAAGGTCCGCCTGGTCGAACTGCGTTTCTTCGGAGGCCTCACCATGGAAGATGCCGCGTCACTCCTTGGAATGTCCCTCCGTTCCGCCGAGCGCGAGTGGACCACCGTTCGAGCATGGCTCCGCGAGAAAATCAGGGAGTCCGCCCAGTGATCACCAACGCCGAAACCTGGCTTCAAGCCGAACGGCTGTTCCACGCCGCGCTGGAACTTGACCCGGCGGGGCGCTCGGGATTCCTCGACTCCGCGTGCCTCGGCGACGGCGAACTGCGACGCAGCGTCGAAACCCTGCTCCGCGGCCATGAATCCGCCGGCGACGACTTCATGTCTCCGCCGGAGGTCACGGTTCCCGAACCCGCCATCCCGCCAGGCATCGGCAAGTACCGCGTGGTCCGCCTGATCGCCTCGGGCGGCATGGGCTCCGTCTACGAGGCACTTCAAGACTCACCGGCGCGAACGGTCGCGATAAAGGTGGTGAGAACTCCATGGGCGTCCGCCCCCGAGCTCCACCGCTTCACGCAAGAAGCGCAGATTCTCGCCCGTCTCAACCACCCCGGCATCGCCAAGGTTTTTGAAGCCGGCGTCTTTCAGAGCGGCACTGCGAGCCTGCCCTTCATCGCGCTCGAGTACATCGGCGATGCAACTCCAATCACGACGTTCGCCGCCGCCCTTTCCATTCCCGCGAAACTCCAACTCTTCGCGCAGGTCTGCGACGCCATTCACCACGGGCATCAGCGCGGCGTGATCCACCGCGACCTCAAGCCCCAGAACATCCTCGTCCGCCCGGACGGACATCCCATCGTCATCGACTTTGGCATCGCTCGCCTCATCGAAGCTCCCAGCAACACCCGTCACACCGTCACCGGCCAGTTCATCGGCACCCTGAGCTACACCAGCCCGGAGCAGGCCGAGGGCGACCCCGACCTCCTCGACATCCGCGCGGATGTCTACTCGCTCGGGGCGGTTCTGTACGAGCTTGTCTGCGGTCGCCCGCCGATCGAAGTCGACGGCATGAACCTCTTCGAAGCCGTCCAGCGGATTCGATCCATCGTTCCGCCGACACCTCGCTCCCTCGCCCCCGAAGTCGACCGCGACCTTGAGACCATCATCCTCACCGCCCTGGCCAAGGACCGGTCACGCCGATACTCCTCCGTCGCTTCCCTGGTTGACGACCTGCATCGCTACGGCCGCCACGAGCCAATCTCCGCGCGGCCGGCCACCGCCGCCTACCACGCGCGGATGTTCATTCGCCGCCATCGAACGCTCGCGACCGGGGCCGCCATTGCCGCCGCGGGCCTGGCCCTCGGTACCGCCGGCGCGATGTGGCAGGCGGACACAGCCCGCGACGAGCGCGACAGGGCACGCCTCGCGGAGCTACGCGCGATCAACGAGTCCGACGCCGCCAAACGGGTCGCCGCGTGCCTCGAATCCTCCATCGCCGCCCTCGATCCGGCCGGCATCACGCCGGAGGCATCTCGAGCGATCATGCTCTCCACCAGCGCCAACGTTATCGATCGGGAGCTGACCGCGCAGCCCATCACCAAGGCCCGTCTCCTGCGCCACCTCGCCACGGCGTACGCCAACCTTGGGCTCCCCGATCGAGCCAAGTCTCTGTTTCAGGGCGCCCTTCACAACTTCGACAGGGCGGGCATCGAGCCGTCAGCCCTGGTTGGCCTTCGCGCCCAGTTGGCCACCGCGTGCATGGAAACCGCCGACTTCGAAGAGGCCGAGCGTCAGGCCCGTCTCATTCTCGCCGTCGAATCCAGCCCCGCCACCGCCGAGGCCCGCACATCCGCGGGCACAACCATCGCCAGGATGCTGCGTGCCAAGGGAGAGCACGAACAGGCGAAGCAGGCCGCGCAGTCCGCCGTCGCCGAGTCCCTCCAGTACGGCTACCACCGCATGGCCGCCCGATTCGCCTTCGGCGAGGCGCTCGAAGCCGCCGGCAACCTCGTCGAATCGAGGAAGCAGTTCGAGGCCGCCGTTGCCGAGTCCTCATCCCTTCTCGAAAGGGTGGAGGCCGGCTTTGCCCTGTCTCGTTTCGACCGCCGCCACGGTCGAAACGATGCCGCCAACGCCGCCTTCGCCGCGGCACTCGCCGACTGGAAGGTCATCACGCGGATCCCCACCTCCCACGGCGCCGCCCTGTCGCGGCGGCTTGCCTTGGACTCCCTCACCGACGCCTCGTGGGACGCCGCTGCCGTGTTCCTGGCCGACGCCATCCAGCAAACCAGCGATGTGTATTCGCCCACCCACCCGGATGTGGGCCTGCTGAGCATGCGCCTGGGCGAAGCCCTCCAGATGCTGAACCGCCCTGCCGAAGCGGCCTCCGCGTACCGCGCCGCCGTGACCGCCCTTCGCCGCAGCGTCGGCGATGAACACCCCGATGTCGGCGCCGCGCTCTTCCACCTCGCCCGCCTCGCGGTCTCCACCGCCGACAGCGAAACGCTCGACTTTGTCCGCCGCGAGTCCGCCCCGCTTGTCAAGACCGCCCAAACACTGCCTACCGACCACCCGCACCGGAGCGGCCTCCTGCTTTTGCAGGGCTTTCTCGAGATGCACACCGGCGACCCACTCGCCGCCGAAGCCCCGCTCCGCGAGTGCATCGCCATCCGTCAGCGCACGGTGGGGCCGGACCACCGCATCACCGCCTACGCCCAGACCGTCCTCGGCGAGTGCCTCGCCCGACAGGGTCGCTTCGAGGAGGCCGAGGCGAGGCTCGTGATGTACGTTCCCCGCGTCGAAGCCAAGTACATCCCCGGAAGCTTCATGAGCGCCGAATCTCGCCAGCGACTCGTGCAGATGTACCTGGCATGGGGAAGGCCGGACCAGGCCGAAGCCGCAAGACGCTGAGGCGGAGTCGAAACGGCCGACGGCGACGATCGACCGACCGCAATGAACGCATACCGTTGCCCATGGGCCAACCACGAATCGAAGTTGACGACGCCGCACGGCAGTTCATTGCAAAGCAACACCTCTTCTTCGTCGCCACCGCCCCCGCCAACGGCCACATCAATCTCTCCCCAAAGGGCCTCGACTCTTTCCGCGTTCTCACCCCGCGACAGGTCGCCTACGCCGACTACACCGGCAGCGGCGTCGAAACCATCGCCCACCTGCGTGAGAACGGCCGCATCACCATCATGTTCTGCTCCTTCCAAGGCAGCCCGAACATCCTTCGGCTCTACGGAACCGGTCGCGCCGTCGAACCTGCCGACCCGGAGTTCCAGGCCCTCGCGGCAAGAGTTCCCACCGGCCCCGGCCTCCGAGCGTTCATCGTTGTCGACGTCACGCGGGTGACCGATTCCTGCGGCTTTGGCGTGCCCCTCTACGAGTACAAGGGCGAACGCGACCAGCTCCGCGGCTGGGCCGAGAAAAAGGGCGAGGGCGGCGTTCTCGACTACCAGCGGAAGAAGAACGGCCTGAGCCTCGACGGGCTGGCGGGACTCCGCTCCGTCACCCCCTGACCATCACGCGCGCCGCTCGTCCGCCTCGCACACCCGCAGGTCCCCAAGTTCCGGCTCCACACGGCTCGTCCCATTCCAGGTCGAGATCCGCGGCGAAACCACCGCCTCCACCTCCATCCCCGCCGCGAGCAACTCCTTCCGCTCTCCCCAGTTCCACGCCACCACCCGCACCATGGCGCCCGAGCGCACGCACTTGAGCAGAAGCTTCAGGTGCGCCCCCGTCGCCCCCAGTACCTGCGGTCGGTCCGCGAGTTTGGCCCCGACCAGCCGGATGCGCGGCCGCGGGTTCCCCTGTCCAAAGGGCGCCAACTTCTCCAGTTCTCGCACCGACTCCATCGAAAGCTCTCCAACGCCCGCATCGCAATCCACACTCAGGCTCGGTGTGAGTTGCTCATCCGCGATAGCCGCCGCTTCCGCCGCGAAAGCCTCGACAAATGCCTCCAGGTTTCGCTCGTCGAGGCGAAGCCCCGCGGCCATCGCATGTCCCCCGTAGGTGCTCAGGTGCGCCGCGCACCTCGCCAACGCTCCATGAAGATCAAACCCCTCGATCGACCGACCGGACCCCCTGCACTCGCCATCCACCCTCGTCATCAGGATCGTCGGCCGACAGAACCTTTCCACCAGCCGCGAGCACACGATCCCAACCACCCCAATGTGCCACTCCTCATGGGCCAGCACGATCGCCCGCCGCCCGCTCCCCGTCATCCCCGATTCCTCCGCCATCTGCGCCGCCTGCTCCGCGATCCTCCGTTCCGTCGCCCGACGCTCATCATTGAGCTTCGTCAGGTTCCGCGCAATCTCCTCCGCCCGAGCGCCCGACGCCGTGGTAAACAACTCAACAGCTTCCGCCGCGTGCCCCATCCGTCCGCACGCATTCAGCCGCGGCCCCAGAACAAACCCGACCTGCTCCTCCCCGACGTTCTCCCCGGCAAGCCCCGAAGCCTCCACCAGGGCCTTGAGCCCCGCGATCGGCGAGTGCTTGATCCGTCCAAGCCCAAACGCCGCCAGCACCCGGTTCTCCCCGTGCAGCGGCACAATGTCCGCGATCGTCCCCAGCGCCGCGAATGCCAGCAGATCCAACAACACCTTCCGCAACGCCGGCGAGACCTTCGAGCCCCCGCTCTGCAGCGCCGCCAGCCTCCACGCCAGCTTGTACGCGACCCCAGCGCCGGACAACTCGCCAAACGGGTACGCGGCTCCCGGCCGCCGCGGATGGATGACCGCCATCGCCGGCGGCAGATGTGCTTCGTTCTCCGGCGGCGCGTGGTGATCCGTGATGATCAGATCCACACCCGCCCGTCGCGCCGTCTCCGCCGGCTCCACCGCCGTCACGCCGCAGTCCACCGATACGATGACCCTTGCTCCTTCCGACGCGAGCTGCTCGATCGCCCCCGAGTTGAGCCCGTACCCCTCGTCGATACGGTGGGGCACGTAGGTGAGCACGTCCGCATCCGGCGCCATCGCCTTGAACACGTGGTAGAGAATCGCCGTCGCCGTCACGCCATCCACGTCGTAGTCGCCATAGATCGCGATCCGTTCCCTGCGTGACAGCGCTTCGAGGATTCGTTCCGCCCCAACGTCCATGTCCCCCAGCAGCGACGGTTCATGCAGCTGCAGCAGCGTTGGGTTCAGGAAGGCCCGGATCTCCTCCCCATCCACAATCCCCCGTGCCGCCATCACCCTTTCCACCAAGGTTCCCGCCGCGGGCTGCTCCCTCCGGGGGCGCCACATCTTCATCAATCCGCGTCGGTATGGCCGAGCCTGCTGATTCATTGGCACTCCATCGCCCGTGACCCAACGCACCCCCGCGCAGCGCCTTCAACCTTGCCCCATCTTTCCTCCCTCGCCCGCTTCGAACCCCGAGATCTGCATGCTGGGCGACACCGGGAAGGACTGCGGGCGGCAAGGGCGCGGCGCTCCCTACGCCCGTAGACTATCACCACTCCCAAGGGGCCAACGGATGGTCAAGCTCAACCGCATCTATACCCGAACCGGCGACGACGGCACCACCGGCCTTGGCACCGGGGGCCGAACCCCCAAGGACAGCCTCCGAGTCGAGGCCTATGGGGAAGTGGACGAAGCCAACGCCACCCTCGGTCTTGCCGCTGTCCAATGTGAACGGACCCCCGGCTCCCCGCTCGCCGATCTGCTCAAGCGCATCCAGCAGGACATGTTCGACCTGGGCGCAGACCTCTGCGTGCCCATCGAACCGGATGAAAAGCCGGGATCCCGCCTCCGCATTGTGCCCGAACAGACCGCGCGGCTCGAATCCCTCATCGACCAGTTCAATGAAGGCCTGACTCCACTCACCAGCTTCGTCCTCCCCGGTGGTACCCCGGCCGCCGCCGCCCTGCACCTCGCGCGAACCACGGTCCGCCGGGCGGAGCGACGCCTCGTCACCCTTCAGCGGGCCGAGCCGACCAGGACAAGTCCTGAAACCGTCAAGTATCTGAACCGGCTCAGCGATCTCCTGTTTGTCCTTGCCCGGGTCGCCAACGACAATGGGGCCGGGGATGTTCTCTGGGTTCCCGGGGCCAACCGGCCGAAGTAGGGCCGACGTATTCCAGGATCGAGCGTGGCACACCCTTCGCCAAGTCAAACCTTTACGACCGAGTTCGGCCACGAGATCGAGGCCGAGCGCGAGCGTTGGCTCAGCCGCCGCTTCCTGTGGTACACAGGCGCTGTCGTTGTTCTCAACATCCTCTCGCTCTTGGGCACCGCCATTCAGTTTGCCACTTCAGGCGGCGACAAGACGGCCGCGCCGGGCGGCGCTGAGGTCGGCTTTGCCTTCGGCAGCGGCGTCTTCACGCTGCTGCTCTACGGCGCCGCGTTCTGGTACGTCCGCCGCCATCCCACGCCGAAAGTGCCCCCCCTCCGCATCGTCTATTGGCTCATCATCATCTCCGGCGTCGTTCAATTGCTCGCCGGGCCGATCCTCGCCCGCCAGGTTGTCCAACGTCCCGAAGTCCGCATCAGTTCCACATCCTCCATCTCCGTCTCGCCGTCAACGCCTGATGAGGCTCCGCCACCGGTCACCGAAGAGCAAGCCCAGGTACCGGCCGCCAAAGCGCCGGCCGCCACCTCGCCCGACGATGACCCCGCCAAGGTCAAGGCTCGCCAGCAAGCACTCGCCACCGCCGTCGCCGGCGGCATGGGCGCCTTCGGCCTCCTCGGCCTTCACTTCTTCGCCTGCCTCTTCCTGCCCTGGACCCCCGGCGAATCGCTCAAGCCCCTCGTCCCGCTCCTCATCCTCAACGCCGTCATCATCGTCGGCTTCATGGCCCACGCCACGATCACCGGTGTCGGCTCCGTCAGGCTCGCCATCCTCGGCTCCGTCTTCATCCTCCTCTCCGCCTTCGTCGCTCTTCCCGGCGCCGCCATCTGCTGGTGGCGAAACAGCCGCTTCCGCGATCGATTCTCCAACCGCATGCTCCGCGGCCGCTACCTCGAACTCCGCCAGGAGCTCACCAACGCCCGAACCATCCACGAGTCCCTCTTTCCCCGCCCCCACACCACCGGTCCCCTTCGGTTCAACTACATCTACGAGCCCATGCGACAGATCGGCGGCGACTACCTCTACGCGACTTTCAACAACCGGGACAACGGGCACAAGTCCCTCAGCATCGTTCTCATTGATGTCACCGGCCACGGCATTCCGGCAGCCCTCACGGTCAACCGCCTCCACGGCGAACTTGAACGTATCTTCGCCGAGAACCCCGAAACCGGGCCCGGCGAGGTCCTCCGGCTCCTCAACAGCTACGTCCACCTCACCCTCGCCACCCACTCCGTGTATGTCACCGCTGTCTGCTTCCGGGTCCACACCGATGCCGACACCCTCGACTACGCCAGCGGCGGCCACCCGCCCGCTTTCATCCGCACCGCCGACGGCCGTGTCGAACAGTTGGACTCCACCAGCTTCGTCCTCGGGGCCTGCGCCGGCGCCGACTTCCACCCCGCCGAAAAGACCATTCCCTTCCACCGAGGCGACACGCTCATCGCGTACACCGACGGCGCACTGGAAGCCCGTGATAAGCACGGCCGGTTTCTCGGCGTGGCCGGCATGCTCCGAATCATCGCAAGAACAGCCGATCAGCGGGGCCGCGAGTCAGGCGGCGGAGCAACCGGAGAAGGCAGCGGTGGGGGCAGCACCCCGGGCGTCGCGACAGACATCCTCAAAGCCGTCGAGCACCATCGCCACGGTCCCACCGAGGACGACACCCTCATCATCGAAGTAACCCGCGCCATCGAAGCCTCCCCCGAATCCCTCCGCAAGTCCGCAATCTGTTCCCGCCCCACCCACACATAAAATCCGACTGCGTCACTGCGTCACTGCGTCACTGCG
>JAHBXE010000013.1 GCA_019636625.1 Phycisphaeraceae bacterium
AAGAGGGCGGTGGGGAGTGGGGGGTGGTCGGGGTAGACACAGGGGTGTGGTGGGTAGGAGATGAACAGGTGAGGGGGTGAACAGGTGAACAGGTGAGTGGGACAGGTGCGGTGCGGGGCACGGGGGTGGTTCGGGGGAGAAACGAGTTGTGGGGGCGTGGGGTGCGGGTGGGGCCTTTGGAGGCTCGGAGGATGAGGGAGATGGCGCGGCGTTGTTCGACCTGGTTGGGGGAGGTTGTTGCGATGGTCTTGAGGAGGGCGACCATCTCGCGCTGTTCGGCTTCGCGGAGTTGGCCGCGGCGGGTTTCGATCCACGGCTGGATGTGCTCGGCGTGGGCCCACTGGGTGAGTTCGAAGAGGGTTGTGGGGGCGTTCTCGATGGACTTGTCGGCGAGTGACTTGAGGAGCGCTTCGAGGGAGTCATTGGAGAGGGTGTAGAAGAGGGTGAGGATGGCGGAGTCGAGAGGGGAGAGAGGGATGGTGGGGAATGGGGAGTGGGCGGTGGGAGTTGTGCGGTCGGCGACCATGCATGGGAAGATACGTGCGGGTGGGAGGGATGCAAGGGGGTTTGGGGGAATGGCCATCAAACGTGAGCACAAAGGTGGTCATGGGTAAGAAAACGTGGGGAGGGGGTGGGCTTGGGGGAGAAGGCGCTGGCCACTCAAAGCTTGTGGCCAGTGGCACGAGGACAGGAACACTGGCCACTCAAAGCTTGTGGCCAGTGCCACCAGAGCAGAGGACACTGGCCACTCAGAGCCTGTGGCCAGTGGCACCAAGGAAGGGCACACTGGCCACTCAAAGCCTGTGGCCAGTGCCACCAAGGAAGGGAACACTGGCCACTCAGAGCTTGTGGCCAGTGGCACCAGAGCAGAGGACACTGGCCACTCAGAGCCTGTGGCCAGTGCCACCAGGGGGTTGGGGGGTTGACAGGGGTGGTGGTGGGTGCGATTCTGGGTGGATGGAGATTCGGGAGGATGTGCACCGGAAGGAGCTTGAGCGGCTGGAGTTGATGCTTGGGCAGCGGTTTCTGACGTGCTCGTGCTATCGCGGGGTGCCGTTGTTTCGAGAGGATTGGGTGAAGGGGGAGTTTGTCAGGGCGCTTGAGCGGACGCGGAAGATGCACGGGTTTGCGTTGCTGGGGTGGGTGGTGATGCCCGATCATGTGCACCTGCTGATTGTGCCGCGGCTGCCGGAGTCGCCGGTGGATCAGGTGCTTCACATGCTGAAGGGGGCGATGTCGAGGCGGGTGCTCGGGAGGTGGCGGGTGGAGGGAGCGGGGGTGTTGAAGTCGATCGTGGGGCCGGAGGGGGTGGAGCGGTTCTGGCAGGCCGGGGGTGGGTATGACAGGAACGTGCGTCTTGAGCGCGAGTATCGCGACATTCTGGATTACATCCATCACAATCCGGTGAAGGCGGGGCTGGTAGAGAGGGCGGTGGATTGGGTGTGGTCGTCGGCGCGGTGGTATGCGGGAGAGAGGGATGGGGTCGCGATCGATTCACTCGGGGAGTGGAGGCGTGGGGAAGTGGCGAGGCTGGTGGAGAAGTACGGAGGACTTGTGGAGGCGGCTCGGGTGATACGTGAGTTGAATGTGGGATGAGGGTGGCCAGGGCCACTAGGCAAGGGCACACTGGCCACTCAGAGCTTGTGGCCAGTGACACCAGACAAAGACACACTGGCCACTCAAAGCCTGTGGCCAGTGGCACCAGGCAAAGACACACTGGCTACTCAGAGCTTGTGGCCAGTGGCACCAGAGCAGAGGACACTGGCTACTCAGAGCTTGTGGCCAGTGGCACCAGGCAAAGACACACTGGCCACTCAAAGCCTGTGGCCAGTGCCACCAGAGCAGAGGACACTGGCCACTCAAAGCTTGTGGCCAGTGGCACCAGGCGGTGAACAGGTTTGGGTGATTGTGGTTGGGGGTTGGGGGTTGGGGGGGGGGGGGGTTCCGAAAGACAAAGGCCCCGGTCGAGGGACCGGGGCCTTTCGGGTTACGTTTCAGGAGCGATCAATAGTCGCCGTCATCGTCGTGGCTGTGGCCGGCGCCACCGCCCTTCTTCTTTTCCTTGAGTTCGACGATGGCGGCTTCGGTGGTGAGGAGGAGGCCGGCGACGCTGGCGGCGTTCTGGAGGGCGATGCGTTCCACCTTGGTGGGGACGATGACGCCCATCTTGATCATGTCGCCGTATTCGTGGGTGAGGGCGTTGTAGCCGAAGTTGGTCTCGTTCGACTCTTCGACCTTGGAGGCGACGATGGAGCCGTCGAGGCCGCAGTTGGCCGCGATCTGCTTGATCGGGGCGGTGACGGCGCGGCTGACGATGTCGACGCCGATCTTCTCGTCGTTGTCGAGGGACTTCTTGAGCTTCTCGAGGGAGCGACGGGCGCGGAGGATGGCGACACCGCCGCCGGGGAGGATGCCCTCTTCCACGGCGGCGCGGCAGGCGTGGAGGGCGTCTTCGACGCGGGCCTTCTTCTCCTTCATTTCGACCTCGGTCGCGGCGCCGACGTTGATCTGGGCGACGCCGCCAGCGAGCTTGGCGAGGCGCTCTTCCAGCTTCTCACGGTCGTAGTCGCTGGTGGTGATTTCGATCTGGTGGCGGATCTGCTCGATGCGGCCCTTGATCTCGGAGGCGCTGCCGGCGCCTTCGACGATGGTGGTGTTGTCCTTGTCGACGGTGACCTTCTTGGCGCGGCCGAGGTCGGCGAGGGTGAGTTTCTCGAGCTGGAGGCCGAGTTCCTCCATGACGGCCTTGCCGCCGGTGAGGGTGGCGATGTCCTGGAGCATTTCCTTGCGGCGGTCGCCGAAGCCGGGGGCCTTGACGGCGCAGACCTTGAGGACGCCGCGGAGCTTGTTGACGACGAGGGTGGCGAGGGCCTCACCTTCGATGTCCTCGGCGATGATGAGGAGGGACTTTCCGGCGTCGGCGATCTTGCCGAGGATGGGGATCATGTCCTTGGCGCTGGAGATTTTCTTCTCGTAGATGAGGATGAAGGGGTCGGAGAGGTCGCACTCCATGGTGGCGACGTTGGTGACGAAGTGGGGGGAGAGGTAGCCCTTGTCGAACTGCATGCCCTCGACGAGCTCGACCTCGGTGGTGAGGGACTTGCCCTCTTCGACGGTGATGACGCCGTCCTTGCCGACCTTGTCCATCGCGGTGGCGATGATCTTGCCGATCTCCTCATCCTGGTTGGCGGAGCAGGTGCCGACCTGGGCGATTTCCTTGGAGGAGTCGACCTTCTTGGACATCTTGCGGAGCTCGTCGACGATGCTGGCGACGGCCTTGTCGATGCCGCGCTTCACTTCGTTGGGGTTGGCGCCGGCGGTGATGTTCTTGAGGCCCTCGGCGTAGATGGATTCGGCGTAGATGGTGGCGGTGGTGGTGCCGTCGCCCGCGTCCTTGGACGCGCGGCTGGCGACTTCCTTGACCATCTGGGCGCCGAGGTTTTCATACTGGTCTTCGAGTTCGATCTCCTTGGCGACGGTGACGCCGTCCTTGGTGACGGTGGGGGTGCCGAAGGACTTTTCGAGGACGACAACGCGGCCGGAGGGGCCGAGGGTGACCTTGACGGCGTGGGCGAGCTTGCGGATTCCGGTGAGGATGCGCTCGCGGGCGTCGGTGTCGAAGGCGATGGACTTGGCTGCCATGTTCGTTTCACTCCAAAATTGCCAAGTGGCAAATTGCCAAATAGCAGATCTAAACAGGGTTGAGGTGGCCGTGGGTTCGGTTCAAGTTCTGATTTGCCATATGGCCCTTTGCCATTTGGCGCTTTGATTCAGTCGATGACGGCGAGGATGTCGTCCTCGGACATGATGAGCAGTTCCTGGTCGTTGAGCTTGACCTCGGTGCCGGCGTAGCTGGAGAAGATCACGCGGTCGCCCTTCTTGACGGAGAGGGGGATGCGTTCGCCGGTTTCGGTGTTGAGGGCGCCGTCGCCGACGGCCTCGATGACGCCGGTCTTGGGCTTGTCCTTGCTCGTCTCGGGCAGGAAGATGCCGGAGGCGGTCTTGGTCTCGGCCTCGTCGCGCTTGACGAGGATCTTGTCGTGAAGGGGACGGACGCTGGTCTTGCTGCTCTTGGCCATCTTCTGATCTCCTGAACTTGCTCTCCGAGGGGTCTCGGTTGGTTGTGCGGGCGATGCCGCGGGTGCGAAAGGTGGCGGGCTTTGAGCCCCGAGCCACCCTGGAAGGACTATGTGGTACCGGGCCAGCGGCCCTGGTAGAAACGGGTGAGGCAGCGCCCAAGGACATCGAGGAGGATTTCGAGGTCGGTGGGGCTGCGTGGACGGTCGATGACGGCGAAGGCGCCGCAGCGCAGGGCGGCGTTCATCTCGCGGCAGGCGTCGCGGTGCGTGCGCGAGTGCTTGACGACGACGGTCGGTGGAGGTTCCGGGAGGCGAGAGAGAAGGTCGAGAAGGCGGGGGCCGGCTTCTTCGGCCTCGGTGTCGGACTCGTCGAGGGGGAGGCCCAGGTCGACGACGGCGATGTGGATCGGGGTGGCGCGGAGGACTTCGGAGGCTTCGCGGGCGGAGTTGGCCCGGAGGGAACGGACGCCCATGGGTTCGAGAAGGCGGGGGAGGCGATCGGCCCAGGAGTCGGGCTGCCAGCCGGCGTAGGAGAGGAGGAGGTTCAGGCGGCCGCCGGAGGATCCTGGCGCACCGGGAGCGTCCGGCGGGAGCCGGTCCGGTGGGAGGAAGTTGCCGCGCGGAATCTCCATCACGCGGGAACCATGGCAACCGGGATGCCGGGATGAGATACGGGCTTGGGGGTGGAATGAGGGAAGTTGGGGGGTATTTGGGCGGGATTGGGGGATGGGCGAGGCGGCTACGCTGCCAGTGAATTGCGTCGGCGGGTTTTCGATTGCCAAAGTGGCAGGGGCCGGTGTGCCGCGGCCGGAGTCGGGCGTCGGGGCGGGCTGTTCGTATACTACCGAACATGGACCCAATGACGATTGTTTTCGGCGGTTTGGCGGCGGTTGGGTTGGGCGGTGCGGCGTGGCTTTTGGTGGAACGGGGTCGGGTCCAGGCGCGGGTGGCATCGGCTGAGACTCGGGCGGAGAAGGCGGAGGGGGATGTGGCTTTGGCGAGGGGTGAGGTGGAGTCGAGGGGGAAGCGGATTCAGGAGCTGGTGGAGCGGTGCGAGGGAATGGGGGTGCGGATAGCGGCGCTGGAGGGCGAGGCGGAGTCCGCGGAGCAACGGCATGCGGCGGAGCTGCGGCACGCGGAGCAGCGAGCGGCGGACCAGGTCAGGGCGGTCGAGCTTCGTGAGCAGCAGTTGAAGGGCGAAGTCGCGAAGCTGCACGAGCAGATGCGGGAGGCGTTCCGGTCGCTCTCGGTGGAGACGCTGAGCAGGTCGACGGCGGAGTTTCTGAAACTTGCGGAACAGAAGTTTGTGCAGCACAGCCAGATGGGTGCGGCAGAACTGGAGAAGAAGAGGACGGCGATTGAGCAGCTGCTCAGGCCGGTGTCGGAAACGCTGGCCAAGACGGAGTTGAAGCTGGGTGAACTGGACAAGGGGCGGGCGGCGACGGCCTCGGCGCTCATGGAGCAAATGCGGTCGGTGTCGGAGGCGAATGCGGCGTTGCGGGAGGAGACGGGGAAGCTGGTGCGGGCGCTGCGGGAGCCGCACGTGCGCGGGCGGTACGGGGAGATGCAGCTCAAGCGTGTGGCGGAGCTGGCGGGGATGGCGGAATACTGCGACTTCACGCAGCAGGATCAGACGGTGGATTCGAACGGGAACCCGCTGAAGCCGGACATGGTGGTGCGGCTGCCGTCGGATCGCGTGGTCGTGGTGGATGCGAAGACGAACATCAAGGCGTACCTGGAGGCGGTGGAAGCGACGGAGCCGGAGGAGGTGGAGGGGCACCTGGATCGGTTTGCGAAGCACGTGGCGGAGCAGGCGACGGCGCTCTCCAGGAAGAAGTATTGGGCGCAGTACGAGGGATCACCGGAGTTTGTGGTGATGTTCATTCCGGGGGATCAGTTCATTGACGCGGCGCTGTCGCGGCAGCCGGAGATCCTTGAGAACGCGGCGCGGCAGGGGGTGATCCTGGCGAGTCCGAGCACGCTGATCGGGCTGCTGCGGGCGGTGCACGTGGGGTACAAGGAGCAGCGGATCGCGGCGGCGGCGGAGGAGCTTCGTCGGCTGGGGGTGGAGTTCCACGAGCGGGCGGCGGTGGCGTTTGAGCACGTGGCGAAACTGGGGGATGCGATCGGGCGGACGGTGGACCTGTACAACAAGTTCGTGGGGAGCTACCAGTCGCGGCTGGAGCCGACGCTTCGGAAGTTTGAGGAAGAAGGGGCGAAGAGCGGCGGCAGGCTGCCGGCGGTGGGAGAGGTTGAGGCGAGGGTACGGGAAAGCCTGAGGCTGCCCGGGGCCGAGACGTGAGGGGCGAGCGGATCTCGGGGGCGTTCGGGGCGGGGGCTGGTTTATGAGCCGGCTTCTTCGTTCTTCGGCTCGACTTCCTCCCAGCCCTTGATGGCGGGGCGGCGCGTGGCGTCCTGGAGGTTGAGGGTGGTTTCGATGCGGAAGTTGGACCTGCTGGTGTGGCGCTCGGCGAAGAAGAACTTGAGGGAGTAGATCTGTCCGTTGGCGAGCCAGTTGAGGCGGTCGAGCTCGATGGTCTGGCTGATGGCGCCGTGGACGCCGCCGAGGTCGATGACGAGCTTGCCGTCAACGAAGACCCAGACGTCGTCGTCGCCGCGGAACGTGAAGGTGTGCCCGGCGCCGGCCTGGTGGCGGAAGGTGGTTTCGAGCATGGCGGTGAAGTGGTAGTTCTTTCCGGTGCTGGAATAGTTGCCGTAGAGCTCGCCGTTGATGGGGAAGAAGCCGCCGAGGGTCTTGTAGTTGGGGTCGGTGGTGTCGTCGAAGACGTACTGGTTGGTGGAGGGGTTGAAGATGAACGTGAGCGGCTTCTCGGTGCGCTTGTTCATGCCCGGGATGTCGCGGAACCACTGGCGGAAGAGGCCTTCGTTCTGGATGGAGCCGCCGGTGGAGGTCGCGGCGGAGCCGGGCTGGTCGCCGGGGCGGGCGGAGATGTAGGAGCGGGGCTTGATGATGGGGCGACCGGAGGCGTCGGTCCACTGCGTGTTGACCTTGTAGCCCTGGGAAGCAAACTTGGGGAGTCCGTCGGCGTCGAGGGTATCGGCGACCTGGCCGATGTAGTGGCCGAAGCCGGAGGCGGGCTCACGCTGGAAGTCGCCGTGGCCGCCGGTGAGTTCGCGGGCCTTGAAGTCGCGGATGGTGGCGATGAGCTGGATGCTGTCGTTGCCGGCAGCGGGTTGGTAGGCGGAAGCGGAGGAAGGGCCGCGGCTGATGGAGAGCACGGCGGCGGTGAGAAGTCCGCCTGCGGCAAGGGCTGCGAAACCGGCGCGGTCGAGAAGGAGAACCTGGTGTGAGTGCTTCATGGATGAGTGATCGACGAGCGGTGGGCGTTTCGCCAGTGGTCGGCGGGTTCGGATGAAAATGGCGGAGATTCGCCGCGGGATATGTCGAACGTAGAGGGAAGCCGGTGCGATATCGGTCGCGGTTCGAGGTTGGAGGGTGTCGGTTTTTCCGGACCTTCGGTCGCGATCGGACGGCGTGCGGGGTAGGATGGTTTTCGTTGGGGGAAGTGGCCCCGGCATGGCGGGTTGTCAGAGCGTGATCAAGGTCATTGACGAAAGCGGGGTTGGCTATTCCACTGATTCAGGATCTCATTCTCCATTCCAAGGCGCTTCCCGTCGTTCGGTGGCTGCGCTTTGCCACGTTGCGGCGGATGAAGCCGCTGCGGAATGGGGCGCCGACGGGGACGCAGGTCGTTCGGTGGTACTGGGCTCGGTTCCTTGAGCGTCATCGCGGGGACATTCGGGGCCGGGCGCTGGAGATTGGCACCACGGAAACGCTGAAGCAGTTCGGGGGCGCAGCGCTGGAGCGTGCGGAGGCGCTGGACCTCGATCGGCACTCGCCGGAGGTGGCGATCGTCGCGGACCTGAGCCGGGCGGACCATGTTCCGGGGGAGCAGTATGACTGCTTCCTGAACCAGTTCACGATGTGCTCGATCTACGACGTGGAGGCAGCGATGTACCACGCGATCCGGCTGCTCAAGCCGGGCGGGGTGCTGCTCATCAACTTCTGGAGCGTGGACTACTACTTCTACCGGGGGCTCGACATGGGGACCGGCGGGGTGATGTACATGCACCATTGGTTCACGCCCATCCAGGTTCACGACATCCTGGCGAAGGCGGGGCTCGGCGAGAAGGACTATTCCCTTACGACGTATGGCAACCTGCTGACGCGGTTTGCGTTTCTGATGAACATGCCGACGGAGGAACTGAGCCGGAAGGAGCTTGAGTTCCAGGATCCGGCGCACCCGCTTCTGATTGCGGTTCGAGTGGTGAGGCCTGAGGGCTGGAACCCGCCGCGGCCGACGTATCGCGAGCCGTCCTGGCTTCCGCCGGGTCCGGCGCACCGATTCGACGGGGCGAAGGGGCATCAGGCGGATCACTACGGCTCAGCCATGGGCCGGCAATGAAACAACCCCCGGCGAAATCGCCGGGGGTTGCCAGGAAACGAGAGGGTTGCCGTGCTCTTCCGCCGGGTTTACTTGGCGGGGTTCACGCCGGCCGTGCGGGGCGTGGCAGGACGCGGGGCGCTGTGCACCTTCACGCCCTGCTGCGGGACGGAAGCGCTGGCGTTCGACGTGGTTGTCTTGGAGGCCTCGTCGAGCTTGGCGGAGAGTTCAAAGACCTGCTTGCGGAGCTGCGCGACCTCGGCGGCGGACTTCTCCGCGGCGGCGCGGGTCGCGGCGAGGGTGTTCATCGATTCCTCGAGCTGCTCGCGGAGGCTGGCCGCATCGCTCTGGGACTCGGCGAGGGCCTTGGCAGAGGCGTCGGCCTGAGCCTGGGCCGCGGCGAACTGCTGGGAGGCTTCCTTCTGCTTGGCCTGGGCGGTCATGAGGGCCTTGCGGACGCCTTCGAGGTCCTTCTTGAGGGCCGCGATCTGCTTGTTCGACTCAGCGAGCTGCTTGTTGGCGTTGTCGAGCTCCTGGTTGGCGGCGCGGCGGGCGTTCTCGGAGCTTTCAAGGTCGGAAGCGAGCTTGACATTCTCGACTTTCAACTGGGCGTTCTGCGTGCGGACGCCGCGTGAGCAGCCTCCGGCGGCGAGAAGGGCGACGGCGGTGATGACGGTGAGGGTGCGGACGGTGTTCATGAGTCGTGCTCCTTGGTGTTGTGATGAAGCATCCAAAACACGGGAGCGCGGGGCAAGGGGCGAATGCGGAGCGGCATCGCTCCAGGGGTTCAGCGGGTGGACCTGTGCGGGGTGGGCAACTGGTTTCGAAAGGTTGGGCGGTGCGGAGGTCCCAGAATGTCAGTTGATGACGTCGGGGACATTCTGCAGGCCATCGGTGAGGACGATGGGGCCATCGTCACCGATCAGGACATCGTGCTCGTAGTGGACACTGAGGGAGCCGTCCTTGGTGAACACGGGCCACTGCTTGCGGGGCTGGACGGTCTGGCCGGTGCCGACGGCGATCATGGGTTCGACGGCGAGCAGCGTGCCGGGCTCGGCAGGGGTGAGGGCATCGGGCCATTCGCCCGCGTGGGTGGGGACGGTGTTGGAAATGAAGGGTGCGGCGTGCAGGCGCCGGCCGTAGCCGTGGCCGCCGAGACCGCGGATCAGGTGGAAGCCGTAGCCCTTGGGCGGGGGTGATTCGACACAATCCTGAACTTCGCGGGCCCAGTTGATGTAGGGTTGGCCGGGTTGGAGCTTCGTGACGCCGCGGCGGAGGGATTCCTTGCCGGCGTCGGTGAGCTTCTTGACGAGGGGGGACATTTCGCCAAAGACGTAGGTCCAGGCGGCGTCGCCGACCCAGCCTTCGAAGAAGACGCCGATATCGATCTTGAGGACGTCGCCCGCCTTCATGGGGTCGGTGTAGTAGCCGGCGGTGCCGTGGACGACACACTCGTTGACGGAGAGGCAGGCGTGGGAGGGGAAGGCCGGGCTTCGGGGGATCTTGTAGCCGAGGAAGCAGGAGCGAGCGCCGAAACTGTCGAGCGTCTTGGCGATGAAGGCGTCGATTTGCGGGAGGGTCATGCCCGGGCGGAGCCACGCGGCGATCTTGTAGTGTGAATCGACGACGATGCGAGCGGCGGCGCGGGCGGCCTCGACATCGCGCTTGGAGATGGTGGGAATGGCGGGCATGCGCGGGGAGTGTACGCTTGACGCGTGCGTGTGCTGATCGTGTTCAATCCGAAGTCAGGAAGGGGTCGAGGCGCGGCGGCGGCGGAGTCGGCACGGTCGTGGTTGGTGTCGCGCGAGGGGGGTGGGCATGCAGTGGAGATGCTGGGCGGGGGGCCGGGGATGAGCGGGGAGGAGTTGTTGGCGGCGGCGCGGCGAGCGGAGGTGATGGTGGTGGCGGGCGGGGATGGGTCGGTGCATCACGCGGCGGGGGCGGCGATGGGGGCGGGGGTTCCGCTGTACCACCTGCCGTGCGGGAATGAGAATCTGTTTGCGCGCGAGTTCGGGATGACGAGGAGCGTGAGGCGGCTGTCGGAGAGGATCGCGGCGGGGCGGATTGAACGGGTGGACCTCGGGAGGATCGAGGCGGCGGGAGTGTCGAGGCACTTTCTGTTGATGGCGAGTTTTGGGACGGATGCGAGCGTGGTGCATCGGCTGGATGCGGTGCGGTCGCGGGCGACGGGGCATTTGGCGTATGCGGTTCCTTCGACCGTGGAGTTCTTTCGGCCGCATCTGCCGGAGTTGACCGTCGTGGCGGATGGGCGGGCGGTGGTGGAGGGGCGGCGGGGGCTGCTCGTGGTGGCGAACTGTCGGCGGTATGCGCTGGGCATGGACCCGTGCCATCGGGCGTCGATGCAGGATGGACGGTTGGACTACCTGTTCATGCCGTGTGCGAGCAGCCTCGGAGTTGTGGCGTGGGGCCTGCGGTGCTTCCGGCGTGTGGCGGAGAAGAGGGGAGCGGTAGGAGGTGGGGCGGCCGTGATTGAGGTGCGGGGGAAGAAGGCGGCGTGTCAGGTGGATGGGGAAGCGGGGGGATGGTTGGAGGGAGAGATGAGGTTCACGGTGGAGGCGGGGGTGGTGCCGGTGTTGGGGGTGGCGGGGGGTGAGGGGGGGTGAGCGGGGGTGATGCGAGAGGGAAGTGACGGGAGAGTTTGTTGGCGGCGGGGGGTTGGAGGGTTCCGCTCCCTTGTGGTCGCGGTTCGGAAGGGTCAGAGTGGGCGGCCGGCGATGAAGATGGAGTCGATGGGGCTGTGGCCGACTTCGTAGGCGAGGGAGCGTTCATCGGTGGTGCGGAGGAGGAGGAGGTCGGCTCGCATTCCCGGGGTGATTTGGGCGCGGTCGGACAGGTTGAGGAGATTGGCGGGATTGGAGATGGCGGCGTGGAAGGTCTCGGGGATCGAGAGGCCGCCATGGCGGGCGGCGAGGGCCATGGCGAAGGGGATGGAGGGTGTTGGGGCTGAGCCGGGGTTGTAGTTGGTGGCGAGGGCGAGTTTGCCGCCGCGGTCGAGGAACCGGCGGACTTTGGCGTACCGGCCGTCGACGTGGAAGCCGCAGGCGGGGAGGATGACGCCGAAGGAGTCGGAGGCGGCGAGGAGGTCGAGGTCGGCTTCGGTGCTGGCTTCGAGG
Source organism: Phycisphaeraceae bacterium (assembly GCA_019636625.1). GTDB lineage: Bacteria > Planctomycetota > Phycisphaerae > Phycisphaerales > UBA1924 > JAHBXE01. Next base: position 11,620 of record JAHBXE010000013.1, read on the forward strand.
TGATCGACGCTGCGGGCGTGGCGGCGGATGGCCTCGGGGATCATGCCGAGTGAGTTGAACTGGTCGGCGTGGATACGGAGTGGGTGACCGAGGGAGAGGGCGCGGTCGAAGAGGCGCAGGCAGTCGGCGAGGGACCAGGCGCCCTGTTCGCAGAAGGCGTCGATGGTGATACCGGGAAACTCCGCGTGGACGGCGGGGAGGGTTTCGTTGATGACAGTGTCCACGAAGTTGGGAATGTCGGGGTCGATGGCATGCCCGAGGAGGGCGGTGGGGATGACGGTCTGGCCCGTGGATCGCGCGGCGTGGTCGGCGGCGGTGCGGATCACCCGGAGCATCTTGAGTTCCGCGGCGGTGCTGAGGCCGTACCCGCTCTTGACCTCGACGGTGGCGGATCCGCAGCGGAGCATGGCATTGAGCCGGAGGTCGAGAAGTTCGCGGAGTTGGGACTCGGAGGCGGCGCGGACGGCGCGGACGGTGGACATGATGCCGCCGCCGGATTTGAGGATTTCGAGGTAGGGGACGCCTCGCAGTTTGCGTTGCCATTCATCGATGCGGTCTCCGGCCCAGCAGGCGTGGGAGTGGCAGTCGATGAAGGCTGGGAGGAGGACGCGGCCGGCGGCGTCGATGGTGGAGGAGGGGGGTGGGGAGTGGGGAGTGGGCAGCGGGGAGGGGGAGATGGAGGCGATGAGGCCGTTTTCGATGAGGATGTCGGCGCGGGGGAGGATGGCGAGGTCTTGGAGCGCAGGGCCGGTGCGTGGGGAAGTGGGGCCGGCGAGGGTGACGGCACGGGCGTTGGTGATGAGGAGGGAACGGCTCATGCGATGGTGGCGATGGGGCGGTCGGCGAAGCCCCGGAGAAACGAGAGGAAGAGGTGGGCGGCGAGGCGCGCGGAGCGGGTGTTGTCGTCGTGCGCGGGGTTGAGTTCCATGATGTCGAAGCAGCGGACGCGGGGGGAGGCGCCGAGGGTGATCATCCACGATTCGGCTTGGGCGGGCGTCCAGCCGCAGGGGTTGATGGCGCTGACGCCCGGGGCGAAGGCGGCGTCGAGGACATCCATGTCGAAACTGGCGAAACAGCCGGCGGTGCCGCCCGGAAGGGACTGGCCGGGCGGGTCGATGACGCCGTCGTGCGAGGTGAAGTAGTCGGTGTGCTCGCGGGAGTTGACGAGGGGGCGGAAGCCGTGGATGTGGAGGGGGCGGACGTTGTGCGACTCGATGAGGCGGCGGAAGGGCATTCCGGAGCCGACGGTCTCGCGGACGTCGAGGTGGGCGTCGAAGTAGATGCCGGCGAGGCCGGGATGGCGGGCGGCGACGGCGCGGACGAAGGGGTAGGTGAGGTCATGGCCGCCGCCGATGGCGATGGGGAAGAGGTGGAGGTCGAGGAGGGCGGAGGTGGCTTCGGTGATTCGGCGGTGGGTTTCGTGGAGGGCGGCTTCGGTCTGGCCCTCAGCGGGGGCGATGTCGCCGGCGTCAAAGATGTGGGGCCAGTCCCAGGCGTGGGGTTCGGAGACGCCGTAGCGGGCGAGGGCGTCGCGAAAGGCGCGGGGGCCGTCCTTGGCACCGGGACGGCCGTTGTTGAGGCGGACGCCGAGGTCGTCTGGGAGGCCGAGGAGGGCGATGCGGCAGGAGGCGGGGTGTTTGCGGATCGTGGACGCGAACCGCGTGAGCGGGATGAAGTCGGGCCAGGGGGCGGGCTGGGTGAAAGGGATCACGGCTGGACTGTAGATCGGTCAGGCGGCGGGTTGCTGCGCGATGATTCGCTTGAGGATCTTGCGGTAGTCATTGAGGAAGTTGTAGTAGAGAATGAGGGCGATGAGGGGGCCGAGGCCGCAGAGCAGGACGCCGGGGATGTAGAGGACGGGCAGGAGCCACAAGTACAGTCCGGCGCGCTTGACCTTCCCGGGGTCGGGTACGCGTCGCCCGAGCCATTGCAGGTAGCGCATCGCGGCGAAGAACTGCACGGCCCATGCCGCGAAACCTGCGAGCATGACAAAGCCCGTGACGATTGTGAGCGGATCGAGGGGGGCGGCGGGGGCGTATGAGGGGGTGAGGAGGTCGATGACAGTCGAGAGGACGGCGAGGGCGCCGTTGATGACGACGGCGATTCGGAGGATGCGGCGTGGGCGGTCGCCGGGATCGATCATGGCGATGCCGGGGTCGCGTTGGCTGAGGAGGTACCAGCCGTAGATGGAGAGGGCCGAAGCGATGAACGTGATCGCGATGATGAGGGAGTTGACCGCGTCATCCGAGAGCACGGGAAGGGTTGTGCCGCTTGCCACGGCGAGGCCAAGAGCGAGGGCGACGACGGCCGAGGAGACGACGAGGATGATGGAAACGAGGATGAACACGGCGCCGCGGTAGAGGTCGAGGAGGTAGGCACGGTCGGCGAAGATGAGCAGGTCGCCGCGGAGAGAATCGGCGATGGGCTTGGCGCACTCCGGGCAGGGTGAGTCGATGGTGAGACCCTGAAGGTCGTACCCGCAGGCGCGGCAGAGGCCGCTCAGGCGCCGCCCGCAGTTCGGGCATGCATCGCCGACGGTGAAGCCCTCGATGCCGGAGCCGCAACCGGGACAGGCGTGGCTGCGTGTAAGGCTTGTCGGAGGGTGGCTCGGCATGAGGGAAAGTTACCAGAGGCGGGGGTTACGATGCGAGCGGTGGAGGGGGGAAGGGAGCCGCATGCCGTTCTCGATCGCTGTGCCGCGGGATTACGTGTTGACGCGGGACTACTGCTCGTACGGGTATTTTTTGTTGGAGCCGAACCATTGGGAGCCGGGGACGGGGGTGATGTCGCGGATGCTGGACCTTGCGGGGGGGCCTGCACGGGTGGATGTGGCGCAGCCGGGCAAGGGCGGAAGGATGGCGGGTGCGCCGCTGGCGGTGAGGGCGGATCGGCGGCTGTCGAAGCTGGAGCGGGAGGAGGTCGCACGGCTGCTGGGGCGGATGCTGCGGCTGGATGAATCGCGGGAGGAGATCCGCGACTTTCATCGCGTTGATCCGCGGTTTCGGCGCTCGGGGCGGGGCAGGTTGATGCGTTCGCCGACGCTGTTTGAGGATGTGATCAAGACGGTGACGAGTTGCAACGTGACGTGGCCGAGTACGGTGGTCATGAACCGGCGGCTGTGCGAGGTCGTTGGGAAGGGCGGGGCGTTTCCATCGGCGAAGAGATTGGCGAGGACGCGGGCGACGACGCTGCGCGCGAGGTGCCGCGTGGGGTACCGAGATGCGCGGATCATCGAGTTGGCGGAGTTGTTCTCGACGCCGGCGCACAAAGGTGGAGTGGATCAGGAATGGATGGAGAATCCGGAGACGCCGGATGAGGCGTTGATGGAGAGGCTGCTGGCGTTGCCGGGGATCGGGCCGTACGCCGCGGCCAACATCATGCAGTTGCTGGGGCGGTACCACCGGCTGCCGCTGGATTCAGAGAGCGTGCGGCACGGGAAGACGGTGATGGGGCTCAAGGGGAACGATCGGCAGATCTCGAAGAGGGTGGCGGCGCACTTTGCACCGTTCGGGAGGCACGCGTTTCGGAGTTACTGGTTCGAGTTGTGGGAGTTTTACGAGAGCAAGCACGGGAAGAGCTGGACGTGGGAGAAGAAGCAGGTGGGATCGGCGTTTACGGCGAGCAAGCTGTGAATGGGGACGTGGTTCATGGCTTTGTCAAACGGCGTCTGACGACTTCTTCCGCGCCGCTGGCGACGACGAGTTCCTGGGCGACGGGGGAGAGGGGAGGGAAGCGGAACTCGCGACCGTTCATGGTGAGGATGGACTTCTGGTAGTCGATGACGGCATCGCCCACGAGAATGGACTTCTTGTCGGCGTTCGTGCCGCCGCGTGCCTGGCGCAGGCTGGCCACCAACTCGGGGCATTCGAAGACGACGAAGCCGTTGTTGAAAGCGTTGCGTTTGTAGGTCTCGGAGAAGGAGGCGGCGATGACGCACGGGATGCCGAAGTGCTTGAGGGCGGTCGCGGCCTGTTCGCGGGAGGAGCCGGTGCCGAAGTTGAGGCCGCCGAGGACGATGTCGCCGGGCTTGGCGTTCTTGAGGAAGTCCGGGTCGTAGTTCTCGAAGATGACCTGAGCCATTTGCTCGGGCGTCATGGCGTCGTTGTACGTGTGCTTGCCGGCGTAGATGCCGTCGGTGTTCAGGTTGTCGCGGTCGAGGAACCAGAGGCGGCCCTTGACGATGGCGGGGAAGCCGGGGATGACGGAAGCGGCGGAGGGTGACGCGGGGGCGGCTTCAGGGCGAGCGAGCGAGGTACGGGCCGTGGTCTGGGTGTAGCGCGTCGGGGCGCAGATATAGCCCGTGACGGCGCTGGCGGCGACGATGGCGGGAGATCCAAGGTAGACCTGGCCGTTGCGGTCGCCCATGCGTCCCTCGAAGTTGCGGTTGGTGGCGGAGATGCCGACCTCGCCGGCCTTGATGGTGCCGAGGCCGAGGCCGATGCACGTGCCGCAGCCTGGGGGAAGTTCGATGGCGCCGGCTTCCAGCAGGGCACCCCAGTGGCCATCGCGGGTGGCGCGATCCTGCACTTCGGCGCTGGCGGCGGCGAGGTAGAACTCGACACCTGGGGCGACCTTCTTGCCTTTGACGATGGTGGCGGCGGCGGCGAGGTCCTCGTAGCGGGCGTTGACGCAGGACATGAGCCAGGCCTTGTTGATCTTGACCCGGCGGGCTTCGATCTCGGGCAGGGCGTGCATGGTCTTGACGTCGTTGGGGCCGGAAACGTGGGGGATGACGGTGCGGAGGTCGAGTTCGAGATTGACGGCGTATGTGGCGTCCGGGTCGGCGGCCCACTCGTGCCGACGGGCCCACCATTGTGCGACATCGTCGCGGGTGTAGGAGCCGAGGGAGCCGGGACGGCGCGTGCCGGGGCGGCGGGCGGTGGCGAAGTAGTCGGCGCGGGTGTTGAGGTAGTCACGGAGGGTTTCATCGAAGGGGAAGATGCCGACGAGGGCGCCCCACTCGGTGGTCATGTTCGCGATGGACATGCGCTGGTCGATGGAGAGCGAAGCGATGCCGTCGCCCTGGAACTCGACGGCGTGGTTGAGAACTTCATCGTGGTTGAAGAGGCCGCAAAGGGCGATGATGACGTCCTTGCCGACAACGCCGGGCTGGAGCTTGCCCTTGAGGGTGACGCGGGCGACGGGGGGAACCTGCCACCACGTGACGCCCGTGGCCCAGAGACTGGCGGCGTCCGTGCGGACGACGGGCGTGCCGAGGCAGGCCAGGGCGCCGTAGAGGTTGGAATGGGAGTCGCTGCCGACGACCATCGAGCCGGGTGTGACGTAACCCTGCTCGACCATGACCTGGTGGCTGATGCCGGTGCCGGCGGGGTAGAAGTCGATGCCATTGTCGGCGGCGAACTTCTCGATCTTGGCGTACTTGCCGAGGTTCTCGGGCGTCTTGTTCTGAATGTCGTGGTCGATGGCGAAGACGGGCTGGCGCGGATCGTGGATCCTCGTCGCGCCGATCTGTTTGAACTTCGGGATCACCGCGCCCGTGTTGTCGTGGGTCATCACGTGCTTGGGGCGGATGGTGATGAAGTTACCCGAGCGGACGGGGGCATCGGCCCCGACCGCGAATCGAGCGGCGAGCTTTTCGACGAGGGTCAGCGGAGAGGGCATCGCCAGATCGTACCGAAACTCTCCTGCGCGGGGCGCGGGGGCGAAACCGGTGTCGGGCGTGGCCGCGGGCCGTTACCCGCGTGCGAGAACGGCCGCTTCAAGCCGTTCGGGGGCTTCGTAGGCCAGACCAAAGAGGGTCTTGTTGAACTCCGCGAGGCTTACCTGTTCCTGGCGGATGAAGCCGGTCTTGGGGAGCTTGCCGAGGCGGTGGAGGTCGACCATGGCGCACACCCCGGCGGCGGTGGTCAGTTCGATGGCCGGCCAGACACGCCCCAGCAACTGCGTCGCGTGGATGGTGCGACGGAAGTTCACCTGTTCGCGCTGGCCGTTGCGGATTCCGACGCAGTTGATGAAGACGACGACGACGTCCTGAAGGGTGCGGGCGATGGCGTGCTCGAGGAGGTCCACGGCGAGGGCGCGGTCGAATATGCGGCCGTTGACGCTGGGCTTGGCGTGTTCGACGCCGAGGCGGAGGTCTTCAAGCAGGAACTTCATCAGGTCCCGGTGGCCGGGGTAGCGGATGGTCTTGTAGGCGATGTTGGACTCGAGCATCGTCTTGCCTTCGGACGTGAGCGTCTCGATGAGGCTGCCGACGCCGCCTGAGGTGTAGAAGGCTTCGTAGTCGATGCCTTCGAAGGAGAAGTGCTCAAGACCCTCGAGGGCGGGGACCTTGACCTGCCGTCCGCCCAGCATGACGTTGCAGGGTTCGCAGTACTCGTTGACGACACCGGAGGCGGACCACGTGACGTTGTACTTGAGCGGCTTGGTGGTGTATTGGGGCAGTGCGCCGACGCGGAGGGTCAGGTCGTGGATTTCGGTGAACGACTTGGCCACGTCGTAGGCGGCGATCGCGATGTAGCCGGGGGCAAGGCCGCACTGGGGGACCAGGGCGATCTTCGGATTGCCTCGCTCGGCGATCTTCTTGACTCCCTCGGTGGCCTCGACGTCTTCGGTGACGTCGAAGTAGTGGACGCCGAGTTCGTTGGCGATCTCGGCGATCCCGCTCACGAGGTTGAAGGGGAGCATGCAGATGACGTAATGCTGCCCGGCCATCGTGGCGCGGACGGCGGCCTTGTCGGAGGCGTCGAGCTTGACCGTCTTGAACTCGACGGCGTGGGGTACGCGGCCCTTGAGGTGGCCCATGACTTCGGCGGCGATCTTGAGGCTTCCTTCATCGCGATCGGCGAGCGTGACGGAATAGGCCCCCCGCCCGCAGGCGAGAAGCAGCTCCGCGACCGACTTGCCGACCTTTCCACCGCCGAGAACGAGGACGTTGTGCATGCTGGACTCCCGATTCACTGGTAGGGGCCGATCGTAGGTCGGGGCACGGCCCTTGCAGCGGGCGTGGGCCGTGGGAGTCGTGCGGACTGTGGCGGTCGCGCCGGGAGCAACGCCGCCACCCCCGAGGGGCGTGTTCCGGGGCGATACGTCGGCTACCGAGACGCGGCGAGCTGCTGATAGATGCTCAAGAGCATCGACTGGAACCGCTTGCCGAAAGTGACATGGTCGCAGATGGGACTGGCGGAGAATCGTTGCCGCACATCGGCGCGGCTTGGGCGGGTGTTCGCGAGGGAGACCGCGATGGAGACGTACTGATCCGGCGACTGGGCGACCAGGTGGCCCAGCCCGGCGCCATTGAGGAGCGAAGACCCGACTCGTGAAACGTGAGACTGTCCCGTGAGGGCCACCACTGGGACTCCCATGAACAGTGCTTCGCATGTCGTGGTTGTGCCGTTGTAGGGGAAGGTGTCGAGCGCGATGTCCACCTCGTCGTACAAGCGGAGGTGCTCGGCTCGCGAAGCCGTTGGCGGAAGGACACGGAGGCGATCGGCGGGAATGCCCGCATCGGTCAGGCGCCGTGTGAGTTCCTCACGGGTTTCGGGGTGACGAAGGCCCGTCGCCTTGAGCACGAGGCGCGAGGGTGGCGTTTCGTGCATGATGCGGCTCCACACTTCGATAACGGCATCGTTGATTTTGGGCAAGTGGTTGAACGAAGCGAAGGTGAGGGGGCGATCCGGCTGGTGGCAAGCGGACTGGGCCGTGGACAAGGCCGGAGCGTCGTCCGGGGGCCTGTAACACAGAAAGCAGGGATCGAAGCGAATGAGGCGCTCTGTCGCCAAGTGTTCAGCGCCGGGCGGGTCGGTGATGGAATCAACGATGCGGCCGTCGATGGCCGCGATGCCCGTGGTGTTGGGGTAGCCGGCGTAGGTGAGTTGGATGGGTGCGGGTTTGAGGTGCATGAGCTGGAGGCGGTGCTGGGTGCTCATGCCGCAGAGATCCATGAGCATGTCGAGGCGGTCGGTGCGGACGATGGCGTCGAGCTTTGGGAGGGGTTCCCACGCGATGCGTCGGACGGTGTGTGGCGTGGTCAGCCACGGGGGAGAAACATCCTTCTCGGATGATGTGTAGTAGATGAAAAGTTCGAACTGGCCGGGATCGAGTCGCTCCAGCCATGGGCGTGCGAAGTACGCGACGGAGTGGCGGATCAAGTCGGGGATGATGAGGCCGAGTCGGATGGGTCGATCGGGTGCGCCGCGGTCGACTGTCGGAGGGCGTGATGGCGGCAGGGCCGCGGCAAGAGATTGGCCGAAGCGTCGATGCGCCTCGAATACGGCCTCGGCGTTCGGCTTGTACGCGTAGTTCATGGCCGCGGCGAGATTGCCGGCGATGAGGGGGTTGCCCGGGTTGACGGTTGCGAGTGTTTCCAGAAGCTCGACCGCTTCATCCGCCCGAGCGAGATTCTGGAGCGAATCGGCGAGGTCGAGCGAGAGCGGTACGTTGTTCGGTTGGGATTGCAGGGCCTTGCGGCACAGATCGCGGGCTTCGGAGAATCGCTGCGTGGAGTTGAGGGCGAAGGCCAGGGCGTGGGCCGCGGCGGGGCTGGTGGGGTCGAGGTCGGCGGCCCGGCGCAGGGCGGAAAGGGCATCATCCTCACGGCGCAGGTGCAGGAGCGTGGTGCCGAGGTTGATCCAGGTATTGGGGCTGCGGGGTGCGGCCTCGGTGGCGCGCTGGGCGTAGTGGAGGGACTGTTCCTGCTTGCCGAGCCGCGCCAGCACGAGGCCCATGAGGTGCAGGGCGTCGGGATCGCGGGGCGAGGCGCGCAGGTGACGGAGGAGGAGAGATTCCGCCTGCGCGAACTCGGCGGTGGCGACAAGCTGTTGGGCGCGGGCGAAGGACATGGAGGTGTATTTGTATCAGGAGCGAGCGCCCGCTGATCCGATGGCTACTCGGAGGGCGAGTACGTGAGTGGCGAGCCCGGTCCAAGGTCGATCCCGAGAACGTACCAGAGCAGAAGGAAAGCCGTCCACGCCACGCCGAGGACGACGGAATAGGGAAGCATGAGCGAGATTTGCGTCCCGAGTCCGGCGGCAGGTTTGTACTTCTGGAGGACGGCGAGGATGATGAGCAGGTAGCTGTTGAGCGGGGTGATGATGTTCACCACGCTGTCGCCGATGCGGTAGGCGGCGGTGGTGAGTTCGGGGCTGATGCCGACCATCATGAACATGGGGATGAAAATGGGGGCGAGGATGGCGAACTTGCTGAGCATGCCGCTGATGGCGAAGTCGCCGCAGATGACGAGGAGGACGAAGAGGACGATGAGGAGGGGGATGGGGAGTTCGGCGTTGACGAGGGCGGAGCCGCCGGCGTACGCGAGCATGCGGTCGAGTTTCGTGTACTCGAAGTAGTTCACGAACTGGCCAAGGAAGAACATGATGCCCAGGACGGGCACGATGCCTCGGATGCCGTGGTAGAACGCCTGGATGAAGTCCTGCTGGTTTCGGATGGCGCCTGTCACGATGCCGAAGGCGATGCCGGGGAGGATGGAGGCGAAGAAGATGAGGGGCACGATGACCTGCGACCATCGGTGTTCTGGTCGTTCGACGAGGGACGGCTTGCCGGTGGTGGCGACGATGAGGGGCTCCTTCACCAGCGTGCGCTCGGGGGTCACACCCTTGTCGTGTGCGAGCTTGATGTCCTCGTAGACCTCGACGCTCTGGCGGGCGAGGACCTGGCCGTTGGCGAGTGTGGGCAGGCCGCGCCCGTTGAGGGGCATGCCCGGAACGAGGATCATGACGGCGAAGGCGGCGACGACGGCGACATGGGTCAACCCCGCGGCCAGCAGTCCTCGCTTCTCCGCCGGGGACAACGCGAGTTCCGAGAGGGACTTGCTCTCGATCTGGACGTCGCCGGGCTTGCCGATTTCGCGGAGAAGCCGGGGTTCGATGATGCGGTCCGTGACGAACCAGCCCGCGAGGGTAACAACGATGGCGGAGCCCATCTTGAAGTAGAGGTTGTGGGTGATGAGGACGGTGTGGTACTTGGCATCGATGATGTGCGCGGCCTGCGAGGCTGTTCCGGCGAGGAAGCCGTCACCGCCGGTCGGGAAGAAGCCGCCGCCAAAGCCGCCCGACACGCCGCAGAACGCCGCGGCAAGACCGGCGATGGGGTGGCGACCGACGGCGAGGTACAGCGCGGCGGCCAGAGGCGGAAGAATGACGTACCCCGCATCGCTGGCAACGGAAGAGTTGGCGCCGATGAAGACGACCATGGGCGTCAGGAACCGCTTGGGGGTAGCCATGGCGAGCAGGCGCATGAAGGCGCCGAAGAGGCCGACTTTCTCGGCGACGCCGATGCCGAGCATGGCGACGAAGATAAGGCCGAGGGCGGGGAGTGTGGTGAAGTTGCGCAGCATGGAGCTGAGCATCCAGTAGACGCCGTCGGCGGTGAGCAGGCTGCGGGGCTGGATGGGATCGCCCGTGGGTTCGAGTTTGGTCTCGGGCCGGCCGTTGGGCTTGAGTTTGTTGACCAGTTTGGGTGAGCCGTCCTCGTTGAAGATGGGCTGGTTCTGCGGATCGACGGCCTGAACCTTCACCGCCTGAAGGCGGACGGGCTGCACCCGCCAGCCGAGGGAGACGCCAATGGCAGACACGACGACGACGATCGCCGCGAGTATGGCGAAGATCAGCGCGGGTTCGGGGAGTTTGTTGCCGAGCCACTCGACGAAGTCGAGGATGGTCTTTCGGCGGGGGGGCGTGGGGGCCGCGGCGGGGGTTGCGTCGGACACGGATGGGCCTCCGGGGCGGTCAGGGGCGTAGAGAGTATCAAGGTGGGTCGGAGAGTGGGCGGAGGCGGGTGAGCCGATGGATCAGCGATTGGGGGGCCCGCGCGGTTGAGCGGATTGGTGGCTGGCGGGCCTGATGCGGCAGTCCGGGCAACGGCCGCGATCAAGGCATCAAGGCGGGGATGCATGCCGAGAGCACGGCGGGCGGGCCGAAGGTCGCCGCGAGTTGTGGGTCACTTCGCCTGCTTCCCCAGCACCTTGGCGATGTCAAAGTCGATGAAGTCGGCGTGGTGGAAGATCCAGGATTCGATGGTTCGTTCGACCTTGTCGCCTTCGTGGCTGTGGGTGGCGACGATGTGCATGACCTGGGGCGGGATGCCGTGCTTGTAGCAGATGGCGACACCGCTGAAGGGGTGGCGGAGCATGTCGCCGTAGAAGCCTTTGATGACCTTGCCGGTGGGGTCCTTGTCGAACTCGAGCATCTTGCCGACGTCGGCGAGCAGGGAGCCGGCGATGAGGTGGTCAAGGTTGATGGGGATGCGGGAGCCGAAGACTTCGTTCAGGACCTTGCTGATCGCGATGCACTGCTTGCAGCAGGAGTTGAGGTGCTCGACGAAGCGGAGGTCGATCTTGCCGGCCAGAAGCGTGAAGGGGATGGCGCGGATTTCGTCGAAGGTCCAGCCCTTGCCGCCGCAGCCCGAGGTGAGGGCCTCGTTCCAGACGGCGGCGACCTTGTCGCGCAGGGTGGCGTCCTGGATGTCCATGAGATTTGGGAAGAGTTGGGCGATGTCCTTGGTCGAGTAGGCCATGGTCAGAGCATACCCGACAGGGCATCACGGCGTTCCCTTTCCAATCAGGCCCATGGCGCCGATGCCGAAGACGGCAAGCCAGGCAATGCCTTTGAGGGTGAAGAACACCAGCCCAGCGAATCCGAGGCGTTTGATGGCGCGAGACATGCCGGTTCCTTTCCGAGAGGATGAGAGTTGTGTACAGCAGGATGCCGAGGGTGGGGGTGGCAGGGAGCACGGAGGGAGGCGAGGGGCCTCCGCGACAGCGACTCCCTGCCACCGCCGCAACCTTCGTTTGCGAACAGTTACTTCGATGCGTGCTTGGGGATGGGGATCAGGCCGCGGACGCGCCGCCGATAGTCGAGGTAGTTCTCCCCGTGCTCGGCGATCAGGTCGCGTTCCTCGAACCACGTACCCATGAAGATGTAGCCCGTGACGAGCAGCGCGAACGCGAGGTGTCCGACCGTCATCACCGGCGTGGCCCAGAAGGCGATGAGGAAGCCGAGCATGAGCGGGTGCCGAACGACCTTGTACAAACCGACGAGGCGGAATCCGACGGCGATGTACGGGCGATCGATCAAACGGAACCACGTCTGGCGCAGGCCGAAGAGGTCAAAGTGGCTCACCATGAACGAGGACAGGAACACAATCGCCCAGCCGGTGATGGAAAGGGCTGTGAGCAGGTAGAAGGATGCACCTTCGCCGACGTCCCAGATCACCTGCGGCAGGGGGCGCCATTGCCAGAAGGCCAGGCCCAGCGAAGCGCTGGCCGCGATGACAAACGTGCTGCGCTCGATGCTCGCGGGGATGTACCGCGTGATCCATCGCTTGAAGGCCGGCCGGGCCATGACCGTGTGCTGAACAACGAACACGGCCAGCAACGCCGCGTTGATCAGGAGGGACGGCACGATCGGTCCGGCGACGCCCGAGTCGATCGACTTAGGAACGATCCAGTTGCCGATGAAGCCGATGGCGTACAGGATCGTTGCGAAGAAGCAGGCGTACGCGAAGAGGCCGTACGCGAACGTGGCCAGTCGCGGGACAAGGGACGATCGCTTTGGTGTGGATGTGGACATGGAAACGGTGGTCATGGGATCTCCTTCATCGTAATGAGACAACGGTGAACCTGGACGCCAGGGCAAACGCCGCGGCGCGGATGAACGTTTGAAGTCGCGAGCTGAATCCCGGGCGGGCCGCCCCCGGTCGGCCGTCCGAGTCATCCCCCGGAAGGACCTTCATTTCAATCAGGGCATCCAGCGCCGATCGGTGATGAATGCCGATCCGCCCGGCAAGGCCGTGGTCCGCCGCGTGGGCCCGGCACCGGTCCACCTCGCCCCAGGCGTCGACGAAGACCTCGATATAACAGCCGGGATGGGCCGCCGCCAGCTCCAGAGCCGCCGCGTAGTCGTTTGCCCGGAGGATCTGTGTGTGTGGCTGTGCGTTCATGTTCAGGCTCGCTCCTGTGCGATGTGTTCGACACAATGATGCCGCGAGCGGCGTGCTCCGCAGTTGACTCGGAGTACACTTTGGGGTGACTCGAGGTACACCCCTCTGCGACCCTTGGCATGGCCGCGTGGGGACGATGGCTGGGCCACCGTCGACGTTCCGCGGTGGTGGGGTCCCTCCGGGGAGAGGGATGCCCCGCCCCGTCAGGCGCAGGATGCGGGCTTGAAGGGTCAGAAACCTGTGGGCGGGCCGGCGTGGCTTTGGCTTTGGACTGAGAGGTGCGTGGGAGCGGGAGGAACGCGTATCTGGAGCAACCATGCAGGTGTCGACGAAGGACAAGTTCATTCACGCCGCGAACCTGCTGTTCTACGAGAAGGGGTTCCACGCCACCGGGCTTGACGAGATCATCGATGCCGTGGGCGTCACCAAGACCACGTTCTACAAGCATTTTGAGAGCAAGGACGAGCTGGCCATTGCCGTCCTGCACCGGCGCGATGCGATGGAACTGACGGAGTGGATGGGCCTTGTGGCGAAACGTGGCGGCGGAGATCCGAAGGCGGAAATACTCGCGCTGTTTGACGAGGTGGAAGAGTGGCTGAGTGATCCGGGCTTTGCGGGCTGCATGTTCTTCAAGGCTGCATCGGAATACCCATCGCCCAACGACCCTGTCCATCAGGCAGCGATGAGGCACGGCCAGAACCTGTTTCGTGAGCTTGAGAAGCGGGCGGCCATGGCGGGAGCGCTGGATGCCCGGGGGCTGGCGGCGCAGTTGATGCTGCTCCTGACCGGTGCGGTCCTGGCTCGGCATGAGACAGGCATGCCGGATCAGGCGAGGAGCGCCCGGGCCGCGGCGGGGGTTCTGGTCGAAGCCCAGACGGCGAGGTAGTCGGAGTCGGTGCAAGAAACGACTCCATCGGACGCAATCCGACGGCAGGGCATCTGTCTCGGAGGTCGTTCCATGCGATCGGTGTATTACGTTCTGGCTTGTTTGGGTGGACTGGCGTTTCCCGCCGCGGCACAGCTCACCTTGCTTCCCGCGGGCCCGCAACTGGGCGTGCACGCGGGCAACCTGGTGACCAACGGGAGCTTTGAAGTGGGCGGCCCGGCGCCGGGCATCCTGCACTGGGCGACGGGAACCACGTTGACGCCATTTGGCGTTCCGCCGGGATGGAGTTCCAGCGGTTCCCCGCTGACGTACGCCAACTGGGGCGGCTCCGCCGCGAGCGGGCCTTCCTCTGTGGCGACCTCGGTTCCACTGCCGGACGGTCAGAACGGCATGTACTTCGGCAACGGAGCGCCGAACTCGGTCAGTCAGCCGCCGACGTTCAATCCATCGAGAGAGGTCACGTTTCCGCAGACGCCGACGTTTTCGATGGCGTTCGGGCAGCCGTGCGTGCTGTGGCAGACAATTCCCACGCACCTCAACCCGGCGCCGTCATACTTGCTCAGCTTCTGGGTGGCAGGGGAGGGATCGGGGCTGGGGCCGGGGCATCCACTCGCGGACGGGATCTTCGGCCTCCGCGTGACCAACACGCAGCCCGGTGATCCCATGCGGTACTTCGCGGTGCCCGTCGGGTCCAGCTCCGTGTACGGCGCGGCGATCCGCTACGAGTTCACATTCACGCCGATCAATCCGCTGGCGCCGGTCACGATCGAGTTTACCAACTGGGGCCACCTCGATCTCAACCCGCACGGGCGGGTTGATACCACGGAGATCGTGCTGGACGATGTGATCGTCAACGCGATTCCGGCGCCGGGCAGCGCTGCACTGCTGGCGGTCGGACTTGTTCCCGTTGCAACCAGGAGGCGGCGGGCACGAGAGGGATAAACAGGAGCTCGAAACCGACGGGCCGGTTCAATCCGCCCGGACGACGGTGCCGATGGCCTCGCCCTGGATCGCCTTGCGGATGTTCCCCAGCTTCTTGAAGTCGAACACCAGCAACGGAATGGCGTTCTCGCGGCACATGGTCAGCGCCGTCATGTCCATGATCTTGAGGTTCTTGGAGATAGCTTCGCCGAACGTGAGCGATTCGTAACGTTTCGCGCTCGGGTCCTTCTTCGGGTCCGCCGTGTAGACGCCGTCCACCTTGGTCGCCTTCATCAGGATGTCGCACTCGAGCTCGGTCGCTCGGAGCGCTGCACAGGTGTCCGTGGTGAAGAACGGGTTGCCCGTACCCGCGGCGAGGATGACCACGCGACCCTTCTGCAAGTGGCGGATAGCACGCCCGCGGATGAAAGGCTCGGCCACGGCCCGGATCTCGATGGCGGATTGCACGCGGCTGTCCACGCCGAGAGAGTTGAGCTTCTCCTTGAGCGCCAGGGCGTTGATGACTGTGCCGAGCATGCCCATGTAGTCGGCCGTCGCCCGGTGGATGTGCCCCGCCTCGGCGAGCTGGCTGCCCCGGATGATGTTGCCCCCGCCGACGACCACGGCCAACTGCGCCCCGGCTTCCGCGGCAGACTTCACCTCACCGGCAATGACTTCCAGCTCCGGCGGGTCAACCCCGAACCCTCCCGGGGCACAGAATGCCTCTCCGGAGAGCTTGAGCAAGACTCGGTTGTACGGGCGGGATCCGCGGGGCTTGGAGGTCTTGGGGGCGGACTTCGGGGGGGTGGTGGGCATGGGGAGGCGGGTCTCTGGGTCGGGCGATTGTGACAACAGGGTAGGAAACCGTCAACCGGCGGAGGCGTCTGACGGTATAAGAAAGCAGTCAGGAGGCGTTTCCCGAGTGCAGCGGCCGAGGGGCGAACGGATGTAGGTAGCGGGCGGCATCGCCCGTTGCACGGCTCGCGGGCGGCAAAGAGCGACGCTGGGCAAGGCTGCCAGGAGCATCCTCGCGTTTGCCAGAGGGCGAACAAGGCTGACCGATAGGATGAAGACGATGGAGCGTCAGACACAGCCAGAGCCGGGTTGGGCGGGGCCGGGTGCACAAGCGGCCGTGCCACCACGGGACTGGAAGCGAGCCATCATGCGATGGGCGCCGCCCGTGCTTCTCGGGGCGACCGGTTTGTCGCTGCTCATTCACCTGACGATGGGGGTCGTCGCGGCGTTCATCCTCGTGGGTGGCGGGATCATCGGGCAGGCGGGGGGAGGCGGCCAGAGCGGGCCGATCGGCGTGGCGGTGATGACCGAGGCGGAGTTCGGGTCCGTCATGCAGGCGGCGGGTCTGAATGCGGATACGCCGGCGGTATCCGATGCCCCGACGGCGCTCCCCGGTCAAGAGGTGGACATCGCGGTCTCCGATGTCGGGCTGGGTGGGGCGGATTCGGGCAGCCTCGCCGACGGTGGTGGGGCGCTTACTTCGGGATTTGGCGCGGGCGACATTTCCGGCGGACCGGGTCTGGGCGGTTCCGGCAGCGGCGGGGGAGCAGCGAGTTTCTTTGGTGTCGAGGCCAGGGGCAACCGCTTTGCCTACATCGTGGACATTTCCGGCTCCATGGATATCGGGGTCGGCGTGGGTGATGTCAAGCGGATCGACCTGCTCAAGACCGAGCTGGCCAAGTCCATCGGCGCCCTGCTGGAGAATGCGTACTTCTTCGTTGCCCTGTTCAGCACGGATGCGCGGCCGATGGGCAACCGGGCGGAGTGGGTCCTGGCATCGGACGCGGGGAAGGCCTGGGCGAGGCGCACCGTCTCGCTCATCATCGCCGACGGAGCGACGGAGCCGATCAACGCCTTCAAGATTGTGTTCCGGATGCGCCCCCGTCCGGATGCCATTTACTTCATGACCGACGGCGAGTTCCTGCAGGACTACGTCAAGGACATCGCGAAGATGAACGCCGAGTGGCGTATACCGATTCACTGCATCACGTTCATCAGCCGTGAGGGCGAGGCGAACATGAAGAAGATCGCCGAAGAGTCCGGCGGAACGTACGTGCACGTGGCAGGGCCCGGCAAATGATCGCCCTCGCGCTCCTGGGCCTGGTGTCGGTCACGCAGATTTCCCTGCGGGGTGGTGAAGCGACTCCGCCCGGCACGGTTTCCTCCGTCGACCCCGCCGGCGTTGTCATCAGCGCGCCCGGCGCTGCACCCATCGCCATCGGTTGGGATCGGATCCGTCTGGTGGAGGGCGAGTGGGCGGTGAAAGCGGAGCCTTTTCTGCCCGTCGCGGATCTGGCGTGGCGAGCGAGGACCCGCCTGGAGCGGGGCGATTCGTTCAGCGCGGAGCCGCTCTTCGAGCAGTTGTTCGAAAAATACCGTGGCCAATCGGGTGCGACTGCCGCCGTTGTTGCGGAGGGGCTGTTGCGGTGCCGACTTCGGCGTGGGGCGCACATCGCGGCGATTGAGCCGTGGCTGGCGACGCTCACCGCCTCGCCACCCGGCGTGCAGGTTCTTCACGCCTCGTGGGCGTCGGATGCGGGGTTGCTCCCGGCGGTGGATGCGGCCACCGGCTTGGTTCCAGCACTTCCGCCGGTGTGGCTGGCGTGGCCGAGTGTTGAAGCCTTTGCCCGGCAGACACCGGCCCCCTCCGGCGATCCTCGGACCGATGGACTTCGGGCGATGTTCTTTGCTGCCGCCCAGTTTGAGTGCGGGCACGAGATGAAGATTCCGTCCGTCGGGGCGAACGACATCGGCTCGCAGATCGTGCGGGACATCGTCTTGGCGCGAGCGGGAAGTCCGGATCAGCGTGCCGCGGCGAGGAAGTCGCTGGTGGACCGCCTGCGGGGCACGCCAAACAGCCCAACGCCCGCGTGGCTCGAGGCGTGGTGCCGCGCCGCCATCGGGCGTTCGTTGTTGCGTGAAACTTCTCCGGAGCAGCGGCAGCTTGGCGTGGTGGAACTGCTGCATCTGCCCGCCCGGTTCTCAGGGATGCACCCGTACCTGGCCGGGGTGGCCCTGGCCGAGGCCTCGGTGGCGCTGCGTGAAATGGGAGACGCTCCAGGCGCCGACACGCTGGCGCGTGAGCTTGCGGAGGGCTACACGTCGCACCCTGCGCTCGAGTGGCCGAAGTTCAGAATGGCTGCGCCGGTCCGTCGCACCGTCGCGATTCAGGAAAGGACACCCCGTTGAACCTGTTGACCCTTGCACAGGACGCCGCGCCCAAGACTCTGCCGTCCAAGAGCCTTCTGGACTACATCCACGACGGCGGCACGGTGAGCTACATCCTCGTGCTCGTCTCGTTTGTCGCCGTGACGCTCGTGATCCGGAACATCCTGATCTTCCGCCGCAGCAAGCAGGCGCCGCCGCAGGTGTCCCAGCGTCTGAGCGACCTGCTCAAGTCCGGCGATACGGAGGGCGCCACGGCCCTGTGTCTCGCGCCGGAGAATGCATCGTTCCTTACCCGCGTGTTTGGCTCGGCGCTCCAGCGGTGCGCCCGGTCGCCCTTTGGCTTTCTTGAGCTCCGCTCGGCGCTGGAAGAATCCGGCCAGCGCGAGGCCGATCGGCTGCACCGCTACAACGACTCGATCGGCATCATCGCCGCGGTCGGGCCCATGCTCGGCCTGCTGGGCACGGTCATCGGCATGATCGGGGCGTTCCGCAGCATCGGCCAGCTCGAGGGGGCCTCACGCTCGACGGAGCTTGCCAGCTTCATGTCCATCGCGCTCATCTGCACCGCGGAGGGTCTCATCATCGCGATTCCCTGCACCATTCTCTTTTCCGTCTTCCGGCGGCACGTGGACCATCTGATCAGCGAGATCGCGGAGCAGATCGAGACCCTCACGCGGACGCTCGAGTCCATGCCCGGCGGGAGCGAGGACAAGGCGGGCCCGGTGCGCCGGCCCACGGTGCCCCGCGAAGGAGTTCCCGCGAGATGAAGTTCGGGCGTCCCAGACTTCCCACGGAGGCATCGTTCGATCTCACGCCGATGATCGACGTGGTTCTGCTGCTCATCATTTTCTTCACCCTGACGTCCCACTTCGCCAAGACGCAGTTGCTGCCGCTCGATCTGCCGAAGGAGAAGGGGGCGAAGGTCGAGGCCGCCCAGCCCACAGCGATCTACATCGACCTTCGCGCCGATGGCCGTCTTGCTGTGCTGGGCGTGGAGTCTGACGGGCCAACCATCGCCCGCATGGTGCAGTCGGAAGTGCTGCGCGGCGGCGATGCGGTCGAGGTCGTCATTCGTGCTGAGCGGCTCTGCCCGACGCAGCACCTTAACCGGCTTGCGGAGTTGCTCGCTACGGCCGGTGTCCGTTCCTGGAAGCTCGCGACCATCGGGGAGGGCTCATGAAGTTTCTCCGTCGCGAGGACCGTCGGTTTTACCCCGAGAAGGTGCGGCTTCCCTTGGTCGCGCTCATCGACGTTGTCTTCTTCCTTTTGATTTACTTCGTCACGGCCGGAACACTGGCTGGTGAAGAAGCCCAGTTGCCTTCCGCGCTTCGTACGGAGAGTCAAGGCCGTGGCCGCGGATCAGACCTCGCGCCCCAGGTTCTTTACGTCGAACCGGGCGCGCCCGGCAAGGCCCGCTTCCGGATTGGCGAACGCACGATGGACTCCCGCGATGCGCTCACCGTTGTGCTCCGCCAACTCCCGCGGGAGAACGGCGTGATTGTTCGCGTTTCCTCGGGTATCACCGTCGAATCCGCCGCGGCCGCGCTTCAGGCCACGCGTGACGCCGGGTTTCAGAAGGTGAGTTATGTCCCGGCGCGCTAGTAGTCGCAGGAAGTGCATAGCTGGGATCTTCGCGATCCTCGGGGCGGGTCTGGCGAGGTCGGGGTTCGCCCAGACCCCGGGTGAAGAACCGCCGCCGCGGTCGGTGATCGAACAGTACCTCGCGGACCGTGGTCTCAACCGGTTGCTCGCGGCGCATCTGCTCGAGCGGCTCAAGTCCACCGAAGGGCCCGAGCGTCTGCTCATCGCTGATCGCCTTGGGAGCATCTACGTGGGGCTTCTGGATGCGGCCACCACGGAGATAGAACGCTCGACTTGGGAGTCCCAGGGGCAGGACCTGCTCCGCCAGGTGCCGGAAGCCGACTCGTTCAATCTTCGGCTGAACCTCGCCAAGGCGCGATACCTTCTCGCCGAGGATACCGCGGAAAAGTACCGAATCAGGCTCGTGTCCCCGGAGGACAAGCAAGAGGCTGAACGTGCCCTTCGGGCGGTCAATGCCACGTTCCTTGACATCGCCGCGAAGTTGAACCGCCGGGTTGAGCAGCTCGAGCGGCAGGAGGCCAGCGGTCGCGACGAGGATGGGGCTGCCTTACGGGCCCAACTGGCCGATTCTCGCCGCCTTCGCTCGCTCGCGCATTACTACGCGGGCTGGTCCTCGTACTACGTTGCGTTCCTGTCCGGCCGGCCGCAGTCCATTCCCGAGGCGCTCGTGAGTTTTGGCTGGCTGCTCAACGCTTCCGGCGGGCGGGAGCCGACGCTGGAGCGTCTCCCATCCAGCCTGCTTCGATACGAGCACGTCGCGCGGGCGGCCATCGGCGTCGCGATGTGTGAAGCGCTGCGAGGTCGAGACACGACGGCCGAGCGGTGGCTGGAGGCCATCGAACTGGCCGATGGCGTTCCGGATCACATCGTTCGCCAGCTCTTCGTTCGCCGGATGGTCGTGCTGGCCGGTGCGGGTCGCTGGAACGACCTCCAGATTCTCGTGACCCGCCGGCGCGGCCAGGGCGAGAGTGCCAAGCCCCTGGACGTGGGTGAGGCCCGCCTGCTGGCCGTGCTGACGCTTGACGCGTTGGACCGCTGGTCGCTTCCACGGGGGAAGGAGCTGGCGCAGTCTCTGGCCGACGCGGCGCTGACCGACCTGATCACGCTCGGCGAGGTGCGGCATGTGCAGGATCTTGTCGGCAAGTTTGGGTCCGCTCCCCTGGCCGGGGATGGGTTCATCGTCCAGTACATCCGAGGCTTGCAGATCTACGAGCGTGCTCGCACGGCCCATCAGGAGTCGGGCGAGAATCCCGATGAACCGTCGACACGCGATGCCGTAATCAATCAATATCGGGCCGCCGCCACCGCCCTTGATGCCGCCCTCGGCGCGGCGGATGTCGCCCGATTCGGGGAGGAGCGGTCGAACGGTGCCCTGCTCCGAGGTCTTGCCACGTTCTATGCCGGCGATCTTCGCCTCGCCGCTGACCGCTTTGAACAAGCGTTCCAGACCGCGGGTCAGCGCGACCCCCGGCGTGCCGAGGATGCGCTGTGGATGGCCATCGTCGCGCTCGACAAGGCCGTCGAGCGAGGGCAGACCGGCCTGCGGGAGCGGTTCGTCGGCCTCGGCTCGCTCTACCTGCAGAAGTTTCCGCAGACCCAGCGGGCGGCCAAGCTGCTGCTCCGGCAATCGTCCTCGGGCATGATCTCCGAGGAGAAGGCCGTGGAAATCCTTCTCGCGATCGAGCCCGGATCCCCGCTGCACGAAACGGCGCGTCGGCAATGCGCCAACCTGCTCTACACCATCTACCGGCGCTCACGGGGCAGCGATCGCGACTTCGCGGCGCTGCGATTCGCCGAAGTGGCGGAAGAGGTCATACGTCTTGATCGGCGCAGGCTCGCGGAGTCCTCTGCGAAGGATGGGGCCGAGATCGTCACGCAGGTGATGGCCCGTGTGCGTCAGGTGCTCGATGCGGTCCTGGGGATGACGGCGCCCGACCTCGAGCGAGCCGACAAGGCGATTGAGGCGTTCGACCTGATCGTGGCGTCCGCCGGGTATGACACGTCCAAGATCGAGGATGAGATCACGTACCGGCGCTTCCAGATCGCGCTCTTTCGTGGCAACGCGGCCGAGGTGACACGTCAGCACGACCGCCTTCGCGCGATCAAGGGGCCGTTCTCGGACCGGGCGGATCGGCTCATGTACAACCGCGCCCTCGCTGCCGCGCGAGCGCCGGATGCGCCGGCGCAAGCCCTCCGAGATGTGGTCACCCACGGCCTTCGCGTCATGGAGCAGTTCGGGCGCACCGCCGACGCCCTCAAGGACCCCGCCGTCTTTTCGTTGCACAACACCGTCGCCGATGCGGCCGCGACCGTCTATGCCCAGTCTCGCGACAGTTCGATGCTGGAAGTTGCAACGGCGATTGACCGCGAACTGCTGAAACTGGGCGACTCACCCCTGAAGGTTCTTCGGCGGTACGCCGAACTGGGGGAAATCGCCGGGGACAAGGCAGGTGCACTGGACTGCTGGCGGACCATCTTGGCAGGCGCTGGGACGACTGCTCCCGAGTGGTTCGAAGCGCGGTACCACACCATTCGCCTCCTGATCGAGACCGACGCCGCCCGCGCCCGTGAGGTCATGGCGCAGTACAAGGTGCTCCACCCGGACTTCGGCCCTGAGCCGTGGGGCACGAAGTTGAAAGAACTCGATGCCCGCCTGGGTTCCCCGTCATCACCCAGCGGCGATGTCCGATCCGGTGGCGGTGGGGGTGGTCCGTGACGCTTCACGATCCCCGGCTGCGCCCGATTGAGAGGTTCCTCGGCCCCGCAGAGGCCGCGGGCGGTCCCTTTGCTCTCCTCGGCCTGAGCCCCGCGGCCTGCACGGATGATCTTGTGCTCTCCGCCCTCGATCGCCAGGTCGAGAAGATCAATCGTCATCCGGAGTGCGATACCCCCGAAGCCGATGAGGTTCGTCTCGCCGTCCACGCCGCGGCGGCTCAGTTGCTCGATCCCGTCGTACGTCGGCACCTCATCGCGAGATACAGCGGTGCGGCGGTTCGCCCGGCCGCGGTGGCCGCGCCGGCGCCGCTTCGCCGGGAATCACCGGCTGACTGGCAGCGACTTCTCGAGGCCGACGCCATTCTCACCCTCGGCCTCTTTGGCGGATGGAATCAGCGGGCCCTGCGACGCCTGGTCTCATTGGCGCACCGCCGCGGCCTCACCAATCACCAGGTCGCCGAGACGCTTAAGGGTCTGGCAGGGAAGCGGCGCAGGCCCCGTCCGGAGCGGCCGGTGGTTACGCGGCGGCCGACCAGCAGGCTGCAGGCTTCGCCCTCCTCCAGTACGCCGGCCGTCGCTCTTCCCAACGGAGTGAGCACCGCAGGCACGCCAAACGCTCCCTCGTCAATCAATGCAACGGGCCATGACCCGTCGCTCAATCCACCGCAAGTTCCGGACCCATCCACAAAGATCCTGCGTAACGCGGCGATACTTGGGCTGCTCGCCATGGGTGGCCTTGCCGCCGCGATCATCGGCATCATCCTCGCCACACGAAGTCCCGCACCCCCGCCTGCTCCATCTCCGAGCCCTGTCGTCAGTGCCCCGCCCCCGGCGGTGGTTCCTGACACCACGCCCACCGCGCCGGAACCTGCCCGGCCCAAGCGCCAGGCCCTCCCCGTACCTGACGCGAAGGACATTGCTTTCATCCCGCGAGCCATCGCCGCCTGCACCGAGGCGCTGGCGATCGAACCCGCCGCGGCCGTTTCTCAGCTCGAACCGGTGATCGCCCGCCTCGCCGCGCACTGGCCCGCTCTTCCGCGAGACAACCGGATCGCGGCGCATGATGCGCTGGTCGAGTTCCTGTACCGTTGCGGCCCCGCGCCCGGCATTGCCGAGCGGGCGATCGGCGCCATCGGGCGCCACGCCGGCGCGTTCGAGGCAGGCCCGGCCGCCGACAAGGTCGAAGTGACGTCCAGCATCTGGTCGGTCGGCATGCTCGCCCGCCTGGGACGCGAGCGGGACTTATCGGGAACGACAAAGAACGCCATCGAGTCGGCGCTGGTCGCGGCTATGGGCCCGGCGCGAGCCTCCATGGACCCTTCGTTCGAATCGGGCGCGACCGTCGCGGCGCAGGCGTGGCCGGCGCGACTGACACCGACCGAGCCGTCACAAGAAGCTTCCCTGTCCGCGTGGAGTGCCTGGGCATCGTGCGCCGCGGCGTTGAGCGGGCTCAGTGTCGCCTCCGACCACGCCATGGGGCAGCGAACGATCCTCGCCGGGCTTGAGACTCTTCTGGTTCAGGGCCCGGAACCCAACGCGAATCGCTCCGTCGCGAGCGTCATCAGCGAGCTCGTCGGGCGGATCACCTGGCGTGCGGAGGATGAATCGCGCCAGTGGCTGCTGCGATGGTTTGCTGACCGACGGATCTCCACAGCCGACCTGAATGTCGTGACCTCCACGCTCGCCACCCGATCCGCCGCGGAAGGCATCGACCTCACGATGGTCCTTTCGACGTCCGCCTCGGACAACACCCGCGCCGAACTTCGGGAGCGGTACGCCACGATCTGGTCCATTCGCGACGCTCTCGCCCGTGATGAACAGATCGTCCAGTGGGCCGAACTTACCCGCGAGGCCATCAACAGCTCCTACACCAGTTCGTCCGAGACCGACGACTTCGCCGCTGGCGTCGCGCTGCTCCGTCTCAACGAAGCGGCGTGGTGGCAATGGAAGGGCGACGCCGCGGAGGTCACCCGCATTCTCAACGACCCGCGCGGTCCCGTTGATCAAGCGATGTCGCTGAGCGTCCGAGAGCGCCAGGATGCGGCCGCGCCCGATCTGTCCGACGGCGCCTGGGCGGAGCGCTACTTCGGCGCCAAGAACAACGTGCGGGCCAAACGCGAACTCATCGATCAACTTGCCAACGCCACGACGATCGGCCCGACCGATGCGGAGGTGCTCATGGGTGAGGCGTTCACCGGTTCGCCCCAGGACATCCGCGCCGCAGCGCAGGAAGCCGTGAAGAAGCATGCCGAATCCGCTTCCATGCTCAACGCCCTGCTCGAACGGCTTCCCCGTGTCCCACGGACCGCCGCGGCCGCGGAACTTGTCAGTGTTGTGGCCGGCAAGCCGCTGCCCGGCTTCCGCGATCCGGAGTGGCCCATGGCCGCCCGCCGCGCGGTGGTTGAACGTCTGCTCGAGTCCATCGCGTCCGAGAGTCCACGCGTTCGCATCGATCGACTCTCCATCGTTCTCTCCGCCTGCTACCGCGGCATGGCGGCTCCTGCCCCGATTCCGCCCGACCAGCGAGCCGCGCGAGTTCAGCCCGCCGCCCATGCCAGCGCGGCGGAGGTCTACCGCCGTTGGCGTGCGATGGCCGACAAGCTCGCCCCCAGCACGCCGCCCCCGATCTCGCTTGATCAGATCGAGCGCCGCCGTGTCAGCCGTCAGAGTCAGGCGAGGGGGATGGTGCAGGCGTTCGCCGCTGAGCAGGCGAGCATTGTCGAGATCATGTCGTACACCATCACGTGCGAGCAGCCCGCCTCGGCCGACCAGGTCCGCCTGATCCTCTCCAACATGGCCGCGGATCGCCGGCGTGCCGCCCACGTGCTCGAGCAGATCAAGATCGCCGAGCGGGCCATCGGGCAGCTCTGGCTCGTTCGCTTCAAACAGGAGCCCGCCACATGAATCGGTTGCTCCTCATCGCTGTCACCATCGCGGTCGCCCTCGCGGCATCGCCGACCGCCGCGACTCGCGCGGCGTCTCAGCCGGTCACCACGCGCGGCGTCGAGCCCATCCTGCCCCCGCTCGACGCCGTCATCCTTGCCAAGCTCGCCGCGCTCTCGCCGGACCAGCCGGAGGGTTACTTCCTTTTGGCGGAGGAAATCGCGGATGGCGCGGATGATGAACCGCGTGCCAACCTGGCCCGCACGCTGTTCGTTCTCGCCTTCGAACTCGACCGAAAGCGGGGCGGGACCACCTTGGCCGCCAGCTGCGCGATGGGCATTGCTCGCGTTGAACGCCTGGAACGCGACAAGCGCTGGCTTCTGGCCATCGCCAGCTCGGTGGACCGCCGCTACGCGCTTCCCGACTGGAACGTTGGTGCGACTCTTGCCATCTCGGATGAAACCGCGTTCAAAGCAGCCTCGGTTCTAGGTCTGGCCCGCTCCGGGGATGGCCGGGAGGCGCGTCGTCTCCTGGACCAACCCGGCGTCGCCGAGGTCCTCCGCCGGTACGAACGCGCGATCGGGGCCACGGGCCTCACGGGCGCCCTCTCCCGCTTGAACAAGTACATCCAATCCTGGCCCTGTCCGGAGTGCGGCAACTCGCGAATGGTCAACAAACCGGGTGAGCGGGGCGTCGAGGTTCGTCTGTGCGGCACCTGCCGCGGCAACCCCGGTCCGAGGCTCGACGAAAGTGAGTACATCTCACAGCTCCGTTTCGAGGCGATGCTGCTCGATGGGATCCAGCGTTCGTGGGCGGCGCAAGTTGTCGTGGACCAAGGCGCTCCCCTGCGGGATCCCGATCTTGACGAGCTCGCCCCAACGTACGGCGTGGACCCCGGCAAGCCGTACTTCCGAGACTTCAAGTGGACCGACCGCCCATGACGAGCTTTCCGCACCGACGCCCGGGGCTTCTACACTTGCCCCCCAAGGAGTGCCCTTCATGGCAGACGCCGCCCCCACGCCGGCCACACCCGCCGCTGAGCCCCAGCCCAAGCCCCAAATCACCTTCGACGAGTTCGCTCGCGTCGATCTCCGCGTTGCTCGCGTTGTGAAGGCCGAGTTCCACCCCTCCGCCGACAAGCTGCTCAAGCTCCAGCTTGACGATGGGTCCGGGACACCTCGCCAGATCTGCGCCGGTATCCGCGCGTACTACAAGCCGGAGGACCTGGTCGGCAAGCTGATTGTCATCGTCGCCAATCTTGCCCCGCGCATGCTGCGCGGGGAGGAATCGCGCGGCATGCTCCTGGCCGCCGGCGATCCGCCCAAGGACGCTGAAACCCGGCGCGTGGTCGTTCTCACGCCGATGGCGGATATTTCCCCCGGCGCGATCGTGTCCTGACAGGCAGGCTCGCGAAGTGCGGCATGAAACAACTTACCGGGGCGAACGCTTGCCCTCGGGCTCGCGCCGTTCAGGCGTCCCGCCATCGCGCTTCGGCTCCCCTTCCCGGCGAGGTTCACCCCGTCCGCGGAATCCCCGCTTCACATCTTCCATTCGGCGCTCGATCATCGTCTCGCGGTTGGACAGTTGCCGGTCCAAGTCCTCGCGGATCTGCCCGATTCTCCGCTCCAAGGACACGATCTCCTGCCGATGCATCTGCGTCCGCAGGTCAAAGTGCTCGGCGAAGAGGCCGCGCAGCTTCGTCTCGGCCTCTTTCGTTGCCTGACTCTCGGGGTCCGCTCTTCGAGCTTCCACGAACGCCCGCGTTGCGCCCACCAGTTCAAAGCCGAGCGTCAGGTCCCGGATCCGAAGGCCCTTCATCTCCGGGTCCCGCTCGCTCTTGATCTCTCGCACCATCGGCTCCATCCGATCGAGAATCCGCCCCGCCATCGCCGGGTTCTCGGTCATCGCCTCCTTGATCTTCGCGGCGAACGTCGCGTTCATCGTTTCCAACAGCGAGAGCACCTCTTCCCGTGACAATCGTTCGCCGTCGTTCGCCGGTTCCGGGCCGCGACGCGGCTCACCCGTCCGGGGCTCGTCGCCCCGAGGTCCGGGGCGAGGTCCGCGACCTTCTCCACGGGGTCCGGGAGTTTCCGTCTCGCGGCGGACATCATCAACGGATGCCCCGCCGTCGAGTCGGCGGATGGCCGCTTCCAGCCGCTCCCATCGGCGCTTGCTTTCGGCCGCCGCACGCTCCAACCTCGCCCGGAACGCGGCGCGATCTTCGGGCTGTATGGCGCCCGGCCGTTCGTCCGGCGGGGGGCGATCCGCCGGGGGCTGCGCCATCGCGCCGCCCGCCAGCATCAACACCGCCGCGCTCCATGCCAGTCGTGCATTCACAGGGATGTGTCTCCAAGCATGAGCGAGCCGGGCTCAGCGCTGAGCGAGTCCCGCACGCTCGTCGCATCCAGGTACAGCGTGTCGATCCGTTCGCCCAGCACGGCCAGATCATCCGCCGAGGACCGCAGGTCCAGCAGGAAGTCGACGTCGTCCTCCAGCCCGTGCGACAGCGCGACCTGGACCACGCCCGACCCACCGGAGGTGCGATTCCCACCCGAGAGCGTCCACAGGCCAACGGCCACCCCGGTCAGCGCCACCGCGGCGGCCACCTTCAGGCCCAGGCCCGCCCAGTTCAGGCGACGCACGCGGACCACGGGAGCCTCAACCGGTCCCCTCAGCTTCGAGTAGCTGGCCAGGAACACGCCCTGCGCCAGGCGTGCCGGCGCAGACTGCCGTTCCGCTTCGCCCAAGGCGTCCAGCGTCGCTTCCACATTCTTCAGTTCGTCCGGCGTCTTCATGGCTCCGCCCTCATCAATGCTGTTCACGATTCATCCTCCCCCTCTTCCCCCATCAACTGCTTGAGCTTCTTCAATGCCCGGTGGTGCCTCGCCAGCAGAGTTCCCAGCGGCTCCCCAAGCATCTCCGACATTTCACGGAAGCTCATCTGCCCGTGGTGTCGAAGTTCGACAATCTCTCGATCCGCATCCGGCAACTGCTCCATCGCCACCCGCAGCTTCGCCAGCGTCGCTTCATCCACCCCGACCCCGGACTCCGGCGCTGCCCTCGAACCACCCAGCACCGCCGGATCGGTCGGGTCCGCATGCCGCTTGAGCCGCCGCATCTCGTCTCGGATGCGGTTCATCGCCACTCGGAACAGCCACGACTCGAACCTTCCACGCTCCGAGTAGCCGCCCGAGCCCAGCTTCATTGCGACTGTGGCGAACACCGATTGCGTGACCTCCTCCGCCAAGTCCGTCCGCTGGCACCGGCTCTTGGCCAGAGCAAAAACCCGCTTCGAATACCGGGCGATGATGTCCCGCCAAGCGGCTTCATCGCCCGCGGATGCCGCCGCCAGCAGCCCGGCAACCTCGTCCTCATTCACGGGCTGCTTCGCTTCTGCCAACGGGCCCATCCTTCACGCCAAACGTTCCACCAACCACTGTATTGCCCCTCGCGAAACCTACCCCCGGACGATACCCTTCCGTCCATGGCCGCCATCGCTTACTCCGTCATCGCCACATTACCGGATCAGAGCACCGCCCGGGAATACACCGCCTGGCTTGAAGATGGCCATGTGGATGAAGTCATCAAGCACGGGGCCCATTCGGCCATGATCGTCCGTCTTACCGATCCCCCGACCCCAATCCAAGTTGAGACCCGCTACATTTTCGCGAATCGTCAGGTATTCGATAGGTATATCTCGCACGCCGCACCGGGCCTGCGTGCCGAGGGCCTTCGGCGGTTCCCCCCTGAGCGGGGGATCACGTTCGAACGCCGAGTTGGAAAAGTCGTGTAACGTCCGGGTATGCCCAAACCATCGCTTTGGACGATCCTCTCCCCGCTCCGCCCGTAGTGTCCCTGCCGAACTCGCCTGAACCCGACCGGATTCCCCTGGCTTGCCACCCAAGACCGATGAACAACTGCTCGAAGCCTACCGGGACGGGGATACCGCCGCGTTCCGCCTGTTGATCGAGCGCCACCAGGAAGACCTGCTGCGATTCCTCGTCCGCCTTACGGGCGACCGACAGGCGGCGGAAGACGTCTTTCAGGAAACGTTCCTCCAGGTCCATATATCCGCTGATACGTTCGACGCCACCCGCCGCTTCAAACCGTGGCTTTTCACAATTGCTGCGAACAAAGCCAGGGACATGCTCCGTAAGAGAGTTCGTCGTCAGGAAGTAGACCTTTCCGCACCTGTCAATCGAAACGCCGACGGCTCTGGCCAGACCTTCATTGACCTCATGGAAGTCTCCATCCCTTCACCCGGCGAAGGGCTCCAGGATCAGGAACGCGACCA
Source organism: Phycisphaeraceae bacterium (assembly GCA_019636625.1). Classification (GTDB taxonomy): domain Bacteria; phylum Planctomycetota; class Phycisphaerae; order Phycisphaerales; family UBA1924; genus JAHBXE01. The sequence goes on from JAHBXE010000013.1 coordinate 41,022, forward strand.
GCTTGTCCAGAAGGCGGTTGACCGCATGCCCCAGTCCTTGAAAGAGATTCTTCTCCTCGCCTACTTCCAGCGACTCAGTTACGCCCAGATCGCGGAGGACCTCGAGATCCCCCTCGGCACGGTCAAGAGCCGTCTGCACGCCGCGGTCGCCTCCTTCGCCAAACACTGGCAGAGTCTCACCAGCGAGAACCGAAAGCCATGAACCACGATGAGCACCAGACGGATCTGGAGCCCTCGCTCTCCCCCCGCGATGCCGCGGCGATCGAGGCCCTCATCAACGCCGGATTCGATGCTTCGCGCATCCCCGCGAGCGCGGAGCGCAAGCGCGTCGGGCGGATCTCATCCCTCTTGAATCTGCTCCGCTCCGGCCCCGGACCAGACCCCGCCCTGATTGATGTCACGATGGCGCGGGTCAATCGTGCCGCGGGCCTGCCCGCGGATGAAACCCCGCTCTGCCCTGACGACCAGGAAACGCTCGATGCGCTCGTCATGGCTGCTTTCGATCCTTCACGCCTTCCTTCATCGCTCCGGGCCCGCGGCGTCAAGCAAGAAGCGGTGCTTTCGCTCCTCACCGCCGCGACGGCACCCGCCTCCGGGTCGCTCGCGGATCGAACGCTCGCCCGCGTGCAAGCCCACATTGACGCGGAGCAGGGCGCCTACAGCCTCGCCGGCGTGCGCCGTGCCCGAGGGGCTGGCGTTCGCCTTCGCGATCTGCTTTCTGTCGCCGCGGTCATCCTGATTGGCAGCGCGGTGCTCCTCCCGGTCATGTCGTCGATGCGGGAACAGAGTCGCCGGGCGCTGTGCCGAACCAACCTCGGCTCCACCGCCTTGGCCATGAGCAACTACGCGAGCGCGAATCGCGACTCCCTTCCCGTCGCCACGGCCTCTCTCGTGCCCGGTGGGACATGGTGGCAGGTGGGCAAGGAGCCGCAGCAGTCCAACTCCGCCAACCTCTTCACGCTGACTCGCGCCGGGTACGTGCCGATCGCCGCGCTGGCCTGCCCGGGGAACCCAGCCGCACCCACCGCCAACGTTTCTCCCGGCGCGTTTGACTGGCGCCGCATCGAAGAGGTTTCGTACAGCTACCAGATCATGTTCGGGGCCCAGCGCCCGGTGTGGAGGCGGGGGCCTGAAGCCGTGGTGCTTGCCGATCGGTCTCCTGTCGTTCTCCGGGCTTTCCACGGCGAACCTGTCGATCCGTTCACCAACGCCCCCAACCACGCCTGCCAGGGCCAGCACACCCTCCGCAACGATGGCTCGGTGGGCTGGCTCGCTTCCCCCGTCCTTCCCAACGGTGACAACATCTGGCTCCCACGGGGCATTGAAGTCCAGATTCAGAAGTTCATGGAGAAACGAGGGCTCGCCCCCCTCAACGGCAACGAAGTGCCCGCTTCGGCGGACGACACGTTCCTCGGCCCCTGATTCGGGCCCCGGGCGGGCTCCCGGCTGGAGTTGCTCACCCGGCCTTTCCCTCCTACTGTTCGCCCCCACCGGCCCCGTTTTGAAGCCGGGGCCGTGGAGTGCTTCCGATGCCCAAGAACAAGATTCACAAAGGCCTGACCAAGCGGATCAGGATCAGCAAGACCGGCAAGGTCCGCCACCGTTCCGCCAACCACAAGCACCTCCGCTCCGGCAAGGGTGGAAAGCGGCTTCGTCAGCTCCGCAAGGACCCCTACATGTCCAACCCGGACGCGAAGCGGCTGGAGAAGCTGCTGTTCCGGCGCCTCCGCGGGCGCACGCAGCCACGTACGGCCCTCCGCAAGAGCCCCAGCCCCGCCGAGCGTCGCGCCGCTCAGGAATCCAAGAAGGACTGATTCAGGCACGGGCTTCCCGCCCGTGTTTTCCCGGACACCTCGCCGGTGTCCGCACGCACCGCCCGTCGGGCCCTAAGTCGGTTCAACCCGCCCCGCCGGACACACGTTGGAGTCTGACCCATGCCCCGAGTTCGTAAAGGCGCCGCCCGCGCGCAAGCCCGGAAACGAATCCTCCGCAAGGCCCGCGGCTATTACGGCGTCAAGAGCAAGCACAAGTACCAGGCCGAGAACGCCCTCATTCGCGCCGGGGCGTACGCCTACCGCGACCGCCGCAACCGCAAGCGCGACATGCGGTCCCTCTGGATCACCCGCATCACGGCGGCATGCCGGATGCGCAACACCCGCTACAGCCTGTTCATGAACGGCCTCAAGATGGCCGGCATCCTGCTGAACCGCAAGATGCTCAGCCAGATCGCCATCGACGATCCCAAGGTCTTTGACCAGCTCGTCGAAACCGCGGTCAAGGCCGCCGTCTCCACGCCGGCCAAGGCGGCTTGAGACGTCGCTCCTGAGCGGGACGGGCGGATCGGTTTGATTGCAATGAAGGTGGCCGGAGCGGGTGCCCATCGTTCCGCCGCGCGATGTTTCGGTCGGCAACAAGCAGCGCCCTTCGCACGGGCGGAGTGTAAACTTGCCTGCCCGGGCGGGTAGCTCAACGGCTAGAGCATTCGCCTTACACGCGAAGGGTTCGGGGTTCGAATCCCCGCCTGCCCATTGGGAGTGCTGAGTGCTCAGGACTGAGTGCTGAGTGAATCTACTGGACGTTGTCTATGTGGTGGTCGGGGGGGTGACGGCGCCGTGGTGGGCCCGGAAGCAGCGCTGCGACTGGGGGGAGCGGTTTGGGAAGATTGGGGCGGTGGGGGACCGGGCGGGAATGAAGCGGGTGCTCATCCACGCGGTCTCGGTGGGGGAAGTCAATGCGCTGCGGGAGATGATCCCCCTGCTCGTGCGGCGGGTGCACGTCATCCTCAGCGTGGGCACGGACACGGGCATCAAGCGCGCGAGGGAACTCTTCGGCCATTCGTGCGATGTGGTCCGGTATCCCCTGGACGCCTCGTGGGCCGTGCGGCGGTTTCTTGATCGCACACGCCCGGATGCGGTAGCGCTCGTCGAACTCGAACTGTGGCCCAACTTCGTGAGGGCCTGCCGGAAGCGGGGCATCCCCGTGTGCATCATCAACGGCCGACTGAGCGAGCGGTCGTTCAACGGGTACCGCAAACTCCGATGGGCGCTCAAGGGCGTGTTCGGTTCGCTGGCCTTCGCCGCGGTGCAGGATGAGGCGTACGCGGTCAGGTTCCGGGCCATGGGCGTCCCGCCCGACAAAGTGATGGTGACCGGCTCGATGAAGTGGGATGCGGCGCGGATCGAGGACCAAGTCGCCGGCGCGGATAGCCTGGCCGCGGACCTCGGCATCGCGCGCGGGGCCGGCTCGCCCCCGCTGATCGTCGCGGGCAGCACGGGGCCTGAAGAAGAATCGCTCCTGGTAGCCGCTGTTGAGGCGACGGAAAGGGAGATCGGGCCTCTTCAGTTGCTCTGCGCCCCGCGCAAGCCCGAACGATTCGACGAGGCTGCCGCGGCGATGCCGGGCTGTGTCCGTCGGAGCGAGGGGAGAACGGGAAGCGCAACGCGTCGGTTTCTGCTCGACACGATCGGGGAGTTGAGGAAGGCCTACGCCCTTGCGGATGTCGTGGTCGTCGGGCGCAGTTTCGGGGACCTCTTCGGGTCCGATCCGATCGAGCCCATAGCCCTCGGCAAGCCGACCATCATCGGCCCGGCTGTCAAAGACTTTGCCACGATCGTGGAGGTGTTTGAAAGGGGCGGGGGGATCGTGCGGTCGACCCGGGAGAGCCTTGGGGCTGACCTGAAGGGCCTGCTCATGGATGAGGGGAGGCGAAAGTGTGTCGCGGAAGCAGGGCGGGAATGCATCCGGCGCGAGCAGGGTGCCAGCCAGAAGCATGCGGAGAGGGTGCTGGGCTTGACTCACGCATGAGCTCTGCGGTAGGCTGTTGACACCCAAGGGAGTGTTGACATGAAAACGTGCATCAGCGGAAGAGGTGTGCCCCTTGCGTTCGCTCTCATGGCCGGCGCTGCCCACGGACAGTGCTGGCAGCCGGTATGGTCGAGCGAGTTCGCCACCATGTCACAGGGGCTCGCGAACGGCCCGATGACGCTCGCCGTGTTTGACGCCGACGGGCCGGGACCGGAGGCCCCGGCGCTCTTTGTTGGAGGCTCCTTCACCTCCGCCGGGGGCCAACCTATCGCCAGGCTGGCCAAGCGTTACCGAGGTCAGTGGTCCAGCGTGGGAACGTTCAACGGGAACGGAGTCAGAGGCCTTGGGGTCCACGACTTTGACGGGGATGGACCGGAGCCGCCGGAACTTGTCGCGGTTGGGGACTTTACAACGATCAACGGCGAGGCGATCCGAGGTGTGGCCCGGTGGAACGGGGTTGAGTGGAAGTCCATCGGGGCGGGATTGAGCGTCTTGCCCGGCGGGACTTCAACGGTGGTGAGTTGGGATCACGACGGCCTTGCTTCCACGCCCCGCCGGCTCGTGATCAGCGGCGGGTTTGAGAGTCCGTCACCGGGATGGACGGCATCGATCATGATGTGGGATGGAGCGGCGTGGACCGAGATTCCGGGCTCGGCACTGGCGATCGCGGTGTACGACGAGGACGGGGATGGACCGCAGCCGGAGCGCCTTTTCCAGGCGGTGGATTGGATTCCGGGTCTGTACCGATGGGTTAACGGCGGTAGGGAGGTCGTGGGAGACGGGCTGCGGAGCGCCCTGCACACGTGCGTCGCGCTTCGGGTGATCGACGAGGACGGCCCCGGACCGGCGCGGCCGGTGCTTTATGCGGGTGGGTACTTCACGATGGCTGGGCAGGTGTCGGCGATTGGCGTGGCAAGGTGGAACGGGCAGGAATGGTCGTCGGTCGGGGGCGGCATCGGCGCGCAGGTGGAGGACATCATCGCCGTGGACTTCACGCAGGGGCAGGGAGCCCCAACGATCTTCGCGACGGGCTGGGGGAACGGGATCAGCGGTGTGTGGCAATACAACCGCAACGGCGCGGCGTGGGATCTTGTGGGATCGTCTCAAGCGTCGTACGGGATCACGGTGTACCACCGGTTGGCGTCAGTGCCGGACGGCTTGAACGGACGGCCGACGGTGTATTACCTTTCACCCACGCTGCGGTTCATCAACGGGCTGCCGAGCGTGAACATTGGTCGCCTCATGTGCACGTGCCGAGCCAACTGCGATGAGTCAACCGCCCCTCCGTACCTGACGGCCAACGATTTCCAGTGCTTCGTGAAAAAGTTCGCATCGGGTCATCCGTATGCGAACTGCGATGGAAGCACGGGGAGCCCCGTCCTGACGGCGAACGACTTCCAGTGCTTCCTGAACGCGTACGCGTCGGGGTGTGAGTGAGGGTCTATCGAGATTTCACTTCAACACCGTTCTGTTCCGACGGGGGTTGGGGGGGATGGGCGGGTCACGGTTCCCGGGCGCGCGTTAGCAGTTCCTTCACCGCCGCCTCAAGTTGCGGGTCCTTGCCGGCGACCTCGTCGTCCGGTGTGATGGACACGATGATGTCCGGGACGGCGCCGTTGTTCTCCATGTCGGTGCCGTCGGGAAGGTACCAGCCACGGAAGGGGGTGCGGATGGTGGTGCCGTCGATGAGGCCGGCCGAGCCGGTGGAGATGACGGCGCCGAAGGTGGGGACGCCGACGAGCTTGCCGCGCTTGGTGGTCTTGATGGCGTGGGAGAAGATCTCGGCGTTGGAGAAGCTGTTCTGGTTGCAAAGGACAGTGATCTCGCGGTTGTAGCCGTAGATCAGCCGTCGGTCGCGGGGGTAGGCGTCCTTGGCGACCTTGGTGGGATCGACGCCGCGATCGGCTGTATAGGCGTGGCGGGGGGCCGTCAGCGAAGAGAGAAGGATGTCAGCTGTGGACCCGCCGCCGTTGTCGCGGACGTCGATGATGAGGCCGAGTTTGCCGTCGGCGGCGGCGAAAAGGTCGCGTTCGAAGTCGCGGACGGAGGCCATGTCCATGGCCCGGATGTGGAGGTAGCCGAGCTTGCCGCCGGAGAGTTCATGGACCCGGGCGCGGTTGCGGGCAACTTCGTCGCGGTAACGATCGGCGGAGTCCGCTCCGGAGGACTGCGGAACGATGAGCACGAGGCGGGTATCGCCCGCCGCGGAGCGGACCTGGAGCAGGGTTTCCTGCCCGGAGGTGCCGGCCATGGCCGCGGCGAGGTCCGTGGAGGGCGGGGCGTCGGCGGAAGGGGCGAGGGAGGCACCGTTGACGGCCGTGAGGACATCGCCCGGATTGAGGCGGGAGGTGCGTCGCTCGGCGGGGCCACCGGGGATGGTGCGAGTGATGGCGAAGCCGCCGGGGGCGGGCTTGAAGTCGATGCCGAGGTAGCCGACGGGCTGGCCCTGGCCGCTGTTGTCACGTCCACCGGAGATGCCGAGGTGGGATCCGTTGAGCTCTCCGAGCAAGTTGAGGAAGACTCGATTGAACTCCTGGTCGGTACGGGTGCGAACGGCGAGGTCGAGGTAGCGGTTGGTGAGGGCCTTCCAGTCGAGGCCCTTGAGCGTGTAGTGGTAGAAGCCGTTGCCGATGATGCGGGCGGCCTCGAGGAACTTCTGGCGTTGCTGCGCGGCGATATCGATGACGACCGGAGCGTCGATCGCGAGGCGTTCCGTCTCTCCGCCCGCTGGACGACCGAGGTAGGCCTCGCCGCCGGAGGGGCGGGGGGCATCCTCGGATGCGGGGCCGGCGGGCCGTGCGCCGCCAGAGATGAAGAGGATCCGATCGCCGGCGAGGTTCACGGTGATGTTGGAGGCGCTGCCGGCGAAAGCAGTCTTCTTGTCGCCGTTCTTGTAGTCCACCGAAATGAGTTGCGAGCCACCCTCGCTTGAGGTGGTGTACATCACGCGCTCTCCGCCCGGCGTGATCTGGAGGGAGCCGACACCAGCGTCGGAGGTGAGACGGCGGATGCGGAGATAGGCATCTTCGGTATCGAAGGTCAGGACCTCGGGTTTGGCTTCCTTCTTTGGCTCTTCCTTGGCGGGTTCATCCTTCTTCTCCTCGGCTTTGTCCTCGGCGGGGCGGGCGCGGTCGGCGCCGCCGGCGGGGGAGGTCGGGGCCGCGAGGGCGCCGAGGGGCCGGCGGCGCTTGGCCTTGTCGGCAGCATCCTTGAAGTAATCCGCCAGTTCGTAGGGACGCAGGCCCTCGAGTTTCTGGTCCAGGTACAGCATGTAGACGTCGTGGTCACCATTGGAGCGGCCGTTTCGCTCCGAGGCGAAGTAGAGCACCTTGCCGTCGGCGGAGAGCCGAGGGGAGCGGTCGGTGTCCGGGTGGCGGGTCAGGTTGATGGGCCGGGCCTTGTCCCCCTCCGCGCCGGTGTCCATGAGCCAGATGTCGGAGTTGTAGTGCACATCCTGCACGGCGTAGACAATGTGGCGCGAGTCCGAGGCCCACTGGACATCGGGTTCGTTCCACGAGGGAAGGACGACGCGTTCGGACTTGATGGATGGAATCGCCGCGTGGTCGTTGCCGGTCAGCTCGATGTCCATGAGCACCAGGTCGCCGCGATGGCGGGTGACGAGCAGTTTCTTGCCGTCGGGTGAGGGAAGAGGGTTGACCTGATCCTCGGCGGCGATGGAGAGAGGGGCGATGTTGAAGGTGATGGATTCAGACCAGCGCTTGCCCCAGTCGGTCTTCTTCTCGCGTGAGGGGCGGGGCTCCGGCTTCTTGTCAGCGCCTTCAGCGGCTTTGGCCTCATCGGGTTTGGTGTCCTCCGGCTTGGGCTCCTCGGGCTTGGCGTCTGCCGGCTTGGCCGCGGCGGTCTCGGGCTTCGCCTTTCCATCGTTGGCGAGGTCCTCACGCGTAAGGGCGACCGTAGCGGCGTAGATTCCGTAGACCCCCGTGTCGTCGGAGGCGAAGAGGAGGACCCGGCCATCGGGCGTCCATGCGAGGTCCCGGGCGCGGAAGGAGTTGTTGGTGACGCGGCGGGTGGGGCGGTCCTTGTCGGTGCTGCGGACGAACACCTGCCCACGGGCGATGACGGCCAGCGTCTTTCCATCGGGGCTGAGAGCGGCGTCGGAGACCTGGCGGGCGAGGTTGGTCCGCTGGAAGTCGAGGTTGGGGGCGTCGGGATTGGCGACGATGGTGATGGGGCGTGGGGCCGCGCCGGGGGTCTTGAGATCGACGGTGTAGAGCGTGTCCCAGACCGTAAAGACGCCGTTCCACCCGCCCGGGGAAACGTTGAAGTCGCGAACGCCATGGCCGATGGAGGCTTGACCGGGTTCGGGCTTGAAGTTGGTGACTTGGGTCAGCGCGGCGCGGTCGGCGTCGGTGCCGCCGGCTCGGAGTCGCCAGATGTTGTTCTGGCCGGAGCGGGAGGACACGAACACGGTGGAGCCGTCGGGGAGGAAGAAGGGATCGGCATCGTTGTGAGCATCGCTGGTAAGGCGTCGAAAGGTTCCGGCGCCGAGATCCAGCGTGTAGACATCGCTGGAGGCCTCGCCGACGTAGATGGGTCGGGTGGAATCAAAACGGTTGCGGTAGAAAGCGAGCGACCGGCCATCTGCGGATGGGCGGGGAGCGGCGCCGAACGCATCAGAAAGTCGGACCATCGGCCCATCGCCGGAGACGGGAGCGGCGTACATGCGCGTGCCGCGGAAGATGGACGGATCGAGAGCGCCGTGGAAGTACACGAACTTGCCGTCGGCGGAGAAGCCGGAAAGGGTCTGGGCGCGATCGGAAATGGTCGCGCGGCGGATGGGACCGGCGGCGACGATGGCGCCGTCGGCGGCCTTGGCGATGGGCAGGAGGTAGATGTTTCGCGGGCCGTCGCGTTCGGACTCGAAGGCGAGGAGGGAGCCGTCCGGGCTGAAGGCGGAGCGGGCCTCATCGGCGGGGTGGCTGGTCAGACGCTGGGCAACACCGCCAGCGGCCGGAATGGTCCACAGGTCCCCGCCCGCGGCGAAGACGATCACGGAGCCGTCCGGGCTGATGCTGGGGTACTGCACCATGGAGATGGTGGGGGCCTTCTGCACGCTCATCGCGGGCGGAGGCGGAGGAGGCACGGGGGGTTGTGCCTGCCTCGACCGTGTCGAGCCGCAAGCGGTGAGGAGCATGAGGGCAAGGATCAGTGATCGTGTGGGCATGATGAGCATCCGGTGAAAGAACGTTCGATCGGACGGGCAGCGTAGCAGGATCATCGGGGAAAGGGCAATCCGGCATCGGCGGAGGACCGGCTCAGCGTGCGGACAGGGACCGGAAGTGTTCGGCGGAGTTGGGCAGGTGTCCTATCATTGCGTTCGCGCCCGGCGGGAGACCGCCGCGGCTCGGGCGAGGGTGTAGCTCAGCGGTAGAGCAGCGGCCTTTTAAGGCGTCTCGGCCCAATGACCGGAAACCCGAAACTTCTGCGGAAACCTCCAAGTTCTTTGGGATTCGGGGGCACTTTCGGCGAGAGACCCAATAGCCGAAACATTCCGTTTGTGCGCGGTTGCAGGTGTCAGATTGGGTGTCAGGTGAACCGCGATCGTGCGGCCTGGCCCACGCGTCCAAGGCGGACATTCCCGCGGGTGTCACGCATCAAGTTTGTTTCGATGTTGCCTGACGGCCTTCGCAATGTGAAGTAGGAACTCTCCGACATCGCGGAACTCTATGGGGTCCATCGCAGCCGCGATTTGCCATGCCTGGTGCTTGGTCCATCCGTTGACCTCTTTGGTCGGTTTGCTGAAGTGCTCGGGCCCCAACGCGTGCTCGCCAATGACAGCCTTGCACGCGGCCTCGGTGAGGTAGTTCTCTGTGGCCTGGAGGCTGGTGGCGTGGGCATGGATGTCCATGCTCAGGCAAAGGTCCAAAAACGCTTTACGATTCCCTTCAATTTTTCCTTCCGCGATTGCCTCGCTGTCGATGAGGCACCATACCCGGGAGCAAAGGCGCTTCACGCCCGCAAGCTGAGCCGCCGCGTTTTCTAGATTCTGGATGGTGGTGTTGCCTCCCATGTGAACGCAAACGACTTCGCCGGCAATACCCAACTTTTGAAGCAGGACTTGGATTGTGCGCAAGTCCGTTGGGCCCTCGACCAGCAGGACCTGCCGGCTCGCCGCATCCCCATAACTTGAATAGCTCAAAGCACCCAGCAGCGCGGGCAGGTCGTGGGTTTCGGCAATGGTCGTCACCTTCGACCATGGCCGACCTGAGGTTGACTTGTTCCCGCGTTGCCGGGTCACCGAATAGACCCGATCCGCGGCGTTCATCGCCAGGCCGAGGCTGTGGGTCGAGAATACGAGCCCCAAGGCGGCGTGCCTCTGAAGCTCTTTCAGGAACCTGAACTGCAGCGTGGGATGCAGGCTGAACTCCGGCTCATCGATCATGATGACACTGGGCCTTGTTGTTGCGGCGGTATACAACGCGCAAAAGACTTGTGAGAGACCAGTTCCGATCTCGTCGGATCGAAACTGTCCTTCCTTGGGTATGCGGAACTGCATCCCGGTGGCCTGTCCGATCGTCGGAACAGGATGCAGACTGGCGAAGCCAAACAGAGAGGCGAGCGATTCCTCGATGTCCTGCGCGAGCGCGTTCTTTCGCTTGTCCAGCCCGTTCTGAACGTTGTCCCACTCGGCCGTCAGTTGATCACCTATAGGCGCGTCGAAAGCAGTGCCGCCCCCGCGCAGAGCGAAGCGAGCAGACGGGATGTAAGCTACGTTCGCGAGGACCCGCAGCGCATCCATGATGGGCTTCGCATCGCCGGTTATGGTGCCAGGAACGTTGTGGACATAGGACTTGTCCTGGTCATCGACGAAGAACAACGTTCCGGAGCCGTCGGCCCACTTGGCCCTCCAGGCGAAGTCTGGCGACATGGTGAGATTGAGCAGCGTGGGGTAAGGCTTCAATGAATCTCGAGTGGCACCGTGATTCGAAACGGATATCGACAGTTTCAGCTCGCTGGCGCCGCCATTGAACAGCGTCTCCCCTGGATTCCGAACCTCGGCACCGAAGCCAAGCCCGTTGGGATTCTTGAGCAGAGCGTTCAGGTTTCGGGGTACCACCAGAGATTGAAGAACCGGCCTTACATCATGAAGGAGCCGCATGGCCGCTGACTTGCCGGCATTGTTCTCACCGACAAATGCCGTCACTCCCGACCCCAACTCGAAATCTGCCGGCGGATGAACGGGAAAGCAGCGGTACCCCGATACCGAGAGCTTGATGAGCATGTGACATTGTTGCAGGGCAGTTCGGCGTGCGGCGGCTGTCGCGACACTTGATCGTCGACCGACACGGATGCGGTCAGCGTCTGTCAGATCGGAAACATGGGTATTCTGTTGGAATGATCCGACATGGCGTCACCTCCGGAGCATTGTCCGATTTCTTTGCTTCGGGTCGCGTCGAGGCTCCGGGACTCTTGCCTCGCCTGGTCAAACGCCTGATCGATGCCACCACTGATGACCTCGGTTTGTTGCGCATGCCCGGCGGCGACGATGTGGGACTGCCGGGCTGGGATGGCCGCACTGAACACTCGGGTGGCCACCCGTACATACCTGTGGGCGAAGCAGCCTGGGAAATGGGTGTTGACAGCCGGCCGAGTCACAAGGCGACGAGTGATTACCGCAAACGCACGGAGACGCCGCGTCTAGTAAACCCTGCCTCAACCACGTTCGTCTTCGTGACGCCCCACAGATGGCCCACCAAGGACAGGTGGGTGACCACCAAGACTGCGGAAGGGGCATGGCGTGATATCCGCGTGATCGACGGGCCGACTCTGAGCGAGTGGTTGGAGCGAGCCCCGGCCGTCACAGCGTGGATGTGCAATCAAATGGGTCGGTCCGTCGACGAGTTGGATGATCTCGAGTTCGCCTGGGTACGAAGGGTTGAGTCGAAGTATGGCTCTCGTGTCACACCTGAGCTCGTGATAGGGGGAAGGGCTGCGGCGGCGAGCCACGTTGCACGCTGGCTGGCGCAACCCGAAGGCCACCTCACGATTGCCGCGGAGTCGGCGGACGAAGTTATCGACTTCGTGGCGGCCGTTGCTCGCCAAGCGCAGGACGTCCCCCTCGCTTCGCGTGTCCTGTTTGCTCAAGGGGCTTCCTGCCAGCACTACCTGAGCGGACTGCAGGTCCCTCACGTAGTGGTGCTTGAGGATGCGTCGATAAGCGGCCGATTGCCGCCGCGAGCATTTCCTTGGATCCGAACGGTAACGCCGACATCGACCCGGCTGGGACGTCCTCAGGATGCAGATGTCGTTCTGCCCAGGCTGAAGCGAGACGCCGTGGCAAAGGCTTTGGTAGCTGCGGGGATCGATGATCATCACGCCGGACGAATGGCGTCAGAGTGCGGGGGGAGCCTCAAGGCAGCGATCTGGATGGTCCAGGCGGGTAATCCGGACCTCCCGTGGCTTGTCCCGAGGGCAGCCGCCGAGCTTGCGCCCCTCGTCTTGGCCGGTGGTTGGATCGATGTTGAGTGTCCGGATCACGAGGTGATTGCCAGCCTCGCGGAACGGCCTTACGCGGAGGTTGGCCGCCTTGCCATGCAGTGGCGTGAACCTGATGGCCCGATGGAACTTGCGGAAGGAGAATGGGGCTGGATCGCCTGGAGATTTGTGTGGCAGCGACTGGCGCAGTTCATTACGCCGGCCTTGTCAAAGAGGTTCGCCGAGACGGCAGTGTCCATCTTGGGAGAACCCGACCCCTCGCTCGATCTGCCCCAGGATGAACGGTGGCTTGCAAGTTTGCGCGGGAAGAAGCACCGGTATTCCGAGTCGCTCCGGCGGGGATTGGTCCGATCGATCGCGATGTTTGGGTCGCAGCAAGAGCACCTCAGAGGTGTCGATGGAAAGGCGGTCGCCGGCGGCATCGTTCGCAGGTTACTTGAATCTGGTGACCAGCGAGCCGCCTGGCTGTCCCTCGCTTCGTGGTTGCCGTCTCTTGCCGAGGCCGCCCCTGAAGTGTTCTGCAGGGCGGCGGAGGCGATGATCAAGGACAATGGGATAGTCCTTGAGTTGTTCAAGGAGTACGGTGTGTTCATGGGCGGTCGCCACACCGGTCTGTTGTGGGCGCTCGAGGCCGTGGCGTGGAGTCCCGACTACCTTGCTCGCGCGGTGTTGATTCTGGGCCACCTGGCAGAGTTGGATCCTGGCGGCCAACTCGCCAACCGTCCTGCAGCCAGTCTGCGCAGCATAATGCTACCTTGGAGACCGGCTACCCAAGCGACGGTGGAGCAGCGTCTGGGCGCGCTGGACCAACTGATTCGCAAGTTCCCGGAACCGGCTTTTACCTGTTGTCTTGGTCTTCTTCCGCGCCGGCATGACTCGACAATGACATCAGGCGGGCCGGGATACCAAGCTTGGAAGGGGCCAACGCGTGCATTGAACCGGGCGGAATACTGGGCCTGTGTTGATGGAGTGGTGGACCGATTGATCGCGATGGCCGAGAGCGATCCGCAACGATGGTCGCGGCTGGTCGCGTTCTTGCCCGAGTTGATGAAGAGCCGTCCGGCAAAGGCCGCGGAGGTCGTGCGAGCTCTGGAATTCGTCGACCGAGGTGTTTGGCAGCGCGAATGCCGCTTGGCTGTGCATGAGAGGCTGAGAGAGCTGGTGGAGGCAAATGCCATTCACGCTGAGGAAGACTGGGCGGTGAATGAAACGGACTTGAAGACGCTTGAACACCTTGCCCAGCTCACAAGTCCATCTTCTGCGCGGGATCGGCATAGATGGCTTTTCACTCTTTGCCCGCGCTCGCGTGAACTTGACACTCTCAGCTTTGAGGACGAACAGAAGCAACTTCGGGTTCTACGGGGAAGCGCGGTCGACGATGTGATCAAGGAGGAGTCGCTCGACGCCGTGATCAGTTGGGCAAATGAGGTTGGTGACCCGGGTCCTCTGGGAGCGGCGCTTGCCTGGTCTACGTTAAGGGGCGACCCGTGGCTAATCATCGCACGGACGGTGCTTGCTGAACAGCCGACCGGACCGCCGACCAAGGAGCACAGGCTGGGCTTTGGGTTCATTCGGGCCATGGAGCAAGAAGGAGGACAAGAGTGGCGGTCAGCAGCACTGGCAAGGCTGCACGCCGCGAACGACCTCGGCGCCATGCTTCGCTTTGTGGAATGCCTGTGGCCGACGCAGGACTTGTGGCAGCGGCTCGAAGCAGACTTTCCCGAGTTGTGCAGCCGGTATTGGGGCGTGCTCAGAATTCATTATCTGCACGCCAAGGAGGCCTTGTGGGCGATCCCGCGACTACTGAAAGCGGGGCGGCTGCTGACGGTGCTCGAGTTGATCTCCACGGCCCTTCATGACAACAGGTCCAACTGCGGCGGGGCGTTGACGCCTGACTTGGCGAAGCTGTGCGAACAGGTCTTGAGTGCCGCCTCGGATCATCCGAGCGAAGAGAGCCCTGGCACCATGAACGCCGGAATGGTGGGCCACGGCCTGGAGGATCTGCTGGAGTTCGCGGAGCAGCACGCCGCGGAGATACCGGGTGCCCGGGACCTCATGGAGCGCTGTGAGTGGCGATGGCTTCCGGCGCTGCAGAACTCTGTCAGAGGCTACAGAGCGCTGTCCAAGGCGTTGGCCGAGTCCCCTGAGTTCTTCGTGGACCTGTTGGCGCTGGTGTTTCGCGGGGAGAACGAGCCAAATGGAGATGCACCCCTCGAGGAACCAGAGCACGAGATGTGGAGGCGGGCGCATCAGGTATTGGATGCATGGCGATTCGTGCCGGGGCTCGATCTGGGATCTGCTGTCTTTGGCTCACGAGCGCCCCATAGATTTCACGAGGGCGACCCCACGGTGCCCTTCGTGAAGGGTCAGGTTGATGCGGAAGCACTTCAGAAGTGGATCGCCGTAGTCCGCAAACTTGCGGATTCCAAAGGGCGTCTCAAGGTCGCGGATTCGCAGATTGGCCAGGTGTTTGCCTATGCACCGGCGGACGCGGACGGTGCCTGGCCCTGCAAGGCGGTTCGGGACTGCATCGGGGCGATTTCCAGTGACGTCCTGGACAGAGGCTTCGCCTGCGAAATTCGAAATCGCCGGGGCGCGCATTATCTTGGTGACGATGGATCCGAAGAGCGACGTCTACGCGATGCCTACCGCGCCATGGCGGACCGCATCGACAAAGATGGTGCCCGTGCGGCCGCGGTTCTCAGGTCCGTCGCGGACTGGTATGACTCGGAAGCCCGCCGCAACGATGAGGAAGGGCACGGCCGCGAGTTTCGTAATTGAGGCTAGTGTCGGTTCTCTCCGCTCATGCGCTGCCGCGCGGGTGGACAGTGGGATCAGAACGTTCGCGAGTGTTGATTCCGCCAGAGAGAAAGCCCCGGGATCAGCCGGGGCGGGGGAAAGCAAGGTATGAACACTTCAAGCGCCTTCGCGCACGGCGTGGTACTCGGTCATGGCGTCGAGGAGGACCGCCTCGGTCGCCGGGATGCAGAGCTGGCCCCGCCTGCCCTTGCGTTCGATGATCGACCGTTCATCCAGGAACAGGAGCGCCACCGCGATGCGGGACCACGCCAGGCCCGTGCCTTCCCGCAGCTGATCGCGGGTGAGGCCGTCGGGGGCTTCCTCGAGCGCGCAGGCGACGGCTTCGAACGAGGCTTGGGGGCAGGTGTGGCGGTAGGGCTTGCCGGTGCTCTTGGCCACGGCGTACATGACCAGCTCGTCGTTCTCGACCGCGAAGATGAGGTTGGTGTAGTCAACCACCGGTCAGGCCCCCTTCCCGGCCGCCGCGAACCTGCCGCGCTCGGCTTTCTTGAATCGGGCCTCGCCGCCCTTGGCGCTGATCTCCCGAATGATCGCGGCGTAGATGGTCGCCTCGGGCGTGGCCCCCTCGCTCCGCCAGAGGTTCTGCTTGAACGCCTTGGCGACGATCTCCTTGGTGGACATCGGCTTCCTGGAATCGGCGAGGACCTTGGCCGCGGCATCGAGGCCGCTCATCGATCCGCCGGTCTTCTTCGGGGCCTTGGGTGTGGTGGGCTTGGCGGCTTTGGGTGCCTTCGCGGGCTTGGCGGCCGTGGCGGGCTTGTCGGCCTTGGGGGGGTGGGTGCTTTGGCCTTCGCGGGGGTCTTGGTTGCCCCCGCCTTGGGCGGCTTGGGCGACACCGCCACCGCGACCACCTCGGGCGTTGCTTCGCCGCGCGGGCCAACGTCGGGCGACGGGTTGGCGGCCTTCCCGCCCACCGCCGCCCGCAACCGCTGGGCGCTCTTGATCGTCACCGCGCGGCCGGTCTCGACATTGACGCCCTTCCAGCCCTTGTGCTCATCGCCCAGCCATCGCTCCTCGGTAATCTTCACCGTGGCGAGCCCGCCCGACACCTTCGCGGTGTAGAGATTCCCGATCCGGACCTGGTCCTTCTTCATCGCAAACCCTTTCGAATATGTGTGATCCCTCGCCGGACAGTCCGGCGGGCAAAGGCCCTCGGCGCGGTGTCCCGCGCCGGTGGCGGGGGGTCAGTTGACCGGCACCGTGACGATCCGCGTGGACCCATCGGGAAGGTCGAGCAGCGTCAGGTAGGCGAAGCACGCGCCGAGCGCGGCGATGCGGTCGGCCTCGGCCTTTTCGATCACCATGTTCTTGCCGCTGATGCGGATCGCGTGTCCCCGCCCGCTCGCGCAGGTGTGCTGGATGGCCTCGTTCTCGGTCGGGAACTCGACGCCTTGGACTTCGAAGTTCATCGGTGGAGTCTCCGTTGGTGGTGCTCAGCCGTACAGGGTCTCGGCCAGGCCCGCCGCGAGCAGGTCGGTGAGGCGCTTCGCGATCTCGGTCGCGGGCGTGAGGTTCCAGCCGCGGTCAAAGTCGGCGACCACGCGGCCCTCATCGTCGGCCAGCCAGAACTTGCTGATGTTGCTGCCCTCGATCTCGAAGGCCGGGTCGCTGGCGGGCTCGGGGAAGACCAGGGCCTGGAAGCGGTCGCCGCCGATGGTGCCGTCCACCCAGGAGCCGGGGGCCCGCGTGCGGGCCTTGACCTTCGTGATCACCAGGCTGTCGAGCAGGTCGTCGTTGGTCATGTTCGGCTGGTTGGGCTGGGTTGTCATCGCGTTCTCCTTGCAGGTGCTTCAGCGTGCGAGCGTGGACCCGGCCTCGAAGCCCGCGTTCCACCCGGCGTCGAAAGCCAGGGCGATGGCTTCGCGGATCGACTCGACCGAGAGGTCGTGGAAGTCCAGGGCGTCGCGGCCGCGGTCGGCGAGCGTCTCCAGGCCCAGTCGCTTACGGACCGCCTCGGCGGCCGCGGCCATGCTCCTGGCCTTGGCGTGGTTCGCGGTTCGCTTCGTGGTGCGCTTCGAGGTGCTCTTGGCGGCGTGCTTCATCGCGTGCTCCTTCGCGGGGTGTTGGCTCGCCCCGACATGCACATGGAGCGATCACCTCGCCGAAACGTCAAGCGGTTGTGGCCCGGTTTCCGAGCAGCTCTCGATGACTTAGCACTGTGTTCGGAGGGAACTAGCCGTCTTGTCGACGGGTGACGCGTGGTATCCTGAGAACCAATGATCCGATACGGCGTTGGCACGGAGATGCTCTCCGCGTTTTTCGGTTCTGGTCACGGCGCTGCGCCCGGGCAGTCGCCCACCCTCGTCATGCATCTCGTCGATGCGACCAGATCTCATCTCGGTCTGCAGCGCATTCCGGGGGAAGGAGCTGTCAACCTTCCGGGTTGGGATCGGCTGATGGAGCACGACGGCAGCCATCCGTATAATCCAGCCTTGTTGGTCCCCAATTGTCAGTGGCCGCGACGACCTCGGGGATGATGCGGCTTCAGGACCGGGTGCTCAAGAAAGTCGGCTTGAGGCGGTCTCCTTGCGAGTGGCCCTCGGCGTCTCCAGGGGTTAACCCCCACGTCCCCACCTCCCCACCTCCCCACCCCCCCGCCGTCGTTCTTCGGTCCGCGTACGACGACTTCGGCCGCGCACGCCGCCGCCCCGATGAAGCCGGCGGGCGGCGCAAGATCCGCCGGTGCAGTCTCCCGTGAGCCAGTATCCACACGATTGAGCGGAAAACCCCTCTGGGAATCGCCCAAAGCGGTTTTGCAGAACACTTACACAACCTTGCAGATCTCCGGCCCGCGCCGGGCCACGGCCCCACTCCCCACCTCCTCCCACACCCCACCCTACCCCCCCCGCACCCCACCCCCGCCACAACCTTCCGCGTTCCCCTTCGCCCCTCCGTCCGTTCTCCGCCCCCTCACCCGCCCCTCACCCGTCCACGCAGGGGCTCGGATTCGTGGATGTGGAAGCGAGTCCGGTTTGGTCCGCAACCACGGGCGGTGAATTCTGGTACGATGGAGCGGGGCGACGCTTTCGTCGCATCGTGCTGGGCGGACCGCCGGGCGGTCCGGAACGCGGATGGCTGCGATGCACCATCCACGAGGGAGGTTCGCATGTCCCCTCGTCGGAATGACTCCGCACGGATCGCCTTCGTCACGCTGACGGATGCGATCGACCTGATTCACGCCGCGCTTCGGCGCGAGATCCTTCTCGTGCTGGCCCACGGCCCGATGGATGTCTCCTCCCTCGCAGCGCACCTTGAGGTCGAAGTTTCGCATGTCAGCCACAACGTTCGGCGGCTGGCCCAGGCGGGGTACATCGTCATCGTTCGCGAGGGGCAACGCCGCCGGATCTGCTCCCTGGGCCCGGCCGCGAGTTTCCGGGCCAGAGAGGAGGGCCGCGGCGGGGTGCTGGTGCTGGCCACCGACGATGGGAACGCCGTGCACCTGCACCTCAACGACCCGACGCTCGCATCGGTCGTGCGCCGCCCGAACGCGACTCCGGCTACGCGTGATCCAGCCGGATCAAGTCACCCTCATCCGGAAGGTGCTCCGTAAGGTCCCCCGACGGCCAGCGGACGCTGAGTTGAACAAGTTCGCGGCTGACCGGATCGACCTCCCAGGACTCCACCACGCCGACCTGGGCGCTCGCTTCTCCTTCGGGCAACCGAATGTGCGGCGCCCACCCGACCTTGAACCCGGGATGGAGCTCTTCGGCGGTCCATGGCCTGTTTGGCCCCCGCGGATAGTCCACGACGTCGGCCATCTGGTCGGCGAAGCCTTCCGCTGTGACGATCAATTGAACCGTGCGCTGATCGCGGGCGTCGAGCCGGTCAAAGGGCTGCAGGGCGTCGTGGGTCCGCATCGCCGCATTGTACCGGTCCGCGTACGTCCAGCCGCCGCGCAGCATCTTCCGGCACCAGAAGTGGTGCGCCAGCCTTGCCAGTTCCATAATGGAATCTTCACCGAACTGCATAGGAGCACACTGCCCAGGAATCGCGATGGTTGAAGCCCAGCGGAGGCAAGTCCAGTAGATCAACCCGCGGGCCCTGCGTCCACTAGGAAAAGCTGGTTTTCCCTTGTCGTTTGTGGCTTCGGCGGTGTCAACTTCGATGAGCTTGGTAAGGACGCGTTCGGGATTGTCAAGCGTTTGGGGGCACAGCGAGGCTTCACAGCACGTACAAACGTGTGCGGCGTTCACGTTTGACTGGCGGCTCAAACGTGATGAAAAGGGGTTGTGCGGGGTCGGGATTGGTGGTGAAGTGGGCTGGAGCGTGCGCGCCGGAGAGGCGAGCCGCGTTGGAGGCCCAGCGATGGCAGCAGCGAATGGAAGGAAGGCGTCGGGTCGTGGGGCGTGGCGGTCGGGCGGCGGGCGGGGATGCGTGCCGGGCCGGGCGGGGTGGGCGTCGTCGCTGGCGGCGTTGGCGGTTCTGGCGGGGGGTGTCGCCGAGGCCCAGATCCTGACGTTGCACCACGATTCGCTGACGGCGTACCTGCCCTCGGGGGCGTCGGCGGTGCAGGACATCCGGCCCTTGCACTACGCGCGGGGTGTGGGGATCGACGGCTCGATGCGGGCCGGGAGCGTGCAGGGATGGGCGCTGGCGGGGAACCCGTTCGGGGACAGCGCGCCCTCGACGGCGAGGGTGGGTGAGGTGAGCGTAACGACGGGCACGTACATGCCGACGGAGATCGACCTGGCGTTACCGCAGCCGGGGATGGCGGCGTGGCGGATCGGGCGGAGCTTCAACGGGCGGCAGGAGACGAGCGGGAGTGCGCACCGGGACAGCAACGGGTACCAGGGGCACAACTGGTTCCAGATGAGCCAGCCGGCGGTGGTGCGGCACGCGGGCAGTCCGGATGTGCTGTACATCATCTACGGGGCGGACCGGTTCCTGGAGTTCAAGCAGGTCTCCGACGAGGTCACGTACTCCGACTTCTTCACCGGCGTGAACGGGTGCGCGGGCGCGGTGGTGTACCACGACCCCAACATGGGTGAGGACAACGGGCTCGTGGACACATTCGTGTACTACGACCAGCACGGGGTCGCGACGCACTTCTTCGGCGGGACCAGCAGCGGGGCGGCGGCGTACCAGATCTGGAAGATCGTCGATCCCGCCGGGAACGTCGCGTACGTGGGGGATGCGACCACGGCCTCGACCGCGATCAGCAGCGGGTACACGGCCGATGGGGGGATCAGCACGGCGTACGACGCCGCGGGGCGGCGGTACTGCTACAGCTACTCGGGGAGCACGATCGGGGGCGTCAAGCGTCTGGAGCAGGTGCTGGTCGAGACCGACGCCGGGGGCGGGTGGGGGTCCTGCGGGACCGAGACGCTGGTGGCGAAGGTGGACTACGCGTACTACGCGGCGGACGACTCGGGCAAGGGCAAGACCGGGAACCTCAAGCTGGTGACGGTGACGACGCCGATGACCGACTCGGGGATCGAGCAGAAGCGGAGAACCTACTACCGGTACTACACGGGGAGCTGGGCCAACAGCGATGGGCAGCGGGGCGAGCCGCACCAGGTCAAGCTGGTGCTGGGGGAAGAGGGCTGCCGGAACCACGACTACACGGCGGACTCGGCGCTCGAGTACGGGGGCGGGAGCGACCCGGAGTTCCTGACGGACACGGATGCGAACCTGAAGGCGTACGCCGCGGCGTACCTCGAGTACCTGGACACGGGCGGGAGCCACCCGTACCGGGTGTACAAGGCGCTCTTCAACGGGGAGTGCGGGTGCGGGGGCGGGGGGACGAGCGGCACCTACGAGTTCTCGTACGCGGCCAACGGGAGCTTCAGCCCGGTGAGCGGGTACGACGATGAGTGGAAAGAGCGGGCGGTGATCAAGCAGCCCGACAACGTGCACGCGAGCCAGTACTTCGATGAGTGCGGGCAGCCGATCTCGCGGGTGGTGACCGACAGCGATCCCTCGGGGAGCCCGAGCAAGACCTGGGCGACGGAGGTGGTGCGGGATTCGAGCACCGGGTGCGTGACGGCGATCCACACCCCCAAGAACATCACGGCGTACACGCACAGCACGGGGGCCTTTACCCGGAGCACCAGCGTGGGGCTGGTGCACGTGTTCGACCGCCGGAGCACCGCGGACGCCTGCCAGCACTTCCCCGAAGGGGTCAAGTACAAGGAGGGGAACACGGGAACGGCGTACTTCACTTCGTGGACCGATTACACATCGCGCGGACTGGTCGTTGGCACGGTCACCGACCACCGGCCGATGGTGAGCGAGCGGCGGAGCTACTACGCGGCGACGAGCACCTACTCGACGGCCAACACGTACGACGCCACGACGATGAGCTACGCGTGGTGGAGCGGGACGAGCACCGCCGTGCTGTACCTGGCCCTCAAGCAGGCGACGACGACCAACCCGGTCGTGACCACGGCGCAGAACGGTTCCAACGCGGCGACGACGATGGACCGCTTTGTGCGCCAGGATGGGACCACGGCGTACATGCGGGCGCCCGACGGCATCTACACGCACATGGTCTACACCAGCGGCCAGCTGACCAAGCGGATCGATGATGTCAAGACCAATACCGGGGGCCTCTCCCCCGACCCCAACGGCGACTTCGGGATCACGGAGACGGGGGATGGGGTGCACCGGATCACGCTGCACAGCTACGACGCCCAGGGGCGGCCCGATGAGATGACCGAGCCCGACGGCCGGGTGCACAAGAGCTATTACAGCGTGCTGGTCGATGGCAGAGGCGTCACGATCAACTGGCCGCGGAAGACGACGGCGAGCGGGGGGACGTACTACGGCCCGGCGAGCTACGGGGTGACCAACCACGCCGGGGGGGGCGAGTTCAGCGGCCTGATCGCGATCTCGTCCTCGGGCTCGACGGCGGCGCTGACGTCGTGGATCGATGAGACGGACACCGATCCGATCCTGGCCCTGACGACCGGGACGCTGGCGCGGATGAGCACGACGCTCTACGACAGCGCCGGGAGCAAGGCGACGGCGTCGCGGACCTACCACAACATCCCGGCTTCGGGCGCGGGCTCGAGCGGGACCGACTACGACGCCACGACGTTCGCGTACGACTCGATGGGCCGGAAGATCCGGACGGTGGACCCGACGGGGACGATCACGCGGGCCAGCTTTGATGAGCTGGGGCGGACGGTCTCGACGTTCCTGGGGACCGACGACACGGGCCTGGCCGGCTCGCCGATGGCCGGCAGTTCCAACATGGTGGAGACCAGCCGCAGCGTCTACGACGGCGGCGGCGCCGGGGGCAACAGCCACCTGACCACCCGCACGCTGTACGTGGAGAACTCCACCACGGACCAGCGAGTCACGACCTACGACCACGACTTCCGCGGCCGGCTGCTCATGACCACCAACCCGGTGGCCCCGCACAGCGTCAACAAGTATGACAACCTCGGGCGGGTCATCGCGACGGCGCAGTACGCCTCATCGGTCTCCTCTTCGACCGATCCCGCGGCGAGCGGGACGCAGACGCACCGGGTGAGCCTGCACACAAGCTCCCACGACGCCCTGGGCCGGGTGTACCGGACGGAGCGGTGGGAGATCGACCAGGCCGATGGCTCGGATGATGACTCCTTGACCAGCGACACGTGGCGGGACGCCGCGGGGCGGGTGATCAAGGTGAAGGGGCACGAGCTGAGCAAGACCTTCTACGACCGGCTGGGGAGGACCACGCACCGGTTCATCCTGGCCAGCGAGAACGACAGCACCTACGCGCACGCGAGCACGGTCAGCGGAGAGGTGGTGCTGGAGGAGCACCAGAGCCTGTACGAGAGCACGGACTCGGACAACGTCATGATGGCGGTGACACTCAACCGCCACGGGGATGACCTCTTTACCACCAGCGCCCTGGACATCGATGGGAACCCGTTCACGGTGGGCAGCGGGCTGGCGCGGCCGCAGATCACCGCGATGTGGTACGACGACCTGGACCGGGTCATCGACACGGTCGCCTACGGGAACAACGGGGGCTCATCGTTCGACCGCAAGCCCTCGGGCTCGTGGCTGACCGTGCCGACGCGGTCGCAGACGGCGCTGCGGACGACGACCACCTACAACGATGACGGCACGGTCCTGGAGACCGAGAGCCCGGGCAAGCCCAGCGACCCTTCGGGCACCAGCGGGGTCAAGACGCGCTTTGAGTACGACGACCTGGGACGCCAGACGGCCGTCATCAACAACTACGTCAACGGGAGCCCCGGGGGCGGGAGCAACGATGATGAGGACCAGATCATCCGGTACGAGTACTCGGCGGGCCTGCGGACCAAGATCATCGCCGACACCTCCGGGACCGACCAGGAGACGCTGTACATCTACGGGACGACGGCGGGAACGCCCAGCGCGAACAAGGTGACGACCAAGAACCGCCTGCGGGCGGTGAAGTACCCCGATTCGGGGAACGCGGGGACGACCCAGGCGTACATCGATGGGACGAGCGATGCGGATGTGGTGAGCTACGCGTACAACGCGCAGGGGCAGGAGACCTCGAAGAAGGACCAGGCGGGGAACGTGATCGAGACGGTCTACGACACCCTCGGGAGAGAGACGGCGCGGAAGGCGACCACGATCGTCGGCGGCTTTGACGCCGCCATCGAGCGGATCGCGACGGTGTACCTGCCGCGGGGGATGGTGGACACGGTGACGCAGTACGATGACCCCAGCGCGGGGACGGCCAAGGACCAGGTCAAGTACGAGTACGACGGCTGGGGGAACCTGGTGACGTTCACGCAGGATGTGGACTCGGCAATCGGGAGTTCGGGGCGGGCGGCCTTTGCGCTGAGCTACACGTACGACAAGGCAACCGGCGGCCGGCAGGTGATACGCCGGGATACCGCGAGCTACCCGGGGGGCTCGGACCTGACGTACGTCTACGGCGGGGGGCCGTACGGGTCGATCCTGTTCGACCCAGCGAGCCGGGTGTATTACATGCAGGTGGGGGCAACCACGGCGGCGGTGTACTTCTACCACGGGCAGGATCAACTCACGTGGACCAACCTGCCGGAGCCGACGCTGGAGACGCAGTCGGGGACCTCGAGCGGGTACCCGAACTGGGACAACTTCAACCGGCCGGTCTCCTCGAAGTGGTTCAAGCGGTTCCCGGGGGTGGTGGACTTCTACCACATCGATGTGAACTGGGACAAGAGCGGCTCGATCGTGGGCGTGGTGGACAACCTGAGGAAGTCGGGCATCGGCGGCACGCGCCGCTTCGATGTCCAGTACACCAACGACAACCTGGGGAGATTGCTCCGGGCCCAGGAAGGCTCGCTCTCGGGGACCACGCTGAGCAGCGCCACGCGTGATGAGCAGTGGACCGACGGCACCGACAGCAAACTCAGCCCCACCGGCAACTGGCTCTACCGCCGCCTGGACCTCAACGGGAACGGCACCTTCACGGACGCCGGGGATGAGACGCAGTCCGGCGACGCCACCTTCAACACCGCCAACGAGCTCACCAGCCGGACCTTCACGCTCGGCGGTGGAAGCACCACCCACACCTACGCCTACGACGCGGTCGGGAACATGACCGATGACGGCAAGGACTACACCTACACGTACGATGTCTGGGGCCGGCTCCGCGAGGTCTGGACCCGCGGCGGCAGCCCGGTGCTCAAGTCCGAGTTCCGGTACAACGGCCTGGGGTTCCGGATCGGGTGGCACTACGACGTCACCCGTTCGGGCGGCGGGATGGCCCCCGACGGCGTCGTGGACGGGGATGACCCCTGGTACTACTGGATGCACGATGAACGCTGGCGGCAGATCGCCACGTTCCGGGCCGGTGATGACGACCCCAAGGAACGCTTCGTGTACCACGCGGCGGGGCTTGATGGAAATGGCGGTTCCAGCTATATTGACGCCATGGTCCTGCGCGACCGCGATGTCGATACGCCGTGGGATGAGGAGTCCGACGGCGTCCTCGAAGTCCGTCACTACCTCTGCCAGAACTGGCGGAACGACACAGCGCTGGTCGCGACCGATGCGGGCGCTTTGGTCGAGCACACCAAGTTCAGCGGGTACGGGAACAGCTTCAACCTGCCCGCGGGGGATGTCGACTCCGACGGCGATTACGACGCCACCGACGCCGCGGCGATCACCGGCACGTACGACGTCAACAAGGACATCGACATGGATGGGACGGTGGGCGCCGGGGACCTCGCCGCCGCCGACGCCGTCACCGGCGGGTACCACGCCGAAGGTCGAGGCGTGCTCTCAGCTGAAGAGGTGGGAATACGGAAAGGCTACGCGGGCTACGAGATCGACCCCGTGCTGACGGGCTCAGACGGGATTGCGTTCCTCCATCATGTGAGGCACAGGGTCTTAAGTAGCTATACGGGGAGGTGGAACAGACGGGATCCGCTTGGGTATGTCGATGGGTTGGGGTTGTATGGGTATCCTATGGCCCTCTCGACTCAGGACCCGATGGGTCTAGCTCACGGTTCTTGTACGTCTGGTGCTTGTGGCGGCGTAGGCTACAACTTAGAACCACCAGAAGTTCAAGAAGAGACTCGCGTTTGCCAAGGCCGCAGTTCACTCGTCGATTGTGCCCAGTGCTGCTACGATACGCTTTCTAAGAATCCCGCAGCCTACAGACAGTGCCTCAGCGCCTGTGCTGCTTCTCACACTCCAAGACCACCCACACGCGACCAGTCGCCTCTGTGCAAAGCATTTTGTGAGAATCCCAACAACAGAGATTTTGGCATTGTTTTGTGTCTTAATGAACAACCTTTCCCATGTGTGTGTCCGAATACCTTTGCCTTGGAGACCTTTGGTCTTACATTGCCACTTACACAGTGTATTCGCTTGCACGAAGCAGCAAACTTGTCGCTGCCAGGTCTCAGTTGTAAGAATGTCGACGATGGCGATCCAGCAATGGCACCTTCCAACAATGCTGGTGTCTGCAATGAGGCGCTAGCTTATGAACTGCAGCAGAGTTGCATAGACTCCATGCAGTGCCCAAGTAATCTTACCGGCGTCGCGCTATGCGCATGTCGCGCTGAAATTGCCCTCTGGTCTACACGAACAAGTTGCCGTGCCAGGATTACTCGCGCCATTTGCAATAGTGGAGGCATACAAGTGCCGGGAAATGCATATCAACAGTGCGAGACGGAGGCGGAAAGTGCTGCCGCTGCTGTGATGGCAACCTGTCAACCATGAGATATTGCAGTGCCAACATACGCCCACGTGCGGTATCGGTATTATGTGGCTTTGTATTAACATTCTTGAGTGCTTGGCTCATCGAAGCCTGGGCGCCCTCCGTGCGTCGCATGAATGACTACCCTACAGAGTTACGCCTGCTTCCTCTCTCTAGGGGCCGGCTCGGCATTGACACGTCATATACGCTGTGGCGAGGCTTTGGTAGAACGCATATTGAGTTGCGCGAACGAATGTTCGCTCTCTACGATACTGGTCCATGGAAAGTCTCGAGAGTTGTAGTTAGCGGCTTTCCATTTCCCGCGATAATGCGGGTGGCCCCGGCCATCGGCACCTACGGGGTGTCGGAGCGCACGCGTGCCCATTCCGGCACAGGGCTAAGACAAGGCTTAGCGATTTTCGTTGGTGGCCACAGGCGGCAGTTGCCACTCGTGCCATGTATGCCCATGTTCCTGTTGAATGCGATTTACTGGACGGCAGTCGTTGAGTGCATTGCAAGGAGTGCCACAAGTATCATTACGCACAGCCGGCGGCGTCAAGGCCGATGCCGTTCATGTGGCTACTCCATGTTCGGGTTAGTTCAGTGCCCCGAATGCGGTTCGCGGCCTGCCGAACGCTCGGCAATAAGTGCTGTTGGGGCCACTGGGCACCAAGTTACCCGCGCCACGTGAGCTGGTTTGTTGGCCAGTCCAAGCCACCCACGCGGTCTGACGGAAACTGGGCCGAATGATGCCGCCCAGACAGAACCGGCGACACCGGCAGCACTCTCGCAGACGATCGGGTGACGGCGACGAACCGTGGCGGAAGATGATGCCCCCGATTGGTAGTGTCGGTCAAGTTGCGCACATTGCTCAAGAGCATCTCCTCAGGAAGGACACACGCGGCTACGCCGCCGCCATCGATTGCTCGGCCGCCATCGTCATCTCCGTCAGCCTGGTCATGTCGAGGTACCTCCTCAAGCCCCACCGTGTGCCGGCGATGTGCCGGAGCCTGGCCGCGACCAGCATCAGCGCTGACTGGCCGTCGGGGAAGGCGCCGACCACGCGCGTGCGTCGTCGCACCTCGCGATTCAGTCTCTCCAGCGGGTTGTTGGTCTTGATGCACCGCTGATGCTCGCGCGGGAAGGCCATGTAGCTGAGCGTCTCGGCCACACCCTCCCGCACAATCGCCGCGGCCTTTGCGAGCCGCATCGACTCCAGCTTCTCGACCACCATCGCCGCCTTCTGCTCGGCGCTGGGCCGGTCCTCCTGGGCGTGAATGGCCTTGAGCATGGCGATCACCTCACGCACGCGGCCCTGCGGCACGGCCGTCATCACGTTGCGGTACCAGTGAACGACGCAGCGCTGCCAGGCGGCTTCGGGATAGAACTCGGCCAAGGCCTCGACGAGGCCCAGGCACTTGTCCGTGATGAACAGCTTCACGCCGGAGAGCCCGCGGTCCTTGAGGTGCCGCAGGAACACACGCCAGCTCTCCGCGTCTTCCTTCGTGCCCTCGGTCACGCCCAGGATCTCGCGGTAGCCCTCCTGGTCCACGCCGATGGCGATGAGCACCGCGACGTTCTTCACTTCACCGCCCCAGCTCCGCTTGAGCCAGATCCCGTCGAGGTACACATAGGCGTGCTCGCCCTCCAGCCTCCGGTTCCGCCACGCCTCGATCTGCCCGTAGACCTTCTGAGCCATCCCGCTGACCGCGCTGGCGCTGACCCGCGTGCCCCAGAGCGCCTCGGTGATGTCCTCGACCCGGCGCATCGAGACCCCGGCCAGGTACATCTCGATCAGTGCCTCTTCGACCGAGCTCTCACGCCGCTTGTACCGCTCGATAATCGCTGTCTCCAGCGGCAGCTTCCGCAGCCGCGGCACCTTGAGCGTCACTTCACCAGCCTTGGTCTGCAGCTTCCGCTGGTAGCTTCCCGCCCGCGTGTCCTGGCGGTCCGCCGATCGCTCATACTTGCCGGCCCCGGCCACCCGGTCCGCCTCGGCATCCAGCATCGCGTTGAGCGTCTCTTCGACCGTGCTCCGCACGACCTCATCCATGTGGGCCCGGACCTTGTCCGTGTCCACCAGCACCGCGCCCTTGAAACCTTCCTGCGTCCCGCCACTTGCCGTTCCCGTGTTCGTCGCTACGCTGTCCATGGGCTCTCCTTGCTGAAAGGGGTTCTTCGCAACACCACCTTCCACGGGGAGAGCTCTCTTTGTCAATGTGCGCATGAATCAGGACGTTACCGCCGCAGGGCCGCGTGCGTGAGGTGATCGCCATGCTCAAAGCGATCCACGCCCAGGAGGATCGGGCCAGCGCCGAGCAGAAGGCGGCGATGGTCGTGGACAAGCTCGAGTCGATGCGGCTGTCCAAGGCTGCGGCGATCGTGCGGGAGGGTGTCGCCGAGACGCTGAGCTACAGGGCCTTCCCGCGCGAGCACCAGCGGTGCATCAAGACCAACAAACCGCTGGAACGGCTCAACCGCGTGGTTCGAAGACGCACCCGCGTGGTCGGCGCGTTCCCGGACGGCCAGTCAGCATGGATGCTGGTCGCGGCGAGGCTGCGGCACATCGCCGGCACCCGATGGGGCTTTCGGAGATGCCTTGACATGACCAGACTCACGGAGATGACGACGGCGACCGAGCAATCGATGGCGGCGGCGTAGCCGCGACGCGGTGGTCAGACTCCGCCTGCGGCCTTCGCCCAAAGCGGCTCAGGCCTCCGGCTCCGTCCGACCACCGCGAAGAACATTCCCGAGGAGATGCTTTTGAGCTATGTGCGCAACTTGACAGACACTATCCAGCAGCGTCGACTATCGCACCTCCGCGGCGTTCGCGTCCGCGTGCCAGCGAGAGACTCCGCTCCGGCTCGCCGCGCTCGCCTGCGCTGCGTCCACCGCCGGCGCGCGGGGGTTGGAGGTACCATCTGTTCCTCTCATCTGACGTGGATCAAGAAAGTCAGGCAGGTCACATCGGCAGGGTCCGTTGCGAGGACCGCCTCGGCGGTGCCATCCCTCTCTACTTCCGCGAGACGGCCTGAGTAGTTTGGTCGAGCCGGGCAGGCGGGTTTGGTGGCGACGGAGTCTTTGTGCCTTGCGTTCCAGCACGCAGTTTCACTATGTTCCAAAACACAAGTGCTGCACCCGGCGCACATACCAGCACAAATACCAATGCAACGTCGATGACAAGACCAATTAGGACTGCAAGCGGCGAACCTTCACCTGTGTAGGGATCCTCCCACGGAAGCACCAACATGCATATGGATCTACCAAATGCTCCCAAACAACTGAGTGCGAAACCAACTATAAGGCGCCATCGCGTAGTTGGTTGAAGGAGAATAATAAGTCCAGCAATCGAAGATGCCACAAGAAGAGTAGCGATTACTCGTGGGAAGTAGTCGTGAGCCCAAGAAGTCCGAACTATTGTCACACCGAGAATGCAAACGACGAACGACCACACGGCCCAGACACTAATGCCTAATTGTCTTAGTGTTACCTTCATATGGTGTTACGGATTAACTATGCATGGTCGTTGTTCTTTCGGTCGATATCCAGTTCTTGAAATGTGTATTGCCCAAGTCTCCTCGATGTCAAACGGAGTTCCGTGCGGATCCGGGTCAGTGATCATCTGCAGCCATGAAGGGAAGTCGTAGGGGTTGGTAAATCTGTCCGACATCTTGAAAATAACGAAACAATTGTAACTCCACACTGATTGCATCACTATGCCTGAGTTGCAGTCGGCGACGGCCCAGCATCGATAATCTGCCTTCAAGACATGCCCGCCGATGGAAAACGTCCAATCGGTGAACCAAAACCATATAGCCTGCATGGTCGGGTCAACTCCGTTGTTGGCAGGTGGCTCCCTGACAAACTCGCTCCTTGAAACCAAGAACTGTCCAACAGGTCCCTCGTCATCAAGCTCGCATCTTTTCTTACGGGAGTTGCACCCACAGTTGATTTGATTCCAAGCTTGTTCGGCCAACTCCTGACCTCTTGTATGTCCCATTTCGGTTAACCACTCAATCTTGGGTTCAATTGCTTCGTGCGCCTTGTATTGTTCGGCGAGACCCGCCCAAGAGAGGGTCACCATCGCGCCTTGGCCATGACGATAGTGGTTCACAAAGGTCCAATTCGACCATGCTTGGCCTGTTGGGTCTGCGCCTTGGATACCAGTGTTATTCCCGTATACATACAACCCCAACCCATCGACATACCCAAGCGGATCCCGTCTGTTCCACCTCCCCGTATAGCTACTTAAGACCCTGTGCCTCACATGATGGAGGAACGCAATCCCGTCTGAGCCCGTCAGCACGGGGTCGATCTCGTAGCCCGCGTAGCCTTTCCGTATTCCCACCTCTTCAGCTGAGAGCACGCCTCGACCTTCGGCGTGGTACCCGCCGGTGACGGCGTCGGCGGCGGCGAGGTCCCCGGCGCCCACCGTCCCATCCATGTCGATGTCCTTGTTGACGTCGTACGTGCCGGTGATCGCCGCGGCGTCGGTGGCGTCGTAATCGCCGTCGGAGTCGACATCCCCCGCGGGCAGGTTGAAGCTGTTCCCGTACCCGCTGAACTTGGTGTGCTCGACCAAAGCGCCCGCATCGGTCGCGACCAGCGCTGTGTCGTTCCGCCAGTTCTGGCAGAGGTAGTGACGGACTTCGAGGACGCCGTCGGACTCCTCATCCCACGGCGTATCGACATCGCGGTCGCGCAGGACCATGGCGTCAATATAGCTGGAACCGCCATTTCCATCAAGCCCCGCCGCGTGGTACACGAAGCGTTCCTTGGGGTCGTCATCACCGGCCCGGAACGTGGCGATCTGCCGCCAGCGTTCATCGTGCATCCAGTAGTACCAGGGGTCATCCCCGTCCACGACGCCGTCGGGGGCCATCCCGCCGCCCGAACGGGTGACGTCGTAGTGCCACCCGATCCGGAACCCCAGGCCGTTGTACCGGAACTCGGACTTGAGCACCGGGCTGCCGCCGCGGGTCCAGACCTCGCGGAGCCGGCCCCAGACATCGTACGTGTAGGTGTAGTCCTTGCCGTCATCGGTCATGTTCCCGACCGCGTCGTAGGCGTAGGTGTGGGTGGTGCTTCCACCGCCGAGCGTGAAGGTCCGGCTGGTGAGCTCGTTGGCGGTGTTGAAGGTGGCGTCGCCGGACTGCGTCTCATCCCCGGCGTCCGTGAAGGTGCCGTTCCCGTTGAGGTCCAGGCGGCGGTAGAGCCAGTTGCCGGTGGGGCTGAGTTTGCTGTCGGTGCCGTCGGTCCACTGCTCATCACGCGTGGCGCTGCTCAGCGTGGTCCCCGAGAGCGAGCCTTCCTGGGCCCGGAGCAATCTCCCCAGGTTGTCGTTGGTGTACTGGACATCGAAGCGGCGCGTGCCGCCGATGCCCGACTTCCTCAGGTTGTCCACCACGCCCACGATCGAGCCGCTCTTGTCCCAGTTCACATCGATGTGGTAGAAGTCCACCACCCCCGGGAACCGCTTGAACCACTTCGAGGAGACCGGCCGGTTGAAGTTGTCCCAGTTCGGGTACCCGCTCGAGGTCCCCGACTGCGTCTCCAGCGTCGGCTCCGGCAGGTTGGTCCACGTGAGTTGATCCTGCCCGTGGTAGAAGTACACCGCCGCCGTGGTTGCCCCCACCTGCATGTAATACACCCGGCTCGCTGGGTCGAACAGGATCGACCCGTACGGCCCCCCGCCGTAGACGTACGTCAGGTCCGAGCCCCCCGGGTAGCTCGCGGTATCCCGGCGTATCACCTGCCGGCCGCCGGTTGCCTTGTCGTACGTGTAGCTCAGCGCAAAGGCCGCCCGCCCCGAACTCCCGATTGCCGAGTCCACATCCTGCGTGAACGTCACCAGGTTCCCCCAGCCGTCGTACTCGTACTTGACCTGGTCCTTGGCCGTCCCCGCGCTGGGGTCATCGTACTGCGTCACCGTGTCCACCATCCCCCGCGGCAGGTACACCGTCGCGATCCGCTCGATGGCGGCGTCAAAGCCGCCGACGATCGTGGTCGCCTTCCGCGCCGTCTCTCTCCCGAGGGTGTCGTAGACCGTCTCGATCACGTTCCCCGCCTGGTCCTTCTTCGAGGTCTCCTGCCCCTGCGCGTTGTACGCGTAGCTCACCACATCCGCATCGCTCGTCCCATCGATGTACGCCTGGGTCGTCCCCGCGTTCCCCGAATCGGGGTACTTCACCGCCCGCAGGCGGTTCTTGGTCGTCACCTTGTTCGCGCTGGGCGTTCCCGCCGTCGTCCCGTAGATGTACAGCGTCTCCTGGTCGGTCCCGGAGGTGTCGGCGATGATCTTGGTCCGCAGGCCCGCCGAGTACTCGTACCGGATGATCTGGTCCTCATCATCGTTGCTCCCGCCCCCGGGGCTCCCGTTGACGTAGTTGTTGATGACGGCCGTCTGGCGTCCCAGGTCGTCGTACTCAAAGCGCGTCTTGACCCCGCTGGTGCCCGAAGGGTCGCTGGGCTTGCCCGGGCTCTCGGTCTCCAGGACCGTGCCGTCATCGTTGTAGGTGGTCGTCGTCCGCAGCGCCGTCTGCGACCGCGTCGGCACGGTCAGCCACGAGCCCGAGGGCTTGCGGTCGAACGATGAGCCCCCGTTGTTCCCGTAGGCGACCGTGTCGATGACCCGGTCCAGGTCGTCGTACCACATCGCGGTGATCTGCGGCCGCGCCAGCCCGCTGCCCACCGTGAACGGGTTCCCATCGATGTCCAGGGCGCTGGTGGTAAAGAGGTCATCCCCGTGGCGGTTGAGTGTCACCGCCATCATGACGTTGTCCGAGTCCGTGCTCTCGTACAGGCTCTGGTGCTCCTCCAGCACCACCTCTCCGCTGACCGTGCTCGCGTGCGCGTAGGTGCTGTCGTTCTCGCTGGCCAGGATGAACCGGTGCGTGGTCCTCCCCAGCCGGTCGTAGAAGGTCTTGCTCAGCTCGTGCCCCTTCACCTTGATCACCCGCCCCGCGGCGTCCCGCCACGTGTCGCTGGTCAAGGAGTCATCATCCGAGCCATCGGCCTGGTCGATCTCCCACCGCTCCGTCCGGTACACCCGGCCCAGGGCGTCGTGGGAGCTTGTGTGCAGGCTCACCCGGTGCGTCTGCGTCCCGCTCGCCGCGGGATCGGTCGAAGAGGAGACCGATGAGGCGTACTGCGCCGTCGCGATGACCCGCCCGAGGTTGTCATACTTGTTGACGCTGTGCGGGGCCACCGGGTTGGTGGTCATGAGCAGCCGGCCGCGGAAGTCGTGGTCGTAGGTCGTGACTCGCTGGTCCGTGGTGGAGTTCTCCACGTACAGCGTGCGGGTGGTCAGGTGGCTGTTGCCCCCGGCGCCGCCGCCGTCGTAGACGCTGCGGCTGGTCTCCACCATGTTGGAACTGCCGGCCATCGGCGAGCCGGCCAGGCCCGTGTCGTCGGTCCCCAGGAACGTCGAGACCGTCCGCCCCAGCTCATCAAAGCTGGCCCGCGTGATCGTCCCCGTCGGGTCCACCGTCCGGATCTTCCGGCCCATCGAGTCGTACGCGAACGTCGTGGCGTCGTAGTCGGTCCCGCTCGAGCCCGCGCCCGAAGCCGGGATGTTGTGGTAGGTCCGCGACGCCGTCGCCTTGCTCCCGGCGCTGTCGTAGAGCGTCGTGCTCATCCGCGCCAGCGTCCCGGTCGTCAGGGCCAGGATCGGATCGGTGTCCGTCTCATCGATCCACGACGTCAGCGCCGCCGTCGAGCCCGAGGACGAGATCGCGATCAGGCCGCTGAACTCGCCCCCCCCGGCGTGGTTGGTCACCCCGTAGCTCGCCGGGCCGTAGTACGTCCCCCCGCTCGCCGTCGTCTTCCGCGGCCAGTTGATCGTGACGCCTCTGCCATCGACCAGCACGCTGTAATAGCTCTTGTGCACCCGGCCGTCGGGCTCGGTCATCTCATCGGGCCGCCCCTGGGCGTCGTAGCTGTGCAGCGTGATCCGGTGCACCCCATCCCCCGTCTCCGTGATCCCGAAGTCGCCGTTGGGGTCGGGGGAGAGGCCCCCGGTATTGGTCTTGACATCATCGATCCGCTTGGTCAGCTGGCCGCTGGTGTAGACCATGTGCGTGTAGATGCCGTCGGGCGCCCGCATGTACGCCGTGGTCCCATCCTGGCGCACAAAGCGGTCCATCGTCGTCGCCGCGTTGGAACCGTTCTGCGCCGTGGTCACGACCGGGTTGGTCGTCGTCGCCTGCTTGAGGGCCAGGTACAGCACGGCGGTGCTCGTCCCGCTCCACCACGCGTAGCTCATCGTCGTGGCGTCGTACGTGTTGGCCGTCGAGTAGGTGCTCGTCGCCGCGTAGTAGCTCCGCCGCTCGCTCACCATCGGCCGGTGGTCGGTGACCGTGCCAACGACCAGTCCGCGCGATGTGTAATCGGTCCACGAAGTGAAGTACGCCGTTCCCGTGTTCCCCTCCTTGTACTTGACCCCTTCGGGGAAGTGCTGGCAGGCGTCCGCGGTGCTCCGGCGGTCGAACACGTGCACCAGCCCCACGCTGGTGCTCCGGGTAAAGGCCCCCGTGCTGTGCGTGTACGCCGTGATGTTCTTGGGGGTGTGGATCGCCGTCACGCACCCGGTGCTCGAATCCCGCACCACCTCCGTCGCCCAGGTCTTGCTCGGGCTCCCCGAGGGATCGCTGTCGGTCACCACCCGCGAGATCGGCTGCCCGCACTCATCGAAGTACTGGCTCGCGTGCACGTTGTCGGGCTGCTTGATCACCGCCCGCTCTTTCCACTCATCGTCGTACCCGCTCACCGGGCTGAAGCTCCCGTTGGCCGCGTACGAGAACTCGTAGGTGCCGCTCGTCCCCCCGCCCCCGCACCCGCACTCCCCGTTGAAGAGCGCCTTGTACACCCGGTACGGGTGGCTCCCGCCCGTGTCCAGGTACTCGAGGTACGCCGCGGCGTACGCCTTCAGGTTCGCATCCGTGTCCGTCAGGAACTCCGGGTCGCTCCCGCCCCCGTACTCGAGCGCCGAGTCCGCCGTGTAGTCGTGGTTCCGGCAGCCCTCTTCCCCCAGCACCAGCTTGACCTGGTGCGGCTCGCCCCGCTGCCCATCGCTGTTGGCCCAGCTCCCCGTGTAGTACCGGTAGTAGGTTCTCCGCTTCTGCTCGATCCCCGAGTCGGTCATCGGCGTCGTCACCGTCACCAGCTTGAGGTTCCCGGTCTTGCCCTTGCCCGAGTCGTCCGCCGCGTAGTACGCGTAGTCCACCTTCGCCACCAGCGTCTCGGTCCCGCAGGACCCCCACCCGCCCCCGGCGTCGGTCTCGACCAGCACCTGCTCCAGACGCTTGACGCCCCCGATCGTGCTCCCCGAGTAGCTGTAGCAGTACCGCCGCCCCGCGGCGTCGTACGCCGTGCTGATCCCCCCATCGGCCGTGTACCCGCTGCTGATCGCGGTCGAGGCCGTGGTCGCATCCCCCACGTACGCGACGTTCCCGGCGGGATCGACGATCTTCCAGATCTGGTACGCCGCCGCCCCGCTGCTGGTCCCGCCGAAGAAGTGCGTCGCGACCCCGTGCTGGTCGTAGTACACGAATGTGTCCACGAGCCCGTTGTCCTCACCCATGTTGGGGTCGTGGTACACCACCGCGCCCGCGCACCCGTTCACGCCGGTGAAGAAGTCGGAGTACGTGACCTCGTCGGAGACCTGCTTGAACTCCAGGAACCGGTCCGCCCCGTAGATGATGTACAGCACATCCGGACTGCCCGCGTGCCGCACCACCGCCGGCTGGCTCATCTGGAACCAGTTGTGCCCCTGGTACCCGTTGCTGTCCCGGTGCGCACTCCCGCTCGTCTCCTGCCGCCCGTTGAAGCTCCGCCCGATCCGCCACGCCGCCATCCCCGGCTGCGGTAACGCCAGGTCGATCTCCGTCGGCATGTACGTGCCCGTCGTTACGCTCACCTCACCCACCCTCGCCGTCGAGGGCGCGCTGTCCCCGAACGGGTTCCCCGCCAGCGCCCATCCCTGCACGCTCCCGGCCCGCATCGAGCCGTCGATCCCCACACCCCGCGCGTAGTGCAAGGGCCGGATGTCCTGCACCGCCGACGCCCCCGAGGGCAGGTACGCCGTCAGCGAATCGTGGTGCAACGTCAGGATCTGGGCCTCGGCGACACCCCCCGCCAGAACCGCCAACGCCGCCAGCGACGACGCCCACCCCGCCCGGCCCGGCACGCATCCCCGCCCGCCGCCCGACCGCCACGCCCCACGACCCGACGCCTTCCTTCCATTCGCTGCTGCCATCGCTGGGCCTCCAACGCGGCTCGCCTCTCCGGCGCGCACGCTCCAGCCCACTTCACCACCAATCCCGACCCCGCACAACCCCTTTTCATCACGTTTGAGCCGCCAGTCAAACGTGAACAAATCGGCTGGACAAACCCCCCTCAACACTGTGAACTCGCGGAAGGAGCGCCCACGCTCCCCCAGGAGTCACGCCATGAGAACCCCAGCACGCAACACCACCAGGCCCTGGTACCGGGGCGCCGCCCTCCAGATCACCATGCTCTGCATCGCCGCGGGCACCGTCGCCTGGGCGGGAGTGGTTTCCGTATGGCCGGGCAACGTCGCGGCCGTCCGGATGGCCAAGTACCAGCAGACCCCGGCCCCCATCGAAGTGGAGGCCGCCCTCGGGCAACTGGGCCTGACCCCCAAGGTCATGGCCGCGGCCAACCTCTCCGCCGAGCAGACCGGGGCCTTCGCCGCCGCCGCCGCCGCCTACGTGCGCGAGCACATCGCCGCCTACCGGATCGCGCGCGATGCCGTGTACACCGCGCACAACCAGGCCAACCTTCTCCGCCGCCAGATCCGGGGCTCGAACACCACCGCGCAGACCCTGACCGACTACGCGGCGAGCCTGGCCGCGGTCGAGACCGCCCGGTCCCAGCAGCACGGGGTGCTGAACAGCGCGCTGGCCGCCGCGGCCGAGGAGATCTCTCCCGCCGCCCTGACCCTGCTCAACACCATCCGGGCCAACAAGCTCAAGTGGACCGCGATGCCGGAGCGGTTCCTCGGCGACAGCCGCTCCCCGGCCGAGTGGGTGGCGCTCCGGGATGCCGTCGCCAACGAGCGGATCTCGGGCGAACTCGATGTCGACCCGGACCCGGCCTGCCAGCAACTCCTGACGGTCGCCAGGGGAACCCTCAACTCCATCGCAGCGCAGTCCAACATGGCCAACCTCGCGGAGATCCAGGCGGCGTGGACCGCCGCGATGGGGCAGTGACAATGGTCCGCGCAAGGGCCGCCGTGCTCGCGCTCTGGCCCGCCTTCTGGCCAGTCGTGTGGCCCACCGTATGGCCTGCGTGGGGACCCGCATGGGGGCCCGCGCTGTGTTCTGCGCAGCCGGAACAGCCCGCCGAAGTGGCCCTGGCTGGCCAGGTCGAGGTGGCGCGGATCGTCGACTTGGCCGCCCACCGCCTGGGCATCGCCATCGACTACGACGCCGCCGCCTTGCGCGCCACCCCGCCCGTGACCCTGCGTGAGACCGGCCGGCTCACCGATGCGGATCTGTGGGCCCTGGCCAACCGCGTGCTCGCCGGTCGCGGGCTCTGCACGGTCCGGGTCCAGGGCGGCTACAGCATCGTCAAGATCGCCGAAGCGCCCGGCCTGGCGCGCGTGGAATCAGCCGATGAGCCGGGCCCCATGCCGGGGTTCCGAACGGTGATGATCACGGCCACTCACCAGCCGGCTCGATCGCTCTCCGAATCCATCGGCAAGGTCCTGAGCAAGGGCGGCGGAGGGGCCGTCGCGATCGGGGATCGCCTTCTCGTGTCCGACCTGGCGCCGCAGGTGGATCGCGCCCTGGCCCTCACCGCCGCCCTCGATGTGCCCGGCCCGCCTGTGGTCCCCATCGAGGTTCGGCTCACCAGCGCCTCCACGGCTTCCGCCCCCTCGGCCATGGTGACGCTCATCAACCAGATCACGGCCAAGGTGGAGTCGGTCGGTGGCCGCAGAATCCCCGGCGAAGTCATCCCGGGTACGGATCAATCCATCCTGATCCTGGCCCCCCAGGAACACGCGGGCTATTGGACGGACCTGATCGCCCGCCTGGACCGGCGTGAAGAGGTGTCCACGCGCGTGTACCGTCCGCAGGTCTTTGGCGTCAAGGAGGTCGGCCGGCTCATCGAGCAGGCCGTCACCCCCCAGGCCGAGAACCGCTGGAAGCTCATCACCGATGAGCTCACCGAGTCGCTGCTGGTGACCGCGACCGCCGCCCAGCACGAACTCGTGCGAGCCATTCTCGAGCGCGTCGATTCGGTCGCGGTGGAGCGGCGTCCGGTGCGGTCTTTCACCATCCGCAACCGCCCCGTCCGCGACATCCAGGCCACCCTCGAACAGCTTGTTCTCTCGGGCGTGCTCGCGGGGGACCACTCCGCTTCGCCCGGCGGCGCAGCGCCCGGCGAGACCGGCGCTGCGCTGTGGCCACCCGCGGGTGCCAACGTAGCGCCCGGGGCCGTGCCATCGGCATCAAGGACTTTCCCGCAGGCCGCCACCGGCGGCGCAGCGCCGAGCGTCGTGTCCACTTCACCAGCGTCACCGTCTGTGACCACGTTCGGCCAGCACTACGACCACCGCCCCCCCCCCGCCCCCGACCTGGTCCTGTCCACCGATGAAGGCACCAACACACTCATTGCCATGGGTGAGCCCCGCCTGCTCGCGCAGATTGAGTCGCTGCTGCAGTCGCTGGATGTCCGCCAGGCGCAGGT
Organism: Phycisphaeraceae bacterium; assembly: GCA_019636625.1. Lineage (GTDB taxonomy): Bacteria > Planctomycetota > Phycisphaerae > Phycisphaerales > UBA1924 > JAHBXE01. The sequence goes on from JAHBXE010000013.1 coordinate 79,939, forward strand.
GATGCTCGAGGTGCTGATCGTCAGCCTGTCGGACAGCCAGACGCTCGACCTGGGCGTTGAACTCGAGGCCACCGGCATGACCGACGATGTCCGGTCGCGCATCGCCTCGCTCTTTGGACTTGGCAGCCGCGACAGCGCCGGCAACCGCATCGGCGGTGATGGACTGGGCTTGACCGGCGTGATCCTCAATCCCGGTGACTTCTCGATCATCATCCGCGCTCTGCAGACGCTCAACAAGGGCCGATCGCTCTCGATGCCGCGTCTGCTGGTCACCAACAACCAGCAGGCCACGCTCGACTCGGTCCTTGAACAACCCTTCGCCAGCACCAACGCCTCCAACACGGTCACCACGACCAGCTTCGGCGGCAGCAAGCCGGCCGGCACACAGATCACGCTTAAGCCGCAGATCGCCGAGGGCGATCACCTGCTGCTTGACTACAACATCTCGCTCTCGGCCTTCGTCGGCGCCGCGGCCAGCGCTGCGGTTCCTCCCCCGCGCCAGGAGAACAAGGTCCAGTCGGCGGCGATGCTGCCGGACGGCCACACGGTCGTCGTCGGCGGGATCGAGCTCAACACCGAAGGCAAGGCCACGACGCAGGTCCCGGGCCTGGGCCAGATCCCGATCATCGGCGAACTGTTCAAGAACCGGTCCAACACCAACTCCCGCAACCGGTTTTACGTGTTCATCCGGGCCAACATCCTGCGGCACGGCTCCTTCGAGGACCTCAAGTACCTCAGCGAGGTCGCCACCGGCGGCGCGCAGGTCGATGATGGGTGGCCCGTCGTCGAGCCGAGGGTGATCAAGTGAGCGCGATCGAGATCAAGCCCGGCGCGTTGCCTCCTGACCTGCCCACCCTCGACGCTCCCTTACCGCTCGCGCCAAGTGCCCACTTCCTGAACACGATCCCACATGAGTTCGCGCGGCGCCATCTGGTGCTCAGTGCCGGAGGTGACGGCACAACCGAACGTCTTCGCATCGCAGAGCACACCAAGCCCTGGATTGTTCATAACGTCGGCGTGGCCCTCGGACGGCCGGTGACAACGGAGGTGTGTCCTGGCGAGTGCATCGCCGCGGCCATCGATGTGGCCTACGCCAACCGGGAATCACAGCCGGAAGATGCCCCGATCCCCGTCGATGTCACCGGAGATCTGGATCGCGCCCTCAGGGATGCCGAGAGCGATCTTTTGAACACCCAAGGCAAGGCCCCCTCGGTCAAGCTCGTTGATCTGATCCTCTTCGAAGCCCTGCTCAAGGGCGCCAGCGATGTTCATCTCCAGCCTCTGCGGGGCAGGACCCTGGTCCGCTACCGCCTCGACGGCGTGTTGCACACGGCACGCGAGTTGCCATCATCGCTGGCCGCTTCGGTGACGAGCCGTGTGAAAGTCATGGCGCGGCTCGATGTGGCGGAGCAGCGCGCCCCTCAGGACGGCCGCGCCACGGTCTCGATCGGCGGCGGCGACTCGGGCGGACCCGACTCACGGCGCATCGACCTCCGCATCAGTTCGCTCCCCAGCACGTACGGAGAGCGAGTGGTTCTCCGACTCCTCGATCCCTCACGCTCACCGCATCTCAAGAGCTTCGCCGCCCTTGGCATGCCCGAATTGATCGAGCGTCGCTACCTCGCGCAGGCCAACCGCACCAGCGGGATCGTTCTGTCAACCGGTCCCACGGGCAGCGGCAAGACCACCACGCTCTACGCCACCCTCGCTTGGCTGAGCACGCTCCACTCCGGTTCTCGGGGTGGGGGCTGCGAACTGAACATGATGACGATCGAGGACCCGGTGGAGTACGACCTCAGCACACCACCGAAGGCCGGGGCGCCGGGCTTATCCATATCACAGACCCAGGTAGACCCCCGCAAGAACGTCACCTTCGCGGCGGGCCTGCGCCACATCCTGCGGCAGGACCCGGATGTCATCATGATCGGCGAGGTGCGCGATCAGGAGACGGCGAAGATCGCGGTGCAAGCTTCGCTGACAGGGCACCTCGTGCTCTCGACGCTCCACACCAGCGACGCCGCCAGCGCCGTCGCCCGCCTCATCGATCTCTCCGTCGAGCCGTTCCTGGTCGCTTCCAGCTTGTCCGCCGTCCTGGCCCAGCGTCTGGTCCGGACTGTGCACCCGGAGTGCAGCGGCGCTGGATGCGAGCTCTGCCTGGGCTCGGGCTACAAGGGCCGAACGGGTGTGTTTGAACTCCTCGTGATGGATGCAGCGATTCGCGATCTTGTGTGCCGGCGTGCGTCGGCGATTGAGATCAAGGATACCGCGCAGCGAGCTGGAATGGTCACGCTCCGCGAAGCAGGGCAGGCGCTCATCCGCGATGGATACACCACCGCCGCCGAAGTCACCCGCATCATCGAAGCCGTGGAGGAAGAGCCGTGAAGGCCCGCCCCCCCGCCACCACCACTGTTGCCCGTCCGGCGCTGGCCTGCGTGGTCTTGGCCGCAGCCGCGGCCTTCGCCTTGTGGCCTGTGGCATCCCCACGTATCGAGACCCCCGTGATTGACAGTTCTCGATCCGAGACGATGCGGACACTCGCCTCGCTCGATCTCGCGGCGTTCCGGACGCCGATCTGGGTCGCCGAGCCCCCACCACCGGCGCCGATCGTGCAGGTTCCCGTTCCACCGCCGCCGCCCGTGAAGTTCCAGCTTTTGGCCATCATCCGGGAGCAAGGCCCCGAGCCGGTGTACAAGGCCGCGGTGTACGACCCGGACACCGATCGCATCCTGGTCGTCGCCGCCGGTGAGAAGCTCGGGCATCGCACCGTGGACCAGGTGGACCGGACTTCTCTCACTCTTCGAGATGACACGGGCAAACGCACGCTGGCGCTCAAGGAGGGAGGGCCATCATGAACGCGTCTTCCGCTCGTGCCTCCATGCCCACCACCATCCCGGCCGACCGCATCCTGTGGTCCATCATCGAAGCGCCGAACGTCAAGGGCATGCACGGGCCGATCCCCGCCGGGCTCTGGCCAGTGATCGAGGATGACCTGCCCATCGCCGCCGATTCCCTCTGGGCCGTGTCCGCTCCCATCGATGGTCAACGCCTCGCGGTGTGCGCTGCGCTTCGCGCCGACCTGGACATCCCGGGGGCGCTGATCCTGACGCCCGAGTCAGTGCCGGAGTTCATTCCGGCGGACCCGAGCGCGTTCAATCTGCTGGTCGGCGAGTACGAACCGAAGGCAATCCGGCGGTTGCGGACCCGCCGCCACCTGCTCGCCGCCGCCGGAGTGCTTTTGGTCGCGTGCCTCATCGCCACCGGGTTGTCGCGCCGCGCCGCCGCGTGGCGCGCCGAGGCGGAGGCGGCCCAGGGCGCGGTCCGTCACGTCACCGCTTCGGTGGCCAACCGCGCGGTGTGGAGCCGGGAAGACCTGATCCTCGAGCTGGCCCAGCGGCGTCAATCCGCCCCGGCCGAGGTGGTCCCGCCCGAGGATGCCGCGGTCTCGCTGGCCGCCGTCATCGCGATGTGGCCCGCCGTGCCCGCCAAGGCGCAGAGCATCACCGCCACGGGTCGATCGGCGTCGATCGCCGTCACCATCCCCGGTGATGCCCAGCCGTTCCTGGCCGCTTTCAAGCCGCCCTCGGGCTGGATGCTCCACGAGCCGCGCTTGGTCGCCGTAGACCAGGCGAAGCGCCTCAACCTCGAACTCCGGAAGGAGGCGCCGTGAGCAAGTCCCTTCTGCTCGCGTGGACGATCTGCATCGCGGCCAGCGTCGCGGTGCTGTTCGCGTCGGGCTCACGCGCGGCTAGCGCCCGCGCCAACGCGGCCTCGGCCCGCCGCGACCTCTCGTTGGCGACCGAACAAGTAACGGAACTGGTGCGGCTCCGCCAGGCCAAGCGTGAGTTCCCGGAGCGATCGGAGGGGGGCCTGGCGTCCAAGGTCTCGGCCGCCCTGCTGCGCGCGGGGCTGACGGCCTCGACGCTGCAGAGTCTCTCGCCGGAAGCCAACACGCCGGTCAACGGTGAACCCGGACTCTCGCGGCAGCGAGCCACGCTCACATTGCAGGGATTGTCGCTCCCACAGGTCGGCGCGTTCCTGGATGCCTGGCGGGGCGCGGAGCCCGACTGGGTGGTCGCCGGCATCGACCTCTCACCGACCTCGGGGCGCGACGCCGGCTCGATCGGTTCCGATCTTCCCCTTCGGGTCTCCCTCACCATCGAGGGCCTGTTCAAGAAGTCCTTTGGAGGTCCGCGATGAGATCCTTTCTGCTGTGCCTCGTGCTGGCGCTGGTGCTCATGCTCACCGGGTGCGCTTCGGCCCGCGGTCCCTACTCGCCCCGGCCCGAATCGGCCCGGGACTCGATCAAGGCCCAGAGGCTCACGCAGCAGGCCGCGAAGGAGACCGACCCGGCCAGGGCTGAGGAACTGCTGCGCGAGGCGCTCACCGCCGACATCTTCTTCGGCCCCGCGCACAACAACTACGGGGTCCTGCTGCTCAAGAAGGGGATGCTCTTTGAGGCGGCCCAGGAGTTCCAGTGGGCCCAGAAGACCCTCCCCGGTCATCCCGACCCGCGGATGAACCTGGCCCTGACGCTGGAGAAGGCCGGGCGCACCGATGAAGCCCTCACCGCCTACACCTCCGCCCTCGAGGTCTACAAGGACCACATCCCCACGATCCAGGCGATGACGCGGCTCAAGATCAAGTCCAACCGGACGGACGATTCGACCCCGGCCGCGCTCGAGGAGATCGCGTTCAAGGGGGAAACCGAAGCGTGGCGGAGCTGGGCGCGGACGCAGCTTTCCAAGCTGTTGCCTTGAATCCGTTTCGGCTTCCCGTACTTCCCCTTACTGAATTGCCGAGGTCAACCTCTATCTCTCGGTAACCGTCACCTCAAACAGGCAGGCATTGCACGCACTTCCGTGTGAAGTCTCACTCCGCCATTCTGCGTGCAAGCACGATTTCGAGAGCCAACTCGTCAGTCCGGACTTTATTCGATGAATCTAAGGCATTGCATCTCGAGCTCGCTCATCAGGTAGAAGCGACCAACGTCGGAGAATCTCGTTAGACGTGCGCCGGCAATTGATCAGAGAGCCGAATGCCTTGTTGAAAACGAAACGCGGCTCGGTTGAGAGAGTCGGCGACGGTATCGCGTCGATTCGTCATGACACATCGAACGCGCAAAGACTCAACCGACATGCTTGCGAGCAATGTGAGGATCAACGCGTTCGCAAAAGAAGGCGTGAGAACCTCCACATCCGCAAAATCCACCTGCACCGCCTCTTCCGTGTGCAAGGCCGCAATGATAAGTCCAGCGAGCGACTGGCCGTTCACTGCAGTTGTGAGCGAAGATTGCAGTTTCAAGTACAGCATCGACGTCTAATCGCCTTTACGCGTCGACTACAGTATCGGTTCAGTCGAGGCCTTTGGCAAGGGGTATCCGGTAAAAAACCTAACATTTACTAGACACCCTTGGAATCTGGGACCGAAAATCTTGCCCTTCACAGGGGCTAGCCCCTGTCGAAAGGTGACCCAAGAGTCGCCGCTAAGAACGGTGAGTTCCCCTGAACCCCCCTCACAGAATTCCCGAACGAACGCAAGGCCCGCGCCAGAATTGGCGAACCCGCGCCGGTTCTGTTGGCCTGGCGGTGTGCCAGTCACTCCATCTTGCACAGCAAGCAGAATTGCTTCTTCGTCGGACCTGACGCGAGAATGAAGCGGATTCTTGCTGAGATGGACCCGAATTGTCTGGCCAAGGTCTAGTACGGCAACCTCAACTTTGCCGGTCTTCGGGTACGACTGCCCTGCCACAAAGCAATCGATGGGAGACTCTGCGTGCGTAAGCGCGTTCACGATGATCTCGTCAAGCGACTCCTTCATTCGCGGCGAGACCCCCGGAGCGAGGGCGGCCTGCGGGGCCAGCATGTCGATGATTCGGGTCGCCGCTTGTCCCGGTGGCCAGTTGACTTGCTCAACGGGAAGATTGGTGTCTCGCAGAGTTTCCTCGGAGTACCCACCGCATCGAAACCACACGGGAACCATCAACCGACACAAGTGGTCCCGGCACGCGTTGTCGCTCGGCATGACCAGGTCGACTTCGCGACCCTCCAACCTTCCTTTCGCGCCGAGGCTGCACAAGCAGGCAACCGCGTATGGCTTCAGATGCGGGCATTCGGTCAAGTCGATGACTTCGGGCACAGAGTGCGAGCCTGTTCGCTTCAGGATGTCCCAAGCCAGCGCAGCGCCATTGCCATCGGCGAACCCGCCGACATCAGGCAAAGAAGATACCTTGAACGTTGCCACGATCCGGTAGGTTAGGCGTTGCGTGGTGCGGTGTACCTTTCGACGCCTGCCAGTTCGTCATCGCCGCCAGAAACTGCGCCATCTTCCCATTCGATGACGTGCTGGCACATGGCGAACGTCGAGCAGGTCGCGTCTCAATTCTGGGCAAGAACGGCGGGCACAGAAACTCGTCCGCCGCACAATCAGAGGCCAATCACTTCGGCCAATGACGTGAACATCGCCGCTCAGTGTTGACGGCGGCGAGCGGGACCTTCGGCAACATTGAGGTTTTGAAGCTGCGACGTAGGATGATACATGGCCATCCTTCGCCCAGTGCGAATCTTCCTTGACACAAGGGATGCTATTGAACTCTCCCACCTCGTAAACGGGGCGGCGAAGTCTGGCGCGATGCCTAAGTCCCAAGCCTATCAGCAGATCCTCCGCTGGATTTGCCGCGGGGATTGCAGCCTCATTGTCGGTACCCTACAAATGTACGAGTGGATGAAGGGAAGCGACTCAGCGGCCTTAGAGATCGCGTCTGTGTACGACCTTTCCAAAACCGTCCTTCGGGTGGAGGGGGATGGCCTGTGCCCGGTAATCGAGGTGCTCAACGAAGCCAAGCGGCTGATGCCGGACCTTCCGTTCTCGGCGTTCGAAATCCTCCGGCCCTTCAGTGCTCCCGAGGAGTACCTTCGGTTCCTTGGGAATGAGGTCTTTGAGCACCTCCCTCTCGGCAAGCGAGTCCGGATGAAGACGCCGCCGGTATTCCCTCGTGTCAGTGATCGCGTGAGGCACAACATCAATACAAAGACGAATTCGCCCGACTGGTGGCGAGATATGCAGGGCACCTCCGAGATATTCCGCTCAACCTTCTCTCTCACACGACCGAGGCTTTTGAACAACGGCCTGACAATCGATGCCGCTGCTCGCGGTTGGCTGCGACACGGCATGAAAATGATCGATGTGCTCACCCCGCATTGCGGATCGAAGGCGGCCGACGACTTTGTCCGCGTGTGCGACTTCGCGCGATGCCCGTCTGTAACGCTGCACACTGCCGTGATGCTCAAATACGCAAGAGCAAACACCGAGCCCAAGCGGAATGATCGCGAGGACTTCGCTTGGCTCGCGCTTGTTGCCTACAGCGATGTCGCTCTCATCGAAAGCCGGATGAGGGAGTTCATTACCAGTGCGGAACGACAACGCGCTGATTCGGTGTTTTCCGATCCGGTACTCGCGTGCAGGGCGATAGAAACCCGACTGACCACCGCAGCATGAGGTCAATCGCCGGAACGACTTCACGCTTTCAAACTGTCCTAGTCCCCCACGAGGAACTCCCTCTCAAACTCCGTCAGCTCTTCCGGAGGCAGGAACCGCATATCCACCTGGATCCTGCTCCGCGCCGACGGCGTCAACCCGAACTCCTGCTCCAGCTTGGTCAGGGCCATCGACAGCTTCATCGCCATTCCCACCTGCGGGAACGGCAGCACGCACTTCACTTTGCCGGCCGCGCTCGTGAGCGTGTAGGTCTCCCCGTATTTCTGGATGAACATCTCGACGCGTTTCCACCGGGCCAGGAGCTGGCAGTAGCGGGTCAGCGAGTACGTATCGGCCGAGGTCAGCACCCCCATCGCCTCGAGGATCGTGACCAGTTCCGTCCAGACCTTCTTGGCATCGTCATCGATCCAGTCCGGGCAGACCGGCCCCCCGGGCGGCGGCACAGGCTCGTGTTTATTCCGGTCCGCCCGCCGTGACCCCCGCGCCGCAAGGATCGCCGTCGGGGTTGGCCGGGGCCCTCGCCTACCCATTGGCCACCTCCGCCGGCAGCTTGACCTTTCTCGACTTGGCCACCTGCATCCACGGCACCCCTTCCAGCGTGGCCGCCTTCCCCGTGAGCTTCTGCCAGCGCCGGATCGCCACATCGATGAACACCGGCTCGAGCTCGATCGCGAAGCACCGGCGGTCCAGCTGTTCCGCGGCGACCAGCTGGCTGCCCGAGCCGCTGAAGGGTTCAAAGCAGATGGCCCCCGGCTTGGTGTGCTTGCGCATGGGCCGGGCGAAGATCTCGAGCGGCTTTTGCGTCGGGTGCTCGTTGCCGAACACCCGGTTCTTGCCCTCCCAATTGATCTCCCAGACGCTGTTGACCGAGTGGTCGTTGTCGTAGGAGGGCATCGAGCCTTTGACCCACCCCATCATGCAGGGCTCGTGCCGGAAGTGCCAGAAGACCCGGCCGAACACCGAGGTGGGCTTCACCCACACGATCTGCTGGTGATCCAGGATGCCAAGCTCCTCCCACACCCGGGCGATCAGGGCCTGGCGCTTGTGGGCGTGCCAGCAGTAGATCGCGGCGTGGGGCGCGATGATGTCCAGCACCGCCCGGAAGACGCCATTGAAGAACGCCGCGGCATCTTTGATGTCCACCTCCTTATAGGTCCCCGACCAGTCCTTCCCTCCGCCGCCCCTTCGGCCGCTGCCCGCCGCGATCTCGGGGCGCTCGCCCGTGTAGTCGACCAGGTAGGGAGGATCGGTCGCGACCAGGGCCGCTTGCTGCCCATCCATGACCCGCCGCACATCCTCGACCCGGGTGCTGTCCCCACACAGCAGGCGGTGGTTCCCCAGGACCCAGAGGTCGCCCTTGCGGGCCACCGCCTTCTTGAGGGGCTCTGGGGGTTCATCTTCAACCAGCTCACCTGTCAACCGTTCAACCCCCGCGTTCTTCGCGAGGCGGTCGAGCATGGCCTGCACCGCATCGTTGCTGGTGGCTACGCTTGAAAGCAGTTCTTCGAGCTTCTGGGCATCTGCGCCGGCCAGGGCCGCGAGCGGATCGATGCTCGCCAACAGCACGTTCGCCTCGGCTTCGGTGACATCCAGCACTAGCACCGGCACATCCATCTCGGGGGTGGTCTCGGCCCTCAGGTGGCCGTCGATCAGCTCGAGGGAGCCATCCTCGAGTTCGCGTGCGAGCAGAGCATCGGCAAACCCAACCTCGGCCAGCAGCCCCTGGAGGGCTTCTCGCTGGGCCTTGGGATGGGTCCGCCAGTTTCTGGGATTGGGCTTGAGCTGGCACGCGCGAACGCGGCGCAGTTCACGGATCCGGTCTTTGATGTGCACGTGGGGGCCTCGGCGTGCGCGGCCGACAGACCCGAAAGCATACGCCGGAAAAAAAGGGGGGTAAATGCCAAAACCCGCGCACGCGCGCACGTTGGGCCGCCACCGGTCCTGTGCGAAAGTTGCAGATTTTTACCCCCCCCCTCCCGCTCCCCCCCTCCCCCCTTCTCCCACTCGACCACTTCATCTCAGTGGAATCGAAGTAACGGCAATTGGAACGTCATTTCGGCCATTCCACGTGCCCCGTACTTGTCCTTGAGCAGGTGGACCTGCGTGATGCTCTGTCGCCGGTTCCATTCCATGCGATCCAAGTCGGTATCCGACGCTGGGCTCGCCTCCATCAAGTGCGGTCGGTAAACGGCCATGATGAAGTCGGCCTTGCTCTCGATCGGCACGCCGCCGAACGCCTCATTGAGGCGAGGGGGTTGTCCCGACTTGCTTGCGTCACGGGTGACCTGGGACACCACGAGCACAAGCAACTCCAAGTCTCGCGCGATGCGCTGAAGCCATCGCATCGACTCGGCGACAGACTGAACATCGTCCTTCGCCATTGGCGGAAGGTTTTGCAGATAGTCCACGAGGACGACACCGCTCGGCCCATTCTTATCGCGGTACTCGACGCATCGCGCGAAGATTGCCGCGGCGTTCATGTTGTCCTCGACGATCTCGAAGTTCATCGCGTCGTGGTCCACGAGCACCTTTCGGAGACGGTCCCACTCCGCATCGGTCGGAAGCTCGCCGCGATTCCATCGCTCGTGAACGGAAACACCGGCCGCCGCCGAGAGCATCGTCGCGGCGATCCGCTTGGCCGGTTGCTCGTAGCTGAACACACGCACCCACCGGCCCTGAGTCTGTGCAAGGCCGCCCGCGATCTGGATGCACAGAGTCGTCTTTCCGCTCGATGTGTACCCGTACACCACGCCGAGCCCCGATGCCGCGATCCCGCCAAGGTCGCGGTCGATGCCCTCGATGCCCGTCGGCAACATGCACGACTCACGGCGCTGAAGCTGAGCCAGTACCGCGCGTTCAGCATCGGCGAGACGTGTGTCGCGGACGATGACCCGGGCGCGGGCCGCGGACGAAACACGCTCGATCGCGGCATTGCACAGATCATCGACATCCTCCGCGGCGCCCCGGTTGAGGATCGAATGAACCGCTTTGTCCGCGGCGTCGATGACACGGCGAAGCCGAGCGCACTCGATGACGCGCTTGATCGCCCACGGTGCCGCCGCCGCGCTCGGTGTCGAAGTGAGCAGTTCGTCCAGGTAACTGTCGCCGCCGCACCGTTCCAGGGTGCCGGACTCGGTGAGACGGGACGCCACCTGCACGGCGAGCGTGTCCCCATCATCCTGCACGCTGCGCTGCAACGCCGAGAAGATCATCGCGTGCCGCTCGGCGTAGAAGTCGCCAGCAGATAGGCCGGACTTCCGACACTCGTTGAACACGCGGGGGTCCAGCATGATCGCGCCGAGTAGCGTCATTTCAGCGTGCGGGTCGTGAGGCACCAGGCGATGAACAGCGGTTCGCGTGCTCATGCCGGGACTCCGTAACGCCCTCGGGGCATCCTTTTCGCTTCGCCGTCACCGGCCGCGGCGGCGGGACCGCTTGCTTTGCGCCCCGCGGTGCCGCCTTGCTCCTGGGCGCGACTGAGCCAGTTGTGCATAAACCGCTCGTGGTTCTGCTTCCGCTTGTCCCGGTTCGCGCGGAGCCACGAGTCAGCCTTCGCCAGCTCGCGGTCCAGGTCGCACGCAGGGAAGGCCGCGGCCCATCGGGTGCGGTGTCCGTCCGTCAGCCCGCCCCACCCGTCCGTGGGATTCCAGGTGAGCGAAGCGTGCTGCGCCGCCGTCGCCGTTCCGTTACGTTCATAGTTCTTAGTTCGACCCGCAGAGTTATGCGGTGCAAACACCCCAACAGATGCCGTCGCTTGCGGTGCTACGCGACCTTCGTGCGGTGCTACGTTCTGAGTGTGCGGTGCAATGGGTGTCGGACTCCGTGCGGTGCTACGTTGCACCGCATCTAGGTGCGGTGCTGCCGCCTCTTGCACCGAACACAGTGGCGGTCCCACATCGCCTTTGTTGGGAGACTCAGGCGGTGCAGAGTGACGAGCGACGCAACCAAGGTTCAGTCGACGGGTCCGCGCTCGTCGCCCGCCCTGGTACTTCCCATGCTCTCCAAGGCCGCTGTCGATGATGATCGTCGTCACGCCTGCATCGTCGAGCGCCTTCTGCCGCCTAGCGATCGTGTCGGGTGAGCATCCGACGTAGTGAGCCAGCGTGCGGGGGCCGACGTAGGTCTCGCCCGCGGCGTCCGCGTGTGCCGCCATAACCACCAACATGAAGCAGCAGTCCTCTGGAACTCTCGGATCGTGAGCGATCGCGTCGAATCGTGAGAGAAAGAGACGCTGTTCCTCGGGTCCGGCGAGGATGACCGGAAGTTCGGGGAGTGGGGGCGTGCGTGCACTTGGTGGAGAGGTGTCATGGGAGTGGGGGGAGTTGCCGTTCACAGCGGCTCCTAGAAAAACGGCGTCACCCGTGGGGCTGGACGCCGGCGAGGTGCTGATCTCGGTGAAATGTGGGTTCGGTTTGAACGGGCCTGTTCAAAGGCCGCAAGGCTCTCGGCGCGAACGCGCCACCGCGGTCGGCCGCCCGGCCGGGCCGCAAAGTTGATCGCTTCAAGTTCGCCGGATGCAATCCAAGTGTGCACTTTGCTCACCCGGATGCCGCGTTCCCGTGCGATCGCTGGTGGCGTGAGCCACTCAGCCATGGGTTGGCGCCGGGGTCCGGGGTTCGGACGTGGCGGGACAGCTACTGCGGCGTGCGAGGAACGCCGCGAAGTTCGACGGAGGAATCCGCCAGTTGGGTCGGCCCAGACCTCGCTCCTCGATGTTGACGCCGATCAAGTCCCCGGACGCAAGCCACCGCCGGATCTTGACGGGGCGGACACCGAGTGCACGGGCCACCTCGGGCACCGTCAGGCACCGGTCCCCCGGCGCCAACTGCGGGCTGGGATCCTGATGAATGAGAGAGGGCCGACGCGCCGGTGTGTCTAGCGCCCGTGCTGCTGTTGGTTTGATCATTGGCTCAATCCCGGGCTGCGCGGCCGGCGGGAAGAACTCAAGTTCTGACAAAGGCTAGGCAGCAGGTTGCATCGGTCAAGTGCCGGGAAGAGCCGTTGAATTCCCCGGCGATCCGAACAGCCATCCTCGCACATGCTCGGACACTTTGGCGAGCCGGTCGTCCGCGATCCGTTCGATGTAGTGCGTCGCGATGTCCCCGCCGGGCTCGTGGCCCATGACCAGGTCCACGGCTCGGCGATCCCCGACTTCATCGGCGACGGTTCGAAAGGTGTGCCGCAGGGAGTAGAAGCTGCGGCCTGGTTTGTGGGTCTTCGTCGCCCTCAAGAGCTTGCCGAACTGCAGGCCCACCCCGTCCGAGATCACGGCCTTGGTCGCGCCCTTGCTGCGGGCACCGGGGTCCTTCACGCGGACCCACCGCTGCCGGTACTTGGTGATGAACAAGATGTTGTCATCCGCACTGTCCGCCGGCTCCTTGCGCAGCCTGCGGTAGTTCCGAACCGCCGCGACGGTCTCTGGCCAGAGCGCCGCCCGGCGGGCGATTCCCGTCTTGGGCCGCGGAAAGTCCAGAGTTCCCCGTTTGAGATCCAAGCCCGAGATGGGCAGTTCCGCGATGTCAGTATTGCCGAGGCCGCAGTTGATCCCTAGGAGGACCATGGCCCTGAGTGTCGGGCTTGCTCCTTCCAGGAGCGCGGCGATCTCAGCCTGCTCAAAGAGACGCGGACCCCGTTCTCGCTTGGCCATTCGCACCATCCGCATAGCGGGACGGACGAACTCGGGTCCGAACCGGACGGGGTGCTCAATAAGGCCGGCGTCGTAGGCGTACTTGAAGACCGAACGCACCCTGTTGATCTGGTTCCCCAGCGCCACGGGTCCACGGGTCTTGGCAAGCGAGGCACGGAAGACACCGAAGTCGGCGGCGGACAAATGCTGCACGATGCCATTACGGCCGAACCCGTCGACCAAGAGTCGGCACGCGGCGTGGTAGTCTGCGAAGGACCGCTTCCCCATGTCGCCTGACTCGAGACGACGCTGTTTGGCTGTCATGAAGTGGTTGGCCAAGTCTCGAACCGATAGTCCCCCGCCCCCGCGCATAGGCGACGATCCGCGAAACGCGATCGAACTTGCGGTGGGGCCAGCGGCCCGACCCGCGTAGAGGTCGTCGCGTTGGGCCAAGTACCGGGCAAGGGCGCCCGAAGGGTCTTCCCACGGCCCAAAGAACGCAAAGCGGCCGCGGATCTTCTTGGCCCACCGGCCCGTCAAGTGCGGGAAGAGCGGGAAATCCGGATAGGGCTTCTTTGGTCGAACTCGCTTGGTTCGAGATCGCTCCCTACCCTTTCCTTCTATGGTCATCACGGTTCTCCCATCCCGACGTGCCTCGCCAACGCGGCGTGACACCCGCAGGGATCGATGCTCTAAAGCGGGGCCGATGGTCTACACCGAAGGAGGCCACGCGTTCCCGGGCGAACCCCTCACCATGGTGCCCCAGCGGGTGTCAGAGCGGGTGTCAGACCGGATTGTTGACGACTGTACAAGGAGTGGTGGGGGAGTCAAGGCGAAGAGTGAACAGCCGCGTTATTCCGCGGGTATCGAGCGGTTTTTGACGCGGGTCGTCCCGCGTAGTTCGAGGGCGTAGCTCAGCGGTAGAGCAGCGGCCTTTTAAGCCGTTGGTCCAGGGTTCAAATCCCTGCGCCCTCATTGCGGGAGTGACGCCGAAGCGCGTGAACGCAGGTACGGAGTGACGGGGTGAGGGACGGAGAGGTGGATCAGGGATGATCGTTCTGCACGCCAACTGGACAGCGGGTGGGCTCCATGTGTGGGGGGAGTCGGCGGCGATGTGGAAGGGCGGCGCGGTCGGAGAGCCGGGGCTCCACCCGTTCGCTGTGCCGTCTGATGAGCTGCGCGGTCTTCTGGGGGACGGGGATCCGGGCACGGTCAAGCTGGTGCTGCCGAGCGCGGGGGGTGTGCCGCGGGCGAGCTCGAGGTTGGCGCACGCCGCGGGGGTGGCGTCGGATCGTGCGGGCGGTGAACTGAAGGAGTTTGAGATCCCGACCGTGGTCTTCGGACCTGAGCGACTGGAAGCGGTGCTCGAGGACCTGGAGTCGAGGTTTGGTGATGAATCGCACGAGGGGCTTCTGCATCGGCCCGTTGTCCTGGCGGACTCCGTGCTGTTCTTTGCCTCAGCGGCGAGGCTTGCGAGGCATCTGCTGGCGCAGCAGCGGTTTGTTCCAGCTTTGCGGCAGGAGGCGACGGGCGACCTGAAGGGCACGTGGCATCCGTGGATGAACGATGCGGGATCGACGGGGCGGGTGGCGGCGCTGGTCGAGGCCATGCCGGCATCGGCCCGAGCGGTCGTGGATGAGTTCGAGCATCGGCCGTGGGCGGTGCTGGAGGACTGCATCGGGGCGATGGTCGACGCGGAGTGCCGCAGGACGCTCATTCGAGAGACTGTTCCGGAGGCGATCGCGGAGCGGGATCCTGCCCAAGACCCGCAGGTGGCGTGGTTGTCCGGCCTGCTCGGTGCGGAGCGGGGCGTGCCGATCAAGGGGCCATCACGGACCGAGGTCATCAAAGGAGTTCGCCGGTGGATCGCGGGTTTGGAAGAGCGTGGGGCAAGCGCGGTATGGCGGCTCCTGATTCGCCTGAGCGAGCCGGCCAACGCCGCGGTTCTGGGGGACATGGAGGAGCCCGGCGAGGGGGTCTCGTGGCCGCTGACGTTCCACCTGCAGAGCGTGGACTCCCCGCGAATCGTGGTGGATGCCTCGGACGTCTGGCTGTTGTCGGCGGATGCGATGACCATCGAGGGGAAGCGGCTGGAGAGCCCGCAGGAACTGCTGCTGGCGGAGCTCGGCCGGGCGTCGCGGGTGTATTCCGCGCTGGAGAAGGCGTTGGATGAGTCGGAACCCGAGTCGCTCGAGCTGAACACGCGGCAGGCGTACCAGTTCCTGCGTGAGCAGAAGCCCGTGCTGATGGAGCAGGGGTTTGGGGTGGAGGCTCCGGAGTGGTGGGATCAGCCCTCGGCGCGACTGGGGGCGAGGCTGAAGCTGACGAGTGAAGCGCTGGAGGTGATGGATGCGCTCAATCCAGCGGGGGGTGGTGGAGCCGCGGGACGCCGGATGGGTCTCAGTTCACTCGTCAACTACACATGGGACATCGCGATCGGTGGGACGACGCTGAGCTTGGCGGAGTTTGAGAAACTGGCGGGTCGGAAGACGCCGCTGGTGCGGATCAACGGGCGTTGGGTGGAAGTGCGCCCGGAGGATGTAAAGGCGGCGATCCGATTCATCCGCGACAACCCGGGGGGGACGATGAGGGTGGGGGATGCGATTCACCTTGCGTACGGCGCGGATGCGCGCGAGGCAGGGATTCCGATTGTCGGGCTGGAGGCGACCGGGTGGGTCAGTTCGTTCTTTGGCGAGAACATTGCCAGCGAGCAGATCCCGGTCATCGATCCCCCCGCGGGCTTCCACGGGTCACTGAGGCCGTACCAGGTTCGAGGCTTGTCGTGGCTGGCGTTTCTCGAGAAGTTCGGCTTTGGCCCCTGCCTGGCGGATGACATGGGTCTGGGCAAGACGATCCAGTTGCTGGCGCTGTTGGTCATGGAACGAGAGGCGGCGCAGAGGAGAGTCTCGCAGGCAGCGCGGGACGGAGCGCCGGACGGACAAAGCGATTCGCTTCCTGCCCCCGCGTCCGGCGGAGGTTCCGCCCGTCCGTCGGCGGAAGAGGCGGCCGATGCCGCGGCGGTGCGGTCGGAGCGTTCGCTGGTGCCGCCGACGTTGCTCGTGGTGCCGATGTCGGTCGTGGGAAACTGGGTGCATGAGGCGAGACGGTTCTGCCCGCAGTTGAAGTTCATTCTTCACCACGGCGTGGAGCGGATGCAGTCGGACGCCTTCGTGGAAGCAGCGGAGAACGCGGACGCGGTCATCACCACGTACGCGCTGGCGCACCGGGATCGGGAAACGCTCCAGCGGGTGAACTGGCAGCGGGTCGTGCTGGATGAGGCTCAGTACATCAAGAACCCCGGGACGAAACAGGCGATCGCGGTTCGGTCGCTGCCATCGACAACGCGGATTGCGCTCACGGGTACGCCGGTGGAGAACCGGTTGAGTGAGTTGTGGTCGATTCTTGACTTCCTGAATCCTGGGTATCTGGGGCCGGCGGCCACGTTCCGCAAGCGATTCAGCGTGCCTGTCGAACGCTACCACGATGCGACGCGCAGCCGACAACTGCGGGAGTTGGTGCGGCCCTTTGTGCTTCGGAGGTTGAAGACCGATCCGAATGTCGCGGCGGACCTTCCGGAGAAGGTGGAGACGCGCGAGTACTGCCACCTGACGAGCGAACAGGCGGAGCTGTACGAGCGGATTGTCGGGCAGATGATGGCGGTTGTGGACGCGGCGGAGGGGATCCAGCGCAGGGGCCTGGTGCTGGCGACGCTGGTGAAGCTCAAGCAAGTCTGCAACCACCCGGGTCAGTACCTGAAGGAATGGAACGAGTCCGAACCGGGGCTCGTATCGCCATCGAGGTCGGGCAAGTGCGTGCGGATGGTGGAACTGCTTTCGGAAGTGATGGCCGCGGGGGACCAGGCGCTGGTGTTCACGCAGTTCCGGCAGATGGGTGGGATGCTGGCGGCGATGCTGCGTCAGGAGCTCGACCGGGATGTGCTGTTCTTCCACGGCGGCACGCCGCAGGGGCAGCGGCAGGCGATGGTGGACCAGTTCCAGCGGGCGGACGGGAAGAGCCCGATCCTGATCGTGAGCCTGAAGGCGGGCGGTGTCGGCCTGAACCTGACGGCGGCGACGCACGTGTTCCACTTCGACCGGTGGTGGAACCCGGCGGTCGAGAACCAGGCGACGGACCGGGCGCACCGGATCGGACAGTACCGGACGGTGCAGGTGCACAAGTTTGTCGTGCGGGGCACGCTGGAAGAGCGGATCGACGAGATGATCGAGGCCAAGACGGAACTGGCCGAGAACATCATCGGTTCGGGGGAAAGCTGGTTGACGGAACTGAGCACGGATGCGCTGAAGGAAGTGCTGACGCTTCGGCGGGATGCGGTGGGCGACGAGGAGTGACGCGGGGCTCGGTCAGACAAGCCCCATCGCGAAGAACACCAGGCCGACAGCGCCGCCGGCCAGCGCGAGCATCCAGAACACATTCTTGCGAGTGAGCAGGGCGACAGCGCACAGGGCGATGGCGATCTGGAAGGCTGTGGAACCGTTGGAGAGCCTGCCCTGGCGGGCGCGATGGTTCGCGGCCCGGCCGTGCGCGGCTCGGGCGTCACCGGAAATCTCCTCCTGCTCCTTCTTGTAGCGCTCGGCTCGGGCGGTGTCCTCCGGGGCGATGGGCTTGCCCAGAGCGGGGAGCAGCTCGAGCCGGCTTTCGAGGACGGCGAGCTTGATGCCCTTGGCCTGGAAGAAGGCCCACTGGTCCGCGGCCTTGATTTCCTCGATCATCGCCTTGTTGAGGTGATTGGTCGCGAACATGGTCGCGAGCGAGGCGAGCGTCGCGAGGATGGCGGTGGTGACGGCGACGCGGGACATCCATCGCTTCTCGGCGGGGTCGGCCTGGGCCTTGGTGACATCGGGGATGTCGGTGCCCGGGATTTTCTCTTCGCTGATGCGCTTGAGTTTGAAGGACATGCGTGAAATGGTATCGGCCAGCCGGGGCAGATCGCAAGAAACGGGTCAGCCGAGAAGGGCCCAGAACGAGCCGTCCGTGTAGTCACACGCGGGGCCGCCGGGCGTGCCCGTCGGATCAACACCTTCAAAGCCGGCGATTCGGAAGGTATGCCAGCGGGAGGCCCAATCCGCCTGGGTCTGATTCTCCTCCGGTTCAAGGCTGCATGTTGAGTAGAGCAACCGGCCGCGGGAAGGCCGTGAACGAAGCATGGGGATGGAGTCCGCGACGATCTGCTTCTGCAAGTCGGTCAATCGCTTGAGCTGTTCATCGTCGCAGCGGTACTTCGCTTCGACACGGCGGGAAAGGACGCCGGTGTTCGTGCATGGCACATCGAGCAGGATGAGGTCCGCCTTTCCGTGGTACTTGAGCAGGACTTCGGACGGGGCGATCACCTCGACCTGTTCCGAGCCGGCAAAGGTATCGGTGAGCGTTCGCAGGCGGCGGTCATCGGTGTCGGAAGCGACGATCCGGGCTGTGGGGAAGGTGGCGGCGAGCTGTCTTGTCTTGGTGCCCTGGCCGGCGCATAGGTCCATGATGAGAGACGGAGTCTGATCGAGACGGGCGGCGGCTTCGGCTATGGGTCGCTGGGAAGACGGGTCCTGTACCCAGATGTCGGTGCGAGAGCTCAGCAGGGCGGCGAGTTGATCGCGTGAGCCCTGGAAGCAATGGCTGCCGCTCCGGGCGTGAGCCGAGAGCGAGTCAGGGAGAGGCGAGGTGGCGTGCCGCGTATTGAGAATGGTGGGTGCCGCGATGAGGCCGTGCATGGCCAGCGTGTGGAGGGTGTTTCGCGGGCGGCGCATCGCCCAGCGTCTGAGCAGCCACGCGGGAGTGCTGGTGGCGATGCCGAGGCGTGCCCGCCATTCATCGGGGAGGGACAGCCCCTTGAGCATGACGGCGCCGCCATCGGACAGGGGAAGGCGGTCGGTGGGGTGGTCGCCCTCGATTGGGTCGGCCGTCCGGTCGCCGAGGCTGTCGGCGACGCGGCGGAGGACGGCGTTGGTGATCCCGGCGGCACCGGGGCGCACGAGTGACTTCGATAACTCGACGGTCTCGTCAATGGCCGAGTGCACCGGGACGCGGTCGAAGAAAGCGAGCTGGGCCGCGCCGGACAGGAGAACACCCTGGAGGGAGGGCTCCATCGTGGTCAGCGGCGAGTCCAGGAAGTGGTTCAGGAGCCACTCGAGCGTGATCCAGCGTCGCATGGCGGCGTCGTAGATGGCGTGGGCGAGAGCGGCATCGCGCGGATCGAGGTGGTCCACGGGCATTGGGGAAAGGTTGAAGTCGGGCCACCGGCGAGCTTGGTCCGCGAGCTTTCGGGCGGCCGCTTCTCGGGCGGAGGCGGGCGGGCGGAAAGCGTGGCTTGGCGGGGAAGTTGAGTTAGGCGGCTTACCCTTGGGCACGGGCCCAGTGTAGGTCCTCGCGAATGGCAAACCCGCCTTCTGCCTTTGTTCCCCCTCCGACACCGCCACCGGTGTCACCTGCGCCGGGGGCGTCGGGGGATGCTGTGGTTCGGCCTTTCAAACTTCGCGCATCGCGACGGGTGGGGGGATTTCTCTGGAGCATGCGGGTCCGGAAGAAGGTTCTGTTCCTCCACACGCTGTTCTTTCTCGGGCTGGCGGCGATCCTGCTCGTGCCGCTGCGTCCGGCCATCACCGAAGTGGTTGAGCAGGCGGAGATCAGCGAGGCCAGGCTTATCCTGCGACTGGCGATTGCACGTGGTGAGGTGGACTGGACGACGCCTGCGCCGGAAGCGGTGGTAAGCAAGGGGTCGGGGGAAGAGTTGGGGCTCGACTCTTCAACGATGTCCTTGGCACGGGCCAATCCGGGGCGACCGGTTGGAGCATACTTCAAAGACAGCGTCGCGGGTGCGGTGGCGTTTGTTCCAACTCCAGCGGGTGGGGAGTACTGGCTGGCAACCGTGACGATCCCGGAATCCAGGCGGGCGGTGCTCCAGCTGTATCTGCTCACGGCGGTCTCCTTGCTGGCGGTGTATGCGCTGGTCGCGGCGGCGTTGGAGCTGTTCGTGCTGCCGCAGCACGTGTACGGACCAATCGGGCGGATGCTGGATGCAGACCTGGCCGTGCAGGAGGGAAACAAGGAGCACGAGATCATCGCGGACTCGGTGATCCCGGCCGATGAGCTGGGCGAGATCATGCGGTCGCGCAACCGCACGGTGCAGGCCCTGCGTCGGCACGAGGCGGCCCTGGCGGAGGCATTGACGCAGCTCGAGGTGGTGGCGACCGATCTGAAGCGGAAGAACCATCTGCTGGAGGCGGCGCAGCGAAACCTGGCGGATGCGGACCGGCTGGCCAGCCTGGGCATGATGTCCGCGGGCATCGCGCACGAGTTGAACACGCCGCTGGCCGTGCTCAAGGGGTTGGTGGAGAAGCTCAACGCCGAGGGCGGGACCATGCCTCCCGCGCAAGCGGCGCTGATGCTCCGCGTCGTTCGGCGGTTGGAGAGGCTCGGTGAAAGCCTGCTCGACTTTGCCCGGGCGCGGCCGCCGCAGACACGCCCGGCGGACGTTCGGACGATCGTGGAAGAGGCAGCGACGCTGGTTCGGCTGGATCGGGAGCGCGGGGGGGTGGGCATTGTGAATGACACGCCGCCGGAGTTGAAGGTGGAGTGCGATTCGGACCGGATGGTGCAGGTGATGGTCAATCTTCTCCGCAACTCCTGCGATGCGATCCGCGCGGGCCGTGGGACCAATCCAAACTCGGCGGATCATGCGGTGCGCGTCGCGGCGGAGGTATCGGAGCGGGATGGGCGAGAGTGGGTCAGCATCACGGTCACGGATGACGGCCCGGGCATCGATGCGGAAGTGCTCACGAGGCTCTTCGAGCCGTTTGCCAGCACTCGTCTCGATGCGCACGGGACGGGCCTTGGCCTTGCCGTGGCCGAGGGGATCGTGCGGGCGCACGGCGGGTTGATCCTGGCCCGCAACCGCACCGATCGTCCCGGCGCGATTTTCGAGGTCATGCTGCCCGTGCGGGCGGCACCGGCGCCGGTCGAATCTCAGGAGCCAGTTGCCAGCATCCAGGAGCCCCGCTGATGCCCGAGCACGACGACACAGCCCCCGCCGAGCCGACCCCGCCCCTCTCCATCATCGCGCTCGACGACGATGAAGACTTCCTGCAGTACATCCGCGGCGTGCTGGAGGCCGAGGGCCACGATGTCCGGACGATGTCGGCGCCGGAGGCGTTCTACCAGTCCGTCGAGGACAACCTGCCCGACGTCGTGCTATTGGACATCAAGATGGGCCGTCACAGCGGCGAGGAAGTGCTGGGCGAGATCCGCAAGCGATGGGGCCGCCTGTGCGTCATCGTGGTGACAGGCTATCCATCGCTCGAAGGCATGCGGCAAACATTCAAGCAGGATGTTTTCGATTACCTCGCCAAGCCGTTCTCGGTCGCAGAGCTCCGCCGATGCCTCTCGCAGGCGGCGCAGGCGTTCGGGCTTGGGAAGCGGCCGCAGGACCGTTTGAAGAACTCACTGGGCCGGCAAATCCGCCTCGCGAGAACGGAGCGGGGTTGGACGCTGCGTGATCTCTCCGAAGCCTGCGGGATCAGCGTGAGCCAGCTCAGCTCCATCGAACGTGGGGCGCACCTGCCGAGTGTGGAATCGCTGCTCACCATCGCCCTGGCGCTCGAGCAGAAGCCTTCCGATTGGTTGGAGGCGGCCGGGTTCTGACTCTCTGGACGCCAGGGGCGCGATGAGCGCGACGAAAGAAGGCGGAAGAGAATGGCGGGGAAAGGCGTCCGCGTTTTCCCAGCGTGCTCGACGGCCTTTGGGTTCACTCGACGCATACGATTCGCCGCGTCGGGGCGGTAGCTCAGTTGGTAGAGCGCCAGCTTTGCAAGCTGGATGTCAGGAGTTCGAGTCTCCTCCGCTCCATTCGCGGCCGAAAATGGCTTGTTCCGAGGCCGTTTTCCACCGCGACCAGGGGTACAGGCGGCCCGTTCAGCCGTCCGGGTGCCCACCCGTTCGTGACACGCCCGCGGACTAGCCATCCGTGGGCGTGTCGGTTTTTTGGGAGGCGTTCGGGGTGGTGTCCTGCTAAACTGCAAGCAACTGGCGTGGCCTTTTGGCCGCTCGGTTACACTCTCCGCGCGGGCCCGCGAGGGCTCGCGCTGGAGTTCAACTGTCATCCTCTTCAGCCGTGCGCTGTTTGAACCAGTCAGCAAGCGTGCCGGCCAACCGTTCGAGTGCCTCGACTTCAAGTGTGCCCGCCTCGTGTGTGGCGGCTGCGCGCGGCACCGGCGACGTATTCACATCAATGTGTGATCGCCCGAACGCACGCTCGTAGGTTGGGCGCGGGTCGTGGTCGGACAGCCGAATGCGTGCATCATCGGTTCCGAGGTAGTAGGACCCCGCGCTTAGATCGCGAAGTGGAACACCACGTTCTCTCAATGCGTCGGCCAGCACGGTGGCAACATCCGCTGCGACGCCAATGCCAGCGCGGATGCGCTGGGCTGGTCGAAGGCTCCTGTAGCGTTCTTCCGCCTCTGCCTGTTCCAGCGATGCCCGCTCTGTCTCGTACTGATCGACAAGGGCCTCGTCCGACAGTTCCTGAAGGTCCTGAGCATCGAAGCCGTGGGCGACCAAGAAGCGGATCATGGATGCGCGAGTGGTCATACCAGAGAATCGTACTTTGGACGTCAACGGTTTACGCAGTCGCGTCTGCATCAGACCTGCTTTTCACCTGCTTCCGGGCTGGTCGTGTGCTGGTCCAGGCTGGAAGAAGCTGGTTTTCGCTCAAGGCGCTGGGGGGATCATCCGTTTCTGCGGCCATGCCGCGAGCGCAGAAGCCCAAGAAGCGTGTGGAAGACGAGTTCGAGGAGGAGGACGAGGGCCTCGGGCTTGAAGTCGTCCAGGACGAGCCCGAGCTGGACGAGGTCGAGCGCGTCATCGCCTCCCTCGCCGGCTCGAAACAAGTCTCCGCGACGGTGTACCGCGAGCTGGAGGGCCGCGAGCAGGTCGTCGATCGCCTCACGATGCACGCCGGCACGGACCTCGCCGACATTCTGCAGCGCCTCGCCGTGAAGCACGGCCATGGCGTCTACCGCCTCCAGCTCCGCGAAGTCGGAAAGAACGGCACGCTCCGCAACATCACGCTCCCGGAAATCGCGGAGGGCGCTTTCGGCGCCAAGCCCGCGGAGACGCCGCCGCCGCAACCCAAGGACGATCCGCTCCGCGAGCTGCTGCTGCGGCAGAACGAGCAGCTCATGGGCATGATGCGCGAGGCCATCGCGCGGCCGGCGCCGCCGCCGGCGCCGGGGGCGAGCCTCCAGGACCAAATGGCGAACCTCGCGGCCATGTTCCGGTTCGCGCGTGGCCTGTCCAGGGCGGCGGGCGAGCCCGACCTGCCCGGATGGATGGAAACTTTGGGCAAGGTTGCGGCGCCGGCGTTGGCCGCCATAGCGGACGGCATCCGAAAACCGCCTCCGCCGGCCGCGCCACCCAAGCCCGTGCCCAACGAGGCCGCACCGTTGCCGGCGCCGGCACCTCCACCCGCTGCGCCGGCGACGGCCGCGGCCGCGGCGGCGACCGACCAGGCCGACCAGGCCGACCAGGCCGACCAGGCCGAGGAGCGTACGCCCACAGACCTTGCGGTGGCCGCGGTGCTCAAGGCGGCGGCGGCCGAGGCGCAGCCGGACCCCGAGCGGTACGCCGCGATTGTGTGGAACATCGCGCAGCGCGAACTGACACAGATCGCCGGCCTCCTGCCGGACGGAGGCCTCGCCGCGGCCGTGGCCGAGCAGGTGCCCGGGCTCAAGCCGAAGATGGACTTCCTGCGGGCCCTGGAAACCGCGCTGCGGGCCAAGGTGGCCGCCGGCACCAAGGAGTAACGCATGGACCTTGTCACCCAATGGATGATCGCGTTGGCCCTGCTGACCTCGGCCACGGCTGCGTGGGGCAACATGCTGGCGGTGCGGCGGACCACGTCGCGGGTCAATGCCCTGATCGCGAAGATGATGGAGCCCCCGCCGGCGCCGCCGTTCGATACCGTGGTGCCCTACGACGCCGCGACCCAGGCGCGAATCATCGAAATGCTCAACGATCCGTCGCCGGCGGAGGCCAACGCGCGGGCGACCGAGTTCGAGGCGAACAAGTACGGCGCGAGCCGGCTTGGGCCGGAAGCCGTCGAGATCGCCGGGCGCGTGGGGCCCGGCGGTGGGGGACGCGCGGCGTGACTGCGTCCGTCCCGTTCATCAGCCGCGGCTGGAAGTATCACGGCCCGTGGGATGAGACCGCGATGTTGTGTGCGGTGCGCGAACGCGGTGGGAGCGCCGTGTCCGCGATGGTGGACGCCAATCGTGGGTGGCTGACTCCGCTACACAAACTCAGCAGACGCCGATACTCGGCGGAAGTTGAACGTCTGCGCAGAGTGGATGAAGCGGCACGCCTTGCACGAGTGGGCGCATGTCAGCCGTGGGGGGAGGATGGGGCCGAATGATCGAAGGCGCCAGCTTCAGCTTCAAGCCCTCCGACGGGGAGCGCGGCATCAGCGAGATGCTGGCCGTCATGGCCGGCCTTGTGAAGACGGCGAACCTGCGCGGCATCGTGGACCGGATCGCCGGCGGGATCAGCCGCGACGCCGCCGCCGCGGGCATCAGCCCTCTGGTGGGTGTCTACGAGTTCCTCCGCCGGCACATCGTCTTCAAGACCGACCCGTGGGGCACCGACCAGGTCACAGCGCCGGACACGCTGCTGACCCGTATCGCCCAGACCGGGCAGACCAGCGGGGACTGCGACGATGTCGCGACGCTCGGCGCGTCGCTCGTGCGGGCGCTCGGGTTCGAGCCCGTCTTCCTCGTGATGGGCCGGCCCGAGTTCCGCGACCCGGTCACCAACAAGGTCAAACTCATCCACGTGTTCTACGGCGCGCGCGTCCGCGGCACCATCATCCCGTTCGATCCGCAGGAGCGGATCCCGCCCGGGCAGTACCCGCGCGATATCGGACGGCTGGAGGTCTACGAGATTTTCCCGTGAGCGCTCAAGGCCGTGGGAACATCACGCGATGAACCACTCCGCAGCGCCCGCCGGGAAGGAGCGTTCCCGGTGCTCAAGCCGAGCCTCATGCGTATCGTCGGCCCCGCCGGCGTCGCCGCCCTGACCCTCGCCGCGTGCGCGCCGTTCCTGTCCCCGATCGGCAACCCGTGGTCTCCATCCTCGGCCACGGCATCCACGCCCGAGCGCATCGCCCGCACCAGTGTGCCCGTCGCCACCGCGGCCAATCAGGCCGCCGCCGTGGCCGAGTTGATTCCCGGCGCCAGCGTGCCCGCGGCGTTTGTGGAGCGATGGACCAGCGGCTACATCGCGGAGATGCAGCGGCAGATCGAGGGCCTGGAAGACCGCCTCCAGGCGAGTCTCAACGACCCAAGCCGCCGCCCGCCCGACAAGTCCGACTGGCTCTGGGCCCTGGGCCTGGCCGCGGCCGCCGGCGGCGCCAACGTGTTCTCGTTCCGCCAGGGCCAGCGAGCCAAGGGAGCCGCGTAATGCCGAACTACGACGCAGACGACCTCAGCGGCCTTGGGCGCATGTTTATGCGGTCCTACAGCGACGGCGCCGACACCGTCGCGCGACGCGCCCGGCGGGCGTTCATCATGCCGACGTTGCCGGCGGAGGCCTCGCCGACGCCGTTCGTGCCGACGCCGGCACCCGTGAAGCCCGAGCCCATGGCGCAACCCTCGGCCGACCAGTCGCGGACGATCCTCAGCCTGGAGGAGCAGCTCAAGAAGGCCCGCGCCAGCGAAGCGGCCCTGACCAAGACAATCCGCGAGGCGCAGCAGGAGCCGCCGCCCGGCGTGCAGCCCACCGGGCTCCAGCTCGCCTTCCGGCAGGCCCGCAACACGATCGCGGCGCTCCAGAAGCAGGTCGCGACGCTGGAAGAGCAGCTCAAGAAGACCAAGGCCAGCGAAGCGGCCCTGACCAAGACGATCCGCGAGGCCCAGCAGGAACCGCCGCCGGGCGTGCAGCCCACCGGGCTCCAGCTCGCCTTCAGGCAGGCTAGGCAGCGCATCGCGCAGCTTGAAGCGCAGCTCAAGGGGGCGGCGCGATGATGGTGGACACCGATCAACTCGCCGGCGCCTACGACCAGGACCTCGACACGCTCGGGCTCTCGCTCAAGAGCATCGTGCAGAAGGTCACCGGCGCCGTCGGCAAGATCGCGCAGCCGGTGCTCGGCATTGTGCAGAGCGTCGCCGGCGGGACGATCGTTGGCACCGCCGCCGGCGTCCTCTCGAACGTGATCGGCGGCGGGTCATCTCCGCCGCCGCCGCCGCCACCGGCGCCGGTGCAACAGCCGCAGTCCAGCGCTGGCCCCCTGCTCATGGTCGGCGTCGGTGTGGCCGCCCTGTTCCTGCTGTCCAGGAGGAGCGGCCGTTGATGATCGACGCCGTCCAGGTCGAAGGCCTCGGCGCCGCCGCATGGTGGCCCTTTGGTCCCAGCAAGGACCAGGAGGAGGCCGCATACCAGCTCACAATGCTGCCGGTCTACAAGCGCCAACTGGATGGGCTGCGCAGCAAACTTGACGCCGCCCGGGCCCGCGGCGAGGGCCGCACACCGGCCTACACCGATGCCAGTTACAAGGTGATGGTCGCCGAACAGAAGTTCGACCAGGTACACGCGACAGCGCTGCAGTGGTACGAGCAGGCGCAGCGTGCCGGCAAGGTCAGGCCGCTGGATGAACAGATGAATGGCGGGCTCGCCGGCACGTGGCGTGCCGTGCTCACCATCGCCATCGGCGTGGCCATTGTCGTAGTTGGCGTGGTGGCGGCACCCGCGGTAGCTGGCGGAGCAGCCATCACTGCGTTCGTCGTCGCTTGCAAGGCACTGATTGCACTGATCGGTACCGCCACGGCCGCCGCCGGAGGCCTCGCTCTTGTGTTCCCGCCGGAGCAACTCGGCGCCGTCGCCGGCTCCGGCGCCATCATCGCCTTCGCCGCGTTCGCGATCTTTGTGCTCTCCCGGCTCCGGAGGCCACGATGAGCAGACGCCGCCCACGTCGCCGCCCCGTTCGCCGGCAGGCGCCACGCCGCAAGGCGGCGCCGAAGCGCCGCCGCGTCCGCCGCAACCCACCGGGATGCTCGTGCTACGACCGCTGCTGCGGCGCCCGCGGCTCCAGGTGCACGTGCGGAATGTGCCGCGTGCGCCGACGCAGCGAGCATGGCAAGTGGGCCCTGTGGGCCAACCCGCCGGCCAAGCGTTTGAAGCGCCGCAAGGTCCGCCGGCGTCCGGGCGGCCGCCAGATCAAGGTCGGCGTGATCGGGCGGTGCACGGCCATCGAGTACATCCGCGGCGGCAAGCGCTGGCGGCACGTGGTCGAGGGCAGGTCCAGGCTGCTGGCGCCGAAGGACGGCAGCTCGTACATCG
>JAHBXE010000014.1 GCA_019636625.1 Phycisphaeraceae bacterium
CTCGTACCACCCCGGACGCTCCCGCGACCCATCCCCCGTCCCCCGGTGCATCAAACCCATGTCCCCCACCAGCCCGTGCAGCTGCTGGTAAATGTCCTCCCACTCCCGCATCCGAAGGTAACTCAGAAACCTCTCCTGACACCACTTCCGCGTCTTGCTGTGCGACAGGTGCTCCCCCGCCTCCTGGTACCCCTTCCACAGGTTCAAGATCGCCACAAAGTCCGAGTTCTCATCCTGCCACTGCCGGTGCGCGATATCCGCCCGCTCCGCCGCCCCCATCGGCCGCTCCCGCGGGTCCTGCACCGACAACGCCGCGGCGATCACCAGCACCTCCCCCACCACCCCCTCCGCCGCCCCCGCCAAGATCATCCGCCCCAGCCGCGGATCAATCGGCAGCTTCGCCAGCTGCACCCCCAGCTTCGTCAACTCCCCCTTCTCATCAATCGCCCCAAGCTCGTGCAGCGTCTCGTACCCATCCTTGATCATCCGCGAATCGGGCGGCTCAACAAACGGAAACTCCTCCACAGCCCCAAGCCGAAGCGCCTTCATCTGCAGGATCACGCTCGCCAGGTTCGTCCGCAGAATCTCCGGCTCCGTGAACTCCTCCCGCGCGTTGTAGTCCTCCTCCGAATACAGCCGGATGCACACCCCCGCCGCCACACGCCCGCACCGCCCCTTCCGCTGATCCGCGCTCGCCCTCGAAATCGCCTCGATCGGCAGCCGCTGCACCTTCGTCCGGTGGTTGTACCGGCTCACCCGCGCATACCCGGGATCCACCACATACCGAATCCCCGGCACCGTCAGCGAGGTCTCCGCCACGTTCGTCGCCAGCACAATCCGGCGCCCCCGGTGCGGCGCAAACACCTTCATCTGCTCCGCCGCCGACAACCGCGCATACAGCGGCAGGATCTCCGTCCCCGCCGGATGATGCTTCCGCAGCGCCTCCGCCGTCTGCCGGATCTCCCGCTCCCCCGCGAGAAACACCAGCACATCCCCGTTCCCCTCCGCCGCCAGCTCATCCACCGCCGCCAGTATCCCCTGCTCCTGGTCCCACTCCCGTTCCTCTTCTTCCCCCGTCAGCGGCCGATACCGCACCTCCACCGGGTACGTCCGCCCGGACACCTCAACAATCGGCGCCGCTCCCCCGCCGCCCGAAAAGTGCCCCGCAAACCGCTCCGGATCAATCGTCGCCGAAGTCACAATCACCTTCAGCTCCGGCCGCCGCGGCAAGAGCTGCTTCAAGTACCCCAGCAGAAAATCAATGTTCAGCCCCCGCTCGTGCGCCTCATCGATGATGATCGTGTCGTACTGCTCCAGCCACCGGTCGTTCTGCGTCTCCGCCAGCAGAATCCCATCCGTCATCACCTTGATGAACGTCTCCGGCCCGGTCTTGTCCCCAAACCGAACCTTGTACCCCACCGGCCCCCGCCCCACCTCCGTCCCCAGTTCCTCCGCGATCCGCGTCGCCACCGTCCGCGCCGCAATCCGCCGCGGCTGCGTATGCCCGATCATCCCCGCCACCCCTCGCCCCAACTCCAAACAAATCTGCGGCAACTGCGTCGTCTTCCCCGAACCCGTCTCCCCGCACACGATCACCACCTGGTTCTCCGCAATCGCCCTCGCAATATCCCCCTTCCGCGCAATGATCGGCAGATCCTGATCCAGCTTCGGCCGCGGCCGATGCTCCTCCCTCCACTTCCGCCGCCCGACCGACCGCTCCAACTCGTCCCACAGCGCCCTCACCATCCCCTCGTGCGGCCTCCCCCGCTCCACCGCCAGGTCGATCGCCCGAACCCGCCGCCGCAGGCGCAGCCGATCCCCCAACATCGCCTCGCCAAACCGCGAAACGATCTCCTCCCGCTTCGGAATGTCACGAGCCTCCGGCGACACACGCCATTATTGCGGCTGTGCGCCGCCTTCCATCGACCCCCGTTTGGCCATCCACCTCCGCCCCGCCGCGCCCGGTTTCCGAGCCCATTTCATCAAACTCACCGACCCGCGGCGTCCACTCCCGGAAATCCGACGTCTTCCCTCGCCGGATTACCATCTCTCCCGCATCCACGCTCGCAACACCCACCCGCGGCGGAGCCCGGAACCATGACCATGTCCCTCGCCACTCCCCGCTTCCGCCTCAACCCCTACTTCCTCCTCTGCCTCGCCTCCCTCGCCCTCGCCATCTTCGCCATCCGCACCTACGGCCAACCCGAACCCGCCAAACCCACGCCCACCGGCGTCGCCAAGATCCAGCATGACGCCCAAGCCCTCCTCCCCACGCTCAAGTCCGACCTCGCCCGTTCCTACGTCAGCGCCGCCACCCACCTCCCCCACATCTCTCCCCGCACCCTCTACCGCCACAAAACCACCCGCGCCTGGCTCTCCAAGTCCGACTTCGACCACCTCGCCGAGACCGACAAGCCAAACTACGCCGAGCGCTCACTCGACGAAAGCTTCTACTACAACACCGGCTACGGCTCCCCGCTCGCCTACTCACGCGCCTTCGAAGTCCTCGCCCAGCACGGCGTGACCACTCTGCAGAACCTCCGCACCCTCGACTACGGCTGCGGCGGCATCGCCCCCATGCGCCTTCAGGCCCACTGCGGCGCCGACGCCGTCGGCGTCGATATCGAGACTCTCTTCCCCCTGTACTACAACCAGCCCGACGACCAAGGCGAACTCAAAACCGGGGACCTCACGGGCAAGGTCACCCTCATCACCGGCCGCTGGCCCGCCGAAGAACCCACCGCCAAGGCGGTGGCAGTCGGCGGGGGCTACGACCTCATCCTCTCCAAGAACACCCTCAAGAAGGGCTATGTCACCCCGGAAAAGCCCGCCGATGAACGCTTCCTCGTCAAGCTCGGCGTCGCCGATGTCAACTTCTGCAAGGCCCTCTTCGACTCACTCAAGCCCGGCGGCAAGGTCCTCATCTACAACATCTGCGGCAAGCAACCCGCCGACAAGTACCTCCCCATGGCCGACGGCCGCTGCCCCTTCCCCAAAGAAATGCTCGAAACCGTCGGGTTCGAGGTCCTTGCCCTCGACGCCGACGACAGCGAACCCTGCCGCGCCATGGCCCACATCCTCGGCTGGGACCAGGGTTCCAATCCCATGAACCTCAGCGACGACCTCTTCGCCACCTACACACTTCTCCAACGCCCGAAGTGACCACTTTGTACCATGCACGCTCGCCGGATTGACTGTATGACTATTTTGTCATATGCTCATGGAGCGATGCATGCCCCCGACCGAAGTTCGTTTTTACGCCGAGTCCGACGGCAGCAGCCCTGTCATCGCATGGTTGCAGGACCTTCGGCGTCGGGACCTTCGTGCATTCGGCGCATGCCGCGCGAGGATCCTGTTGCTC
The DNA here is from genome assembly GCA_019636625.1 of Phycisphaeraceae bacterium. Classification (GTDB taxonomy): domain Bacteria; phylum Planctomycetota; class Phycisphaerae; order Phycisphaerales; family UBA1924; genus JAHBXE01. The sequence continues at coordinate 3,362 of JAHBXE010000014.1, forward strand.
GCCGCGCTTGGCCACGAACTCCGACGACCCCACGCCGACCTCTTGCGCGACGGCATCTACGAACTTCGAAGTCGTGTCGGCAGCGTGAACTACAGAATCCTCTACTTCTTCCATGGCAAGAACATCGCGATTGTCGCCCACGGAATCACCAAGGAACGGGCTGTGCCCCCTCGTGAGATTGAACGAGCACTTGAACGGAAACGCCGCTATGAGCAAGCCCCGTCAACGCACGTCGCGTCGATCAACCCGCAAGACCTCTGACGCGGTCGAGATTCTTGACGCGGTGCTCGGCAACGACCCCAAGGCCCGCGCCGCCGCCGACAAAGCCTACGACGACGCCGTCATCGCCATGATGATCTATCAGGCCCGCACGCGAGCCCGAATGACCCAGAAACAACTCGCCGACCTCATCGACTCAGATCAAGCCGTCATCTCCCGACTTGAAGACGCCAACTACCGCGGCCACTCCCTCACCATGCTCCGCAAGATCGCCCGTGCACTCGGCAAGCGCCTCGACATCCGCTTCGTCGACGCCGCCTGACATCGCCCCATCCCTGCTCAACGTGGCCCTTTGGCAATTTGGCCCTTTGGCCTACCCTCCCCCATGCGCCTCACCTTCCTCGGCACAGGCACCTCCTCCGGCGTCCCCGCCATCGCCTGCGCCTGCCGCGTCTGCTCCAGCCACGACCTCCGCGACCAGCGACTCCGCACCAGCAGCCTCCTCGAGTTCACCGACGCCCGCGGCCAACCTCGCGCCATCCTCATCGACGCTTCCCCCGACCTCCGCCAGCAGGCCCTCCGCGCCAAAATGACCCGCTGCGACGCCGTCCTCTTCACCCACAACCACGTGGATCACACCTTCGGCCTGGACGAACTCCGCCGCTTCAATGTCGTCATGCACGCCCCCATCGACGTCTACGCCGAACGCCACACCATCGAGCACCTCCACCGCGTCTACAAGCACATCTTCGACCGCCAGTCCAACATCAACGACTCCTTCGTCGCCACCCTCAACCCCCACCCCATCGAGCCCGAACGACCCTTCGAACTCTTCGGCGTCACCATCACCCCCATCCGCCTCCTCCACGGCCGCCTCCCCATCCTCGGCTTCCGCTTCGATGCCCCCCCCGCCCTCTCCCCCGCCGGCCACGACTCACCCCTTCCCCTCGCCTACTGCACCGACGTCTCCGGAATCCCCCCCGAAACCTGGAAACACCTCACCAACCTCAACACCCTCGTGCTCGACGCCCTCCGCCACCGCAAACACCCCACCCACCTCACCCTCCAGGACGCCGTCAACATCGCCGACCGCGTCGCCGCGCGGCAGACTTACTTCGTCCACATGTCCCACGACCTCGCCCACGAAGAGACCAACGCCTCCCTCCCCGAAAGCGTCCAACTCGCCCACGACGGCCTCACCCTCGGCCGCTACCAGCCTCCCCCCGCCACCTTCCCCGACCCCGCCGCCGAGTTCCCCTGACGCCGACCCCCTGCGGTCAACTTCATCCCGGAACCCCGCGGCGAGTCCTTCAGAACCAAGGCGCCGCCGATGCTCCGGTCCAAAGGCTTGGCCAGTCCGTCAGACCGAAGGTCTGGTCGTTCGTAGCCGGGGCGTGGAGCGAGGCTTGGCGGGCGACACCCCCGGGAGCGACCGCGAATGGCGCCGCCGTCTGAAAGACGGCTCGCGCCGCTCGCCCGTGCGACCGGCGCCGGGCCCATCCCGGATCCACCATGCCCTTATCCCACTCCCCAACACCCCCAAAAGCCACTTCTGTGCGCACAAGTTGACCAGCACGCGCCCGCTTTGTCCCCTTCGCCCTCACCTCAAAAAACCCCTTCGTTTACCGGCATGTTCCGCCTCCGCGTGCCGCCCATGACCACGCCCGTGCGCACAGCCGTGTCCCTTCGCCCCTTTGCGGAGACCCGCCATGTCATCCGCCGCAATGCCAACATCCCCGATCCACGACTCCCTCCTCTCCCTCTTCCTCCGCGCCGATGTCCCCCTCTCCGACATCGCCCCGCACCTCGGTCTCACTCAGGATGAAGTGCTCGCCCTCCTCAACCACCCCTCCACCCGGTCCCTCCTCGCCGACTTCGAACGCGTCGCCCGCATCCGCTCCCGCCTCCTCCAGGCCGCCGCCCAGCACCAGGCCATCGAGACCCTCCGCTTCCTCCTCGCCGCCCACCGCCACTCCGAATCCACCGAGCCTGTCCCCACCGACCTCCCCGGCCGCGCCCTCCGCGCCCGCGAGCGCGAATCCGCCCGCCGCGCCGCCTCCACACTTATGCGTGTCCCCCGCGAAACCTCCCCCCGACGCCCCCGCCCCGCGCCGACCTCCCCATCCCGGCCCGCCGCCAAACCAGCCGACCCCTCACCGCTCGAACCGGAACACGACCTCACCGGGTGTGATGATCTCCTCCGCCCCGGTCCCGAGCACCCGCTTCCAGAACGCCAGGGCCCCGAGGTTCCCGGGCAGGACGGTCAACTCCCACCCACCACGGTGCAGGTCCAGCAGCCCCCGCGCCGCCCCCATCCCCACGCCCCTCCGCCTCCACCCGGCCAGGATGAAGAACTCGCAGACCTTGAAGTCCCGGTCCCGGCTCATGAACTCGAAGGGCTGCCGCCCCACCACCCCGAACCCGGCCACCTCTCCCCCCACCTCGAACAGCCAGGGCTCCAGCACTTCCATCCCCAGCCAATCCCTCCATAGCTCCGGACGCCACCTCCCCCGCGCATCGAGCGTGTAGAACCGCGTGTACCGGCTCAACTCGTGCACGTACATCGCAAACAGCCGGCGCACCACCGACCGCCCCCGAATCGAACGCCGAGCATCCACGAGGTTGACACGCTCCCGAACGTCCATCAGCGATTGAGCGTAGCGCCGACCGGCCAATCGCCGATCTCAGGGACGTCATGCCCGAACTCCAGCCCAGCGCCCCGGCACCGCGATGGACCAGGTACGCGGCCATCGCGTGCCTCGTGGTCGCCTGCGCCATTTTCATCACCAAGGGCCTCCTCCCCACCCTCAAGCCCGAAGGCAACTACGACTTCCGCCTCATCTACTCCTGCGCACGCGCCTTTGCCCACGGCCAGAGCCCCTACGAGCGCGACTCCGTCTCCCGCGCCTGGCTCAACTCCGACGGAGACCCCGCCCTCGATCCCGCCATGGTCCGCGGCCCGGGCACCTACGTCTATCCCCCGCCCGCCCTCACCCTCCTCGCCCCCTTCGCCGCCCTGCCCTGGCCCACCGCCACCATCCTCTGGGCTCTCCTCAACCTGTCCCTCACCCTCTTCTCCCTCGCCGCCATCGCCCGCCTGGCCCACCTGCGCGCCACGCCCACCTGCTTCCTCTTCGCCCTCGGTCTCGCCATGTCCCCCTTTCTCCTGCACATGAAACAGGGCCAGACCGCGATGGTCGTCCTCGCCTGCGTCTGCGCCGCCGCCCACGCACGAACCAAGGGACGCCCCATCCGCGCCGGCATCCTCCTCGGCCTGGGCATGAGCCTCAAACCCCAACTCGGCCTGCTCTACGCCGCCTACGAGGCGGGCCGCCTCCGGTTCCGCACCGCCATCGCCGCCGCCATCGTCTCCCTCGCCCTCACCGGCATCGGCGCCGCCCGAATGACCGCCGCGGGCGTCGACTGGTGGCCCGCCTGGAAGCGCAACATCGCCGACTTCACCGCCATCGACGACGCCAACCCCACCAGGACCAACCCCGTCCGCTACCAGGTCGTCAACCTCCACTACCCCCTCCACAACTTCACCGACAACCGCGAACTCGTCCAATGGACCGTCTACGCCGTCGTCGGCGCCCTCGGCGCCGCCTACTTCGTCATCGACCTCAAGCGCCGCCGGGCCGCCGGCGACCAGCCCGGCGAACTCTCATCCCTCAGCTTTGTGAGCACCGTCTCGCTGATCGTCGCCTACCACCGTCCCTACGACGCCGTCGTGCTCGCCTTCCCCCTCGCCCTCGCCATCGCCCGCCTGGCCCGCCCCCCCGCCCGCCCACGCCACCTCGTCACGCTCGGCCTGGTCCTCGTCCACGCCATCCCCCTGCCGATCCTCTTCACCGAGGCCGCCACGCGGGGCTGGGTCCCCCCCTCCATCGCCCAGTCCTGGCTCTGGCAGAACGCCCTCACCCCCATCCAGGCCTACGCCCTCGTCCTCCTCGCCGCGCACCTCTGCTGGACCCGCTGGAAAGACGGCGCCGAACTCACGAAAACCCCGACCTGAAACCGGGCGCCCCCACCGCCCCCTGAACGTTCATTACCACGTTCCTGTGTCACGGTGCCACGTACCCGGCCCGCCGGAAGTGATCCATGATCTCCGATGGAATCCCCCGCATCTCCGGCGACATGAACACCGTTCCATGGTCCAGCCCCGGCAGAACCTTGATGTACCCACGCCCCTCACCCGCCCGCGCGCCCACCTCCGCCTTCACCAGCGCCACCGCCTCGTTCAGGTAGTAGTTGTCCGCATCCCCCACGATCAGCCGCACCCGCTCGTGGAACAGCGGCGCGTACCTCTCCCGGTTCCCCCGCACCAGCTCCCCGATGTCGTACGCGCGGTAGCGCTCCGCCACCCCCCGGTCGATCGTCCCCGTCAGGTCGAACAGCGCCGCCGGGTTCCCCCGCTCGTTCCGCGGCCCGAACACCGCGAACCACGAGTCCCACTGCTGCCCCGAGGTGTTGTCCGGCCCCAGCACCTCCTCCATCATGTTCTCCTGCCGGATCGTCATCCGCTCCCGGCCGTCCCGCCGGTAGCTCGGCCGCTCCTTCCCGCCCCGCTGCGGCGGCGCCACATCCACGAAGGCGTTCGCATCCGAATAGATGTCCACGATCTGAAACCGCCGGAAGTCCACCGGGTCCGGCGACGTCGACCACGTCGCCCCGAACGTCCCCGGGTAGTTCAGCAACAGCCACAGCGTCGACCACCCGCCCGACGAGTGACCACGCAGCACCCGGGCGCCCGCCTCCGGGATCATCCGGTACTTCGCCTCCAGCGCCGGGATCAACTCCTCCACCAGCGCCCGGCCCCACGGCCCGTTGTTCGCCGAGTCCGCGAACAGCGTGTGCCCGTTGCCCGACTCCGGGTTCAGCACGACCCAGAACGCCGCCCCGCCCAGCGGGTGCGGCCCCTCCGACGCATCGTGGTGGTCCCCGCCGAACCCCGGCACCTCGTACACCGTCGGGAACCGCTTCGACCCCGCCGCGCCGTACCCCCGAGGCAGGCGCACCCCCGCCTTCAGCACCACCTCCCGCCCGTGAAACGCCGACAGCAGCGCCGATCGAACCGTGAGCTCCTCCACGCCCGGCACGCCGGGAAACGGCCGCGCCTTCACCGCCTTCGTCAACTTGATCGCGTGCCGCTCCGGCGCATCGACCTCGTTGAGCCGCAGCGACACCACCTCCGAGTACAGGTTCCCCTCCTCCCGCTTCCACGAACTGTCCTCCCGGTGCAGGTCCAGCACCGCCTGCACCCGGTACGCCCCCGCCGGCAGACCATTCAAGTTCACCGGGAAACCCGTGGCGGCGTTGTCCACCACGGCCTTCTCCCCCGGCCGCAGATCCGTCACGCTGATCCCGAACATCGGCTGCGGATCGTCGAAGAACGGGCCGTCGGCGGGATCGGCGTGCGCATTCTCCCTCGAGCCTTCGCCGATCAGGTACACGACCAGCCGGCCCGTCGCCGCCGCATCGCGGACCGAGGCATCAAAGCTCACCTCGAACACCGGATCGGTCCCCAGCGCCTTGCTCGCCAGCACGCCGATCACCACCATCGCGCGGATCACCATGTCGCAACAGTATCGCGGCTTCGGCCCGCCGCGGCGTCTAACCTCCCGCCCATGTCCACCGGTTTCTACGAAGATCCTGCTGTCTTTGACATCCTGCACGCATCGGGGACCGCCGCCGAAGTTCGTGGGCTGGAGCGCATCGCGCGCCTTTTCTGCCGCCGGCACGGTCGCGGGTCCACGTGGCTTGAGCCGGCGTGCGGCACGGGGCGGTACCTGCGCGCCGCCGCGCGGCGGGGGATGAACGTGATCGGGTTCGACCTGTCGCCGGCCATGGTCCGCTACGCGAAGGAGGCTTGCGGGCGGCGCCCCGCCGATGGCCGGGCCCGGTTTCTCGTGGCCGACATGACCCGGTTCGCGGGCCGCACCGGCCGGGTGGACTTCGCGTTCTGCCCGATCAACACGATCCGGCACCTGGAGACGGACGCGGACATGGTGCGGCACCTGCGGGAGGTCGGGCGGGTGCTCCGGCCCGGGGCGGTGTACGCGGTCGGCCTGAGCACCACGGCGTACGGCGTCGAGGCTCCGGCGGAGGATGTGTGGGAGGGGCGGCGTGGCGCGTGCCACGTCAAGCAGATCGTGGAGTACCTCCCGCCGGCGTCGCCCGCGAACCGGTTCGAGGAGGTGTTCAGCCACCTGGTCATCACGCGGGGCCGGCGCGAGGAGCACCGCGACCATGCGTACCGGCTGCGGTGCTACAGCATGGAGCAATGGTCGCGGGTGGTCCGGCGGGGGGGGCTGCGGATCGAGGCGGTGACCGACGATCGCGGGGACCCGCACTCGCCCGGCCTGTTCGGCTACGCGGTCTACATCCTCACTCGATGAGGATGGACCGGGTGACACGGGACTGTGTGGCGGCGTCCTGCGTGCTCACCACGATGCGCTGGCCCTTGAGCTTGGCGGCGCCGCCGGGGAAGAGGAACCGGCGGGTGGCGAGGGCGGAGGGGGGAAGGTCGCTGATGAACGCCTTGCCGCGGGGGTAGGCCTCGGCGAAGGCGCTGAGTTCGTAGGCGGCGGGCGAGGGGGTGCGGTTGATGACCTGGGCTTCAACGACGAGGTCGCCGGAGTTCACGAGGCGGTAGGACAGATCCATGTGGAAGTCGTGGACGCCGATCTCGAGGGTGGAGCGGAGGCGGACGGGCGGGTAGTCCCTGGTTCCGGCCAGCTCGATCTCGACGAGGAACTCGCGGGGGCCGGCCTCTTCGACGGCGCTGAAGGCGATGAGGAGCGGGATGCGGCCGGTTTCGCCGGGGCCGATGGAGAACGTGGAGGTCCGGGGGGTGATGCGCCAGGAGCGGTCGCGTCCGCCGGCGTCGGAGGACAGGCCGCCGGGCTCGAGCACGGTGACCCGGCCTTCGATGCGGCCGCGCCAGGGGTTGGAGAGGACCATGGCGACTTCGTGCTCGTCGGTGGAACTGGCGGCGAAGGGGGGGTCGAGGCGGAAGGAGGCGGCGAACACGGCGAGATCGACGTCGACGCCTTCCACGAATATGGGTTCATCGGCGACCGGGATCCGGTGGATGAGGGGCGCGCGGGGTCCGGTCCCGGCGCCGGCGGGGACGGGGGCGAGGGGGGTCCGGTTGCCGAAGAGGTCCACGAGGTCGACGGGCCGGTCGCCGAGGTACAGGTCCAGGGTGGTGCCCGCCGCGGCGGGGGACTCGGCCCAGACGGCGAGCATGCCGGAGCGGCCCTCCTGCGCGGCGTCGGGGGAGGAAAAGATCAGGCAGGTGACGCCGGAGGCGGACAGGGACGGCCCGGCGGGGCGGCGGGCGCGCAGGCGGTCGCCCAGGTTGCTCCAGGCGGCGAACTCGGCGTGGGGCATGGGCCCGCGGGCGCGGGCGTCGCCGGGCCACGACCAGGGCTGGACGAGGGCGAGGGTCGGGGGCGGCCGGCCCGGGCCCGGGGATGACCACAATAATGTGGATTGCTTGACCAGCGCCACGCACGAGTCCAGGCGCGAATGGCCGGCCTGGCTCAGCGGCGAGAGGACCACGGTGGTCCTGTCCCCGGCGGTGCGGGCCCAGGCGCGGCCGAGGTCGGCGAGGTCGGCGGCTTCGGAACCCGGGGGCAGGATGGCGAGGATGTGGGATCCTTCCGGCGGCGGGAAGGCCGCCTCGCGTTCGGCGGGCCAGGGGATCTCCACGATGGGTCCGGGGACGAGTTTGGCGAGGATGCCGTGCGCGCGGGAGAGTTGTGACGGCGTGAACGAGCGGTCGGTGGGGGGCGACTTTGCCGAACCGATCTGCCAGCGCTGCACGCCCTGTCCGAAGCGGTCGAGGAGGGGGATGAGGTAGGGGCCCCACTGCTTCTCGTCGCGTTCAAAGACGGCGAGGACCTGGTCCTGGGCGATGCGGAAGTCGGACGCGAGGACCGCGGGCACGATGGGCAGGCTCAGCGTGAGGCCGATGCGGGCGGCACGGAGTTGCTCGACGAGCGGGGGCAGGTCGCGGCACAGCGCCGCGACGGTCTCGGGCGTTGTGGCCTGCATCCACGCGGGCACGGTGACGGCGCCGGCACCCGCGGCGGAGGCGAGGGCGGGAAGGGATGGACGATCGGCCGCGGGAAGGTCGTCGAGGATGAGGGCGAAGCGCTGGCCGTCGGCGTCGGCGGGCTGTCGCGGCGGGGAGAGCCAGGCGAAGTCGAGGTAGGTGGCGCCGACTCGGCGGTCGGCGGTGCGGAGTTCGAGGGAGGCGCGGTACCAGCCGTAGCGGGCGACGCGGGGGGACCAGTCCCACGTGCCGGAACCGGCGGGGAGGTCCTTGAGCTGGGTGTCGACGGTGTGGCCGGCGGCGTCCTGCAGGGTGAAGCGGCCGGTGAGCTGCTCGCCGGTGAGGTCGCGCAGGAAGACGCTGACGCGGGGGCGGTCCTCGCCGCGGAACACATTGATGGGTGATGGCGTGGAGATGGAAGCGCGGGGGAGCTGGACAATGGCGACCTGGTCGAACCAGGCGGCGCCGGCGATGTCCTGCACGAGGACGCGGTGCTTGTCGGGGCCGGGGTCCTGGAACTGGTCGGGCTGCAGGAGTTCGAGGTCGACCTGGATGTAGGCGGCCTGGGGGAACTCGCCGGACATGGCGATGGTCAGGAGCGTCCATTCATCGCCCTGGGTCCGGACGAGGCGGCTGGAGGATTCGGACGCGGGGATGGGTGTGTTGGCCGAGTCGAGGTAGCGGGCGCGGATGGCGGCGCGGGCCTGGTTGAGGGCGCTGGTCCTGACCCGGGCGGAGACGAGGTAATCGGTGCCGGGGAAGACGGGGATGACACCGGGCTCGAGGCGGAGGCTGGTGCTCCCGCCGCGGGTGGTGAGTTTGACGGATCGAACACCGGCGAAGGCGTGGGTGTCGTCAAAGGCGGCGGAGTTCCATGCGGGGAAACCGGGGCGGTTGCCGGCGAGGCGTGAGCCGGTCTGGGCGAGGCTCCAGTAGCGCGGGAGCTCGAAGACTTCACGGGGGCCGGGCTCGAAGTCGAACTGGCCGACGATGCGGCGTGCGGCCTCCGGTCGCTGCACGCCGTCGCCGGTCGCGCCGGGCTGAGGCTGAGCGGCGGCGGACGCCGCGAGCATCATCGCGAGCGCGCACCAACGGCGCCTGCATCGAACGCTGTTCATGGACCGAGTATCGGCAGGAAGGGGCGGGGAGGGCAGAAAGAGGGCGTTCGTCGGATCAACTGGACCTGCCGCTCCAGGCTTTGAACTTCCACCGGGCGAGGGCGACGGTCGCGGCGGCGGCGAAGAGATAAAACGCGGCGCAGGCGGCGACGACGGCGAGGGCCTGATCGAGGGTGAGTTCGTGGGTGATGAGGCGGGATTCGAAGGGGGCCTTGGCGATCCCGCCGGGGGTGGCCTCGTGGAGGCAGGGGAGGGCGGTGGCGTGGGCGAGGGCGAAGGGGTTGAGGGCGAAGATGGCGTCGATGAAGTTCAGGTAGTGGTTGTCGAGGAACCTGTCGACCGTGAGGTCGACGTTGACCAGTCCGAGGACGCCGGGGAGGTAAAGGATGGCCCGGACGATCGCGGGGAGGGCAAGGGGGAGGAACCAGACGAACCCCCAGAGGCATGCCGCGACAGCGACGTTGAGCGCGCCGGCGGTGACGGGTCGGCGGAAGCGGAGGCTGAAGAGGAGGCCGGTGGAGGCAAGGAGGATGCCGGGGGCGATCATGATGAGGGCGATCAAGAGCACGCCGAAAGGGTGGATGTAGCCGAAGGCGGAGGCGATGACCCAGTCCGTGATGACGACGGCGGGTATGAACCAGAAGGAGCGGAGGGTGCCGAGGAGCTTGCCGGTGAGGATCTGGCGCGGGGAGAGGGTGGTGGTGAGCAGGACGTCCCACGTCCTGGCTTCGCGCTCGCCGGCGAAGGGGCCGCTGGTAAGGAAGACGGCCTGGAGCATGACGGCGGCGATGCCGATGTAGGCGAGGACGGCGTGGAGGTCGGGATTGCCCAGGCCGGCGAGGGCGTAGAGCGCGCCGAGGGCAAGAACGGCGAGCACGAGGACGATGCGGAAAATGAGGCGCGAGCCGAAGGTGGGCTGGCGGACCTCGCGCCAAAGGACGGGGTTGCCGCCGACGGTGCGGTCGCGGCGGGCGTACCGCTCGCCGGCGGATTCGGGTTCGGCGGATTCCTTCGGTTCGGCCGATTTCTGTGCGGGGGCACGGGCGGTGGCGCCGAGGAGGGCCTCGCGGGACGATGTGGCCCGCATGGCGCGCCGGAGGATGACCGTGGTGTAGAGCGTGATGAGGGCGGCGAGGGAGAGGTTGTACACGGCGTTGATGGCCCAGGTGGGGCCGAGGTCGAGGACGGCGGCGGGAATGGTCGGGCCGCCGCCAGGGGGCTGGGAGGCGGCCCTGGTTTCGAGGATGAGGTGGGGAAGGTCGCGCCCGGCGGATACAGCGTTGTGGATGATGAGCATCGTGGCGGGGGAACAGGTGGCGAGGATGTTGCTGCGGAAGGCGGCGTCGGAGAACAGGTCGCGGGCGTGAAAGAAGCGCATGCCTTCGATGACGCTCGGGGCGCCCTGCAGGAGCAGGAGGGTGAGGAGGGCGAAGAAGGCGGCGAGGGTGGCGCGCTTCTGGCGCATGGAGAAGAGCACGGCGAGGGCGGCGCCGAGGACGGCGGTGGAGATGGCGAGGGCGGTGACGGCGCCGATGACCTCGGCGCTGAGGCCGCCGAAAATGCGAACGGCGAGCAGACCGGGCGCGACGAGCAGGGCCAGCACGATGATCTGCACGATGCGGCTGGTGAGTTTGCCGCAGACGATCTGGCCGGCGGTCATGGGGGTGGTCATGAGGACGTCGAGGGTTCGGGCGCGGCGTTCATCGCAGAGGCTGCCGCCGGCGAGGATGGGGGGAACGACGGTCATGACGGCGAGGAAGAACCAGCCGACGGCAAGGGTCATGGCGGGGGCCATCTGCTGCATGGACTGGAGGCTGGCGACGGCGCCCTGGACGCCGGTCTCGGCGCGGCGGACGAGGAACACGCCGATCAACAGGAGCAAGAGGCCGAGGCAGCAGAGGGATCGCAGGATGTAGGTGGCGCGGCGGCGTCCGGCGGTGCGGACTTCCTTCTGGAAAATCGGCCCGAAGGCCAGGGCGAAGGGATTGGCGACCGCCTTGAGTTGTCTCCACACACGTGACACGCCGCTTGCCTTTCCGGGTTGGTTGGCGCTTCTGCTCTTGGCGGTGCCTGCTACTGCAAGGCCCCCCTGGTAAGTTTGAGGAACGCATCTTCGAGGCGCACGGCCTGGGGTGTGAAGGCGGCGATGCGGTGGTTGGCGTTCATCAGGAGTTCGAGGACGAAGTGGTGGCCGTGCTCGCCGGGGGTGAGTTCGACGACGATCTGGCCGTTCTCGCGGGTGGCGCGGGCGATGCGGTGGTCGTGCTCGAGGGTGGCGAGGGCGGAATCCGGGCTTGAACCGGGCTCGAGCCGGATGGCGATGCGTTCGCCGCCGCGGACCTTGGCGTAGGCGTCCTCGATGGAACCGGCGTAGAGGAGTCTGCCGCGTTCGATGATGCCGATGGAGGTGCACATTTCGGCGAGTTCGGAGAGGATGTGGGAACTGACCATGAGGCACTTGCCCATGCGGCCGAGTTCCTGGAGGAGGGAGCGCATTTCGATGCGGGCGCGGGGGTCGAGGCCGGAGGCGGGCTCGTCGAGGAGGAGGACCTTGGGTTCGTGGACGAGGACGCGTGCGACGCCGAGGCGCTGCTGCATGCCGCGGGAGAGGGAATCGACGAGGGCGCGTCGCTTGCCGGTGAGGTCGGTGAGTTCGAGGACGCCGTCGATGATGGCGCGGCGTCTGGCGCGGGGGATCTGGAAGGCGGCGGCGAAGAACTGGAGGTATTCGTCGACGGTGAGGTCGTCGTAGACGCCGAGGAAGTCGGGCATGTAGCCGAGGATGCGTCGAATCTGGTCGCCGTCGCGGGAGACATCGAAGCCGCCGACGTGGGCGGAACCGGCGTCGGGCTCCATGAGGCAGGCGAGGATCTTCATGGTGGTGGACTTGCCGGCGCCGTTGGGGCCGATGAAGCCGAAGATTTCGCCGGGGCCGATGTCGAGGGAGAGGGAATCGACGGCGGTGAGGTCGCCGAAGCGCTTGGTGAGGTTGGTGGTCTTGATCATGGGTGCTCCTCGCCGGGGTTCAGCGGGGCGATGAGGCGGAGGATGCGGGTGTGGTCGCCTTCGAGGACGCCCTCGGCGGCGGGGTCCGCGGGCCAGTTGGAGACTTCGAGATGCACGGCGGCCCAGTCGCCGGAGTCGACCAATGACTCGATGGCGTGGCCGCGCCGCCGGGGGCCGTGCAGTTGGCAGGGAACGGCGGGGCGCTGGTCGATGGGGACGGACGTGTCGAAGTAGTGGGTGGAGGAGAGGGAGGTGTTGGCCCAGGCGAAGGGAGGGTCGGGGTCGAGGTGGCGGTCGGGGAACAGGGCGGACCAGGTGCCGTCGCTGATGGTGATGGGTTTGTGGGGGGTGTCGCCGGTGGTCTCGCTGGGCATGGAAGCCTGGGCGCTGCGGAAGCGACCCTCGCGCTGCTGGGTGACCCAGCCGGACTTGACCCGCAGGGCGGTTCGTTCCACTCGCACACCGTTGGGGAGGCCGGTGACGATGGCGGACCAGCCGTTGGATCCGCGCGAGAGGCGGGCGGAGAGCGTGGGGGCGCGGGCGGAGTCGTCGGCGAAGGCGCGGAAGGTCCAGGTGGCGATGGGGAGTTCGAGCAGCGGGCCGCCGCGGATGGAGCCGAGGTCCCCGCCGGCGGCGGCCTGGGAGATTCGGGTTTCGCCGAGCCAGTCGTCGGTGGTGGCGGGGCTGGAGCCGAAGCGGTTCATGGTGGCGCCGCGCCACCAGGAGGCACGGTCCGCGGCGGGGAACTTCATGGCGCCGCCGTCGGCGGCGTAGAGGCCCGTGATGCCGGAGGAGAAGGCGAGCGGCGGTGCGGCGACGATGGTGTCTTCGATGGAGATGCGGTTGATCCGGGAGTTCTCCGTCCGAAGGAAGCGAGGTCCCAGGTAGGCGCCGAGGCTGACCAGGCTGATCCAGAACAGGGCGGTGGCCCAGGAGCGTTGGAGCAGGCCGAGGCGCTTGAGGATGAAGTAGTCGCCGGGGCCGACGAGGAGGCCGAGGGCGGCGATGGTCGCCGCGATGAGAACGAATACACCAAGGCCGACGCCGGGAACTTTCGCGACGCGGTTCAGGAGCGCATCGGCGGCGTCGGCGGGGGACATGGTCGTGACGCCCCAGGAGCGGTAGCCGACGTCCCGGCCGGGTTGCAGGGCATCGTGCTGGACAGCGGGCCAGAGGACCTCGCGCCAGACCGCGCCTGCGCCGGTAACGGAGAGGGTTTGCGTGGTCTTCTCGGGGTTGAAGCCGAGGAGGGTGATCTCGCCGAAGCCGTGGCGGGCGGTGGCGTGGGTGATGCCGGTTCCGGGCGGTGTCGCGCTCCGCCAGCCGGGGCCCGTTTGCAGGAAGCGGACGAGGGTGCGGTCGGCGGCGGCGGGAATGGCGGAGGTGCCGGGGACGGCGGCGCCGCCGTCGGGGGATTCGCGGACGAGGCGGATGCGCTGGGCGGCACGTTCGATTGCCCTGGCCGCGAGGGGGAGTTCGGCGGGTGTGGGCGCTTCGAGGCGCACGTTGTCGGCGAGTTGGCCGGGAACCCAGGTCCGCCAGGCGTCGCCGGGCTCATCGGCGCGGACGATGAGCCGGCCGCCGGAGGCCACCCACGTGTGGATGGCCTCGACGGCGCGGGGGTTGGGGGGGCGCGTCGAATCGGGGTTGATGATGAGGGCGGTCAGGCCGTCGTAGGCGATCCACGATGTGGGGAGGGTTTCGACGTCTTCCCGCGCGGCGGCGACCTTGGACCACGCCTCATCGGCCAGCACATTCGAGGGGGCGCCCGCCATCAGGGAGGCGGCGAAGAGAGGCTGCCAGCCGCGCAGGGCTTCGATGAGCGTGGTTCGGCCGACGACCACAATGAGAGGGTCGCTGGCGCCGAGAGGGAATGGCATGGTCGGGCTGTTGTTCCGGCCCAAGGTTTCGTAGAGCGTTCGCCAGCGGAGGCGTCCGGCGTCGTCGCGGATGGAGATGGTTACAGACGGTCCGAGTTCGGGAAACCAGACCATGACCTGGACGGGGGTGGTGGCGTTGGGCGTGGCGGCGAAGGGGACGGAGGCCCGCATAATCCCCGCCGCGCCCTGGCGGTACTCGGCGGTGACGGTCCCGGCGACGGCGCGGTCGCCCGGGGAGATGGAGACGGTGATGGGAGACCAGCGGTGGCCGGGGATGCGGCCCTGCCAGCCGAAGGTGACGAGGGCGCTGAGGTCGTCCTTGCTCTGCGCGGGGGAGTGGGACGTCGCGAGAAGGAGCGTGACCAGCCAGGCGATGATTCGTTGCGCTCGCATCGTCACTCCGCCGGGTCGGCTCGGGGGCGTTCCCTTTCTACCGACGGGAGGCGCCGGCGTTGCTCAGACCTGCACCTTGCGGTTGTACACGAACCACTCGAGAAGGACAATGACGAACGCGGCGAGGAGGAGCCAGGGCCAGAGTTGCTTCATGACGCGGGACTTCTCGCCGGACTCGGCCTCGACCCTGGCGGTGGCGAGGGAGAGGGTCTCGGCGGCGGCGAGGTCGGACTCGGCGGCGTCGAGGAGATTGGCGGCGAAGGGGCGGACGGCGCGGTCGCCGACTTTGGCGTCGCGCGGGCCGGGGGTTCCGTTCCAGGACACCTGGTAGACCCCGACGCGCTGCACGGGGCCGAAGACGACGGTGCCGTCTGGCGCCGGGAGGCCCATGTCGGCCTGTGTGCCGTCCGGGAGGCGGACCTTCACGTCGGTAGCGCCTTGTGTGAGGCGATCGGTGAGGACGCCGCCGGGCTGGACCATCTGGCCCAGGCCCGCGCCGTCGTCGCCGAGGTACTGGACGGCCTGGGCGAGGAAGACGACGAAGGACAGGTGAAGCCACCAGTCGGTTTCCATGAAGTCGAAGGGGACGACGATGGCCTTGGAGTCCGGCGCCACGAGTTCGAAGATGGAGGGGCCGTTGGTGTCGTAGGCGATGGCGCGGGCGGTGGAGCCGCGGGGCATCTCGACGAGGCGGGACTTGACGATCGTCGGGGCGTCGAGGCTGACGCCGGCGAGGGCGGGGTGTTCGCGCGACCAACTGACGAACTGGGCCACGGGGCCTTCCCCCTTGTCGATCAGGCCGTTTGGCCCGCCGGGCACAGCGCCGAGGACGAGGTACCGGCCGGGGGGAAGGCCGGCATCGCCGGCGCCGGTCATCTTCGGCAGGTAGTTGTGGAGGACGATCACATCGAACTCGGCGAGACGGCCGGTGGCCCGGGCGGACTCGAACTGGTCGGGCGTGAAGAGGACGGGGGGCCTGCCGCCGGGGAGGCCCTCCATCGCCGCGGTCAGCAGCATGTTGCCGGTTGTGACGACGGCGACGCCGAGACTCTTGGCGGGGGGGACGACGATCCAGGCGCTGTTGTCGCTCGTGAGCACATCGCCCTCGACGGGGGCCATGTGGACGCTGACGATCCCGCCCTGGGGGCGATCGAACGTGAAGACCGCGCCGCCGAGACCGGGCGAGGGGCGGCCCGCTTCGCTGTTGCCCGGGGCGGGAGCGGTGGCGGGGGTGAGGTCCACGCTCTTGATCGCAGCGACCTGGCCGTCGACCTGGATTTCGACGTCCACCTTCTTCGCGGCGGGGAAGGTGCTCTGCATGCCGACGAAGACGGAGAGGCGGTTGGCGTTCTCGAGGGAGCGCTGGGCGCGGAGGCTGGTGATGCCGATGTTGGCGGCGTCCTTGCGGCCGACGGCGTGGAAGAGGACGACGTCCTCGCGGCTGGCCTCGGCCTTCTCGGCGTCGGGGAGGCGGCCATCGGAGTAGAGGTGGATGGTGCCGACGGGGCCGGCGGGGCCCTCGATGAAGCCCTCGGTGCCGTCGGGTCGCTTGTCGGTGATGATCTTTCTGGGGGCCTGGGCGCGGGCGAGGCGGAAGGCTTCATCGACGAGGGAGGGTGCATCCGAGGGCGTGACGGCGCGGATCGCGCGGCGCAGCACATCTTTGTCGCTGGTGAAGGTCTGCACGGCCTTGGCGGTGTTGTCGAACACGATCAGCATCGCCTGGTCACCGGAGTTGCGGTCCAGCACGCCCGGCTCGCGGAGGGAATCGACCAGCGCGAGGGCCTTCTCCTTGGCGGCTTCGAGGCGGGTGATGGGCTCGCCCTTGCCGCTGGTCTCATCGCGGGCGGACATGGACGCGGAGCGGTCGATCATGATGACGTGGCGTGTGCCGACGGGGGATTCGCCCTTCATCTGGGGCGTTCCGACGGCGACCAAGGCGGCGGCGAGGGCGAGGAGTTGGAGGAGCAGGAGGATGTTCTTGCGCAGTTTCTGGAAGGGGGCGTTGGCCTGCATGTCCTGGATGGACTTTTTCCAGAGGAGGGTGGTGGAGATCTCGAGGTCGCGGCGTCGGAGTTTGAGGAAGTAGAGGATGATGAGGGAAGGAACGGCGATGGAGGCCGCGACAATGGCGACGGTGGGAGTGAGCCAGTTCATGGCTGCCTCCGGGGAGGCAGGGAGGGGAAAGAGCGAGACAGGGAGGGGAAGAAGCGAGACAGCGAAAGAGCGAGACAGCGAGACAGGGAGGGGAGAGGGGGAGACGGGGAGGGGAGGAAGCGAGACAGCGAGACAGCGAGACAGCGAGACAGGGGGAGAGGGGTGCGGGGGAGAGCTGGGTGTGGTCGGGTGGGAGAGAGCCGGAGTGGAAGCGCGGTCATGTGTGGCGCTCCTTGTGTTCGAGGCTTCGGATCAGGGCTTGCAGGATTCGGGCGACCTCGGCGATGAGGTCATGCAACTGGGGGTCGGGTTCGAGCAGGTGGAGGCGGGTTGAGAGTTCGACCTGGGTGCCGACTTCGGCAACAGAGCCGCGGGCCATCCGAAGGAATCGAAGGAAGTCGGCTCTCGCCTGACGCGCGTGGCCCTCGGCGATGTTCGAGGGAATCGAAACCGCGGCGCGGCGGAGCTGCATGCTCAGCCCGAATCGCTCGGAATCCGGAAGTCGCTTCGTCGCCTGGTACACCGCCTCGGCGAGTTCCATCGCACGTTGCCAGGCAACCAAGTCCCGGAACGTCCTGACGGGCGCACCCCTCCCGGAACGCGCCCCGCTCCGTCCGCCAGACTCTTCGCCACCTCGCACCTTCACCGCGTTGCTCCTTTACCGTGTCAAGTCCTCGCTGCTCTGCTGTTTCGCCGTTTCGCTTTCTCGCTGTTTCGCTGCTTCCTTCACCTCAACAACCCTCTCTTACGCAAGTAGTCAAGGATCAGCACATCCAGCGGCGTGTCGGTGCGGACGGTGAGGAGGCTGATCTCGCGCCTGGCCGCGAAGTCGCGCAGTTGGTCGCAGTAGGCGGCGAGGTTGGCCTTGTAGCGTTTGAGCAGGGGGGCGGAAATGGTGACCTCGGCGACGTCGGCGTCTTCCACATCCTTGAGTCGGAGATCGCCCGCGAGGCCGTTGGGGCCGGTGGGGTCCACTTCCTGCGGGGAGAGGCACTGGATGAGGAAGAGGTCGTAGCCGCGCCCGAGGAGCAGGCGCAGGCCGGTTTCGTAGCCCTCCTTGATGAAGAAGTCGGAGAGGACGACCATGACGCCCTTGCCGCGGCGGGTGAGGGCCGTGCGGCGGCAGGCGTCGGTGAAGGGCACGACGCCGGCGGGGCGGAGGGAGCAGAGGAACCGGGCGAGGTCGTGCGTGCGGCGCCGGCCGCGGAGGTCGCGGATCGCGGTGAGCTGGGATGGGGTGGCGGGGAGATGGGGCGACGAGGGGTCCGGCCCGCCGTCGGCCGGGGGCGTTGCCCCGTCGGGCCGGGCGATCTCTCCGCCCATGGCGGTGACGGTCACGCGGTTGAGGTTGACCAGGCCGATGTAGCCGAGGGCCATGGCGAGTTGCTGCATGAAAAGGAACTTGTTGGGCTGGCCGCAATCGCCGGAGGCGGAGCAATCGAGCACGATGTGGAGGGCGAGGTCTTCCTCTTCGAGGAAGAGCTTGAGGAAGAGGCGGTCGAGGCGGCCGAAGATGTTCCAATCGATGTGGCGGAGGTCATCGCCGACGACGTAGGGGCGGTGGTCGGCGAACTCGACGCTCTCGCCGCGCTTCTTGGAACGGCGCTCGCCCTTGAGTTTGCCGGCGAAGATCTTGCGGGAGGTGTAGTCGAGGCGGCTGATCTGCGCGATGAGGGCGGGGGAGAGGAGGTCCTCGAGTGATTGGGGGCGGGGGATGTTGGTTGATCTCAGCATGGCTTGAACGCAGAGGGGGAGTACGCGGAGGCGCGAAGATCACGCGGAGGTTGCGGAGGGAAGAAGCTGGTCCGGAATCGCCAGGGGAAACGCCTTTGAGTTGACTCTTCGCTCGATGCCTTGACGAAGCGCCGGCGTATTGAAGTTGATGAGCAGGCCGAGCGGGAACGGCCCGGCCCTCAAGTAGCTCACGAGTTGGGCGAGGTGCACCTCGATGACCTGCTCGACCGCCTTGAGTTCAACCACGATCAATCCCGCGACCAGCAGGTCGAACCTCTGTCCCACAAGTTCAATCCCCTTGTAACGCAGACGAACGGGAACCTGCCGATCGAAGGCGATGCCTTGCAGCTTGAACTCGTGGCACAGCGCCTCCTCGTGCATGCGTTCGAGCAGACCGGGACCAAGGGCGCGGTGAACCTCGATCGCGCAACCGATCACCCGCTCGCTCAGCTTGTTCAAGGCTTCGGGGATGTCCTGATGTCGCACCTCGCTGCTCCTTTCGTTCTGCCAACTTTCCTCCGCGTGACCATCGCGCCTCCGCGTACTCCCTCCTCCTTCGGCTTTCCTTTCATCCCCCCACTCGCTCCTTCACCGGCTCGGTCGGGGTCAGTTCGAGGATCTGGCGGACGATGCCGTCGGGATCGATGCGGTCCGCCTCGGCCTCGAAGTTGAGGATCAGGCGGTGGCGGAGGGCGAGCAGGGCGACGTCCTTGATGTCCTTGTACGACACGTGGTAGCGACCGTCCGTCAGGGCCTTGACCTTCCCACCCAGCAGCAGGGCCTGCGCGGCGCGGGGGCTCGCGCCGCAGCGCACGTACTTGTTCGTCGGGCCGCCGGGTCCGCCGGCGGCGAACTGGCCCTCTGGGTGTGTCGCCAGGACCAGGCGCGCCACGTACTCCTTGACGTGGGGAGCGACCACTACGCCGCGGACCAGTTGCTGCGCGGCGAGGATGCCGGGGCCGTCGAGGACCTTGCTCGCGTCGGGGGTTTTCTGGCCGGTGGTACGGTCGAGGATGGTCATGAGGTCGTCAAGCTGGGAGTAGCCGACGACGATCTTGAACATGAAGCGGTCGAGCTGGGCCTCGGGCAGCGGGTAGGTTCCTTCCTGCTCGATGGGGTTCTGCGTGGCCAGGACGATGAACGGCTCGGCGAGCTTGTAGGTCGTGCCGCCGCTGGTGACGGCGTGCTCCTGCATGGCTTCGAGGAGGGCGGACTGGGTCTTGGGCGTGGCGCGGTTGATCTCGTCGGCGAGGACAACCTGGGCGAAGATGGGGCCGCGCTGGAACTGGAAAGCGCGTCGGCCGGTCTGCGCATCCTCCGTCACGATGTTGGTTCCGATCACGTCCGCGGGCATGAGGTCGGGCGTGAACTGGATGCGGCTGAAGGGAAGGTGGAGGGCGTGGGAGAGCGTGCGGACGAGGAGGGTCTTGCCCAGGCCGGGCACGCCCTCGAGCAGGACGTTGCCGCCGGCGAAGAGGCAGGTCAGCACGCCCTCGACCACGTGCTTGTGGCCGACGACGACCTTGCCGATTTCGTCGAGCAGCGACTTGAAGGTGGCGCGGAACGCCTCGCACTTCTCACGCACTTCGGCCGGGGTCTGGGGATCAACATTCGGGGGCATGGGGGGCTCCTGGGAAAGCTCACGTCTCAGATCGCGCAACAGAACCGACGGTCGCCGCGTGCCGTGGGGGACGCGAGCGGTGCGTTCTGATGCCTGAACCTTGCGGTGTTACTCATCTTTCATGTCTTCCTGCGCACGTTTCTTCGCCTTCATCAGGCGTGACATTCCTTCTTCGTTGCTCTCCTCCGCCTTTGGCGCCGGCTTCTTCTCGGGCTTCTTCTCCGGCTCGCCGCCGAGGGCCACGGGGCCGGTGGCCGCGCCGGCGCGGCCCTTGGGGGCCTCGAACTTGACCTTGGCCGTCGCGGCGCTGGGGCCCTCGAGCTTCTGCGACACGGCGGGCTCCACCTCGCGTGCCTCGGGCGCCTTGGCCCGCTCGGTCATGGCTCGCTGGGCCGCCTCGCGCGCGGCGCGGAGCGCATCCATCTGCTGGCCCGCTTTCTGCTTCCCGCCCTTCATGGCTCGCTTCATGGCCCGGGCCATGCCCGGGATATCGATCCGCACGCGGCGCACGCCGACGTCGAGCAGGAACGTGCCGATTCCCGCGAGGGCGAAGATCAGCCAGATCGGCGTGGTGGCGACGGGGAAGGTGATTCCCTCGCGCCGCCACACGGCGTCGTCCGCCGGCGCGCCGCTGAGGACTTTTCCGCCCGTCATCGCCGCGACCTGCTGGAGGAGCGGCGCGTTGTCGGTGAGGGCGCGGAACTCGTCCGCGAAGGGCTTGGTGACGGCGGCCTGCACGGTGCCCTCGACGACGCCCTCGCCGTCGGACCTTGGGGCGGCGTAGCGCATGCTGACGACGTAGGTGCCGGCGCCCTTGGTGTCGATCATGCCTTCGTAGACGCCGGGCCCGACCTGCACGAGTTCGACATCCTGCCCTTCGCCGCCGGGGCCGGCGACGCGGCCCTTGAACTTGGCGAAGTTGAGGCGTTCGCCCGCGGGGTCGAGGGCGTCGACGCGGACGCGGGTCTTGTCCCCCACTTTCTCGGTGGAGACCCGCATCGTGCCCGAGCCGGAGGGGCGCATGGCCCAGCGGACGTGCTGCTCCCAGAAGGCCCGGAAGCCGGGCCAGCCGATCCACGCGGGGTTCCAGCGCGTCGTGGCGTCCGAGGTGTACGTCACGACGCGGCCCAGGCCGTGCTGCCAGATCGCGAGGATGGGGTCGTTTTCCTTGCCGCGCAGCAGGACGAGCGCGAGGCCGGATTCGCGGTCCGCGGCGACGACGTATCCGGAGAGGGGCGCGACGGAGGAGATGCCGCGCATGGTCTCGCTGGGGATGGGGGTGATGGAGGGGATGAAGGGGTCGCCCTCCCAGATGAGGGACCGTTTGACGGTCTGGGCTTCCTTCACGAAGATTTGCACGATCTGGCCCAGGCCGGCGTTGTCCACAACTTCGTAGTGCCGCCCGCCGGTCTGCTGGGAGATCTGCTTGAGGCGGGCGAGGTCGCCCGGGCCGTGGGGGAAGACGCCGACGGTGGAGATGGTGATGCGCTCCTTGCGCAGTTGCTGGAACTGGCGGGTGGAGGGGAGCTGGGCGTCGCCGTCCGAAATGAGGATGATGTGCTTGGTGCCGGCGTCCACGCCGGCGAGGCCCTGCATCGCCATCTGCACGGCCGGGCCGTAGTCGAGCATGTCGCCGAAGACGAGGTTGTTGATGGAGCGCTTGATGGCGCTGCCGTCGCCGACTTCGCTCAGCGGGTGGACCCAGGCCGTGCCGGCCCCGCCCTGGTACTCGACCAGGCCGGCGAGGTCGAGGCGCGAGAGGGCATCGACGGCGGCCGTCGCGGTTTTCTTGCCCCAGGACACACCGTTGGGCATTTCGATGGAGTGGCTTATGACGACCAGGGCGCCGCGGGGCATCTGGCGCTTCTGCGGCGGATCGAGCTTGATCGGCAGCGCGGATTCCAGCGGCGAGCCGATCCAGCCCCCCGCGCCGAAGGATTCCGGCCCGCCGAGCATGACCAGCCCGCCGCCCGTGTCGTGCACGTATTGGCGGAGTTCTTCCTGCGACTGCTGGCTGAAGTTGTACGCGGGCTGGTTCACCAGGATGATCGCGTCGTACCCGTTGAGTTCCGTGAGCGACTTGGGCATCTGGTCGGCGCTGACCAGTTCCGCGGCGATCTTGGACTCCTCCAGCGCGGCCAGCAGGGGCAGGACCGCGTCCGACGGCTGCTCCTCCGATGGATCGAACACGACCAGCACGCGCCCCTCGCTGGAGGCGAAGGTCACGGTGAGGGCCTCGTTGTTCTCGCGGATGCTGTCGGCGATGCGCCCGCCGGGGCCCGGCAGCGCCTCGAACACCGCCTTGAACACCTGCGGCCCGGCGCGGGTGACGGTGACCGGGATGGCGAAGGAGTTGCGGCCGCGCTTGAGTTCCACGACCTGTCCCATCGAGTCGCTGTCGGGGTCGAGGTCGACGGGGTCCCCGTTCATCAGCAGGTTCAGGCGACCGACGGCCGGCTGCGTCGCATCGATCACGACGCGGACGCCGATCGTCTCGCCCATTCGCGCCGTCGAGGGCGCGACCAACTGGTCCACCACGACTTCCTGGTCGAACGCGTACTTCACCGGCAACACATCAATGGGGACCTTGGCGGCCTTGGCGGCCTCCGCCGCGGCGAGGAGGCTGCCCGCGGTTTCGTTGCCGTCGGAGATCAGGACGAGGCGGTAGCCCGCATCCTCGCGCTTGATCGCCAGGGCCAGGCGCACGCCCCCGGCGAGGTTCGTCCCCTGGTCCGAACCGATGTACTGCCTCTCCACGCGCTGGTTGAGCTTGCTCGGCAGGGACTGGACGTACGCCTCCGCCCCCACGGTCACGACGCCCAGGTGGTCCTCGGCCTTGTCGTTGCCCTTTCTGGCTTCCTCGACGTACCGCTCCTGATCCTTCTGCCATTGCAGCGGGATGGATCGGCTGGCGTCGAGGATGAATGTGACGGCGACGTCCCTGCTCTGTTTCTTCCACTGCGGCTCGGCCATCGCCCCGGCGATCAGCACGATCACGAGGAGCCGGACGACCAGGGCGACCCGGCGCGTCAGCGTCCCCAGGCCCGAGAGGCTCGATCGTCCGAACCAGATGCACCACGCCCATCCCACGGGAATCAGCCACAGCCAGATCGGCGTGTCGAACTGCACGGGTCCGACGTTCACCGCACCAAGGAGACCCATCATCGTGGTCCCCCTCGCCCCGATCCGTCCGCCGCGCGGACGCCCGCCTCGCGGCGTATCGGCTTGGGCGCGGCGAAGGCCTGCACGCGGTCGTTGCCGGAATCCAGCACGAAGACCTTGCCGTCCAGCACGGTGACGGCCCACGGGTTGGTGAGCTCACCCGGCCCGCGTCCGGGACGGCCGTACGTTCCGAGAATGGTCCCCGTCTCGTAGTCCACGTGGCTCACCCGGTGGTTGCCGAACTCGGTCACCATCGCCGTGCCGTCGCCCAGCAGCGCCACACCATACGGATACGCGAACTCTCCCGCACCGGAGCCGGGGCGACCGATCCAGCGGACCAGGCGGCCGTCCACGTCGAAGACGCCCACGCGGTGGTGGCAGGCGTCGGTGACGACCAGCAACCGGCGGTCGGCATCAACCTCGATGGATTGCGGACGGCTGAAGTGGATCTTCGACTCATCGTCCGCCTCCCCGTTGACGCCGAAGGAGAACAGGAACCTGTAGGCCCCATCGAACACGCTGATGCGGTCGTTCCCGCCGTACTCCCCCACGTACATCCGCTCGATGCCTTTGCCGTCCGGCGTTGGCAGGAACGCGACGTCGGTCAGGTACATGAACTGCCCCGGGCCTTCACCGAGGGAGCCGAAACTCGCCACCAACTCTGGAGGTTTCCGGATTCCGGCGTCGCGTCGGTACACCATCACGCGGAAGTAGTGGGTGTCGGGAATATAGAGAAGCCCGTCCGGGCCGATGCTGACGCCGCAGGGCTTGCCCATCGCCCAATCGGGCATGGTCCAGAGCGCGGAGCTTTCCCCTGTCCCGGGATCCAGCCGCTGGACACGGGCGGACTTGTCGATCACCCACAGCGATTGGCCGTCGTTTGTCAGCGCCCGCGGGTAGGTGAACTGGCCCGGGTTCACGCCCACTTCGCCGAACTTCGCCACGGTCTGCAGCGGTGCCCCCTCCGCCCGCACCTTCTCGCGGCATCCCGACAACGCCACCGTCGCGGCGAGCGCCGCGACCGAGCCAAACACCACTCTGCCTGCTTTGAGCACCACGTTGATACCAACTTATCCGAGAAACGGTTCAGAATTTCCGACGCCGGGGTGGTTCTGGACTGGCGAGGTTGCAGCAGGGGCATGGTTGCGCGGGTTCAGCAGCAGGCACGTCAGCGCCAATCCGCCCACGCCCATCCCGACGACCATCAGCACCCCCATCGCCAGTTCATCAATCCTCGCAAAGTGCAGCCACTGGAGCATCTGCCACGCGAACGAACCGCCCGAGGCACTCGCGGGTTGTACCAAGACTGTCGCTTCGATTTCGTGAAAGCTGAGCATCGCGGCGATCAGGCTTCCCGCCGCGATCAAGCCCACCTGGGGCCGGATGGCGGCTTCCCACCACCCTCGAAAGTGTTCGCCGACCTCCATCCGGCGCAGGTCCCGCGCCCACCGGCCTTCCGTCGCCGCCAGCCACCAACCTACCAGAACACCCACCATGCCGAAACGGGCGATGTGCGCCAACATGACCACCACGGGCGAATCCCCGATCTGCCACCCGGACCAAGCCCGAGCCGTGGCCATTCCCACCAGCACCCCGGGCAGCAGACCGACACTCAGCATCACGCCCCCACCCACCACCCCTCCCAACCCATTGACCATCCGCCACGCCCCCGATTTGCCCTTCCCCCGCTGCGCCAACGCCCACCACATCCAGATTGATGTAACGATGACCGCTGCGCCGACCACGGCCGCGACCAACGCGCTCGAAACCATGGGTCCGCGCGAGATCTCCATCGAGCGCAGCGCCCCGCCCCAGCTTCGGACGCTCCACACCAGCAGCCCCACCGGAGCCAGCACGCCCATCATCCATATCGTGGCGGAGGCGACTCTCCAGGGCGGCCATGCCCCCATGGTCAATCCGCTCTTGACTCTCCTGTCGTCCACGCCGCGATCCGCCCACCTCTCGGAATCGGTCGCGAGCAGCCGACGCGCCACGATTGACCCACACACGCCGGCCACGGCGATCAGCGGCCAGGCACTGGCCCAAACCCGCCCGATTTCATCCCTCGGGGTCTGATCCAGTACGCGCCAGATCTTGATCGCGTACGTGTCGAGCTGCGCCAGGTGGAGAGGAATGGCCGAACCAAGCATCAGGACCGCCACCATCATCCCCGCCGCGAACGCCCCGCCGCGGCACATCACGGCCACTTCCCACGCCGCCCGCCAGCGAGAGCGCGAGTCCACGGCGAGTGACTCGAAAACTGAATCCTCCACCTGCCGCAAACGCCACCCGAGTATCACGGCCGCGAGCGGCCAGACCCACAGCACCAATCCTCCAACGGCGAGCACCTGCCCCGCGAGCACCGGCAGCCGGTTCGCATCGCCCGGGTCACCTCGCAGCAGCCACCGCCCGACCGCCGTATCGGGCGACCGCAACACACCCCAGCCCGTGTACGCCAGGTAGGACGGCAGCAGCATCGGCGCGGCCAGCAAGGCCACCCCCGCCGCCCTCGCCCTCCGAACCACCCACGCCCCCGGTACCGCTGCCGCCACCGCGAGCGCTGCGATCAAGACGGCCACCCCGATGCTTCTCGCCAACAAGGCGAGATCCGTACGCCCTCCGTAGCGGATCAATGCCACCACGCTCGCTGCCGGCCATATCACCGCCGCGACCAGGATGAGGCCAACTCCGGCGGAAACCGCCCACCACCCGCTCCATCTGAACCAAGTTCCGGACACTTCGACGAGTCTACCGGTACTCGGTCCCTGCGTTTTGCAAGGAGTCGCAGGGACGGGTGTTTCGACAAAGTCCGAACCGACCAAGTCAGGCGCATCTTCCTCAATCCACCGCCCATCACCCGCCATCCACCCCCTAACCCACTCCGACCCTACATCGCGCATCGCTGCGCGATATCATGCCCGCCCTATGCCGGCCGCTGTGAAATCCCGAGCCTCCAAGCCCGCTTCCCGCGGTGCGCGCTCGGGCGTTTCATTGAATCCTTACACAGGCCGCATGGAGAGATTGCAAGCCCTGATCAGCGATGCCGACTCGCTGCTGGTGACCAATCCCACCGATGTGGCGTACCTGACCGGGTTCCTTGGGGGAGACAGCTACCTTCTGGTCCCGCGTTCTGGTCGCCCCACCATCATCAGCGACTTCCGCTATCAGGAAGAGCTCGAACCGGTCAAGCCTCTGGTCGAGATCTTCATTCGCCGGCAATCCATGACGGCGGCGGTCCTCGAGGTGCTCTCTTCGCGTTCTCGCGTCGCCTTTCAGGCTGAGCACCTGGCCTTTGCCGAGGCCGATGCGCTCACGAGGCAGCATCCGGGCACGCTGCTTCCCACGACGGGACTGGTTGGCCAGCTCCGCACCCGGAAGGATGACGAAGAGGTCGCGCTTATCCGTCGGGCGATCAAGATCCAGCAGGATGCGCTCAACGCGGTGCTCCCCACGCTTGAACCGGGCCAGACCGAACTCGAAGTGGCCGCGCGGATCGAGGCGGAAATGAAGTCGCGAGGCTCGCGCGAGCCCGGTTTCCAGACCATCGTCGCCGCCCGGGCCAATGGCTCGCTCCCCCACTACCGACCGGGCAGGGACAAGCTTGCGAAGAACAAGCCGGTCCTCATCGACTGGGGCGCCGTCTACCAGGGCTATCACGGGGACATGACCCGCGTCTTCTGCCTCGGCCCCTGGCCCGCGAAGCTCAAGGAGATCTACACGATCGTGCTCGAGGCCCACTTGGCCGCGGCGGCGGCGCTGGCCCCCGGAAGGAGCACGCACGAGATCGACGCCATCGCCCGGGCCCACATCGCCTCCGCGGGGTACGGCGAGTTTTTCGGGCACGGCCTCGGCCACGGGATGGGGCTCAACGGCCACGAAGATCCCCGCCTCAACCCGATGTACGCCTCCACCATGCTCCAGCCGGGCCACGTGGTCACCATCGAACCCGGCATCTACATCCCCGGCCTCGGCGGCGTCCGGATCGAAGACGACTTCCTTGTTACCGAATCCGGTTCCAAGAATCTGTGTTCCATGCCCAAGGACCTGAAGTGGGCCACGCTGTAGGCCCTTACGCAGCAGCGGAGTGATGCCGTGTCAGGATCGGTCTCAAACAAGCTCCCGATGGCCCGCCCCGTTCCTCCCGTATTTCGTCGCTCCGTCTCTTCTCTTCGCTGCGACGCTGCATCGCTCCGTCGTGGCGTCACTGGACTTAACCCATGATCGACATCCGCAAACTCAAAGAACTCGTGCGCCTCATGGTCGACAACGACCTCTCCGAACTGGACATGAAGGACCAGCAGGAGACCGTGACCATCAAGCGCGGCCCCGCCGGCGGCACCGTGGTGAACCACCAGCCCGTGATCTACAACGGCGCCGGCGGCTCCCCGGTCGCCCACGCCGCCCCCTCACCCCGCCCGGTCCATGCCGCGGCGGATGATGCCGGCTCCGACAACGGCGCCGCCCACGCCGCGCCGCCCGCCGATACGTCGGGCCTGGTGGCCATCGAGTCGCCCATGGTGGGCACGTTCTACTCCGCGCCGAACCCGGATTCGGGACCGTTCGTGTCGATCGGTTCCTCGGTCGGGCCGGACTCTGTGGTGTGCCTGATCGAGGCGATGAAGGTCTTCAACGAGATCAAGGCGGAGACCACGGGCACGATCGAGCGCATCCTCGTGAACAACGGCGAGGCCGTTGAGTTTGGTCAGAAGTTGTTTCTTGTCCGACCAAACTGAGCGACGCAGTCACGCAGCGACGGAGTGACGCAGTGTCAAGGACATTCCGCAACCTCGCTGCATGGCAACGGTCCATGGAACTGGCCGCGGAGATCTATCGTGAAACGTCATCGATGCCGGGTAGTGAGAGGTTCGGCCTCACCAACCAGATGCGGCGGGCCGCCGTTTCCGTTCCAAGCAATATCGCCGAAGGATTCGGGCGGGCATCAAGACCCGAGTTTCTGCGGTTCTTGAGAATGGCGAGAGGCTCGCTGTTCGAACTTCAATCACACCTCCACATCGCAACTTCTTTGCGAATGATCGACCCTCACATCAGCGTCAACGAGTTGGTGGCCGAAACGGATCGAGTCCTCCAAGGCCTGATCCGCAGTATTGAAGAAAGGGAGTCAGAAGACCAGATCGCCTGACTGCTTCCTCGCTGCGTCACTGCGTTTCTGCGTCTCTGCGTCACTCAGCATGTTCAGAAGAATACTCATAGCAAATCGTGGCGAGATCGCCCTCCGCGTCATCCGCGCCTGCCGCGAGCTGGGCGTCGAGTCCGTCTGCGTGTACTCGACCGCTGACAAGGACGCCCCGTACCTCAAGCTGGCGGACCGGGCGATCTGCATCGGCCCCGGCCCCGCCAAGGAGTCGTACCTCAACATTCCCCGCATCATCTCCGCGGCGGAGATGGCCGACGTGGACGCGATTCACCCCGGGTACGGGTTCCTCTCGGAGCGGGCGGAGTTCGCGCAGATCTGCCGCGACTGCAAGATCGAGTTCATCGGCCCCTCGCCGGAGGCGATGGCCAAGCTGGGCGACAAGGTCGAGTGCAAGAAGACCGCGAAGGCCAACAAGGTTCCCATCTTCCCCGGGTCCGAGGGGGCGATCGAGGATGAGGACGAAGCGGCGAAGATCGCGGCGGAAATCGGCTACCCGGTCATCATCAAGGCCAGCGCCGGGGGCGGCGGGCGCGGCATGCGCGTGTGCCACAACGAGGCAACGCTGCGCTCCAACATCAAGCAGGCGTCCACCGAGGCCCAGGCCGCCTTCGGAAACGGCGCGGTGTTCATCGAGAAGTTCCTCGAGCACGCGAGGCACGTCGAGGTCCAGTGCCTGGGCGACAAGCACGGCCATGCGATCCACCTCTACGAGCGCGACTGCTCCATGCAGCGCCGCCACCAGAAGGTGATCGAGGAGGCCCCCGGCCCGGGCATCGACCGGCGGAAGCGAGACGCGGTCTGCGAGGCCGCGGCACGGCTCATCAAGGCCGCGGAATACTCCGGCGCTGCGACCGTCGAGTTTCTCATGGATGAGAAGCAGAACTTCTACATGCTGGAGGTGAACACGCGGGTGCAGGTGGAGCACCCCGTCACGGAACTCATCACCGGCATCGACATCGTCAAGACCATGATCCGCGTCGCCGCCGGCGAGGAACTTCCCTACAAGCAGCGGGACATCACGATCCGCGGGCACGCCATCGAGTGCCGCATCAACGCCGAGGACCCCGACAAGGGCTTCCGCCCGAGCGCGGGGAAGATCGATACGTGGCACGCCCCCGGCGGCCCCGGCGTGCGGCTCGATACGCACGTCGTCCAGGGGTACACGGTCCCGCCCAACTACGACTCCATGATCGGCAAACTCCTCGTTCACGCGGACACGCGCGATGAGGCCCTCACCCGCATGGCCCGCGCGCTGCGCGAGTTCACCGTCGGCCCGATCAAGACGACGATCCCGCTGCAACTCCGCTTGATGGAGAACTCGGACTTCCGCAAGGGCGGGATCGATATTCACTTCCTGGAGCGGATGCTGAAGTAGTCGCGAGAACCGGGCGTACCGCCTCCTCAACCGCGAGCTTGGGCGGCTCCCGTTTTTGCCGTTCACCGACCAGGCCGATGCCGTCCAGCAACCCCTCCATCGTCCTCATCGGCGGTCCCAACGGCGCGGGAAAGACCACCATCTCCCGCGCCGTCATCTCCGAAACGCTCGGCATCGCCGAGTTCGTCAACGCCGATGTGATCGCCCAAGGCCTTTCCGGCTTCGCTCCTGAACGGGCCGCCCTGGCCGCAGGCCGGATCATGCTCACGCGCCTCAAAGAACTCGCCGCGGCTCGTACCAGCTTCGCCTTCGAGAGCACTCTCGCGAGCCGTACCTTGGCGCCATGGTTTGCTTCATTGATCGAGTCCGGTTACGAGTTGCTGTTGATTTACGTCTGGCTTCGCTCACCCGACGTGGCGATGCACCGTGTATGCCGTCGCGTTTCTGAAGGTGGACACTCGGTGCCACCGGATGTGATTCGTCGCCGGTACTTCCGCAGTGTGGCAAACTTCGTTCATCTGTACCTTCCGCTCGCGACTCGCTGGCAGGTCTACGATAACTCCACTGTTGGAAGCCCGGAGTTGATCGCTTCCCGACGCGCCGGAGAGAGCCCGCTGATTGTCAACGTCCGGACCTGGAATCGGATTCTGAGGATCGCCGATGCCCAAAGCAAAGAGACCGATCGGTGAGACCTTTGACGACGGCTCGTCGGTAGAAGACGCCGTCAAGCGTGCTGTTCGCGACGCGATCAAGAAGCGCCAACCCCTGCGAAAGACGACCACGAAGGCCCGCTCCAAACGCCGCGCCGCCTGACCCCGCGCCGAACCCTCCGATGACCACCGACGGGGCCACTCCGGTGCCCGCGCTATCGTCCATCCCCCGCATGCCTCCCGACCCCATCCAATCCCGCCGGACCTTCGCCATCATCTCCCACCCGGACGCGGGCAAGACCACGCTCACGGAAAAACTCCTCCTGTACGGCGGCGCCATCGCCCTGGCCGGTTCCGTCACCGCCCGCAAGGACCAGCGCGCCACCGCCAGCGACTGGATGGAACTCGAGAAGCAGCGCGGCATCTCCATCAGTTCCACCCTGCTCCAGTTCGAGTACGGCGGTTACCGGATCAACCTCCTCGACACCCCCGGCCACAAGGATTTTTCCGAGGACACCTACCGCGTCCTCACCGCTGTGGATGCCGCGGTCATGGTCATCGATGCGGGCAAGGGCGTCGAGTCCCAGACCCGC
Organism: Phycisphaeraceae bacterium; assembly: GCA_019636625.1. Lineage (GTDB taxonomy): Bacteria > Planctomycetota > Phycisphaerae > Phycisphaerales > UBA1924 > JAHBXE01. Next base: position 34,487 of record JAHBXE010000014.1, read on the forward strand.
AAACTCTTCGAAGTCTGCCGACGGCGCGGCGTGCCCATCTTCACCTTCATGAACAAGTGCGACCGCCCCACGCGGCCGCCCCTCGACCTCATCGATGAACTCGAGAAGGTCCTCGGCATCGGCGCCTTCCCCGTCAACTGGCCCATCGGCACCGGGCCGCAGTTCCGCGGCGTGTACCACCGCCTGTCCCGGCGCATGCATCTCTTCGAGCGCACCTCCGCCGGCGCGTTTGTCGCGCCGGAGCAGGTCGGAGGCATTGACGATCCGGCGCTCCTGGCTCGTCTCGAAGCGCCGGAGCACGCCGAGGCCCTCGACGAGGTCCGCATGCTCGATTCCACGGGCGGCCCGGGCGCGGCCTTCGACCCCGCCGCCGTGCTGGCCGGACAGGTCACGCCCGTGTTCTTCGGCAGCGCGATGAACAACTTCGGCGTTCAACTCCTGCTCGACAGCTTTCTCGAGTTCTCCAGCCCGCCCACACCCCGCCAGTCCGCGGCGGGGGAGATCCGCCCCGACGACCCCCGCTTCAGCGGCTTCATCTTCAAGATCCAGGCGAACATGGACCCCCGCCACCGGGACCGAATAGCCTTTCTCCGCGTCGTCTCGGGCACGTTCGAACGCGACATGTTCGTCGTCCACGCCCAGAGCGGCAAGCGCGTCCGCCTCGGCAACGCCGCCAAACTCTTCGGCAACCAGCGCGAGACGGTGGACACCGCCGTGGCGGGGGATGTCGTCGGCCTCGTCGGCAACGATCTCTTCGGCATCGGCGACACGCTGACCGATGACCGCACGATCGTCTTCGACGAGATCCCCGAGTTCACGCCCGAGTGCTTCGCCCAACTCCACAACCCCCAGCCCGGGAACTACAAGCGATTCAACCTCGGTCTCGAACAACTCATCCGCGAGGGCGTTGTCCGTCGCTTTGAGCCGGTCGGGGGCACGCAGAAGGTCGCCCTTCTTGCCGCCGTCGGCCCGCTTCAGTTCGAGGTTCTCGTCCATCGACTCCTCAACGAGTACGGCGCGGAGTCGCGACTCGAACCCGCCGCGTGGACCATCGCACGCTGGTGGCGGTACAAGGGGCAGGCGACCCCACAGCTCGCTGACCTCGAAACCATCGAGCTTCCTGATACCCCCGACGGCTCCCGGCTCGTCTTTGACGATCGCGGGCGGGCCATGGCTCTTTTCAGCGACCAATGGCCCCTCCGCTTCTTCGGCGACCGCAACCCCACTGTGGAACTCTCGCCCATCCCCTTTGACCGGGTGAAGGCCATCGCGGCCACACCGTGACGGACGGCTGCCGGAACGCCTCCGGGTCCGTGCTTGGTCCAGGACAATCCGGACCGCGATACTGGATATGTATATCCTGTATTCATGTCTTCGCGCCGGCGTCACTTGGCCAAGGCGGTCAGTTACCGCCTGTTCGGGACGGTGGGCACGGCCGCCGCGGCGTATGTGGTCACGGGCAACATGGAGATCGGGGCCACGATCGGCGTGCTGGACTCGGCGATCAAGATCGGGCTGTACTACATGCACGAGCGGGCGTGGCATCGGATTGCATGGGGTGAGTCGCGTCGGGACGGTGCGGGAACGCCACGTTCGGCGGGCCGTTGAGTTTCGTGCGGGGGCGGTGCTGCATGCGGTCTGATTCACGCTGGGGCCGTTGGGCGGATGCCCTCGGGCGGCGTGGTGCTCCCCCTACGCTCCCGCATGACTCCGATCGTCGGCATCGACCTGGGCACCACCAACTCCCTTGTCGCCATCTGTGATGACAAGGGCCCCCGGATCATTCCGGACGCTCAGGGTCGCCCGCTTCTGCCGAGCGTTGTTCGCTACGAGGTTCGGGGTGAACGGGAGGTGGCTGTTGCTCGCGGGTACGAGGCCCGCGCGCACGCCCCGGACGATCCCGCGAACACGATTTCCAGCGTCAAGCGGCTGATGGGTCGCTCCGTCGCGGACGCCGCTCCGGACCTTCCCTTCCTTTCCTACTCCGTCGTGGCCGGCGATCACAACACCGCCCGCGTGGCGCTCCGACGTGGCGGGTCGCCCGAGGCCGAGCCGGTTGTGCTCTCACCGCAGGAAGTCTCCGCCGAGATCCTCCGGGCGCTCCGCGAGCAGGCTTCGCGTGCGCTGGGGACGGAGGTCACCAAGGCCGTCATCACGGTCCCGGCTTACTTCGACGATGCGCAGCGCCAGGCCACCCGCGATGCGGGACGCATCGCGGGGCTCGAAGTGGTGCGGATCGTGCCCGAGCCGACCGCCGCGGCACTGGCCTATGGCCTTGGCCTCAAGGCCGCGGCTGCCCAACGCCCCCCAGGTTCAACCCCCTCCCCCCCCTCCACCCCCTCCACCATCGCCGTGTTCGATCTCGGCGGCGGCACCTTCGACATTTCGATTCTCAAGTTGACCGGGGGTGACACGGACATATTCCAGGTCCTCGCGACGGCCGGAGACACCCACCTGGGCGGGGACGATGTTGACAACCTGGTCGTGAACCTGCTCCTCTCCGATCCGGGCCTCTCGCATCGGCGCGGAACGTTGACTCCAGCGGAGCTGTCCGGGCTCAAACTCGCCGCGGAGCGGGCCAAGTGCGAACTCTCGGAGCGCGAGCAGACGGCGATCGACCTGCCGTCGGGACCTACCCGGACGCTCACGCGTGCGGAGCTGGAATCCCTCATTACGCCGTGGGTTGACCGGGCGCTTGACATCTGCGGGCGTGCGCTGCGCGATGCCGCGCGTCAACTCGACATCACCCCCGAGGCCCTGAAGGACACGCTGGACGCGGTGATCATGGTCGGCGGTTCGACCCGGATCCCGCTCATCCGGCGGCGTGTCGGCGAGTTCTTCGGTCGGGCGCCGTACACCGCGCTGGACCCGGACCAGGTCGTCGCCCTGGGCGCGGCCGTCCAGGCCGGGATCCTCTCGGGCACGGTCAAGGGCGCCCTGCTGCTGGATGTCATCCCCCTCTCGCTGGGCATCGAGACGGCGGGGGGCGCCGTCGCCAAGATCATCTTCCGCAACTCCACCGTCCCGGCCCGTGCCACGGAAATGTTTTCCACCAGCGTCGACGGCCAGACTTCCATCAAACTCCACATCCTCCAGGGCGAGCGGGAGATGGTCGAGGACTGCCGCTCCCTCGGCACGTTCCACCTGCGGGGCCTGCCCCCCATGCCCGCGGGCATCCCGCAGGTCGAGGTGGAGTTCCTCGTGGACGCCAACGGCGTTCTCAACGTCTCCGCCCACGAGCGGCGCTCGGGTCGCCGCGCCCAACTGCAGGTCATCCCCAACCACGGCCTCACGCGGGAGGAAGTCGCCCGCATGGAGGCCGACTCTCTCACGCACGCGCGCGACGACATGACGCGGCACCGGATCGCTGACCTGATTGTCAACAGCAAACTCGACATCAAGTGGATCGGAGAGCGCCTGGCGAAGTACGAATCCAAACTTGACCCGGACTACGCGGCGGACCTGAAAGCTCAGCTTGCCGCGCTCAGGTCCCGGATCGAGTCCGCTGAACGGGACTGGAAGTCCGTCGATCCCGACGAGTTCTACCGTGCCAAGAACGCCCTGGATCAGTCCAGCATCCGGCTGCAGGAAGTGGGGATTTCGGAGTCGCTCCGAAACCGGCCCGGCGCGTGAGCGATGGGTCAAAGGGCGGGCAGGCTCCCGGATGCCGGCCCGTCGCTCATGTGACGGGCTCGTCGGGGCGGCCCGCTTGTGATCGGCCGCATCGCACCGTACCTTGCTCGCACATGACCGCCCCCGCCAAGAGCCCCCGTCTCGCCCTCCACTGGAAGATCCTCATCGGTCTTGCGCTCGGCATCGCCGTGGGACTTGTCGTGAAACACTTCCACGCCCGGCTCTGGGCCGCCGCGCCCGAGGGATCGACCCTCGCGTCGGTCTACTCCTTTGCCGAGCAACTGACGCGGCTCATCGGCCAACTCTTTACCCGGTCGCTCCAGTTCATCGCGGTGCCCATCATCCTCTTTGCCCTGATTCACGCGATCGGCTCGCTGGGCGACTTCAAGAAGCTCGGGCGCCTGGGGGGCAAGACCGTCGGACTCTTCTTCATCACCGCCTTCATCGCCGTCGCCATCGGTCTCACGCTTGTCAATCTCATCCAGCCCGGCGGTTCGCGGTTCATCTCCAACGAGGCCCGAACGGCGATCATCGAGAAAATCCCCGGCGAGATCGAACGGGCCAATCAACTCGCCGGCACGGCCAAGTCCACCAACCCCTGGCACCTCATCCGCGACATCATCCCCACCAACCCCTTCGACGCCCTGTCCCGCGGCGACATGCTGCAGGTGGTCTTCCTCGCGTTCATGGTCGGGCTGGCGCTCAACGTGGTGCCCCCGATCCGTTCCCGCCCCATCCTCGAACTCGCCGAGTCGATCACCGAGGTCTTCACCACGATCGTTCGGTGGATCATCCGCTGCGCGCCCGTGGGCGTCTTCTGCCTGATCGCCCCGATCGTCGCGACGCTGGGCTTCGACATCATCCTGTCCCTGGGCGCCTATTGCGTCACCATCCTGCTCGGCCTGGCGATGATCCAGCTCCTGGTGTACCCCTCGGTGGTCCGGCTGTTCTCGCCGATCCCGGTCGGCCGTTTCTTCCGTGGCATCGCGCAGGTGCAGATGGTCGCCTTCAGCAGCAGTTCCTCCGCCGCGACTCTGCCCGTCACCATCGCGAACGTGCGTGACAAGCTCGGTGTGCCGCCGGACATCACGAGTTTCGTGTGTGCGCTGGGCGTGAAGATCAACATGGACGGCACGGCGATGATGCAGGGCGTCGCGACGGTGTTCCTCGCGCAGTTCTACTCGATCGACCTGTCGCTGACGCAGCAGGCGACGATCGTCCTGACCGCCGTGGTCGCGGCCATCGGCTCGCCCGGTATTCCCTCCGGCGGGATGGTCATGCTCGTGATCGTGCTCTCGACCTACGGCATCCCCGCCCAGGGCATCGCGATGATCCTCGCCGTGGATCGGGTCCTGGACATGTGCCGCACGATCGTGAACGTGACGGGGGATGCGGCGGTTGCCGTCGCTGTGGCGGGGAGCGAGAAGCAGTTGATGAAGGTGTGACTCGGCGCGGGAAACACGGCTGGACGAGGGCGTGTTGCGTGACCACCGTCGCGCCGACCGAGTCCAGATCGGGGCTATGGCTCCGGTTGCGATGAATCCTTACAAAATCCAATCAAACAACTTGACCGCCGCGAATATCCTAGTAAACTACAAACCATTACCCTATCAAACATCGTACAAAGGAGCGAGCATGCAGGCGAAATCAGAAGTGCAGACCGGGCGCGATTTGATTGTGAAGTGGTGGAACGAGGCGTGGGATGAAGGACTGTGGGCGGCGTCGTGGAAGAAGTCGCTGGAGGGCCTGACGGCGGCGCAGGCGGCGTGGGCGCCGGCTTCTCCCGTGGGGGTTCGTGGGCCGCGGCATTCGATCTGGCAGATCGTGCTGCACATGGTGTTCTGGCGGGAGAACTGGCTGGCGCGATTGGATGGCGGCGCTCGGCCTTCGGACGAAGAAACGGCGGACCTGAACTTCCCGGCGGTGACGGACATTTCAGAGGCGGCGTGGGCCGCGGCGAGGCGGAAGTTCGAGGACTCCCAGCGGCGCATCGCGGCGGCTTTGAAGGAGCGTGGCGCCGAGGCGGGGCCGATGATGTACTTCCTCCCCCACGACTGTTACCACTTCGGGCAGATCAACTACCTGCGCGCGATGCAGGGCGTGGCCTCGGCGGAGGGGTAGCCGTGGATTCCCGGCGGCGTGAAACACGATCACGTGCACCCTGAGGCGAACTTGTTCAGGAAGCACTGGAAGTCGTTGGCGGTGAGCGTGGGGTTTCCGGTGGAGCCGTCGCAGTTCGCGTAGGGGTCGCCCGCGGCGAACTTGTTCAGGAAGCACTGGAAGTCGTTGGCGGTGAGCAGGGGTGCGCCCGTGCTCTCATCGCAGTTGGCGTAGCACGCGAGGGGGGGCGTGGGCAGGATGGTGCGCCAGACGCCGCGCCCGTAGGTACCGGCGGTGAGGGTGTTGTTGGTGCGATCGATGGCGAGGTCGCCGATGTTGACGTTGGGAAGGTCGGCGCCGTCCTTCACCCAGGTGGCGCCGTGGTTGGTGGAGTGGTAGACGCCGGCGCCGGAGCCGACCCAGAGGTGAGGCGGGTTGAAGCGCCAATCGACTTCGAGGGCGGTGACGCGGACACCGGAGGGGAGCGTGCCCGTGACACTGGACCAGTTCACGCCGGCGTTGGTCGTGCGCAGGATGCGGTTGCCGGAGGAGTTCGAGTAGGACACGTAGGCCGTGTTCGGATCGGTCGGGCTGATCATGATGTCGCTGATGCCGCCGGAGGGGAGGCCGGTGGAGCGGTTGTTCCACTGCGAAGCATCGGTGGTGACGTAGACAGCGCCGTTGGAACTTCCCGTGTAGATGGCGTTGGGGAAGCCCTGGGCGACGGCGATCGCGTTGAGCGTGCCCCCGTTGCCGACCTCGCTGGTGCTGATCGCGGTCCAGGTCGAGGTGGTGTCCGCGGCGGTGTTCCGCCAGACGCGGTTGGTCCCGCCCAGGAGCGTGCGCGCGTTGTTGGGATCGGCGATGAGGGGCGCGATGAAGTTCCGGGGATCGCTGGACCAGGACCCGGAGATGTTCGACGTGCTGCTGCCCGGGCGGTAGCGGTACACGGCGAGGTAGACGTACGTGAGGTAGCGGCGGAGGGGATCGTTGCGGTCGTAGGCACAGAAACCGCCGTCTCCGGAGAGGATCTGCGGCCAGGCGTCGCTGGCGGTCGTTCGGGTGATGGTGCCGTTGTCCTGTGTGCCGCCGACGAGCTGATTAGGGTCGGTCGGGTGAAGCGCGACGTTGTAGATCTGCACGGCGTTGAGCGTGGCGTTGCAGTTGATCCAGCTTCCGCCGGCGTTGGTGGACTTCCACACGCCGCCATCGTTGCCGACCCAGAGCACGTTGCCGGGGCCGAAGGCGATGCACTGCTGGTCGGGGTGGACCTGCGTGCCGGCGATGACGGTGATGTCGGTCCAAGTATCGCCGCCGTTGGTGGTCTTGATGACGCCCGCGGGGGCATAGGACGGGAAAACCCCGCCGGCGTACACGATGTTCTCGTTGGCCGGGTCGATGCCGAGGAAGACGTCGTACCAGCCCTGGGGCGAGGGGTAGTTGGGCGTGTTGGTCATTGGTGTCCAGTTTGTCCCGCCGTCGGTCGTCTTGTAGTGGCCCAGCAGCCCGTTGTTGCCGGCGACGAAGCAGGCATGGAGGACCTGCGGGTTGGACTTCGAAATGGCCAGCACGATGCGGTTCACGCCGGAGGTGGGAAGGCCGGAAGTGAGTTTGGTCGGGGAAGGACCGCCCGTGGTGGAGCGGTAGATGCCGTCGCCGTGGCGTGCGATGAAGACATTCTGGGGGTTGACCGGGTCGAGGGCCAGGTCGGAGCAGGCGCCGGAGAGGATGGTGGACCAGGAGGAGCCACCGTTGGTGCTGCGGTGATAGCCGGAGCCGCCGGTGACGTGGATGATCTGCGAGTTCGTCGGATGGACGATGATCTTGCTGATGCGGGACCCGACTTGCGCGGTGGTGCCGATGCGGGTCCAGGTTGCTCCGGCGTCTGTCGAGCGGAACAGACCGTCGCCCGCGGACTGGGTGGTGTACTCCCCGGTTCCGGCGTAGATGGTGTTTGGGTTGCTGGGGTCGATGGCGAGGGCGCCGTGGTTCAGGACGGAAAGTTCATCGGTGATCGGTGTCCACGCCGCGCCCGCGTTCGTGGACTTCCACACCCCGCCGGAGGCCGAGGCGAGGTAGACGATGTTGGGATCGGTGGGGTGTGGCGCGATGGAGACAACGCGGCCGCCGGCGTTGGCGTTGCCGCTCCAATACTCGCCGGTGATGGGGCGTGGGCCGAGGCCGGTCCAGACGCCGGGGCCGTCGGTCGGGGGCGGGGCGAGCATGTCGCGCGGGGACCAGCCGGGCACGGGTTCGCCGACGATCTTCCAATATCCCGGCGGGGGCGGGCCCATGCGTGGGCGGCGGCTGCGGAACTCGAAGTCGATGACCGGACGGGTCGGGCCGTCAAGATAGGTAATGGTGACGGGAGAATGAGCGCACCCGGCGAGAGCAACCAGGAGGAGCAGGCTGGGAGTGGCTTTCTTCATGGCGACCTCGTGTGGAAAGGCGAACCACCAAGGCCGCCGCTGGACCCAATGTACAGCACATCGGAAAGAATGGAATCCGGATCTTTACGCAGAAAGTGGGCGAGCGGATCACCGGACCTTGCGGCACATGAACACGCCGTCGAGGTAGGGGCCGGGGCCGCCGCCGGAGGCGGTGTCGATCAGGCGGGTCATCGGGGCGATGTGGCGGTCGAACAGGGCCATCATGGACTCATCCCAGGACATGCAATAGCGGGCGTAACTGCGGAAGGACTTGGAAAAGGCGCGGGGGGCGGGTGTCGGCTCCAAGACCGGATAATCAAAGGAGACGTTGCCGTCGAAGGTGACGTCGAGGCCGTGGCGGCGGGCCGTGACCATGACCTCATCGACGCGGAAGAGGTGCTTGTCCTCCGCCTGGCTCTTGTCCACATCGCGCCGAGCGTAGAAGGCCATGGCGTTGGCGAAGTCGTCAACTTTCTTCTTCTGCTCCGGGGAGAGAGGCTCGCCCGCGCCGGCGGCGAGCGCCGGAAGAAACTGGATCATCGCGCCCATGAGGATGCAGCCCTCCATGCACGGTTCCTGGAAGGCGAGGATGCCGCCGGGAAGGAGCACGCGCGAGGCGGAGCGGAGGAACGCTTCCACATCGAGCACGTGGTGGAGCGTCGCACGCAGAACAATGAGCGAGAGCGTGCCCGCGGGGAGTCGATCGAGCTCTTCACCTTTGAGAACGGCGAAACAGGTCCGCGTCTGGTCCAGCGTCGCGGCGACGGCCTTGGCGCGGGTGATGCGGAGGAACTCCGGGGAGGGATCGGAGATGATGGCAAGGGGATAGGGCGAGTCGGCGATGAGCCCGAGGGAGAGCAGGCCGGTGCCGCAGCCGAGTTCGAGCGCGGGTGCGGAGAAGTCGGCCGCGATGGTGCGGAGCCACTTGATGAGGCCCTGACCGACCTTCAGGTTGCCGGCGTCGATGGGATACTGCGTGTCGTAGGCGGCCTCATCGTGGGAGTAGCGGCGGGCGTCGGAAATGAAGACGAGCCCATCCTCGGACGGGAGGCGTGCGAGCCAGGGCGGGAGAACGGCGGCGGGCATCGGCGGGAGGTTAGCGCGCTGGTTGGAGGAGGATCCGTTCCTGAGGAGACGAGAGGGCGAGGGAACGGATGCGGGAAGGGGAAAGGAGCTTGCGGGTGGGCGGTCCGGAAGAAGGGACCTCGGAAGCCTCCCAGACGGTGAAACGCATGTCGCGGTGGGAGGTCGCGTGTCGGAAACGGGCCTTGCGGGTGACAGGGGCACCGATCCAGGCCTCGACTTCGTTGGCTCGGGCGGCGCGATCGGAGCGCTCCCAGGTGGGCGCTTGCCACAGACCGGCCCACATGCCCGAGTGCGGACGCTGCTCGACCAGCAGCCGGCCCCTGGAATCACGGACGATGACCGCTTCGCAGAACCGCCGGGGGAGAGTCGGGCTGGGGCGGGGCGCGGGGATCTTGTTCTGAAGGGACTTGCGGAACGCGGTGCACCGGTCGGAGAGCGGACAGGCGTTGCAGGCGGGGGTGCGGGGTGTGCAGATGATCGCGCCGAGCTCCATGAGGCCTTCGTTGAGAGGGGCGGGGTCAAGACGTGCCGCGGCGGCGGCGGCGAGGAGTGACTCGGCCTGGGTCCACGCCCAGCGAAGGGCCTGAGGGCTGGCGTGCGGGAAAGGTTTGCCGTCGAGGCGCATCAGAACCCGGGCGACGTTGCCGTCGACGATGGGGACCGGCCGGTGAAAGACGATGGAACTGATGGCGCCGGCGGTGTAGCGGCCGACGCCGGGGAGTTCCTGGAGGGACTCGGGATCTGGGGGTACCCGACCATTGAAGTGCTCGACAATGTGGCGAGCGGCGGCGTGGAGGTTCCGGGCGCGGCGGTAATAGCCAAGGCCGGACCAGGCCGCGAGAACCTTGCTCAGCGGAGCGGATGCGAGGGCGTGGACGGAGGGAAACGAGGCAATGAAGGCGGGGAATCGCTCGAGGACACGGGCGACCTGGGTTTGCTGGAGCATGAACTCGGAGACGAGGGCGAGGTAGGGATCGCGGGGGGAAGTGCGCCAGGGAAGGGGCCGGGCGGAAGCGACATACCAACGGCTGATCGACCGGGCGAGGTCCGCGGGTTGGGATGGATTACGGGAGGGCACGGAGCACCCGTTCAAACTCGGTCTTGATGGCCTTCCACGCGGCGTCGGGGGACTTGCCGAGGGTGATCCAATCGGGGTGGATCAGGAGGTTGGTGATGCCGGGAATGGCAAAGAGCTGGGCGGCGAGGGGGTCGGACTGGGCATCGGCGGGTGAGAAGTAGGACCGCGGCCGGTCCCCCACTTTGGCGGAAAGGAGGCACTTGAGCGCATTGGGATTGGGCGTGTCCTGGTAGGACCTGACGGTGATGGGCATGGCGGGGATGGTACGAAAGTGACCGGGGGAGAAGAAACGGGGCGCAGGGAGGGCGTCATGAGAGGTAGACTCATGTGGAGGGGCGTGCGGGTCCGACGTAGAGACCCGGGGAATAGATGAAGCTCGATCGGCTGTACAACCTGTTGGACCGGCTGACCTCGTACCCGTTGTGGGAAGTCGGGGTCGAGTTGCTGCTCATCGGGCTGGTGGTGTACGCGGTCGCGCGGTTTGTGCGCGGGACGCGTGCCGCGGGAGCGCTCAAGGGGATCTTCGTGATCCTGCTGCTGGCGACGCTGGTGGCGCGCGTGTTCGGCGGAGGGGAGACGTTCCAGCGGCTGGCTTTCCTGTACGACCGGTTCCTGGCGATCGTGGCGGTTGGCCTGCTGATCATCTTCCAGCCGGAGTTGCGGCGGGCGCTCATCCGGCTCGGGGAGACGGGGTTTTTCAGCCGGTCCTCACCTCAGGTGACGCAGGCGGTGGATGCGATCGCGGACGCCGCGGCGTACTTGTCGAAGTCGCGGTTCGGGGCGATTGTCGTGATCCAGCGTAAGACGAACCTGCAGGGAATCGTCGAGGGCGGGACCGTGCTGGATGCGGCGTTGACGTCGCCGCTGCTCAAGACGATTTTCTTCCCGGGCACGGCGCTGCACGACTTGGCGGTGGTGATCAAGGGAAACGTGGTGCACGCGGCGGGGGTGCAGCTCCCGCTGGCGGACCCGGGGGACATGCCGGAGGCGTCGCTGGGTTCGCGGCACCGGGCGGCGCTTGGCCTGACGAAAGAGAGCGATGCGCTGGTGATCATCGTGAGCGAGGAGACCGGGCACATCCGCATTTCGGAGAACGGGAAGCTGTCGGAACCGATCGCACGCGGGGACCTGGCGGATGAGTTGCTGCGGCGGTTGAACGTGAGCGGACCGGCGGGGGGCGTGATGCCTGAGGCGCAGACCGCGCAAGAGCAGAACATCTCGACAATGGTGATGTCGCCGACGGTGGCGGATACGCCGACGGTCTCGGAGACGGCGCCGCTCAAGCGGGCCGAGGATGCGGCATGAGCGAGACGGGGTACACGCGGGAAGGGGTGTGGGCGCGGGCCAAGTCGTTCGGGCTGGTCGCGTTGATCACGGTGCTGATCTGGCTGCTGGCGGAGTCGGAGAGCCTGCGCACGGAGAAGGTGCGGGTCGAGGTGCAGTTCCGGGCTGACCCGGCGTCGGGACGGCTGGTGAGCGTGCCGCTGAGCCAGGATTTTTCGGGGAGCGTGACGCTGCGACTTTCCGGGCCCAACGCGCGGGTGGATTCGCTGGCGGCGGCGCTGCGGCGGGTGGTGTGGCTTGAGCCGGGGATGGAAGGGGTCCCGGGGTCCTCCGGGGAGCACTCGGTGAACCTGGAAATGGCGCTCAAGTCGCTGCCGCTCATCCGCGATTCGGCGGTGACGGTTCGGGAAGTGGAGCCCTCGACGGCACTGATCTTTGTCGATGAGCTGGTGACGCGGGACATGCCGGTGCGCGTGGTCGTGCCGGAGGGGCAGGTGCTCGATGGATCGGCGGAGGCGGCGCCGGCGACGGTGCGCGTGACGATGCCGCGGTCGGCGGAGCGGGAGCTCGGTCCGGATGCGGCGGCCATCGCGCGGCTGGACGCCAAGGCGCTGACGGGCTTGCCGGAGGGACGACGGGGAACCCTCAGCGGGATCACGCTGGAACTGCCGGAGCCGGTGTGGGCGATGGAGGGGGTGGCGATCAACCCGCCGCAGGTGGCGGTCACGCTGCGGTTGCGGTCCCGGGTGGATGCGTACACGATCCCGACGGTGCCGGTTCAGTTGCGGTTGCCGATCGACGCGGCGGGCAAGTACGACCTGGCGTCGGAGACGAAGGAACTGGTGGACATCTCGGTGGTCGGGCCGATCGACCTGATCGCGCAGATCAAGAGCGGGCGGCTGACGCCGGTGGCCACGGTGCCGCTCACGGCAGCGGAGCTGGAGGGGGCGGCGACCTCCGGGCAGGTGCTGACGAAGGAGCCCGTTTTCAGCGATTTTCCGACACCCCTGTCGTTTGACACGAAGCAGAAGGTGGTGCGGATACTGGTGCGGAAGCGGGAGACCCCATCAGGTTCCGTACCGCGGAACTGATGGGCGGATGGGGGTGGGTCTCGGAGGAGACCCGGGGCCTCTGACAATTGGGAATTGAGGGGCAGGTTGTCTACCCTTCTGCCCCCCTGATCCGGCCTCGCGTCCGGGTTGGGGGCGTGGACCATTCATCCCAAGTTTTGGCCCGAGCAGCGGGGCCCAAGGACCTTCCCGTGAAGATCAAGACCGACGAAATCGCCAGCGTGATCAAGCAGGAGATTGAGCAGTACGCCTCGGAGCTCGAGGTGTCCGAGGTTGGCCGAGTGGTGGAGGTCGGCGACGGCATCGCCCGGATTTACGGGTTGTCGAACGCGATGGCGGGCGAACTGTTGGAGTTCCAGACCAGCGCGGGGGCGGTGATGGGTCAGGTGTTCAACCTGGAACTCGACACCGTCGGCGCGGTTATCTACGGCGACTATCTGTCGGTGAAGGAAGGGGACCTGGTCAAGAGCACGGGGCGTCTGCTCGAGGTGCCGGTGGGTGAGGCGCTGCTGGGGCGCGTGGTGGACCCGCTGGGCCGGCCGCTGGATGACGGTCCGGCGATCCAGACGAGCGAGTACCGGAAGGTGGACATCATCGCGCCGGGCATCGCCGAGCGGCAGCCCGTGACCGAGCCGGTGCAGACGGGCATCAAGGCCATCGACGCGATGATCCCGATCGGCAAGGGGCAGCGCGAACTGATCATCGGCGACCGCAAGACGGGCAAGACCGCCGTGGCGATCGACACGATCATCAACCAAAAGCAGTACTGGGGCACGCCGGACGCGGTGGTGTGCGTGTACGTCGCGGTGGGCCAGAAGGAATCGACGGTCGCGGGCGTGGTGCAGACGCTGAAGAAGGCGGGGGCGATGGACTACACCATCGTGGTCTCGGCCAGCTCATCGCAGCCGGCGCCGATGCAGTACGTGGCGCCGTACTCGGGCTGCGCGATGGGCGAGTACTTCATGTGGCAGGGCAAGAACGGGAAGACGCCCAAGCACGCGCTGTGCATCTACGACGACCTTTCCAAGCAGGCGGTGGCGTACCGGCAGCTTTCGCTGCTGCTGCGGCGTCCGCCGGGGCGCGAGGCGTACCCGGGCGACGTGTTCTACCTCCACAGCCGTCTGCTGGAGCGTGCGACGAAGCTCAGCAACGAGAACGGTGGCGGGTCGCTCACGGCGCTGCCCGTGATCGAGACGCAGGAAGGCGACGTGTCGGCGTACATCCCGACGAACGTGATTTCGATCACGGACGGGCAGATCTACCTCGAGCCGGAGCTGTTCTTCTCGGGCGTGCGTCCGGCGATCAACGTCGGTATCTCCGTGAGCCGCGTGGGCGGCAACGCACAGGTGAAGGCGATGAAGAAGATCGCCGGCTCGCTGCGTCTGGACCTGGCGGCGTACCGCGAACTGGAAGCGTTCGCGCAGCTCGGAACGGAGCTGGACAAGGCCACGCAGAAGCAGCTTGACCGCGGGGCCCGGATGGTGGAGCTCCTGAAGCAGCCGCAGTACGTGCCGCAGCACGTTGTGGACCAGGTGATCTCGATCTACGCCGGCACCAAGGGATTCCTGGACGATGTTCCGGTGAACCAGGTCGCGGCGTTCGAGAAGGCGCTGCTGAACTACTTCCAGACCGTGGCCAAGCCGGTGTGGAATGAGCTCGACAAGAGCAAGGCGCTGGACGCGGCGATGGAGAAGAAGCTCACGGATGCGATGACGGCGTTCAAGTCGTCGTGGAAGGGCGCCTGATTCACCCTCCATCACCGGGTGTGCTGCAGGTGTGTAGCTGGTGCCACGTTTTCATGTATATTGACACCCAGCCCGAAACTCGGTAGGCTGCCGCTCGACTTGAGTTGGGAGAGCGGCACATGAAGCGACAATGGGGTTACTTGGCAGCGCTGTTGGGCCTTGGGCCGATCCCGAGTGTTGTGTGGGGGCAATGCAACGGGCGGTGGATCGAGAGCCCGGCAACCGGAATCCCAGGAGTGGGGGGCACTGTGTACGCCATTGCATCATGGGATCCTGACGGCGGCGGCCCCCGGGAACCCGTCATCGTTGCAGGCGGTTTTTTTAGGCATGCGGGAAGCGTGCGAGCAAACTCGGTCGCGATTTGGGATGGTGAGCGGTGGCGAACGATGGGCAACGGTCTTGGTGTCCCGGGTTTCAATGTGTCGGCTCTCGCGGTGTTTGAGGGCGATGTGATTGTCGGAGGCGACTTTACCGAAGCCGGCGGCGCTCCGGGCAACTTCATTGCGCGTTGGAATGGATTGGAGTGGAGCCCACTTGGAGCAGGCGTCAACGCACGCGTCCGCGCGATAACGGTTCACGATGGCAAGCTCTACGCCGGAGGGGACTTCTCGATCGCCGGGACAACGGAGGCAAGCCGCATTGCTTGCTGGGATGGATCGAACTGGAGCCCGCTTTCGGTCGGCGTGGATGGGCCAGTCCACTCGCTTACGACGCATGAAGGGCAGTTGATCGCGGGAGGCAGCTTTCTTCATGCTGGTGGGACCTCCGCCGCAAGAATCGCCGCCTGGAACGGGAGCGGTTGGACCACACTTGGAGCGGGCATCTCAAACGGGGAGGTTCGATCAGTTGCATCGTTTCTCGGCATGCTCTACGCGGGGGGCTCATTCACGCTGCCTCACAATCGAATCGCACGCTGGAACGGGAGCGAATGGCTGAACTTGCCACCTGGGTTTGCCACCACCACCTCGAGTTCCGTTGATGCGCTCCACGTCCGTTTCAGCGAGTTGGTAGTCGGGGGGTGGTTCTCCGCCGCAGGCGGAGTTCCTGCCACAAACATCGCAACTTGGGACGGGGAAACGTGGCACAATGCCTTCCCCGAGGCAACCTTTTCGCGGGTGTATTCTGTCGCCAGCCATGGCTCGACAGTAGTCGCCGGTCACACGACGATGGGCATCTCGGCTTGGGAGAATGGTTGGCGTTCTCTTGGTAGCAATTTCAATGATCACATATTTGAATTTACAGTATTTGAGGGCGACCTGATAGCGACGGGGCGGTTCACACGATATGGCGCAACGACCCTGAATCGGGTGGCCAGATGGAGGGGTGCTCAATGGGAGCCCATGGGAGGGGGATTTGCATCGCCAGCGATTCGCGGATTGGCTCTCGCGGAATACAAGGGCTCGTTGATGATCGGCGGGGAGGGCATTCTCCCGCATCGTTGGGATGGTTCCCAGTGGATTGCGCTGGAGGGAACCGTCGCCAACCCGGTTCGCGCTCTCGTGGCGTTTGAAGAAGAGCTTTTTGCCATTTCGGCGAATCAATCGCCTGGGTTTCCCGGCAACTCGACTGTCGGTCGATGGAACGGATTGACGTGGACTCCCGTGCCGACTGTGCCGGATATCTCGCCGCTTGACTTGGTCGTTCATGACGGGTCGCTGTACGCCCTCGGGCACAATCTGTTTGGATGGGGAGTGCAGCGATGGTCGGGGTCGGGATGGGAAGCGTTGAACCGCCCCGGCTTTCCGACGCTGCCTGTTGCAGGTTTCTCATGGAACGGACTCTTGCTTACCGGTTCGAACGGAGGCGCCGTCCATCAATGGAATGGAACAAGCTGGTCGCTCATGTCGGGGACCACGGGATTGAGCGACGGGCCCTTCGAGTTCGCCCAGCTCGGGGACACGCTGTTCGGCGGTGGCCTGAACGGCATCATGCGTCGCGAAGGAAATAGTTGGGTTGGCCACGATGTTCCCCAGGGAGTAGCCCATGTGTCCGCGCTCGCAGTGCTTCATGGAGAGCTGGTGATTGGTGGCGAGACTTTTGTCCATTCACAGCCGCGCTCTCGTTGGGGTCGCTGGTCGTCTAACGGAGTTCCGTGGATTGCTCGCCAACCGACAAATGTGAGTGTTGAGGAGGGGGGAGAGGTTCAGCTCACCGCGCTTCCGGCTCCCGGCTATGACTTTGACGGACCGTTGAGCTTCTCTTGGCGTCGAAACGGGGTTCCGATCCAGAACGGACCCGGGGGCGCATCCGCCGGGGGAGGTTTGGTGTCAGGCGCCACCGGTTCGATCATTGAATCTCAAGAGGCCTTTCTTTCCATTCTCAGTGTTTCTGCGGCGGACGCAGGAACATACGAGGTGGTCATTTCCAATGCTTGCGGCTCCGCAACCAGCGTTGGCGCCGTCGTCGTGATCGCCCCACCCGTGTGTTACGCCAACTGTGACGGCAGCACCGGCCTTCCGAAACTCACGGCCAACGACTTCATTTGTTTCATCAACAAGTTCGCCGAGAACGATCCTTACGCCAACTGCGACGGATCAACAGGGTCCCCTGTCTTAACCGCAAACGATTTCCAGTGCTTCATCAATGCGTTCGCCAACGGATGTCCCTGATTCATCACCCGGCACCTTCACTCCGGCAACCGCTTCCGCCACCTTTCGGCTTCAACGAGGTTTCCCCTCTGCTCGTGGAACGTCGAGATCATCGCCGCGAGCTCGGCGCGGGCGGCTGGCTGGGTCGGTGTTTGGGAGGGGAGGAGATCCCAGGCGCGTTGAAGTGCGGCCGCGGCCATCTCCGTTCGGCTCTGCGCGATGTGGATTTCGGCGAGTTCCTTCGCGAGGTATGACGCCTGGAGCGAGGGCGGCAGACTCTCGCGTTCGACCATGCCGCGGCAGAGGGATTCGGCCTCATCGAGGCGGCCGAGCAAGCGAAGTTGGCGTACGGCGCGCCAGCGGGGTTCCAAGGTCAAAATGTGAGTTTCGCCCGACGCCTGCTCGCTGATCGAGTGGGCCTTGCGGTAGATCTCGAGCGCTTCTTCGTGTCGGTTGACGCTGCCGAGACGGTTGCCGAGCGCCAGCAGATTGGTCGCTTGGCGGTGCTCGGGCTTGGGGTAGATGGCTTCATCCATTGAAATGGACTTGCGGTAGAAGCGCACGGCCTCCTCGGTCTGACCGGCGGCCCACAGGATGCTGCCGAAGTCGTTGTAGGCGTTGGACAGGTCGGCGTTTCCCTTCGGAGATAGTTTCTCCTGGATCTCCACTGTGCGGCGGCCTCGTGCGACCGCCTCTTCGTGCTGTCCGGCGCGAGAGAGAAGGATGGCGAGGTTCTTGGACACAATCGACGCATCCCGTGAATCCGGTCCCATCACCTTGTCGTAGAGCGTGATGGCTTCGCGGTAGCACTCGGCCGCCTCCTCCGTTCGGTTGAGCCAGCGAAGGCTTATGCCGTGGCTGCCGAGCGCCTGGGCAAGGGAGAGTTCGTTGCCGGCCCGGCGGAACGCTTCGACAGCGCGGCGGAGGTTCTGTTCCGCGCCAACGTTATCGCCGTGCAGTCGAAGCGCCCGGCCGAGAAGATAGATAACAGCGGGAAGCTCCTTGGATTGATCGCCGCCCTCGGCCTCGAAGATCTCGGACGCAACTTTCAGGTGCGTCACAGCCTGGTCGAAACGACCGATCTCGAGGTAGGTGTCGCCGATGGTCCATCGGAGCGTGGCCTCGACGAGGGGATCGAGTTCGGGGTTTCGCTTCGCCGGGTCGGGAAAGTGATGCTCGGCGGCAAAGTCGATCGCCTGGCGGATGGTGGTGTCGGCGGAACCGCCGGTGCCGGCGCCGGAGACGGCAAAGGTCCTCCGCATCAGGTTGGCCATCTGCTCTTGCCGCGCCGCTTCGATGCGGGCCTGCCGCTCCGCCGCGAGGGATGCATCGAGGGCAACTTGCTCACGCTCGAGCGCGGCTTGGGTGGCGGCTCGATCATCCTCGGCCCGCTGCTGCGCTGCCCTCGCTCGCGCGGCAGCGGCGAGGCTGATAACCGTGGCGCCGAGCATGGCGGCGGCGATCAGCGCGACGCCCGCGGCGGCAAAGCGGTATCGAACGACGGCTTTCCGGAGGCGGTAGGTCGTGCTGAGCGGGGCGGCCTCGACGGGTGCGCCGCTGAGAAGGGCGCGGACGTCGCGCGCGAGGGCCTCGACGGTCTGGTAGCGGCGTTCGGGCTCGGGGCTGGTGGCCTTACCGACAATCCAGTCGCACTCGCGGGGCAGCGCCCGGACACGCGAGGGGGTGGGGATGGTGGGCCAGGCGCTGGGGGTTGGCAGGTCCCTTGCGGTGAAAGCGTCCCGGCCTGTCAGCGCGCGGAAGAGGACGAGGCCGAGGGAATAGACGTCGCTCCGCACATCCGCGGCGGATGCGCCCTGGCGGTAACGTTCGGGCGCGGCGTAGCCGGGCGTGCCCATGAAACCTGTGGCGGCGGTCATGGGCCCCGCGGACTCGTCGATCACCTTGGCGATGCCGAAGTCGAGGACCTTGGCCTGCCCGCTCGCGTTGACGAGGATGTTGCCGGGCTTGAGGTCGCGGTGGATGACCGCTCGCTGGTGGGCGTGGGCGACGCCCTCGCAGGCGGAAGCAAAGGCCCGGAGGACCACGGGGAGGGCCGCGGGAATCTCCTTCCACCGCGCGTCCGACCATATATCTATGGGTTCTCCCTCGACCAGTTCCATGATCAGCACGGTGTGACCGTCGACCACTTCGGCGGCGTGGACCGTGACGACGTTGGGGTGCGAGAGGCGAGTGACGGCCTCGACTTCCCGCTCAAAGCGGCGGCGGAGCGAATCGCTGGCGGCGAGGCTGATCCCCGCGATGCGCTTGAGCGCGATGAGGCGGCCTGTGCCGGGCTGGACGGCGCGGTAGACCTCGCCCTGTCCGCCGCGCCCGATTTCGGCGAGGATTTCGTAGGGCCCGAGGCGTGCGTGGGCGTTGGAGGCGTGGGCGCTGCGGAGGCGGTTGGTCCACGTATCGGTGCCGAAGCCGAAGAGTCGGTCGAGTTCCGGGTCCAGCGGGGCGGCGGCCGGTCCCTCGGGCTCATTCGGAGGGCCGTTCATGCGGATCCTCTTCGTCTCGGAGCTGTTCGGCGATCAGTTCGCGGAGGCGGTCGCGGAGTCGCTGCTGGGCCTTGTGGACGGCGGCTTCGTTCATCGCCAGATCCTCCGCGATGGTCTTGACGGAGCGTCCTGCGAGCGTGGCATCGAGGATCGCCGCGGCACGATTCTCGGCGGTCACGCGGTAGCGTTCCACGGCGAGGCGGTAGTGGTGCTCGACCCATTCGCGCTCGAAGGCCCTCTCCGCTTCGGGGTCGGCGTTCGCACTTGCGGCGATCCGGGTTGTCTCCAGGGATACCGGATGAGCGTGGTTGTCCTGACGAAGGAAGAAGTCAGAAAGTCCGGATCGTGTGCAGCGGAAGAGATAGGCGCGGAAGCCGCCCTTGGAAGCGTCGTATTCAAAGGCACGAAGGCCGGTGACGAGCTTGGTCAGCACGATTTGTGCGGTGTCCTCGGCGTCGGCCACCTGCAGGCCCCGGGAACGCAGGAATCGGACGATGAGCGTGCGGTAGCGACGGTCGAACTCGTGCCAGGCTTGTTCATCCGCGGGATCGCGCAGACGGCCGAGGAGGGTGACCGAAGTCGTCGGGGGCTGGCTGGGCCGCGAGACAGACATGAAAGTAGATTATCACAAATTCACACGGCGGAGAAGTCAGGTTAGCGAGGGACGGGCGGTAGTCCTGTGGTCACACCTCCACAGGAGCAGACCATGAGCCGCTTGAACCCTCGCGTATTGGCCTTCCATTCGACCCGTCGGCGCTGGAACGGCCTGTGGCGGATCGCGGCCTTGGTCACGCTGGCCTCGGCGACCAACCCGGCGGCGGCCCAGACACCGATGGGAACGGCATTTACCTACCAGGGCCAGTTGAAGGCGTCGGGCCTGCCTGCGGGCGGTGACTTCGACATGCGGTTCCGCATCATGGACGCGGCGGCGGGCGGGAACCAGGTCGGCCCGACGTTGACGGCCCTGAATGTGAACATTCTGCAAGGGCTTTTCACGGTGGACTTGGACTTCGGGCCGGATGTGTTCACGGGCGACCAGCGTTGGCTGGAGATTTCTGTGAAGCGGACAAACGCCAATCAAGCGTACAGCACACTTTCGCCGCGGCAGCCGGTGCTGGTGGCGCCGTATGCGCTGTACGCGATGAGGGCGAAGTTTGCGGAGAACGCGCCGCCGGGGGCGCAGGGTCCGACGGGACCGGCCGGGCCTCAGGGTCCGATCGGTGCCGCTGGGCCGACGGGTCCGATCGGTCCCCAAGGTGCGGTTGGACCGCAGGGACCGCAGGGTGACACGGGCCCACAGGGACCGCAAGGGAATCAGGGCGAAGTCGGACCTCATGGACCGCAGGGCGATGTGGGCCCGATGGGCCCGCAAGGGATTCAGGGTGAAGTCGGACCGCAGGGACCGCAGGGTGAAGTCGGACCCCAGGGTCCGCAGGGCGATGTGGGCCCGATGGGACCGCAAGGGATTCAGGGTGAAGTCGGACCCCAAGGTCCGCAAGGTGAAGTCGGGCCTCAGGGGCCGCAGGGTGAAGTCGGACCACAGGGACCACAGGGCGATGTGGGCCCGCAAGGTCCGCAAGGTGAGGTCGGGCCTCAGGGGCCGCAGGGTGAAGTCGGTCCGCAGGGGCCGCAGGGTGAAGTCGGTCCGCAGGGACCGCAGGGTGAAGTCGGACCTCAGGGGCCGCAGGGAGACGTTGGCCCGATGGGACCGCAAGGGATTCAGGGCGAAGTGGGTCCGCAAGGGCCCCAGGGCGAGGTCGGGCCTCAAGGACCCCAGGGCGAAGTCGGACCGCAGGGCGAGGTCGGGCCTCAGGGGCCGCAAGGCGATGTCGGGCCGCAAGGACCACAGGGTGAAGTCGGCCCACAAGGACCGCAGGGTGACGTCGGACCTCAGGGGCCGCAGGGCGAAGTTGGTCTCCAAGGTCCGCAAGGCGAAGTGGGTCCGCAAGGACCCCAAGGTGATGTCGGGCCGCAAGGACCACAGGGCGATGTCGGGCCGCAGGGACCGCAGGGCGAAGTCGGGCCTCAGGGGCCGCAAGGCGATGTCGGGCCTCAAGGACCCCAGGGCGAAGTCGGGCCTCAGGGGCCGCAAGGTGAAGTGGGCCCGATGGGACCGCAAGGGATTCAGGGTGAAGTCGGACCGCAGGGACCGCAAGGCGATGTTGGCCCACAAGGACCGCAGGGTGAAGTCGGGCCTCAGGGACCCCAAGGCGACGTCGGACCGCAAGGACCCCAGGGCGAAGTCGGGCCTCAGGGTCCTCAGGGCGATGTGGGCCCGATGGGACCGCAAGGGATTCAGGGCGAGGTGGGGCCGACGGGTCCGACGGGGCCTGTGGGCGAGGCGACGGGCGGGGATGTCGTGGGGACGTTCCCCGAGTTGTACCTGGCCAGTGGCAGCGTCGATGCGGCGAAGATCGCGGACCGGGTTCGGCATGTGATGATCCCGTCGTCCATGTTCACGTTTGACAACGCGGGCGTGAGTTTCGGAAACTCCGCCGCGGCGGCGCAGTCGTCGGGTCGATCGCACTTCGTGGTCGGCGGCGTGTTCAGGGACTGCTGCCAGGATGTAGCGACGACGATCTTCGTGGTTCCGTCGGACTACGTGCCGGGGCAGGCGTTGCCGAACCTGACGTTGTACTACGCGGTCAACGGAACAGGCAACACCAAGGTTCACCTGGCGGTGTCGGCGCGGCCGGCGGCGGACTTCACATCGAATGCGGTGCCAAACGTGTTTCGGGCGATGATCCGGCAGAATGCCGCGGGAGCTGGGCAGTACGAGGCGCCGTCCCCGGCGACGGGAGCCCTGACGCAAGTGACGGTGCCCTTGACGAACGGGACGCCGGCACTGGTGTTCAGTCCGGGAGACGCGATTGTCGTGAGCGTCACGCGGAACGGTTCATCGACGACTTTCGACCCGAACACGGGAGACGTTGTGTTCCACGGCATCGGGTTTGACTACATCGCGGACCAGTGATCATCCACTCGAATATCGGAGCGTTGTCATGAACAAGGTGCTTGGCCTGATTCTGGTGGTGGTCCTGGGCTTGTCGCCGGCCGGGGCTAGGGGTCAGACGTGCGAGACGTGGTACGCGGGTGGAGAAGAGATGCCAGGCGTTGGAGGCAGCCCCGTGGTTATCGGAGGGGGCAGCATTTTCGACTTGACGGTTTGGGACCCAGACGGCTCGGGGCCTGCCCGAAGCAAGCTTCTCGCTTGCGGAACGTTCGGAGCAGCGGGTTCGACACAGGCCGACCGACTTGCGATGTGGAACGGCTCACATTGGGCGCCGATCGGATTGCAAACGAATTACACGCAGAACGCCCCAACCAAGATGGCCGTGTTCAACTCCGAAGTGATTGTCGCGGGGGACGGGGTTGCCGGGCTGCCGGGGCAACACATCGCGCGATGGACTGGAATAGCTTGGGAACCTCTTGGGACAGGTGTGGACTCCGGTGTGTCCGCGATGATCGTGTACAACGGTGAACTGGTAGTCGGTGGATCGTTCACGACCGCCGGAGGCGTGACGGCCAACCGAATCGCTCGATGGAACGGTTCGACGTGGCAGCCTTTGGGGACCGGGATCACCAGCGGTACCTCGGTGAATCACTTGGCCGAGTTCAATGGAGACCTCATCGTCGGAGGAACCTTCACAGCGGCGGGCGGCGTGGCCGTCACCAACATGGCCCGATGGAATGGCTCAAGCTGGTCGAGCATGAACAACACGGTCTCTTCCACCAACGGCCCGTTTGCTACTTTGAACGGACAGCTTCATGCGGCTGGTTCGGGGGGCGTCTATCGGTACACCGGCACGGCGTGGCAACAGGTCGTCTTAGCGCCGACGAACGGTTCGATCCAATGTCTAGCACCTTTTTCAGATGAACTCTACATTGGAGGTAGCTTTGACGGCTTTGGCAGCGTCCAGGCGTTCCGAATCGCACGCTGGAGCAGCACCAACGGACTCCGTCATGTCATATCCAACTCGGGCGCCGGAACATCAGGAACCAGCGTTCGGTCGCTTGTCGTGCGGGGGAACGAGTTGATTGCCGCGGGACAAATGTCTCAGTTTGGAGGCGTTCCTGGCACTGAGAACATCGGCAGGTGGAATGGAACAACTTGGCTCTCGACCGTCGAAGGAGTCGAAAGCGGCCTAAACGGTCTTGATTCTGTCGTCGGCTCCGTGGGCGGGTTGCTGGCGCTTTCGGGCCACTTTCAGAAGCTCGGAGGAGTGACCTTTCCCGGCACGGCCGTTTCCCGTAACACCGCTTGGCTGGATGGATCTCCCTGGGCTTCATTCGGGTCGGGTTTGACAGCCGCTTTGTACTCATTCGAGACATTCAACGGTGAAATGGTCGCGGGCGGAAGCATCATCTCTGGAGGTGTAATCCACAGCGGCGTCTCTCGTTGGGATGGCCTGACTTGGCAAGGGATCGGTGGATCAATGAACGGCTTGGTTCGGGCGCTTGCCGTGTTCAATGGAGACCTGATCGCCGGAGGAGAATTCACGAGCGTCGGCGGAACAAACATGAACCGTGTCGCCCGATGGAATGGATCCAACTGGCAACCGCTGGGATCCGGAATGAACAACCCGGTTCTCACGTTGCATGTGTACAACGGAGAACTGATTGCAGGAGGAAGTTTCACGACAGCGGATGGCCTGACTGCAAACAGGATCGCTCGGTGGAACGGTTCTTCCTGGCAGCCACTCAGTTCCGGCATCACCGGAGGCAGCAGCCCGACGGTGCGAGCCTTGACCACGTACAACGGCAACTTGATCGCAGGTGGAAACTTCACCTCGGCGGGTGGTGTATCTGTTCTCAGCGCCGTGGCTCAATGGAATGGCTCTACCTGGCAAGCGGTCGGTGTGTCGAGCTTTACCGGAGGCGTTCGAGCGCTGGCTGTTTGGAATGGCCATCTGTTTGCTGGCGGAAATTTTGACCTTGGATCTACTTCCGGGCTTCGTTTCATCGCACGATGGAACGGCTCACTTTGGACCCCGCTCGGCTCGGGTATGAATGGTACGGTGACTGGGATGACGGTCCACAACAATCAGCTGTTTGTGACGGGCGAGTTTTCGCTTGCAGGTGGAACCGTGTTCTCTCCGCGATGGGCGGTGTACGGTTTGGTGCCGACCGTCGCTCCGAGCATCATGGTACCGCCGCAAGCTCAAGAGGTTGGCTCCGGCTCCGTGCTGACGCTGAATGCGTTCGCCTCACCCGGCATCCCAGGGCTTCGGTACCAGTGGTACCGGAACGGCATCGCCCTCATCAACGGGTGGGATGGGGCGAGCCCGGGTGGCGGTTTCGTGACCAAGTCAATGGGAACCGTGCACGATGCAACCCGGCCGATCCTGCTCGTCATCAAGGATTGCCAGCCCGCGGATGCCGGGATGTATCACCTGCGACTGACAAGCCCGTGCGGGCTGAGCACGGACAGCCCGGCCGTCACTGTCACGATCCTGGGCGATGAAACCTGCACACCGGGGTGCTTGCCGTGAACGGTCCGTCTTTGAATCGCGTCCCCGAGAATCGAATGCTCGCATTGCTTTGCCTGAGGAGAACCCGATGACCAGCACGAATCACATGGGACGGTTGACACGCCGCAGACGTGGACTGTCCGGGATGCCCTACCTCGTGGCCGCGACGGTATTGGCGGGCACTTCCCTCGCCTCCGCCCAGGAGGAGTTCAGCGTCGATTGGAACACGATCGATTGCGGTGGCGGGCAGTCCACCGGAGATGAGTTCGACCTGGCCGCCACGATCGCGCAGCCGGATGCCGGGATGATGTGGGGGCCGGAGGTGGGCGAGGCGTTCTCGCTCTCCGGAGGATTCTGGGCTCTCTTCTCGGGGGCGTGCTACGCCAACTGCGACGGTTCGACGGGCTCGCCGCTGCTGACGTCCAACGACTTCCAGTGCTTCCTGAACCGGTTCGCGGCGGGGGACCCGTACGCGAACTGCGATGGATCGACGGGGGAGCCGGCGCTGACGCCCAATGACTTCCAGTGCTTCCTGAACGCGTTTGCAGCTGGTTGTCGGTAGTGGGCATGCCGTTGAATGGCAGAATTCTGAGAATCTGGGCGGGCACCGCGTCAGGCGACTGGGAGGAACGCGGTAATCACTGGGACAGGGCTGGACGGTGATACTGCCGGGGCGTGCGCGATTGGGCTTGGCTCCGGCACAAGTCGCGGCGAAGTTGGCCGCGGGGCCTGCACGAGGGTCGGAGAGTCACCGGAACGGCGCGGGTCTACGACGAGGGCCCGCGCGGGGCTTCGAGCCCTATTTCCTCCGAACGGCGGCGTGCGAAGGCACGCCGCCGTCGTTTCTTGGCATGTCGAGTGGGGCCCGGAACATGCACGACGGATTGCCCAGACCGAAAGTTAGGAAGGGGCAGATCCCGTGCCGGGTGGGTCGGCGCGAACGGAGGGGTGGGGAGGAGCGCAGCCACGCCTCAGTCCGGAGGTTCGGCGTCCGGAGTGGGGGCAACCGTACGCGGCAGTATGCCACGGACCAGCCACTTGAAGTCACCCAATGAGGACTCAAGGGTGCTGTCAAGCCTCCAGTCATTGGCTCGGAGCGCCGCCTCAACGCTCGCGATGGCGGCCGCGTGATCTGGGTGTGCGTGGTCGATGGTCTCACCGCGGGATACTGCAAGCGCCAGTGTTGTTCGAGCCAGAAATTCCTGGCCCATTGCGAATCGGGAAGCCGCGAGGCCAAGACGGATCTGGCTGGCGGCCGTTTGATCCGGACGGCCCGCGGCCAGAGGCCGAATCAGAGCAGTCTCCCACCGAGGAACGGCCTCCTCAAACCTTCTCAATCGGTGGAGAACTTTCGCATGATCAAGGGTGTACACGTGGGCCCGGTTGCCGGTGGCTCCCTCTGACCGAGCGCGATATTCGGCCGCGGCTCGGAGGTACGGTTCACCTTCCGAAGGGCGGCCTCGAAGAACGAGAAGTTCACCGACCCAATACTGGAGTCGGGAACGATCGTTGCTCCTGCGATTGTGTCGCATCGAAAGGTCGAGCGCCTCGCGGAACCATCGTTCAGAGAGATCAACTTCGCCGTAGGAGAATGCGACTTCACCCGCCTGCTCTCGGGACCAGAGTCTCTCGGCGACGCGGGTGGGATGTTCATCGCAGCGAGCATGGAGTTCCTCGATGCACGCGAGGGTGTCGGCCCACGGGTACTTCAGGGCATGCAGTCGGTACATTCGCTCCCAGTACAGGGCGGCGACGTGGATGGTTCGCTCGCCCGATTCCGCACTCGCTATAGCCTTGTTGATGATCTCGAATGCGGCTGGATGCTCGCCGAGGGTGGCCAGCGCGCGGCATCGATTCAAGATGATCCGGGTCGCGCGTTCACCTGAAGGTTCATCGATCCGATCTGACGTCGCCTGGGCCGCGGCGAACTGGACCTCGGCATCGCGCCATCGACGCGCGTCCCGCAACGCGAGTCCGTACCGGAACCGAAGTTCCGTCACGAGGCTGGGATCATCCTCCGAGGTCAGTTTGGCGACGACGCCCTCGAGCGCTGACACACGGTTGACGTCGGTCGTGTCTACGAATCGGTGGTCGGTGGAGGCGGCCATGGCGGCACTGGCGAGGAGCCGAGATAACTCAGTTTGCCGGCGTTCGCCGCGGATCGCTCGTTCACGCTCCAACGTGATGGCATCGAGGGATTCGGCAAGATGCCTGGATCGGATGGACAATCGAACGGCCTGGACGGCGACAACCGTTCCCAACGAGGCGACCACGGCGATGGATGCACCGATACCCAGCGCGGTGAGCGGGCGCCTCTTGATCGCGCGGCGGGCGGAGTAGAGCCAACTCGGCGGGTGGGCGAGAATCGGGCGTCCATCGATGAGCCGTGACACATCCTCGGCCAGGGCATCGACGGTCTGGTAGCGGGCGGAGGGGGAGGGATCGGTCGCTTTGCGGACGATCCAGTCGCATTCGGGCGGGAGTGCCTTGCGGGCGCGTCTGGGGCCGGGGGCGGGGCCTTCGGTCTTGCGCTGGGCGGTTTGGCCGATCTGGCCGCTGAAGGCCTCGCACCCGGCGAGCAGGCGGTACAAAAGGATTCCGAGGGAGTACACATCGCACCGGGTGTCGATGCCGCCGCCGGGCACAAGTTGTTCGGGAGACGCATACGCTGGGGTGCCGGCGAAGCCGGTCAGGGTGAAGGTTGGATGCGCGTTGTTCGCGGCGTGTTCGCCGAGCAGTCGGGCAATGCCGAAGTCGAGGACCTTGGGCTGGTCGGCGGGCGTGACGAGAATGTTGCTGGGTTTGATGTCGCGATGAATGACGCCGCGCTGGTGGGCGTGGGCGACGCCGGCACATACCCGTGCAAACACGGCGAGCAAGATCTGGAGCGGCTCAGGAGCCCGGGACCATTGCAGGTCGGCCCATTGATCGATCGGGCGACCCTCCACCAGTTCCATGACGAGTATCGTGTGGCCGTTGACGACGTCGAGCGCGTGGACGGTGACGACGTTGGGATGGGAGAGCCGGGTCAGCGCCTCGACTTCGCGGGTGAACCGGTCGAGCAGGACCGGATCAGGGGCGAAGCCCAGGCCGGCGATCCGCTTGATGGCGACGATTCGGCCGGTGCCGGGCTGGACGGCTCGGTAGACCTCGCCCTGGCTGCCTCGGCCGATCTCGGCGAGGAGTTCGTAAGGACCGAAGGGCCCGAGGGGGCGCGACTGGTGGGCCTGCTGAAGACGGACCTGCCACTCGTTCGAGGCGAGGCCGAAGAGGGACTCATTTTCGGGATTGAGGGGACTTTGGTGTTTGTCGAGCGGATCTGGCATGCATGAAGTCCCGCGCTGCGCATGGCCCGGATGGAGGGACGAGCAAGTAGCTGGCATGCCCGTGGAAGCGGTTTGCATCGAGACAAGCCCGGATGCCGGGCGCCGGCTCTCTCATGCCAGAAGAGCCTCGCCAACGAAGCTGGATACCAATGCAGCGGGTGCTAACTGACCCGATCGCGAGTTATCTGCCGCGGAAAAATGACGCGGAGTGCGGGACGAACCGCAGCTGTGCACTGCGGAAGCCGGGCGGGTGGAACAGGGAGGGCAGGGGCTGGAGATGAGGCAAAGCACAGCAAATCAGCTTGACAAAACCCTGACATTGACTAGGTTAGGGGGGTTGTCTGTTGGTTCCATGTCAAGACCTGCCGGGCCCAGCTTGTGGCGGTGTTCCGAGGTCTTGGCTGTATTCCTTTCTCGTCGTAAGGAGCAGGGCATGAAGAGGTTGATGACTGCGGCGGCCGCGCTGACCGCGAGTGCGGGGTACTGCGTGGGCGATGTGCTTCAGGCGAACCCGGGTCCCGCGAACAATGGTGGCTCGGCGAACTGGGCCATGTTCTTTGACTTGGAGGCCATCGCCAGTCCAATCACCGTGACACATCTGACGACGGCGAACACCGGGGCTGCCGGCGCGGGGTTCCAAGTCGAGGTTTTTGTTCGTGACGGGTCGGCGCTCGGTGGGCCGGTTACGGCCGGGCCGGGAAGTTCGTTGGCCGGATGGACGTCGCTGGGTATTGCCAACGCGACCCAGGGAGCGACCGCCAACGGCATTTCAGAACTGATCGACATTCCTGATATTTCTGTCAGCCCGGGCCAGGTGCGTGGTGTGGCGCTGCGGTTCACCACTGTGGGTCCCCGGTACGTGACGGGCACTGTGCTGACGACGTATCAGGATTCCAATCTCAAGATGGTCACAGGCGACGTCCGGAGCGCCCCATTCACCACGACGGGCTCGTACTTCTCGCCGCGGCTGTACGTTGGAGCGTTGACCTACGAACTTGGTGGCGCCACTGGCGCGTGCTGCCTCGCTTCTGGCGCTTCGAACTGCATCGTGACGACGGCAAGCGGCTGCACCACACTTGGCGGGACCTACAACGGTGACGGCTCGACGTGCGCGACCGCCAACTGCCCACCGTTGCCCACCGGGGCGTGCTGCCGGAACGACGGCACGTGCGATGTGGTGACCCAGAATCAGTGCACCACGACGGGCGGCACCTACGCCGGTAACAACGTGAGCTGCGCGGCGGCGAACTGCCCGCCGGCCGGGGCGTGCTGCTTCTTCTCGACGTGCTCGACGCTGACCTCGGCGGCCTGCACGGCCCAGGGCGGGGCGTGGCTGGGGGCCGGGTCGGCCTGCGGCTCGTGCCCGACGCCGTACGCCGAGACGGGCGACGCCGGGGACCTGCCGGCGACGGCGCAGAACGTCAACGGATCGGGCACGCTCATCGGGATCACGGGCACGTTGACGACGACCGACGCGGACATGTTCAAGATCGATCTGTAAACAGTGCGAACTCGCGCCAGCACGGCGAACCTGACCACGTTCGACACGCAGCTGTTCCTGTTCCGGGCCCGTTCGCAACGCGACGTCAACGACGACAACCCGGCGCCCGGCACGGGCATCGACGTCGACGATCGGGAGCGCGATCGTCGGCGCGGCGGGCAACGGGGAGTACTACCTGGCGATCTCGCAGTACGACAAGGACCCGCTGGGGGCCACGACCAGCGGGGAGATCTGGCTCGACACGCCGTTCAACGTGGAGCGGGCGCCCGACGGCCCGGCCGCGGCCGAGCCGGTGGGGAGCTGGAGCGTGACGACGGGCGCGGGCGGGGCGTACGGGATCCAGTTGAGCGGGGCGTGCTACCTGTCGGCGGGCGGGTGCTACGCCAACTGCGACGGCAGCACTGGCAACCCACTGCTGACAGCCAACGACTTCCAGTGCTTCCTGAACAAGTACGCGGCGAACGACACGTACGCGAACTGCGACGGATCCACGGGCAACCCGCTGCTGACGGCCAACGACTTCCAGTGCTTCCTCAACAAGTACGCGGCTGGATGCACGTGATCCCGTGATGCATCGAAGTCCCGACAGGTCGGGACTTGGATGGCACGACTCGCATCTGAGAGCAAGACCTCACTCGTACGGACCCGGTTTGGCCGGGTCCGTTTTTTTGTTTGGTGTGCGCATGGATCACCGCGCTTTAGACAAGTCAACGCATAACGAGTGAAAACCCCCGCCGGGCTATTCGACACTGTGTGATACACTCGGCCGTCCACATGGGGTAACGAGCATGCGCGGGTATGTCGTGTTGGCTTGTGCGCTGGCGACGGCGCCGGCGTTGGGCGATGTTCTGATCTCTAACTTCGCCGCCGGGGCGCAGCCGTCGGGCACGTTTTTCGGGACGGGCTCCGGCACGGTGTCCAAGGCGGTCGGGTTCACGATCGGATCACAGGCCTACACGCTCGGACCGGTGTCGCTGACGATGAACTACAGCGGCGGCGGCGCGGCGGTCGTCTCGATCTGGCAGGGCTCTCCTGCGCCTTCGATGCGGCTGGTGACGCTGAACTCGCCGCCGCAGTCTGGATCGGGGAACTTCACCTTTTCTTCGCCGGCGCCTCTGACGCTTCAGCCGGGAACGACCTATTGGGTGTTCGTTGAATCCGTGGGTTCACCCGTCGGGAGCTTCATGTGGGAAGGGACGGCACCTTCCACCGCACCTTCGGGAGCGGCAACCTATGTTGGCTTCCTTTTCAACGGCGCTCCGAGCGCGACGCTGAATCGGCTCGAGGTGCAGGGAACGCCGGTCGGCGCGGCGTGCTATGCCAACTGCGACGGATCGACCGGGCAGCCACGGTTGACGGCGAATGACTTTGCCTGCTTCCTGGCCAAGTACGCGGCCGGCGACACGTACGCCAACTGCGATGGTTCCACCGGGCAACCGTCCCTTACCGCCAACGATTTCGCATGTTTCCTGAGCAAGTACGCGGCGGGTTGCAGCTAATCAGGATTCAAGGGAATCACGCCGACGTGGCTGCCTTCATGCTCAAGCTGGGCTTGGATGGCCGCGAGAATCAGGCGCGACACGGTCTGGTCGCCAAAGAGCCCGACACGAATGTTGAGCTTGGTCACGAGGGGGGACTTGAGTTCGAGTGATACGTTGATCTTTCTCCCCTGCGCTTCGGCCGAGACGACGTAGGCATTCGCATCGCCGATGTCGGCGCGGCGGATAGGAAACTCCAGTTCGAGCAGCGCGGCCTGCGTCGCGCGGAACACCTCGTGCATGGGGTGCGCAACCGTGGACTCCAGCTCACCACGTATGAACGCCTCGGTGCCGGTCTGGAGGGCGCCGAGGCTGGCGGTCATGACAATCGCCGGAGCGGCGCACGCCCCGTGGATCAAGGCGACGATCGACGCGATGCAGAGCCTCCCCCACTGCTTCACAGCCGGGCCCTCACATCGTCGATGAACTTGCGGCTTTGCACCTCATCCCCCCAGGTGCCGTAGCGGATCGCGACGCGCGTGAAGTCGGGCGAGCGGCGCTTTATCTCGATCTGGATGGGTGTCTTGTCCAGCGCCTGGCAGCGGAAGGTGGCGATCGTCACCTCGCGGGTCACATCCTTGATCTCCCAGCCGCGATCCTTCACGACCGCCTCCACGGCCTTGTAGGTTCGGTCCACCGTCGCCTGAACGGCGTACTGCATCTCGCCCTCGACGTAGTGGTAGCCGGCAACGCCCGCCCCCGCCCCGACAAGCAGCGGCACGCAGCCAGAGGACGATGCGAGAGCGAGGGCGAAGCATGCCGCGAGTGCTCGTGTGTTCATCCGTGACTCCTTCCCGGCCCTGGGGCCCGATGTCGGAGTTTATTCAGCGATCGGGGACGGCCGCCAAGCCCTCGCCCCTCGCGAGGAGAGGAATCTCGGGAGTCTCCTCGTTCACGGCCGCGGCGTGGGCTTCAGGAGCGGAGCCCTGCGGCTTCTGGCCGACGACAATCAGGCTGAGACCCGGGCCGAGCTTGAGCTTGTCCATGAGCTTGGCGAGGGGGAGCATCAACTCGTACAACCGCATCTGCGTGGGTGAGAGATCCTTGCGCTTGAGCTTGCCGTTGAGCCACCAGCCGTACACGCCCAATCGGTTGAACTCGTTGCAGCTCACGACATGAAATCCCGCGGCGTGGAACTTGGCCGTGAGTTCTTCCCGTGTATAGCGCCGGAAGTGGCCGAGCGTGCGGTCACACTCGGTGTAGAGCTTCGGGTTTGTGGGAACCAGAACAACCGCATGGCCGCCCGGGGTGAGCGCTTCGTAGAACTCGTGCAGCACATCCTGGTCGCGTTCGATGTGCTCGAGCACGTTGAGTGAGATGATGGTGTCGGGCCGTTCGGGCTGCACCGCCTTGCCCGCGCCGGGTCGCGACAGGTCCATCTCGAAGGCTTCGACGTTCTCCATGTGGCCGAAGCGTCGGGCGATCATCTCGACGTAGAACGGGTCGTTGTCGACGCAGATCAGCCGCTCACGGTCCAGCAGCAACTCGGTAAAATTCCCGATGCCGCAGCCCGCCTCCCACACGCGCTTGCCGATAAACGGCCTGAACTGCGCGAGCATCCAGCGGTTGAAACCACGGGCCCGCCGGACGGACTGCAACACGTAGAACCCATCGTGCGTCGTGAACCGCCGGTCGAAGAAGCGGAACTTGATCAGGCACCACGCGGCGGAAAACGCGTCCTTCCATCCGATCTTCTTGCCCTCCGCAGCGGTGCGGCCGTGGTAGCTGATGGGCACCTCGTAGAGCCGGACGTTCCACTGCGCGAGTCGCGTGGTCAACTCGGGCTCGATGCCGAACCGGTTGGACTTGAGCGGGATCTGCCTCAGGATGTCCGCCCGGACAGCCTTGTAACAGGTCTCCATGTCCGTGATATTGATGTCGTTGAGAATGTTGGTGGCGAGGGTCAGGAGCTTGTTGGCGACGCTGTGCCAGAACAGAAGGACCTTCCTCTGTCCCCCCAGGCCGCCTCCGGCGAACCGCGAGCCGAACACCGCATCCGCCTTGCCCTCCAGGATCGGGGCGAGGACGATGGGGAACTCGGCGGGGTCGTACTCGAGGTCGGCGTCCTGCACTATCGCGATGTCGCCGGTCATGCGCGAAATCGCCGTGCGGATCGCCGCGCCCTTGCCCTTGTTGACTTCGTGCCGGACGACCTTGATGCGGCCGTCCGCACGGGCGAGTTCCCGGAGGATTTCCGGTGTCGCGTCCGTGGAGCAGTCATCGACACAGATGAGTTCGAGTTGGAGGGGGACGGGGGAGGCGAGGACGGCGCCGATGAGGCGGCGCAGCGTGCGGGCCTCGTTGTACACGGGGATCAGGACGGACAGGGTCTTGAACTCGGTCGAAGGGTGCACATCGAGCCCCGGGAATGTTCCGGCACGGGCGTTCCGAAGTGCAAGTGTATGGTGAAGGGTCCGATCGTGTTCGAACGGGCTTTCAGGCGTTCGCCTCGGTCACCCGGAGGATCTCGTGCACGGTGGTGATGCCCGCGCCGACCTTGCGCATGCCGTCGCCGCGGAGCGTGACCATGCCGCGTTCGATGCAGGTGCGGCGGAACTCGGCGACATTGGGGTTGCGGGCGATCACGTCGCGGAGCTGATCGTCGGTGGTTAGGAGTTCGTAGATGCCGACTCGACCCGAGAAGCCGGTCTGGCGGCACTTTTCGCAGCCCTTGGCGACCCAGGTGAGGCCCGAATCGAGGCCCTGCATTTCGAGGAACGTGGCCAGCTCTTCCCCTGGCTTTTCCTGGGCCTTGCAGTGGTTGCAGAGGCGCCGGACCAGCCGCTGGGCGAGCACGCCGTTCACCGCCGCGCCGACGAGGAAGGGCTCGAGGCCGATGTTGACCAGTCGGGTGAGGGAGCTGGGGGCGTCGTTGGTGTGCAGTGTCGAGAGCACGAGGTGGCCGGTGAGGGCGGCCTGAACGGCGATCTGGGCCGTTTCCATGTCGCGGATTTCGCCGACCATGATGACGTCGGGGTCCTGCCGGAGCAGCGCCCGCAGGGCGGTCGCGAAGTTCATCCCGATCTTCTCGTGCACCTGCGTCTGCGTGATGCCGTCGAGGTGGTACTCGATGGGGTCTTCGACGGTCGAGATGTTCATCGAGTTCTTGTCGAGCTGGCGGAGGCTGGAGTAGAGCGTGGTGGTCTTGCCCGAGCCGGTCGGGCCGGTGACGAGGACGATGCCGTGCGGGGCGTCGACCAGCTTCTTCCAGACCACGAGCGTGTCGTCGTGGAAGCCCAGGTCCTCGAGCTGCACGTTGATGGCCTTGGTGTCGAGGATACGGAGCACGACCTTCTCGCCGCCGTTGGTCGGCAGCGTGGACATGCGCAGGTCCAGCTTGCGGCCCTGCACCGTGCAGCGGACGCGCCCGTCCTGCGGAATTCGGCGCTCGGCGATGTCGAGGTTGGCCATGATCTTCAGGCGGCTGATGATCGCGGAGGCCATCCCCGGCGGCGGGTTCATCATCTCGAAGAGCTCGCCGTCGATGCGGAAGCGCACCTTCAGCTTCTTCTCGGAGGGCTCGATGTGGATGTCGCTGGCGCCGTCGCGCTGCGCCGTCTGGATGATGTAGTTGACCGTGCGGATGACGGGCGATTCGGACGCTTCCTTCTCGAGGTCCGTGGTCTGGACCTCCATTTTCTCGACCTGGACGTCGGCCTCATCGACGTTGGAGAGAATCTCGGCAAGGTCCTCTTCCTTGGACTGGCCGGCGCCGACGATGTCCAGCGCGCCGCGGATGTCGGCGTTGGTCACCATCACGAGCTTCACGCTCGTCGCGTGCAGACGCGTGCGCACCTCGTCGAGAAGGAAGATGTCGTTGGGTCGCGGGGAGCCGACGATGATCCGCATCCCTTCGGTGCGGAGGGGAATGACGCTCTTGGCCTTGCAGTAGTCAAAGCCCAGACGCTGCAGAAGCCGCCCATCGAAACCGCCCTCGAGCCCCTTGTTGAGATCGATCCGCTCGAAGGGAACGCCGGCGAGCTCGGCCACGACGGGGAGGACCTTCTCCTCCTCGACGCCCTGCTCAATGATCACATCCTCGATCCGCTTGCCGGGGGTCTGGCGGACGACGCTCTGCGCTGTGGTCAACTGCTGGGCCGTGATGATGCCCCGCGAAACCAGAAGATCGCCGATCTGCACAGCCCCGCCGCTCGGTGCCGATGCGTCGGTTTCGGGGGTGTAGATCTCGTTCAGGGCTCGGCCAACGGCGGACTTCGGCGCGGCCGACGGGGCCCGCTTCACGGCCGGGTCCGCGATGCGCTGGGCCTCCTCGCCGTAGAGACGCTGGTTGGCGGGCATCGGCGGCAGCGGGCTGAAGGACTCCTCCTCCTGGTCGATCCGGTGCCGGCGCGGGCCTTCATCGCCCGGCTTCTTGCCGGTCTTGGCGGGGGTGTCCTTGGACTTGGGCACGCCCAGATCGCTGAGAATGTCGTCGATGTTGTACTTCGGCACCGTCTACCTCTCTCTGCGGCGCATCTAGCGGCGCGGCGCGGACGACCGGGGCCGCCCCCCACCGCCCGTCGATTCGCTCATGCTCACGGCGAACACCTTGCCGTCGGCTTCGAGTTCAACCGATCGATCGTGAATCACGCGAACCGTGAAGAACTCGCCGACCGAATCGCCCTCGCGGACAATCTTGCCGTTGATGCGTGCCAACGGCACGGGCCCCGCCATGATCGCGTTGACCTCGATGGAGGTCAGGGCGGACGTCAACTGCTGCTGGCGCTGCTGGGCCAGGTTGCGGCTCTGGGCCTCGGGGTCCACCATCGCGGTCGAGGGCTTCGCGACGTTGCCCGTGGCATCGAGCTGGAAGGGGTTTTTCTGGATCTTCTCGGCGGGGACCTGCGGCGGACTCTGCGACCGCGCCAGGTCCTCGAGCACGCGCTGCTGCTGGGCGTCGCTGGCCGTGCGCTTGACCTTGTCCACCTGGTAGTCGATCTTCGGCGGGTTGAAGTTCACGCCCGCGCCCATGCCCTGCTTGCGCATGGTGTACAGGGCCGCGCCGCTGGCGGCGAGCACGAGCGCGATCACGAGCGTCTGCGAGTGGACCTTGAGCTTGGACTTGGCGCTGGTCGGGTTGACACCCCCGAGATCGGCGACGGCCGGGCCATCGCCGGTGCCCTTGAGGTCGGACAGAATGCTCGCGGCGCCCTCGCGTTCGGGCTCGGGCGAGTTGGACGGGAGAGGCGTACTTGTCATGGCGCTTTCCCCTCCTGCTGGAAGTAGATGCTCAGCACGAACTCGGCCTTCATGTGGCCGTCCTGATTCGTGGCCCTGGTGATCTTCATGTCGTTGATGCGCGTGATGCGGGGGAGCTGCTCGAGCTTGACCAGGAACTCGTAGAACCCGTTGAAGTTGCCCTGGATCTTCATTTTCAGCGGCTGCTCCATGTAGAGGGCCGCGGCGACGGGCTTGTCGGACTCCATGTTCGGGGGCTCGAGGCCGGACTCGACGGCGAGGTCGGAGACCTGTCGGATCACGGAGTCCACCTCCTTGTTCGAGGGGAGGCGGGCCTCAATCGACTGGATGTTCTGGAGGATCTCGGCGTTGGACCGCTGGAGGTCCTCGTTGCGGGCGGTGGTCTCGCGGAGCTTGGCGAGCATCTGGTTCTTGTGATCGATCTCGCGCTTGGCCTGGCTGATGAAGGCGTTCTGAGGGCGGAACACCAGCCACCACGACAGCAGCGGCAGGGCGAGCAGCAGCGCGAGCAGGAATGCTTCACGGATCCCGATACGCATGGGTCACTCCTTCTCCTGGTTTGAGTACACGCGCACGCTCTCCGACGTGCCGGGCGTCAGCACCGACGGGCGCGTGGGGCTGGCCCCCGGGGCGCCGCGGGCGTTGAGGTCCTTCAGGGGTTCCATCCCGCGGGCGTCGGCGTCCTTGCGGATCGAGGCCTCGATCTCGAACTTGCGCAGGTCCATCTTCTCGATCGTGACTTCCTTGATGTACTTGAGGTCCGTGTTCTCCAGCAGCGGGCAGTTCTTCAGCGCCTGGATGTAGTCCGCGATGTTGTTGTTCACGCGCGCCACGCCGACGAGCTTGAGGGTGTACTCGAACCGCGGCGGGGTGACCTTCTCCGGCTTGGGCGGCTCAACGCTCTTGCCCGTTCCCGGCTTGGCGGCGGAGGACAGCGTCTTGATCTGCGGGCTGGTGGTGGTCTTGGTCGCTTCCTTGGGCGGCGGGGTGTCCTTGATGCGCTTGGAGACGAGCGTGAGCTCGAGAAGCGTGATGTCGTCCGGCATCCGCGTGATCAGCTCGGCCATCAGGATCGAACGCGGAACGCGTTCCACCAGGGCGGTGGTGATCTCCGCCTTCTCCATCATTTCGTTCTTCTGCTTCTCGAGCTGCTTGAGCTGCTCGATCTTGATGGCTTCCTGGCTGAACTGGGCGGTGATGGCCTGCTGGCTCCGGCGGACGTGCAGCCACTGCCGGTTGGTGACGAAGAACGCCGCGATCACGCCGAACATCACGACGCCGAAGAGGCCAAGGCAGATGAGGTTCGCCCGCATCTCCGCCTTGCGCGCCACGTAGTCCTGCGGGAGGAAGCTGGCGCCTTGCTGGTCGGGTCGAACAAAGGGTTTCCACATGACTGATTGCTCCGGCGGGAAGGCTCTCTCTCAGGTCTCACAGGTCCGTCGGTGACATACACAGGCCAAGCACCATGGCCCAGCCCGGCTGCGGCTGGCGGAAGTCCACGCCCGGCGTCGCCTCTTTGCCCGTCCTGGCCACGCCCGCCATCGGGTCCGCCACCTGCGCCGGGAGCCGGAGCGTCCGCGCGATGTGCTGCGCCAGGCCAAGGTGGCGCGACTCGCCGCCCATGAAAATCGCGCGGTTCACGCGGCGCTCCGGGAACACCGCCTCGTGGTACCGCAGGCAGCCGGCGATCTCGTCGGTCAGCATCTCGACCGTTTCCCCCAGGTTGATCCGCGGGCCCTGGAACTCTCGGCGCGAGTGCTGCGTGAGGTCCTCGCTCAGGCCCGGCGCCGGCTGGCCCTGGCGTCGGTCCTCCAGCGTCGCGGTGGCCCGTGTTTCTGACTTCCGCAACCCCGCCGCCAGCAGCGCAAAGCCGGACTCCACCGGCTTGGGCTCCGTCGCCACGGCCGCGGCCGGCGGCGGCGGAGCGACCTGCACCACTTCCGTGAGCTTGAGCCGTTCCGACCTCGCCTCGGCCAGCTCGACCTTGAGCTGCTTGGCCGCCGCCGCGTCGAGGTCGCGCCCGCCGATGGGAAGGTTCTTCGTGAACACGAGGTTGCGACCGTGGGCGATCATCAGGTTGGTGGTCCCCGCGCCCATGTCGAGGTACACGCTGGTCAGGTTCGCGTCTTCTTCCCGACGCGTGATCGCATCGAAGGGCTTGATCGCCGCGGTGCACTCCATGTGCATCCCCACCGGCTCGAGCTTGGCCGCCTTCATCGCGTTCATCAGCTTGCCGACAAGGTCGCGGGCCGCGGCCATGCAAATGACCTCGGTCTTGTTGGTCCGGCCCACCTGCCCCACTTCGATGTGCCGGAGCACCAGGGCCGAGGGATCGCAACCGAGTTGCTGACCGAGCGCCGTCTTCACCAGCGCCGCGAGGGAAACGCCGGGCTCGACGCTGAACTGCATGTGACGGACGAAGGACTGCGATGACGGAATCGCGCACACCGCGCGACGGGTCTTGAACCCGCATGACTTCACAAGCTTCGGAAGGGCCTCGATCTGGAACGCGAGCCGTTTGGAGTGGTCGTGGACGAGGTCGTCGGGAGTCGGAAGGCACGCCGCGGCGACCAGGGTCGGCGCATCCCCGCCCTGGACCTGAAGCAGTTTGAGGGAGGAGCACCCGAAGTCAATGGCGATGGGCATGCCGAGCTGGTTCATCAGCCCCTTGGCCCCTCCCAGCACACGCTTTTGCCAGTCGCCGATGGCCATGGGACGCTCGCCTCCGGGCCAGCCCCCGCGCGCACGGACTCGGCGCGGGCGGTCTGCCACGAGGGTTGATCGACCCGGTTCCCCGCTCTGTTGAGGGCCTATCCGGGCGTGCGCCGGCTTCACAGGTTGTCAGGATCGCGCGACCGGCCCAGGCCGCGCATCTTGCCACAGTTCCCAGCCCTCCCCCATCATCCGCGCCGATGCTGCGCAAGCAGGCCGATAACTTCGGACAGGCCCGTGAGCGCCCGCTTCATGTCCCACCGCTGCAGGTTCCGGTCGCCCGTGGTGTTGCTGATGATCCGGACCTCACCGAAGGGAACCCCCAGTCGGTGCGCCGCGAGCCCGACTGCCGCGCCCTCCATGGCCTCAGCGACAGCGCCGGTTCGGGACTTCACCTGGGCCGCCAGTTGATCGGTTCCCGAACACGTGGAAACGGTGGCGATGGGGCCCGATCGTGGAGACTTGGTGGATAACACCGATTCGAGTTCCCGCGCGAGTTGATCGTGTACAGGCACAGCAGAGCCCGGAAACGCACCAAGCGGGAATCCCATGGCGCTGCAGTCTTTGAAACCATCCGGAGACTGAAGGCCTTCATCCGCAAAGACGGAACTGGTGGCGACGACGGCCTGGCCAAGCTCGAGGGGTTGGAGTGCGCCTGCGATTCCGATGCTGAGCACGGCGCGATGGCGCGAAGGCTGCAGCACCTTGGCGGTCGCCGCGGCCGCGTTTGACTTGCCGATTCCGGACACCACGATCTCGAACCCGGACCGGTCGGAACCGAGAGCCGATGCCTCCCATGGTCCTGGAGGGACTGATGGGTGGGGGCCGGGTGATGCTCCCGTCAAGGCTGACGCCTCGATCGGGGAGGCTACGACAAGCAGCACGGGGCCGGAAACGAGATCCAAAATCGGCATTCAGACGATGGTAGAGGGGGTGAGCCGAGTAGAATCCGCACCGGCTGCAACATCTTGGCTCCCCGTCGTTAACCAAGGGGCGACAGAGTTTGGGTGCTGGGGCATCTCTTTGTCAACGCCGGCCGAATCCGGAATGTCGAGTCAGGAGGACCCATGAGTTCAACCAAACAGCGCCGGCGATTGACCCCCCTCCGCCTCATGGCTTGTGCGGGCGTGGTCGGACTTGGCGCGGCGGTGTACCTCATCGCGGCGGGGCTGGGCCAGAAGCAGCAGGATCGGGGGAAGGCGGTCCTGACATCGGAGCTGGCGCTGGTCCAGCGATCAAGCTTCGACATCACGACGACCGCGACGGGTGACCTGCGGGCGCAGAAGCAGAAGGAAATCCGCAGCGAGCTGGAGACGGAGTCGATCATCGTCGAGATCGTCGCCGAAGGATCGGTGGTCAAGACGGGGGACTTGCTGATCAAGCTCAACGGGGATCCGATCCAGACCCAGATTGACGAAGAGTCCCTGCGCGTGGAATCGGCGAACGCGGAACTGATCGCGGCGGAGAACGGCTTCAAGATCCAGCGGAGCGAGAATGAGTCCAAGCTGAGGCAGGCCCGGCTGAAGCTGGAACTGGCGCAGCTGGCGCTGGAGCAGTGGGACAAGGGGGAGCGAGTCCAGAAGGAAAAGGACATCGAGCTGGCGCTGGATGAGACGGCCAAGGAGTTGCAACGCCTCAAGGACCAGTACGAGAAGAGCATCAACCTGGAGAAGGAAGGCTTCCTGAGCCGGAATCAGCTCCAGATGGATGAGATCGCCTACCGCAAGGCGGTCGCGGCGAGAGAGAAGGCGGAACTGGAACGGCAGACGTACGAGCAGTACCAGAAGCCCAAGGACCGCAAGAGTAAGGAATCGGACGTTGCGGAAGCGCAGGCGGAACTTGAGCGCACGATCCAGCAGAACGAGATCGAGCTTGCGAGCAAGGACGCCGACCGCCTGAACAAGCGCCGGCAGCACCAGATGCGGATGGACCGCCTGGCGAAGCTGCAGAGGCAGCTCGCGGCCTGCACGATCCTCGCCCCGCAGGATGGGCTCGTGGTCTTCGCGACGAGCACGGACAACGACCCCAACAGCCAGGGACCGCTGCAGGTCGGCCGGCGGGTGTTCCCGAATGAACTGTTGATCATCCTTCCCGACACCAGTCGGATGATCGCTCAAGTCAAAGTGCACGAGAGCATGGCGGGCCGCGTGCGGCCCGGACAGTCCGCATCCGTGCGCGTGGATGCGGCCAGCGGGCAGACGTTCCTGGGACGGGTGGAATCCGTCGGGGTGCTCGCCGAGGGAGGCGGGTGGCGTGACCCGAACCGACGCGAGTACACGGTTCGTATTGCGTTGAATCATGATCCGGACGATGCGCCGCTGAAGCCGTCGATGAGGTGCGAAGCCACGATCATCCTCGGAAAGGTTGAGAACTCACTGATCGTTCCGATTCAGGCCGTCTTCACGGACGAAATGGTGCGCTTCGTGTACACGCCGGCGCCGGGCCGGGGGAATCGGTTCGTGCGTGTTCCGATCGGCCTTGGTCAGCGTTCGGATACCTTCGCGCATGTGACGGCGGGACTCGAGGAAGGCACCCGCGTACTGGTTCGCCAGCCGCAGCCGGCGGAGGTGGTGCAGGCTCCGTGGGATGAGGCTCAACTGAAAGTCGCGGGCTTCAAACTCGGCGATGATGGGAAGCCGGTGCCCGTCGGCGGACCGCCCAATCCTCGCGGGCAGTCCCGCGGCGCCGGGCGTGGCGAACCCGTGGGCACCCCGAGCGAGGCGGCACGGGCACGCGGATCGAAGCCGGAAACGCCGGCGGGATCGAACGAGGTGGCCGCGCAGCCGAAGGCCGAGCCTGCCGCGCCCGCCCCGGCCGAGGGTTCAAAGTAGCCGCGGAATCCAGTTCATTACTCAACTCTGCGCGTCAGCCGGCGCGCTGGAGGTCCTCCGGCGGCGCCAGTCGGGGGGAGGCGGCGTTGTGCAGCAGCCTTCCCGCGAGCTTGAGGTCGAACTCGCCGGGGTTGGACGGGTAGAAGTTGTCCTGCGCGACATCCTGGCCCTCGGCCCGGATGATGGCGAGGTCGGTCCGCTCGCGGAGGATGAAGCGTTCGGAGCGGCGAGACTCGTTCGCGAAGTCCACGCGCGGATCGCCGATCGTCTGGACCGTGGGGCGGCAGGGGTCATCGGGGAACCACTCGGTGACGACGGCGTTCTGGCCGTTGCTCAGTGTCACCATGGAGCCCGGCAGGTACGCCGGAACCACGGACAACAGAGCGAGGTACACCATCGGGTCGATCCAGTCCGCGTACGGGCGATGCTGCATCTGCCGGAGCACACGCACGACGGGCACCGTGTCGTCCCGTCCGGGAGCGCTGGGCGGGTGGCGGAGGCGGTCGAACACGTCGGCCGCGGCGATGATGCGGGCGAAGACGTGGATGTCGGACCCGGCGAGTGACTCGTGGATGGCGTTGCCGGCGCCGTCGGTCCGAACGCGGGCGGGGAACCCCGTGCCGTCGAACTTCTGGTGGTGGTGAAGGACGCCCGCGGCGGCGGAGGGGCCGATGGCCTCCTTGACGAGTTCGTAGCCGATCTGGACGTGGGACCGCCAGGCCTCGCACGATTCATCCTGCGTTCGGTTCCAGCGCTCGATGACCTCCGGAGGGAGGCGGAGCATGCCGATGTCGTGGAGCATCGCGCCGACGCCAAGGCTGGTGACATCTCGCGCCACGTAGGAGGCGAGGCGGGAGCGTTCGAGGATGAGGTAGTCGTCGAGTTTCAGGCCCATCAGGACACTGAGGAACGCGACGGTGCTGGCGTGGGCGAGGGCGGGCTCGCCGCGGCCGACGATTTCCTGCGAGAACACCGCGGCGCGAGGGTTGGCGATGAGGCGGTCGAGCAGGGCGCCGATGGCGGCGCGATAGGCGGTGTATTCAAGTTTGGCCGGTGCGGCGTGGGAAGCACCCTCGAGCGCCTGCGCGATGTGGCGGGTGAGGTGGGCGTGGGCGTTGAAAACGGAG
This sequence comes from Phycisphaeraceae bacterium, assembly GCA_019636625.1. Taxonomy (GTDB): domain Bacteria; phylum Planctomycetota; class Phycisphaerae; order Phycisphaerales; family UBA1924; genus JAHBXE01. Next base: position 77,706 of record JAHBXE010000014.1, read on the forward strand.
GGACAGATGTACTCGCGGACGAAGTCCACCCCGGGATAGCGGATCCAAAGTTCCTTCAACTCGATCTCGCCCAGGCGGGCGATGCTGCGGGCGTCGAGTTCCATGCCATCGCTGAGCAGGACCGTGTCCGGCCGGCGCGGGTGGTACACCGGCAGGGCCAGAACCATCCCCGGCTTGGCGTAGGAAATCGGTACGCGGAGCATGAACCCTCCTCCGGGTTTATCGGCGGTTGGGGAGTGCGGGTTTGGTGGAGGCCGCTGGGTCCGAGAAGGCCTACTCACGTCGAAGTAGCTACAAATTTCCGAACTCAAGGAGAACCCGCGACCTTGTCAGGTACGGGACTCGCGGTACACCAACGGATGTCTGCCTTCGCAAGAGCCTTACCGCGGTGCTGTGGGACGGGGCGCCTCGGGAGTCCGATCGGAGGTTGCCTCTCCTGGCTTGTCTGACTCGGTTGCGTCGTGCGGGTCTCGCCACTTGAACCATAAATGGTGAGATGCGTCGGGATTTGCCTTAGCGGACATCTGCGGAGTCACTTCGACACGACGACTGTACACAAAGCTCGCTAGCTCGGCCACGACGTCTCCTTCCGTCACCGGAGACTCGAAGCCAACTATCATGGGTTGGATGATGGTGGAAGCATCGTACATCTTCACCTTGATCGAGGCCGCGGCCTGAATCGCCGCTTGAATGCTCGCAGGGCTGAGATCGCTTGGAATGGGCATCAGCGATGTGATTTGCTCGCCACCGATCCCGAGAGTTTGAACGCTCAACGTCCCACTGATGCGACCTGCCGACGCTTCAGCGGAGAGACCTGGCAAGCCCCCCTTGATCTCGCCTCCGGCGGACTTGAAGTCTGCGCGCACGCGGATCCCGACTCCAACATAAATTGGCATACTGCCAGCAAATATCTCTTTGACTTCTTCGTTCTTAGCCGCCCGCGCCGTGACTGCTCGCACGCGGTGACTCGGTGGCGTTTCGCGTGCCGCAGCTTCCTTGACAACTTCGGGAGTCCGATAGCTCACAGTTTCGTAGTCTCGGTCGGTGAACGCCGTCGCTTCTATGGCCAAGTACCTCAGCTTGCTCTGAATGCCGGTTCCTTCGTCAACTCGGATCATTCGATTGCGGAGCACTTCCCATCCCACCTCCTCCCCGTTGATCTTGGGCGGCACGGCAGGAGTTCGCGCCTCGAACACTCGCACCGGCATTGACACCGTAAGGTACTTGATGTAGTCGATCACCATGGAGTACGTTTCACCGCTCACCGTTGCGGTGACCGGTCCGTATGACAAGCTCCCCTTTGCATTCACCTTCGCCATCGCGACTCGCGTGGCATCATTGCCAAAATCAGCAAGGAAGGCGTGCGACCATGTGGCCGGGGCCATTCCATCCAACTCGGGGACGGACTTGATCCACACAGTCAGCGGGTTGATGGGCTGATATACAAACGCACTTACAAACACTGGTGAGGACGAGTCCCTAGCGGGCCCCAAAACTCCACATCCATGCCACGGCCAACTGAACAGCAGGCACGTTGCAATCGCCGTACGACGTCTCATTCTGCGTGCTCCATTCTGACATGGATCTAGTCGATTCGAGGCGCCAGACGGGGCGGCCACGAGGACACCAGTGTGTTACGCCTGCATGACATTGTCAAGAGGTGCGTCATCACACGAATTGGTGTACTCTGAGACCGCGCGAACTTAAGGGCAATGCCAACGCTTCGGGAGTGCCGACTTCTCCTCGTTGCTTCGTCACACAGGGAGCCTGTTATCTCGCCAACAACTCAAACCGCTCCGGAATGCGCGGGATGAGGATGATCACCGCCCGAGACCGCGGCGCAAGGCCGGAAGCGGACTTGACCTGAGGCATGGAGAGCATCGCTTCGCCGAGGGTCTGCAGCGGCTCGAAGTGGACCGTGTCTTCTTCCGGATCTTCGCGGGGACGGGGGGGGCGGCGCCAATCGGCTTCGGGCGCATCGCTGACGATCACCAGCGCATCGACATCGTCGGCGGTTGGTGCCCCGGGGGTGCGGATCGTGCCGGCGGACCGAAAGTCCGCCCGGGCCATCAGGTGAGGGTAGGCTCCCGGGAGTTCTTCGCCCGCCGCGGCGGTGAGCAACTGAAATCGGGGTCGTTCAGACACGCTGGGCTCGTACTGGGGCACAAGTTCGAGGCGGAGGGCGGCGCCCGGGCCGGCGGCGGCCCGAGACGACGGGGTGTCGGCGCCCGGGGCCTCGGGGCTGATCCAGCAGCGGGCGAGCAGGCGGATGCGGCCCGGGCGGACCTCCTCGGGCTTGTCGCCGACGAGGATGAGTCGCGTCTGGTCGAACTCCGGTCCGCGGACAATGTCGGTCCAGCGAGTGATCTCGCCGAACCACTGGCGGTGCACGGTGCCGGTCAAGCGGAGCGAAGATTGGACACGCTCGAGGTCGCGAAGGGGCACACTCACGAGCCGTAGCCCGTGCACCTTCCACAGGTCGCGGGTCGCGTCATCAATCGGGATCGGGCGATCCAGATACCTGGCGAGGACCTCTTCAAGACGGCGGCTGGGCTCTGTGACGGTGAACACGGGGGGCGGGGCAGGTGGCCGCTCCTCCGCGGGCTTGTCGCCCTTGGGGTCGGGCGAAGCCGGCTTCTCGCGAGGGTCAGTGACGACCCACCACCACAGTTCCAGACCACGGTCGGCGCCGCGCATAACCGGGCTTGCCCAGGCGGGCGGCGCCGGCGGGGCGGCGGCGCGGCGGCGAGCGCAGGACGACGGCACGGCGGCAACGATGACCGCCAGGCCGACTATGCACGCTACGCGAATCACGCTGCCGGGTCGCACTCATTGATCCGATCGATGAGTTTCCTCACCAGGCCGAACTTATGGCGGGTGTGCTGGAACACCAGCCGCGGCAGGGCGAGGTGGTCGGTTTCACCTTCCAGTGGCCCCCGCTGCACCATGCCTCCCTGCTTGATGAGCACGGCGAACTCGGTCTCCAGCCTCTGGACATCCTCGGGTCGGAGGGGCCGTTTGAGGCGGATGACCAGCGCATCCTTTACGTACCGCGAGGAGTGGTAGATGCGGTAGAACCGTTCGATGTGGTCGGCGGCATCGGCGGGCGTCTTGGCGATGTGGTAGAGATTGACATCCTCCGGGCTGATGAAGTGCTTGGCGAGCAGGCCGCTTCGGGTCCATTGTTCCCATTGCTGCCAGTAGTCGCCGCCCTCGCCCTCGAGCATGACGACGGGAATCATGGACGTCTTGCCGGTCTGAATGAGGGTGAGGGCCTCGTACGCCTCATCCATGGTGCCAAAGCCGCCGGGAAGGAGGGCGACGGCCTCGGCCTGGGAGAGGAACATGAGCTTGCGGGTGAAGAAGTAGCGGAAGTGGATCAGCTTCTCATCGCCCAGAATGACGTCGTTGGCGGTGGTCTCGAACGGGAGGCGAATGGCGACGCCGAAGGAGGCCTCGCGGCCGGGTCCGAGGTGGCCGGCGTGCATGATGCCGCCGCCGGCGCCGGTGATAACCATCCAGCCGCGGGCGGCCATCAGGCGCGAGAACTCGACGGTGACGGTGTAGTCGGGGTGGCTCGGCGGTGTGCGGGCGGAACCGAAGATTGTGACCTTGTGAGGGTCGGGGTACTGGCCAAAGACGCGGTAGGCGTACCGAAGTTCCTTGACGGCGGCGGTCATCAGCTTGAGCTCGCCCGTGTCACGTCCGTCGGGAATGAGCTTGAGTCCGGCGACCATCAACTCGCGAACGAGGCGGGCGTCGTAGGACCCGACCTGCCCCCCCACTTCCGAGATGAGGCGGTCGAGCTGCGCAGCGATATCCGGATCGTCAGCACGGCGCTGGGCACGCTTCTCGGGCGGCGCGGCGGACTCATCGCGCAGCGACGTGCTGGCGACAGGGTCGAGTTCGAGGCGGTTTGGCTCGTGCTTGCTGTCAGACATCGCGGTCCTGCATCTTGGTTTCGGGGACGGCTTTACGGGCCGGGACGGATCCCGCGCCGGCCGGAGCGTTCCCGGGCGCGTTCGGGGCTGACGCCGGTTCTGGGTTTGTCTCGACCGCCGACCTCGTCCGGCGTTCGGTCACCGATAATGCCGTCGATCATACGCGAGGGGCCCGGAGCCTGGATACCGATCTCCGGTTCGCCGAGCTTGCCCGTGATGGTGGTGACGACCAACTGGTGGCGGATGCCCTGCCACAGGGCGGAGAGAATGGGGATCGGCCGCGCCGCCCGGGATTGGAGGCGCAGGTCAAGCTCTCGCCCGGGCCAGGTCATCGTCCCGCCACCGGACATTTCGATGGAAGCCGATTGCACCGACAGTTCCTCGAACGTGATGGCCGGCCCTTCGATGAATATCGAGGCCCAGGCGAAGTCGAGGCGGGAGTTGAAGGGGAGTTGCAGGTTGAGGGCCTCGATCAGGCCCGTGACGAGGGGAAGATTGACGACACGACCCCCGGAGATGCGCATGGTGCCCCGGCCGCGGCGCGATGCCGGATCGGATGCGAGGGCGGTGAGCGTGAGTTCTGCGTCGAGAAGCCCCCGTGAAAACTCGTCCCGCCGGCGAACCGCGGCGTTCTGATCCAACGGGTCGGCGGGCGCCGGCGGACCGACGAGCGGCTTGATCGACTGCACCAGCTCGCGCAGGAGTGTGTTGAAGCGGACCCCGGAGAGCTGGAAATCGGCGTTGACACGGGTTGATTGGCTCTCGGGCGCCATATCGGCCCGAACGCTGAACCGCCCGCCATGGCACGAGCCGTGGGCGTAGGGAATCTGGATCTGTCCGGGGCCGGCGCCGCTTTGCACCTTGGCTCTCCCGTCGAAGAGCGTCACGCCGGACACTTCGAACCGGGAGGCGAGCAGGTCGAGGTCGAAGGTGGACGGACTGGGGCCGGGATCTTCAAAGCGGATGCTGACGACGCCGTCCATGTCGGAGATCGGCACGCCCGCCTCAAGCCCCGCGCCAACAAAGTCGAGTTGGCCGACGAAGCGGACGGCGGGATCGGCAACCGACGGAACGCGGTCGACATCGAGCGTGGCGTCCGTGATCGCAAAGGGGCCGGTGATCGTCAGCTTCAAGCTCTCCAGCAGCCCCCGGAGTTCTTCCGGCAACACGGCACGCAGTTCGTCCGTGAGTTTGTTCCCGCGCGCGGACACGATCGAGCGGAAGCCGACGGCGCCCGCGGCGGGGCCTTCGCTCTCGACCGTCCATGCGCCATCGACCTGCAACTTCCACTCCGAGGACTCCAGCGACAAGCCCCGCAGGGTGCCGCCGTCGGGCTCGAACTCCACCGCGCCGGAACAGGCGACGGGTGATCGCTTCCCACCGGGTATCGGTTCGATCGTGAGCGCGTGGGGCTCGATGCGCCCGCTCGCGATACGCGGCTGTTCAGACCCCGGAACGACTGCGACGTTGGCGTCAAACGTCCCGATGGGGCGAAGCCGGTCGTACAGGGACGCCGCGGCGGCACCGCCGAACCTCTCGAGCATGGGCCGCACCAACGCGGACTCGAATCGGCCGTCCAGCAGCGCCACATCCACGCGACCTTCCCCCGGCCCAAGCGGTAGGCGTCCATCGACCAGGAACAGCCCAACGGGAGGGCCGCCCGCGCCGGCGAGGCTCACGTTTCCGGCCGCGGAATCGAAGATGAGCGTTGTCTCCGGAGAGGCGAGGAGGGTTGCCACGCCACGCATCTCCGGCACGACCAGACGATGCCCGAGAATGTCCGCCGCGAGGTCCCGTCCGCCGGAGACCGACACCCGAACCTCCGGCGGCTCCGCGCCCACGAGGTTCGCCTCGACCCGCACATCGGCGAAGCCACCGGGCGAGTGCTCCTTCTTGAGTGATTCGGTCTTGGCTGCGGCTTCCGAAGAAAAGACGCCGATCACGGGTTCGAACGTCGAGGTCGCATCGAACGTGGGGCACGTCGCGGACACAAAGAATAACGATGGCGTGTCGCCCTCCGGGAACTCGCCGCGGATGTGAATGGTGAGCGTTCCGCCGACTCGCGACGACATGCCTGACGCTCCTGTCAGCAGCGGGCGGGGTGGTCCGACGGCCCGGCCCTCGCGCCACGCATCCGGGAACGTGCGAACGGGGATGCCTTCCATATCAAGGAAGAGGTACCGCTCGCTCGCTTCAAACGTTCCGACCAGGCCGCCGACGGCAATGCCCTGCGGCCCTTCGGGCCCCGGACGTGCCTCACCGGAAGTGACTTCCGCGCTGATGTCGAAGCCGAGAGGAATCTCCGATCCTTCGGCCGCGGGACGCGGTCCGATGCGTACCTCGGCCGAGCCCGAGGCGGAGATATTGAGATTTCCGATGATCTGCTTGAGCCTCGAATCCTGTCCGCCGGGGAGCGCATGCGTGAGAAGATTGTCAAAGGGAATGTCATCGGCGTGGATCACGATCTCCGGGGGCGGCGCGGCACTCGTGTCGCTCTTTCCAGGCACGAGAAATCGCGCCGCCACATCCGCCCGACCACCGTTGACACCCCGGAACGTTCCCTGCACCAGGCGACCCTGCTGGTTGCGGACTTCGACGGCCACATCCTCCGCGATGAGGGGGAACGGGAACTTCTCCGGCACGATGCCAACGCGGGGAAGGGAGACATCGACACTGGTCTGGTACTCCGCCCCGACGCCGCGGGGCGCGTAGACGTGGACGAACACGCTGGCCCGGCCGCGGAAGTCGAACGTTGGCACGGCCCGTCGCTGCTGCAGGTAGCCGACGCGGTCGCCGGACTCACCTTTGGCCAGAAGTGACTCCAGCTCGGCCCCTTCCGCGGCGGCCTGCTCGGGCGTTCGGATCAACCCGGCGTCAACGAGCTCCTGGTGCCTCTGCTCGTTGAAGAGGGAGCGGATCACCGCGCCGCGATCCGGTCCGAAGGCCGCTTCCATCGCCTCGTCGATCTGCGCCTCCGACACATTGACGTGGATGTCCACCTCCGAGCTCTCGTCGAGGGGGGCGATGCGGCCACGCGCGTGGAGCTTCGCTCCCGTGCGGGAGCGGCCGGTGATGTTGATGATGCTGATCTGGTCGTTGTCGAACTCGAACCGCCCCGCCATGTCGTTGAACTCGTAGGGGAACGTCTCGTACGCGGCGGTGCCCTCGCGGAAGTCGATGCTGCCGGACACGGTGATCGGTCCGGGCTGGCGGACACCCTGGGCGTCGGTGGCCGGGGGCCCTCGAACGACGGTGACGTTGGTCGTCAAGAGTCCGGTGGGCATGAGGAATGTCTTGAGGTAGTAGCGGACCGAGGGGGGCGCAAAGAGGAGAAGTTCCGGATTGCGGCTGACCAGGAAGTCCTTGCTGATGATCTCGGCGCGGAATGGCGAGTCCACCTCGACGCCTTCGTAACGGAGGTTGACGCGGTACGGCAGGTCCTCGATCAGCCCGCTGACGCGAGCCGTGACGCTCTCACGCGCGAAGACGATCGACCCCTCGACGCCCTTCATCCTCATGTACCGGATCGGCGGTGTCTGGCCTTCGGGGACGAACTCGGGTCCTTGAACCGATGCCTCCAACGGCAGGTTCATGGCCACGCCCTGGAGTTGCATGCTCGCGCGGATGCCCTCTGTTTCGGTGTAGCTGAACTTGGCGCTCGATACTTCTCCGACGAGCGCGAGGTCTTGCGCCACGTCACGGATGGAAGGGGGCAGGGTTGGGGGCGGCCAATCGGACAGCGAGAAGTTGATCAGGTTCAGATCGATCCGGCCCTGGCTCACGGTCCCCCCGACCCGGAAGCCGCGCCCGTCGCCGGCGGCGCGTCGATGTGCCGCCTCGTGCAGCGATACGGTGAACTCGCCCGGCCCGGCGGGAATGACCGACCCATCCATCTGGATCCGCTTGAGGCGCGTGTATCCCTCGGCAGCGCCGCCCACGCCCGGGCCGTGTTCGCCCAGCTCGATCCACATGTTGGTCGCGGTGATCATCGGCAGGCTGAGCGGTGAAGAGGCTCCCCCACCTCCGCCCCCCACCCCACCCCCACTCCCTCCCCCACCAACCGTCCCGGATGCTCCGCCCGGAACCGGGACGCGGCCCACGTTGAGCGAGCCATCGGCGATGGACTCGCTCACGATGAGCACGGGATCGATGAGCGAGACACTCGTGATCGTCGGGTTCCCCCGAAGCGTCCTCCACCACTTCACACCGGCCTCGACCCGCGCGATTCGGAGGAACTTCCCCGCTTCCCCGGAGACGCCCGGAATGGTGAACGCCGCCTGCTCCAGAACGATCGTCCCGTCGCGCCGGATGTACACCGAGTCGGCATCAACCTGGAGACCAGTCGCCTTCGCGACGCCCGGCACGATGAGCCATCGCGTCAAGGGCGAGTGCGTGACGACAATGAACGCCGCGACCAGCGCCAGGGGAACAGCGACCGCGGCGCGGAAGGCCCAACGCCACCGCCGCTGGGCACGCGACAACACCATGGCCCGCCAGAGGATGCCGCGCCGCTTGCCTTTGCGGCGCTCCGGACGATGCACGGGAGGTGTCGGTTCACCGGTGGCCATTCGGGACGGGGCATTCTACGGGTGAAAGGTGGCGCCGGGTTCTCCGCACGGGTTGTGGTCGGGTATGCTGACGTCGTGGCAAAGACCAAGGAAGTGTTCATCTGCAAGGAATGCGGCGGGGTTCAGAGCCGCTGGATGGGCAAGTGCCGCGACTGCGGCGCATGGGACACGCTCGAGCCCGAGCGAGTGACCGCGGGTGCAGCGAAGGACCCGCAGCGGGCCTTGGTGCAGGCGTGGAATGAAGGTGCGGACTCACTGATTGCCGCTGCGCCGGCCCGCGCGCTGGCGGACATAAAGGAAGAGGATGCCGGACAGCGGCTCTCGACCCGGATCTCGGAACTGGACCGAGTCCTCGGCGGCGAGGGAACACGTCGTGGGCTCGTGCCCGGTTCGGCCATCCTCATCGGCGGTGCTCCCGGGATCGGCAAGAGCACGCTGCTGCTTCAGGCCGCGGCGGCGATGGCTTCGGGTTCCAACCCAACTCGAATCCTGTATGTCAGCAGCGAGGAGTCGGCGCAGCAGGTAAAGATGCGTGCCTCGCGGCTGGTGCGCGGCGAGACGCCGGGAGGGCTGTTCATACTGGCGGACACGAACCTGGCGCGGATCGTGGAACAGACGAGGAAGGTGCTGCCCGCCGTCCTCGTCATCGACTCGATACAGATGATCTACAAGTCGGATGTGCCCGCCTCCGCGGGGAGCGTGACCCAACTGCGTCGGTGCTGCGCGGAACTGGTGTACCTGGCCAAGGCCAGCGGCATCGCCATCGTCATGGTCGGGCACGTGACCAAGGACGGGCAACTGGCCGGGCCTCGCGTGCTGGAGCACATGGTGGATGCCGTGCTCAACTTCGAGGGGGATCGGTACCACTCCCACCGCCTGGTCCGATGCATCAAGAACCGCTTCGGAACGACGCAGGAGATCGGGATCTTCGAGATGACGGGAGAGGGCCTGCGCGAAGTCCCGGAGGGCGCTGGGTTGCCGGCGGCCAGCGCGGGAGAGCCCCGTCCGGGGTCGGTCGTGTGCCCCACGATCAGCGGGACACGGTGCGTGCTGGTCGAGATCCAGGCGCTGACGGCCACGGGTTTCATCGCCGCGGCCAAACGCAAGTGCTCCGGGCTCGACCCCAACCGCCTGGCGATGATCATCGCCGTGCTGGAACAGCACGCGGAGTTGCGGCTGGCCGACCGGGACATTTTCGCCTCGGCCGTCGGGGGTGTGAAGGTGGCGGAACCCGCGGCGGACCTTGCGCTGCTCCTGGCAATAGCGGGCGCTCAGTTTCGACGAAAGCTGGCCAAGGGCACGGCGGCCGTGGGCGAAGTCGGCCTGGGCGGCGAGGTCCGCCCCGTGACACAACTGGAACAGCGGATCCGCGAAGCGGCCCGGCTGGGCTACACGCGGATCATCGTGCCGCACGATGGCCGGCGAGAACCGATCGCGGGAATCGAGATCATCCGGGTCAAGACCGTCAACAACGCCGTGCAGGCGCTCGAGTGATCGTGAACCGCCGTTTCAGTGCAAGGCCGGCCGGCCTGTGGTCACGGAAGCAGCAGAAGCAGCAGCACGACCAAGGTCAGCACGGCAAGCCCGCCGACGATTCTTCGGCGCCGGCGGATCCGGCGGCGAAGTCGCGTGAGTTCATCGGCGCGGCTGACGAGCTCGAACCGTGTGGTGCGGCCGCACTCGGGGCAGGTGATTTCGCCGCCTTGGATTTCCAGTCCGCCAAACTGGTATCCGCAATGATGGCAGATGGCATGACGAGGACGCACTCCATCGAACGGGTGCGTCATGCATGGGAACTCCGGGGCGTAAGCCAGTCCGGCAAGGACCGGATCCGCCCTTCACGATCGACGCAGGCCAGCGTCGATGTGGCGGCGAAAACAACGCCCGACCGATCTCCGGCCTTGCTCTGCCCGGACTCAAGGATGGCGATCTCGTACTCGTGCTCGATCTTGACCCTGCTCCCGCCGACCACGGTGGTTCGGACCTGCACGAGGTCGTCGTAATAAACCGGGCGCCGGTACCGGCATTCCAGCTTCGCGACGACGAGGAAGACACCCGCCTCCTCCAGTTGCGCGTAGCTGACACCCGAACCGCGGAGCAGCTCCGTGCGACCAATTTCCAGCCACGGGATGTACGCCGCGTGGTGGGCGACGCCCATGGAATCGCACTCGCAGTACCGAACGCGGATCGGGACCGCGCCCGAGGTCTGGATCACCCGGTTCGGCTCGGGAATGGGCGGCGTGCTCGTCATCGCGGAACACTAGCGAGGCAACGGCAACGGCGAGGGAAACTCCTCTGATGCGCCCGAGGTGAAAGCCGCGGGAAACGGTTCCGATCAAGTGCTGGCGCGATGACTACTGTTTGCCCCATGTCCTTCGTTCGCCCGGTTGTCGCCAGAAAGCCTGTCGCCATCGAACCCGCCTCTGACATTGTGGTCCGCCAACTGGTCCCCACGGACTCCATGGAGGAACTGACGGCGTTGCTGCACCGGGCGTATCGGGCACAGGTGGAGATGGGGTTGCAGCCGCTGGCGGGCCGGCAGGATGCGGCCACGACGCGGAAGCGAACCTCGAGCGGTGAGTGCTATGTCGCCGTGCAACGCACCGCGGCGGGTGAGAAGCTGGTCGGGACCATCCTGTTCCACGAAGTCGAGGACGCCAAGGGTCCTCCGTGGTTCCAGCAGAAGCACGTCGACAGTTTCTCGCAGTTCGCCGTGGACCCGGAGATCCAGGGCAAAGGAATCGGACAGTTGCTGCTGGACACGGTGGAGCGTCGGGCGCGGGAATGCGGCGCCGCGGAAATGGCGCTCTCCATGGCGGAGCCGGACGCGGCGTTGATGAAGTACTACATCCGACGCGGCTACCGGTTCATTGAGCACTGGCAATGGCCGTACACGAACTACCGCAGCGCGATCCTGAGCAAGACGCTGTAAGCCGGGCGATCAGCTGCCGGGGGAAACAGCGCGCGGACCGCCGCGGGGCTGCTCGCCGGGCTTGGGCGCGGCGATCTCGGGCTGGCCCCCGCCACCGCCGAAGAGCTGGATGGCGATGATGACGGCGGCGACAGCGAAGATGACGATCGCGACGATGAGCTTGATCTTGTCGGACTTCATACAGGTCTCCACGAGAGACGCCCCCCGCGTCTCCGGCCAGCGGAAAGAGTAGCCGAGCAATACAGCATGCGCGCAGCGGTCAGAAAAAGCAACCGGGCCCCGCGTGACGCGGGGCCCGGATGAGTGTCAGACATGAAGCCGGAGCATCATGGAGCGGGCAGCGGCTGGCCGGGCAGATTGAAGATGAAGATGTACTTGTTGACGCCGTAGGGCGGGGTCTCGCGGACCGGATCGTACATCGAACCGCTGATCATCTTGTTGTACTCGGCCCGGGCGTCGAGGAAGCCCATGACGGACTTGTTCTTCTCACCGAACTCGCCCATGAACTGGGGACGGCCGGGAATCGGGCCGGTGCCGTTGTTCGCGACCACGTCGGCCGTCTGGTCGTGGATCCAGACGAACTTGTTGGTGGGATCGAACTCGGAGGCGAGGCGGATGCGCCGCACGCCCTGGTCGTACCGCTGCGTGAAGTTACCGGTAATGGTGTTCTGATCCCACCACTTCATATTCGTGTGGTAGCTGGTGCCCACGTCGTCGTAGGACGAAACGCCGGGGGTCTCGGCCGGCCAGTTGCGCTGACGCGTGGCCTTGTCGCCCGGGGAGCGGTAGGCCGGCATTTCAAGCGAGGTGCGCTGCGCCGGCGTGAGGGTTCCGCGGGTCAGGTTCCAGTACTTTCGGCCGGGTTGAGGAGTTCCGGTCGGCGAGCTGCCCTGTCCGACGTCCACGTGACCCGTCGGGCGCTCGAGCGAGAGGCCGGAGTACAGGTACGCGTTGAGCCGACGGTAGAACGCCGGATCGTCGAACGCGCCGCCAGCATACGTCTGCCAGAACACGTCGCAGTTCTTGCCGCCGTAGTTCCACGTATCCCAGCCGCCGGTGATGGCGCCCTCGCTGTACCCCGTCCCGTACATCGGGATCTGGTCCTTGTTCTCCGACCGGTAGGTCGAGAACCCGAGCATGATCTGGCGAACGTTGTTCAGCGAAATGGTGATCCGGGAGGCGTTCCTCGCCTTGGACAACGCCGGCAACAGGATGCCAATCAGCAGCGCGATGATCGCGATGACGACGAGCAACTCGATCAGTGTGAATGCACGATTCCTCTTCATAGCAACTGCTCCGCGGTGGTTGTCGAACGCTCCGGGTCTTGTCCAACCCGTCCGGCGGCTCGGCGCTCCGGCCAAGTCGCTTCCAGCCCCGAATGGGACAGGCAGGTCTTGCGGCGCATCATACCAGAGTTTGTAAAGCTACGCCACACCACCTGCAACATGTATATCGCCTGAATTGACACACCGGTTGCGAATCAACCGGGATTTTCGACTGTTCCCTCAAGTCAGGGGTGCCAATGGGGCTTCACGCCCTCTCGATCCAACGATGTCAACGCCGACCCGCTAACGTACCGCCGGGAAGGGCCCGACGAAGAGGCTGGACCCCCGAAAGGACTCGATGCCCCGCGATATTCCGGTTGGAAATGGTGACCTTCTCATTACGTTCGACCGGTTGTACCGTGTCCGGGATGTCTACTTCCCGTGCGTCGGGCTTCATAACCACACCGACGGCCATGTCCAGAGGTTCGGCGTTTGGTCGGATGGCGAGTTTGCGTGGATTGAGGACCCGGGCTGGGTCCGGCAACTCAGGTATTCACCTGATTCCCTCGTCACGGAAGTTCGACTGACGCATGACCGCCTCGGCTTGGAACTGACATGCCGAGATGGTGTCGACTGCAACGACCCGGTCTACTTCCGTCGCATCTCCGTTCGGGACCTTACCGGCCGCACCCGCGATGTTCGGGTGTTCTTCCACTTTGACCCGTCGATCCGCGGTTCGTCCGTGGGCGACACCGCCAACTACGACCCGTCCACCAACAGCATCGTGATCTACAAGGATGACACGTACCTCCTGCTGTCCGCGGCGGACGAGCACAAGGTCGGGATCGACCATTGGGCGATCGGCACCAAGCGATTGGGCGGGGCCGAGGGCACGTGGCGCGACGCCGAAGACGGCGTGCTCGGGCGGAACGCGATCAGCCAGGGATCGGTGGACTGCACGATCGGGCTGAGTCTCCCGGTGGAAGCCGGCGCCGAAGCGCACGCGACGATGTGGATGGCCGCGGGCTCGACCTATGAAGTCGTTGAATCCCTGCACCGCAAGGTGGTGGAGGCGAGCGCGGAACGGCTGCTGGCGCGAACCGAGGCGTACTGGCGCATGTGGGCCCGCAAGGAGCCGCTGGACACCAGCCCGCTCCCGACGCCGCTGCGTCAGCTCTTCACGCGGAGCCTCCTGATCATCCGGACGCAGATCGACAATCGCGGCGCGATCCTCGCCGCCAACGACAGCGATGTCACGGCCTTCGGCGGCGACCACTATTCGTACTGCTGGATGCGAGACGGCGCGCTGGTCGCCCAGGCGCTCATCATGGCCGGGCACGGCGAGCTTTCCCGCAACTTCTTCCGTTTCAGCGCGGGCGTCATCGAGAAGGAAGGCTTCTTCCTCCACAAGTACGCGCCAACGGGCCGCCTCGCCAGCTCGTGGCATCCGTGGATCGTGGCCGGGGAGAAGGTCCTTCCCATCCAGGAGGATGAGACCGCCCTGGTCGTCTGGGCGCTCCGACGCCACTTCGAGACCTACCGCGACGTCGAGTTCATCAAGTCGCTCTACGAGCCGCTGGTCGTCCGTCCCGCCGAGTGGATGCTCCGCTACCGCGATCACGCCGGGCTCCCCCTCCCGAGCTGGGACCTCTGGGAAGAGCGGCGGGGTGTGCACACGTTCACGGTTGCTTCGGTGATCGGCGGCCTGCGGGCCGCGGCGGCGTTTGCCCGCGACTTCGGCGAGTTTGACCGGGCCGCGCGGTACGCCGAGGAGGCCGAACGGATGAAGGCGGCGCTCAAGCGACACTTCTGGAATCGGGAGCGCCAGCGTTTCGCCCGGATGGCGACACCCCTTGAAGATGGGAACTACCGGCTGGACATGACCGCCGATTCGGCCAACTACTCGCTCTTCGCATTCGGGGCGTTCGACGCGAGGGACCCGATGGTGGAGTCGGAGATGCGGGCGCTGCGCGAGCGGCTGTGGATCAAGACGGATATCGGGGGGTGCGCCCGGTACGAGCGGGACTACTTCCACCAGGTCGAACGGGAGAAAGTCGACCAGGTGCCGGGCAACCCGTGGATCATCTGCACGCTCTGGCACGCGCAGCACGCGATCGCCCGGGCCCTGTCGCTCGGTGAACTCTCCCAGGCGCTGCCCTACATGGAGTGGGCCGCGGCCCGGGCGTTCGAATCCGGCGTTCTGGCGGAGCAGTTTCACCCGTACACGGGCCAGCCCATCGGGGTGTCGCCGCTCACGTGGAGCCACGCGACGTTCGTGATGGTGGTTCTCGAGTACCTGGCGAAGCTCCAGGCTCTCACGCGCGGCACAAGCCGCGGTTCTCGCGCGGAGGTGGAGACGGAGATGAGCGGGTTGACGTAATCCAAGCACCGCCCCACATCGCGTGTCGGGTTGTTGTCACGACCTGCCCGTCCCTTTCACCCTCCCCCACCACGCCCACCCCCGCCTCTTTCGTCACTCCGATCGCCTCTGCCCGACGTACCATGGCCCTCCGTGGCGTCGCTCAGTCGCACACTCCGCCGCATGATCTACGGCGAGCCCACTTCCCCGCGGGGTGTTCGCGAGTCGCAGTTTGCGCCCCCCACGTCGTGGCAGGAACGAACGGCCCTGGCGCTGGCTTCCAGCGACAACCAGTTGATCCCCCGCCACATGAATGCGGGCGAGGTCCGCGGCACGTCGCAGGTAATGCACAACGGGCTGCTGGTTCCAACGGACGGGTACTACGGGCCGGAGAACACCGAGCTGCTCAAGGCGAACCGGGGAGTTCATGAGCCGCAGGAAGAGCGGGTCTTTGCCGCGGTGCTCGACCATGTGGCCCCCGGCTCGTTCATGATCGAGCTTGGCTCGTACTGGGCGTTTTACAGCTCGTGGTTTCTCTCGGCGGTGAAGGACAGCCGGGCGCTGCTGGTGGAGCCGGACCCGGCATGCCTCGCGGTGGGCCGGAAGACGCTGGAACTCAACGGGCTGTCAGACAGGGCGGAAATCATGCAGGCCTGGGTGGGCCGCTTCCCCGAACCGCACCCAGCGGGGGCGCTCGAAACGACGGTCGATGCGCTCTCGCAGCGCCTCGGTCACCGCCGCATTCACATCCTTCACTCGGATGTCCAGAGCCAGGAGACGCGGATGCTCCGCGGGTGCGCGGCGACGCTCCGGCGCGGGCTGATCGACTGGTTCTTCATCTCGACGCACTCGATGCACCGGCACGCGTACTGCAAGCGGTTCCTGCTCGGACACGGATTTGTGCTGGTGGCCGAGGCGGATCTTCCGGAGTCGTACTCGTACGACGGCCTGCTGGTCTTCAAGCGCCGCGGCGTGCCGGGGCCGGAGCGGATCGAGGTTTCCCAGCGGAAGTACCCCGAACTCGTGTAGCGGGTTTACCGCCGGCCGGGCGCGCCCCGGGTGCGGAGCGGTTCTATCGTCCGCCAAGGAGGGCGCCGATGGCACCAGACCCCACAATCGGAATCAACGTGGCCGCTCGAGAGGTTGGGTGGGTGGAGCGGTTCGAGGGCGCTCTGTGGCTGGGCGGGTCGCTCGCCCTCGCCATCACCGTGGGGCTGCTGGCCCACGCGGTGCTCCGGTCCGTTCTCCGGGGCGTCGCGGAGCGCGCGAACCGCGCCTCGCTCCGCTCCCTGGTCGCTCGGCTCTCCGGTCCGACACGGCTGGCCCTCCCGCTCTTCGGGGTGCAGTTTGTTCTCGTCGCCGCGGCGGCGACCAGCGAGTCGGCCCTGATGCACATGGCCAGCAAGGCGGCGACCCTGGCCATCATCCTGACGCTGACCTGGGCGACGGTGTGCCTCGTCGGGTTCGTGGCGGATGTTCTTAAGTCGCGGCATCGGGTGGACGTCTCGGACAACCTGGTGGCCCGCCGAATCCACACCCAAGTCGGCGTGCTGGCGAGATGCCTGGGCGTGGTGCTGTGGATCGTCGGCATCGCGATCGGGCTGATGACCTTTCCTCAGGTGCGGCAGGTCGGCGCGAGCCTTCTCGCCTCGGCGGGGATAGCGGGAATCATCCTTGGCGTCGCGGCGCGCCCCATTGCCGAGAACCTGTTGGCGGGCGTGCAGATCGCTTTCACGGAGCCGATTCGACTCGATGACGTGGTGGTGATCGAGGGACAATGGGGACGCATCGAGGAGATCACCCCGACGTACGTCGTCGTTCGAATCTGGGATGATCGCCGGCTGGTCGTGCCGCTGATGCACTTCATCACCAAGCCGGTGGAGAACTGGACGCGGACCACCTCCCAGATCCTGGGCACGGTGTTCCTGTATACCGACTACACCGTGCCCGTTGGCCGGCTGCGCGAGGAGCTCAAGCGGATCCTCGATGGATCGGACAAGTGGGACCGCCGGGGCTGGGCGCTGCAAGTCACCGATGCGAAAGCAAGCACGATCGAAATCCGAGCCTTGATGTCCGCCGTCAACGGTCCGACCGCGTTCGAGTTGCGATGCGAGGTTCGAGAGAAGCTGATCGACTTCCTCCAACGCGAGTACCCCGGGGCGCTGCCAAGGACCAGGGCGGTCTTGGAACAGCGTGGGGATGCCGCGGCGGTGGCGTGATGGGTGCCCCGTCGAACACGTGGATCCCGGCGACCACGTCAATCGTCATTTGTGTTGCTTGAAGGATGCGACGGCGGGATGGGCCGCGCGTTCCGCTGAAAGCGCTCCGGAATTTCCGGCCAGAGCCGGCCGCGGTATCGAGCGCCGCACGAGGCGCATTCCAAGGAAATGGCGGATTCAGACTGGACAATCTCTATGGGCAGCGGCAGGGCGCAATGCACGCAACGAAACGGCTCCAAGGGCATGCTCTCTCCGGTTGGCATTTGAACAAACCTGTCAACCATTCAAGCTATTGATATCCATTTAACCAGAATAACCGACTTACTCCTGCATGGGATCGAATTGTGTAAACCAAGGGTTTTAGCCTATTTTACGGCCCTTTGGTTTCGGCTGTCAATATCTTGGCACTCGTGGGCTGGCCCGGTTGGAGGAGCGCTGCAGGGAGCAACAATGGGCCATGCTCATTCGATCGGCCTGTGTGTTCTGTGCCGCGTCGCGGCGGTGTGATCCGGAGTACTTCGCCGCGGCGACGGCCTTGGGTCGAACGCTGGCGGAACGTGGCATAACGACCGTGACGGGAGGGGGATCGACGGGCCTGATGGGGGCGGTGGCCAACGGGGCGCTCGGAGCCGGGGGCCGGGTTGTGGGCGTGCTGCCACGATTCATGAACAAGCACGAGATCGCACACACGGGGCTGACCCGGCTGCATCTGGTCGATGGGATGCACGAGCGCCTCGCGGCAATGCTGGAAGAGTCAGAGGCGTTCATCGCCCTGCCGGGTGGATGCGGGACCCTGGAAGAGCTGTTCTTCGTGTTGACGCGCAAGCGGCTGGGGCTGGCATCACGCCCGCTGATCATCGTGAACATTCGGAACTACTTCGACCCGGTGCTGGCCATGCTCGAACGCTCGATCAGCGAACGGTTCATGGATGCACGGCACGCTGACATGTGGCAGGTGGTTTCCTCGGTTGAAGAGGTGCTCCCTGCGATCGCGAAAGCGCCGGACTGGACGCGCGAGGCGATCGAGTTTGCGGTCCCGTGACAAGATTCTGAGCATTGGTCTGGTGTTTTCGCCGGTTTCGGCTATCTTCAAGTAATGCCTTCCATGAAAACTGCCTGTGCCGCCGTGCTGGCCTGCGCCGCCTGCGCCCACGCGGACTATACGAACAACATCCTGATCACCGGCTATTGGCCGCCGACGAATGAGATGATCCGCCGCTTCAGCACCAGCGCCACGCAGAACCCGGGCGGGTGGATCGGGGGAAACTGGGAGGGCCTCGGGTACAACATCCATTCGTACTTTCCCGAGTTTCCCGGCGGAGTGGGAACCAACCCGCAGGGCACCGGGGACTTCATGGTGGACTACCAGGACACCTCCGAGGACTGGTGGCGGATCACGGCGGAGATCCGGCCCGTGGCCATCATCACGTTCAGCCGGGGCTCTTCGGGGTCAAACTGGGAGCTTGAAGCAAGAACCAAGAACCGGGCATCGTGGATCAACGATTACATCGCGCCGTTCCAGCCGACGCCCTCTCCGCCCGACCCGACGGTGCCGGCAGAGACCATCCGGTTCTCGACACTTCCGATGCAGAACATCGTGAACGCGGTGAATCAGGCGAGCCTGGGCATCAGCGCCTTCATCGACTCAAACTCCGCGAACCTCGCGGGCGGGTTCCTTTCCGAGTTCATCGGGTACCACGGAAGCTGGTACCAGTCGATTCACTCAGACCCGTCGGACCCCTCATGGTGTGTTGCCGCCGGGCACCTGCACGTGGGGATTGACACGCCGCTCGCCGCCGCGCGGACAGCGACCGATGTCACGCTGCGGGAGTTGATCGCTCACGTGAACTCGATTGTGCCGACACCGTCGGCCGCGGGGGTCTTCGGGCTGGGCCTCGCGGTGGCAGCGCGTCGGCGCCGACCACTTCCTTGTTCCTAGAATGGACAAGGAGGTCCCGAATGGACCAGCTCCGATCGATCGTCGTGGGGATTGACTTCACGCGCTGTTGTGCCGCGGCGTTGTCGCAGGCGATCCGCATCGCCTCGTGGAATCGCGCGAAGCTGCACGCGGTGCACGTGGTCGACACGATCGTGGCCATGGAGTGGCAGGAGGCGCTGACGCCCTTTGTCGAGGAGATCCAGGAAGGTCTCGTCGCCGAGGCGCGTGCGCAGTGGGAGAAGTTCGCGCAGGATGTCCCGGGCAAGGCGGGCGTCGAGTTCGAGGTTGCCGTGAGCAGCCCGATCATGGAGCTCACGCGGCGTGTTCGCGAGCGGCAGGCGGACTTGCTGGTGCTCGGGTCGCACGGGATCTCGCCGGGCAGAACGCCCGGCGTGCTCGCGACGCAATGCGTCCGCCGGGCCCCGACGCGGGTGCTGCTGGTGCGTGATGGCCAACGCGGGCCGTACAAGTCGGTGGTGGCGTGCGTGGACTTTTCGGAGACATCGCACGATGCGCTGGCCGCGGCGGTTCGGGTCGCGGCGCAGGACGGCGCTTCGCTCACCGTTCTGCACGTGTACAGCGCCCCGTGGCGGAAGCTGGCTCGCCCGCCCGTGAAACCGGAAGTGGCGGCGGCGTTCCGTGATGCGCTCGTGGCCCAACTCAAGACTTTCTGCGGACCCGACGCACCGGGATGGGCCAAGGCCAGCTTCGAGGTCGTCGAAGCCCCGGGGCACGGGGTGGGAATCGTGGAGTTCGTCCGGTCGCGCGGGGCGGACCTGGTCGTCCTGGGCACGCGGGGAAAGACGAACCTGCGGGATGTGCTGATCGGGAGCACCGCCGAGCGTGTCGTGCGTGATGCTCCGTGCGGTATCCTGGCCATCAAGCCCCGGGCCTGACGCTACTTGCCCGGATCGGCCGGCTTGTCATGGGCGGATGAGGGATCGCCGGCGGACGCATCCGTGATCTGAACTTCGACGGTCGTGGTCTGCTTCATCCCCATCCCGAGCCCGCCCTGACCGATGACCGCGTCCATCACGGACTTGAGTTTCACCTGCGAGCGCTGAGGGATGAGACGCGTAAGCGCCGTCTCGATGCTGCCCTTGCCTTCCGAGTTGAGCGACCGCAGGGTGACGGATGCGCCCGGAGGCATGTCCGGGGACTTGATTTCCTGCTCACCCGCCGTCTGCTCGACCACGACATCAAACGATGCCGTGTCGCCTTGAACATCCGTCAACGTGTACGTTGTCTTCTGCTTGAGCCGTATGGCCTGCGTCACCCCGTTGCTCTCCACGGTCCAACGGGCGCCCTTCCCGATCGGCTCTTCGGGAAGGGGGAACATCGCCTGATCCAGTTGCTCGCGGAAGCCCTGCATGGCCGCGGGGTTGGCGGCGTCCCCCGGCATGTCGATGGAGGCGGAGCGTGTGATGCCACGATTGGAAACCGTGCAGACGCCGCGGAGTCCCTTGACCGGCTTGATGGACTCACGCAACGCCTTGACCAGCTCCTCAGGATCGCCGGGGCCGGACTCAACTTTGGCATCCGCGACGGTCATCTCGTAGTTCACATCGCCATCGTCGGCGACCGACTTGACGGCAACATTCATCGTCATCACGACCGCGGGCATGCGGGTCTCCGGGGCCTCCGCGCCGCTCATGCTCATGCTGGTCGTCATGACCATGCGGAACTGCACGCTCTGCCGGAGGTCCGGGGCGATGCGGAAGCGAAGGGCCTGACGCGGCTCCTCGCCCGGATCGAGCAGCGTGATCGTCGGCGGCGCAACGACAACGGCGGTCGGGGAATGGGCCGGCGCTTCACCTTGGCGGGCGTGCGCCAGCGAAGGGATGAGGCAGACCAGTGCGATCAGGAGTCGGATCATCGGGTGCTCCGGAGTGGTCCCGAATGGTAACCGGTCTGTCCGGTGAGGAGAACCCTCGGGAACGTGGCAGCGGGCTTGCTTCAGTGCTCTTCGCTGCGGTGGAAGCCGCGATAGCCGCACCGGAAGAACCCCCGTGCGTGCGAGCGAAGAAGGGAGTCCTGTGTGATCGGACTGACAAAACGGCGGCGTCGGAGGATCCGCGAGCGGCCATTTCCGGAGTCATGGCGGGCGATCCTGCGTGAACGGATGCCGTACTACCGACGGCTGTCGGTAGACCGACAGCGGGAACTGGAGGGGCACATTCAGGTGCTGCTGCGCGAGAAGTACTTCGAAGGGTGCGGGGGCTTGGTGCTGACGGACGAGGTGAAGGTGCTGATCGCGGGACAAGCGTCGGTGCTTCTCCTCAACCGCGAGGACCACTACTTCCCGTGGATGCGAACGGTGCTGGTGTATCCACACTCTTTTGTCGGCAACGGCCGGAGCGTGGGACCGGCCGGCATGGTGACGGAGGGGCCGAGCTGGCGGCAGGGGGAATCGTGGTACACGCCCGGATCGGGCGGGCCGGTGGTCCTTTCGTGGGCCGATACGCTGGCGGGCGCGGCGGATGCGCACGACGGCAGGAACCTGGTGCTACACGAGTTCGCCCACCAGCTGGACGCGGATTCGGGGGCGGTCGAGGGCGTTCCTTTCCTCCCGGACGCCGCTTCCAGGGAGCGGTGGAAGCGGGTGATGGCGCGGGCCCAGGGAGAGCTGGCGCGGCGGTGGTCGATGGGAATGGGGTCGGTGTTGAACCCGTACGGACTGCAGAACCCAGCAGAGTTTTTCGCGGTTTCGGTGGAGGCTTTCTTTGAACGTGGCACGGAGCTGCGGTCGGAGTTCCCGGAGTGGTACGGCCAACTCGAGCAGTACTTCCAGCAGGACCCAGCGGGACAGTGCGAAGGGTGCCGCGCCGCCCAGGGCGTGGCGTGAAAGCAACCCGCCCGCGCCGGTTCACGCGACCGGGAACGGGCGGGCCACCAGAACGAGTTCGTGGTGACGGCTCGGGTTTACAAGCGGCGGGACTGGATCACGCGGACATCGTGGACCTGGTGCCCGATGCGGACGCGGATGCAGGACAGCGGGCGGCAGGACTGCACGGTGGCGCTGACGTCGAAGGGTGTCATGACCTGCGCGTAGCAGCCGTCGCCGCGGACGTTGACGAGGTGGACTTCGGGGCGCAAGCCCGACGTGTCGCACGCCTCGAAGCGGGTGATGAAGCCGGATGAGGTGTTGCTGCCGCGGGCGACAACGATCACGCGGTCACCGGACTGGTAGGCGGAGAGCTGCAGGTCGCAGGGAATGACGGTTTCGGGGCGGCGGTGCTGGTGGCGGCCGAGATCCGGGCGCTTGGGCGAGCCGAAGCGGACCTGGACATGGGCGAATGTGGGCGGCTGAACGGTGACTCGGCCAAAGTTCACTTTGATCTCCGGCCCGGCGGCCATCAGCGGCGCGGCAAAGCCGAGGATGCCGGCAACCAGACCGAGGCGAGAGGTGCGGGTCGAAGCGATGCGGAACATGACCAACTCCTTGCATGGGCGAGGGGATAGCGGCCGCTCCGAGCGGCGGGCCAACCCCGCGCGGTTGTAACGGGACCCTGGATGGGCCCTGCCGAAGCCATGCTCCGGCAAGACCCTGCGGTTCGAACTGGCCCACCGGCCTCTGGCGGGCGGGCGGTCGACGCGTAAGTTAGGACGCACGAACCTTGGGAAGGTTCCATCGTCTGGTGCGGAGTTATCGCGCTGGAACAGGGGCGGCCCGAACGTGAAGCCAATGACCGGACGGGGGCCCGCCCGCCGAATCTGCGCAAGAGCACCCGGAACCTCCGGCCCGGGCCGAACGGCCACCGTCGGCCAGTCACGAGCCGCCGACATCCCTCACATTCAAGGATCGACTGGCAAGCAACGGGAATCTGTGTATGCTGGGCGCCATGAAGAACTTCGTGTGGGCGGCGTTGCTGGCAATCCTGGTCCTCGGGCTGGGTTCATGCAAGGACAACACGGCAAAGCAGGAGGTGCTCGATCTCTTCGATGCCTACCTCTTGGCGATGGAGGGGAACAACGGCGCCGCGGCGGTGTCGATGATGGACGAGAAGTACGTCGACTACTTCCAGCACATCCTCAACGCCGCGCGATCGGCCAAGCGTGAGCAGGTGTACCGGATGCGACCATCGGAACGGCTGCGGATTGCCTCGCTGCGGAACCGGCTGACGCGCGATGAGCTTCGAACCGTGGATGCGCGAACGGCCATTTCGATGGTCATCGATCGCGGCACCGAGGACCGGGGCGACCGGTGGATCTGGATCGGCCAGGTGACCTTCAAGAAGCCCCGGGCGTTTGGAACGCTGTTCGTCGAGGGAATCGAGCTCAAGCACAAGGTGGAGTTTGTCCAGGCGGAGGGAGTGTGGAAGCTCGACCCGGAGTGCTTCGATCGCGCTTTCGACGATGTGGTGGTGCGCTGGGCGTCGCGATACGGGATGACCGAAGACCGGTACATCCTCCGGCGGGAGAGTGACGGATCGGGGAAGAACGTCTCGGACGCAATTTGGGATCCGCCGGCCTGAACGGGCGGGCTTTGGGCCTCAAAGGGGGGAGAGGGTGGCGGCCTGAAAGCCCTATGATCCCGTCATGAGCATGATCCTCCTTTGTCCGGGGCAAGGGGCGCAGACAGTCGGCATGGGGAAGGGGTGGTTCGACGCCTCGCCCGAGGCGAGGCAGGTGTTTATGGAGGCCGATCGGGCTCTTGGTGATCGGCTGGGTGCTCCGTTGTCCAAGCTGTGCTTCGAGGGCCCGGTTGAAACCCTGAATCGGACCGATGTCTCCCAACCGGCGATCTACACCACTTCCGTGGCGTGCTGGAAGGGGATGCTGGCTAGGAGCGGGCATGGGAACGGCGAAGCGCCCCTGTCATGCGCGGCGGGACTGTCGCTCGGCGAGTACACCGCGCTGCATATCGCGGGAGCCTTCTCGTTCCTCGATGGTCTCGAACTGGTGACCCTGCGGGGTCGGGCGATGCAGGATGCGGCGGAGGCGACGCCCTCGGGGATGCTGGCCCTAATCGGGGCGGATGAGACACAGGCGGCGGCGGTGTGCGAGCAAGCCCGGGGCGCGGATGTGCTGGTGTGCGCGAACTTCAACGCGCCGGGGCAGGTGGTGCTCTCTGGGAGCAAGTCGGCGATCGAACGGGCCAACGGAATCGCGACGGGCAAAGGGCTCCGGACCGCGGTATTGCCGGTGGCCGGGGCGTTTCACTCGCCGCTCATGGCGCCGGCCGCGGAACGGCTCCGGGCGGCGCTCGAGAAGACGACGATCCGCGACCCGCGGTGCCCCGTGGTTTCAAATGTAACGGCTCTGCCACACGCCGCTGAAGGGGCATCCGGAGGGGCCGGGGGCCGTACAATGGCGGAGAGCATCCGGTCGGGCTTGGTGTCGCAGTTGACCAGCCCGGTTCGGTGGGCTCAATCGTGCCAGTGGATGGCGGCGAACGTGAAGGGCGAGTATCACGAACTGGCCCCCGGGGTGACTCTGGCGGGGCTGATGAGGCGGATCGATCGCAACGTGAAGGTGAACAGCCATGACAAACCTGAGTAAGCGCGTGCTGGTGATGGTGGCGGTGGCGGGCGTTGCGGTCGCCGCGGCGGGTTGCGAGAAAAAGAAGAAGAAGGCGGCACCGCCGCCGGCGCCACCCCCTGCGCCCGTGATCGAGATTCCCAAGCCCGTGGATGTGCAGGCGCTCATGCAGGAGATGAGGTCCGACCCCCGGGTGAAGTTTGTCGAGGAGCAGGCCCCGGCGGACCGTGGGATGGCCGAGGGCGTGATCAAGCTGGCCAACGCGCTGGCGAAGGGCGATGCCGGGGCGATGAAAGGGATGCTGGATCGCTCGGCGCAGTTGATCCTCGACGAACTGGTCAGCGAGGGGGACTGGGCGAACGAGACCAAGGCGATCGAGCAAGTCCGCATTGTGTCGCTCTCGAACACGACCGAGGCAGAGGCGACCTCCACGCTGGTCGGAATGGCGATCCAGGTTCCGGGCGAGGCGTACCTGCTCGCGTGGAACGGAAAGAAGCAGGGCGGTTCGTGGATGTTCACTAACGCGCTGAGTCAGGGCGAGACGAAGCCTCGCGCTTCGGACTTTGATGGTGTGGCGATCCAGACCACGGCGTTACCTCCCGCCGATCCGGTGTTCAATCGCCCGGATGCCGCCGCGCCGGGGTCGACAGCGCCCGCGGCCGGTGCGCCCGCCGGCGATGCGCCCTCGAACCCGAGGCGTCGGAACACGCCGGGCGGACCGATCGATGTGCCGGGCGGCGGACGCTGAGCGGGCGAACGTTCGGTTGCTGACGCGCCGGAACACGGCAGGGACGGACCTCGCGCGGCTTGGGTATGGCTCGGTTCTGATCTATGATCGGGCATGACTACCACTGAACGTCGTGTTGCGTTTGTGACCGGGGCGAGCCGCGGCATCGGGCGGTCGATCGCGCAGAGGCTCGCGAAAGACGGGCGGCACGTTGTGCTCGTGAGCCGGTCGGCCGGGCCGCTTTCGGACTTGGCTTCGCAGATCAAGGATGCGGGCGGGTCGGCGTCGTTCAAGGCGGTCGATGTCGGCGATTCGGCGGCTCTGGCCAAGGCTGTGGAAGAGGTCGCCGCGGAGCAGGGGCGACTGGACATTCTGGTGAACAACGCGGGGATCACCAAGGACGGCCTGGTGCTCCGGATGTCGGATGAGGACTGGAACGCGGTGATCCAGACGAACCTGACGTCGGCATTCGTGGCAATCCGTGCGGCGGCGCGGGAAATGATGCGGAAGAAGTTCGGGCGGATCGTGAACATCGGCTCGACCAGCGGCGTCGTGGGGAACGCGGGGCAGGCGAACTACGCCGCGGCGAAGGCGGGGCTGATCGGGCTGACCAAGACGATCGCACGCGAGCTTGGCGGGAAAGGGGTGACGTGCAACCTGATCGCGCCCGGGTTCATCGAGACAGACATGACGGCGAACCTGTCGCAGGACATCAAGGAAGGCGTGCTCAAGATGATGGCGGTGAAGCGGCTCGGCGCGGGGGAGGACATCGCGGCCGCGGTGAGCTACATGACGAGCGATGAGGCGGGGTTCTTGACGGGGCAGGTGCTGTGCGTGGATGGCGGACTCACGATGTGCTGAACGGACTGCCGGAGCCGTGGCGCACACATGAGTTCTTGCCCATCACGTTCCGCTTTCGATCGGAGCGGCTTCGTTCTTGGCGCCCTTTGATGGAGCGCTGAGCAGAACAATCCCGGCCAGGATGAGCGCCACCGCCACCGCCTTGCGGATCGTCATGGATTCGCCGAGCATGAGCCAGCCGAGGAGGACGGCGGAGGCGGGGGCGAGGCTGAAGGCGATGGGGCGGAGGATGGAGATATCGCCGCCGGGCATGGAGAGGCCGGAATAGAAAAAGAACACGCCCGCGAACCCGGCGAGGAGGCCCGAGCCGAGGATGAGCTTGAGCCATGTCCCGGTCGAGGCGGTTCTGGCCCAGTGGGCGACCTCATGGCTGAAGCCGATGCCGCGGGATGCAAGAACGTACGCGGCGAGGGCCAGCGGGAGCGTGACAACAGCTCGAACGAGAAACGCGGCCAGGGGCCCCACTTCCTTCGAGTTCAGGGCGGACTTGGTGTAAATCTCGCCGACGCCCCAGCAGAGGCCGGCGAGGATGGCGAAGAGGATGGGTTTCATGGCGAGGGCAGTGACGCAGTGACGCAGTGACGCAGTGA